>NZ_CP109078.1:0-1200000 GCF_035917455.1 Micromonospora sp. NBC_01796 | reverse complement strand
GATCGACGGCCGCTACCGGCCCGGTGGCGGGTCGACCGAGCCCGGCGGCGCGGTCCTGTTCTGGCACGTGGACGACGTGACGGTCGCCCTGGAGCGGCTGATCTCCATGGGGGCCAAGGAGTACGAGCCCCGCGTCGACCGCCCCTCGGGTTTCATCACCGCCTCGGTGGTCGACCCGTTCGGCAACGTCCTCGGCGTCATGTACAACCCGCACTACCTGGAGGTCCTGGCCGCCACCAAGGGCTGACCGGCGCTCGTTGACAGGCCCGACCCGAGCAGTAGCATAGATGGAAATCAATCGATGGTGACCTGTCGCCACTCCTCCGGGTGTTCCTCCCGGCCGCACCGTTGACCGATGCGGCCCCGCTCGACCCGAGCAGGCACCCCGGTTTCGCCGTCCGACACCGCCGCATGCCGGAGCGCCGTGTCCCCGTCGATTCACCCACCATCGCTCGGAGGACCAGCATGCGCCTACATCGCCCCCGATCCCGGCTGTGGTCAGCCGTGACCGTGGCAGTCGTGGTGACCGCCAGTGCACTGGCGGTCACCGTCGCCGCGCCTGCGGTGGCAGCCCCCGGCTGCGGCGTCACGTACACGGTCGGTTCGCAATGGCAGGGCGGCTTCACCGCGACGGTGACCGTCACCAATGTCGGTGACCCGGTCAGCTCCTGGACGCTGACCTGGAGCTACGCCGCCGGCCAACGGGTCACCCAGGCCTGGAACGCCACCGTGACGCAATCCGGCACCCAGGTCACCGCCCGCAACGTCAGCTACAACGGGAGCATCGCCACCGGTGCCAGCGTCTCGTTCGGCTTCAACGGATCCTGGACCGGCAGCAATCCCGCGTCGACCGGCTTCGCCGTGAACGGCACCACCTGCACCGGCTCGCCGGGGCCCAACCCCACCACCGGGCCGCCGACCCAGCCCCCGACCACGCCGCCGACCTCGGGGCCGACGCCACCGCCGACCTCGGCGCCGCCCGGCAACCCGACCTGGGGCACCGCGCTCCCACCGGCCAGCGCGCCGACCAGTCGCGCCTACACCCTGATCGCCACCGCCAACGACAAGGGATACCAGCCGAGGTCGGGGGAGTGCTCGGTCGAACTCCACGCCCGCTACTGGACGTACGGACCCGACGGGAAGGTCTACCCGACCTGGCACCCGAGTCGGGATCCCAGCGGCTGCAACTTCGGCCACGAACACGGTGACGACCCGCGCAACTCGGACCTGTACAGCACCGCCCGGTGGCCCGCCTTCGGCTACACCAGCGAAGTGATGATGGACGCCATGCCGGAGCACAGCCACCGGCACGAGGACCACGTCGGGCACAAGGTGCTGTCGGTCAACAACGTCAACGTCATCCAGGGCGACAACGGCAGCAGCTTCTTCCCGCCGTCGGGCCCCACGATCGCGACCTGCGACGTCCTGCTCAAGTTCCACCAGGGCACCCACTCGCCGGACGCGTTCACCAACAACGTCCACGAACTGCTCCTCAACCAGCGCTGCTCGCAGTCCAACGGCCAGGTCACCGAGGCCCGGTACAGCGCGCTGATCCCGCTCGGCCGGGCCGGAGGATTCAGCCCCAGCGAATGTCCGGGCTTCGGCGGCCAGTTCATCAACGTCGGCCCTGCGGTGCCCGCGGACTCACCGTCGGAGACCCGGTCGCTGGGCCGGCTCATCACCGAGCCGGGCTGCGTGCAGGCGATCCGGGAGGGCCGTACCCACTACGACCCGCTCTACCCGAACCCGGTGCCGTTCACCGTGTCCGACATGGACGACTTCTGGTTTTCCGACGTCCAGGTGACCGGTTCCGGGCTGAACTTCCGCCTCGCCCCGCTGTTCTACGTGGTCAACCCGTCGCGCTACTACGACCCAGCCCTGCCGAACCGGATGGGCCGGATCGTGGACCTGTGCTACACCAACCTCGCGGGTGGTGACTACTGCAACCAGGCCCGCCAGGTCACCCAGCAGACCGGGCAGCAGGTCGCCTGGGACGATCCGCGCTCACCGTTCAAGGGCACCCTCCGGGAGTTCCGGCCGGGCACCTTCACTGTGCAGAACACCGGACCGACCACGGTCTACACCGACGCGTACGGACGCAACGCCTCCAGCACGCCGTTCGCCGGCTCGATCCAGCAGTACTTCTCCGGCAACCAGTCAACCCAGTTGTATGTACGCGGTGCCACCAGGGACTACGCCGCCAACTCGGTACACGCCCCGAACTGACGAAACCGCACCGATGCCGGGCCCGTGGCGGAACTCTCCGTCGCGGGCCCGGCCCGGTTCAGGGGGCGATGGTGGTCGGGCGCGATGACGGGGCGGCGATGGCGTACCCGCCGTCGCGGCGGACGATCAGGTCGAGGTCTTCGAGCAGGGCAAGTTTGCGCAGCGTGTGGCGTACGTCCAGGCCCGCTCGGGCGGCCAACTCGTCCGGGCCGAGAGTGCCGCGCCGGGGGAGTGCCTCCAGGACCAGGGCCGATTCCTCGTCCAGCAGGTCGCGCGGCTGCCGGGGCGCGCGGGCGAGCGGCGCCAGGTCCGCACCGATCCGACCGACCTCTTCGAGTACGTGTGGCAGCCCGGTGACCAGCCGGGTGCGCGGATGTTCGCGGAGCAGTTCGTGGGCGCCCACCGACATCGCCGAGGTCACCGGCCCGGGGACGACCATCGCGGGGCGGTTGATGGCGAGCGCCCGGCGCAACGTCTGGGTGGCACCACTGCGGGCTGCCGCCTCGACCAGCACCGTCCCGGCGGTGGCGGCGGCGATCAGCCGGTTGCGGATCAGGAACCGGTGACGCAGCGGCTCGGCACCCGGCATCCACTCGCTGATCAGCAGACCGCTCTCCACTATCCGGTCGAACAGCGAGCTGTTGCCCACCGGATACGGCCGATCCACCCCACACGCGAGTACGGCCACCGTCAGCCCGCCGGCGTTCAACGCGCCCCGGTGCGCGGCGGCGTCGATGCCGTGCGCCCCACCGGAGACCACCGTCCATCCCCGGTCGGCCAGTCCGTAGCCGAGTTCGGTGGCGACGTAGCCGCCGTACGGGCTCGCGGCTCGGGCACCCACCACGGCGACCGCCCGGTCCAGGGTCTCGGCCAGCGGCCACTGTCCGCGTACCCAGATGGCGAGGGGTGGTGCGGTTTCCTGGTCGATTTTGCGGTCGGCGCCGGGCAGAGACAGCCGTTCCAGGTCACGCACCTGCGACGGCCACTCGCCGTCCTCCGGTACGACTATGCGGGCGCCGAGCCGTTCGGTGTGCGCGATCGCGGCGGCGGCCACCTCGCGCGGGTTGCCCGCCGCCAGCCGAGCCGCGACCGCCGTACGCAGCCGCCGATCCGGTACGTCACCGGCGAGTAGCCGGTCCAGCGCGTCGACCGGCCCGTACTCGTTCGTCAGCCGGTAGACCGACCAGGTCCCCGGTTCGGCGAGCCAGGTCAGGGCGACCCGAGCCAGCCTGATCTCGGCCAGTTCGTCCGGCGAATCCGGGGCCGGGCGGATCGGCTCCGCTGCGGTGGCCCGGTGCGGGTTGCTCATGATGCCTCCCTGGTACGCAGATGGGTTGCCTCGTTGACGTCGTCGGCGTTCGGCCGGTCCCGGCCGTCGAGGTCGGAGATGGTCCAGGCCATCCGGATGATCCGGTCGAAGCCCCGGGCGGAAAGGGATCCCTGGTCCAGGCGCCGGCGCAGCCCGTAGGTGGTCGCCGCCGGCAACCGCCAGCGAGCCTGCCGCAGGTACGGACCGGGCACGTCCGCGTTGACCTTCCAGCCGAGCTTGGCCCACCGGGCGGTCGCCACCGTCCGCGCCGCCGCGACCCGAGCCGCCACCTCGGCGGACGACTCGTTCGACTCGCCGCTGTCCATCAGCTCCGCCGCCCGCAGCGGGCTCAGCTCCACCTGCACGTCGATCCGGTCCAGCAGCGGCCCGGAGATCCGGGACAGGTACCGGCGACGGGCCAGCGGGGTGCACTCGCAGTGGGTGTCCCCGGCCGGTTTCGCACACGGGCAAGGATTCGAGGCGAGTACGAGCTGCACCCTGGCCGGATACTCCGTGCCACCCCTGGCCCGGTTGATCACCACCCGACCGTGTTCCAGCGGTTGCCGCAGCGCATCGAGCGCCCGCGACTGGAACTCCGCCGCCTCGTCCAGGAACAGAATCCCCCGGTGGGCCAACGACACGGCTCCGGGGCGAGCCAGCCCCGATCCGCCCCCGACGATCGCGGGCACGGTCGCGGTGTGATGAGGAGCCTGGAACGGTGGTCGTCGTACGAGGTCTCCGCCGGACGGCAGGATGCCGGCGATGGAATGCAGCGCGGTGACCTCCAGGGCGGTGTCGTCGTCCAGTTCGGGCAGGATCGACGGGAGCCGCTCGGCGAGCATCGTCTTGCCGGCACCGGGCGGCCCGAGCAGCGCCAGGTGATGCCCACCCGCTGCGGCAACCTCGACCGCCCGCCGACCCAGCCCCTGACCGGCGACCTCGGACAGGTCCGGTCCCTGCGCGGGTGGTGCCGCCTGCCGAGGCGGCGGTTCGAGCAGCGCGGCCCCGTCCCGCACGTACGCGACGAGCCGGTGCAGGTTGTCCACCGCGCGTACCCGTACCCCCGGTACGACCGCGGCCTCGGCGGCGTTCCCGACCGGTACGACCACCCGGCTGATCCCCGCACGGGCCGCCGCCGCGACCATCGGCAGGACGCCCCGGATCGGCCGGACGGTCCCGTCCAGCCCCAGTTCGCCGAGGATGACCACGTCCTCCAGTGGCGCGAGCGGCAGTTCACCGGAGCCGCCGAGCAGGGCTGCGGCAATTGCCAAGTCGAAGCCGGAGCCGTGTTTGGGCAGGGTGGCGGGGAGCAGGTTGACGGTGATCCGGCGGTTGGGCCAGTGCTGCCCGGAGTTGACGATCGCGGCGCGTACGCGGTCACGGGCTTCGTTGAGCGCGGTGTCGGGCAGTCCGGACAGGACCACGGCGGGCAGTCCGGGGGCGAGGTCGGCCTCGACCTCGACCACATGTCCGGTCACCCCGACCAGGCCGACACAGAGCACCTTCGCGTAACTCACCGCGACCCGCCGGACTCGGCCTTGGACGGATGGGGACCTACGCCGACGCGCTGGACTGACATGCAACGTATGCGGGACGAGGGTTGCGTGGGTGGTGTGGCGGCGGGCAGGGATCCGGGGCGAGGGAGTGCCGCTGGTCGAACGGATGTCATGGCAGGACGGTGACCGATCCGGGCGGTCATCAGCAGCCCGTTCAAGGCGTCCTGTGGACGACGAAGGGCCCTGTGGACGGCCGGACGATCATGCCCTCGTTCTGCTATGGAGGCTCCACTGACGGACATAACCGTCTTGCGGGAGAGACCTCCTAAACTAAGAACGCCTACCCTTACCGGGTGGTGGGTGTGGGGTCGATCCGCCCGTCCGGGCCGTACCGGTAGGGGTCACGGTGCGGAACCGGGCCGGGTGTAGACCGTGAACCCGTGTTCGGGTAGGAACACGGTTCGGTAGTCGCGGGTGATGCCGAGCACCCAGTACGGCGGTTTCTCGCCGTGGGAATCCGGCAGGATCATGCCCACGCCGGCTTGCAAAGGCATCACGGCACATGGACTAAATATGATGAGGGCCGCGACTTGGTGAGGGAAAAGTGACGGTAGCGATCACGGCGGCGACAACGCTGGTTGTTGCAGGGCTCGGATTCCTATTCACCTACTTCCATAGCCGCCGACTACAGGAGCGCAACGACCGCCTTACCAGAATCAATCGTCAACTTGGTGAACTCTACGGCCCGGCCTTCGCGCTTACTGATTCAACACGAATCTCATTCGAGGCATTCCGAAGCAGGTACGGCGATATCCGTCAGCAGAAGGAACAGCAAGAAGTGCTGTCTGCCGAGCAAGTTTCGGCGTGGCGGTGTTGGATGACGACAATCTTCCAACCTGCAAACAAGAGGGCCTTCGAGTTGATCATGACTAAGGGTGACCTTCTTCTTGACGAAGAGATGCCAGAGTGTGTATCGCAATTCTGTGCTCACGTGACAAGTTATGATGTGGTCCTTGAGGGCTGGAAGGGCGATTCGCCTGATATCTTTGCAGTTGTTGATTGCCCGCCGGATTTCACCGACTATGTGCGTGTCTCTTATCGCACCCTCAAACGCAGGCAGTCAGTGTTGCTTGCAGAGGGCGTGTCTCGTTCGGAGATATTGACATCGAATGCAACATAATGCCGGGTCGTCGACGACTCTATGATCAATGCTGGGCGCCCTTATCTCACAGATAACGCGTGGGTGGCGCCTTTCGTCGTTTAGCAGGTGGCGGCGTCGACGACGTTGGGCGGTACGCCCGACGCTAGGCGCCAGCACAGCCACCTGGGCCGGCGCTGCTCCGGCATCTTCCAAGGAGAAGCCTCCGATTCCTTGCGCTGGAAGGACCCAGACGTGGATACGGGCGAGAGCCGGTGGTGTGCATCCACCGGCCCTCGTCGTCGTGTCGCGACGCCTCGGCGGTAGCAGCCGATAGTCACGGCGCGTACCGTCGATCTCATGGGCGATCCCGTGTACGGGCGTCGATCGGGAGTACCTCGCGGGAGGAACAAGCATGCCGGCGACCATCGGCGATGAACTGTTCATAGGCGAGCAGGTGGCCTACTGGCGGAAGCGCCGGGGCAAGACCCAACGCGCGCTCGCCGGCTTGGCCGGTATGAGCCAGCCGTATCTCAGCCACATCGAACGCGGCCTGCGACCCGTCGACCGCCGGGCCACTCTTGTCGCGCTCGCAGGCGCGCTTGGCGTATCGGTCGCCGAACTGACCGGCCAGCCCGGAGACCCGCTCGGCCCAGCGCGGGCGCAGACCGCGGCGAGTGTGCCGATGATCCGCGAGGCACTGATCATGCGCGAGGTGGGCGAACTGCGCCCCCCGGTGGGCAGCGTCGCGGAGCTGATGGCGGCGGGCGGCGCGTATGACTTCGCGACTGCCGCCCCCATGCTTCCCTCCCTGCTCGGTGGCCTGACCGGCCCGGACCTGATCCAGGTGAGCCACGTGGCGGTGTTCACCCTCAAGCACCTCGGCTATCCAGACCTGGGCCGCGACGCCGCCCGCCTGGCGGTGTTGGAGGCACAGAACCTGGGAGACCCGGCCTGGATTGGCGCCGCCGAATTCATCCGGATCCTGAGCATGCCGCCCGAGCTTCCCAGGGTGCCGGAGCAACGAGCCCAGTTGACCGCCGACGCCATCCAGCCGCAGATCGGCAACCCCGAGGTACGCCAGGCGTACGGGATGCTGCATCTCTACGCCTCGCTTCGGGCGGCCGTCGACCGCAAGGCAGCGGATGCGATGGATCACCTGCGGGAGGCCCAGGACGTTGCCGACTCGCTGGGCGAGCCGGACGAACTTGGGCTTGCACGCTTTGCGTTCGGCCCCACCAATGTCGACATCTGGCGCCTGGCCGTACTTCTGGAGCTTGGAGAAACGGGACCTGCGATCGAGCACGCGGCGTCGGTCACGCCGGAGCGAATCCCACTCGCCATACGTCAGGCGCCCTTCTACCTGGATCTCACCCAGGCGTTGGCGAGCAGGAGGCGGGATGACGAGGCCGTCGCGATGTTTCTGCGCGCCGA
The DNA here is from genome assembly GCF_035917455.1 of Micromonospora sp. NBC_01796. NCBI lineage: Bacteria > Bacillati > Actinomycetota > Actinomycetes > Micromonosporales > Micromonosporaceae > Micromonospora > Micromonospora sp. NBC_01796. Next base: position 1,192,397 of record NZ_CP109078.1, on the reverse strand, counting down.
GGCCATCGCTCCGCAGTACGTGCGTCTGAGCCCCACGGTCCGGGACACCATCGCGGTGATCACGCGCCGGACGCGGAAGAATGCGATCAGCAAGCCGTTGCGGCGCGCCGCTGTGGCGGTCGGATTGGGTGACCAACTGGTCCGATAGCTGGACGCAATCAGCTATCCGTGATTTTCGCCCTACGTTCTGTCGCGGGCGCGGCGATCCGGACCCGATCAACGCCGGTACGGCCGCCGTCGCCTCCACGGCGTGCGCCGGGCCCGATCTCCCGTGTCCGGTCCGGCGCGCGCCCCCAGATGACGGAGGTGTGCGATGGCGATCAACAGCACTCGACGGAAATGGTTCCTCGACCACGAACCTGACCGGGCACCGGTCGAGCAGGCGCAGCCCGATCCCGCGCCGTCACCGGTCCCGGTCGAGCGGGTCGTCGTGGCCGACCGGCGTTCGGCTCTGCTGGTTGGGGCGGCAGCGTTCGGCGGCGCTCGCCGGTCCGGCAGCGGAACACGGCCGGCACGCGGCAACGGCGGGCGGTGGTCGCTGTGAGCAGCGAGGCGGAGCAGATGATCCGGGATGCGCTGCGGATTGTCGCGCGGCACCGGGAAGGTACGTGCGAGCGGTGCACGGAGGACGGATGCCCTGACCTCGCCCGGGCGCGGGCGCTCGTCGCGGTACCGGGCGAGTGGTGACCGAGGCGGACCTGCGGGATCTGGTCGTCGCTCTGGAGCCGGGGGAGTGGTACGCCCGCTTTGGCGTACTGGCGGCCACACCACGATGCATCCGTCTGGTGCACATGGACGGGCGGCTTTACACCCGGTGGGTCGGCGAACGTGGCGAGCACGCCGAGGTGTGGGTGTCCGCCCACAAGCCCGAGTGTCAGCCCGGACACCCGCCGTGCCTTGCCGAGTACGTCGCCCTGGCGGCGGTGGAACGGGCTGTGGCTGGGCGGGAGGCGAGATGAGCCGGCAGGACGAACCGCTCACCCCGGCCGCGATCTGGTTCGCGGCGGGTCAGAGCATCGCCGGTCACACCGGTGAGCGCCGGTGTCCGCAGTGCACGGACGAGGGGTGCCCGCAGCTCGCGTGGGCGCTCGACCAGCGGGCCGGCGGTAAGGCGGTGTCCGTCGTGCCGATCCTGCTGCTCGCCGCCCGGCCGTGACCAACGAGTTTGAGCGGCCCGCGCTGGTCAAGGTGACCGTCAACCTCGTCCCGCGCGCGTTCGACGCACTGGACGCGGCGTGCGCGCGAACCAGGGACACGAAGACGGACACGATCAACCGGGCCCTGGTCGTCTACCACCTGGTCCTGGACCTGATGGAGCGCGGCGGCGGCAGCCTCAGCGTGCAGCACCCGGACGGCGGCACCGAACGGATCCACCTGCTGTAGCGGAGACTCGGCCCGGCGACGTTGCGTACGTCGCCGGGCCGGATGACGTCAGACCCGCTCGGGAGCGTCGAACTGAGAGCTGTACATCTCGACCAGCATGGCGCGGCCCTTGATGCCGGAGATCGCCTCGGCACCGGCGATGCCCTCGATCCAGGGGAGCTGTCCGGCACCGCCCTCCGGGCCGAGCGGAACCGCGATCATGACCCCGGCCTGCTCGTACGTGGTGATCTCACCCTCACCGGTGATCAGCGTGCGCAGGTTCGCGGCGACCAGCTCGGCCTGCCGGGTGGCCATGCCCGCCATGTTGGCGTCGGCGTCGGAGATGTCGCCGATGGCGAACACCCGGTCCTGACCGGTGACCCGGAGTTGGTCGTCTACCCGGACGTACCCCTGCTCGTTGCGGGCCTCGGCGAGCGCGCCATGCAGGTAGTCGGTCTGCAGGCCGACGCCGAAGCAGCGGTACCAGACGTCGGCGGTCAGTTCCTCACCGTCGACCGTGGTGATCGACACCGGTCCGGCGGTGGCCGGGGCGATGTCGGGCAGTGCGTTCAGCCGGCTGCCGAGCTTGAGTTCGACGCCGAGCTTGTCGAGCTGGGCCCGCAGTTCGTCGCGGAGCGCCTGGTCGAACCGGCCGGGGAGGATGTCCGGTCCGGAGTCGACCAGGGTGACCTGCTTCTCCGGGAAGGACGACTTGATCTCCCCGGCGAGTTCCAGGCCGGACGGCCCGGCGCCGACCAGCAGCACCCGCTGTGCGCCGCGCAGCTCCTGGTGGGCGTCGCGGAACTTGGCCTGCGCGGTCGCGCTCTCCGTCTCGTCGCTCTTGGCGGGGAACGGGTAGGACGAGCCGGTGGCCAGGATCAGGTAGTCCGGCTCCAGACGCCCGCCTCCGGCGAGCGTGACCTGCCGGCCCTCGACCGCCGCGGCCCGGTCGCGCACGAACCGTCCGTGGTGCAGGAGCCGGCTGTACGGGAGGAAGATCCGCTCCACCCACTCCGGCTCGACCAGTGCGCGCCATGCGGCCACGTTGTGCAGGAAGGCGTCGGAGGGGTCGACGAGGGTCACGTCGGCGACGTCGTCGAGTGCCTTGGCGACCTTGAATCCGGCGTATCCGCCGCCGATGACGGCCACGCTCGGACGCGGCCGGGATGTCTCAGTCATTTGCTCGTAGCTCCAGGTTTGATAGTCACTTCTAATATCGGGCGAACCGCCGGCAAGACTAGCCGCTTCGAAAAGCATAGCGCCAGCGGATCTGCTAGCTTTGGTGGTATGACCAGCGCCGTCAACCACGCAGGAGACTGCGACCGCGCCGACGCGGCCCTGGCACGCGCGTTCGGTGTGCTGGGCAAGCGGTGGAGTGCCCTGGTGCTCGGCAGCCTCCGCAACGGGCCGGCTGGATTCCGCGAGTTGTCCCGAGCCGTCGAGGGTGTCAGCGATTCGGTACTTTCCGACCGGCTGTCCGAGTTGACCGAGGTCGGCCTCGTCGCCCGTACGGTGGAGCCGGGGCCGCCGGTGGCGGTTTCCTACCAGCTCACTCCGGGCGGGCAGGCGCTCGTTCCGGTCCTCACCGAGATCTCCCGCTGGGCCACGAACCACCTGCCCGCCGACAAGAGCTGATCTTCCGGAGCACCTCGCCGGCAAAGCGGTCGACAACAATCGGCCGACCTGGTTGGGTGCGCAACCGTGACAGTCCAGCGCGCCACGGTCCGGGTACGGCCTGCCAACCCGGAGGACCTGGTGCACCTGCCGGTGATCCAGGTGGCCGCCGGTGATCTTTTCCGGGACATCGGCATGGCCGACATCGCGGACAACCAGCCACTCGCCCCAGACGTGTTCGCCGCGTACCAGCGGGAGGGGCGGTCGTGGGTGGGCTGCGACGACCACGATGCCGTGATCGCCTTCGTGGTGGTCGACCTGGTCGACGGTTGTGCGCATGTCGAGCAGGTGAGCGTCCTCCCGGAGCATGCTCGCCGGGGCGTCGGTCAGGTTCTGTTGGACCACGTGGCGGACTGGGCCGCCGGTCGGGGGCTGGCGGCGTGCACGCTGACCACGTTCCGGACCGTGCCGTGGAACGCCCCCTACTACGGCCGCTGCGGCTACCGGGAACTGGCCGACGGGGAGATCACGCCGGGCCTGGCCGAGGTGCTGGAGGCGGAACGCGCCTTCGGCCTCGACCTCACCACCCGGGTCTGCATGCGCCGCGACCTGCCCCGACCAGGCGTCGGACCCGACCAGGGTCTGTGGTGAAAGTCGCTGGTCACGGGCCTTGGGCTGTGTTTCCATGCCGCAGTGAAGATCGAGAACGTGTCCGGCGCGGACGTACCCCCGAGTGTTCGACAGCGGACTGATCGCGACCTCGGTGACTGTGTGCGGGTGTTGGCGGAGGTCCATGAGCGCGACGGTTATCCGGTGAACTGGCCCGACTTCCCGGACGCATGGCTCACGCCGCCATCGCTCATCGCCTCCTGGGTGGCGGAACTGGATGGCCGGATAGCCGGCCACATCGTCTTGTCCCGGAGCGGGGAGGGAGACGCGGCACCTGGGGTGTGGGGCGCTCGTACGGGCGTGAGTATCGACGCGACTGCCGTGGTCAACCGACTGTTCGTCGCTCCGTGGGCCCGTGGCCACGGGATCGGTGCGCTGCTGATCGCGAAAGCTGTCAGATAAGCACGGGATCGCGGCTTGCATCCGGTGCTAGACGTGGTGGCTTCCGACACGGCGGCGGCGGCTTTGTACGAGAGGCTCGGCTGGCAACTGCTGGCCACAGTCGAACAGCAGTGGAGCCCGGAGCAGAAGGTGACCGTCCGGTGCTACGCCGCGGCAACCTGACGGTAGTGCCCTGGAATGGTCAAGATCGACTCTCGCAACAGGCCCTAGCGTCAGAGGGGGCGGACGTACTCCATCCGGTTGGCGAAGTTGTCGTAGCCGGCGCGCTGGAAGCCCTTGAACATGACGACGTTGCGTACGTCGCAGTCGCCCCGGATCTCGGTCGCGCCGTTCTCGGCCAGGATTGCCGTGCCCCGCGCCACCACCGACGAGCTGAAGCCGTGTCCCCGGTGCGCGGGAGCCACACCGACGAACCCGATCACCGGGAACGCGGGGTTGTGCGCGGGCAGGCTGACCACCGCCGGGCTGCCGTCGGCGGCGTACCCGATCTCCCACCACTGCGGCTCGTGGTGGAGTTCGGCCGTTTCCTCGAACAGCAGCTCGGCGGCCCGGCGCAGGCCGTGCCGGCGTACGTCCTCGGTCAGCCTGGCGTCGGCGGTGTCGGCGAGCAGGGACTCCAACAGGCCGACGAAGGGTTCCCGACCCAGCTCGGCCAGCGACCGGAACCGCAGTCGCCCGTCCTGCGCGGGTAGCTCCCCGCCCGCCAACCAGCGGAAACGTCGGCCGTCGCGGGCCACCGTGAAGCCGGCCCGGCGCAGCAGCTCACCGCGCTGCTCGGGGTGGCGCTGGAACTGCGGTGCCTGGGCCGGGGAGTCGACCACGTGGCCCAGTTCGGTCGCGCCGAGCGTCCTGGCCAGGGTCGCCGCCTCCGCGAGCAGGGCCAGCCCGACGGCCGGCTCGGTCCCGTCCCAGGGCGCTTCCAGGAGGACAACGTCGCTGGGCACCTCGTGGCCCGGCATGGTCCACAGCACCACGCTGCCGATCAGGTGACCGTCCTCCTCCGCCACCAGGCACCACTCCGGTCGGGTGCAGCGCTTGGCGAGCAGGTCGGTCAGATACGCGGCGGTGCCGGCGGAACGCTCGGCGTCGTCCGGGTACCGCACGAGTGCGGGGATCTCGTCGGCGTGGGCAACACGGATCGTGGTCAAGAAAAGCCCTTCGGGTACGGCGGCGTGCGGACCGTCCCGCAGCCGGCGGCAGCCGATGCCAGCCGAACGCTTCCACCGGCATCGCCAAGGAGTAGATCATGGGTACCGCACCCGACGGCGGGCTACGCTCGCTGGGTTGACGGCGGAGATCCGGTCGCCGTCGGGAGGCTGGAGGACGTACGTGAGCACCACGGAGGCCGATCCGGAGTTCACCACCTGCGAGTCCGGACCCGAGGGACTCCAGATCCTGGAACCCCGGCTGGTCCCGCTGGGCGGACTGCGGGCGCTGAACGTACGCCGGACTTTGCCGCAGCGGGCCAGGTCGCTGATTGGCGCGTGGTGTTTCGTCGACCACTACGGCCCGGACGACGTCACCGAATCCGGTGGGATGTCGGTCAACGGGCACCCGCACACCGGACTCCAGACCGTGAGCTGGCTCTTCGACGGGGAGATCGAACACAAGGACACGGTCGGCTCGGTCCGTACGGTCCGGCCGGGCGAGGTGAACCTGATGACCGCCGGCCGGGGCATCGCCCACTCCGAGTTCTCCACCCCCGACACCACCGTCCTGCGCGGGGCGCAGCTCTGGATCGCCCTGCCCGACCACGAGCGCCACGGCGAGGCACGGTTCGAGCACTACACCCCCGAGCCGATCAGCCTCGCCGGGGCCCGAGTGAGCGTCTTCATCGGTTCCCTGATGGGCTCGACCTCCCCGGTCCGTACGGCCACCCGCCTGGTCGGGGCGGAGATCCGGATCGAGGCCGGGGCGACGGTGACCATCGAGGTCGACCCGACCTTCGAGCACGGCATCCTGGTCGACGACGGCCGGGTCACCGTCGCCGGTGCCGGCGTCGGTCAGTCCGAGCTGCTCTTCGTCCAGGCGGGACCGGCCACCCTGACCGTCACCGCCGAGCAGGGACCGGCCAGGATCCTGCTGCTCGGCGGCGAACCGCTCAACGAGCGGATCATCATGTGGTGGAACTTCATCGGGCGTACGCACGAGGAGATCGTCGAGTACCGCAACCGGTGGCAGGCGCAGGCTTTCGGCGAAGGCGACCCCGGCGCCGGTGACCTGCCCTACGGAACGTTTCCCGCCGACTGGGAGCAGCTCATTCCCGCGCCGCCCCTGCCGGGTGGCCGGCTGAAACTCCGCCCCTGAGCCCGTACCCCGAGAAGGAGAGACGAGACCCGATGACGAACACCGCCCCCGAACCGACCGTCGAGCTGGACGAGCCCGGACACCGGTACACCATCACCGTGGACGGCACGGTTGCCGGCTTCGCCAAGTTCTTCGACAACAACGGCCAACGGGTCTTCTTCCACACCGAGATCGGCAAGGAGTACGGCGGCCAGGGGCTGGGCAGCCTCCTCGTCACCGGAGCGCTCGACCACGTACGCACCGCCGGGCTGCGGATCGTGCCGATCTGCCCGTTCGTGAAGTCGTACCTCACCCGCCACCACCAGTACGACGACCTGGTCGACCCGGTCACCCCGAACCTGCTCGCCCGGCTCGGCGCGTAGTGAAACCGGGTCGCCGGCTCTACCTCGACAAGCAGTCACCCGCGATCTTCAAGTCGCTCAACGCGACCGCGATCCAGGTACGGGCCCAGGCCACCGAACTCGGCCTTGGCCGTCGCCTGCTCGAACTGGTCAACATCCGGGTCTCGCAGCTCAACGGGTGCGGGTACTGCCTGCAACTGCACACCGCGCGGGCACTCGCCGAGGGCGAGACCACGCACCGGCTCTCCGTCCTGTCCGTCTGGCGGGAGACCGAGCTGTTCGAGGCGAAGGAACGGGCGGCGCTGATGCTCGCCGAGGGGGCGACCCTGGTCGCGGGGGAACGGACCGGCGACGCCGACTACGCCTGGATCGAGTCCGTGCTGACCGCCGACGAGATCTCCGTACTGAGCTGGGCGGCGATCACGATCAACGCGTTCAACCGGGTGTCGATCCTCAGCCGGCACCCCGTACCGGTGCAGAGCCCGGCGGTGACCGCGGACGCCAAGTAGGCGTCAGTCGCGGACCGCGCGCAGCACCAGCTCCCGGAGCAGGTCGACCACCTCGGTCGGGGTGAAGTCCATCGCGTTCTCGTGCACGGTGACCTCGAAACTCGACCTGGTCGGATCCGGCGCGGACCGGATCCGGCCGAAGAGTTGGACGCCGTGTTCGGCCAGGATCGCGGCGGCGGCCCGTTCGACGGCCGCGGGGCCCGCGGGCAGGTGGACGTGGAACATCGGCGTCTGCGGCGGATCCGGCCAGGCCAGGGCCACGCCGTCGGCGTTGATTGCCGCAGCGATCGCGATCGCATGGTCCCGGAAGGCCGGCATCCGGGGCAGCAGGGTGTCGAGCCCGGCGAGCGCGGCCAGGGCGAGCGGCCAGGCGTCGTGGATGGCACCACCGAGCCGGGTACGCCACACCGCCGCCTCGGCGATCGTCGCCGCGTCACCGGCCAGGATCGCGCCGCGTACGCCCTGGAGCGCCTTGTAGAGCGACACGTACACGGTGTCGAAGAGACCGGCGATCTCGTCGAACGGCCGGCGGTAGTAGGTCTGCGCCTCCCAGAGCCGGGCACCGTCCAGGTGTGTCGCCGCCCCACCGGAGCGTGCCGTCTCGACCTGCGCCAGCAGGTCCTCCCATTCGGGCAGCAGGCCGCCGATGTCGCGCTGCGGCAACTCCCACAGCACCGCCGCCAGCGGCTCACCGATCGATTCGAGGTCCGCGCCGGTCATCAACCGGTGCCGGTCACCGGCCGGGTGGAAGCGCAGCCCGTGCACGACCTGGTAACCCTGCGCCTCCCAGGCATCCAGGTGGGTCTGTGGATGCGCGGCGAACGCGGGCACGTTGCGACGCTGGGCGTGGATCCGGAGCGCGATCTGCTGCGCCATCGTCCCGGTGGGGAAGAACAGCGCGGCCTCCTTGCCCAGCAGGGTCGCCACCCGCCGTTCGAGCTGCGCCACCGGCCCGTCCGGCCCGGACGGCGGGGTGTCGGCGTCCACCCGTTCCAGAAGGTCCCGCAGCACCACCTGCGGGCTCAGCCGGATCGGCGCGTGTGCGAACAGGGAACGCCGGATCGGCGGGCGGGCATCGGGCGCGGACATGATCCAGAGCATGCCCTTGCTGCCACCTGTTTGCAATAAGGCTTGTTCTTCGTCACCGGGCGTGCGTCGGGGTCGCCGAGCCGGGTCGCGTCGCCCGTAGTGCGGCCAGCAGCCAGGTGAACGCGGGCACCGCCGGTGGTGCCGGGGCGACCCCGTTGACCAGGCTCAACAGCTCCCAGTATCGCTCCACGGCGGGATCGGCCACCGTCTCCAACCAGGTCAGCAGGGCGGCCCGCTCCGGCTCCGGCAGGTCGGCGGGGACGATCCGGGCGAGCACCGCCGCACCCACCGGGGACTCCGGCGCGACCCCCTCCGCCACCGCCCGCCCCGCGTGCTCGACCACCGCCGGGCGGATGGTGAGACCGAAGTCCAACCGGTTGTCGTCCCCACCGGTCAACACCATTCGTCGTACGGACCGCCGGAAGTCCTCGTCCGCGACCAGGTCCGCCAGCTCCACCCAGGCGTCCACCTGCTCGGCGGTGGCGTCGTCGGGCAACTCCGTCGGCAACTCCCGCATCCATCCCGCGACCACCAGAGCGTCGGAGTCGTCGACCCCGGCGAAGATCTCGTCGACGAAGTCGTCGATGACCTGCTGGCGCTCCCGTACCGAGAGTCGGGCCAGTTTGTGGATCAATGTCAGCTCCTCGGTTGTGCTGCCACGGTTCGCGACGGTGGCCAGTACCGCCCGGCGCAGCCGCAACGTACGGATCTCCGCGTCGAGGGCCCGGACGTGCATTCGCGCCACCTCGGGCAGGGTGTCCTGCCGGGCGAGCACCCGGCGTACGGCGTCCAGGCCGAGGCCGAGTTCACGCAGGGTACGGACCAGGTCCAGCCGGGCCACGGCGCTCGCGTCGTACCGGCGGTAGCCACCGGTGGACCGGTCCACCGGAGGTACCACCCCGATGTCGGACCAGTAGCGGATCGTCCGCACCGCCAACCCGGTACGCCGCGCCAACTGCCCGATCGTGTACCGCTGCGGGGCGGTGCCGTCGTCCATGGGACCAGCCTGCACCCTCCACCCACCGGAGACTCAAGCTCCCGGTTCAGGGGCAGCCGTCCATCGTGGTCCGAACTATGATTGCCGTTCCGGAACCGGGGGGGAAATCATGTCCGGACGTGTGACCGTACGGCGGGCCGGCGCGGACGAGGCGGCGGCGATCGCGACCGTTCTCGGCGAGGCGAGCCTGGACGAGGCCGTGGTCGGCTGGGTGGTGCCGGACGAGCGGATACGCCGCGACCGGCTCACCTCCGGCGCGGAGCAGACCGTCGGCTGGGTGCTCGGGGTGCTCGCCACCGGCGAGATCCTGGTCGCCCAGGACGACTCCGGCGGGATCGGCGGGCTGTCCCTCTGGGAGTACACCGACGGTGACGCGGTCGCACCCGGCCCCGCCCCGGAGGAGCTGACCGCCGTCTTCGCCCAGGCCTACGGCGAGTACGCGCCCCGGATGGCCCTGGTGCACGAGCTGACCCAGCGCCGTCACCCGCGCGACGAGCCGCACTGGTATCTCCAGTTGATGGTGGTCCTACCGGATCACCGGGGCCGTGGGCTCGGCGGCGCGATGCTGGCCCACCAACTCGCCCGGGCCGATGCCGACGGGGTCGCGGCCTACCTGGAGGCCAGCACCCCCCGCAACCGCAAGCTGTACGAGCGACACGGGTTCCGGGCGCTCGGCGCCCCGATCGTGCTCCCGGACGGCGGCCCCGGCATCCAACCCATGTGGCGACCGGCGGTCACCCCCGTCACCTGACCCCGGTCAGGCCGGGAGGTCCGACTGCCAGACCCAGTTGCGGCGGTCGTAGTTGACCCGGAAACCGAGCCGGAGCATGTTCTCCAGCGACGCGTTGTGATCACCTTCGGCCGGACGGCCGGTCTGCGCGGTCAGCCAACGGCACCCGGCCTCGGCGGCGCCGCGGGCGCGGGCCGCCAGCAGTGCCGACTGGGCGCCCCGGCCACGGTGGGTGGGCAGGGTCGACGCACCGCAGATCCCGCCGGCCTCACCGTGGACGAACAGGTTGGCGGCCCCGACCATCTCGTCGCCGTCCCAGGCGGCGTACGCGCGAAAGTCGGGGTGGGCCACGGTGGCGGCCATCATCTCCGCCAGACCCTCCTCGGGCATGCCGAAGCCGCGCATCAGGACCGAGGCCCACTGTGCGGCCTGGGTGGTGTCGACCTCGGTGATCCGCAACGTCGTCTCGACCGTCGGGAAGTCGGTCACCTCGCGGGCCAACTGCACCCAGTACGAGCCCGGCGTGATGCCCTGCGCGGCGCAGATCTCGTCCCAGTCGTCCGGCAGCCGGGACGGGGCGATCTGGATCGTGGCCTGCTGGCGGCCCTGCTCCCGGTAGAAGTCGCAGACCTCGGCGATCGTCTTGGCGGTCACCGGCTCGTCGAAACCGAAGCCGAGCGCTTTGTTCCAGTAGCCGCCGGCCGGGTCGTGTCGCATCGACACCGCGACGCCGCCACCGATCCGGGTCTGCGCCATCCCGAGGGTCGACTGGACACTCTCCGGTGTGCCGGACTCGTACCGGAACATCACCTCGGCCTCGGCCAGTTCGGCGAGCGCGGACAGTCGATCATCAACCGACACGGGGATCCTCCGGGCGACAGGTGGTGGTCGGGCACGCTGAGCAGCGCCTACGCCCGTACGGCAGCCACAACTATGGGCAGGACGGCGTACGCGTACCAAGCCGACCCGGCGACCGAACGCTGTGATCTGGACCTCGGTGTGACGCCCACTACCCGTGAGGGTTCGCGGCGGCGGCGTACCCGGTCAGTTGACCCGCTCGGCACTTCGGCCCTGCGGGGTGGCCCGATCGCCAACCGGATCGTGCGCCGTGCCCGGATCGCTGTTGCCGTTGCGGTCGGTTGGGCCGGGCTGGCGCGGTACCCGGGCGGGTGGCGGTGAGGTCGACGGTGGGCGCCGTCGGGGCCCGAGCAGGCGCATCGTCGGGGTCTCGACGAACCGGTACAGCAGCCCGGCGAGGACCAGGTTGAGCAGCAGGAAGCCGATCGCCGCGGCCGGTCCCTGCCAGCCGGGGAAACCGCCCTGATGGTTCGTGGCCCGCAGGATGCTGGTCACCACGAACACGTGCACCAGGTAGTAGGCGAAGGACACCTCGCCGAGCCAGCGCATCGGCCGGGACCGCCATGGCGACCAGGTTCCGCGTACGTCCGCCTCGGCTGCCGCCGCGATCACCAGGATGTACGCCGCGGCGAGCAGGGTCGTCCACAGCTCGGCGCGGATCCACTGGGTGGCGGCGACCCAGGTCAGCAGGAAGATCACGGTCGCGACCTTCAGGTTCGGGCCGCGCCACCGGCCGCGCACCATCAGCTCGGCCGCGGCCACACCCATCCAGAACTCCAGCGAACGCACCAGCGGGAACACCTGGGTGAACCACCACCGGTCCGCCTCCGGCACCAGGAGCTGACCCGGCCAGAGGGAGAGGATCAGCAGCGGCATCGCGACGATGACGGCGACCAGGACCCAGGGGCGCAGACGGCGGATCAGCGGAAGGACCAGGGGCAGGCACAGGTAGAAGAACAGCTCGCAGGAGAGCGACCAGCTCACCGTGTTGACGCTGTAGAACCAACCCGGAGTCGGGTTCCAGGCCTGCACCAGGAAGAGGTTGGTGAGCGCGACCTTGAGGTTGAACGGGTCCGCCCAGTAGAGCCCGAGCAGCAGCACCGCCGCCCAGAGCACCACGTGGTTGGGGAAGATCTTCGCGGCCCGGCGCCGCCAGAACGCCAGCGGGGTGTCACCGGGTCGGGCCGACCAGACCAGCACGAACCCGCTGAGGATAAAGAAGAACTGGACCCCGGACAGGCCGAGGGTGAACACCTTGCTGACCACGGCGTGGTAGTCGGGCTCGGCGATGACCCGCATCGTCCCGACGTGGAAGCCGAAGACCAGCATCGCGGCGATCCACCGCAACCCGGTCAGTGACGGCAGCTTGCTCAGGGGTCGGCCAGCGGCGGTGGCCGTGGGAGTGCTCGTCATGACGCCCGGCACTCTAACCGGTACGCCGGCACCGGCCACCGGCACGGGTCCGCTTCCGTTCGGGATCGGCCACTTCGGCCGACGATGAGTCGTACATCCTTGATTTCCGTACTCGTCACTGATTCGGGGTCGACTGTTCCCCGGTCCGCCCTACCGTGCCCAATCATGGTCTTCACTCGATCGGGTATCGCGCCCGCCCGTGCCACCACCCCCGGCCGGGTCGCCGTCGCACTGCTGGCGCTGGCCGCCTCGGTGTCGACGCTCACCGCCGTCGACAACACCACGCCGGCCGCCGCCGCCCCCGGCAGCGTGGTCGTCTCCGCGAACTTCGACACGGGCGGCCTGCCCGCCGGCTGGCGGGCCGTCGACGGTGACTGGACGGTCAAGAACGGCCGGCTGTACGGGGCCGCCGGCAGCGGCTCGAAGAAGATCACCTTCGGTCGGCACCTGAACGACTTCCGGCTCGAGGCGACGGTCCGGTTCGAGTCGGTGGCCGAGGAGACCCGGTGGACCGCGCTCGGGCTCGACGTACCGACCGCCGGTGCCCCGCCGTGGTGGATCGCCACCCTGCGCAGCGGCAGCACCGCCACCAACGGGCTGGAGTTCGCCCAGCTCACCACGGCGAACACGTGGAACGTGACGAACACCGCCGCGGCGCCTTCGGCGGCCGGCACCGGTCGGGACATCAGCATCGCCGCCGAGGTGCACGGCATCAACGCCCGCTGGTTCTTCGGCGGCCGGGAGGTGCTCCGGACCAGCAGCCTGCAGCGCTCGGCCGGTGGCGTACAGGCGCTGATCGTGAACGGGGCCACCGTCTCGTTCGACAACGTCAAGGTCACCGAGCTGGCGCCGAGCCCGTACCTCCGGCCCGTCGGTGCGCCGCTGACCGTCATCGCCCACCGGGGTGCCTCGGCGGTGGCGCCGGAGAACACCCTGGTCGCCCAGGACATCGCCCGGAGCAACGGGGCCGACTGGATCGAGAACGACGTCCAGCCGAGCAAGGACGGCGTGCCCTTCGTGATGCACGACAGCACGGTGAACCGGACCACCAACGGCACCGGCGCGATCCGCAGCCTCACCGCCGCCCAGCTCAAGCAACTCGACGCCGGTTCGTGGTTCGGCCCGCAGTTCACCGGCGTACGCCTGCCGACGCTGGCCGAGCAACTGGCCGACCTGCGTACCCGTGGTGGCAAGCTGCTGCTGGAGATCAAGGGTGCGCACACCAAGGCCGAGGTTGGCAGGATCATCGACATCATCCGGGCCGAGCAGATGACCGGGCGGGTCTTCATCCAGAGCTTCGAGACCAGCGCGCTCACGTACAGCTACCAGCTTGCCCCGGAGATCCCGCTCGGCCTGCTGCGCAGCACCCTCGACGCGGACCCGGTGGCGATCGCCCGGCAGTACCACCTGACCGCGTACAACCCGGCGGTGGCGGCGTTGACCGCCCGTCCGGCGGTCATCGCGAGCCTGCACACCGCCGGGGTGGCGCTGATGGTCTGGACGGTCGACTCGGCCACCCAGTGGCAGCAGCTCAAGGGCCTCGGGGTGGACGGGATCATCACCAACCGGTCGCCCGAACTCGTCGACTGGAACGCCGCCAACCCCGGCTGACCCACACTCCGCCGGTTGGGCGCCGCCTCGGTGAGCCGTGCCGCGCTGGTGAGTCGCGCCGCCGATCGGCGCGGCTCACCGGCCGGGGGTCAGCCGGCCAAGGGTTCAGAATGCCCCCTTGAGGTGTTCCACCTGTGCCGGGCCGCGCGGTGGGGCGAAGACCGAGACCACGTCGAAGCGAACCTCGGCCGGATGGGCGCCGGACTGTTCCAGCCACTGCGCGGCCAACCGCCGCAACCGCCGCGCCTTGGCCGGCACGACCGCCTCGGCGGGAGAGCCGAAGGTGGCGCCCCGTCGGGTCTTCACCTCGCAGAACGCGAGCACGGGACCGTCCCAGGCGATGATGTCGATCTCCCCGGCGGGACCGTGCGGTCCGGCGGGCGTACGCCAGTTCCGGTCCACCACCCGCAGACCGTTCGCCACCAGGTGCCGTACGGCACACCGCTCGCCGTACGCGCCGACCGCCTTCCGTTCCAGCGTCATGGGGTCGAGGGTGAACGGACCGGCCGTACGGCGCAGCCGGCGAGGGCGAGCCTGTGGACGACGGGGCGCCCTGTGGACAGCCGGACGATCAAGCCACCATCGTGCTATGCGGCTGAGTGCCAGCGCTGGTCAGGCCGGTGGCGCGTACGCGTACGTCATGGGGTGCCATTCCAACCAGTCGCCGTGCCCGCCGGTGCGGCCCAGCACCTCGACGGTGGCCCGGCCGTCGCGCCAGGCGACCACGGTGAGCAGCGCGGCGGCGAGCACCCCCGGCGGTCCGGCCGTCGCCGGTCGTCGGTCGAGGAAGAGTTCGGCGCCGGAGACGGACGCCTCGTTGAGCACCACGGTCAGGTCACGCCGGGCGCCGAACCCGGCCAGGATCGCCGCCAGCCGCTGCCGGTCGGCGCGGTCGAGATAGGTCAGCGCCATCGAGGCGAAGACCACCGGCACCACCCCGTCCGGCACCTCCGTCAGCAGCGTGGGCAGGGTCTGCACCATGTCCCCGGCGACCAGTCGCGGCCCGACCAGGGCCACCTCCGCGAGGGCCGCCTCCAACCGGGCCAGCCGTTCGGTCTGCTCCGGCCAGACGCAGGCCCGCAACCAGTCGGTGGCCAGCGGATCGGTGGCGTCGATCGGGGCGAGGTCGATGCCGACCCGATCGGCGACGGTCAGCTCGGTGGCGGCCGGCTCGGGCCAACCGGGACCGTGCAGCCCGACCGTCATGGTCAGTGACTCCGGCACCCCCGCCGGCCCGTACGTCTCGGTGCGGCCGTCCGGGCCGACGTACCGGCAGGCGTACCGGTCGCTGATCAGCAGCAGGCCGGCGCTGGTGCCGAGTTCGACCAGGTGCAGCGGCCGGTCCTCGGCGTACGCGGCTGCCCGGCCGAAGCCCGCACGCAGCACCGCACCCCGCCGGGCCTCGTTGGTCTGGGTGGTCCTGGTTCCGCAGATCGCCGTCAGCTCGTCCCGGTACGCACCGACCAGGTCGGCGAACGCCAGGCCCAGCCCGTCGTCGACCTCCCGCCCACCGCCGAGGGTCGGCAGGTACGCCGCGAGCGGATGCCCCGCCGCGCTGGTCCGGAGCAGGTACTGCACGGCGGCGAAGTAGAGGATCGCCCGTCGCTGCCCGGGACCGGCGGCGCGCAACGGCCCGGACAGGTCCGGTCGTTCGGCGAGCAGTGCGGAGAGGTACTCGTACCGGGGGGAGACACCGCGGAACTCGTGCCGGGCGAAGCGGCGGAACATCTCCGCCAGGGCGAACTCCTCGGTAACCGTCATACCGGGTGATGGTCCGCCGACCGGCCGTCGCGCGCAGCGACCTTCGTCACGTGCAGGTACGCACCCCCGGCGGGTACGGCGCGAGCTCCCGTCGGGGAATCTCCGCATCGCGGATAAAAAGCGGCGCCTCGGCCGGAAGTCAGAAGCGGCAACAAGCCGGGCATCAAGGTCATCTAATTGGCGCCGCCTCGGGCGGGTCGTTTACGGTGCCCGATCGTGGACGGACAACGGAACTTCCCCGAGGGTCAGGAGCAGCCGCGCTGGTACGCCGACGAGCGCGGATATCCCGAGTCGGACTGGCGGACCAGCACCGACGCGCGCTACCCGGCGGAGTCCGAGCGCTATCCCGAGTCCGAGCGTTATCCGGCCGGCTCGGACCGGCACTCCGCCGACCCGGACGGCGACTCCCACCGGGACAGGTACCCCGCCGGTCCGGACCGCTTCGCCGTGGACCCCGACCGGTTCACCGCCGATCCTGACCGCCTCGGCAGTCGCGATCCTGACCGTCTCGGCAGTCGCGAGTCGGACCGGTTCACCGGGGAGTCGGATCGGTTCCGCGCCGATCCGGACCGGTTCCGCAACGAACCCGACCGGTACGCCCCCACCGGCTACGCCGACCCGATCGACCTGGGGCGGGACCCGCTCGAAGCGATCCGGATACGGCCGGACGCCGTCCCCGTACCGGCGGAGCGTGGTGGGCGGGACGCGGCGGACCCGGGGCGGGGCGGGGACGTACCGACCGGCCGGGGCGAGACCACCGGGCGGCTGGCCGAACCGGCGGTCGACGGTGGGTGGGGCGGGACCGAACCGGCCCACAGCGCGGGCGGTACGGAACGCCCGCCTCTGTCCGGCTACCCGATCGTCGCCGGTGGCCGCAGCGCGCAGGCGCCCGCCCCGGCCGTACCCGGTGCGGGTCTGTCGTCCCCGCAGGCCGACCCGGCCGCCGGAGCACTGCACCTGCCCACCGGCCCAATGATCATGATCCCGGCCCAGCCGGCCGACCTCCCGCCGGGACCGGAGTTCCCCACCGGCGAGCCCACCGGTCTGTACGGCGAGCCCGCCGACGGCCCCCGCCGGATCGGTCCGGGTGGCGCCCCGGCCGGGGACGGCGTCTACCGGACCCGCCGCCCGGTCATCGCCCTGCTCTTTGCCGTACTGGTGGTGATCTTCGAGGTGCCGGCGCTCCGGATCCTGGTCGACGGGGCGATCGGCGGGCCGGTATCGCCCAGCGGGGTCGTCTCCGGGGCATTCCTCGCATTCGGCCTCCCGATGTTCGCCACCGGCATGTACGCGCTGCTGACCGGGGGCGCGGCCATCGGTGATCCGGGCAGGGTGTGGCTGCGCCCGCCGACGGCGTACCTCACCGTCGGGTTGGTCCTGTTCGTCGCCGCCGCACTCGCCGCCGGCTGAGCGGGTACGCACCACCCGTTCCCCGCGTCACCGGTGTCCCCGCGTTCGCCCGGCCTGCCGGGCTTGTGCGGGGGCGGGGGGCGCGGGGCGTACACTTGGCAATGGCGACCGCCCTGCGCGGTCGACCTCGCGCGCCCTTTCCACGGTTGCCCGTGGGACGACGGCCCCCTGGTCCCGATCTTGATTGGGCCCACCATGACCGTCGACCAGGCGCCAGGACGCCGGGCCAACCGGCCCGGCGTGACAACCAGGGACATCGAAGGAGCACCCCACCATGGCCGTAGTGACCATGCGTCAGCTGCTGGAAAGTGGTGTCCACTTCGGGCACCAGACCCGCCGCTGGAACCCGAAGATGAAGCGCTTCATCTTCACCGAGCGCAACGGCATCTACATCATCGACCTGCGCCAGACCCTCGAGTACATCGAGACGGCGTACGAGTACGTCCGCCGGACCGTCGCCGAGGGCGGCAGCATCCTGTTCGTCGGCACCAAGAAGCAGGCCCAGGAGGCCATCGCCGAGCAGGCGACCCGGGTCGGCCAGCCGTACGTCAACCACCGCTGGCTCGGTGGCATGCTGACCAACTTCCAGACGGTCTACAAGCGGCTCCAGCGGATGAAGGAACTGGAGGCGCTCGGCGACCTCTCCGGCACCGCCGCGGGTTACACCAAGAAGGAGACCCTGCAGCTCTCCCGGGAGAAGATCAAGCTCACCCGGACGCTCGGTGGTCTGCGGGACATGACCAAGGTTCCGGCCGCGATCTGGGTCGTCGACACCAAGAAGGAGCACATCGCCGTCGACGAGGCCCGCAAGCTGGGCATCCCGGTGATCGCGGTGCTCGACACCAACTGTGACCCGGACGAGGTCGACTTCCCGATCCCGGGCAACGACGACGCGATCCGCTCCGCCGAACTGCTCACCCGCGTGATCGCGGCGGCGGTCGGCGACGGCCTGATCGCCCGCTCCGGCAAGCACCGTGGCGGCGACGAGAAGCCGGAGCCGGGTGTGGTGGCCGCCGACGAGCCGCTCGCCGAGTGGGAGCGCGAGCTGATCGAGGACACCGACAAGAAGGCCGACGACTCGGAGCCGAAGGCCGCGGAACCCGTGGCCGCCGCCGCTGAGTGACCCTGCCGCCGGGTCGGCCGGCCGCACACCGCGGCCGGCTGGCCCGAGCGCGTACGTGGACACCACGCGCCCGGACCGAGTTATCCCTTTAGCAGATCATCAATCGCAGTCCCAATCACCGAAGAGAGAGTCATGTCAGACTTCACCGCTGCGGATGTCAAGCGGCTCCGCGACCTGACCGGCGCCGGCATGATGGACTCCAAGAAGGCGCTCACCGAGGCTGAGGGCGACTTCGACAAGGCCATCGAGCTGCTGCGTATCAAGGGTGCCAAGGACGTCGGCAAGCGGGCCGGCCGTACCGCCGCGAACGGCCTGGTCGCCCACTCCGGCAAGGCGCTGCTCGAGCTCAACTGCGAGACCGACTTCGTGGCCAAGACCGCGGACTTCATCGCGCTGGCCCAGCAGCTCGTCGAGCACGGCGAGCAGGCGGGTGTGAGCGACGCCGAGGGGCTGCTCGCCTCGACGCTGGACGGCAAGACCGTCGCCGACCTGATCCAGGAGCAGTCCGCCAAGATCGGCGAGAAGCTGGTGCTCAACCGCTTCGCCGTACTCGACGGGACCATCGCGGTCTACCTGCACCGCAAGGCGCAGGACCTGCCGCCGGCGGTCGGCGTACTGGTCGAGTACACCGGCAAGACCGACGAGGCCGCCGACGCTGACGCGCGCGGCGCGGCGATGCAGATCGCGGCGATGCGGCCGAAGTTCGTCACCCGTGACGAGGTGCCGGCCGAGACGGTCGAGTCGGAGCGGCGCATCGCCGAGCAGACCGCCCGCGAGGAGGGCAAGCCGGAAGCGGCCCTGCCGAAGATCGTCGAGGGTCGGGTGAACGGCTTCTTCAAGGACTACGTCCTGGTCGAGCAGCCGTCCGTGACGGACAACAAGAAGACGGTCAAGCAGGTGCTCGCCGAGGCTGGCATCACCGTGACCCGCTTCGTCCGTTTCGAGGTCGGCCAGGCCTGACGGATCCCACCGTCGGTCCGGGCCACCACTGCGGCCCGGGTCGGTGAGGGACTGAGACAAACCACGAGGAGGCCGCCGGTGTACATGACAGGCACCGCGGCCTCCTCGTCACATAGGGTCGGCAGCGGCAGGTGCGGCGACGGGGCAGCGGACGGGATGTCCGCGGGAGAGAGGCGGGTCGGATGACGCAGGTGGTTAGTGATCGGAGCCTGGCGGCGGACGATCCGACGGCGCCGCCGCCCGGTCGGGCCCGCCGGGTGGTGCTCAAGCTCTCCGGTGAGGTCTTCGGCGGCGGGGCGATCGGGGTCGACCCCGACGTGGTCCAGGCCATCGCCCGGCAGATCGCGACCGTCGTACGCCGTGGCGTGCAGGTCTCCGTGGTGGTCGGCGGAGGCAACTTCTTCCGCGGCGCCGAGTTGCAGAAGCGCGGCATGGACCGCGCACGGGCCGACTACATGGGCATGCTCGGTACGGTGATGAACTGCCTCGCCCTCCAGGACTTCCTGGAGAAGGAGGGCATCGAGACGCGGGTGCAGAGCGCGATCACGATGGCCCAGGTGGCCGAGCCGTACATCCCGTTGAGGGCGATCCGGCACCTGGAGAAGGGCCGCGTGGTCATCTTCGGTGCGGGCGCCGGGATGCCGTACTTCTCGACCGACACCGTCGCCGCCCAGCGGGCGCTGGAGATTCGTGCCGACGTCGTGTTGATGAGCAAGAACGGGGTGGACGGGGTCTACTCCGCCGATCCGCGTACCGACCCGACCGCCAGCAAGTTCGACAAGATCACCTTCTCCGAGGTGCTCCGCCGTGGGCTCCGGGTGGCCGACGCCGCCGCGTTCAGCCTCTGCGAGGAGAACGGCCTGCCGATGCTGGTCTTCGGGGCCGAGGGCGACGACACCATCATCCGCGCCGTCGGTGGCGACCGGATCGGGACCTTGATCACGGCGTAAGCCGGGACCATCGAGCAGATCACGGCGTAAGCCGGGACCATCGAGCAGAGCACGGCGTAAGCCGGGACCGGACAGCAGAGCACGGCGTAAGCCGGGACCATCGAGCAGAGCGCGGCGCGAGCCGGGCAGCCGGGCATGAGAAACGACTACGACTTAGCAGAGGGAGGCGAGGGAGCAGGTGATCGACGACACTCTCCTCGAGTCCGAGGAAAAGATGGAACGTGCGGTCGAGCACGCCAAGGAGGAGTTCGGTGCCATCCGCACCGGGCGGGCCACTCCGGCCATGTTCTCCAAGATCATTATTGACTACTACGGGACCCCGACGCCACTGACCCAGATGGCGTCGGTCGGCGTACCCGAGCCCCGGATGGCGATCATCAAGCCTTACGACGCCTCGCAGCTGCAGGCGATGGAGAAGGCGATCCGCGACTCCGACCTCGGCGTCAACCCCGGCAACGAGGGCAACCAGCTCCGCATCCTGCTCCCGCAGATGACCGAGGAGCGGCGCCGGGAAATGATCAAGGTGGCGCGGAACAAGGCAGAGGAAGCCAAGGTGGCGATCCGCAACATCCGCCGCCGGGGCAAGGAGGAGTTCGACCGCATCGTCAAGGACGGCGAGGCGGGTGAAGACGAGGGGCGCCGCGCCGAGAAGGAGCTGGACGACCTCACCCAGAAGTACTCGACGCACGTCGACGAACTGGTCAAGCACAAGGAAGCCGAGCTGCTCGAGGTCTGATGTCCTACCTCGACCCCAACGGCAGCGCCGAGTCACAGGGCCGGCAGCGCCAGGACGGACCTGCCGGCCCGTACTGGCCGGATGCTCCCGAGGAGCCTCGACTTCGGGCGCGGCACACCGGTGCCGCGCCCGAGGCCGTTGCCGACCCGCCGGGCTATGCACCCGTGTCCGGGTACCGGCACGGTGACGCGCCGGCCCGTCGCGACGGCTACACCGGCCCGCCCGGTCCGTACGGGGGACCGCCCGGCCCGTACGCGGGCACGGACCGGCCGGACGGGCCTGCGTACGGACCGGGGGACTCCGGTGCGGGCTACCCCGGCGGCGGCTACCCGGGTGGCGACGACCTGGCCGACGCGGGTGCGGACGGGCTGACCGATCCCGTCGGCTGGGCACCGATCCGCGGCTTCGACCAGCAGAACCAGCAGAACCTGGTGGCGCCGCCCGGTTACCCGAACCAGCCGAGAGCGGACTACGGCGACCCCCGGCAGGGGCGGCCGGAGCAGGTCGACCCCGGCCGGCTGCACCCCGAGTACGTCGAGCACGGTCCGGGCGGGATGCCCGACGGTGCACCGGCCCTCGATCCGGAGGAGGCCGAGCCGACCGGCGCGCGTCCCCGTACCGGTCGACGTCGAGCCGGCCGTGGACGGCCCGCGACCCTACCGGCGAACAGCCGGGCCGGGCGCAACCTGCCGGCCGCGATCGGCGTCGGACTCGGCCTGGGCGCGGCGGTGGTCCTTCCGCTCGTCCTGCTGCCGGTCGCGTTCTTCCCGGTGATCGCGGCCGCGGTGGCGATCGGCATCTGGGAGATGACCCAGGCCGTACGGCGCGGCGGCGCCGAGGCGCCGTTGGTGCCGCTGGTCGTCGGTGGTGTGCTGATGGTGGGGCTGGCCTGGTGGGCCGGTCCGGACGCGCTCAGCCTCGGGCTCCTGGTGACCGTGCTGGCGACCATGGTCTGGCGGCTCGGCGACGGACCGGCGGGCTTCCAGCGGGACATCACCGCGGCGACGCTGATCGCCGTCTACGTGCCGTTCCTGGGTGGCTTCGCCGCGCTGCTCGCCGCCGAACCCACCAACGGGCCGCTGCGGGTGGTGGTGACCATCGCCGCCGTGGTGCTCTCCGACACCGGTGGGTACGCCGCCGGGGTGATGTTCGGCAAGCACCCGATGGCCCCGTCGGTGAGCCCGAAGAAGTCCTGGGAGGGCTTTGCCGGGTCGGTACTGGCGGCGGCCGGGGGCAGTGCCCTGCTGCTCTTCCTCCTCTTCGACGTGAACCCGCTCTGGGGAGCCCTCTTCGGGGTGGCCGTCTCGGGTGCGGCGGTCCTCGGGGACCTGGGCGAATCAATGATCAAGAGGGATCTCGGCGTCAAGGACATGAGCAATCTGCTGCCGGGACACGGCGGTCTGATGGACCGGCTGGACTCGGTGCTGTTCGCCGTACCTGTCGCTTATCTCCTGTTGGCGCTCCTGGTGCCGGTCGGCTGAGATGTTCCCACGTCCGCGACCTCACCGGGTTCACGTACCGGTTCGGACCCCTCGGCCAGGTACGTGCTTCCGTCGGCGTGGGAGACTGGACAAGCCATGACGAGCCTGCCCATGATCCAGATCAGTCCGGACGCGCCGACGGCGGCCGGGAAGTCCGCCCGCGCGGCAATGCCTCCGCGCCATCTCGCCGACCTCGCCCTGCCCGACCGGCAGGCGCTGGTCGCGGAGTTGGGCGAGCCCGCGTTCCGCGCCCGCCAGGTCTCCACCCACTACTTCGGTCGGCTGGTACGCGACCCGGCACAGATGACGGACCTGCCGGCCGCCACCCGCGACCGCATCACCGAGGCGCTGCTGCCGACCCTGCTGACCCCGGTCCGCGAGCTGGCCTGCGACGACGGCGCGACCCGCAAGGCGCTCTGGCGGCTGCACGACGGCTCGATGGTCGAGAGCGTCCTGATGGGTTATCCCGACCGGATCACCGTCTGCATCTCCAGCCAGGCCGGATGCGGCATGGCCTGCCCGTTCTGCGCGACCGGTCAGGCCGGCCTGACCCGGAACCTCTCCACCGCCGAGATCGTCGACCAGGCGGTCTACCTCGCCGGGGTGGCCGCGTCCGGTGCGGTCGCCGGTTCGCCGCCGAGGCTGTCGCACGTGGTCTTCATGGGCATGGGCGAGCCGTTGGCCAACTACTCCCGGGTGATCGCGGCGGTACGGCGGCTCTGCGCCCCCGCGCCGGAGGGGCTCGGCCTGTCCCAGCGCCACATCACCGTCTCCACGGTCGGTCTGGTGCCGGCCATCCGCCGGTTGACTGGCGAGGACCTCTCGGTGACCCTTGCGCTGTCGTTGCACGCGCCCGATGATGATCTGCGCGACGAACTCGTTCCGGTCAACCAGCGGTGGAAGGTCGCCGAGGTGCTGGATGCGGCATGGGACTACGCCGACCGCACGGGGCGTCGCGTTTCCATCGAGTACGCAATGATCAAAGATGTGAACGACCAGCCGTGGCGTGCCGACCTGCTCGGTCGGCTGCTGGCCGGACGGCTGGCACACGTGAATCTCATTCCGCTCAACCCGACGCCGGGCAGCCGCTGGGATGCCAGCCCGAAGCCGGTGGAGCGGGAGTTCGTCCGACGGTTGCGCGAGGCCGGGGTGTCGACCACGGTCCGCGACACCCGAGGGCGGGAGATCGACGGGGCATGTGGGCAGTTGGCCGCGGCCGAGGTGGCCACGTGACCGGGCACCGCGGATGGGCCGGCTGGCGCAGTGGGCTGCGTGATGAGCGATCGAAGCAGGAGACATAGTGGCGAGTCAGGGTCAACGCTTCCGGCGTAAGGCGCTCCGGCGGGGCTACAAGGTCGACGAGGTTGACACGTTCCTGGACCGGGTCGAGTCCACGCTCGCCGGTTCGCCGGTCGGCGCGCCCGTCGCCTCGGCGGAAGTCCACGACGTGGTGTTCCGGGTCCGTTTCGGCGGCTACGACGAGTGGCAGGTCGACCTGCATCTCGACCGGGTCGAGCGCCAGCTCGCCGAGTTGGAGGAGCGCGGCGGCGGCAGCCGGGGCGCCGACTCCCGCCTGCCGGCCCGGATGGGTCCGCCCGACCGGATGGGCGCCCCCGACCGGATGGGTCCCCCGGATCGCATGGGTCCCCCCGACCGGATGGGTCCGCCGGACCGCATGGGTCCCCCCGGACAGATGGGCCCTCCGGACCGCATGGGTCCCCCCGGACAGATGGGCCCTCTGGATCGCATGGGTCCGCCGGACCGGATGGGCCCTCCCGGCCCGATGGGTCCCCCGGATCGGATGGGGCCCCCCGACCGCATGGGTCCTCCCGGTCCGATGGGTCACCCCGACCGGATGGGTCCGCCGATGCGGGACGACCGTGCGCTGCCTCCGGGACAGCCGTCGCTGCCGCAACGACCGATGCCCGCCCAGGCCGGGCCGCCCCCGGACCCGTACGGACGGTACGACGAGCCGACCGGCGTCTTCGGCGGCGAGGTCCCGCCGCGCGGTGGTTATGACAACCCGCGTGGCCCCGGCGGCCCGCCTCCCGGTGCCCGTGGGCCGGCCGGTCCGCCCGGTCCCAACTTCGGGCCGTCGCCGGACGACCGTTTCGACGGTTTCGAGTCGG
The DNA here is from genome assembly GCF_035917455.1 of Micromonospora sp. NBC_01796. Taxonomy (NCBI): domain Bacteria; kingdom Bacillati; phylum Actinomycetota; class Actinomycetes; order Micromonosporales; family Micromonosporaceae; genus Micromonospora; species Micromonospora sp. NBC_01796. The sequence continues at coordinate 1,167,945 of NZ_CP109078.1, read as the reverse complement.
GACGCCACGGTAAGACGGACATGACCGCCGAAATCCGGATGCCCGACCGTGACCTGCGCGGCCGTGGCCCCGGTCCCGGACCGGGCATGGCGCCCGCGGGTGGTCCGCCGATCGCCGGCCCGCCCATGGGTGGCCCACCGATGGGTGGCCCGCCGGCTGGTGGCCCTCCGCCGATGCCCGGCGGCCCCGGTGGCGACATGCAGCGGGTCGACAACATCCGTCGCCAGTTCCAGGTCCGCCGCTTCGGTAGCGGGTACGACCCGGAGCAGGTGGACCGGTTGTTCGACGGAATCCTGACCAGCATGTCCGGGCGGGGGCCGATGCCGGTCAACCCGGCCGAACTCGACCTGATGAAGTTTGGCCTGGTGCCCGGCGGCTACTTCGAAGCCGAGGTTGACGCCGCGCTCAAGGAGGTGCAGGACATCCTGCGCCGCCGCTGACCGTCTCGATCATCCCGGGCAACCGGATAGAACATGAATTCAGGCCCGTCCCGGTTCCGGGACGGGCCTGAATGTGTACGTTGCCGGTGTACCGTGCCGATCCCGGCGGCCGCCGAGGATCAGGAACGGAGCCCGTTGCGACGCAGTACGGTGTCGCCGATCACGATCAGCAGCAGCCCGGCTGCGATGCCGATCAGCCAGATGTCCTCGGTCGCGCCCTCGTGGTTACCGACCAGCATGGCCAGCAGAGCCGCCGCGGAGACGACAGCGCCGATCCGGCCTGCCCTGCGGTGCCCCGGCTTGTGCTGATCGGGCGACGTTACCGGCTCGCTTCCTGCCACGTTCGGTCCTTCCCCTCACGATCGGATCTCCGGTTCAGTTTGGCACGCCGGTCACCGGCTGCGCCGGAGGGTCTCCACGCTGGCGTGAGGCAGCCAACCTGGCGTCGCGGGTTGGGCCCCGTACTCACTCCGGTAGCGTTTGGGCGTACGACTTGTTCTCTCGGTTGAAGGAGTGCGCGGTGCGAGTGACCGGTACGGGACACGCCAGTATGCGGATCGACACGGGTGCGGGCAGCATCCTGTGCGACCCGTGGGTCAACCCGGCCTACTTCGCCTCGTGGTTCCCATTCCCGGACAATTCACAGCTCGATTGGGAGACCCTCGGCCAGGTCGACTACCTCTACGTCTCGCACCTGCACCGGGACCATTTCGACGCCGCCCACCTGAAGCGGTTCATCTCGAAGAAGGCGACCGTCCTGCTGCCGGCGTACCCGACCTCGGAGCTGGAGGACGAGCTGCGGGACCTGGGCTTCACCAGTTTCCTGCGTACCACCAGCAACGAGGTGGTCGAGCTCGACGGCGGGCTCAAGGTGATGATCCAGGCGCTGACCAGCCCGACCGACGGCCCCATCGGTGACTCGTCACTCTGGGTCGAGTACGACGGCGTCCGGTTGCTCAACCAGAACGACGCCCGCCCGAGCGATCTGGACGTCTTCAGCGAACTGGGCCACGTGCACGCGCAGATGATCCAGTTCTCCGGCGCCATCTGGTACCCGATGGTCTACGAGCTGCCGGCGGCGGCGAAGACGGCGTTCGGCAAGCAGAAGCGCGACCGGCAGATGGACCGGACGATCCGCTACATCGACGACCTGAAGGCGTCCTACGTCTTCCCGATCGCCGGACCGCCCTGCTTTCTCGACGACGACCTGTGGCAGTTCAACGACATCCACGGCGACGAGGGCAACATCTTCCCCGACCAGCAGGTCTTCATCGACCACTACGAGGGGCTCGGTTACGACAACGGGGTCATCCTCCTGCCCGGCACCGTCTCCGAGCTGACCACCGAGACCTGCGAGACCACCCACCCGGTCGCCGACGTCCGCAAGTTCTTCGAGAACAAGGAAGAGCACCTGCGCGAGTACCAGGCCCGGCAGCGGCCGGTGATCGAGGCGGCCAAGGCGACCTGGCGGCACCCGGAGGTCGACGTCCTGGGTGAGATGAAGCGCCGGATCGAGCCGTTGCTCGAAGAGTCCGTCTACCTGGCCAAGGGCGTCGGCGGTCCGATCCGGTTCGACCTCATCGGTTACGACGGCGAGTCGGTCGAGTCGATCGTGGTGGACTTCCCGGGCAAGGAGGTCCGGGCAGCCGCCGACGAGAAGGTCCGCTACCGGTTCCGTACCGAGCGGACGCTGATCGAGTCGCTCCTGCACTCCGGCGAGGTCGACTGGGTCAACTCCCTCTTCCTCTCCTGCCGGTTCTCGGCCGCCAGGATCGGTCAGTACAACGAGTTCGTGTACGCCTTCTTCAAGTGCCTCTCCGAGGAGCGGCTCCAGTACGCCGAAGGCTGGTACGCCGAGCAGCGCCCGGACGCCGAGGACGTCACGCTCGGCGACTGGGTCGTACAGCGGCGTTGCCCGCACCTGAAGGCGGACCTGACCCGGTTCGGCATCATCGACGGCGACCAGCTCACCTGCCAGCTCCACGGGTGGCGCTTCGACCTGCCCAGCGGTCGCTGCCTCACCAGCGTCGGCCACGAGATCCGCGCCCACCGCGCCGGCACCGAAGCCCCCGTCCCCGCCGAAGCAACCACCACCACCGACTGACCCCGCCCCACCCGTAACGCCTCATGTAGAGAAAGAGTGGTTATCCGCCTCCGGATAGCCACTCTTTCTCTACATGAGCGGCAGCCCCGAGCGCGCGGCGCGAGCGCGCGAGTGCGGGGTCAGCGGTTGAGGTCGGTGAGGATGCGGCGGGCGGCGTTGTGTCCGGCGGCGCCGATCACGCTGCCCGCCGGGTGGCAGCCGGCGCTGCCGGCGTACAGGCCGTCGATTCCGGTGGCGTACGGCATCCGGTCGGCGAACGCGACCGTGTTGTCGACGTGGTGGATGTGCCCGCCGGTGATGCCGAAATGTGCCTCGATGCCGGGCGGGGGCAGGGGTACCGCGTCGGCGACCAGGTCGGCGGTGCCGGGGGCGTACCGCTCGCAGACCGCCAGCAGCTTGTCCACATAGGACGGCATCGCCTCGGCCCAGGTGGTGCCGGCCAGCTCGTACGGGACCGACTGCACGAACAGCGCCGACGAGTGGTGCCCCGCCTCGTCGCGCAGGGACGGGTCGACGGTGGTGTGCAGGTACCACTCGATGGTCGGCTCCTCCGGCAGCCGCCCGGCCCGCACGTCGGCCCACATCGCGCGCAGCGCCGCCATCGGGGACTCCCCGGCCGCCCCGTCGAGCAGGGAGGCCGAGCCGGGCAGCAGGTGGATGGTCGAGCCGAACGGGCTCGGGGCGTCCGCCGGCAGGCAGGAGAACCGCGGCAGCCCGGACAGTGCCAGGTTCAGCTTGAGCGTGGTGCCGGTACGGCGTACCGCCGCCATCCGTTCGCCGAGCGGGGCCGGCAGGGCGCCGTCGGGCAACAGGTCGATCAACCGGTACGGGTCACAGGCGCCGAGCACCACCTCGGCGTCGATCTCCCGCCCGTCGGCGAGCACCACGCCGGTGGCCGTACCGCCGGTCAGGGTGACCGTGCTGACCGGCGTACCGGTGAAGATCTTGGCCCCGGCGGCGCGGGCGGCGTCGGCGAAGGTCCGCGAGACGGTCCCCATGCCGCCCTCGGTGATCATCCAGGTGCCGTCGGCACCGGGCAGCCGGCACATGTTGTGCACCAGGAAGTTGTGCCCGGTGCCGGGGTCGTCCGGACCGGCGTTCAGCCCGGAGAGCCCGTCGGTGACCGCGTACATCGAGACCAGCAGCTCGGACCGGAACTCGAACCGGGCCAGGTAGTCGGCGACCGAGCCGGTGACCAGGTCGACGAAGATGTCGCGCAGCGCCGGCCGGATGTACCGCTCGGCGGTCTGCGCCACCGGCAGCGGCTCGGCCAGCCAGGCCGGCGCCAGGTCGTCGCGCAACGCCGCCAACTCGGCCTGCATGGCGTCGTCGGCGGCCACGTCGGCGGGGGAGAAGACCGACGCCATCTGCGCCCGGGTCGCCGCCCGGTCACTGCCGAAGAGCAGGTACGGCGAGCCGAGGCCGCCCGGCGTCGGCAGGAAGTAGTGCGGGTCGCGGCGTAGCACCGGGATCTTCACGTCCAGCAGGGCGATCAGCTCCGGCGGCATCAGCCCGAGCAGGTACGACCCGGTCGAGTGGCGCAGTCCCGGTACCTTCGCGAACGGCTGTTCGGTCCGGGTGGCTCCACCGAGGGTCCCGGACGCCTCCAGCACCACCACGTCGAGGCCGGCGCGGGCCAGCAGCACGGCGGAGACCAGACCGTTGTGCCCGGACCCGATGACCACCACGTCGGCCCGCCGGGGCAGCTCTGTGCTCATCCGGGGAGCCTAGTGCCGATCGGAGCCGTCCGGGAGGGTCCTAGGCTGAACCCGGATCTTGATCGTCACCCGTACCGGTGGCTGGCACCGCCGGGCGGGACGGGACGGGCGACGCGGGAGGATGTCGATGTTCGACTGGTGGGGTGCGGCGGTCGTACGGTTCCGCTGGGCGGTGCTCGGCGGCGGGCTGGCCCTGGTCCTGCTCGGCGCGACCTGGGGGACCGGGGTGCTCGGCTCGCTCACCGGCGGCGGCTTCGACGATCCGGCCAGCGAGTCCAGCCGTGCCCAGCAGCGGATCGTCGCCGAACTGGGTGAGCAGGGCGCCGACGTGCTGGTGCTCTACTCCTCCGCCACCACGACGGTGGACCAGCCGGCCGTCCGGGAGCCGGTCACCGCCACCCTGGAGCGCCTGCGCCAGCGGCCCGAGGTGGTCAGCGTGACCGACTGGTACGCCACCGGCGCCCCGGCCCTGCTCTCCACCGACCGGCGGGCCACCTACGCCCTGGTGCAACTGCGGGCCGGCGACGAGGACGGCAAGACCGCGGCCTTCGAACGGCTCCGACCGGACCTGGAGGCCCCCGGCGTACGGACCCAGATCGGTGGCAACGTGCCGTTCCTGGTCACCGCGAACAAGCAGACCACCGAGGACATCACCCGGGCCGAGACGCTCTCCCTCCCGGTCCTCCTGGTGCTGCTCATCCTGATCTTCGGCGGGCTGGTCGCGGCGGCCACCCCGCTGCTGATCGGTGGACTGGCCATCCTCGGCGCGTTCGTCGCCGTACGGCTGCTGCACCTGGTGACCGACGTGTCGGTCTTCGCCGTCAACATCATCACCCTGATCGGGCTCGGCATGGCGATCGACTACGCGCTCTTTGTGGTCAGCCGGTTCCGGGAGGAACTCGCCGCCGGGCACGACACCTCGGCGGCGATCGCCCGGGTGATGAACAGCGCCGGTCGTACCGTGCTGGTGTCGGGGTTGACCATCGCGTTGGCTCTGGCCAGCCTGCTGATCTTCCCCCAGGTGTTCCTCCGGTCGATGGGGTTGGGCGGGGTGGCGGCGGTGCTGGTCGCCATGCTCGCCGCCCTGACCGTGCTGCCGGCGCTGCTCGCCGTACTCGGCCCCCGGATCAACGCGCTCCGGGTGCCACTGCCGGGTGCCCGCCGCCGGGCCGCCCGAGCGGCTGCGTCGGCCGCTGCTGCCGCTGCGTCGGCTGCTGCGTCGGCTGCGGAAGGCGGGACCGGTGGGGCCGGTCGGGACGGGAGCGCGGTCGCCGGGGGCGGTTGGGCGCGGTTGGCGCGCAGTGTGATGCGGCGGCCGTTGCCGTACCTGGTCGGTGTGCTGGTGGTGCTGGCGATCCTGGCCGCCCCGTTCCTGCGGATCGAGTTCGGCGGGATCGACGAGCGGGTGCTGCCGGCCGACGCGCAGCCACGGGTGGTCACCGAGCGGATCGGCGCCGAGTTCCCCGGCGGCAACCCGAACCCGATCGAGGTCCTGGTGTCGGGGGTGCCGGCGGAGGTGACCGGCGGGTTCGCCGAGCAGGTCGGTCGGGTGTCCGGGGTCACCGGCGTACGGGTGGCGGCGAACCGGGGCGAGCACACCCTGCTCTCCGTGACGTACCGGGGTGAGCCGACCGGGGAGACCGCCCAGTCGGCCGTACGGGAACTGCGCCGGCTGCCCGGCCCGGCCGGCGCCGAGGTACTCGTCGGTGGTCGTCCCGCCGCCGACGCCGACCTCCTGCACAGCCTCGGTACGCGACTGCCCTGGATGGCGCTGATCATGGCGGCGGCCACCCTGGTGCTGCTCTTCCTCGCCTTCGGTTCGGTGGTGCTGCCGATCAAGGCGGTGGTGATGAACCTGGTCTCGATCGGCGCCTCGTTCGGCGTGGTCGTCTGGATCTTCCAGGAGGGGCACCTCGCCGGCCTGCTCGACTTCACCCCGACCGGCTTCATCGAGCCGAGCAACCCGATCCTGATGCTCGCCGTGCTGTTCGGGCTCGCCACCGACTACGAGGTCTTCCTGCTCTCCCGCGTACGGGAGGAGTGGGACCGGACCGGGGACAACACCGCCGCCGTCGCCACCGGGCTGCAACACACCGGCCGGATCATCACCGCGGCGGCGCTCCTGCTGGTCGTCGTGGTGGCCGGCTTCGCCACCGGGGGGACCACCTTCATCAAGCTGATCGGGGTGGGCATGATCGTGGCGATCGTGGTGGACGCGACCCTGGTCCGGGCACTGCTGGTGCCGGCGACGATGCGCCTGCTCGGCCGCTGGAACTGGTGGGCACCCGCTCCGCTGGCCCGCTTCCACCGCCGCTTCGGCATCCGTGAGTCCGGCCCCTCCTGATCCCCGGAGGGCCCGGTCGGGCCGGGCGTGCTCGACGGCGAGCAGATGACGTGCCATGTTCAAGATCGGCTTCCTTGCCGGCCGACCGACTTTTATGTGATCGCGACACGGCTTCGGGCTGGTCTAGGATCGCGGGCCATGACGGTGTTCGAGACCGAGCGGCTGGTCGTCCGGAACTGGACCGAGGAACCGGGCGACCTGAGCCGGATCTTCGAGATCTACTCCCTGGTGGAGGTCACCCGCTGGCTCGGGGCGTCGCCCGACCTCCCGCTCACCGATCCCGGGCGGGCCGCCAACGTGGTACGGCGCTGGCACGCCCGGCACGCCGATCACGGCGACCGCTACGGCGCCTGGGCGATCGAGCGCCGGGACACCGCACAGGTCGTCGGTACGGTGCTGCTCAAACCGCTGCCGGGTGCCGACGGCTCGACCCCCACCTCGGACATCGAGGTCGGCTGGCACCTGCACCCGGACTCGCACGGGCACGGCTTCGCCACCGAGGCGGCCCGGGGCGCGGTCGACCGGGAGTTCCCCCACGGGACCCCCGAGATCTACGCGGTGGTGTCGCCGGGCAACAACGCCTCGATGGCGGTCACCCGGCGGCTGGGCATGACGCCGATCGGCCGGCGGACCGACTGGTACGGCGGCGAGGAGTTGGAGACCTTTGTCCTGCGCCGTCCTGGGTGAGCCGGTCTCCCGTGGGGGATCGGCGGCCCGGATCGGCAGGTCACCGGCGGGGCGTGAGGCTCGGTGTCCGGTAGTCGGCGTGGTTCAGGGAGAATGTCCGGGTGAGCGTTCCCCGTGACATCGTGCTGCTCGGCTCGACCGGGTCGATCGGCACCCAGGCCATCGACATCGCTCGGCGCAATCCCGACCGCTTCCGGGTGGTCGCGCTCGGTGCCGGCGGTGGCAACGTGGCGGAACTCGCCGCCCAGGCCCTGGAGTTCGGGGTCGAGGCCGTCGGGGTGGCCAAGTCCTCGGCCGCCCAGGACCTGCAACTCGCCTTCTACGCCGAGGCCGCCAAGCGCGGCTACCCGAGCGGCGGCTTCCGCATCCCCAAGATCCTCGCCGGCCCGTCGGCGATGACCGAGTTGGCGCAGTGGCCGGCCGACGTGGTCCTCAACGGGGTGGTCGGCTCGCTCGGGCTGGCACCCACCCTGGCCGCGCTGCGCGCCGGTCGTACGCTCGCGCTGGCCAACAAGGAGTCCCTGGTCGCCGGCGGTGCGATCGTACGGGGTGCGGTGCAGCGACCCGGCCAGATCGTGCCGGTCGACTCCGAGCACTCCGCGCTGGCCCAGTGCCTGCGCTCGGGTGACCGGAGCGAGGTGCGCCGGCTGGTCCTGACCGCCAGCGGTGGACCGTTCCGGGGGCGGCGGCGGGCCGAGCTGACCGGGGTCACCCCCGAACAGGCGTTGGCGCACCCGACCTGGAACATGGGACCGGTCGTCACGATCAACAGCGCCACGCTGGTGAACAAGGCCCTCGAGGTGATCGAGGCGCACGAGCTGTTCGACGTCCCGTACGCCGACATCGAGGTGATGGTGCACCCGCAGTCGGTGATCCACTCGATGGTCGAGTTCGTCGACGGCTCCACCATCGCCCAGGCCAGCCCGCCGGATATGCGGCTGCCGATCGCGCTGGCCCTGGGCTGGCCGGACCGGGTGCCCGAGGCCGCCGCCGCGGTCGACTGGACCGCCGTACACACCTGGGAGTTCGCCCCGCTGGACGACGCGGCGTTTCCGGCCGTGCGGCTGGCGAAGCAGGCCGGGCTGACCGGCCGGGGTCGACCGGCCATCTACAACGCCGCCAACGAAGAGTGCGTCGCCGCGTTCGTGGCGGGTCGGCTACCGTTTCTCGGCATCGTCGACACGCTGGAGCGGGTCCTGGAGGCGGCTCCGGAACTGGACGAACCGGGTACCGTCGAGGAGGTGCTCGCGGCGGAGTCCTGGGCACGCGAGCACGCTCAGAAGATCATCGAGATGTCGGTGAAGGGAGCTTGATGCTGTACCTGCTCGGGGTCGTGGTGGTTGCCCTGGGGATTCTCATCTCGGTGAGCTTGCATGAGGCCGGACACATGGTGACGGCCAAGAGCTTCGGGATGAAGGTCACCCGCTACTTCGTGGGCTTCGGCCCCACCGTCTGGTCCTTCCGCCGGGGCGAGACCGAGTACGGACTCAAGGCGATCCCGCTCGGCGGTTTCTGCAAGATCGTCGGGATGACCCCCCAGGACGACGACGTCGACCCGGCCGACGAGCCGCGGGCGATGTGGCGGTTCCCGGTGTGGAAGCGGACGATCGTGATGTCCGCGGGCTCGATCACCCACTTCCTGCTGGCGATCGTGGCGCTCTGGTTCGCCGCGGTCTTCATGGGCCTGCCCAACCCCGACTTCCCGACCACCGAGGCGCAGGCCCGGCAGCAGCCGGCCGTGATCGCCCTGGCCGACTGCGTCGTGGTGGAGAACGTGCAGCGCGCCTGCACCCCGAACGACCCGCCGAGCCCGGCCGCCCAGGCCCAGCTCCGTACCGGGGACCGGATCACCGCGGTGAACGGGGCCGCCGTCTCCACCTGGGGCGACGTCCTCGACGTGGTCCGGCGTACGCCCTCCGACGCGCCCGCGAAGGTCGACTTCCAGCGCGACGGCGCCACCCAGCAGGCCGAGGTGAAGCTCGCCTCGGTGCAGCGCCCGCCCCTGGGTGACGCCACCGGCCCGGTTTCCCCGGTCTCCGCGCTCGGTGTCGGACTCAGCATCACCACCCCCGGCATGATCACCTACAGCCCGATCGACGCCTTCGGCGCGACCGCCGACTACACCGGTGACATGGCGGTCGGCACGGTGCAGGCGTTGCAGCGGATCCCGGAGAAGATCCCGGCCCTCTGGAACGCGATCACCGGTGGTGAGCGGGACGCGGACACCCCGATCAGCGTGGTCGGGGCCAGCCGGCTCGGTGGCGAGGCCGTCGCCAACGACGCCTGGGAAGTCCTCGTCCTGGTGTTCATCTCGCTGAACTTCTTCGTCGGTATCTTCAACCTGCTGCCGCTGCTGCCGCTGGACGGCGGCCACATCGCGATCGCCTGGTTCGAACGGGTCCGCACCTGGATCTTCGCCCGGCTGGGCCGCCCCGACCCGGGGCGCGTCGACTATCTCAAGCTGATGCCCGTAACGTACGTGGTGATCCTGATCGGTGGGGCGTTCACGCTGCTCACCGTCACCGCGGACGTGGTAAATCCGATCACGCTCTTCTCAAGGTGAGTGTCCAGTGACCGCTGTCAGTCTCGGTATGCCGGCCGTACCTCCGCCGCCGCTCGCACCCCGGCGGATCAGTCGCCAGATCATGGTCGGGTCCGTACCGGTCGGCGGCGGTGCCCCGGTCTCGGTGCAGTCGATGACCACCACCCTTACCTCCGACGTGAACGCCACGCTCCAGCAGATCGCCGAGCTGACCGCGTCCGGATGCCAGATCGTCCGGGTTGCCGTGCCCTCCCAGGACGACGTGGAGGCGCTCCCGGCGATCGCCAAGAAGTCGCAGATCCCGGTGATCGCCGACATCCACTTCCAGCCGAAGTACGTCTTCGCCGCGATCGACGCGGGCTGCGCGGCGGTCCGGGTCAACCCGGGCAACATCCGGCAGTTCGACGACAAGGTGGCCGAGATCGCCCGCGCCGCCGAGGCGGCCAGGGTGCCGATCCGGATCGGTGTGAACGCCGGCTCCCTGGACAAGCGCCTGCTCGCCAAGTACGGCAAGGCGACCGCCGAGGCACTGGTCGAGTCGGCGCTCTGGGAATGCTCGCTGTTCGAGGAGCACGGCTTCCGGGACATCAAGATCTCGGTCAAGCACAACGACCCGGTGGTCATGATCCGGGCGTACCGGCAGCTCGCCGAGCAGTGCGACTATCCGCTGCACCTCGGGGTGACCGAGGCCGGGCCGGCGTTCCAGGGCACCATCAAGTCGGCGGTCGCGTTCGGCGCGCTGCTGGCCGAGGGGATCGGCGACACGATCCGGGTCTCGCTCTCCGCGCCGCCGGTCGAGGAGATCAAGGTCGGTAACCAGATCCTGGAGTCGCTGGGCCTGCGCGAACGGGGTCTGGAGATCGTCTCCTGCCCGTCCTGCGGTCGGGCCCAGGTCGACGTCTACAAGCTGGCCGAGGAGGTCACCGCCGGTCTGGAAGGGCTGCCGGTGCCGCTGCGGGTCGCCGTCATGGGCTGCGTGGTCAACGGACCGGGCGAGGCCCGGGAGGCCGACCTCGGCGTCGCGTCGGGCAACGGCAAGGGCCAGATTTTCGTACGCGGTCAGGTGGTCAAGACGGTGCCCGAGGCGCAGATCGTCGAGACGCTGATCGAAGAGGCGCTGCGGTTGGCGGATGAGATGGGTGCGGAGTTGCCCGAGGAGCTGCGGGACATGATCACCGGGCCTACGGTGACTGTTCACTAGGGGGTTTTCCGGGCGGCGTCCCCACTCTGGGTCGTCAGGCTTGATCCCCGTCGTGGGGACGCCGCCCGGAAAACCTTTGTGCGTACGGAAAGGGCATCCCCTCCTGTGGTGGGGATGCCCTTTCTGCTGTCTGGTCCTGGGTGCTGAGGCGGTCACTCGGATTCGGCGAGGATGGCGTAGAGCTTGCGGCGGGTTTCTTCGAGGACCTGGGCGGCGCGTTCGCGCTGGTCGTCGGTGCCGTTGATCATGACCTGGCGGAGGGCGTTCATCGCCTGGAAGCCGGCGTCGCGCATCTCCTGCCAGCTGTTGACGGTGTCGGGGGTGAACTCTTCCCAGGGTGGGGTCTGGGCGGCCTCGGTGGCTTCGGGTTGGCCGGCCTCGGTGAGGCTGAAGCGCTTGCGCCCGCCGCCGGCCTCGGCCGCCGCGGCGACGATCAGGCCCTCGTCCTCGAGTAGTTGCAGGGTGGGGTAGATCGAGCCGGGGCTCGGCCGCCACGCACCGCCGGTACGGGAGTCGAGCTCCTGGATCATCTCGTAGCCGTGCATCGGCCGCTCGGTGAGCAGGGCCAGTACGGCGCCGCGCACGTTCGGCCGGCGTCCCCGGCCGCGACCCCGTCCCCGGCCGTGACCGGGATGTCCGTGGCCGCCGGGGGAGAAGGACGGGAAGCCGAAGCCGCCGCGCATCCGGGACTCGTCGTGCATCGCCTGGAACCTTCGGTGGAAACTCATGTAACTCCTCCTGTGAGTATCGCTGATGTGTCGACGATATATCGCCAACGCATCGGCTGCAACCCCCTCGACGTGAGTCGGGCAATAATGGGGCGACAAACCGTACGGTCGTACGGTTGGGTGGGGTGATGCGACTTCTGCCGGAACGACTTCTGCCGGAACCCGGAGCGGCCCGGATCCTCGCCGTCTCCACCCTGGTCCAGACGGTCGGACGGGGCATCTGGCTCACCGCGAGCGCGCTCTTCCTGACCCGATCGGTCGGCCTGACCGTGGCGGAGGTCGGTGTCGGTCTCACCGTGACCGCGCTGGTCAGCCTGGTGGCGAGCACCCCGATGGGCTACCTGGCCGACCGGTTCGGGCCGCGCGGCATCCAGTTCCTCGGCCTGCTCGGCTCGGCCGGGCTCACCGCGGCCCTGATCGCGGTCCGGTCCTTCCCGCAGTTCCTCCTGGTCGGGGTCGCCACCGCGCTCAGCGACGCCGCGTTCCGGGGTGCCCGGGGCGCCATGATCGCCGGTGCCGTACCACCCGACCAGCGCGTACGCACCAGGGCGTACCTGCGGGCCACCACCAACGTCGGCATCTCGGTCGGCACCGTCCTGGCCGGCGTCGGGCTCGCCGCCGACACCCGGGCCGCGTACGTCACGCTGATCGCGGTCAACGCCGCCAGCCTCGCCGGGGCGGCACTGGTCCTGATCCCGATGGCGCCGATCCCGCCGGTACGGGGGACCGGCAACGGGCCACGACTGATCGCCCTGCGGGACCGCCCGTTCCTGGCCTTCACCGTGCTGGACGGGCTGATGTCGATGCACTTCGGTCTGCTCAACATCGCACTGCCGCTCTGGATCGCCCAGCACACCCACGCGCCGCGCTGGCTGATCTCGGTCCTGCTCCTGGTGAACACCACCGTCATCGTCCTGTTCCAGGTACGCGCCTCGCGCGGGACCGAGCAGTTGACCGGGGCCGCGCACGCCGCCCGCCGGGCCGGAGTCGCCATCGGTGTCGCCTGCCTGCTCTACGCGGCCAGCGGCGGGGTGCCGACCCCGGTGGCGGTCGGCCTGCTGGTGGCCGGCGCACTGGTGCACGTGATCGGGGAACTCTGGCACTCCGCCGCCGGTTGGGGCATCTCGTTCGGGCTGGCTCCGGCCCACGCCCAGGGGCAGTACCAGGGCGCGTACGGGATGGGGATGCAGCTCGGCGGCATGCTGGCCCCGGTCCTGGTGACCACGCTCGCGATCGGCTGGGGCGCGCCGGGGTGGTTGGTGCTGGCCGTACTCTTCGCGCTGCTCGGCGCGGCACAACCCCCGGTCGTACGCTGGGCCGCCCAACACCGCCCCACCAGCGTCGGGATGCAGGAAGCGCCGCTGGTTGTCGCCTCCGGTGGCGGAAGGGCCCCCTCCTGAGGGGCGGGCACGGACGTCGCCCCGCCCGAGCGGTCACTCATCTGGCACGCTGGTGGGTGTGCTGATGGTTCCGGTACGGCAACTCGGCGAGGCCGAGCGGGGCGCGGTCGAACGGCTGCTCGACCTCGAACCGTACGCGGCTGCCCAGGTGGCCGAGCGGATCGCCGCGCACGGACTGTCCTGGTGGCGGGCGGACGGTCGGGTCTACGGCTACGGTTCCGGCCGGGAGATCGAGTCGCTCTGCTGGGTCGGCGGTCAGCTCACCCCCGTACGGGCGACCGCCTCCGCGATCAGCGCGTTCGGTGAACTGCTCGCCGCCGAGGACCGGTTCTGCTCGTCGATCGTCGGGCGGGCCGACGAGGTGCTCGGCCTCTGGGAGCAGCTCTCGGCGCACTGGGGCCCGGCCCGTGACGTACGCCCGAACCAGCCGTTGCTGGCCACCGGGGCGCAGCCGCCGATCCCGGTCGACCCCGACGTGCGCCCGGTCCGCCCGGCCGAGGTCGACCTGCTCTTTCCGGCCGCCGTGGCGATGTACACCGAAGAGGTGGGCGTGTCACCGCTGGCCGAGGACGGTGGGCGCAGTTACCGCCGTCGGGTCGCCGACCTGGTCCGGGCGCGCCGCGCGTACGCCCGGTTTGTCGACGGCCAGGTGGTCTTCAAGGCCGAACTCGCGGTCGTCACCCGGCGCACCGCGCAGATCCAGGGTGTCTGGGTGGCGCCGGGGTGGCGCGGCCGGGGGATCGCCGCCGCCGCGATGGCCGCGGTCGTGGCGGACGCCCTGACCCGGGTCGCGCCGACGGTGTCGCTCTACGTCAACGACTACAACGTGCCCGCCCGCCGGGTCTACGAGCGTTGCGGCTTCCAGCCGGTCGGTACGTTCGCCACCATCCTGTTCTGAGCCTTCGTTTCTGCCGGTCGACGGCTGTCGGGGTGGATCCTCGGCAGCGTGGTGCCACCGATGCTGGCAAAGCAGCTCCAAAGACCGCTTAGTTCCGCCAAGCTGACAACCAGGGCAAATGTGAAACCCCTGCGGCGGTACTACGGCGACGGGGTCGGCTAGCCAGGAGGTAGACGTGTCAACGAGATTTCGCGCCGCCGTGCGCGTCACCAGCGCGCTGCTCGTGGCCGGGCTCGCGGTTGCCGGCTGTGGGGGAGACGACGACAACGGCGGCGGTAGCGGCACGACCTCCAGCAACGTGAAGGTCGCCGACGGGTTCAAGATCGGTCTGCTGCTGCCGGAATCCAAGACGACCCGGTACGAGACCTTCGACCGGCCGCTGATCCAGTCGCGGCTTGCCGAGCTGTGTCCCAAGTGCGAGGTCCTCTACCAGAACGCCGACCAGGACCCGGCCAAGCAGCAGTCGCAGGCCGAGGCGATGCTGACCCAGGGGATCAAGGTGATGATCCTCGACGCGGTCGACGCGAAGGCGGCCGGCGCGATCGTCAGCAACGCCCAGTCACAGAAGGTGCCGGTGGTCGCGTACGACCGGCTCGCCTCCGGCCCGGTCAGCTTCTACGTCTCGTACGACAACCGGCGGGTCGGCATGGTGCAGGGGCAGGCGCTGCTGGACCAGTTGAGCGCGAACGGGCAGGACCCGAAGCGCGGCGACATCGTGATGATCAACGGTTCGCCGACCGACCCGAACGCGGCCGACTTCAAGGCCGGCGCCCACTCCGTACTGGACGGGAAGGTCAACATCGGCAACGAGTTCGACACCCCGGACTGGTCCCCGGACCGGGCCCAGCAGGAGATGGACCAGGCGATCACGGCCATCGGGCGGGACCGGGTGATCGGTGTCTACGCCGCCAACGACGGCATGGCCGGTGGGGCGATCGCCTCGATGAAGGGCGCCGGATTCGGTACGCCGCTGCCCCCGGTCACCGGTCAGGACGCCGAACTCGCCGGGATCCAGCGGATCGTCTCCGGTGACCAGTTCATGACGGTCTTCAAGTCGATCAAACCGGAGGCGGACATCGCCGGGCAGATGGCGATCGACGCGGCGACCGGCCAGGACTTCACCGCGCAGTCGACCACCATGCGCAACAACGGGACCAAGGACGTCGCGTCGGTCCTGCTGGAGCCGGTCTCGGTGACCAAGACCAACATCAAGGACACGGTGATCAAGGACGGGTTCTACACGGTGGCGCAGATCTGTGCCGGTGCGTTCGCCGCACCGTGCGCCTCCGCCGGCATCTCCTGACCCGCCGCGGCAATTCCTGATCTTCCTCGGGCAACACGTGATCTTCCTCAGGCGGATCGTGATCTGAAACGGGGTGAGGGCGGTGGCCGACACACCGGTGCTCGCGTTGTCGGGCATCTCCAAACGGTTCGGTGCGGTCGAGGCACTCGCCGACGTCTCGCTGGAGGTCTACCCCGGTGAGGTGGTCGCCCTGGTCGGCGACAACGGCGCCGGCAAGTCGACGCTG
The DNA here is from genome assembly GCF_035917455.1 of Micromonospora sp. NBC_01796. Lineage (NCBI taxonomy): Bacteria > Bacillati > Actinomycetota > Actinomycetes > Micromonosporales > Micromonosporaceae > Micromonospora > Micromonospora sp. NBC_01796. Next base: position 1,152,354 of record NZ_CP109078.1, on the reverse strand, counting down.
ATCAAGGTGATCGCCGGGGTCAACCCCGCCGACGAGGGCGAGATCCGCTGGCAGGGACGGCCGGCGCAGATCACCAAACCGAGCGACGCCACCGCGCTGGGCATCGCCACCGTCTACCAGGACCTCGCCCTCTGCGACAACCTCGACGTGGTCGCCAACCTGTTCCTCGGCCGGGAACTGACCCGGAGCCTGGTGATCGACGAGATCGGGATGGAACGACGCGCGCGGGAACTGCTGGTCAGCCTCTCGGTGAAGATCCCCTCCGTACGGCTGCCGGCCGCCGGCCTCTCCGGCGGGCAGCGCCAGTCGGTGGCCATCGCCCGGTCGCTGCTCGGCGAACCGAAGCTGGTGCTGCTCGACGAGCCCACCGCCGCGCTCGGCGTCGCACAGACCGCCGAGGTGCTGGACCTGATCGAACGACTCCGGCAGCGGGGTCTCGGCGTCCTCCTGATCAGTCACAACCTGGCCGACGTCAAGGCGGTCGCGAACCGGGTAGCGGTGCTGCGCCTCGGCCGCAACGCCGGGGTGTTCGACCAGCAGCGGACCAGCCAGGAGGAGATCGTGCAGGCGATCACCGGGGCGCTGGACAACGCCGTCACCCGACGCCGGGCCCGTTCCGCCGAGGGCGGTGGCGGTGGCCTGGCCGGTTCGCCCGCCTCCGGCCCCGCGACCGGACCCGTCACGGGTCCGACCGCCGGTCCCGGCGGCCCGGCGGGAGGCCCGGTTGTCGGCGGCCCGCCCGGTGGCCCGGTCCCCGACCCACCCGCCGGTGGTCCGGCCGCCGGTGGTTCGGCTGCCGGCCCGGGTTCCGGCGGTGCGGCCGGTGGCCCGCCGGCCGGCGGTGCCCACTCCCCGGACCCGGAGGAGCGGACGTGACACGGCGGGAGGTCTCGGCATGAGTACGGCGACCACGAGTCCGGAGCCGCCCGCCGGTGACGGTCTCCAACACCCGGCCGACCGGGGGACCACCGGCCCGCTGGACGCCCTGCGGCGGCGGTTGCGCGGCGGCGAACTGGGCGCCTGGCCGGTGGTGATCGGACTGATCGTCATCTGGGCGGTGTTCCAGTCGCTCAACGACGCCTTCCTCAGCCCGCAGAACCTGACCAACCTCGCCCTCCAGATCGCCGCCACCGGCACGATCAGTGTCGGCATCGTGCTGGTCCTGCTGCTCGGCGAGATCGACCTGTCGGTCGGCTCGGTCGCCGGTGTGGCCGCCGCCCTGCTGGCCGTACTGAGCGTGCGCAACGGTTGGGGCGACGTGGCGGCGATCATCGTCGCGGTCATCTTCGGCATCGCGATCGGCATCTTCCAGGGCAGCATCTTCGCCCGGCTCGGGGTGCCCGCGTTCATCGTCACCCTGTCCGGCAACATCGGCTGGCAGGGCCTGCAGCTCTACCTGCTCAGTCCGGAGGGGACGATCAACCTCCCGTACACCGGGGTGATCGGCGGGCTGACCCACACCAACCTGGACAGCGTCTCCGGCTGGGTGATCGGCGCGGCGGCAGTGGTCGTGTACGCCCTGACCGTGCTGGTGGACAGTCGGCGCCGGATCGCGGCCGGACTGCCGACCCGGGGCGTACTGCCCTCGCTGGTGCGGGTGGTCGGGCTGGCCGTACTGGTCTTCGCCGCGGTGGGCGTACTCAACGCCTGGCAGGGCGTACCGGTGGCGTTGTTGATCTTCGTGGGTCTGGTGGTCATCGTCGACCTGGTGCTGCGCCGGACCCGCTACGGCCGGAGCATCTTCGCGGTCGGTGGCAACGTCGAGGCCGCCCGCCGGGCCGGCATCAACGTCTCGCTGATCCGGATCTCCGTGTTCGCGCTCGCCTCCGCGTTCGCCGCCTTCGGCGGGGTGCTGACCGCGTCCCGCGGATTCGCCGCCGGCCAGTCCACCGGGGCCGCCGACACCCTCCTGATCGCCATCGCCGCCGCCGTCATCGGCGGGGTGAGCCTCTTCGGCGGCCGGGGCTCGACCTACGGCGCGCTGCTCGGCGCACTGGTGCTCGGGTCGATCACCTCGGGCATGTTCCTGCTCCAGCTCAACTCGTCGGTCCGGTTCATGATCACCGCAGGTGTGCTGCTGGCCGCCGTCATCCTCGACTCGGTGTCCCGACGCGGTCGCCGTACCACCGGCCGGGGCTGAATCCCCGGCGGTCGGTCACTCCCAGGCGCGCAGGTACTGGGCGGGCCGGTCGGGGGCGGCACCGAGCCGGGCCGCCGCCCGCTGCGGCCAGTACGGGTCACGCAGCAACTCCCGCCCGAGCAGGACCAGATCGGCCTGCCCGCTCGCGACGATCTCCTCGGCCTGCTCCGGCTCGGTGATCAGCCCGACCGCGCCGGTGGGCACCCCGGCCTCGCGCCGGATCCTGGCCGCCAGCGGCACCTGGTAGCCGGGCCCGACCGGAACCGGTGCGGAGGGGAGCACCCCGCCCGAGGAACAGTCGACCAGGTCCACCCCGGCGGTGGCCAACTCGGTGGCGAGCAGGACGCTGTCGGCCACCGACCAACCGTCGGGCACCCAGTCGGTGGCGGAGATCCGGGCCAGCACCGGCACGTCCGGGCCGACCGCCGCCCGTACCGCCCGGGCGACCGCAAGCGGCAGCCGCATCCGGTTGGTCAGGGTGCCGCCGTACTCGTCGGTGCGATGGTTGGACAGCGGGGAGAGGAACTCGTGCAGCAGGTAGCCGTGGGCGGAGTGCAGCTCGATCGCCTCGAACCCGGCGGCCACGGCCCGGGTCGCGGCGGCTGCGAACGCGTCGACCACGGCGGCGACGCCGTCGGTGTCCAGCGCCGCCGGGATCCGGTACGCCGGAGCGAACGGTTCCGTACCGGGGCCGACCGGCGTCCACCCGCCCCCGGCGTCCGGCACCCCGCCCCGGTGCCGCGCCCAGGGCCGGTAGGTCGACGCCTTGAAACCGGCGTGCGCGAGTTGGACCCCGGGCACCGCACCCTGTTCGGAGATGAACGCGGTGATCGGCCGCCAGGCGTCGACGTGGGCGTCCGACCAGAGCCCGGTGTCCTGCGGGCTGATCCGCCCCTCGGGCAGCACCGCGGTCGCCTCGGTCAGCACCAGCCCGGCCCCACCGACCGCGCGGGCACCGAGATGGATCCGGTGCCAGTCGGTGGGCAGACCGTCCGGACCGGCCGAGTACTGGCACATCGGTGCCATCGCCACCCGATTGGGCAGGGTCACCGAACGCAGCCGCAACGGGGTGAACAGGGCGCTCGCCGAACCCGCCGGTACGGCACCGGTCGCGACCTCGGGGGCGGTGGGACGGGCGGTCATCGGCGATCCTCTCGGGGGCGGAGGCGCCGGCACGGTGTTGCGGCTACCACCGGTTCCCGTGGGGGCGGGACCGGCCGGTCAGGGCCGGCCCGGATGTCGGACGGCGGAGCCGGCCGGACGCTCGGGTGACATATCACCGCGTACGAAGCCCGCTGTCAATGCGCTGGCGATCGCCCAGAGCGCGATGACGAGCAGCAGGGTCCGTTCGACCGCCCCGATCAGGGGTCCCCGGCCGACGGTGAGCATGGCCAGGCCGATCGTCACCGACAGCGGCAGCGCCACCGTGGCGCCGACCAGGCCGAGCCGGCGCAGCACCCGGGCGTCAGTGGCCGACCAGGCGATCGCCACCATGGCGAAGACGACGCAGGCCACCGCGAGGATGCTGCCGCTGCCGTGGACCAGGTCGGTGGTGGTGGTCGGCTCGAACGGCGGGAGCGGGCAACCGGCGGTGCAGGGAACCGAGGCGGACAGCCCGGTGCCGGCGGCGCCGACGGCCAGCAGGGTGGACGCCGGCCGCAGCGTCGGGGTCAGGGCCGCGGCGAGCAGGAGCAGGCCGACCGCCACCGCGAAGATCCCGACCTGGTACGCGGTCGCGTACCCGCTGGGGCCGACGCCGGCCTCGCTGACGTACCCGGTGACGGGGGAGGTCGGACCGGCGACCACGGCGAGGGTCACGACGACCACTCCGGTCAGCAGGCTGGCGGCGGCGCCGCGAGCGACCAGGGTCCGGCGCATGGGGACAAACTATCTTGCCGGCTCGGGGCACCGGTGCCGGTCGGGTGTGCCCGACGTACCTGGTCGCCGCCCCGGACCTGGTCGGGGCGGCCGGCGGGGCGGGACTTGATCTCGACTGGTTATGCTGCCCGGCGTGACAGCGGCATACCTCGTCTCCGGCGTCCGTACCCCGATCGGCCGGTACGCCGGCGCGCTGGCCGGCGTACGTCCGGACGACCTCGCGGCGCACGTGATCCGGGAACTCGTGGCCCGCCACCGGACGGTCGACTGGGCGGCCGTGGACGATGTGGTGCTCGGCTGCGCCAACCAGGCCGGTGAGGACAACCGGAACGTGGCCCGGATGGCGACCCTGCTGGCCGGGCTCCCCGAGGCTGTGCCGGGGACCACCGTGAACCGGTTGTGCGGCTCGGGGCTGGACGCGGTCGGGATCGCCGCCCGCGCCGTCATCGCCGGTGAGGCCGACCTGATGGTCGCCGGCGGGGTGGAGAGCATGAGCCGGGCGCCGTTTGTCATGCCGAAGGCGACCACACCCTTCTCCCGCGCGGCGGAGATCTACGACACCACGCTCGGGTGGCGGTTCGTCAACCCGCTGATGGAACGCGGCTGGGGCACCGACGCCATGCCGGAGACGGCGGAGAACGTGGCCGCCGAGTACGGCGTCGACCGGGCCGCCCAGGACGCGTTCGCGTACCGCTCCCAGCAGCGGGCGGCACGCGCCCAGGCCAGCGGCCGGCTCGCCGAGGAGATCGCGCCGATCGAGGTTCCGGCCGGCCGCCGGGAGACCCGGTTGGTGGACCTCGACGAGCACCCGAGGGAGACCTCCCTGGAGCGGCTCGCGGCACTGCCCACCCCGTTCCGCGACGGCGGCACCGTCACCGCCGGGAACTCCTCCGGGGTCAACGACGGCGCCGCCGCGGTGCTCGTCGCCAGCGCAGACGCGGTACGCCGCTACGACCTCACCCCGCTGGCCCGGATCACCGGATCGGCCGCCGCCGGGGTGCCGCCACGGGTGATGGGCATGGGCCCGGTCCCGGCGACCGGGCGGCTGCTCGACCGGCTCGGCATCGGCATCGGCGACGTCGACCTGGTCGAGTTGAACGAGGCGTTCGCCGCGCAGGCGGTCGCCGTCCTGCGCGAGTTGGGACTGCCGGAGGACGCCGAGCACGTCAACCCGAACGGCGGCGCGATCGCCCTCGGGCATCCGCTCGGCGCCAGCGGTGCCCGGCTGGCGTTGACCGCGGGGCTGGAACTGCGCCACCGGGGGGCGCGGCGGGCGCTGTGCACCATGTGCATCGGGGTCGGTCAGGGCATCGCGCTGATGCTGGAGTCCGTCGACTAGGGCGACGCTCCCGGTGCCGTCGAACGGGCCCCGATCGGCGGGATCGTGACGACCCTGCGGCGGAGCCACGGGGCGGCGGACCGCGCGTATGCTCGATGGCTCATCGATCCGGTCGACGACCGGCGGTACGAGCTGAGGCGGACGATGCAACGGCCTGACGAACATCGCCGGAGGGGCAACACCTCCACTGTGCACAGTGGACCGGCGGGCGGCGGTGCCGGGCAGCGGATCGCCCCACCTGACCACGTCGGCGGCTAGCCGTGCCGGCCCCCGTACCACCGGCCGGCGGTGAGGAGTTCAGCCGGGCAGGTGTGCACCGGTACGCCCAACAGTGGGCCGGCGCCGTCGCCCGGCTCGGGTTCGTGCCGATGAGCGCGGTGGAGACCGAACGCCTGCTGACCGTGCACACCGTACGGCTCGCGCAGGCGTTGCTCGCCGAGCCGTTCAGCGCCGAACCCGCGGACGACGTCGGTCGGGCCCTCGTCGGGGCGCACCTGACCGCCCCGGCCGTGCTCGACTGGTCCGTACGCGCCCTCGGCAACGGGTTCGCCGCCGCGGTCCTCCTCGAACGGCCCGACTCCCCGGCCGTACGGCACCGGGTGACGCAGTTGCAGGGTGGCCTGGCCGCCGGCTTCGCCCGGGCGCTGCGCGAGCTGACGTTCAGCCAGCAGGAGCGGATCAGCCGTTCGGCCTGGCAGGCCCGGGACGAGACCGAGCAGGCGCTGCGGGACAGCGAGGCACGGTTCCGAGCCGTCTTCACCGGGGCCGCGCTGGGCATCGGGATCGCCGACACCGGCGGCCGGATCGTCGACGTCAACCAGGCGTTCGCCGAGATGCTGGGCTACTCCGTCGGCGAACTGCGCGACACCGACGTGACCTCGCTCTGCCACCCCGAGGACGCCGAGCCGCTGGCCGAGCTCTACCGGGACCTGGTCGAGGGCAAGCGGGAGACCGTCCGGGTGGAGAAGCGGTACTGCCGCAAGGACGGCGACGTCGTCCGGACCGACCTGGCGCTCTCCCTGATCCGGCACGACGACGGCCGGCCGAGGTTCATCGTGGCCATGGCCGAGGACATCACCGAACGGTACGAGTTGCAGCAGCGGCTGCGCTTCCAGGCACTGCACGACCCGCTGACCGGGCTGCCGAACCGTACCCTCTTCTTCGACCGGCTGGCGGCGGTCTTCGCCGACGGTGAACCCGCCGACCGGGTCGGCCTCTGCTTCCTCGACCTCGACGGCTTCAAGGCGATCAACGACAGCCTCGGGCACGACCTCGGTGACCGGTTGCTGGTGGTGGTCGCCCGGCGGCTCGCCGAATCCGTCTCCGGCCGTGGTCACCTGGTCGCCCGGATGGGCGGCGACGAGTTTGTCATCCTGGTCGACGGCAGCGGCGGCCCGCAGGAGGTGATCGACGTGGCGGAGGTGGCGCTGGCCACCGTCGCCCGTCCGGTGCATGTCGGCGACCAGCAGCTCGAGGTCTCGGCGAGCATCGGCCTGGTCGAGGGCCCACTCGCCGGGACCCGCCCGGCCGAGCTGATGAAGGCCGCGGACGCCACCCTCTACTGGGCCAAGGCGGACGGGCGCGGACGCTGGGCGGTCTACGACCCCGAGCGGGGCGCCCGGGACAACACCCGCGCCGGGCTCGCCGCGGTGCTGCCGGCCGCGCTGGAGCGGGGCGAGTTCACCGTGGACTACCAGCCGATCGTGGCACTCGCCGACGGATCGACCCGGGCGGTCGAGGCGCTGGTCCGGTGGCGGCACCCGGAGCTGGGACTGCTCGGCCCGGACCAGTTCATCGGGCTGGCCGAGGAGACCGGCCTGATCATCCGACTCGGTCGCTGGGTACTGCACCAGGCGTGCGGGTACGGCAGCCGGTGGCGGCGGGAGTTCCCCGACTCCCGCCTCGTGGTCAGCGTCAACCTGGCCGTACGGCAGGTCAACGATCCGGGTGTGGTCGACATGGTGGCCGACGTGCTCGCCGAGACCGGCTTCCCGGCCGAACTGCTGCAACTGGAGATCACCGAGAGCGCGCTGATGGCCACCTCCGGGGAGCCCGTACGTTCGATGCGCCGGCTCGCCGCGCTCGGCGTACGCCTGGCCATCGACGACTTCGGCACCGGTTACTCGAACCTGGCGTACCTGCGGCGGTTGCCGTTCCACACGCTGAAGCTCGCCGCACCGTTCGTCGAGGGGATCCGGACCGGCGATCCGCTCGCCCTGGTCGACGAGCGGATCGTGGACGCCCTGGTCCGGTTGGCGCACGCGCTGGGCCTGTCGGTGACCGCCGAGGCGGTGGAGACGGCCGGTCAGGCCGACCGGCTGCGGGCGCTGACCTGCGACACCGGGCAGGGGCTGTACTTCGGGGCGCCGGTCGCGGCGGACGAGATAACCGCTCGACTACGCGAATCCGCCTTCCGTAGGGCAGGCTGACCGGGTGGATCTGACGGACACCGATTCCCTGGTCACTGTCCTGGCTGGACTGGCCATCCTGGCCGGCATCATCGGCGTACTCATGCCCGTGCTGCCGGCACTGCCGCTGTGCTGGGGCGGCGTACTGATCTGGGCGATCTTCGCGGACGGCGGCTGGGGCCGGTGGGTGGTGCTCGGCATCGCCACCGCGCTCACCGTGGTCGGGACCATCATCAAGTACGCCTGGCCGGGGCGGAACCTGAAGCGGACCGGGGTGCCGAACAGCACGTTGCTGGCCGGCGGCGTACTCGGGCTGGTGGGCTTCTTCGTCGTGCCGGTGGTGGGCCTGGTCCTCGGCTTCGTGCTCGGTGTCTGGCTGGCCGAGCGGCTCCGGCTGGGCGAGAACCGGTTGGCCTGGCCGTCGACCAAGGACGCGCTCAAGGCGTTCGGCCTGGCCATGCTGGTCGAACTGAGCGTCGCCCTCGCCATCGCGCTGACCTGGGTGGTCGGCCTGGCCGTGGTCTGACCGGCACTCCTGGTTCGTGTCGGTCTGAACCTGCTTCGGGCGCCGAGCGTGGTTTGTCGGATCTCGTGGCCCAGTGGTGGGTGCGACGGCGCGGAACGGGCGTTGGCACGGCGGTTGCCGTACGGGTGAGAGAGGTGACCGCGTCCCGCGCCGTCGCGTACGCCGGGCCGTCCGAGGGCCCGGCTCTGGGCCGGTGTGATCCGGCCCGGTCGGAGACCCGTGTCCGGGTCTCCGGGAGATCTGTGGTGCCCGGAGTGGCTCAGCGGGCCGGTCCGGCTCCCGCCGCGGTTGACGACCCGGCGCACCGGTGGCGCACTCGTCGGTCCTCGCGCATCGGCATGACAACGAGCATGCGGCCGGCCGGGGTGTCGGGGCAATCCGATTATCGAATCCAGCTACCGCCGCCGATCCCCGCCTGATCGCGCCCGGACCGCTCCGGCCGTGGTCACCGTGGGTGTCGTGCTCACCACACCGCTCAACTGACCATGATCAAAGCGTTACGGCGCTCCTCCCATCGGGTACTGGGCGGACACGGTGAGAGAGCTGAGCGGCCCTCCACACCGGCGGGAGCAGGAGGCGAGATGAGCGCGGGACCGGCAGGAGACGACGGCCTAAACCCGGCCGGTCCGGTGCACGGTACGCGCCAACTCCCTGTCGGCGTCGATGCCGGCACCACCACGGTCGACACCGCAGGTACGGGCGGCGGCGACTGGTACGACGTGGTCACGAGCGTCGACGGCCACCTGGTGCTGGTGGTCGGGGACGTGCTCGACACCGGGGTGCCGGCGGTGGCGGCGATGGGTCAACTGCGTACCGCACTGCTGGCGGAGCTGCTGGGCGGGGTGGCGCCCGGTACCGCCCTCACCCACCTCAACGCGCAGTTCGGCAACGCGCTGCGCGGGTCGTACGCGATCGTGGTCTGCCTGGAGTTCGACCCGCACACCGGCCGGCTCTGCTACGCCAGCGCGGGTCACCCGTCACCGGTCTGCCTCGGCCCCGAGGGCCAGATCGACCTGCTGCACCGGCGACCGCTCGGCCCGCCGATCGGGGCCGGGCCCGATGCCCGGTACGACACGATCGAGTCCCGGTTGGCGCCGGGGGCGCGGCTGCTGTTCTACAGCGCGGCCCCCGCACGGGCACCCACCCCGGTGGCGCCCCCGGCCGACGTGATCTTCCCGTTCCGCCCGGTGTGGGACTCGCCCCGGCCGGTGGCGGCGATCCCGGTCGAGCCGGCCGAAGAGCAGATAGAGGAGCTGATCCAGGTGCGTTTCGTCCAGGCACCACGCCGGCCGAGGGCCGACGGGGTGGCGATCCTGGCGCTCGCGGAGACCGCGCCGAACCGGTTCGCCCTGCGCCTGCCGGCGGACCCGACCAAGCTGAGCACCCTGCGCCAGCGGTTGCTGGACTTCCTCACCGAGCACCAGGTGGGCGAGGAAGACCTGTTCGATCTTGTGGTCGCGGTCTCCGAGGCGGCGGCGAACGCGATCGAGCATCCGGTGGCACCGGTGGACCGGACCATCACCGTCGAGGTGACCGTCGCCGACGGCACGGTGGTGGCGACCGTACGGGACAGCGGCCAGTGGCGGGAGGCGCACGATCCGGGGTTCCGGGGGCGGGGGTTGGAGCTGATCCGGGCGCTCGGCGAGCTGCGGGTGAGCCGTACCGCCGAGGGCACCGAGCTGACCTTCTGGCGGCGCCTGTCGTCCTGATCCGGACCCGACCGGTCCGGCCGGCGGGTGGGCCCGCCGGGGTGAACGAAGCCGTCGTGGCGGGAGTCACGGCGCGGTGAGCGCCCGCACCCCCGGCGATAGGCTGGATGCATGAACGTCCGTGCGCCACTCACCCCAGGCACGCTGTCCCCGTGGCGGCCGGTGCCGCCCCAGATCGCCCGACCGGAGTACGTCGGCAAGAAGCGGCCCGCCCAGTGGCGCGGATCCCACGTGCAGACCGCCGAGACGATCGAGAAGATGCGGGTCGCCGGGCGGATCGCCGCGCAGGCCACGCAGCTCGCGGGTGAGCACTGCAAGCCGGGGGTCACCACGGACGAGATCGACCGGGTGGTGCACGAGTTCCTGGTCGACCAGGGCGCGTACCCGTCGACGCTGGGCTACCGGGGTTTCCCCAAGTCGTGCTGCACCAGCCTGAACGAGGTCATCTGCCACGGCATCCCGGACACCACCGTGCTGGAGGACGGCGACATCATCAACGTCGACGTCACCGCCTTCATCGACGGGGTGCACGGCGACACCGACGCCACGTTCTGCGTGGGCGAGGTGGCGGAGCCGAACCGGCTGCTGGTGGAGCGGACCCACGAGGCCATGATGCGGGGCATCCGGGCGGTCGCCCCGGGGCGGCAGATCAACGTCATCGGTCGGGTGATCGAGTCGTACGCCCGCCGGTTCGGCTACGGGGTGGTACGCGACTTCACCGGCCACGGCATCGGCGAGACCTTCCACAGCGGGCTGTACGTCCCGCACTACGACAGCCCCCGGCCCACCGACGTGATGGAACCGGGGATGACCTTCACCATCGAGCCGATGATCACCCTCGGCACCCACGAGTACGACATGTGGGCCGACGGCTGGACCGTCGTGACCAAGGACCGGCGGTGGACCGCCCAGTTCGAGCACACGATCCTGGTGACCGAGGACGGTCACGAGATCCTCACCCTGCCATGACCGAAACCCCGGCAGCGGTACGAGAGGACCATCACGCCGACGTCTCCGGTGGCTGGCTGCGCCCCGCCGTCTTCGGTGCGATGGACGGACTGGTCACCAACATCGCCTTGATCGCCGGCGTCGGTGGGGGCGGCATCGCGCCGCGCACCATCGTGCTGACCGGCGTCGCCGGCCTCGTCGCCGGAGCGATCTCGATGGGGCTCGGCGAGTACACCAGCGTCCGCTCCCAGAACGAGCAGTTGGCCGCCGAGGTGGCCAAGGAGCGTCGCGAACTGGAGCGGCACCCGGAGGCCGAGGCGCAGGAACTGGCCGACGCCTGGGTGCAGCGCGGGCTGCCCCGTCATCTCGCCGAACAGGTCGCCCTGGCGCTGCGGAGCAACCCCGAAGAGGCGCTGCGGGTGCACGTACGCGAGGAACTCGGGGTCGATCCGGACGAGCAGCCGAGCCCCTGGACGGCCGCGATCCTGTCGACGGTCTGCTTCTCCATCGGCGCCCTGGTGCCCCTGCTGACCTACCTGGTCGGCTTCACCAACCTCTGGCTGGCGTTGGGCGTCGGCGCGCTGGGCCTGTTCGTGGCCGGTGCGCTGGTGGCCCGGTTCACCGGCCGGCCGTGGTGGATCAGCGGCACCCGGCAACTGCTGCTCGGTATGGCGGCGGCCGTGGTGACGTACCTGGTCGGGCGGTTGATCGGCCTCGGCGGCCCGCTCGGCTGACCCCGGACCGGTCCGGGCTCAGGGCCGCGGGTCGGGCGGACCCGCGTCGGCGCCATCGTCGGCCACGGCGGCAGGGCCGTCCGCCGGGGCGCCGTCGTCGGCTGCGGTGGCGGGGCCGTCCGGGGCCAGCCGGAAGATCCGCAGGTCCCGGCCGCCGGCCCGCTCCACATAGGTCTGGTACGCCGGCCACTCCGTCAGCAGCAGTTGCCACAGCCGTTCCCGCTGCGCACCCTCCGCCAGGGTGGCCCGGACCGGGAGCCGGGCGCCGTCGAGGGTGACCGTGGCGCTCGGGTCGGCGAGCAGGTTCAGCGACCAGGCCGGGTGCTGGGCCTGGCCCCAGTTCGAGGCGATCACCACGTACGCGTCGCCGTCGCGTACGAAGAGCAGGGGGTTGCTGCGGGGCTGTCCCGAGCGGCGGCCGGTGGTCGTGATGATCAGCGACGGGGCGATCCCGAGCGCGACCACCCGTCCCCTGGTCAGGCGACCGATCACCCGGTCGACCGGGACGACGAACCGGACCGTCCGGGCGAACCACCGTCGGTGGCTGAACCGGCGGGCGAGCGTACCGAGTGCGGACATCGACACAGTGTGTCGGTTTCCGGGGAAAAGAAAAGCCCCCGACGGCGGCGGATCCGGTGCCGGTGGGCGCCCGGCGTCGATTCCCTGACCGGAACCCCTACGGCTGCTCGGCTACCGGCCGCGTGCCGCCCCGGCCCAGGGTCTCCAGGCAGTGGTCCAGCCAGCGGATCTCCGCCTCGGTCTGGAAGATCATCGCGTCCAGCACCAGCCGCCCGGAGACGTTGTCGGCGTCGGTGTCGCGGATCTTGCGCCGGACGAACTCCTGCAGCGCCTGCCTGCTCGCCACCCGCTGGGTGTTCACCACCGCGTCGATGTCGACCCCCGGTGTGGCCAGCGCCAGCGCCAGCTTGATCGTCAACTCGTCCCGGGGCCGGTCGGTACGGCGCAGCGCCGTGCCGAACCACCCGGCCAGGTCCGCCCGTCCGGCCTCGGTGATCCGGTACGGCCGCTGCCCGGCGTCGTGCTCCGGCAACGATTCGACCAACTCGTCCCGGACGAGGCGGCCGAGGGTGGTGTAGACCTGCCCGATGTTGAGCGGCCAGGTGGCGCCGATCGACTCCTCGAAGGCGGATCGGAGCTGGTAGCCGTACATCGGCCCGCGTTCGAGCAGGGCCAGCAGGCCGTAGCGGATGGACACGGCTACCGAGTATGTATACCGGGTATCCCGCCCGCAACTCGCTGACGATCCACTCGGCCGACCCGCCCACCACCGATCCCCGCCCACCACCGATTCCCTCGACGATCTTGCACTTGTGGCGCCCCGGATCGAGGTACTCGTCCGGATTTGTGGCCCACCACAAGTGCAAGATCGTCGCTGCGCCTGGTCTGCGGTCTAGGTTGGTCGACCGGGGAATGCCACCGTGGCGGGAGTGACGCCCGCGGTGCGCCGCCACCGGGTGGCCCGTACGGCGCAGTCGGTCAGCGCGTCCAGAGCCCGCCCACGTTCGACACCGGTGGTGGTGGCGAGCGCCGCCCGCCAGACCGCGCCGGTACGTTCCTCGATCTCGACCGCCAGCCGCAGCGCCGACGCCGGATCCGTGACCGGGTACGGCAACTCGTAACTGGCCGCCGCCGCGGGCGCGGTCCCGCCGCCGGTGGTCAACAGCAGCACCAGCGCGTCCCGCCGGGTCCGGTGAGCGGCCTCGGCGGCCCGTGCGTCGGTGGCCGCCGCCCCGGCCAGTCGCACCCCGATCGGCCCGTACGCGAAGATCGCCGCGTGCTCGGCGGCGAGTGCCGCGTCCAGTGGCCCGCTCATCCGTCCACCCCCGCCCGGACCACCGCTGGCCCGCTCGTCCGGTCGCTCCCGTTCGGCCGATGTGCCGGCCCGCCGGTCCCCGTGCCGCCCACCCGGCTCACCGTGGCACCTTCCGCTCGGCCCGCCACGGCACCTTCGGCCCGGTTCACCGGAGGACCTCCAGGTGGGTGGCCCGCGCCGCGGCGATGGTGCCGAGCAGGACCGCCCGGTCGGCCGGGGCCTCGGTGCAGGCCTTGGCCATGGTCTCCCGGCCCTCGGTCTCGGCCGCCCGCAACATCGCCAGCGCACTCTTCGAGTCGCCGGGGGGTGTCGCCGTGCCCGCCGGGGCGCCGGCCGACGGGCTGCCGCTGGGCAGGGCGGTGCGGGTCACCCGGGCGAGTTCCGCCGCGTGTGCCCGGTGCGCCTGTGCCACCGGGGCCAGCCGGTCGGCGAGATCGGGAAAGGCCGCCACGGCGGCGTCGTACCGGGCGGCGAGATCGAGGGTGTTGGTCACCAGGGGGGCGAGCGGGTCGGGCGGCGGTGGCACCGGGTCGTCGCCGAACAGGCCGCACGCGGCCAGTGACCCCGTTCCGGCGGTCAGTGCCACCAGGCCGGCCGCCCGGATCAGGTCGCGACGGGACCGCCCCCGTACGCGATGGTTCTGGTTGGTCTCCGCGGTCCGCACCGGGCAAGTCAACACCATGGGCCGCGGACCCCGGCCACAAGGCCGGTACCGGGCGTAACGCTCCGCCGGTGCGCCGCCCGGCTCGCCGGTCGGCCCGCGCGTTACGCTCTGCGCAGCCGCCGGGCGCGTCTGGGCCCGGTGGCGAACTGGCATGGCTGCCCGCACGGGCCGCCGACGATTCGAAAGGAGTGCGGATATGACGCAGCGTGGCCGCGCTACCAGCCGGTCGACGGCTGGACCGCGGGCTGGTGAGCGGCGCTCCGTGGAACGCCCTCGGGGTGATCTTACGGCTCGTCGGGCCCAACTACGGGCGGTGATCGAGCCGGTGGTGATCGCGCAGGGGTACGACCTGGAGGACATCTCGGTCTCCCGCGCCGGCCGACGGCACGTGGTCCGGATCATCGTGGACGGCGACGGCGGCATCAACCTCGACGCGGTGGCCGACGTGTCCCGCGCCATCTCGGCCGCGCTCGACCTGGCCGAGGAGACCGGCGGGGACCTGATCGCCGGGGAATACCAGCTCGAGGTCAGTTCGCCGGGCGTGGACCGCCCGCTGACCCTGCCCCGGCACTGGCGGCGTAACGTCGGTCGACTGGTCAAGGTCACCACGAAGGGTCCCGGCCGGTCCGCGCCGGAGCAGCGTACGGCGGATCCGGCGACCGGTGACCGCCCGGCCACCGAGCGGCAGGTCACCGCACGGGTGATCGCCGCCGACGACGAACGGGTGCGGTTCGACCTGGACGGGACGTCCGGGGAGTGGGCCTACGCGGATCTCGGCCCCGGTCGGGTGCAGGTGGAGTTCAGCCGGCTCGACGAGGTGGCGGACGAGGACCTGGCGGAGATCGACGACGACCAGTCCGACATGCACGACGACGACCTGCCCGAAATCGACGACACTGACGACGAAGATGTGGAGGGCGAGGAGAGGTGAACATCGACCTCGCGGCACTGCGCGCCCTGGAGCGCGAGCGGGAGATCCCGTTCGACACGATCCTCGCGGCGATCGAGACCGCGTTGCTGACCGCTTACCGGCATACCGAGGGCTCGGAGACGCACGCCCGGGTGGAGATCGACCGTAAGACCGGGGCCGCCCTGGTCTACGCCCAGGAGGTCGACGACGAGGGCGTGGTCGGCCGGGAATGGGACGACACCCCGCACGACTTCGGCCGGATCGCGGCGATGACCGCCAAGCAGGTGATCCTCCAGCGGCTGCGGGAGGCGACCGACGAGGTGCACTTCGGCGAGTACGTCGGCCGCGAGGGCGACCTGGTCACCGGGGTGGTGCAGGCGCACGAGGGGCGGGCCGAGAAGGGCATCGTCAGCGTCGACCTGGGCAAGCTGGAGGCCGTACTGCCCGCGCCGGAGCAGGTGCCGGGTGAGATCTACGGTCACGGCCAGCGGATCCGGTGCGTGGTGGTGCACGTGGCCAAGGGCTTCCGGGGACCGCAGATCACCCTGTCCCGTTCGCACCCCAACCTGGTGAAGAAGCTCTTCGCCCTGGAGGTGCCGGAGATCGCCGACGGCACGGTGGAGATCGCCGCCATCGCACGTGAGGCAGGTCACCGTACGAAGATCGCGGTGCGGTCGGCGGTGCCCGGCGTGAACGCCAAGGGCGCCTGCATCGGGCCGATGGGCCAGCGGGTCCGCGCCGTGATGAGCGAGTTGCACGGCGAGAAGATCGACATCATTGACTGGTCCGACGATCCGGCCAACTTCGTCGGCAACGCGTTGTCGCCGGCCAAGGCCCTGCGGGTCGAGGTGGTCGACCTGGCCACCCGGGCGGCCCGGGTCACCGTGCCGGACTTCCAGCTCTCGCTGGCGATCGGCCGGGAGGGCCAGAACGCCCGCCTGGCGGCCCGGCTGACCGGTTGGCGGATCGACATCCGGCCGGACAACGAGCAGGCGGCGAGCCCGGCACCGACCGGTGCGCGGGGGTCCGCTGATCACGTGACGGAGCCGGGCGGAGCGATCTCGGCCGGGTAGGGGTAGACTTTCCCAGTGGTACGACGCGTGTGGCCGGTGCGCACCTGTGTGGGCTGTCGGAAACGCGCTTCGGCTGTCGATCTGCTGCGGATTGTCGCGGTCGGCGACGGGGTTGGCTACAATCTCCGACCTGATCCGGCCCGCAGACTGCCGGGTCGGGGGGCGCATCTGCACTTTGACTCGGCTTGCTTCGCGCTGGCACTGCGGCGCCGCGCCTTCGGGCGGGCGCTGCGTATCCCCGGTGTTCCAGATACCGGGGCGCTGGCCGAGCACATTGATGCGTCAACCACTACGTCCGGCCATCCGGTCGGGCGAGGGTCGCAAGCAAGGTAGGACGACCGACATGAGCACACGATGAAGTCCCAGAAATGACCAGGCTTCAAGTGCACGAGTGAGGTTGTTGCGGGTGCTGCCCGCACGACCTCGGAGTGAGGAGTGCAGTGGCAGGCAAGGCCCGCGTTCACGAGCTGGCAAAAGAGCTCGGGGTCGAAAGTAAGACCGTTCTCGCCAAGCTGAAAGAAATGGGCGAGTTCGTCAAGTCCGCGTCGAGCACCGTCGAGGCGCCGGTCGCCCGCCGGTTGCGCGGCGCGTTCGTCGCGTCGTCGAACCCCGCGGCTCCCGCTGCGCCGGCGACCCCAGCCCCTCCGGCGACTCCGTCGGCGACCCCCGGGGCAACCCCGGGCGAGCCGCGGGTGTCCGCCAAGCCCATGCCGCCCCGGCGGCCCACGGCGCCGTCGGCGCCTCCGGCCCGGCCGAAGGGCCCGGTTCCGGGTCCGCCGCAGCCGGCCGCAGCCGCGCCGACCGCCAAGCCGGCGAGCGCGCACGACATCGAGGTGGCGGCCGCCGAGGCGCGCGCCTCGGCCCTGAAGGCGGAGCAGGAGGCGGCGGTCAAGGCCGCCCAGGCCGCCCGTCAGCAGCAGCGCGACACCGTACGCCGGGAACCGCCGGCCGACGGTGGCGCACAGACCCGGCCGCGTCCGGGTCCGAACGCCGTTCCGCCGCGTCCGGGTTCACCGGCCGCCCGGCCGGCGAACCCGGGTGCCCCGGCACCGGGTCGGCCCGGCCCCGGCGGTCGTCCGCCGGCGCGTAGCGGTGGCAACAACCCGTTCGGCATCACCCCGGGTGGTCAGCGTCCGGCCGCTTCCGGCGGACCCCGGCCCAACCCGGCGTCGATGCCGCCCCGGCCGAGCCCGGCCTCCATGCCGCCTCGGCCCAGCCCGGCTTCGATGCCGACCCAGCGTCCCGGTCGTCCCGCTGGCGGCCCCGGCCGTCCGGGCGGTCCCGGTGGCGGTGCGGGTCGTCCCGGTGGCGGCGGCGGTGCCGGTGGCGGCTTCCGCGGCGGTCCCGGTGGCGGTGGCGGTGGCGGTGGCTTCCGTCCCGGTGGCGGCGGCGGTGCCGGTGGCGGCTTCCGCCCCGGTGGCGGCGGTGGCGCCCCCGGTGGTGGTGGCGGTTACCGCGGTGGTCCCGGTGGCGGCGCGCCGGCCGGTGCGGGCGCCGGTGGCGGCCGTCCGGGTGGTGGCGGTCGTGGCCGTGGCGGCGGTGCCGCGGGTGCCTTCGGGCGTCCGGGTGGCAAGCCGACCCGCGGTCGCAAGTCGAAGAAGCAGCGCAGACAAGAGTTCGACAACCTGTCCGCGCCGACCATGAGCTCGGGTGCCCCCCGAGGTCAGGGCCAGGTCGTACGGCTGTCGCGCGGTGCCTCGCTGTCGGACTTCGCCGACCGGATCAACGCCAACCCCGGCTCGCTGGTCCAGGAGATGTTCAACCTGGGCGAGATGGTCACGGCAACCCAGTCCTGCTCGGACGAGACCCTGTTGCTCCTCGGTGAGCACCTCGGTTTCGACGTGCAGATCGTCAGCCCCGAGGACGAGGACCGCGCCCTGCTGGCGCAGTTCAACATCGACCTCGACGCCGAGGTTGACGTCGCCCGGCTGGTCACCCGCCCGCCGGTGGTGACCGTCATGGGTCACGTCGACCACGGTAAGACCAAGCTGCTGGACGCGATCCGCAAGACCAACATGGTCGCGGGCGAGGCCGGTGGCATCACCCAGCACATCGGTGCCTACCAGGTGTGGGTTCCGCACAACGGCGACGAGCGTGCGCTGACCTTCATCGACACCCCGGGCCACGAGGCGTTCACCGCCATGCGTGCCCGTGGTGCCCAGGTCACCGACATCGTGGTGCTGGTGGTCGCGGCCGACGACGGCGTCATGCCGCAGACGATCGAGGCTCTCAACCACGCCAAGGCGGCCGACGTGCCGATCGTGGTCGCGGTGAACAAGGTCGACAAGCCGGAGGCCAACCCGGACAAGGTCCGCCAGCAGCTGACCGAGTACGGCCTGGTCGCCGAGGAGTACGGCGGCGACACCATGTTCGTCAACGTCGCGGCCAAGCCCGGCATCGGCATCGACGAGCTGCTCGAGGCGATCCTCCTGACCGCCGACGCGTCGCTGGAGCTGACCGCTCCGATCGACGGGCCGGCGCAGGGTGTCGCGGTCGAGGCGCACCTCGACAAGGGTCGCGGTGCGGTGGCGACGGTGCTGGTCCAGAAGGGCACCCTGCGTGCCGGTGACTCGATCGTCGCCGGTGGAGCGCACGGACGTGTCCGGGCGATGCTGGACGAGAACGGCAACCAGGTCGCCGAGGCCGGACCGGCACGCCCGGTCATGGTGCTCGGTCTGACCGCGGTGCCCAGCGCCGGGGACACGTTCCTGGCCGCGGCCGACGACCGTACGGTGCGGCAGATCGCCGAACAGCGGCAGGCACGGCGGCGGGCGGCGAGCTTCGCCAACTCCCGTGGTCGGGCCACTCTTGAGACGCTCATGGAGCAGATCAAGGAGGGCGAGAAGACCTCGCTCAACCTCATCCTCAAGGGCGATGTCTCCGGTTCCGTGGAGGCCCTGGAGGACGCGCTGTTCAAGCTGGACATCCCCGAGGAGGTTCAGCTCAAGATCCTCGACCGTGGCGTCGGTGCCATCACGGAAAGCAACGTGATGCTGGCGAGTGCTTCGGCCGAGGCGGCGACGATCATCGGCTTCAACGTACGGGCCTCGAACAAGGTCCGCGAGATCGCCGACCGCGAGGGCGTGGAGATCCGGTACTACACCGTGATCTACCAGGCCATCGAGGAGATCGACGCGGCGCTCAAGGGTCTGCTCAAGCCGGAGTACGAAGAGGTCGAGCTCGGCAGCGCGGAGATCCGCGACGTGTTCCGGTCCTCCAAGATCGGTAACATCTCCGGTTGTATCGTCCGCTCGGGGGTCATCCGGCGTAATGCCAAGGCCCGCCTGCTGCGCGACGGGGCGGTCGTGGCGGACAACCTCACGATCAGCTCGCTCAAGCGGTTCAAGGACGACGCGACCGAGGTGCGCGAGGGCTTCGAGTGCGGTCTCACCCTGGGCAACTACAACAACGTCCAGGTTGGCGACATCATCGAGACCTTCGAGATGCGGGAGAAGACCCGCGCCTGACGAATAGGTCCAACTGATCAAGGGGTTTACGCCCGGTGGGCGTAAACCCCTTGATCATGCGGGGTGTCCGGACGGTATTGTCCACTCGATGTTTACTGGAACCGCGGTTTTCGACGTATTGCTGCCGGGCGATTCCCGGTCACTCAAAGAAAAGCGATCCTATGTCCGCCCGGTCGTGGCGGCACTGCGCCGGTTCGAGGTCTCGGTCGCCGAGGTGGGCGGCCTGGACCTGCACGGACGGGCGCAGATAGCGGTCGCGGTGGTGGCCTCCGAGGCGGGTCACGTGGGTGAGGTGCTCGACAACTGCGAGCGCCTGGTCGCCGGTCGACCGGAGCTCGAACTCTTGTCGGTCCGGAGAAGGTTGCACGGCGAGGACGACTGAGGGGCCGGTGCGGCCGTACCCGAGGGACCGCCCCGGTGGGTGCCGTCGCCGGGTCGCCGCCCGGAAGCGCCGCGCGGGGGCTCGCAGGTAGTGTTCAAAAGTCGGCCGGTGGCCGCCGGTGGTGCACCGCACCACCGGCCCGCGCCGGAAGTAGGAATGCCGTGGAGGTGCGGAAATGACGGACCCGGCCAAGGTACGCCGGCACGCTGAGCGTGTCCGGGAGCTGGTGGCTTCCGTGGTGCGTACGCAGATCAAGGATCCTCGGCTCGGCATGATCACCATCACCGATGCCCGGATCACCGCTGATCTGCGGGAAGCCACGGTCTTCTACACCGTGCTCGGCGATGCCACCGAACAGGCCTCCACCGCCGCCGCGCTGGAGAGCGCCAAGGGTCTGCTGCGCAGCACCGTCGGCAAGGCCCTGGGGCTGCGCCACTCGCCGTCCCTGGCATTTGTCCTCGACAACGTGCAGGACCAGGTCAAGCACATCGACGACCTGATCGCCGTGGCGCGCAGTGCGGACGAGGAGGTGCAGCGGCGGGCGGCCAACGCCGCGTACGCCGGTGACGCGCAGCCGTACAAGCTCGACGAGGATGAGGACGACGACGAGGACCTCGACGCCGACGAGTCGGACGATCCGGCGGTCGACGCCGGTGACCGGCGGTGACCGGCTCGGCCGGCTCGGCGCTCGCGCAGTCGCCGGCCGACGCCGGTCCCGGCGAGGCTGACTGGGCGGCGGCGGTCGGTGCCGTACGCGCCCTCTCGCCCGATTCCCGGGTGCTGCTGATCTGCCACGTCAACCCGGACGGGGACGCGCTGGGCAGCATGCTCGGCTTCGCCCTCGGCCTGCGCCGGATGGGTTTCCGGCAGCTCCAGGCGACCTTCCCCGGCCCGCCCGGTGTGGCCGAGCCGTTCGGCGCCCTGCCCGGTCTCGACCTGCTCGTACCTGCCACAGACACCTGGACCGACCCGGATCTGGTGCTCTGTTTCGACGCAGCCAGCGTGTCCCGGATCGGCGATCTGGTCGACCGTCTGGACCGGGCCGGCGAGGTGGTGGTCCTCGACCACCATGCCTCGAACACCCGGTTCGGCCGGATCCACCTGGTCGACCCGCACGCGGCGGCCACGTCGGTGGTGGTGGAGGGGCTGCTCGACCGGTTGGACGTACCGCTGGACCGTGAGATCGCCGAGTGCCTCTACGTCGCGCTGACCACCGACACCGGTTCGTTCCGGTTCGCCATGACCACCCCGGCGGTGCACGAGATGGCGGCCCGGATGCTGGCCACCGGGATCCGGCCGGAGGAGATCTCCCGTCGGGTCTTCGACACCAGGCCGTTCGGTGCCGTCCGGCTCTACGGTGACGTCCTCGCCCGGGCCGAACTCGAACCGGCCGCCGCGGCCGGGCACGGGCTGGTCTGGACCTACGCGACCCTGGACGACCTGGCCCGGCACCAACAGCCGGCGTACGTCCTGGAGGCCCTGATCGACTCGGTCCGCTGCACCGCGGAGGCGGACGTGAGCTGCGTGCTCAAGCAGGTGGCCGAGGCCGAGTGGGCGGTGTCGATGCGGAGCAAGGGTGCCCTGGACGTCAGCCGGGTCGCGGTGGCGCTCGGTGGCGGGGGACACCGGCTGGCCGCCGGTTTCACCGGTCGCGGTGGTCGGGCCGAGGTGATCGGCGCGATCCGGGCCGAGTTGGAGCGGGTCCTGGCCGAGCCGGAAGATCGGGGATAGTCCGGGGTTAATGCACTTTCGGCACTCCGGCACCGCGGGCACAATCGGAAGATGGAGCAGCCCTCGGAAATAGCCGTCGATGTGCCGCGTCCCTGGGACAAACCCCTTGTTTCTGTCCCCGTACTCGCCTGTCTGTCATTGGTGGGCGGCCAGTTACCGTCGTTCTCCCTGTCCGCGAACCTCTACACCCTGGGCACCGGGGGAGCGCTGATCTGGCTCGGACTCACCAACCGGGTGCCCCGTCGCCGGCCGCCCGCCCGGCCGGGTCCGGGCACGATCTGGTGGGTGCTGCCGGTTGCCGTCTTCGGGGTGTTCGAGGGCGCCACCTTCGCCCTCGGTTCCGGTGACGACTTCCCGACCTTCTCCCGCCTGGCCGATCCGCTGCTGACCGACGAGCTGACCCGGTCGGCCGTGTACTTCGGCTGGCTGGCGGCCTTCTGGGCGCTGGTGCGCCGATGAGCGGGACCCGGATGCTCGCGATCGGCGGTTTCCTGCTGGCCTTCGTCCTGTTCGCGGTGGTCGAGTGGGCGGCCCGGCGGGAGGGCTCGCGAATTCCTACTCTCGGTGACGTCTGCGCCCAGGTGATGCGGTACGAGGTGGGCCCCGTCCCGGTGGGCCGAATCGGCCTCTTCGGGTTCTGGTGGTGGCTGGGCTGGCACTTCTTCGCCCGCTGACCCCGCAGGTCAACGCACCGTACCGTTCCGTATCGCGGGATTGGTGTACAGAATGTGGACCTGAACGATAGCTTGGTTTGTGATGCGTGCCACGGTTCCACACCCGGTGCCGGGCGCCTCCAGGGTCAACCGACCCGGGCTCACGCTGCCCTGACCGACCCCGTCCGGCGACCCCGGAGGGCGGGCCGGCGGCGATCAGCAGAACCCGTACGCGAACGGTCGCCTCCCTGTGCGGCCGACGCACCCTGGAAAAGGAGCCGTCCCATGGCCACCACCAAGACCAAGCCGGAGACCACCGACGAGGCTCGTGAGCAGGCCCGTCGCGCGCTGCAGACGTCGATGGACACCCGCCAGTGACACCACCGGTGCGCGGCTGACGACCGAGGATCAACCCACTCGGCCGTCGGCCGCCCACCCGCTCCGCCCCTGCGCGACTGAGTAAGTCCCGTGGAGCATTGCAGTCCTTACGGGAGCCGTGCCAGGATCAGGCGCGATGAGCAACCCCACCGTCGCCGGTCCGCACCCGCCCCCGATCACCTCGCGCCGGATCGCCCGGCTGGCCGTACCGGCCCTGATCGTGCTCGCCGCCGAGCCGCTGTACGTCCTGGTGGACACCGCCGTGGTGGGCCACCTGGGCCGGGTGCCGCTCGCCGCGCTGGCGATCGCCGGCACGGTGATGACCCTGGTCGTCTGGCTCGGCACCGTCGCCGCGTACGGCACCACCGGCCGTTCGGCGCGCCGGTTCGGTGCCGGTGACCGCGCCGCCGCGGTGGAGGAGGGCGTACAGGCGTCCTGGCTGGCCCTCGCTTCCGGCGTACTCATTCTGCTCGTGGTCCAGATCGCGGCCGGACCGCTGGCGCGGACCCTTGCCGGCGACGACCCGGCGGTGGCCGGCGCCGCCGCCGACTGGCTGCGGATCGCCGCCCTCGGCGCACCCGGCCTGCTGCTCGCGGCGGCCGGGAACGGCTGGCTGCGGGGCGTGCAGGACACCCGGCGTCCACTCTTCTTCGTGCTCGGCCCCAACCTGCTCTCCGCCGCGCTCTGCCCGCTGCTGGTCTACCCGGCCGGGCTCGGCCTGGTCGGCAGCGCGGTCGCCAACGCCACCGCACAGACCCTCGGCGGGATCCTCTTCGTCGGCGCCCTGGTCGCCGAACGGGTGTCGCTGCGCCCCCGGCCACCGATGATCGTCGGTCAGCTCGTGCTCAGCCGCGACCTGCTGGTACGCGGAGCGGCCTTCCAGGCCAGCTTCCTGTCCGCGACCGCCGTCGCCGCCCGGTTCGGTGCCGCGTCGGTCGCCGCCCACCAGATAGCCCTGCAACTCTGGTTCTTCACCGCGCTGGTGCTGGACGCGCTGGCCATCGCCGCCCAGTCGCTGATCGGCGCGGCACTCGGCTCCGGCGACGTGGCCGGCGCCCGGGCGCTGGCCCGCCGGCTCGCCCTGATCGGTGGCGCCTGCGGGATCGTCTTCGCCCTGCTGGTCGCCGCCGGCGCTCCGGTGGTGCCGTCCTGGTTCAGCGCCGACCAGCAGGTACGCGACCAGGCGCTGGTCGCGTGGCCGTGGTTCGTCGGCATGCAACCGATCGCCGGGGTGGTGTTCGCCCTCGACGGGGTGCTGATCGGCGCGGGCGACCTGCGCTACATGCGCGATCTCACCATCGTCGCCGCGGTGGGCGCCTTCCTGCCGGCGATCTGGGCCGCCTACGCCCTCGACCTGGGACTCGGCGGCATCTGGGCCGGCCTCGCACTGTTCCTGGTAGTACGCCTCGCCGGCCTACTCCTCCGCCTCCGCACCGACGCCTGGTCCATCGCCGGCCCCACCCGCTAAACCCCCACCCCCACCCCCACCCCCGTCCCGTCCCCACCCCACCCCACCGGGCGATCTTGCAGTTGTGGTGCCCGAAGATGCCTTACTTCTTCTGATTTGCGCACAGCCACAAGTGCAAGATCGCCGGGCTGGGTGGGGTCGGGCGGGGTGGGGACGGGGCGGAGGGTGGGTGGGGGAGGGGTGGGGGCCGGCGTCTGGCAGGCTTGGCGGTTGTGAGCGTCGACGGTCTGATTGTGGTGGACAAGCCCGGTGGTATGACGTCGCACGATGTGGTGGCGCGGATCCGCCGGTTCGCCCGGACCCGGAGGGTCGGGCACGGCGGCACCCTGGACCCGATGGCGACCGGGGTGCTGGTGATCGGCGTCGGTCGGGCGACCCGGCTGCTCACGTACGTGATCGGCGCGGGGAAGCGGTACACCGCCACGATCCGGCTCGGGCAGTCGACGATCACCGACGACGCCGAGGGCGACGTGGTCACCGAGGCGTCGGCGGGCGACATCACCGACGAACAGGTCCGCGCCGGCCTGCTGCCGTTGACCGGCGAGATCGACCAGGTGCCCAGCGCGGTGAGCGCGATCAAGATCGACGGGCAGCGGGCGTACAAGCGGGTGCGGGACGGCGAGGCGGTGCAGCTCGCGGCCCGCCGGGTGACGGTCTCCCGGCTCGACCTGCTGGCGGTCCGGCGCCCGACACCGGAGCTGGTGGATCTCGACGTCGACGTGACCTGCTCGTCCGGGACGTACATCCGGGCGATCGCCCGGGACCTCGGTGCGGCGCTCGGCGTCGGCGGGCACCTGACCGCGCTGCGGCGTACCGCCGTCGGCGGGTTCGAGCTGACCGAGGCGGTGACCCTGGACGAGCTGGCCGAGCGGGAGCCGCAGGACGTGGTGAACCTGCCGGTCGAGGCGGCGGCCCGGAGGTTCTTCACCTCCCGGCAGGCCGACGCGGCCGAGGCGAAGGTGCTCTCCCACGGTGGCCCGCTGGAACCGGCCGGCATCGACGGGCCGTACGCCGTGTTCGACCCGGCCGGCGGCCTGATCGCTATCGTCAGCGAGCGGGGCGGCCGGGCCCGGGCGGAGATCGTGCTCGCCCCGGCCTGAGCAGGAGAAGGGGACCCGGCCTGACCGGGGAAGCGGGACCCGGCCGGGCGTTGCGGGCCGGAACAGTGCGCCGGTCGTGGGAAGCGGGCCGGGCCGGGGGCGGACGAGCGGAAGGGACGCGGATGCAGCGTTGGCGGGGGTACGACGGGGTGCCGGGCGGGTGGGGCCGGTCGGTGGTGACCATCGGCGTCTTCGACGGGGTGCACCAGGGACACCAGGCGATCATCGGGTACGCGGCGAAGCGGGCCCGGGAACTCGGGATGCAGTCGGTGGTGGTCACCTTCGACCCGCACCCGTCCGAGGTGGTCCGGCCGGGCACCCACCCGGCGGTGCTGACCGAGCCGACCCGGCGGGCGGAACTGATCGAGGAACTCGGCGTCGACGTGCTCTGGGTGGTGCCGTTCACGCCCGAGTTCTCCCGGTTGACCGCCGAGGAGTTCGTGCACAACGTCCTGGTGGAGAACCTGCACGCGGCGCTGGTGGTGGTCGGGGAGAACTTCCGCTTCGGGCACCGGGCCGCCGGTGACGTGGTCCTGCTGGAGCGGCTCGGCCGTACGTTCGGCTTCGCCGTGGAGGGGGCACCGCTGGTCGCGCGCGACGAGACCGTCTTCTCCTCGACGTACATCCGGGCCTGTGTGGCGGCGGGGGACATGGCCGCCGCCACGGCCGCGCTCGGCCGACCGCACCGGCTCGACGGCGTGGTGGTCCGGGGCGACCAGCGGGGGCGGGAGATCGGCTTCCCGACCGCGAACCTGCTCTGCCACCGCTACGCGGCGGTCCCGGCGGACGGGATCTACGCCGCCCGGCTGGTCCGGCACGGCGGACGGGCCGGTCAGCCACCCGAGGTACGGCCGGCGGCGGTGTCGATCGGCACCAACCCGACGTTCAACGGCCGGGAGCGCCGGGTGGAGGCGTACGTGCTCGACTTCGCCGGTGATCTCTACGGGGAGCGGTTGGCGATCGACTTCGTCGAGCGGCTGCGCGAGACCCGCCAGTACGACGGCATCGATCCACTGGTGGCGCAGATCAACGAGGACGTGGCGCAGGTCCGTGCGCTGCTCGGTTGAGCGGCGCGGCCGGCCCTTCAGGGGGTTGACGTACCCCGGGCTGGTAATGTGACGGAGACGTCGGGTCACCGACGAGGGTCCTCGCGCGCCTGCACGACGCCGCGGGTGCGAGGTATTCACTAGAAACCCACCAGAACAGGGAGAAAATGGCGCTCGATCAGGAAGCAAAGAGCAAGATCCGGCAGGAATACGCGACCGCCGAGGGCGACACCGGTTCGCCGGAGGTCCAGGTCGCGGTCCTCACCAAGCGCATCGCCGACCTCACCGAGCACCTCAAGGTGCACAAGCACGACCACCACAGCCGTCGTGGTCTGCTGCTGCTGGTCGGCCGTCGTCGCCGGCTGCTCAACTACATGCAGAAGAAGGACATCAGCCGCTACCGGACGCTCATCGAGCGTCTCGGCCTGCGGAGGTGACTGAGCGGGGGAGTGGCGCGACGTCGGGTTCGTCCCGGCGACGACCGCTCCCCCGACCCGTCACCAACGAATAACAGGGGCCAGCGCGACCACCCAACGGGAGCAGGTCGGCACCGGTCCTCGGTAGTGGCCCCCGGGCCCCCGGCACATGCCGGCACCCCGGGCGCTTCGATCGAAGACCGGCCGTTCGAACAGTTCCCCATGCCAACCGGGCGCGCGCCGGAACCTACCGGCGCATCGGGAGGTCGTGAGCCCCACGACCGAAGGAGTGCAACACACTCATGACCGAGCAGAACACTCTCGGCACCGAGCAGAGCAAGGCCGTGATCGACAACGGTGCGTTCGGCACCCGCGAGATCACCTTCTCCACCGGCCGCCTGGCCCGCCAGGCCGCCGGCTCCGTCATCGCCCAACTCGGCGAGACGGTGGTCCTCTCCACGACCACCGCGGGCAAGCAGCCCAAGGAGCAGTTCGACTTCTTCCCGCTCACCGTCGACGTCGAGGAGCGGATGTACGCCGCGGGCCGGATCCCCGGTTCGTTCTTCCGCCGCGAGGGGCGCCCGAGCGAGGACGCGATCCTCACCTGCCGCCTGATCGACCGGCCGCTGCGCCCGTCCTTCGTCAAGGGCCTGCGCAACGAGGTCCAGGTCGTCGAGACCGTGCTGGCGCTCGACCCGCAGCACCCGTACGACGTGGTCGCGATCAACGCCGCGTCGATGTCCACCAAGCTCTCCGGCCTGCCGTTCTCCGGCCCGATCGGTGCCACCCGGATGGCGCACGTGGACGGCCAGTGGGTGGCCTTCCCGACCCACGAGGAGCTGGCCCGGGCCACCTTCGACATGGTCGTGGCCGGTCGGACCCTGGCGGACGGCGACGTCGCGATCATGATGGTCGAGGCCGAGGCGACGGCGAACACCGTGGCCCTGGTCGCCGGCGGTGCGACCGCGCCGACCGAGGAGATCGTGGCCGGTGGCCTGGAGGCCGCCAAGCCCGCCATCCGTGAGCTGTGCCGGGCGCAGAGCGCGCTGGCCGAGGTCGCGGCGAAGCCGGTGGCCGAGTTCCCGCTCTTCCTGGACTACCAGGACGACACGTTCGAAGCGGTCGCCGCGATCGCCCGTGGCGACGTCGCCGAGGCACTCCGGATCGCCGGCAAGGCCGAGCGCGAGGAAGCCCTGGACCTGATCAAGGACCGGGTGCGCGAGCAGCTCGCGACCGACTTCGAGGGACGCGAGCGCGAGGTCAGCGCCGCCTTCCGGTCGCTGACCAAGTCCGAGATGCGGGCCCGGGTCCTGCGGGACCAGGTCCGGATCGACGGCCGTGGCCCGCGCGACATCCGGCCGCTGACCGCCGAGATCCAGGTGCTCCCGCGGGTGCACGGCTCGGCGCTGTTCGAGCGCGGCGAGACGCAGATCCTCGGCGTCACCACGCTGAACATGCTCCGGATGGAGCAGGCGCTGGACACCCTCTCCCCGGAGAAGTCCAAGCGCTACATGCACAACTACAACTTCCCGCCGTACTCGACCGGTGAGACCGGCCGGGTCGGTGCGCCGAAGCGCCGCGAGATCGGCCACGGGGCGCTCGCCGAGCGGGCCCTCATCCCGGTGCTGCCGGCGCGGGAGGAGTTCCCGTACGCCATCCGGCAGGTCTCCGAGGCGCTTGGCTCGAACGGCTCCACCAGCATGGGTTCGGTCTGCGCGTCCACCCTGGCGCTGCTGTCCGCCGGTGTGCCGCTCAAGGCGCCGGTTGCCGGCATCGCGATGGGTCTGATCTCCGACGAGGTCGACGGCAAGACCCAGTACGTGACGCTGACCGACATCCTCGGTGCCGAGGACGCGTTCGGTGACATGGACTTCAAGGTCGCCGGTACGCCGGAGTTCGTCACCGCGCTCCAGCTCGACACCAAGCTCGACGGCATCCCGTCGGACGTGCTGGCCGCCGCGTTGCAGCAGGCGCACGAGGCTCGTACCACGATCCTCGGCGTGATGCAGCAGGCGATCGAGGGCCCGGCCACGATGTCGGACTACGCACCCCGGGTGACCACGGTCCGGATCCCGGTCGACAAGATCGGCATGGTGATCGGGCCGAAGGGCCAGACCATCAACGCGATCCAGGACGAGACCGGCGCCGAGATCTCGATCGAGGACGACGGCACGATCTACGTCGGCGCGACCAACGGCCCGTCGGCCGAGGCCGCGGTGGAGCGGATCAACGCGATCGCCAACCCGACGCTGCCGAAGATGGGGGACAAGTTCCTCGGCACCGTGGTGAAGACCGCCCCGTTCGGCGCCTTCGTCTCGCTGCTGCCCGGCCGGGACGGCCTGCTGCACATCTCCAAGGTCGGCGATGGCAAGCGGGTCGAGCGGGTCGAGGACTTCCTGAACGTCGGCGACCGGGTCGAGGTGTCGATCGCCGACATCGACGCCCGGGGCAAGATCTACCTGGACAAGGTGCGTCCGGAGGGCGAGGAGGCACCGGCCGAGGCCGACGGCGCCGACCGTCCGGCCAGCCGGGGCGGCGACCGTGGCCCGCGTGACCGGGGCGACCGGGACCGGGGCGACCGTGGCCCGAGCCGTGGTGAGGGCGAGGGTGGCGGTGAGGGCGGCGGCGAGCGTCGTCGCCGGGACCGCCGTAGCTGATCCACAGGGTTGACCAAACGGGCCGTGTCCTGTCGATCACGTCGATGGGACACGGCCTGTCCATCTCCACCGAGCTAGGAGTCCTGGTTCCTTGAAGCGGGATACGCAACCACCATTTCTCCTGACTCGGCCGGGACACGGCCGGTCCGCCGGTGGCACCGGCGCTCACCGGGCGCCGGCTCGGGCGGTGACCCGTACGCTCAGCACCGATCCGCTCGGCGGCACCGTACGGCGTACCGTCCTGCCCAGCGGTCTGCGGATCCTCACCGAGGCGATCCCGACCGTACGGAGTGTCTCGTTCGGCGTCTGGGTGTCGGTCGGTTCGCGGGATGAGACCGGTGCCTCCGCCGGTGTCTCGCACTTCCTCGAACACCTGCTGTTCAAGGGCACGAACAAGCGGAACGCGCTGGAGATCTCGGCCGAGATCGAGGCGGTGGGCGGCGAGACGAACGCCTTCACCACCAAGGAGTACACCTGCTACTACGCGCGGGTGCTCGACCAGGATCTGCCGCTGGCCATCGACGTGATGTGCGACCTGGTCGCCGACTCGGTGCTCGACCCGGCCGACGTGGAGACCGAACGCGGGGTGATCCTCGAAGAGATCGCCATGCACGACGACGAGCCCGGCGACGAGGTGCACGACCTGTTCGCCACCGCCATCTACGGCGACCACCCGCTCGGCCGGCTGATCTCGGGTACCGAGGAGACCATCTCCCCGATGACCCGCCGGCAGATCCAGACCTTCTACAAGAAGCGCTACACCGCGCCGAACATCGTGATCTCCGCCGCCGGCAACCTCGACCACGCGACCGTGGTCAAGCTGGTCCGCCAGGCGCTGCGTGGCACCCCGCTGGACACCCCGGCGGCCGACCCGGCACCGCCGCGTCCGGCCACCCCGGCGACGAAGACCAGGGTCGGGCGTACGGCGGTGGAGCACAAGGAGACCGAGCAGGCGCACGTGATCCTCGGCTGTGCCGGCATCGGCCGGGTCGACGACCGGCGGTTCGCGCTCGGCGTACTCAACAACGTGCTCGGCGGCGGCATGTCCAGCCGGCTGTTCCAGGAGATCCGGGAGCAGCGCGGGTTGGCGTACTCGGTCTACTCCTACGCCAGCCAGTACGCCGACAGCGGCGTGTTCGCCGTCTACGCCGGTTGCGCCCCGGGCAAGGTCGAAGAGGTCCTGAACCTGGTCCGGGCCGAGTTGGCCGAGGTCGCCGCGAACGGCATCAGCCCGAGCGAACTCGCCCGGGGCAAGGGCATGGCGAAGGGCTCGTACGTGCTCGGCCTGGAGGACACCGGTTCCCGGATGAGCCGGCTGGCCAAGGGCGAGCTGCTCTTCGGTGACCTGCTCTCGGTCGACCAGTTGCTGGCCCGGGTGGACGCGGTCACGGCCGAGGAGGTCAACGCGCTCGCCGCGGACCTGCTCGCCCGCCCGATGTCGCTCGCGGTCGTCGGCCCGTTCGGCGAGGACGACTTTCCCGCGAGCTGACCGTGCCGATCGAGCCGCAGGCTGACTGTGTCGATCGGCCCGCAGGCTGACTGTGTCGTTCGGCCCGCAGGCCGACCGTGTCGGCGGCCACCGGTGGGCCGCCGGATGGGACGTCTGCGGGTGCCTCCCGAGCGGGGTGGGATAGGTTGTGCCCCGTGAGTGACGGACTTGAAGCACTGGCGGAGACGTCGGCGGAGCCGCTGCGGGTCGGGGTGCTCGGCGCCCGGGGCCGGATGGGCATCGAGGTGTGCAGGGCGGTGGACGCCGCCGACGACCTCGAACTGGTCGCCATGGTCGACCAGGGCGACCAGTTGTTCTCCGCCTCGGACGCGGGTGCCGAGGTGGTTGTCGACTTCACCACCCCGGACGTGGTGATGGACAACCTGCACTGGTGCGTCGAGCAGGGCATCAGCGTCGTGGTCGGCACGAGCGGGTTCACCGAGCAGCGCCTCGACCGGGTGCGCAACTGGCTCTCGCACAAGCCGGGTGTCGGTGTGGTGATCGCCCCCAACTTCGGCATCGGCGCGGTCCTGATGATGCAGTTCGCCGCTCGGGCCGCCCGGTTCTTCGAGTCGGTCGAGGTGATCGAGCAGCACCACCCGGGCAAGCTCGACGCGCCCAGCGGCACGGCCACCCACACCGCGCGGTTGATCGCGCAGGCACGGGCCGAGGCCGGCCTCGGCGCCGGACCGGACGCCACCAAGGACGAGGTGCCGGGTGCGCGCGGGGCGGAGATCGACGGCGTACGGGTCCACTCGGTCCGCGCCGCCGGCCTGGTCGCGCACCAGGAGGTCCTGTTCGGTACGACCGGCGAGACGCTCACCATCCGGCACGACTCGTACGACCGGGCGTCGTTCATGCCCGGTGTGCTGCTGGCGATCCGTTCGGTGCCCCGCCGCCCCGGTCTCACCCTCGGTCTGGACGCCCTGCTCGACTGAGCATCCCTGGTTGCCCTTGGCCCGGCAACCGAGCATCCCTGGTTGCCCTTGTCTCGGCAACTGAGCACCCCTGGGCATGACGTCGTCCCGGCACCGGTTGATCCGGTGCCGGGACGTTGTCGTCCGGTGGGTGTTACCGCTCGTCGATCACGGTGAGACCGGCCGGTAGTCCGGTGACGGTGGCGACACCGTCACGGTCCACGGAGACGTCGACCGGGGCGCCGGCCACCCGCAGCCGCTGCGCGCTGACCGCGCCGAGCGGGGCGCCGTGCAGCGGACGGAGGCGTACGGTGCCGGCCGGCACGTCCGGGTAGAGCCCGACGGCCGCCTGGAGCAGGACCACGGCGGCGGCCGCGGACCAGGCCTGTGGCTGGCAGGCCGCCGGGTACGGCGCCGGCCGGCCCAGGGTGGCCCGGTCGTCGCCGCTGAACAGTTCGGGCAGCCGGTAGTCGAACGCCTCGGCGGCGCTGAGCAGCCCCTCGGCGAGCTGCGCGGCCGGGGCGGTGAAGCCCTCCCGGGCCAGCCCGGCGATGACGATCGCGGTGTCGTGCGACCAGATCGAGCCGCAGTGGTACGACAGCGGGCTGAAGCCGCCGTCGGTGGCGGACATGGTCCGCAGCCCGAACCCGCCGGCCAGGCCGGGTCCGGCGATCGCCTCGGCGACCTGGGTCGACTCGGCCGCCGTCAGCAGTCCGGTGCCGAGCAGGTGGCCGATGTTGCTGGTCAGCGCGTCGACCGGGCGCTTGTCCCGGTCCAGGGCCAGGGCCGGGTACGGCCCGTCGGGGCCGTCGACCCAGAACTGGTTGCGGAACCGTTCGGCGAGCCGACCGGCGTAGTCGAGCCAGCGTTGCGCGCCGGGCCGGCCGAAGGCGGCGAGCAGGGCCGCGCCCTGGGTGGCCGCCTGGTACGCGTAACCCTGCACCTCGGCCAGGGCGATCGGGGCGTGGGCGAGGGAGCCGTCCCGGAACCGGACCGAGTCGAAGGAGTCCTTCCACCCCTGGTTGGCCAGGCCCCGGCCGCTGGTGTCGACGTACTCGACGAAGCCGTCACCGTCGGCGTCGGCGTGGTCGGCGAGCCAACCGAGTGATGCCTCCAGGGCGGGCAGCAGGTCGGCCACCTCGTTGTCGGCGAGTCCCCAGCGCCAGGCGTCGTGCAGCAGGTTGACCCAGAGCATGGTGGCGTCGACGGTGCCGTAGTAGGCGGCGGGCAGGTGCAGGCCGTTGCCGGCGACGGTGAACTCGTCCCGGCGCAACTCGTGCATGATCTTGCCGGGGGCCTCGCCGGAGTTGGGGTCGATCTTCGTCCCCTGCCGGCGGGCGAGCACCCGCAGCGTGCTGGCGGCCAGGTCGGTGCCGAGCGGGAGCATCATCCTGGCTGCCCAGAGGCTGTCCCGGCCGAACAGGGTGAGGAACCAGGGGACCCCGGCGCCGAGGAAGACGTCCTGCGGGGCATCGGCCTCGGCCAGCCGCAGTCCGCGCAGGTCGTCGAGGGACCGGTCGAGCAGCCGGGTGAGCCGCCGGTCGTCGGCCCGTACCTCCGGGCGGGACCAGGCAGGTTCCGCGGGCGGTGCGACAACCACGGCGCGCGGGTCGTCGACGACCAGGTGAAACCGCAGTACGGCCGAGGTGCGCGGGGCCAGCTCGACCGGCCAGACCAGCCGGGCCGTGCCGTCTCCCGCGACGGCGGTCACCGCGCCGGTGCCGGTGTTGGTGCTGGCGTTCGTGACCGCCGCAGCGCCCGTGCCGCCGCCCGTGCCGATGGTGCCGCCGGCGACGACCGGTTCGCCGGTCACCACGACGGTGATGCCGTCGCCGGCCCAGGTCAGCTGGCCGGGTTCGCCGCTCTTGGCTTCGAGGTCGACGGTCGCGCCGCCGGACTTGACCACCTCGATCGGGGCCAGGTCGCAGCCGAGGTCGAGGGTGACCTCGGCGCGGACCGGGGCGGTGGCGGTGGAGAAGACGTGGATCTCCTCGGTCAGCCCGCGCGAGGTCATCCGGCGGATCCGGTCGATCCGTACGGTCGGGTCGGGGGTGTCGTCGCCGAGCCAGCGGGCCAGCGAGACGAACCGGGCGCCGTGCGGACCGTCGGTGCCGTGGGTGATCGACTCCGGCTCGCGGCCGTCGACCAGGAGTTCGGCGCGGGACAGCACCCGGGCGTCGGCGTGGAACACGCCCTGTACGCCGGCCGGCCGGATCTGCCCGTCCTGGCCGCTCAGGGTGCTGGTCGGGGCGAGGACGACACCGACAAGATCGTGCAGCAACGGTTGCAGGTAGCGGTTGGTCACGAGGAGCTCCTGAGCGGGGGGCGGGGCGTTGACGAACCCTTGACAACTCGTCGCGGGCGGTGCAACATGCGAAACATTCCAGAAACTTGAACGATCCAATAATGCCTCATCAGAGTTTGAACGTTCAAGACGGGAGGGAGGATTTATGGCACAGAAAGTGACCATCGCGACAGTGGCCCGCCATGCCGGGGTCAGCCGCCAGACCGTCTCGAACGTGATCCACAGCCCGGAGATCGTCCGCGAGGAAACCCGCGAACGGGTTCGGGAGGCCATCTCCGTCCTCGGTTACCGCGCCAGCCAGGCCGCCCGGCAGATGCGTACGGGGCGATCCCAACTGATCGCCGTACGGATCGAGCCGACCCGGGACGGGATCAACGGCTCGGTCCTCGACCGTTTCCTGCACGGGCTCACCGAGGCGGCCGGCGAGGCCGGCTACCGGGTGATGCTCTACACGGCCGAGGACCCGACCACCGAGATCGCCACCTACGACGACCTGCTCGGCGCGTACGACCTGGACGCGTTCGTGCTCACCGGCACCGACCACGGCGACATCCGTACCGCCTGGTTGGCCGAACGGAAGGTGCCCTTCGTCACCTTCGGTCGGTCCTGGGACGCGCCGGAGCGCTACCCCTGGGTCGACGTCGACGGTGCCGTCGGCACCGCCGCAGCCACCGCCCACCTGGTCACTCAGGGTCACCAACGGATAGCCTTCATTGGCTGGCCGGTTGGTTCCGGGGTGGGCGACAACCGCCGTGCCGGCTGGGCGTCGACCGTCCGGGCGACCGGCGCCGACCCGGCCGAACTCGACCGGGCCACCCCGGATGGCATTACTCAGGGTGAGGCGGTGGCGGATGAACTGCTCGGTCTGCGGAAACCGCCGACGGCGATGGTCTGTGCCAGCGACTCGCTGGCGCTGGGCGCCCTCCAGGCGGTCCGGGCCCGCGGCGTGACCGTGGCGGTCACCGGTTTCGACGACACCCCGGTCGCCCAGGCGATCGGGCTGACCAGTGTGAGCCAGCCGCTGGCCCAGGCGGCGGCGAGCTGCGTGGACCTGCTGACCGGCGTGCTCGACGGCGGCGGCATCCGGGACGGCCGTACCGGGGACGGCGCACCGGCCCAGGTGCTGCTGGCGCCGTCGCTGGTGCTCCGCCAGTCCGGCTGACCGGGCGCACGGACACCCCCAACTGCATACCTCGTACCTCCCAAGCACCACCGGTATCCCACCCCCCACCAGGAGATTGACATGGCACGACGTTTCATCCGGCGCTCGGCTGTGGCGGGCATCGCCGTGGCGGCGCTGTTCGGTTCCACCGCCTGTGGCGGTGGCTTCGACGACGACAACGCCGACAGCGCCCAGAACAGTGGCCCGGCCAACATCCAGATCCTGATCGGCTCGTCCGGCGAGGCCGAGACCAAGGCGGTGCAGGACGCGGCGACCGCGTGGGCCAGCAGCTCCGGCAACACCGCGACGGTCACCCCGGCGCAGGACCTCACCCAGCAGCTCGGCCAGGCCCTTGCCGGCGGCACCCCGCCGGACGTCTTCTACGTCGACGCCGGCCGCTTCGCCGACTACGCCAGCGTCGGCGCGCTGGAGCCGTACGGGGACAAGCTCGCCGACGGCGGCGACTTCTACGACAGCCTGCGCCAGACGTTCACCTACGACGGCAAGTTCTACTGCGCGCCGAAGGACTTCTCCACCCTCGCGCTTGAGATCAACACCGATCTGTGGGCCAAGGCCGGGCTGACCGACGCGGACATCCCGACCACCTGGGAGCAGCTCACCACCACCGCCCAGAAGATCAAGGCGAAGGGCATCACCCCGATGGCGATCGGCGACACCCGGGACCGGGTCGGCGCCTTCCTCGCCCAGGCCGGCGGCTGGATCACCAGCGCCGACGGCAAGCAGGCCACCGCCGACAGCCCGGCCAACCTCCAGGCCCTGGAGTACGTCAAGACCCTGCTCGCCGGTGGTCTGGCGCAGTACCCGAAGCAGCTCGACGCCGGCTGGGCCGGTGAGGCCTTCGGCAAGGGCAAGGTCGCGATGACCATCGAGGGCAACTGGATCAAGGGCGGTCTGCAGAACGACTTCCCGGACACCAAGTACACCGTGCACCCGCTGCCGGCCGGCCCGAAGGGCAAGGGCACGCTCTCCTTCACCAACTGCTGGGGGATCGCGGCCAAGAGCCAGCACAAGGAGCAGGCGATCAAGTTCGTCGAGGCGATGACCAGCGTCGACCAGCAGATGACCTTCGCCAAGGCGTTCGGTGTCATGCCGTCGCGCGAGTCCGCCCGGGACCAGTACACCCAGGCGTTCCCGGCCGACAAGCCGTTCATCGACGGCGCCGAGTACGCCCAGGGCCCGGTCAACGCCCCGAAGATGGACAGCGTCCTGGTCGACTTCGACGCCCAGCTCTCCGCGCTGGCCAGCACCGACCCGAAGACGATCCTGCAGAACCTGCAGAAGAACACCGCCGCCACCCTCGGCGGCTGACCTCCTGAGGAAGGGCCCCCGGTCCGCGGACCGGGGGCCCACCCGCACCGACCCGTACCCCTCGAAAGTTCCCCCTCGAAAAGAGGAAGCATGGCTTCCGGAGTCCCGGCCGCTCCCCGCCGCCTACGTGGTGGGATCCGCGGCAACGAGCGGATCGCCGGCTGGGTCTTCGTCGCCCCGGTCGTGGTGATCCTCGGCGTTTTCATGCTGCTGCCGATCCTGATGGCGCTCTGGGTGAGCCTCACCTCCTGGAACGGTCAGGGCAGCCCGTTCACCGGCAAGGTCCCGTTCGTCGGGGCGGACAACTACACCCACCTCTTCACCGAGGACGGGTTGGCCCGCCGCGACTTCATGACCTCGATCCGGAACAACATCTACTACGTGGCGATCGTCGTACCGGTGCAGACCGCACTGGCACTCTTCCTCGCCCTGGTGGTCAATCACCGGATGCTCAAG
Source organism: Micromonospora sp. NBC_01796 (assembly GCF_035917455.1). NCBI lineage: Bacteria > Bacillati > Actinomycetota > Actinomycetes > Micromonosporales > Micromonosporaceae > Micromonospora > Micromonospora sp. NBC_01796. The sequence continues at coordinate 1,115,235 of NZ_CP109078.1, read as the reverse complement.
GGCAAGTCGTTCTTCCGTACGGCGTTCTACTTCCCGTCGGTCACCAGCTCGGTCGCGATCAGCGTGGTCTTCCTGTTCATGTTCGCCAACTCCGGGGCGATCAACGGGCTGCTGGGCCTGTTCGGGATCGACGGGCCGCAGTGGTTCGCCGACTCGCGCGGCATCCTGCACCTGTTCTTCGGCCTGTTCGGGGTGGACGAGCCGCCGGCCGCGTTGAGCAGCGGCGGCCCGCTCGGGCTGAGCTGGTGGGACTGGCTGTCCGGGCCGAGCGTGGCGATGACGGCGATCATCGCGCTGGTCATCTGGACCACCTCGGGCACCTTCATGCTGATGTTCCTCGCCGCGCTGCAGAACGTCCCGGTGGCGCTGGAGGAGGCCAGCGTGCTCGACGGGACGACCCGGTGGCAGCGGCTGCGTTACCTGACCCTGCCGATGATCAAGCCGACCCTCTTCCTGGTGCTGACCCTCGGCCTGATCGGGTCCTGGCAGGTCTTCGACCAGATCTACGTGATGAGTCAGGGCAATCCGGCGAAGACCACGCTCACCCCGGCGTACCTGTCCTACCGGACCGCGTTCCGCGACTTCGACTACGGCGCCGGCGCGGCGATCTCGTTCGTCCTGTTCCTGATCATCATCGTGCTGACCCTGGCGCAGCGGCGGTTGATGCGCGACCGGGACACCGGCCGCTCGCACCGCTGGTGGCGCCGGTCCGAGCGGAGGTCGTGAGATGTCCATCGTGACCGAGCCCCCGACCAGGGGAAACGCGCCGGCCGCTGACCCACCGCCACCGCCGGAACGCACGCCCAGGCCCGCCGCCACCTCCGGCCACCGGCGGGAGCCGCGCAGCCTGGTGACCAGCTTCGTCGGGTACGCCATCCTGATCTTCTTCGCGCTGGTCTTCCTCTACCCGTTCGTGATCCAGATCGCCAGCTCGTTCAAGACCGAGCCGGACGCGGCGGCGAACCCGCTCTCCCCGGTGCCGAACCCGGTCGACCTGGACAGCTTCCAACGGATCTTCGAGGGGACGAACTTCCCGCTCTGGCTCGGCAACTCGCTGCTGGTCACGGTCGTGGTGACGCTCGGCCGGGTGTTCCTGGACTCGCTCGCCGGGTACGCCCTGGCCCGGCTGCGCTTCCGGGGCCGGACAGCGATCTTCGCCGCCGTGGTGGCGGTGATGGCCGTACCCGGTGTGGTGCTGCTGATCCCGAAGTTCCTGGTCCTCAACCAGCTCGGCATCTACAACACGTACACCGCGCTGATCCTGCCGCTGCTGGTGGACGCCAGCGGGGTCTTCATCATGAAGCAGTTCTTCGAGTCGGTGCCGCCCAGCGTCGAGGAGGCGGCCCGGATCGACGGCGCGGGGGTGTTCCGTACGTTCTGGTCGGTGGTCCTGCCGACCGCCAGACCGGCCCTGATCACGCTGACCATCCTGTCGTTCCAGGGCTCCTGGAACGAGTTCCCGCACTCCCTGGTCGCGGTCCAGGACCCGAACCTGTTCACCCTGCCGCGTGGGCTCGCCGACCTGGTCAGCGGCTCGCTCGGCGCGGGTACGCAGTACCCGCTCAAACTCGGCGCCGCGTTGCTGGCCACCATCCCGGTGGCGATCATCTTCGTGGTGTTCCAGCGTTACTTCGTCCGCGACGCCAACCAGGGCGCCGACAAGGGCTGACGCCCGCCGGGGCCGCGCCCGACCGGGGCCGGCCCCGTGGCACGGGGAGCCCGCGCACGCTCACGAAGCGTCCGTGGGCTCCTCGGTGCCGGTCGACAACTCGGCGTCGGTGCCGGTCGACGGCTCGGCGTCGGTCGCCGAATCCGCGTCCAGGGAGACGTGCAGGCGCAACTGGGGGACCAGCATGTCGTCCACGTCCAGCGCCCGGGTCGCCCCGTCCGGCTCCCAGCCGGTGCTGGCCAGGAACGCCCTGGTCGCCTCGTCGCCGTCGAAGGCCCAGGCGATTGCCGTACGGGCGCCGTCCTCACGCCACAGGTCGACGCTCGCCGCCAACAGCCGACTGCCGTGCCCACGGCGGCCCCAGCGCGGCTCCACCAGCAGGTCGGTCACCCCGATCAGGTCCGGGACCAGCGTTTGCGCGGGTTCGTCCGGGGCAAGTGACTGCTCGTCTGCCGGTCCGGATGCGGCAAAACCCACCAGATAAGATTTCTCCGCCTGCTCGATCGCCACCAGGACGCGGTGCCGGGGCGACGGTGGTGCCTCGATCGCGGCGGACCACCGCTTGCCGAGCCACCCCTCGTCCAACCGGTCGAGCACGTGCTTGGGCAGCAGCCGGCGATAGGCGACCCGCCAGGTCGCGAGCTGAATGCGTGCGATCTCGGCGGCGTCCTCCGGACGCGCCGGGCGGACGTACCCGAGAGCCATGAACGGTGAGCGTACGGACGCGAGGGAGGCGACGGTGGCGCAGGGTACCTTCCGGCGAACCCGGTACCAGGTACTCTTCGTGCTCGCCCTGGCCGTACTGGTCGCCGCGTTCCTGTCGGTGGCGGCCGTCGGGCACGGATTCTTCGACCTCAAGGTCTACTCCGGTGCCCTGCACTACTGGGCCCGTGAGGGCGGCGAGATCTACGACTGGCTCAAGCCGAACAGCAAGTACGGCTTCACCTACCCGCCGTTCGCCGCCCTGGTCATGCTGCCGCTGGCGTACCTGCCGTTCACGGTGTCGATGGTGCTGAGCGTCTCCGCCACCGTCGTGGTGAGCGTGCTCCTGCTCTGGTGGCTGGTCGACCCGATCGCCCGCCGGGTGGGCTGGACCCGCTGGTTCGCCCTGGCGGTGGCGGCCCTGCTCGCGGCGGCCTTCGAGCCGATGCGCGAGACGGTCGACTTCGGCCAGGTCAACATGCTCCTGCTGGTGCTGGTCGCGGCCGACCTGCTCTGGCTGGTCCGCCCCGGCTACGCCGCACCCGGGCAGGTCGTACCCGGTAGTTTCCTGCCCGGACGGGCCCCGGCCGGCGGTCTGCGGACCCCGTCCCGGTACAAACGCTGGGCCGGGGTGGGCATCGGGCTCGCCACCGCGATCAAGCTGACACCGGGCATCTTCATCGTCTACCTGCTGGTCACCGGGCGGTGGCGGGCGGCGCTCACGGCCAGCGGGACCGCGGCCGTGGCGACCCTGGTCGCCGCCGCGATCGCCCCGGACGCCTCACGGGAGTTCTGGACCACCGCGCTCTGGGACACCGACCGGGTCGGCGAGCTGGCGTTCATCTCCAACCAGTCGTTGCAGGGGATGGTCGCCCGGCTCGACCCGGCGCAGCCGAGCAAGCTGGCCTGGCTGATCCTGGTCGGCGCCGCGGTGGTCATCTGGGCCTGGCGGGTACGGGCCGCTGTGCGCATCGGTGACGAGGTGACCGGGCTGGCGCTGACCGGGGTGCTGGGTGCGCTGGTCAGCCCGGTGACCTGGGTGCACCACCTGGTGTGGCTGATCCCGGCGCTGGTCCTGCTGGTCGACCACGCGTACGGGTCACCCGCCGGCAGCCGAAGGCGGCGCTGGCTGCTCGCCTTCGCGATCGTCGCGTACGCGGTGCTGTGCAGTCGACTGGTCTGGCCCTGGGAGCACGACTTCACCGGAGTGGGCGGGTTCCTCGGCAGCAACGCCTACGTCTGGGTCAGCATCGCGCTGCTGGTCGGGCTGCCGATCGGGGCACCGTCACGGCTAGCCGAGCCGGGCGGCGTACCGAAGCTCGACCAGCCCGAGCGGCGGCCGTCCCCCGGTCCGGTGTAGCTCGTACGTCGACTGCTCGCCGTCGGTGACCAGTCCGGCGCGTTCGTAGAACCGGCGGGCCCGTTCGTTCTCCGCCAGCACCCACAGTCGGATGTCCCGCCACCCGCGTTCGGTGAGCCCGGTCAGCCCGGCGACCATCAGGTCCCGGCCGACGCCGGTGCCCCAGTGCGCCGGGTCGACGTACATCGTCAGGATCTCGCCGTAGGTGTGGTCGAGGTCGTCCCGGTCCTGGTTGTTGCGGTACGGACCGAAGGTGGTGAACCCGATCACGGTGTCGTCCCGTTCCGCCAGCAGGGTGGTGAACGGGTGCTCCGGGTCGGCGGTCCCGATGTCGCGCCGCCGCTGCGCCCACGCCTGTACGTTCAGCCGGGCCAGCACCTCGTCCGGCATGATGCCCGCGTACCCGGCCTGCCAGGTGCGTACGTGCACGCTCGCGACCGCCTCGGCGTCGGCGGGTTCCTCCGGTCGGATCGTCAGCACGTGTCCGTTCTAACCCCTGCCGGGCGGCGAGTCCAGCCCATCGGGTCGCGCCCCGGCCCGGATACCCCGGATGAGTGTCGGAGGGTGCGGTTAGGGTGCGGGGCGATGGGAGTTTCTGAATCTTTGTCGCTGGCCCAGGCCCGGCGGGTGGCGCTGGCCGCCCAGGGTTTCGCCGACCCGGTGCCCACCGCCGTGCCGACCGCGCGTCATCTGCGCCGGGTGCTCGGCCGGGTGGGGCTGCTCCAGATGGACTCGGTCAACGTGTTGCAGCGGGCGCACTACCTGCCGCTCTACAGCCGGCTCGGCCCGTACCCGACCGACCTCCTCGATCGGGCCGCCTACCGACCGCCGCGGGACCTGTTCGAATACTGGGGGCACGAGGCGTCCCTGGTCCCGGTCGACCTGCAACCGCTGCTGCGTTGGCGGATGGCCGCCGCCCGGGACGAGTCGTGGGGCGGGATGCGCCGGATCGCCCAGGAGCAGCCGCAACTCGTCGCCTGGGTCCGGGACGAGGTGGCCGACCGGGGTCCGCTGACCGCGGCCGAGATCGAGCACGACGCCCCCCGCGAAACCGGGAACTGGGGCTGGAACTGGTCGGAGGTGAAACGGGCGCTGGAGTTCCTCTTCTGGGCCGGCGAGGTCGCCGCCGCCAGCCGGACGAACTCCTTCGCCCGCCGCTACGACCTGCCCGAACGGGTCCTGCCGGCGGCGGTGCTGAACACACCGACCCCGGAGCCGGCGGACGCGTACCGGCGGTTGGTGGCGATCGCGGCCCGGTCCCTGGGGGTGGCCGCCGAGCCGGAGTTGCGCGACTACTTCCGGCTGCCGGTGGCGGCGGCGCGGGCGGCGGTGGCGGAACTCGTCGAGGCGGGGGAGCTCCTGCCGGTGACGGTCCAGGGCTGGCGGCTGCCGGCGTACCTGCACGTCGATGCCCGGCTGCCCCGGTGGATCCGGGCGAACACGCTGGTCAGCCCGTTCGATCCGCTGGTCTGGGAGCGGGCCCGGACCGAGCGGCTGTTCAACTTCAGCTACCGGATCGAGATCTACGTCCCGGCCCCGCAGCGGATCCACGGCTACTACGTCCTGCCGTTCCTGCAGGGGGAGCGGTTCACCGCCCGGGTGGACCTGAAGGCCGACCGGAAGGCGGGTCTGCTGCTGGTGCCGGCGGCCTGGCTGGAGCCGGGCGCGGACCCGGCCGACACCGCGTTGGCGCTCGCCGCCGAGCTGCGCCGGCTCGCCGGCTGGCTCGGCCTGAGTGCGGTCGCACCGCCCGTCGCGGGCGATCTCGCCGGCCCGCTCACCGCCGCCCTGGTTTCCACCACCGGTGTACGGTGAGAGCGGCCGGCGCGGACGAGTGGGGTGGCTATGACCAGCACGGGTGGACCGACCACACCGCCCGACCTGCCGACCGTCGTGGGGCCGCAGTGGACACCCGATCCGGACGCCCCGCAGCAGTGGTACCCGGTGGCCGCCGAACCCGACCGGATCACCCGGTTCTTCGACCGGATCGCGGCCCGGTCCCCGCGCTGGTTGGCGCCGGTCGCGATCCTGGCCTGTTTCGGTGGTGCGGTCGGTTACACGCTCTACGCCGACCCGACCCGCAGCGCCCCCGACGCGGCACCGACCTGTCTGCTGAAGCTGACCACCGGGCTGGACTGTCCCGGCTGCGGCGGCACCCGCGCGTTCTGGTACCTGCTCCACGGTGACCTGCCGGCCGCCGCCCGGCACCACATCCTCTTTGTCTTCGCCGTCCCGTTCCTGCTCTACGTCTACGCCGCCTGGGCCGGCAAGCAGCTCTTCGGCTGGCGCCTGCCGCAGCTCTCGATCGGCCCGGTCACCATCGGGGTGTTCCTCGGCGCCTGGATGGCCTTCTCGGTGTTGCGCAACCTGCCGTGGACACCGTTCACCTGGTTCTACGTCTGACACCGGGAACCCCTTGCGACGCGGCCGTCGCCGGAGCCACTAGAGTCCCAGGAATGCCGGAAATCGTGTCACCGCAGGTCAAGCTCATCGCGTGGACCCAGTTCCAGGCCCCCGAAGAGGTGCCCTGGTCGACCGACGCCGACGGTGGCCAGGCGCTCGCCGAGTTCGCCGGACGGGCCTGCTACCAGTCGTGGAAGAAGCCGAACCCGGCCACCGCGACCAACGCCGGTTACCTCGCGCACATCCTCGAGGTCGGCCACCTCTCCGTGCTGGAGCACGGGAGCGTGACGTTCTACTTCACCGGGGTGTCCCGGTCGTTCACCCACGAGCTGATCCGGCACCGGCACTTCTCGTACTCGCAGCTCTCCCAGCGGTACGTGCCGGAGCGCGACGCCGCCGTGGTGGAGCCGGCCGTGATCGCCGAGGACGCCGAGCTGCACAAGCGGTTCGTCGAGGCGACCGAGGCGAGCGTACGGGCGTACAACGAGTTGCTGGAGGGGCTGGAGCAGCGGTTCGCCGACGTGACGAACCCGACCCTGCGGCGCAAGCAGGCCCGGCAGGCGGCCCGCGCGGTGCTCCCGAACGCCACCGAGACCCGGATCGTGGTCAGCGGCAACTACCGGGCCTGGCGGCACTTCGTGTCGATGCGGGCCACCGAGCACGCGGATGTCGAGATCCGTGAGCTGGCCGTGGAGTGCCTGCGCCAGCTCCAGCAGGTGGCGCCGAACGTGTTCGCCGACTTCACCGTCAGCACCCTCCCGGATGGCACCGAGGTGGCCACCAGCCCGTACGCCGAGCAGTCCTGAGCACTTCCCCGGCGGCCGGGCGGTGGGCGTCCGATAGGTTAGCGGTATGACGCACGACCACCCTGCCGCCGCCGACCGGGCGGTATCCCGTCCCTTCGGGCGACTGCTCACGGCCATGGTCACGCCGTTCACCGCGGACGGCTCGCTGGACCTCGACGGCGCGGCCCGCCTCGCCACCTATCTGGTGGACGAGCAGGCCAACGACGCCCTTGTGATCAGCGGCACCACCGGCGAGTCGCCCACGACCACCGACGCGGAAAAGGAACGCCTGCTCCGGGCTGTGGTGGAGGCGGTCGGTGACCGCGCCCAGGTGGTGGCCGGGGTCGGCACCAACGACACCCGGCACACGATCGAGCTGGCCGCCTCCGCGGAGAAGGCCGGCGCCCACGGGCTCCTCGTGGTGACGCCGTACTACAACAAGCCGCCACAGGCCGGTCTGCTGCGGCACTTCACCGCGGTTGCCGACGCGTCCAGCCTGCCGATCATGCTCTACGACATCCCGCACCGCGCCGGAGTGCCGATCGACTCCGAGACGCTGGTACGGCTGGCCGAGCACGAGCGGATCGTCGGGGTGAAGGACGCCAAGGGCGACCTGTTCGCCACCTCCTGGGTGACCAGCCGCACCGACCTGGCGTACTACTCCGGCGAGGACGCGCTCACGCTGCCCTTCCTGTCGATCGGCGCGGTCGGCCTGGTCGGCACCTCCACGCACTTCACCGGTGCGCTCAGCAAGCAGTTGATCGAGGCGTACGAGCGGGGCGAGCACGACACCGCCCTGCTCCTGCACCGGCGGCTGCTGCCGTTGTTCACCGGAATCTTCCGTACCCAGGGCACGATCCTGGTCAAGGCCGGCCTCGCGGCGTCGGGTCTGCCCGCCGGTCCGGTTCGTCCCCCACTGGTCGACGCGACCGAGGCCGAGGTCGCCCAGTTGCGCGCCGACTGCGCCGACGCGGGTCTGGAGTTGCCGGCATGAGTGGGTCAATCAGTAAGGTCGGCGGCATGGGCAAGCTGAACAGTAGGACGACGGCACCGACCGATCGCGGCGAGGCGGTGGCATGAGCCAGCCGCAGGCGCGCGAGTTGGAACTTCCCCCACCGCTGCCCGTAGGTGGGCTGCGGGTGATACCGCTCGGCGGACTGGGCGCCATCGGGCGCAACATGACCGTTTTCGAGTACGACGGCAAGCTGCTGGTGGTCGACTGCGGGGTCCTCTTCCCCGACGTCGAACAGCCGGGTGTCGACCTGATCCTGCCCGACTTCGCACCGATCCTCGATCGGCTCGAGGACGTGCAGGCGATCGTGTTGACCCACGGGCACGAGGACCACATCGGCGCGGTGCCGTACCTGCTCGCTCACAAACCGGACATTCCGCTGGTCGGTTCGCAGTTCACCCTCGCACTGGTCGAGGCGAAGCTCGCCGAGCGGCGGATCGAGCCGTACACGCTGACCGTGCGGGAGGGCGGGCGGGAGCGGCTGGGTCCGTTCGAGTGCGAGTTCTTCGCCGTCAACCACTCGATCCCGGACGCCCTCGCGGTGGCCATCCGTACCCCGGCCGGTCTGGTGCTGCACACCGGTGACTTCAAGATGGACCAACTTCCGCTGGACGGACGGCTGACCGACCTGGCCGGGTTCGCGCGGCTCGGTGCCGAGGGCGTCGACCTGCTCCTCTCCGATTCGACCAACGCGGAGATCCCCGGTTTCGTGACGCCGGAGCGGGAGATCGGCCCGATCCTCGGCTCGATCTTCGGCAAGGCACGCGGCCGGATCATCGTGGCGTCGTTCGCCTCGCACGTGCACCGGGTGCAGCAGGTGCTCGACGCGGCCACCGAATACAACCGCAAGGTGGCCCTGATCGGCCGGTCGATGGTCCGCAACATGGGCATCGCCCGCGACCTCGGGCTGCTACAGATCCCGCCGGGCCTGGTGGTCGGGCTGGACGAGGCGACCACCCTTCCGCCGAACCAGATCGTCTTCATGTCGACCGGGTCGCAGGGCGAGCCGATGAGCGCGCTCGGCCGGATGGCCACCGGCGACCACCGGCACATCACCGTGGCGGCCGGCGACACCGTCGTGCTGGCCAGTTCCCTGGTGCCGGGCAACGAGACCTCGGTCTACCGCGTGATCAACCGGCTGTCCCGGGCCGGTGCGACCGTCATCCACAAGGACGTCGCGAAGGTCCACGTCTCCGGCCACGCCCCCGCCGGTGAGCTGCTCTACCTGCTCAACGTCGTACGGCCGAGCAACCTGCTGCCGGTGCACGGCGAGTGGCGGCACCTGCGGGCGCACGCCCGGCTGGGCATCGAGTCCGGTGTCGCCGCCGACCGGGTGGTGATCGCCGAGGACGGCGACGTGGTGGACCTGGTCGAGGGCCGGGCCACCCTGGTCGGTCACGTGCAGAGCCGGTACGTCTACGTCGACGGTCTCGCCGTCGGCGACGTGGGTGAGTCGCTGCTCACCGAGCGGCGGATGCTCGGCGACGGCGGTTTCATCGCCGCGACCGTGGTGGTCGACTCGGTGACCGGCAAGGTCGTCGGCGGACCCACCGTGTCGGCAAAGGGCTTCTCCGACGACCCGGACGCGTTCAACCCGGTGATCCCGCTGATCACCGAGGCGCTGAGCCGGGCCGCCACCGAGGGCATCACCGATCCGCACCAGCTCCAGCAGATCGTCCGCCGTACGGTCGGACGCTGGGTGAACGACGCGTACCGCCGCCGGCCGATGATCGTGCCGAACGTGGTCGAGGTCTGACGAGAGTCGAACTCATCCGGGGTGGCGTGGCACGGTTGCCGCGTCACCCCGGATTTTTGGTGCCGGCGGCTCGTCGGGCCCGGTTGCCCAGCTCTTCCAGGTAGGCGCGAAGCTCCGCCGGCTCGTGCACCTCGAACTCGCAGCCGAGCATCAGCAGCCGCGACGCCAACCACTCCAGGGTGTCGTTGTGCCCGCGCAGCTCACAGCTCCGCTCGTCGATCACGTGCACGTCCGCCGGTGCCGCACCGAGCCGTTGCACGACCTGTTCGGCGGGCAGGTGCACGGTGGCCCGTACCTCGTAGGTGGGGGCGAGGGAGTACATCCTGCTGGTGACGAACGCGGTCGGATCCTGGTCCGGTTCGCGGGGCGGCACCCGTACCCCGGTCGGTTGTGGATCGCGGATCCGGTCGACCCGGAAGAACCGCCAGTCGGCGCGGTTGTTGTCGTACGCCAGCAGGTACCAGCGCCGACCGGCCGCGACCAGCCGGTACGGCTCCACCAGCCGGTCGCCGCTGGTCCCGTCACCAGCCCGGTAGCCGAACCGTAGCCGCTCGTGGGCGGTGACCGTCCCGGCGATCACGGTCAGGGTCTGCGGGTCCACCCCCGGCCCGCTCCCTGTGATCATCGGTACGGTGGCCGCGCCGAGCGCACCGACCCGGTGCCGCAGCCGCGACGGCAGGACCTGGGTCACCTTGGTCAGCGCCCGTACGGATGCCTCCTCGATGCCGTCGATCGGGTTGCCGGCGGCGATCCGCAGGCCCACGGCGATGGCCACCGCCTCCTCGTCGTCCAGCAGCAGCGGCGGCATGGCCTTGCCCGCGACGAGCCGGTATCCCCCGGTCACGCCGAGACTCGCCTGCACGGGGTAACCCAGCTCGCGTAGCCGGTCGACGTCGCGCCGGACCGTACGCGGGCCGACCCGCAGCCGCTCGGCCAACTCGCTGCCGGGCCACTCGCGCGGGGTCTGCAACAGCGACAGCAGCCTGAGCAGCCGGCCGGGGGTGTCGGTCATGGGTCCAGTCTGCCCGACGAACGAGGCCGGAAGCTGACCTAGATCCCTTCTATTGTTTCTCCTCGTCAAGACGATCTATCGAGGAGCAACGATGAGCACCGAGATCCGCCCCTTCCGGATCGACATCCCGCAGGCCGACCTGGCGGACCTGGACGACCGGCTGTCGCGCGTTCGATGGCCCGCGCAGTTGCCCGGCGACGGGTGGCGTCGGGGCGTGCCGGTCGACTACCTGCGGGACCTGGCCGGCTACTGGCGCGACGGTTATGACTGGCGCCGGTCCGAGGCCCGGCTGAACGAGTTTCCCCAGTTCATGACCGAGATCGACGGTCAGGACATTCACTTCCTGCACGTCCGGTCCGAGGTTGCCGGGGCGCTGCCGCTGCTGCTCACGCACGGCTGGCCGAACTCCTTCGTGGAGTTCACCGAACTGATCGGCCGCCTCACCGACCCTGGCGCGTACGGTGGCGACCCGGCCGGGGCGTTCCACGTGGTCGTACCGTCGGTGCCCGGTTTCGGGTTCTCCGCGCCACCGCAGGCGACCGGCTTCACGGTGGCGCGGGTGGCGGGGATCTGGGTCGAGTTGATGCGCCCCCTCGGCTACGACCGTTACGGCACCCAGGGCGGCGACCTCGGCGCGTACGTCGCCCCCGAGGTGGCGAAACTCGCTCCGGACAACGTCGTCGGCGTGTACGTGATCAGCGGACTCGGTTTCCCGACCGAGGCCGACCTGCCGACGATGACCGACGACGAGCGGGCCGCGTACGCGGACCTCCAGACGCAGAACTGGGTGAACGGGGTGGACCACCACGCGCTGCTGCGCGCGGCACCGCAGACATTCGCGTACGGCTGGCAGGACTCCCCGGCGGCGGCGCTGGCCTGGATGATGCAGAAGTTCAAGGAGTTCGCCGTGACCGGTGAGCTTCCGGACCGGGTGATCGACCGCGACCTGCTCCTGACCAACGTGAGCCTCTACTGGTTCACCGGCAGCTTCGGCTCGTCCTCCTGGCCGATGTACGACGCCACCGGTTTTGCCTGGCCGGAGGGGCAGAAGGCGGTGCCGACCGGGGTCTACAGCGGACCGCCCGGCTTCCGTCGGCTCGCCGAGCGGGACAACACCATCGTGCACTGGCCGCAGGACAACCCCGCCGGCCACCACTTCGTCTGCATGGACCAGCCCGATCCGGTCGCCGCCGACCTCCGCCGCTTCTTCGCCGACCTCCGCTGACGTTCGACTGGTCCTTGCTCGTCCACGCTCGGACGGTCGCTCTCATCCACCTACCGAGGTGGTGGTAGCCGGCGAGGCATCGACGAAGTCACGCCGGATTGTGTCGAGCACGAGGTCCGCGCTCCCGAACGAGTCCTTCCCTCAACAACTGCTGACCACGGTGGGCGATGGTAGGCACCGAGGTGCCACAGGTTCTGGCTATCCGGGTCCAGCTAGCGCGTCCGTCAGCTTGGAGTGCGACCACGATTTGCCGGTCGAGATCATCTAAACCGGTGCTGTGTCTTCGCGGCGCCGCCATCAACTGATGATTCCACGCCGGGCTCACCCGCTGGCTAGGCGACGGTGGCGGGTTTCGGAGCCTGGCGCATGGCCGCGCCCCACAGTCGTGCCTCGGCCATCAGTCCCGCCATGGCGTCATCCTTTGCTGCGCCGTACCGTGCCCGACTGTCGGGGTTCAACTCTGCCGCCCGCATTTTCGCCGCCTCGTATCGGCGGGCAGCATCAGTGTCGGCCGCGATGAAGTCACGGAAGAGCCGGTTCTCGTCCGGCACTGGCGACATCATTCCGAATACGTGCAGGTGGTGGGTCCGCCTGCCGGCGGTGTCCTTGCAGAAGAACAAGTGCTCGCCGTCGTCGGCGAACACCAGTGGGCGGTAGACGTATCCAAGTCGATCGAGTGCCGCGTGATCGGCGATCACCTCACTGACATCTCGCACGACAGCGAGGATGTCGATGATCGGCTTGGCAGCCAACCCGGGGACGCTGGTAGACCCGATGTGCTCGATGCCCAGCGCAGCGGGCAGTGACTTCGCCAACAGCCCTCGCTCGACCTCGAATTGATCCGGCCACGCCGGGTCGTGGGCCACCACCTCGACTACGCGCGCGGCGTTCTCCATGTCCCCACGGTAGTGCCATGAACCTGCCGCACCATGATCAATCGCTCCCGAACCAGCCCGGTACGTCCAGCGGGAACATCTCCGACGGGGTGAGGGTGCGCAGGTCGGACTCGAACGCGCGGAGGCGGTCGGGGCCGAGCACGCTGGCCCAGCGGGCGCGGATCTCGTCGAAGATGCGTGCCGACCGGACGAGCGAGTCGACGCCGCGTTCGGTGAGGCGTACGACCTTGCGTCGGGCGTCGCGCGGATCGGACTCCCGTACGACGTAACCGAGGCGTTCCAACCCGTCGAGGGTCTTGCCGGCCGCCTGCTTGGAGACGCCGAGCCGGCGGCCGAGTTCGACTGCGGTGGTGCCATCGGGGCCGATCGCCTGGAAGACGAAGCCGTGCATGGGTCGCAGATCGGGGTGACCCTGCCGGGCAAGCTCGGCGTGCAACTCGTCGATCATGAGCCGAAAGCCCTGGAAAAGCCGCAGCGCCACCTCGTAACCGGGCATCTCCGGGCTTGTCGAGGCGGGCATCTCAGCCGGCGTCTCGGTCCGGTACTCACTTGACACGATCGACAACCTGGTTAACTATTCCGACAACCACGTTGTCTAATCTAGGGGATCCCGCGATGCCTGTCATCCGCCACGCCGAGAGCCGCCGTACCGAAACCCCGAACGCGATCATGACCACGCTCGCCTCGCCCACCCAGGGCGGTGCCGGCCAGCTCGTCTGGCGGGTCGACATGGGTGCCGGCCAGGCCGGTCCGCTGCACGGCATCGACACCGAGCAGGTCTGGACCGTCCTGACCGGCGCCGCCACCGTCGAGTTGGCCGATGAGGGGTACGCCATCGAGCCCGGCGACACCCTCGTCATCCCCGCCGACGTTCCGCGCCGGATCACCGCAGCTCCGGACGGGTTCACCGCCGTTGTGGTGGCACCGGTCGGGATGCGGGCGTACCGGCTCGACGCCGGGGTGGTGGCGCGCGACTGCGCCGTACCGGACGGCGACAAGGTCATACCGGCCTGGGTGGTCTGATTCGGCGGTGCCGCGGTCAGACCGAGCGCAGGCGTCGGCGTACCGGTGGGTCGTCTATCCAACCGATAAAGCGTGCCTGCGCCCGCTCGGCCGTCAGGTCGTCCAGGTCGGCGGTTGCCTTGTCCCGGAAGTGGCGCATGAAAGCGGCGAGCCGCTCCCGGTCGTTGCGGTAAAGGGACCACATGCGTCGACGGAAGACCTGGCACGGCCACTCCTCGCCGTCGTCCCGACAGCGCCAGTCGGCGCCGGGCCGGTGCGGGGCACCGAAGGCGGCGCCCTCGTCGTCGGTCACGTTTTCTCCTGACTCTGGTCTGTTCACACCCGTGCCCCCATCCGGTCGGCGAGCGCGGCAAGCAGGGCGGGCGGAGAACCTTTGGTACGCCGGAGAATGCCCGTCATCACGGCGTGCGCAGCCGGACGGGAGCGGATCTCCGCCGGGGCGAGATGCTCCGCCTCGCCCAGCACCTCCCCGGCCCGATCGAGTTCCCCGGTGTGGGCGAGCGCGCGGGCGAGGTCGAGCAGGTGCTGCGCCCGGCGCTCGGGGACCAGCGCGGACAGCCGGCCCCGATCGAGCTGGTCGTGGGCCGCGATCGCCTGCCGGCCCTCGCCCAGCTCGACGGCTGCCGCCGCACGATGCAACTCGACGTTGGTGGGGCCGAAACTGGTCCGGTAGTGGTCCGCGTCCACACCCAGCGCGGTCGCGGCAACCCGAGCCTCCGCGATCAGTTCGCGGACGCTGGTGCTGTCGCGCAGATGTGCTGCCGCCATCGCGCCCTGGAGCAGCAGCACGCCGTAGACCGACAGTCGTGCCGGGCTGGTGTCGTTGACGTCGCCCGGAGCGAGCCGGTGCGCCATCGCCACGTTCGCCTCGAACGCTGCCCGAGCGTGTCCCATCCCGAGCAGCGCGTTGGCGACCCTGGTGGTGGACGTCCCGGCGAGCAGGTCGTCACCGCACCGCACGGACGCCCCGAGGGCCCGATCGGCCGCCAGGTGGGCAAGGTCGTACTCACCGAGTTTCCGCAGCGTGGAGGAGGCGACCTGGTAGACCTGCGCGAGCAGGCCGGTCGCCTGTTCAGCGGCGTCACCGGTGTGGTGGTCGGCGGCGGACTGGGCGGCGCGGAGCAGGGCGGGCAGCGCCTGGGCGAGGACGTCGTACCGGGCGTACTGGAAGCTCGTCCACGCGTGCTCGGTCGCCTGACGCAGGTTGCCCAGGTCCGGCCGGCGCGGGTGGCTGAGCCGCGACGCCAGCGCCGATCTACCCAACGCGTCGCGCAGCGCGCCGATCTCGCAATGATCCGCATAAGCACGTGGCGGGCGGGCGTCCGGACTGCGGCCGAGCAACATCGAAATGTCGATCTCCAGCGCGTCCGCGACCTCGGAGATTGTCGAGAACTTGTCCAGCCGGCGGGCACCCGACTCGACCTTCTCCATCCAACTCTTCGACATTCCGACCCTGTCTGCCAGAACCTGGAGCGTCAGCTTCCGGCGGTTGCGCCAGTACGCCACTCGCCGCCCGATGGGTAATTCCTCCATCGTCAGTCGGTGGAATCGGGCCGGGCTCGACCGGACACACCGACCGCGAAGGGTTCCGACGGCCCGAGTTCCGACCGGGCTGGCCACCGTCCACCGTTGCGGGCCCGCTGCCGACTTTCGCGTACGGGTGGCAGATCGGTCGTCATCTCGCGTGGCGCAGGGGCGACCTGCCCGGATGCGCTCGGCTCATGGTCGTCCTCATACATGAGGCGGCTCCTCTCTTGAGTGGAAGGGGCCGCCCCGGTGGTCGTGGGGGAGACGGCGGGGCGGCCCCACAGTTCCGCCCGGGTCATTGCCGTAACTCCGAGCGGTCCCGCTGATGACACTCTGCTGTGGATACCGCTACGTTCGGAACGCAGATTCACCTAACAGGGAGCTGGCGGCACAGGTGTTGCCCATCGAGCCGGGCCGGCTGAGAAATCCGGGAAGGAACGAGGAACACGTGGGAATTTCACCTTCTGAATACCTGCTGCGCGAACTGCGCCGCCGACGCAAGGCCGCCGGCCTCACGCAGATCGAGCTGGGTAAGCGAACCTTTTGTTCGGACACGGTGATCTCCGGTATCGAGACCGGCACCAAGCCCGTGACCGTGGAGCACCTGGAGTTGGTCGACACGGCGCTGGAGACCGGCGGCTATTTCGAGACCCTCTGGGAGGAGATGGTCAAGGACGATGCCGCACCTGTGTGGTTGCGCGAGTGGATCGAGATCGAACGGGCCGCCGCCTCACTGCTGTGGTTCGAGCCGGCGTGGATTCCCGGCCTCCTGCAAACCGAGGCGTACGCGCGGGCGACCCTGGCCGGGGAGTCGCTGACTTCCGAAGAGTTGGACCGACTGGTCGCGTCGCGGATTGGTCGGCAGGCCGTGCTCACACAGGAGCGACCGCCTCTGCTCGTTGCAGTCTTCGACCAAGCCGTCATCCAGCGGCTTGCTGTCCAGACCAACCCACTCATGACGGAGCAGATTGACTATCTGGTGACCTGCGCGGAGATGCCGAACGTCCAGGTGCACGTAGTGCCCGGCAACGTCGGAATGTATCCGGGGTTCGGTGGGCCGTTCATCATCGCCGAGACGCGGGAGGGCGCGCGGGTCGCGCACGCCGACAGTCAGCTGCCGGCGCAGATCACGGACAAGCCCACCGTGATTGCTACGCTCGCTAGTAGGTGGGAGCGGATCCGGAACTATGCGCTCCCGGGTGACCAATCCCTCGATTTGATCAAGAAAGCGGCGACATCATGGACGTGACCGGCGCGCGGTGGCGGAAGAGCACGCGCAGTGGGAACAACGGTGGGTCCTGTGTGGAGGTTGCCGACAACCTTCCGGGGCGGGTGCTGGTCCGGGACACCAAGGATCGTGACGGCGGCACCCTGAGCTTCGCCCCGGACGCGTGGCGCGCCTTCGTCAGCCTCGCCAAGCAGAACTGACTCTTGGACACACCGTTGGTCTGGAGGACACGGGTATGGACATGAGCGGAGCACGGTGGCGGAAGAGCACGCGTAGTAGCAACAACGGTGGCGCCTGTGTGGAGGTTGCCGACAACCTTCCGGGGCGGGTGCTGGTCCGGGACACCAAGGATCGTGACGGCGGCACGCTGAGCTTCGCCCCGGACGCGTGGCGCGCCTTCGTCAGCCTCGCCAAGCAACACTGACTAACTTCACCCATCGCCCTCCGTGCCCGAATCGGCGCGGAGGGCGATGCTGTGTCCCCGCCGTACTGCCCCTCCTGGTGACCTCGGCCGTTGATCATGAAGTTAGCGACCGGAAATCAGCCAAATCTCGTCGCTAACTTCATGATCAACGACTAATGTGGGGGCCTTTCGTCGCCGATGGCTCCAGGAACTCGACGCGTACGGATGCCACGCACTGTTCCTTGTCGGCGTGGAAGCGTACGACGTGGGGTTGGTGTTCGTGTGACTCGAACGCTTCGCGGTCGCGGTAGACCTCGTAGAAGACTCGGGCGAGCGGCTCGTTTTCGACTCGGTGGGTGGCGTAGACGAGGGTGCCGGGCTCGTGGGTCTCGATGAGGGGCAGGGTTTCCGAGGTCAGCCGGTCGAACTCCGTCGCAGCCGCGTCGTCGCGGAGGTCGAACCGAACCACCAGTGCAAACATCCACCCCTCCTCGGGTACGCCGCGTTGATCCGCGCCACCGTACCCGAGGGTGCGGTGCCGGGATCCGATCCATCGCCCTCCGGTGCGTTGGCGGTGGCACGGAGGGCGATCAGTCGCGTTACGGGAGTTGGCCGGGGTGGTCGACGATCGCGGTCCGCAGTCTGGCGGTGCTCAGGTACAGCGACTCCTTGCCGTCGCGGACCAGCATCATGCGGGTGCCGAGGTAGGCGTACGTCTCGCGGTCGAAGATGACGTCGTCCGTCGCGCCGAAGACGCCCGGCGTACGCAGCGCTATCCCGTGCCGACCTGCGGCGTCCTTCACACCGCCGGGGACCACCACGGCACCCGGTACCCGTGCCATCGCCTCGAACAGTGCGCCCATCGACTCCGGCGGCAGGTAGCCGTCGAGAAACCAGCTTGCCGTGGTGAACGGCGCGGTGGGCTCGGCCGCGATGGCCGCCTCGTCCGCGCCGGCCGGCAGGTTGAGGTCCGGAGGGTTGTCCCGCAGGTAACGCAGCATCCCGTCAGGATCGGTCGGCAGTCCGGTCAGGTAGCCGGCGGGCCGGGGCGTGTCCGCCCGCGGCGGGGCTTTCTGCCATGCGTCCGGTTCGGACTCCGGCCGCCGACGCGCCTGCCATTGGTCGCCGTCGCCCGCCGTCACCCATCGCTGGAACCGGTAGGTGTGGTAAGGCCCGCTCATCGGCTCCTCACGGTAGGTGGCCAGATATTCCGTGAAGACGTACTGGTCGGGCCGGGCGGTGAGTGCGGGTTGCTGGCGTGCGGTCAGGGCCGCGTCGTGCAGGACCTGCGCGGCGCTCGCCTCGGCCGGCAGGTCGTCCGCCCTGATCACCTGCACCACCAGGACGCCGGCGGCGAGCACCCCGGCCACCCCCGCCGCGACGGCGAGCCGCCAGACGGGTACGCGAGACCGCCGAGCCCCCCGACCGACGGTGTCGGGCGAGGACAGTGCGCCGGACCGTTCGAGGTTTCGCGCCGTGATCTCGTCCTTCAACTCGACGAGCAGCCGCTCCTCGAAGGTGGACCGATCGGACCGGTCGGATCTGGTCGACGTCATGATCGTCTCCTCACGAGAAAGCGGGATCGGGGTGGGCGAGCAGGAGGCGTACCGTCCGGCGTGCGCGGTGCAGCCGTACCCGGGCGGCGATCGGGGAGATCCCCAACGCCTGGGCGGCCTCGGCGACGGAAAGACCGTCGACGGCGACGAGTTCGAGCAGCGCCCTGGTCTGTTCCGGCAGCCCGCCCAGCGCCTCGTACGTCCGGCGGGCCACCGCCTCGGCGTCGATCCGCTCCTCGATCCGCGCGATGTCGTCGGGGTCCAGCAGTCGCCGCCCGGCGACCCGTCCGCTCGCCTGGTGCTGGCGCAACGACCGCCGCCGCTCGGCGGCGATCACGTTGCGGGCCACCCCGAAGAGCCAGCCGAGCGGGCTGCCCCGGTCGGCGCGGTAGCCCGCCGCCGAGTGGATCACCGCGAGGAAGACCTCGGCGGTCAGATCGGCGGCGGTGTGGGGGTCGTCGACCCTCCGGGCGACGAACCGGCCGACGATGTCGATGTGCGCCCGGTAGAAGATCTCGAACGCCGCCGGATCGTGCCCGATCGTGGTCAGGTCGCCCTCCTGCGTGCCGGAGTCGTTCACAAGTCCGTCCTCCTGGTTGCCGTTGCACCCCTTCCTTGGCTCGGCGCGCGTGTGGCGTTACATCGTCGCTCGAAGGTGCTGGTCAGGCGGTCAGGGTCCGGTGCAGGCGGTAGCGCTTGACGCTCACCTGCCGTACGCCCTCCATGGTCCGGACGCGGTCCCACAATGGCCCCTTCGAGATGGCGTTGCCGTTGGCCGCCAGGGCTTCCAGGTGTGCCTCGGGGCTCGTCCACTCGGCGTAGTTCAACACGTGGGTGCCGTCGTCGCTGATGTGGAAGAAGGCTCCGATGCCACCGGCGGGCAGGTTCCCGTCCGCGTCGAGCGCCTCGAACACCGCGTCGATCCAGACCCGCGAGCGTTCGAGACTGTCGGTGTCGACCCGCACCGCCACCACCGCGCCCGTGACCCGGCCGTCGTCGGCCCGGTTGCCCCGGTAGATCCGGTACCGGGCCAGGTCACGCCGCTCGATGCCGGGCACGGCGGCGTCGATCCGGTCGACCCGGGCCGCCCGACCGTCGTGGGTGAACCGCTCGAACGCGGCCTCGTCCGCCCACTGGGAGTAGTGCCGGACCAACTCGCCGTCCGTGTCCAGGTAGATCGAGTACGACAGCAGTCCGGCCGGCCAGGGGGCGTCCTGCCAGGCGGCGACGATCGCATCCGCCGCTGCTCGCTGCCGGCCGGGTGTGCCGAGCACCCACTCGCTCGACAGGGCAACACCCACATCGGTACGGGTGAGGTCGGGAAGCTGTTCGGTGACGCGCATGGTCGGCTCCTTCGGAGGTGTGGGTACGGAGTCGACGCTAGAACCCCAACAAACGTTGAGGTCAACAGTTCCGCGGCGCAGATCCTGAATTTCCCCTGTCGGGGATGGGGTCCGGGTCCGGCACCCCGGTCAGGTCGGGCAACCGGCGATGACCTCGTCGCCCGCCCCCATGACCAGCCAGCCGACGATGGCGGACAGCAGGCACACGCTGACGGCGATCGCCCGTACACGGTGGCCGAACGCCCAGATGACGGCGTCGATGAGGCCGGTGATCCTGCCCCGCGAGACGAACATCAGGAACAGGGCCAGGGCGAGGCCGAGCAGCGCCGCCGGCATCATGAGGAGATAACCGACCGAGTGTTGGAGTGCGGCGAGGTCGCACCGAGACAGCGACGTCACGGACCGGGCGGGCTGTTCCGACGTACGGACCAGGTCCACCGCCCCGCAGCCGTCTCCCGGAATTCTTCCGCTGATCCGGTCCGGGCTGCCCTCGGTGAACGTGGCGTCGAGCGAGACCATTCCGTAGTCGGGTGGTTGGTTCGTCCACTCGTGCGGATCCAGTACGAGTCGCGGCGGTGAATAGCTCCCGCGCATCTCGAAGGATCCGTCCGCCACACCGGGATTGCGGGAGACCGGGTAGAAGTGGAACGTGGCCGTCACCGCACCACTGCCGTTGTCGGACACGGTGAGCGTCAGTCCGGTCGGCCCCTGCTGGCAGACGTACTCGCCCTCCCAGGTGCCGGCCACTTCGGAGTCCACGGCCGACGCGGGTGCCGCCACGGCAGGCGACTGCGCGACGACGAGAGCGGCGAACCCCGCCGCCAACATCAGACCCACCAACCGTACGGGGAGCGGGCAGCGCCGAAGCCTTGTCGGACGCGCGCCGGTCGACGGGATCGAAGACATGATCTGCTCCCGTATCTGCTTCCGGAATTGTGGGTGAGGGCATTTGGCGAGCCCAGTATGTGTTCGGGGGCGGGGGACCCGTCCCGGTCGCGCGGTCAGTGATTCGCGCCGATGTGTAACCGGCCGTGGATGATCGTTCGTCCGACATCACTGGACGAGGGCGCGGCACCCGCTTGGTGCACGCGTTCGGGTATGTACGGGCAATCCCCCGTACCGGATGGGACCCGGCTGCCGGTCGTTGGAACCGGCGGGCCTCACCCGTCGAGCCGTAGACCTTCCGGTTGTGGTCGGTGACACACTGTGCCGATGATGGTGACTACCCTGCGGCGATCGGTGACATTCAGCCGCGCCACGATCGGCGCTCTACTGGCGCTGCTCCTGCTCGGATTCACCGTCTTCTACGGGCTGCGTGAGGCCGGATCACCCGGAGGCGGGGGTCCGACCGTGAGCGGCTACCTCGAAGCGTCCACTCTCAGCGGTAAGGCACAGATCACCATCGGGGTCTATGTCGACCGGCCACTGTTGGGCTACCGGGAATCGACGGGGGAACTGACCGGATTCGACGTTGAGATCGCCAGATATCTGGCGCACTCGCTCGGTTTCGCGGACGACCAGATCGTGTTCTCGCCGGTGACTCCCGAGGAGCGGGCCATCGCCCTGGCTACGGGCAAGGTCGACCTGGTCGTGGCGGAGTTCGCGATCACCGAGGAGCGCCAGAAGGCGGTACGGTTCGCCGCCCCCTACCTGGTCGCCACCCAGGAGGCGTTGGTGCCCAGTGCCCTCGCGGACGACGTACGCGAACTCGGGGACCTGCGGGGACGGCGGGTCTGCGTGACCGGCGGCTCGACCAGCGAGTCGCAACTGCAACGCCTCGACATACCCGTTGCGACCCGCGGCACCACGCAGAGCTGTGTCGACGGGTTGACGAACGGTCAGTTCGACGCCTTCGTCGCCTCCAGCGTCCTGCTCGCCAGCGTCCGGTACGGGTCGGAGGACAAACTCAGCCTGGTCGACCTGCCGCTGGACACCACCGAACTGCTCGGCATCGGCCTCCCTCTCGGGGACATCCATCTCCAGGCGCTGATCGAGCACTTCCTACAGAGCAGCTACCTGAAACGGCAGAACAGCCCCTGGCAGGTCGCGTACGACCGGACGCTGGGCCGCGCCGGCCTGGTGGCGACCCAGCCCTCCGTCATGTCCAGCGTCAACCTCTACGACGACCTCGACCCGCAGGCGCTGGCCGGGAGCCGATCGCCGCACCGAGTGCCCCGGCACGCCTCGGTACCCCCGGCCCGGCAGAGCACCCGCCGCCGGTCCCGGCTGCCCCGGCAACGCCGGGCGGTTCCCCGGCAACGCCGAACCGTGCTCCGGCTGGTGCCGCGCGACCGGGCAACCCGGCCGACGCCGAGCGACCCGCCCACGGACAACCGGCCGGGTGGTACGCCGACGCGCGGCTTCGACTGGCAGGGCCCGTGGCCGCTGATCGTCGGTATCCCCGTGACGGTCTCCGCGCTGCACGTGTGGATCCAGAGCGGCGGCAACATGCAGCTCACCCTGCTGATGTTGCAGAACATCAACCCGGTCAGCTTCTTCACCACGATGGTCTTCGCCGCGCTCTGGCAACTCGCCATGGTGCCGGTGCTGATCCTGGCGGTGGGCAGCCTGATCCTGCGCAGCGCCGACAGCCCGGCCGACGAGGAGGCCCTCGCCGCCCGGTACGCCTTCGCCCGGTGGACCCGGCGCATCCCGAACTACGTACGGTGGATCAGTTTCGCGCTCGCCGCCATCAGTTGGCCGGTGATGTACCTGGCCTGGTGCGCGCTCGCCCTGCACAGCGTCGCGTTGGGTCCGACCCGCGAGGACCGGCCGGCCCGGCACCGGGTGCTCGTGTCCGGCGCGGCGGTGGTGGCGCTGATCCTGCTCGCCCCCACGCTCATCTCCGCCCTGCTGCTCGGCGAGGCGTTCCCGATCGTGGTCCTCGCCGCCCCGCTGCTGCTGCTCGCGTTCGGTGTCGGACGGCCGATCCAGCGTACGGCCGTGCCCCTGTTCGCCCGGGGTGCGGCTCTGCTCGCACTCGCGCTGGCAGTGATCGGTCTGCACGGCATCGTCACCACACCGATCCTGCCGCTGAGCGTGGTCGCCGTCGCCCAGCCCGGCCAGGACGCGCAGGAGCGTCTGGTCGGCGGGCACATCCTGGGGGTCGACGAGCGGTACACGATGGTCCTGCCGAAGCGGGGTGGCATCGAGATGCTCAGCAACGACCAGATCCGGTCGCAGCTCACCTGCCTCCGGGTCGAACGGGAACGGTACGACCTCACCCTGCTCACCGTGTTCCTGGACCAGTCCCTGCTGGACCGGCTCGCCCGCGACCAACGGCCGGCTCTGACCTCCGACCCCGGCTGCCGCCCGGTGCTCCGCTGACCCGACACCCGCCCGTCGTGTACGAGGACCGGTCCCGGCTCCGGTTGCCGCCGGATGTCGGTGGCTGGCAAGCTCCACCGATGGATTCGATCCGGCTGCACGAGCTGACCCCGGGCAAGTTCTCCCTGTCGCTGGACGCCGGCTCCACCGACGTGGACGACCTGATCGCGGAGCTGGGTCACGAACCCAACGGGTACTTCTGGGAAGGCGTGGCCCAACTGCTGGTCAGCAACGAGGCACCGGCGCTCGGCGGGCGTTTCGCGTACGACCCGGAGGGCAGCATGTTCGTCGCCTACGGTACGGACCGGGCCGCGCTGGAGGAGTTGGCGATCCGGATGACCGCCGTGGCGACGGATCCCGAGCGCATGCGGCAGTTGGTCGCCGACGCCGAGGCGAACGGATTCGAGTTCGACGACTGACCAGGGTTTCGGGGCCACTCCCGTAACCGTCCGGCTCCTATCCTCATCTCGTGGACCTGGAGTTCAGAGGCGAGCTGTGGTTCTGGAAGGGCCCGTCGCCGTGGCACTTCGTCACCGTGCCGGAGCAGGAGTGCGGTGCGCTGGAAGCGGCCTCGGCGCTGGTGACGTACGGCTGGGGCATGATCCCGGTCTCGGCTCGGATCGGCGCGACCGGCTGGCGGACGTCGCTGTTCCCGAAGGACGGGCGTTACCTCGTGCCGATCAAGGCGTGGGTACGCAAGGCCGAAGCGATCGAGTTGGGCGACGTGGTGACCGTACGCCTCGCCGTTGACGTCTGAGCCGGGTCCCGTCGGGGTACGAATCCGTCAACGCCCGATAGGGTCCGAGCGGTTCGGTGGGTCCAGGGAAGGGGTCGGGGTCTTGCACCTGCACGTGGGATGCGCGATGTGGAGTCTCAAGTCATGGCAGGGGCGCGTCCTGCCGCATCCACTTCCGTCCCACGAGCGCCTGCGGCACTACGCGAGCTGGTGCAACGCGGTCGAGGGGAACACCACCTTCTACGCGACTCCGGCCAGGGACACCGTGGTCACCTGGGCGCAGCAGACCGATCCCGACTTCCGGTTCGTACTCAAGCTGCCGAAACCCATCACGCACGAACGGCGCCTGACCGACGTCGACGAACCGCTCCGGATCTTCCTGGACGCGATCGAGCCACTCGGTCCGCGTACCCATGCGCTGTGGATCCAGTTGCCGGGATCGTTCGGTCCCACCGAGGTCCCCACCCTCGCGAGCTTCCTGCGCCGGCTTCCCGAGACCCACCGGTACGCCGTAGAGGTCCGCCACCCCGCGTTCTTCGACGACCCCCGTTCGGCGCGGCTGCTCGAAGGGGTGCTTGCCGAGACGGCCACGGAATGGATCCCGTTCGACACCACCGCCTTCTTCCGGAGTCCGCCGACCAGCGACGCGGAACGGGACGCGTGGACGAAGAAACCGCGGTTGCCGCTGCGTACCCACGCGCTGACCGACCGGCCGATCGTCCGTTACCTGGGCCGGGACGCCGAGGTGCGGACGGTCGAGGGGTGGCAGCCCTGGGTCGGGATCGTCGCCGGTTGGCTGCGCGAGGGGCGCTCGCCGACCATGTTCATCCACACCCCGGACAACGCCGACGCGCCCCTGCTCGCCCGTCGCTTCCACGACGAGGTACGGGCGCGGGTACCCGAACTGGCGGCGCTTCCCGAGCCGATCCCGGCCGAGCCGCTGACTCTCTTCTGACCGCGCCCGAGGGCACCGTCACCTCCGGTCGGCGCAGGCGACACAGGTACGGGCCGAGGGGCGTACGGCAAGCCGCTCGGCGGGAATCGGACGCCCGCATCCCTCGCACACCCCGTACGTGCCGGCGTCGAGCCGTTGTAACGCGACGTCGAGTTCGGCGATCTGCCGGCGCGCCGCGTCCATTACGGCGGTGAGCTGGGCCCGTTCGAACGCGATGGTGGAGCCCTCGGGGTCGTGCTCGTCATCGGCGTTGGACGACCGGGACGCCTCGAACAGGCTCCGCAGGTCGCCGTCCAGCGCTGTGGCCTGGGCCTCGGCCTGCTGACGTAGTCGCAGCAGTGCCGCACGGATCGGTGCGTTTTCCCTGCTCATGGCGCTTCCATCAGTTGAGCGTACGGCGTGGCAGATGGGTGACCGCCGCGTGCACCGTGATGCCGATCGCACTTCCGGCGAGTACCGCCACGAGCGCCGCCCACCCGGTCCCGAGGGAACCCGTGAGCAGCGCCTCGACACCCTGACGGTGGAGGGCATGGCTTCTATTGACCCACGGAGGGTCACCCCCGGCCGAGTGCGCAACGTCGAAGACGGAACGCGACCGGTTCGGCACATAGAGTGCTGCGCATGGCATCCACCGGCAGCGCCGTGGTGGTCGGCGGGAGCATGGGCGGGCTGCTCGCGGCCCGCGCGCTCAGTGAGACGTACGCCAGGGTCGTGGTCATCGACCGGGACCGGTTGCCGGTCCAGCCGGCGAACCGGCGCGGGGTGCCGCAGGGCAGGCAGTTGCACGTCCTGCTGGCCCGTGGTCGGGAGGCGTTCGACGAGCTGTTCCCCGGCCTGACCGAGGAACTGCACTCGCGCAGCGCCCCGCTGGTCGACCTGCACGGGCAGGTGAACTGGTACAACGACGGTTACCTGATGCGCCGCAAACCGTCCTCCCTGCACGCGGTCGGCATCGGACGGCCACTGCTGGAACATGCCGTACGGGCACGGGTGGCGGCACTGCCGGGCGTCGAGTTCCTCGCCACGACCGAGGTGCTGGGCATCACCGCCACCCCGGACCACAGCCGGATCACCGGCGTACGGGTGCTGCCGCACGGGGCCGGGGAGGACGAGGCGTACACGATCGACGCCGACCTGGTGGTGGACGCCGGCGGACGCGCCTCCCGTACGCCGGTCTGGTTGGCGGGGCTCGGCTACCCGCCCCCGGCCGAAGACCAGGTACGCGTCGACGTCACCTATGTGACGCGCACCTACCGGCGGGAACCGCACCACATCGACGGGCTGCTGGGGGTGCTGACGAACGCCGTACCGGGCAAGCCACGGTCGGCGATCATCGCCGTCCGGGAGGACAACCAGTTCGCGGTCGCCTTCGCCGGCATGCTCGGCGAGGAGCCGCCCACCGACGACGAGGGTCTGGCCGCGTACGCCGGGCAGCTCGTCGCACCGGAGTTCGCCGAGGTGCTCCGGGCCGCCGCCCCGACGGGCGAACCGGTCAAGATGCGTTTCCCGGCGAGCATCCGCAGACGGTACGAGCACCTGCGCCGGTTCCCCGACGGCTACCTGGTGGTCGCCGACGCCGTGTGCAGCTTCAACCCGATCTACGGCCAGGGCATGACCGTGGCGAGCCTGGAGGCGCTGCTGCTGCGCCAACTGCTCACCGGTGGGACGGACGACCTGGCCCGGCGGTTCTTCCGGGGCGCCGCCCGGCTGATCGACGCGCCCTGGTCGATCGCGGTCGGCACCGACCTGCGGTTCCCGGAGGTGGTCGGCCCGCGTACGGCGAAGGTGCGGTTCGTCAACGCGTACGTCCACCGGCTGCACCGGGCGGCCACCACCGACCCCGTACTCGGTGCCGCGTTCCTCCGGGTCCTGAACCTGATCGACCCGCCGACCAGCCTGCTGGCTCCGGGCATCGTGCTGCGGGTGCTACGCGGCGCGCTGCGGAGCCAACCATCGACCCGTCACGGAAGGATCACCGGAGGGTCCTTGGGGCAGATCTCGCCGTAGCCGGACGGCTCTTCGTTGTTGTAGTACGCGTCCTTGCACCAGTACGGCTCGGCCTGCGCCGGGGCCGGGGCGACGGTCACCGCCGCGAACGCGACCACCGTCGCGGCCAGCGTCCGCAGGATCGTTCGGGGTGCTGTGCTGCCGAACATTGTCGGTCTCTCCTCTGTAGGTGTGTTGCCGGGAAACTCGATGGATCGATCCGGCCGCGCCGGAAATGTGCTCCTGAGTGCGCGTACCCAGGATTCGGCGGGCGTGGCTGCGTAGCCTGGCCTGCGGAGGCGTACATGGGGTATCGGTTGTTGACCACGGTGATCCTGGTGGTGCATTTCGGCTTTCTGGCCTACCTGCTGCTCGGCGGGTTCGTGGCCTGGCACTGGCGCTGGACGATCTGGCCGCACCTGGCCGCCGCGGTCTGGGGGGTGACGGTCGTCGTGGGCAAGCTGGTCTGCCCGCTGACCTACGCCGAGCACTGGTCGAGACGTCAGGCGGGCGAGGTCGGCGCCGCGACCACCCAGGGCTTCATCGATCGGTACGTCGAGGGCGTGCTCTTCCCCGAACGTCTCACCGCCCTGGCCCAGGTCCTGCTCGCCCTTACGGTGTTCGCCTCCTGGACCGGGTTCTTCCTCCGCGGCCGACGCGTCCAGCGACCCTCGCTGCGCGCCTAGAGATCCGACCGTCGTGGCCGGATGCCGCGATGAGGGTCCTGCCATGCCACTCTCCCCCCCGGAGCGCTGAAACAGTTGCCCAACCATGGCGTGCGGACCTGGCACGGAACCTTGCGAGCGCCTTGAATCAGCCGGTCAACGGGGGGAGGACGGAACGGGGAGGACGGCTCGCACCACGACGGAAAACGAAACGGCAGCCCCCGCGCGGGGACTGCCGTTTCGTCGAGCCGGAAGCGTCAGGGCAGGTCGGTCACCGCGTCGGCGAAGGCCGCACCGGTCGCCACGGTGGCGTTGATCAGGGCGGCCAACTGCGGCCCGCTCACGCCGTGTTCCAGGTCGGTGGTGACGTCACCGGCGATGATCAGCTCACCCTCGCCGGTGTCGTGCACGTACGCCTTCGGCAGCAACTGGTCGTGGTTCCACGAGTTGCAGAACTCGTACGCCTCGGCCAGCCGGTCCGCGTCCAGCCGCCGGTCGGCGATCACCCGCGCGTGCAGGATCTCCTGCCGCTCGCCGATCTGCTGGAACTGGATCACGGCGGTGCCCCAACGCCCACCGACCGTGCCGTCCTCGTCCACCCGGTAGTGGTCGCCGCGCTCCTGCAACACCGCGACGATGCCCTCGATTCGCAGCGGCGCCACCACGTCCTGCCGCCCCTCCGGGGGCAGCGCGGACGGCATCGCCCAGTCGCCCGGCGGCTCGTCCGGCGGCAGCACCACCGGTACGTCGACCGGCCGCTCGGCCAGCCAGGCGGCCATCCGCCCGGACTGGTGGCTGGAGCCGTTGCGGGCGTCGAACCGGCCGGCGAGATCCTGCGCGGTGGCCACCAGGTCGGCACCGAGCGCCGTGAGGGACAGTTCGGCGGCGGCGCGCTCGCCGTACTCCGGGCGTTGGATCTTGCGGTCGACGCCGGCTTCCGAGGCCAGCCGGCAGACCAGCGCCCCGGCGGCGGAGAACTCCATCGCCGAGGACTCGTCGTACGGCCGGTCCAGCCAGCCGAGGTGGGTGCCGAGGATCTCCAGCCCGCGTTCGTGCTGACCGGTCAGCGCGCAGAACCGCAGGTGCTCGGCGAGGAACGGGAACGCGTCCCGCTCGTGCCGGTGCCGGCGGTACGCCCGCACGTGCGCCTGGGCCGCCTCGTCGTACCGCCCCAGCCGCAGGTACGCGATCAGCACCGTGACCAGGGCCTTCTCCGGCTGTTCGGCGCAACCGAGGGCACCGGAGAGGACCGGCTCGACAGTGTCGACCGCGGCTTCCCACTCGCCCCACCCGGCCAGCAGTTCGGCCTGGCGGGACGGGTCGCACCCCGCGCAGTCGCTGTTCTCGTCCCGCCGGGCGGCACGCCACTTGGCCAGCCACTCCCGTGCCCCCGCCTCGTCACCGAGGTGGTCGGCGACCCGGCAGCGCAGGTTGTAGACCGCCTGGAGGCTGCGCCCGCCCGCCTTGAACCGGCGTTCCAGGTCGTCCAGGGCCGCCTGGGTCTGCACCAACCCCACCCTGGGCGTGCTGCGCAGGGCCGCGATCGCCCACTTGTGGTACCAGCGGAGCATCTCCGCGTCCCAGTCGTCGAAGAGCGACGGGTCCCGGTCGAAGGCGGCCAGGCACCAACTGAACGGCGGGAGCATCCGCCACCGTTCGGTGTGGTTGTTGTACGCGTCGATCACGGCGAACCGGGCGTCGAAGCCGAGCCGTACGTTCCCGGCCGCGTCGGCGTGCGCGACGATCCGTTCCAGCTCGGCGATCTTGCCGTCGCCGTCCGGCAGATCCCGCGCATCCTCCAGCGCCTCGACCAGCTCTTCCTGCTCACTCACGCGGCGTCCTAGCGGCACGAGAAGGGGTGTTCATGGGATCTCCTCGGGGGGCGGGTCCGCTGCCGGAGCCGCGCCCGTACCGGCCGGCGGGCCGGAGAAGGCGCGGTCGAGCAGCGCGAGAAACGACCGGTTCAGGGCGGCGGTGTCGACCGCGCGCAGGGGGTGGTGGCCGGCGAGCAGCGCCTGCCCGTACAGGGCCTCGATGCCGTGGCGGAGGGTGGCGCCCGGCGGGCCAGCGGAGATCCGCCGGATCAGCGGGTGCCGCCAGTTGAACACCAGCTCCGGGCGGTGCTCGATCTCCACCTCGGCGAAGGCGGAGAGCACATCGGACCAGAGCTCGTCGGCCTGGGCCAGGTTGCGGTGGACCGACTCCTGCTGGTGCGCCCGCCGGCTGACCACGTAGAGCGCCGGTACGGTGACCGGGTCGAACTGGCGGATCAGCGGCACACAACCGAACTCGGCCAGTACGCCCCGGGCGACACCCAGGAACGTCGCCAGTTCCGCCTCCTGCTCGGCCGGCAGCGGCTCCAACCGGGCCGCCAGCTCACCCGGATCCAACCGCCGTACGGTCACCGACCGGTCGATCCGGTGCAGCCGCTCCAGGATCTCGGTGTCGTACGCGTAACCGGCGTTGACCAGGGGAGTGCCGGCGGCACTGGCGATCGCGGCGAGGGCACGGAACTCGTCCACCGTCTCGGCGTACCGCAGCACGGTGGCGCCCCGCCGGAAGGCCCGCAGGGTCATCGTGCCCCGGCTCGTCTCGAACGGCAGCCCGGCGTCGACCAGGCGCAGCATCTCGTCGTCGCGTACGGCGAGCGCCTTCACCCCGAGGTGGTGCACCCGGAGGAAGGCGGCGAGCCGGTCCGGGTGGTGCACCGACAGGTCCAGCAGCCAGTCCCGGATCTGCCCGCCGAGCGACTCCTGCACCTGGGACAGCAGGTCGTCGTCGTAGAGACCCTCCCGGCTGGCGGTGGGGCGCAGCACCGACGTGTCGACCACGCACCGGACGAAGAACGCCCACTCCGGGACCAGCCCGACCGCGTTCTCGGTGAGCAGCATCCGCTTCAGGTAGACCCGGTGCCCGCCGGTCTGGACCGTGTTCGCGGTCGGCAGCACAAAACCGACCCCGACCAGACCGGCCTCCGGCATCCGCAGGTCGATCACGTCCATCGGGCGGCTGCCGAGCAGTTGTGCCCCGTAGTCGAGCAGTGCCTCACGGCGTACGTCCGGGTCTTCGTGGTCGACCTCCCACGGCGCCTGCGGCTCGGTCAGCCGCAGTTCGTCCGTGTCCGGGGCGTGCCGGACCACCTCCACGTCGAGCAGGTGCCCGTACGCCCGGACCAGGTCCGCGACCTGGTCCGGGGCGAACCAGTGCGTCCCGCCGGGGCGGGGGCGCAGGGTCACGGTGGTGCCGATCCCCGGCCGGGCCGCGTCGTCGACCACGACCGTGTACCGCCCGTCGGCGTGCCCGGTCCACCGCACCGCCGGGGTGCCGGTCACCGACCGGGACGCCACCTCGATGGTGTCGGCGACCATGAAGCAGGAGAGCAGGCCGATGCCGAACTGGCCGAGGAAGTCCTGCCGGGCGAAACCCAACTCGTCGCGTTTCGAGGTACGCCCGACGCTGGCCAGGAAGGTGTGCACCTCGGGCTCGGTCAGCCCGACGCCGTTGTCGTGCACCCGGAGCGTGCCGTCCGGGTCGATCTCGAACACGACCCGCCCCGGCTCGGGCGCCGGGTCGGCGCCGGGGGCCAGTGCCCGCCGGGCGGTGATCGCGTCGGCGGCGTTCTGCAACAGCTCGCGGGCGTAGACCCGGGGGCTGCTGTAGAGATGTTGGCTGAGGAGGTCGACTATGCCGCGCAGGTCGACCCGGAACCGCTGCTCCATCGTGGATCCCGCGCTCAGGGCCGCAGTTCGGCGGCGGACTCGGCGAGCTGGCAACCGGTCGAGATGCCACAGTTGATCAGCTGGTCGAGCTGGTGCAGGGTCACGCCCTGGGCCAGGTCGGCCGTCACCTCGCCGCAGACCCGGGCACTGCCGTCGTCGTTGACGTGTACGAACGCCTTGGGCCACAGCCGGTCGTGGTTCCAGGAGTTGCAGAACGCGTACAGCTCGGGCACCCGGTCGATCGGGAACGTGGTCGCGGCCATCGTGCGTACCTGGAGCAGCTCACCCTCCGGACCGAGCCGGAAGAAGTAGATCAGGTTGTCGTCCCACCTGCCGACCAGGTCACCGTCGCCGTCGGTGTAGAAGGAGAAGCCCCGGGCACCGAGCACCGCCGCGATGAGGTCATTGGTCAGCGGTTGCAGCGTCTGCAACTGCCCGGCCTCGGCCGGCTCCTCGGAAGAGTGCGGGAAACCCGGCGATGACATGCGACGTCCCCCGTTGCGGCGAGATGGGTTGGTTGGTCTGCCCGTGATGTTAGGCGGATCACGCGACCCGGCATAGTTCGGCCGGACCGTCCACCTCGTTCGACCGTACCGACTGTGACGTTGTGCCGGACCGGGGGCGGACACGACCGGTAAAAGCGCGGATATCCGTGACGGCAGGGCTAACGTGTGACCTTATGGCGGGCCGTACCCCTCAGGCGAACCGGCGCCGAAGCGGGTCGTCGACGCGCGGCGCCGCACCTTCCCGTACCCGACAGGGCACGCGTGCCCAGCAGGCTGCCCGCGCCCGAGCGACCACCCGGCGACCGGTTCGCACCCCGCCGGCGGTCTACGTCGGTCGCGCGGTCAACACGATGTGGATGGGACTGGCGCACGGTGTCGGGTGGGCGTTCCGCGCCGCCGGCCGCCAGGCGGCCACCGCCCGCGAGCTGGACCCGGAACACCGCCGCGACGGCGCCGGGCTGCTCGTGCTCGGCCTGTCCATCCTGACCGCGGTCGCGGTCTGGTTCTCCTCCGCCGGGCCGCTCGGCGCCCGGTTGGCCGACACCGTACGACTCTTCCTCGGCGCGATCTCCGTGGTCCTGCCGCTGCTGCTGCTGATCGGCGCGATCCGGCTGATGCGGACACCGAGCGAGGCGGAGCACCGGGGCCGTGGACTGGTCGGGTGGTCGGCGCTCATCCTGGGCACCGGCGGGCTGCTGCACATCGGCCACCACCCGGCCAACAACCTGGAACGGGACTACGCCGGTGGGCTGGTCGGGGCCGGGA
Source organism: Micromonospora sp. NBC_01796 (assembly GCF_035917455.1). NCBI lineage: Bacteria > Bacillati > Actinomycetota > Actinomycetes > Micromonosporales > Micromonosporaceae > Micromonospora > Micromonospora sp. NBC_01796. Next base: position 1,082,676 of record NZ_CP109078.1, on the reverse strand, counting down.
TCGGTCAGACGCTGGAGAACGCGGTCACCCCGTGGGTGGCCGTACCGCTGCTGGTGCTGCTGGTCCTCTTCGGCCTGCTCGTGGTCACCGCGACGCCGATCAACAAGGTTCCCGAGCGGCTCGGGCTGTTCGCCGAGGCGGTCACCGGTCGAGGCGGCGGCACGCTCACCGACGACGAGACCGACGAGTCCGACGACGAGGAAGAGGAGACCCCGACCCGCCGCCGGCCGTCCCGGCGCCGGACCGGCAGCCGGGTCGGGTCCGCCACCGAGACCGACGGGTACGGAGCCGACGAGTTCCCCGACGAGCCGGTCCCGGTGCCCCGCAAACCGCCCGCGAAGGTGCCCGCCGCCCGGAAGGTCGCCGAGCCGCCCGAGCACTCGCCCGCGCCGACCCGCGCCGAACAGCTCGCCATCACCGGCCTCGGCGGTAACTACGTCCTGCCACCGGCGAACCTGCTGCGTACCGGCACGGCGCCGAAGACCCGGAGCAAGGCCAACGACGAGGTGATCGCCGCGCTCACCGGTGTCTTCGACCAGTTCGACGTGGACGCCGCGGTGACCGGGTTCACCCGGGGACCGACCGTGACCCGCTACGAGGTGGAACTCGGCCACGGGGTGAAGGTGGAGCGGATCACCCAGCTCTCCCGGAACATCGCGTACGCGGTCAAGTCCCCGGACGTACGGATCCTCAGCCCGATCCCCGGCAAGAGCGCGGTCGGGGTGGAGATCCCGAACACCGACCGGGAGGACGTGGCCCTCGGTGACGTGCTCCGGTCCCGCGCCGCCGGCAGCGACCACCATCCGATGCTGGTGGCCCTCGGCAAGGACATCGAGGGCGGGTACGTGGTCGCCAACCTGGCCAAGATGCCGCACATCCTGATCGCCGGCGCGACCGGTGCGGGCAAGTCGTCCTGCCTGAACTCGTTGCTGGTGTCGATCCTGAGCCGGGCCACCCCGGACGAGGTGCGGCTGCTCCTGATCGACCCGAAGCGGGTCGAGATGACCAGCTACGAGGGGATCCCGCACCTGGTCACCCCGATCGTGACCAACCCGAAGAAGGCGGCCGACTCGCTGGACTGGGTGGTCCGCGAGATGGACATGCGCTACGACGACCTCGCCGCCGCCGGGGTACGCCACATCGACGACTACAACCGCAAGGTCCGGGCCGGACAGATCAAGCCGCCACCGGGCAGCGAGCGGGAGATCCGGCCGTACCCGTACCTGCTGGTGATCGTGGACGAGCTGGCGGACCTGATGATGGTCGCCCCGCGCGACGTGGAGGACTCGGTCGTCCGGATCACCCAGCTCGCCCGCGCCGCCGGCATCCACCTGGTGCTCGCCACCCAGCGGCCCTCGGTCGACGTGGTGACCGGTCTGATCAAGGCGAACGTGCCGTCCCGGCTGGCGTTCGCCACGTCCTCGCTGGCCGACTCGCGGGTCATCCTGGACCAGCCCGGCGCCGAGAAGCTGATCGGTCGCGGTGACGGGCTGTTCCTGCCGATGGGCGCCTCGAAGCCGGTACGCATCCAGGGCGCCTGGGTCAACGAGTCCGAGATCAGCGACATCGTGAAGTTCTGCAAGGACCAGCGGGAGCCGGAGTTCCGCTCCGACGTACTCGCCCCGGCGAAGGACACGAAGAAGAAGGTCGACGAGGACATCGGCGACGACCTGGACGTACTCGTGCAGGCGATCGAGCTGGTGGTCACCTCGCAGTTCGGGTCCACCTCGATGCTCCAGCGCAAGCTGCGGGTCGGTTTCGCCAAGGCCGGCCGCCTGATGGACCTGATGGAGACCCGTGGCGTCGTCGGCCCCTCCGAGGGCTCCAAGGCCCGCGACGTCCTCATCAAGCCCGACGAACTAGACGACGTCCTCTCCAGCCTCCAGGGCGACCCCGACGCCTGACGCAGCCCCACGCCCTCGTCCCGCAGGGCGCACTTGTAGAGAAAGAGGGGCTATCGCGGGTCGGATAGCCCCTCTTTCTCTACAAGAGGGGGTCAGGATTCGGGTGGGGAGGAGGGGGCTGGGCGGCGGTGGTGGAGGAGGGCTTGGGTGAGGGAGATCACCGAGACGATGGTCCAGGTGCCCTCCAGGAGGAGGAAGCCCCAGGAGCGTTCGGTCGCGGCGATCACCGCCAGGATGCCGGCGCCCAGGACGTTGAGGACGAGGTAGCGGATGGAGTGCGGGTCCATCCGGCGGAGCTGGTTGGCGGCGAAGGCGGCCAGGATCAGCAGAGCGCCGAGGACCTCGATCAGGTCGTGTGTGTTCATCACCGTCTGCGCGCCGTCTTTGCCTGGCCGGGTACGGCACGCGCTCGTCCGGGGCGTACGCGAAAGCGTCCACCTTCCGCCAGTCTAGCCATCGCCCCGGTGGCGACCCGCTGTGTGGTAAACCTCACCCGTCCGACTTGACCTCAAGTCCGGTTCAACTATCAGGATCTTCGTATGACCCTGCTTCTCACCGACGACGAGGTGGCGCAACGGCTCGACGGCACCACCGCCGTCGCCGCGATGCGCGCCGCGCTGCTGGCCGCGTACTCCGGGCGGTTGGTCGCGCCGCCCCGGGCGTCCGCCGCCCTGCACGGAGGTCGCCTGGTCACGGCCGCCGGGCAGCTCACCGAGGAGTGGTACGGGTTCCGTTCCTACGACACCTTCGGCCACCCCGACGCCGAGCAACTCGTCGTCCTGCACGACGCCGGCTCGGGACGGATCCGGGCGATAGCGGTCGGCGAGGAGATCGGTTCGCGCGGCAGCGGCGCCCTCGGGGCGGTGGCGGTCGACACCCTGGCCCGCCCCGACGCCGCCACGGTCGGCGTGCTCGGTGCCGGACGGCAGGCGTGGGCGCACGTCTGGGCCACCGCGGCGGTACGCCCGCTGCGCGAGGTCACCGTCCACTGCCGTACGCCGGCCGTCCGGGACGCCTTCGCCGCCCGGGTACGGGCCGAGCTGGGCGTACCCGCACGGGCGGTGACCAGCGCCAGTGAGGCGGTACGCGACCGTGACCTGGTCGTCCTCGCCACCGACAGCCCCGTACCGGTGATCGACCCGGCGGATCTCGCGCCCGGTACCCACGTCAACGTGGTCGGCTTCAAGCAGCAGGGCCGGGCCGAGTTCGGTACGGACCTGCTCGACCGGGCGGAGGTGCTGGTCACCGACTCGCTGGCCCAGGCGATGGACTACCGCCCGCCGATGCTCGCCGCCGTCGCCCCGTACGCCGACCGGCTGCGCCACCTCGGCGCGCTGCTCACCGGCGAACAGCCGGGCCGGACGGACGCCGACCAGGTCACCCTGTTCTGCTCGGTCGGGCTGGCCGGCGCGGAGGTCTTCCTGCTCGACCGGCTGGCCCGGGTCGAGGCGCTGCCCGCCTAGCCCTGCGGTGAGGGGAGCGGCGCGGCCGGGGGGTTGCGCACCCGGCAGGCACCCCTAGCGCTCGCCGGGCTTCCGGAGCGGCCCGGTACCCTCGGATGGTGTCTGCTACTTCGTCTTCCTCGACCACCGGCCGCCGGGTCGCACTGCTGACCCTGGGCTGTGCCCGCAACGAGGTCGACTCGGAGGAGCTGGCGGCCCGCCTCGACGCCGACGGATGGCAGGTGACCACGGACGGCGAGGGTGCCGACGTGGTGCTGGTCAACACGTGCGGCTTCGTCGAGAAGGCCAAGCAGGACTCGATCGAGACCCTGCTCGCCGCCGCCGACACCGGAGCCAAGGTGGTCGCCGCCGGGTGCATGGCCGAGCGCTACGGCCGTGAACTCGCCGACAGCCTGCCCGAGGCCGGCGCCGTACTGAGCTTCGACGACTACCCCGACATCTCGGCCCGGCTCAACGCCGTCCTCGCCGGTGAGCAGGTCGTCGCGCACACCCCCAGGGACCGCCGGGAACTGCTCCCGCTGACCCCGGTCGACCGGCACGGCAGCGGGGTCGTGCTCCCCGGTCACGCCCAGACCTCCGTCCGTCCGGCCGGCGGTGGCCTCGTCACCGACGAGCACACCCCGGCGCACCTGCGGCCGGTGCTGCGCCACCGGCTCGACGCCGGCCCGGTCGCCTCGCTCAAGCTCGCCAGCGGCTGCGACCGGCGGTGCGCGTTCTGCGCCATCCCGGCGTTCCGGGGCGCCTTCGTCTCCCGCCCCCCGGAAGAGCTGCTGGCCGAGGCGGAATGGCTGGCCCGGACGGGCGTACGCGAGCTGGTGCTGGTCAGCGAGAACTCCACCTCGTACGGCAAGGACCTGGGCGACCCGCGCCTGCTGGAGAAGCTTTTGCCGCAGCTCGCCGCCGTGACCGGGATCGTCCGGGTCCGGGCGAGCTACCTGCAACCGGCGGAGACCCGGCCGGGCCTGGTCGAGACGATCGCCACCACCCCGGGGGTCGCGGCCTACTTCGACCTGTCGTTCCAGCACTCCAGCGAGCCCGTCCTGCGCCGGATGCGCCGTTTCGGGTCCACCGCCCGATTCCTCGAACTGCTCGGCTCGGCCCGCGACCTGGCCCCGGCGGCGGGTGCGCGCAGCAACTTCATCGTCGGCTTCCCCGGCGAGACCCGCGCCGACGTGGACGAGCTGGTCCGCTTCCTCTCCGAGGCCCGGCTCGACGCGATCGGGATGTTCGACTACAGCGACGAGGACGGCACCGAGGCCGCCGGCCTGCCCGGCAAGGTCGCGTCGGCCACGATCAAGCGACGGTACGACCGGCTGAGCGCGCTCGCCGACGAACTCTGCTCCCAGCGGGCCGAGGAACGCCTCGGCTCGACCGTCGAGGTCCTGGTCGACACGGTCGACGGCGGGCAGATCGAGGGGCGCGCCGAGCACCAGGCGCCCGAGGTCGACGGCTCCACGACCCTGGTGGCACCGGTGGAGGGCGGGGTCGACCTGGCCGCGCTGCGCCCCGGTGACCTGGTCCGGGCCACCGTCACCGCAACCGAGGGAGTCGACCTGATCGCCGTACCGGTCGAACTGGTCTCCGCGGCGGCCAGCCCGCCCGGCGGCGCGAGGTGACGGCGTGACGGAGGCGTCGGAGCCCACCGCCCCGGCCGCCATGGTCGAGCCGGTGCCCGTCGTCAACGCGGCCAACGCGCTCACCGCCCTGCGGCTCGTCCTGGTCCCGGTGTTCGTGGCGTTGGCGGTCGTCTCCGAGATGACCCATCCGGCGTGGCGGATCGCCGCCTGCCTGACCTTCGCGGTGGCGTCCGCGACCGACCTGCTCGACGGCTGGATCGCCCGGCGGTTCAAGCTGGTCACCGCGGTCGGCAAGGTCGCCGACCCGATCGCCGACAAGGCGCTGACCGGCGCCGCCCTGGTCCTGCTCTCCTGGTACGACCTGCTGCCCTGGTGGGTCACCCTGCTGATCCTGGCCCGTGAGTTCGGCGTCACGTTGATCCGGTTCTGGGTGATCCGGTTCGGGGTGATCGCGGCCAGTCGGGGCGGCAAGGCCAAGACCGCGCTGCAGATCCTCGCGATCGTCTGGTACCTCTGGCCGGTGCCGGATTCGGCCACCTTCGTCGGCCCATGGATCATGGGTGTGGCCCTGGTGGTGACCATGATCACCGGGCTCGACTACGTGGTACGGGCCCTGCGCCTGCGTCGTCGGGCCAACTGACCGCCGCCCGAGGGTTCCGTCACCGGGACCGGCCGGCGCGGGTTGGTCGGTGGGTGGGTCGGTTGGATGGCGAGGGGGCGGGATGACGGGCGGGGTCGAGGCACGGGTCGCGGCGACCGAGGCGGCTGCGGCGGTGCACCCGCTGGCCGAGCGGGGCGAGACCCTGGCCGTGGTGGAGTCGCTCACCGGCGGGCTGCTGGCCGCCACGATCGTGGACATCGCCGGGGTGAGCAGCGTGTTCCGGGGCGGGCTGGTGGTCTACGCCACCGACCTGAAGGAATCCCTGGCCGGCGTACCGGCCGAACTGCTCGCCGCACGGGGTCCGGTCGACGCGGACGTGGCCGTCGCGCTGGCCGAGGGCGGTCGCCGACGCTGCGGCGCCGACTGGTGCCTGGCAACCACCGGGGTCGCCGGTCCGGAGCCGCAGAACGGCCGTCCGGTCGGGCTCGTCTACGTCGCGGTGGCCGGACCTGGCGGTACGCAGGTGCGTGAGCTGCGCCTCGGGGGCGGCCGGGACCAGATCAGGGCGCACACGGTCACCGAGGCGTTGCGGCTGCTCGTGGACCGGTTGCACGGCGTACCGCCGCCCCCGGTGCGGAGCTGACCGGGGCGCCCGGCGGGTGCCGGCCGGAATCCGGACCGGCGGGGTGGGATGTCGTGCGGGCCGGCAACGGGTACGGTTGCGGGAAGGTCCCGGCAGCGGTCGGGATTGGGGGTCGGAGTCGCTCCACGCGGCGTTGCGCTGACTGCCGCCGGAGCTACGGTCCCACGTGAGGGGGAGGTGCGATGGTCCTGCTACGCCGGGTGATCGGTGACGCGTTGCGTGCTCGCCGGCAGGGTCAGCACCGGACCCTGCGCGAGGTTTCCTCGGCCGCCAACGTCAGCCTCGGCTACCTTTCCGAGATCGAACGCGGCCAGAAGGAGGCGTCGAGCGAGCTGCTCGCCGCCATCTGTGACGCCCTCGGCGCCCGCCTCTCCGAGCTGTTGCGCGAGGTCAGCGACACCGTCGCGCTCGGCGAACAGGTGTCCGGGGTGCTGGCACCGGTGCAGGAACGGTCGACGGTCGACGTGCCGGCCCGCACCGTGCTCACCGAGTCCGGTGTGCGTACGGTGACCGATTCGGGCGTACGCCAGGTCGCCACCGACGGGAACGTCTCCGTCTCGGTGCGCCAGGACTCGCCGCTCAAGGCCACGCTGCGCACCACCCGTCGGGTCCGGTCGACCACCGACCGGGGTCGCGACATCGTCCGCGCCGCCTGACCCTGCTCGGAGCGCCCTCTGCGGCGTAGGGTGGCAGTTCCAGAGGTGCTTCCCGGCCGATATCCCCGTGGTCGTCTGCCGGTGTGGCGCCGGCCTGGGACGATGGTGACCATGCCGTGTTCGACCGGTGTACACCGGTCGGGCGGCAACCGGCCGAAGCGGATGACACCGAGGGGACTACGCGAAGATGGCGAACCCGTTCGTCAAGGGAGTGCGCTACCTGATGGCGCTGTTCGGCGCCAAGATCGATGAGCACGCCGATCCGAAGGTGCAGATACAGCAGGCCATCGAGGAGTCCCAGCGCCAGCACCAGGCACTCGTACAGCAGGCGGCAGCGGTCATCGGCAACCAGCACCAGCTGGAGATGCGGCTGTCCCGGCAGATGTCCGAGGTCGAGCGGTTGCAGGGGATGACCCGTCAGGCGCTGGTCCTCGCCGACAAGGCCCGTGCCGGGGGCGACGAGGCGGAGGCGCAGAAGTTCGAGCAGACCGCGCAGACCCTGGCCGCCCAGCTCGTCTCGGCCGAGCAGTCGACCGAGGATCTCAAGGCCCTGCACGACCAGGCACTCGGCGCCGCCGGGCAGGCCCGTCGGGCGGTCGAGAACAACCAGATGATCCTCCAGCAGAAGCTGGCCGAGCGGACCAAGCTGCTGAGTCAGCTCGAGCAGGCCAAGATGCAGGAAACCGTGGCGAAGTCGCTGGAGTCGATGTCGACGCTGGCCGCGCCGGGCACCACCCCCTCGTTGGACGAGGTGCGGGACAAGATCGAACGCCGGTACGCCACCGCCATGGGCCGCGCCGAACTCGCCGGCAACTCGGTCGAGGGGCGGATGCTGGAGGTCCAGAAGAGCAGCCTCGACCTGGCCGGGTCGGCCCGGTTGGAGCAGATCCGGGCGAGCATGTCCGGGGATCAGCTCGGCGGGAAGACCCAGCCGGCGGTCGACCAGGCCAACCGGGCGGCGGACAACGCGGGCGTGGCCCGGCTCGACGAGATCCGGGCGAGCCTGGCCAAGGAGCGCTCGACCGGCGACCAGAGCGCCGCCGGCTGAGTTCGGGCAGGAGAGGGCAGCGATGGCAGACCAGCGAGCCCGGTACTTCCGACGTTTGCGCTCCCTGCGCCGTTCCGCCCGCTGGTGGAGCGTCTGGGCGGGTGGGCTGGGCGGCGCCGCCGTGGTCCTGACTCCGTACCAGGGACTGGGTCTGCCGGACGCGGCCTGGGTCGCCGGTGCCGGCGGCACCGCGGCGTTGGCCCTCTGGCGGTGGGCCGACCTGCGCCTGCTGGCGGCGCAACCGGCGCCACCGCCGCCCGATCCGGCGCTGGCGGCCGAGCGGACCCGCGCGCAACTCATCGCCGCGGTCGAGCGGCTCCCCGCCGGTGCCGGGGCGCTGGCCGAGGTACGCCGGCAGAAGGCCCGGTTCACCCTGCGCGGCTCCGCCGCCGCCGAGCCGTGGAACCGACTGTCCCGGGCCTCGTCCACGATGACCGGGCTGGCCGGTCGGCTGCCCGCCCTGGCCGGGCCGGCGGTGCTGGAGGCGACCGTGGCGGAGACCTCGCTGCACGACCTGGCGCACCGGGTGGCCAGCCTGGAGAAGGCGATGCGGCTCGCGCCCGACGGGTCCCGCCCGGCGTTGGAGTCGGCGCACCGGGACCTGTGCGGGCAGCTCGACCGGGGCATCACCGCCTACGAGGCGCTGGTCGTCGCGGCCGCCGCCTACCTGGCCGAGGACACGAGGTCCGCGACCGAACACCCGGCCGCCACCCGGTTGACCGAGGCGACCGACCTCCTCCACGGCATTGCCACCGGCCTGTCCCAGCTCCGCACTCCGCGTTAGTCCGGGGGCTGGACGGCGAGCGGGGTGGTGAAGGCGGAGGTGCCGACGGCGTTGAAGGCCTGGATCCGCCAGTGGTACGTGGTGCCGGGGGCCAGCCCGGTGTTGGTGAACGAACGGGCGGTACCGGCGATGGTGAAGCTGGTCAGCCCGGTGCCGAACGAGTCGTCGTTGGCCCGTTGCAGGGTGAAGCCGCTGACCACGCTGCCCGCGCTCTCGAACCAGTTGAGCTGCACGCTGACCGAGTCCGGTGCGGCGGCGGCGATGGTCGCGGAGAGGCTGTGCGGCACCGCCGGTGCGGTCGGCACGGTCACCACCGAAACCGTCGACCAGGGTGACGGGGCGCCGAGGTAGACGGTCCGCACCCGGTGGTAGTAGGTGGTGTTCGGGCTCACCGTGCTGTCGGTGTACGCGGCGGTCAACGGCCCGGAGGCGGTGACCAGCCCGCTGGTGAAGGTCGGGTTCACCGCCCGCTGCACCTCGATCTCGGTGGCGAAGGAGCGGTTGCGCCAGGCCAGGTCGACGCGTACGGGGGCGGACGGGGCCACGGACGCGGTCAGGCCGCTCGGGGCGATCAGGCGTACCACCGCGGAGGCGGTGTTGGACCAGCCGGAGTAGCCGACCTCGGTCTCCGTACGGACCCGGTAGTAGTACGTCGTCCCGGGCGTGACCGTGGAGTCGGTGGTCGTACTGACCGTCGGGGGCAGGCTGAACGCGGTGACACCGGCGCTGAAGGCGGCGTTGGTGGCCCGCTCGACGAGATGGTTCGTGGCCGCCGGACGGGTCGCGTTGTTCGTCCAGGCGAGGGCGATCGACGGTGCCACGGTCGGTGAGCCGGGTGCCGCCGTCGAGGTGAGCCCGGTGGGTTGCGCCGGGGAGACCCGGAGCACCACCGGGCGGCTCAGCTCGCTGCCCTCGTGGCCGACCAGATGACCCTGCCAGGCGTACTCCCAGCCGAAGTTGAAGACCTGGTTGACGACCACCGCCGGTTCGCCCGTACGCGGATTGACCTGGGTGAAGCCGCTGGTCGTACCGGCCGGTCGGGTGGGGTCGAGCAGCCGTACGCTGTCGCCGACCTTGAACGGGAGCGGGTCCGGGACGGTCGGCCGGATGGCGACGATCGTGTCCTCCAGCGGGTTCATCCGGATCGTCTCCTTCCAGCCCAGCTCGTTCGGGTCCGGCGGGCGGATCGCGCCGTCCCACCCGACCCGGTTGATCAACTGCACCACCAGGTGGTGGAAGTGGATCGCCCGGGTGTCGGCCCCGTTGTGGGTGATCTTCCAGATCTGGGTGCCGTCGCCCGGTGCCCCGATCGGGGTGCCCGGATCGGTCCCGGTCAGGATCTCGGTGGGCGGGTCAACGTACGACAGCGGTGTGGTGGTCTGCACCAGCGCGCTGACCTTCGGCAGTTCCACCCCGAGGGTGGCGTTCATCCGGCCGTACTCCGGTTCGAAGAGTTCCTGGATCGCCTTCGCCCGCAGCGGCACGGTGACCGGGCCGGTCCGCCCGGCGGGGGTGAACGTGATCGTGTTGCTGTGGATCGGGACGTGCGTGTTCTTCGGCGTACGGGTGCCGAACGCGGTGTCGTACGCCGGCTGCGGCACGATCGGCGGGGGCTGGCTGGCGCCGTACGCCACGGGCAGCCGGGCACGCAGCGTCTCGAGGTCGTACGGCGCCTCCGGTGTCCCCTCCACCTGGAACTGGAGCAGCGTACGGGTGTTCGGCCCGTAGCCGGGCTGGGTGCTCGGGGCACCACCGGCGGCGGTCCGGTCGGGATCACCGGTGTAGTAGTCGTACCGGGTGTCGAAGGCCGGCATCGGCGCCGGACAGTCGTTGTAAAGGATGATCTTCGAACCGGGCGGTACGGAGGAGAAGTCGACGATCACGTCCGCCCGCTCGCCGGGGCCGAGCAGGAGCGAGTGCTCGGAGACGTTCAGCGCGGCGATGTCCCGCCGGTTGTAGACGTAGTTGATCGGCTGGTTCGGCACCACCGCCACCTCGGGCAGCAGTCCACCCTCGGTGCCGATCTGGATCCAGTCCGGGCCGACGCTGTCCGGGTCGGGCACACCTCCGGCCCGGCCGTCGGTCGGCCAGGTGCGCGGGTGGTCGGGGTTGGCGGTGGCGTCGACCATCGGCACCTCCCCGGCCCCGCCGTCGCCCAGCGTCCCGTCCGGGTGCCACATCGGCCCGTGCGAGGCGGCGTAGTAGAGCTGGAGGTTGAGGCTGCGGTCGTTGCAGGCGTTCAGGATCCGGAACCGGTACGCCTTCGGCGCCACCCGCAGGTACGGGTACGCGCACCCGTTGACCAGCGGGGTGTCCAGGAACGCCTCCGGGACCACGGACGGGTTCGGCGTACCCGGCATCACCGGCGGTTGCCAGGGTGCGCCCGCCGGGTCGTAGTGCGGGTTCTCCGCCGGCCCGTGCGCCGTCCCCGTGTACGGCGGCCAGAACCACGGCCCGTAGTCCCAGCGCCCCATCGGGTTGGTCCCGGACTCGTTGTACGGGTTCTGGTTGGGCATGTAGACGTGCGGATACCAGAGGTTCCCCCGACCGCCCCAGTTGACCCGGTCCCAGGTCGGGTCCTGGGCTTCGAGCTGGGCGTCGCCGGGCACGAACGTCTTGTCCTGGATGACCAGGGGGATCTCGTCGGCCGGGATGACCTGCTCGGCGACGAGTTCCCGTTCCACCTCGTCGCGGAGCAGGTAGAGGCCGAGCTGCCCGGAGTAGACGGTCAGCCGGGCGATGCCGAGGGTGTGGTCGTGGTACCAGAGCAGCCGGGCGCCGGCCTGGTTCGGGTAGTACAGCGTCACCGCCCCCGGCTCCGGTGTTGCCATGTCCGGCACGTTCACCAGGCCCGTACCGGTGGGGTAGGAGGTCGGTTCGCCGGCCGGGGTGAGCCACTGGTCGGGGCCGCCGTTGCTGATCCAGGGCGTGGCCGCCCCGTGCAGGTGCAGCACCGCGCGGTTCTGCGGATAGTGCTCCGGCCCGCCGAGGGGACCGGGTCCGGCGCCCCGGACGGTCGGGTCCACCGGCAGCGGCAGCCGCCCGGCGGGGCCGGTCGGCAGGCCGTTGACGAACTTCACCCGTACCGGTCGGTTGCGGTCCGCGACGATGACCGGCCCGAGATGGTACGGCCGGTTCGGCGGGATGACCGTGTTGCGCCCGTTGGCGTCGGTGCCGTTGTTGAGCTGCCGGTAGCCGCGTAACCGGGTCGGGCCGAGATCCTTGTGCAGTTGCTGGGTGAACTGCTCCAACCCGATCTCGTAGTAGTCGCAGCCGGGGTAGCTGACCGTGTCCGGGGTGGCGACCGGCAGGAAGTTGCCGAGGTCGTTGCGCTGCCCGTCGCCGACCAGGGGCAGCGAGTCGACGAATTTGCGCATCCCGGTGCCGGATACCACCTGTCCGGCGGGGTCGAGGCGGGGCAGGGGACTGTTCGCGTAGTTGGGCACGAAGCCGAAGTAGTCCGGCGCGGGCAGCATCGCCGCCGTTGTCACCTGACTCTGGGTCTGCTGTGGAATGCCGGGCCGGGACTCTTCCGGTGCCTGGGCGGGGGAAGCGGCGCGACTGTCGGTGTCCTGCTTCGCGCGCCGGGCCAGGCGGTGCGCCGCGAGTTTCCTGAACATGACCATGCTCCCTCCCCGGATGCCTGCTCGACCGGAGGTTCCGCCAGTGGGGGTTCGGTCGAGCCGATCAGACGGCCATCGCTGACAATCCGTAAGCAACTAACCGCGTCAAGCGACGATTGGATACGGCTGGATCAGCGTCGGTTTGGCACGGGTTCGCGGGTGGGGATGTTCAGCTCGGGGCGGGCTGGCAGCGCGGGCACCAGTACGTGACCCGGTCGCCCTGTTCGGCCTTCTCTACCAGCATGCCGCAGCGACGGCACGGTTGGGCGCGTCGGCCGTACACGTAGTTGGTCTGCCCCCGGTGCAGGGAGCCGGTGGTGCTCTGCGTCCACCGTCCACGGTTCGCCGAGAGCAGCCGCTGGGCGAGTGTCACCAGCCCGGTCAGGTCGGGTACCGCCGCCACCGGTGTCCACGGGTTGACGCCCCGCAGGAAGAGCACCTCCGACTTGTAGAGGTTGCCCACGCCGGCCAGGTTGGACTGGTCGAGGAGCGCCTCGGCGATGGTCGTCCGGGGGTGGGTGCCGAGCCGGCGTACCGCCTCGGCGGGGTCCCAGTCCGGGCCGAGCAGGTCGGGGCCGAGCCCGCCGACCAGTTCTGCCTCCCGGTCGGTCGGCACCAGGGCGACCTCGTGCAGGTGGTAACCGACCGCGATGGCATCCGCCGTACGCAGCACCAGCCGGATCAGGTGCGCCGGCCGGGCGGCCCAGCGCTCACCCGGCGGGTAGACCCGCCAGGCCCCGTCCATCCGCAGGTGGGAGTGCAGGCTGAGGCGCCGCTCGCCGGCCGGCTCGGCGAGGCGGATCAGCAGGTGCTTGCCTCGGCTGACCGCTTCCAGGACGGTCCAGCCGACCAGGTCGGTGCCGGCGAGCTGGGGCACCCGGAAGTCGCTGGCGGTCAGCCGGCCACCGGCCAGCGCGCGGTGCAGCGCGCGGGCGGTGTTCCAGACGGTGTCGCCTTCGGGCACGCTTCCATCCTGCCCGCTATCGCCGGGTCAGGGCTGCTCTTCGACCCGAGGGGCGCGGACCATGTCCTGGTAACGGGGATGGCTGGCGCCGTAGATGGCGAAGTTGAGCCGGGCGTGGGACAGGCTCAGGTCGCCGTTCGGGCCGCCCTCGACCACGGCGTCCTCCGACCCCTGCTGGCCGTCGTTCGTCCAGAAACAGACCGGACAGGTCCCACCTTCTCCGGTGAAAAAGCCGCAGCATGGACATGCTTGTACATCGATCGAATGCTTCCCCACCGGTCAAGCATTCCATAATGGTCCATCCATCGCAGCTCCGTGTCCGCGATGCGGAAGTAGATCAGCTAGCGTCCGCTATCCGTAGCACCTGCCCCGTTACCAGCGAAAGTAGGGCATCCGCGCGGCCACCGTTCACCGCCAGCGCCACCCGCCCGGCGGAGTCTGCGAGCACCGCGAGCGCACCGCTCGGTACGTCACCGAAAGTCGCCGCCCGGCGGGCCGGAACGCCCTCCACCAGCAACGCCGCCCCCAGCCCGTCCAGCGCGGACGCGGGCGCGGCGAGCTGCACGTTGCCGAAGTGGTCCACCGACAGGACCTCGGCGGCGAGCCAGCCCGGCCCGCTACCGACCACCGGATCGGGGAGCCGGACCAGACTGGCCGGGTCGACCGATGGCCCGGCGTCGGCGAACTCGGCGCCGAGCGCGAGTCGGGCGGCGACCGGGGCGAAGACGTCCCGTCCGTGGAAGGTGTGCGAGACGGTCGCCGCGTGCCAGTCCGAGTTGGTCAGCTCCACCGCACGCTCGGTCCCGCCGAGGGCGTCGGCCGCCCAGCAGAGCAGCCCGTTGTCCGGCCCGACCAGCAGCCCGCCGGGGGTCTGTAGCGCCACCCCGCGCCGAGCGGTGCCGACACCGGGGTCGACCACCGCCACGTGCACCGCCGGCGGCAGGTCCACCACCGTCTGGGCGAGTACGGCCGCACCCCGCCCGAGGTCGCCAGGCGGCACCAGGTGGGTCACGTCGAGGACCCGTACGGCGGGCGCCAGCCGGGCCACCACCCCGTGGCAGGCGGCGACGAAGCCGTCGGAGAGTCCGTAGTCGGTGGTCAGGCTGATCCAGCCATAGCCGGGCATGACCAGCACGTTAGCCGTCGCACGGTCGCGGTGACGACAACCCCTCCGCCGGCACGTCGGGGCGGTGGCACCTGGCAAGCTGATGGCATGCGATTGGTCATCTTCACCGAGCCGCAGGACGGCGCGACGTACCAGGATCTGCTCCGGGTGGCGCGCCACACGTCCGACTGTGGCTTCGACGGCTTCTTCCGGTCCGACCACTATCTGCACATGAACGGGGACGGCCAACCGGGCCCGACCGACGCCTGGCTGACCCTGGCCGGGCTCGCCCTGCAGACCGAGCGGATCCGGCTCGGCACCCTGGTCACCTCGGCCACCTTCCGGCTGCCCGGACCGCTGGCCATCTCGGTCGCGCAGGTGGACGAGATGAGCGGTGGACGGGTCGAACTGGGCCTGGGCACCGGCTGGTTCGAGGCCGAGCACCGCGCGTACGGGATCCCGTTCCCGCCGCTCAAGGAGCGGTTCGACCGGTTGACCGAGCAGCTCGAGGTGATCACCGGCCTGTGGGGGACCCCGCCGGGTGACACCTTCACGTACCGGGGCGGTTACTACGACCTCTACGACTCGCCCGCGATGCCGAAGCCGGTCCAGCACCCGGGACCACCGGTCATCGTCGGCGGCACCGGCCTGAAGCGGACGCCGGTCCTGGCCGCCAGGTTCGCCGACGAGTACAACGTCCCGTTCCAGTCCGCGCAGGCGGCGGCGAAGAACTTCGCCGCGGTGGTCGAGGCCTGCGAGCGGATCGGCCGGGACGCCGCCGGTCGTGCGCCGCTGACGCTCTCGGCCGCGGTCACGGTGGTCTGCGGGCGAAACGACGCCGAGGTACGCCGCCGGGCCGACGCCATCGGCCGGGACCTGGACGAGCTGCGCACCGGACCCGGTGTGGTCGGCACCCCGGACGAGGTGGTCGAGCAACTGCACGAGTACGCCAAGGGCGGGGCTTCCCGCTTCTTCCTGCAGTTCCTGGACCTCGCCGACCTGGACCAGCTCGACCTGATCGCCGCCGAGGTGGCCCCTCAGCTCTGACCGCCAGAGATAACTAACATCCATGTTACTAACATCAGTGTTAGTAACATGGATGTTAGTAACATCAGTGTTAGCATCGGGTGGTCGATGGTCA
The DNA here is from genome assembly GCF_035917455.1 of Micromonospora sp. NBC_01796. Taxonomy (NCBI): domain Bacteria; kingdom Bacillati; phylum Actinomycetota; class Actinomycetes; order Micromonosporales; family Micromonosporaceae; genus Micromonospora; species Micromonospora sp. NBC_01796. The sequence continues at coordinate 1,067,167 of NZ_CP109078.1, read as the reverse complement.
GGACAGCGGGGAGTGGTGATGGATCATGGTTGCCTTCGTTGGCCGGCACCGTGAGCTGCGAGTGCTCGCCGCCGAGTTGGAGCGGATCGCGCCCGGCGACAGCCGCCCGGGGCGTTGCCTGCTGATCCGTGGACGACGCCGGGTGGGCAAGTCGCGCCTGGTCGAGCAGTTCGTCGAGAACCTCGACGCGCCCAGCGTCTACTTCACCGCCGCCGGGTCCCCCACGCCGCAAGAGGTTCGGCGGTTCTGCGCCGACGTCGCCGAGTCGCCGCTGCCGGGTCGTGAGTTGCTGGCCGCGGCCAACCCCGAGGACTGGGACTCCGCGTTGCGGCTGCTCGCCGCGGCACTCCCGGAGGACGGCCCGAGTGTCGTGGTGATCGACGAGGTGCCGTACCTGATGGATGGGGAGCACGTCTTCGAAGGCGTGCTGCAACGGGCATGGGATCGGCAGCTGTCCCGTAAACCGGTGCTGCTGATCCTGATCGGCTCCGATCTGTCCATGATGGAGGCGCTGAACAGCTACGAGCGGCCGTTCCACCAGCGGGGTCGGGAGATGGTCGTGGGGCCGCTCAACCCGGCGGACCTCAGCACCATGCTGGAGGTGGATGCGGCCGAGGCCATCGACGCCACACTGGTCACCGGCGGTCTTCCGCTCGTCTGCACCGAATGGCAGCCCGGCACGGACGTATGGGACTTCCTCACCACGGCGCTGGCGGACCCGACGTCGGCCTTGCTCGTCTCGGCGGAACGTTCGCTGGCCGCCGAGTTTCCCGCCGCCGTCCAGGCTCGTGCCGTACTCGCCGCGATCGGTTCCGGCGAGCGGACCTTCGCGAACATCGCCCGCGCCAGCGGTGGCCTCGGCGCTACGCCGCTCCAGCGCTCGCTGGACGTACTCAACGAAAAGCGGCTGGTGGTCGGTGACCTGCCGCTGTCCACCCGGCCGTCGAAGGAACGCCGCTACCGGATCGCAGATCCTTACCTGCGGTTCTGGTTGCACTTCATCGCCCCGTACATGGCCGAGATCGAGCGCGGTCGAGGCGACCTGACCCTCGCCCGGATCCGGCGGGGCTGGACCAGTTGGCGGGGACGTGCGGTGGAGCCCCTGGTCCGGGACGCGCTCTCCCGACTGCTGCCGGACGGGACGCTACCCGCCGCCGGGGCCGTCGGCAGCTACTGGACCCGGGCCAACGATGTCGAGGTCGACATCGTCGGCGCGGACCGTGGGCCGATCGCCCGGGAACTGCTGTTCGTCGGATCGATCAAGTGGCTTGACCAGGCCACCTTCGACGCACACGACCTTGCCGTCCTGCACCGGCACCGGGCCGCGCTCACCGATCAACCGCTGCCGATCCTGGCGGTGTCGCGCAGTGGCGTCTCCTGCGGCGGGTTGGACGCGGCATACGGCCCGGAAGACCTGCTGGCCGCCTGGCGGAGCACGGAGAGCCGGTAACTCGGGCCACCGCACCTCGCGCTTCGGGCTACCGGCCCGCGTCGACCACGGGACCGATGGCAGCCTCCGCCGGCTGGAGGGGTACGGGCTGGGTCGGCAGGACGATCTCGCGTACGGAGAGGTAGACGGCGCGCACGGCGAGGGTCCGCTCGACCTCGTCCAGGATCGGGGCGAAGAACTGGCGGCGGTGTTCCACGTCGCTCATCGAGGTGACCGCGAAGTACATGCTCCCGAACCCGGCCAGGAGGGTGGCGTTGCCCACCAGTGCCAGCGGCACCGGCAGCCCGCCCGCGAGCATCGTCGGCGGTTCACCGATCCACTGTTCGGCGGTCTCCGGCTGGACCACTATCAGTCCCAGCACCAGGAAGAAGCTGAACAGCCCGACCCCGACCACCAGGGCCTGTACGAGTTGCCGGGTGGCGAGCATGAGCAGGAGGTTGCCAACCTGCCGGGCGTTGAGTGGCACCGGTTGCAGTGGTCCGTCCGGGGCGACCTCCTCGATCGGGAGGCTGGCCAGCGGGGTGCGCTTGCAGGACGAGGAGAGCCGTTCGGCGCTCAGGTCCTGTTCCACCCGGCCGATCTCGTCGCGCAGCCGGCCGGCGGCGGCCAGGATGGTGACCGCGGTGAAGAGGCTGAGCACCAGGCCGAGGCGGTACCAGGGCAGCCGGTTCATCGCCTGCCACAGTTCGCCGGTGAAAAAGAAGAACAGGGTGACGAAGAGCAGCAGGGGCAGGGCCCGACCCTGTAGCCGGACGCTGTTGCGCATGTCGTCGACCGCGTGCCGGATGGCCCGGCGCAGCAGCGGGACCACGCCGTAGCTGGTGGCCAGCCAGGAGCCGGTGAACAGCAGCGCGAACGCGGCGATCGAGGTGACGGTGATTTTCAACTGTCCGTCGTGCAGCCAGAGCGCGAGCGGCGGTACGACAACCGGCACCACCGCGTACGCGACCAGGATCGTGATCATCATGCGCCGGGAGAAGTGGGGCAGGCGGCGGCCGAACCGGGTCAGTGCGGACCAGCCGGCCAGCCCGGCGGCGACCACGATCGCGAGCAGTACCCAGCGGGCGGTGCCGGTGGCCGCCTGGAGGATCACCCAGGCGAGGTCGGCCACCACGACCACGGCGAGGAACGGCAGCATCCGGGGCAGGATGTGCCGGTCGAAGTCGTACCCGGCGATCATCTGGGGCACGCCGTGGCGGACGAACCAGCGCTCGGCTTGCCGGACCAGGGCGCGGGAGGCGGTGATGGGCACCCGCTGATCCTGTCAGAGCGCGGGCGCCGGTCAATCCACCGCGGGGCGTTAGCGAATCGAGGGAGGGTCGGGTCGGAGGGACCACCTCAACCGCGTGGTGTCGGGAGCAACGGAAGCCGCCGAGCTTGTTAGTCTGCTGTAGACACCGGTTTAACCGGTTACGACGATGGTGTGGAGGCAACGGTCATGGGCGTGAGAATTCAGGTGGCCTTCGACGCGGCCGACCCGCACGCGCTGGCCCGCTTCTGGGCCGAGGCGCTGCGTTACCGGCAGGAGGACCACAGCGCGCTGATCGGGCAACTGCTCGACGGCGGTCAGCTACAGGCGCAGGAAGTGATCGAGGTCGACGGTCGCCGGGCCTTCCGGGACGTGGCGACCTGCACGGACCCCGACGGCACCGGGCCCCGACTGTTCTTCCAGCGGGTGCCGGAGCCGAAGACCGCGAAGAACAGGGTGCACCTGGACCTCCAGGTCGGTCCGGAGGCGGCGAAGGCGGAGGTCGAACGACTGGTCGAGTTGGGCGCCACCCTCGCCTGGGTCACGTCCGACCGGGGTCCGGTCAACACCACCCTGCACGACCCCGAGGGCAACGAACTCTGCGTGAGCTGACCGACGCTCGTCAGGTGCGCTCGGCATCCGGATCGGCGTCCTCGTCCTCGATCCGGATGCCGAGCGCACCCGCGAGCGTGTACGACAACGCGATCAGGTCGGCCCGCGCGACGATCGCACCGGCCAGACTCGTCACCCCACCGATCCCGGCCAGGGAACAGTTGACGAACCGGGTGCCGGGCAACTTCGCGTGGCTGAACTGGGCACCGGTCAGGTCGCAGTCGGTGAACCGTACGCCGCCGAGGTCGGCGTTGGTGAAGTCGGCCCGGCTCAGGTTGCACCCCTCGAACACCACGTGCCGGAAGTTCGAGAACCGGAACGAGGCCAGGTCGAGCCGGCACTGCGAGAACGTCACGTCGCGCAGCGACCCGTTGACCCAGTGCACGCCGGTCATCCGTGCCGTCGAGACCCGTACCCGCAGCAGGGTCGACTTCTCCACCCGCAGGTTGGCCAGGTTCGAGCTCTCGACCAGACAGTCGCTGAACTTCGCCCCGTCCAGCGTTGCGCCGCTCAGGTCGGTGCCGCGCAACCGGCACTGCTCGAACTCCACCGCGTCCGCCGACCGGCCGGACAGATCCAGGTCCACGAACCCCAGCCGGCGGAACGTCGCCTCGTGGTCGAGGTCGTGCTCCTCGACCGTGGCCAGGTCCAGCGACGCGGGTCGTTTCGGCTCCACCGGTGCCCGCTCGGCCGACCGACCGCTTTCCCGGCGTACCGCGCGTACTGGCATGTCCGCACGGTAGCCCAACCGGTTCGGGCCGCCGGGACGGTGGGGCGGGTGTAGATCGGGTGGGGCGGTGGGTAAGACCGGACGCATGACGTACTCCGTTGGTGTTGCGCCGACCCGGTCGGGCGGCGGACGTGCCGTCTTCGTTGCGGTCCGGGTGGGCCGGTGACCAGGGTCGCGGTGATCGCCCACCGCAAGAAGACCCTCGGCGGCGGGCTCGGCGAGCTGCGTCGGCGGCTCACCGACGAGGGCATCAAAGACCCGATCTGGTACGAGGTGCCGAAAAGCCGCAAGGCTCCCAAGAAGGTACGGAAAGCGCTGGACAAGGGAGCCGAGCTGATCCTGGTCTGGGGCGGGGACGGCATGGTCCAGCACTGCGTGGACACCCTCGCCGGCTGGGACGGTGCCACCGGGATCCTCCCGGCCGGTACGGCCAACCTGCTCGCCACCAACCTCGGCATTCCGCAGGACCTCGACGAGGCGCTCCGGATCGCCCTGCACGGCGAGCGTCGCCGGATCGACCTCGGTCGGGTCAACGGGCAGCACTTCGCGGTGATGGCCGGCGCCGGATTCGACGCGGAGATGATCTCGGACGCCGACCGGCAGATGAAGGACAGCATGGGCAAGCTCGCCTACGTCTGGACCGGCCTGCGGCACGTACGCGACGAGGTCGTGCCGGTGAAGATCAAGGTCGACGGGGAGAAGTGGTTCGACGGCGAGGCGAGCTGCGTGCTGTTCGGCAACGTCAGCACGATCACCGGCGGGATCGAGGCGTTCGACGACGCCCGCCCCGACGACGGCCGGCTGGAGATCGGGGTCGCCACCGGGCACGGGGTGATCGACTGGGCCCGTACGCTCGGCCGGATGGCGGTCGGCCGGTCCGAGAACTCCCCGCTGATCGAGATCACCCAGGGGCGCAAGGTCGACGTACGGTTCGGCAAGCCCCAGACGTACGAGGTCGACGGCGGGGCGTGCGGCACCGACAAGCGACTGAAGGTACGGGTGGTGCCGTCCGCCATCACGGTGTGCGTACCGGCCCAGCGTGAGGGCGATCAGGCGACCGAAGGCTAGAAGGGGTCAGAGGCCCTGGCCGACCTCGATCAGGTAGCCGTCGGGGTCGCGCAGGTAACAGCGGATCTCCGTACCGTGGTCCTTCGGCTCGGTGATGAAGTCCGCGCCGCGCGCCTTCCACTCCTGGTAGAGCGACCGGATGTCGGTGACCCGTACGTTCATCGCACAGCTCAACGTGTCGGAGTCGGCGGGCGCCTTGGCCTGCACGGTCGGCTTGTCGTCCGTCGGGCCGCCCTCGACGTTGATGATGATGTAGCTGTTGTGGAAGCGGAGGATCAGCGGGTTGCTGTCGTGGATGCAGGTCGCGCCGAACACCCGCTCGTAGAACTCCCGTGACCGGTCGATGTCGCGAACGATCAGCAGGGTGGCGAGGAAGATCCCCGCCTCGGGCTTGAAATAGTCGGGTGCCACATCGGTTGTCATGGTTGCCTCCTGCTCAGCGGGCCGGGCGTACGCGCCCGTCGTAGAACCTGTTGATCGCGGTCACGACTTCGTCGAGGCTGTCCTCCACCACAAAATGTCCCGAGTCGAGCCGCACCAGTTCGGCGTTGGGCAGATCCCGCAGGTACATCTCGCCCGCGGTGGGGGTGAAGAAGATGTCGTTCATGCCCCAGAGGATCAGCGTCTCGGGCCGGTGCGTACGCGCTGCCTCCTGCCACTGCGGAAACAACGCGACGTTGGTACGGAAGTCGTAGAACAGTTCCAACTGGGCCCGTTGCGCGTCCTGACCGGCGAGGAAGAACGAGTCCATGTTCCAGTTGTCCGGGCTGAGCGACTCCAGGTCCTTGTGGCCGTGGGTGTAGACGAGCTTCACCCCGTCCGGCGTCATGAGCGACATCATCGCCTGCTCGGTGTCCGGATTCCGGTCGTTCCAGAGCGCCTTGAACGGATCCCAGGCCGGACTCAGGCCCTCCTCGTACGAGTTGGCGTTCTGGATGATCTGCCACTGGAGCCAGTCCCGGTGTCGGTCGACCAGCCGGTTCCCGATCGCGCCGCCGTACCCCTCCATGTAGATGCCCATCGGCCCGATGAAGTCGACCTGGTTGACCAGTTGGTCGACCACGTCGGCAAGGTGGTCGAAGGTGTAGGCGAAATCGGACGGATCCGGGACGCCGGTGTTGCCGAAGCCGGGATAGTCCGGGGCGAGCAGGTGAAAGCGGTCCGCCAGTGCCGGCATCAGGTTGCGGTACTGGTGCGACGAGGCCGGATATCCGTGCAGGAGCAACAGTTTCGGTGCGCCGACCGTCCCCGCCTCACGGTAGAACACCTCTGTCCCGGCGACGCTCGCCTTCCGGTGGACGACGGAACTGGGAATGGACTGGACCCGGTTCGTCGTGCCCGGACGGGATTGCACCTTGGTCATGGCGATCTCCTTCACGGCCTGACTCCGAGCAGCACGTGACGGGCTGACGGACCCAGACGCCGGGACAGAACCGGATCGCGCTTGCTACCCGAACCAGGAGACCCGAAACGCCGTACGGCGATTCACCCCTCGGCTGCCGCCGGGTCGGATGTCTCCTGGGCTGCCTTCCGGGACGCCCCGTCGGTGCCGAGGATGGCGCGCAGGCCACGCCCGTAGACCTCGGTGGGAACCGCGTCGGGGTCGATCAGGTGCTGTACGGCGACGCCGACGTCCAGCGCGGTCATCAGGGCGGCCAACTGGTCGGCGGGCATCGGCGGATTGCCCCCGGTCCGCTCGACGATCTCCTTCGCGTTGCTCGCCCGTACCACCCGCAGCCACGCCGCGATCGACTCCCGGGCCTCCGGGGTGCGCATCCCGTACAGCCAGAACTCGACGATGGCCATGGCGAACCGGCGTACCTCGGGCAGGGGGAGGTTGGCGTCGTAGTCGGCGCCGAGCTGGCGCAGCCAGCCGTCGTACGAGACGTCGGCGTCGACATCGGTGCCGGGGTAGGCCGGGTGGTCGTCGGTGAGCCTGCGTTCGAGGATCGCCGCCACCAGGCCGGTCTTGCCCTCGAAGTTGGCGTAGATGGCGCCCTTGGTCAGCCCGGCCTCGGCCGCCACCTCGTCGAGCGAGGTCCGGTGGATGCCCCGTTCGCCGAAGAGCGTCTCGGCCGCGTCCAGCAGGTGCTGGCGGGTGCGCTGTTGCTGCTGCGCACGGGTGAGTCGATCGCTCATGTCGTGATCCTGCCACAGCGGGTGCGTTGACATTCCCATCGGTATCCGGATACTCATTGGTATCCGAATACTGGTCGGTATGTGAAGGGGTGATGCGGGTGCTGCACGTCGAACACCTGACGAAGATCTACCGAGGTGGGCTGCGCGCCAACGACAACCTCTCCCTGGTGGTCCGTCCCGGCGAGGTACTCGGCCTGCTCGGACACAACGGCGCCGGCAAGACCACCCTGCTCAACCAGGTCGCCGGCCTGGTCCGACCCACCTCCGGCACGCTGCGGCTGGACGGGCGCGACCCGGTCGCCGACCCGGCGTACGCGCGTGCGGTCTGCTCGGTCCAACTCCAGGCACAGGCACCGCTGACCGGGGTGACGCCGAAACAGGCGATCGAGATCCTCGGCCGGATCCGGGGCGGCAGACGGCAACGGGTACGGCAACGTACCCGGGAACTGCTGGCCGCCCTCGACCTCGCCGAGTGGGCCGACGTACCCGGAGAACGGCTCTCCGGGGGTGTCCGCCGGCTGACCGCGTTCTGCATGGCGGTGGTCGAACCCGGCCGGCTGGTCATGCTCGACGAGCCCACCAACGACGTCGACCCGGTCCGCCGCCGCCTGCTCTGGCAGCAGGTACGCCACCTCGCCGCGGACGGGTGCGCGGTCATCCTGGTCACCCACAACGTGGCCGAGGCCGAGCGGAGCGTCGACCGGATCGTCGTGCTCGACCACGGTCGGGCGGTGGTCACCGGCACCCCCGCCGAACTGCGCAACCGGGTCACCGCCGACCTGCGGCTCGAACTCACCTGCACACCGGGGCTGCCACCACCCGAGCCACCGGCCTGGGCCGGCACCGCGAGTGTCACCGGCCACCGGGTCGTCCTCCCCGTCGGCACCGACCAGACCGAACGGGCGGTCGCCTGGGCGCTCGGCCTGCGCGGCGCCGGAACCATCACCGAGTTCGCCCTGCACCCGGTCAGCCTCGAAGACGTCTACGTCGGCCTGACCGGCGGCACCGCGAAGGAGGAGGCCGGCGATGCGATCCTGGCTGCGTAGCTACCTGCTGCTCCTGCGGTGGAGCACCATCCGGCTCAGGCACACCCTCCCGCTGATGGTCATCATCCAGACCATGCTGGCGGTCGGCATCGTGATCGGCTTCTCGTTCCTGATCCCCACCATGGACCCCGCCACCGCGCTCTACCTGTCGACCGGCGCACCCACCCTCGGCCTGATCACCGTCGGCATGGTGCTCGCCCCGCAGTTGGTCGCCGAGGCCAAGACCGCCGGTACCTTCGACTACAACCGGACCCTCCCGGTGCCCCGGTCCGCGATCCTCGCCGCCGACCTCAGCACCTGGCTGGTCACCGCACTGCCCGGACTGGTCCTGGCGCTGCTCACGGCAACGATCCGGTTCGACCTCACCCTCGACATCAGCCCGCTCGTCGTGGTCGCCGTCCTGCTCGTCGCGGTGACCGCAACCGCCATCGGGTACGCGATCGCGTACGCCACCTCGCCGACGGTGACCGGCCTCATCGCCCAGCTCATCGTCTTCGTGGCGCTGATGTTCGCCCCGATCAACTTTCCCGCCGACCGGCTACCCGAATGGCTCCAGACCGTGCACCTGGCGCTGCCGTTCCAGTACATGGCCGAAGCCGTACGCGACACCCTGGCCGTCCCGCCGGACGGGGTAAGCGGACTCCCGTTCGCCGTACTGGGCGTGTGGTGCCTACTCGGCCTCACCATCACCCTGCGGATCATGACCCGTCGGGCATAGCGGCGATCCGGCTCAGTCGTCCTCGGTCTCAGGCTCCTCGGTCTCGCGGTGACGCATCAGGGTCTCGTACTCGGCAAACGGTCCGAGGCCGACCGCTCGGCGCCGCTCGTCCAGCCCGGCTGGATCCTCGATCGGCTGTGCGGTCAGCTCATTCCCGTTCTCCGGGTCGTACCAGAACTGGGTGCCGTACAGCTGCGGTTTTCCCTCCACCCGGAGGACGCGGTCGGTGAGGTAGGCCAGATGGCCGGGGCTCGCCTCACCGTCGCGCACCGCCTGTTCGAGCAGGGCCAGGCAGTCGCGCTGGAACTCCGGGTCGCGGGAGGCGTGCTGGGCCAGCAGCCAGGCGGCAAGGGCGGCCTGCTCGCCGACCACACTCCGGCGTGGCCAGCCATTCTCTGCCAGCACCGTCTTCAGCCAACCGGTGTTCTCGGCGTCGACCGCGTTGACCCGGGCCCAGGCGGCCTCGCCGGTCGCGCGGCCCGATATCTCGTTGCGAGCCTCCTGGTCACGATCCATCCGCGCCACGAGTTCGACCGCGAGCGGGTGGTCCGCAGGTTCGGTCACGACCCGGCGACCGGTTCGGCCGATGCGATCCGGTTGCCCGGTGCGGTCGGTGCGGTCGGTGCGGTCGGTGCGATGGGTTCGGTCGGTTCGGTCGCTGGCGGGGTGGCTTGGGTCGTCAGTGGTGCGACGATCAGGATCGGGTTGCCGTCGGGGTCCGCGACGTACGCGGCCCGCTCCCGCCACGGCTGGTCGGCCGGCTCGAACAGCACCGGAACCCCGACGGTACGCAGGTCCTCGACTGCGCGGTCCACGTCGTCGGTGTAGAGGCACACCTCCGTACGCCGGCCGTTGTCCGCACCCCGAGGAATGCCGTGCAGCCCGGTGTCGTCCGCCCGACCGAAAGCGAACTGGGCCCCACCGAGCGTGAGTACGACAAACTCCGGCTCGCTGTCCTGCTCCGGCGGAAAGCGGTAGGACTCGGTGAATCCGAGGCGCTCCCGATAGAACGCGGTGAGTCGTGCCGGATCGTCGCTCAGAATGATCGGAAAGGGATCACGGAACGCAACCGCCATGCCCGTGACCATAGGCACGAATGGTCGAGCCCGGCAAGACGATCAGGCGTGTCAGCAGCCCAGCGGGGTGCCGCCGCTCTGCAGAATGGATCACCATGGAGCAACAGGTGCACTTCGTGACGGTGGCGATGGCCGATCTTGATGCCGCCCGGCGGTTCCATGTCGACGGGCTCGGTTGGCGTCCGACACTCGACGTACCCGGTGAGATCATCTTCTTCCGGATCGGACTCGGCTGTCGCGTTGATCATGAAGTTAGCGCGCCCTGAGAGCGAAAATCCGTCGCTAACTTCATGATCAACGCGAACCTGGGGGTCAGGTGCGGAGGCGGAGGGCTCGGGGGGTGGGGCGGAAGCCGGCTGCGGTTAGGGCCGCCGCCAGGGGACTGGACTGGACGGAGTCGCCGTCGGCGCGTTCTACCGACAGGGGGCCGAGGGCGCCGGAGTGGACGGCGTCGGCCAGTGCTTTTGCGGCCAGGACCAGGGCGTCGTTGTCGTCCACGAAGGACAGTAGGGTACGGCCGCCCCGCTCGACGTACAGGGCCAGGTCGCCGGCTACCAGGATCACCAGGGCACCGGCCTTGCGACCGGCCCGGTGCCCGCTCACCCCGCGTTCACCGTCACCGGAGTCGACCACCCGCTCCGGCCAGGGCAGGGCGGCACCGTACGGATTCGCCGGGTCGGTGGCGGCGAGCACCAGGGCGCTGCCCGTACGCCGACGGCCGTCGTCCGGTTCGGCCAGCGCGCGGAGCCGGTCCACCGCCCCCGGTACGGCGAACTGCGCCGCGCCCAGTCCCTCGACGAAGTACCCCCGTCGGGCGGCACCGCGTTCCTCCATCGCCACCAGCACCGGGTAGACGCCCGCGAACCCGCCGACGATCCCCTCGGCGGCGACCGCGCCCCGGGTGACCAGTCCGTGCCGTTCCAGCAGCAGATCCGCCAGGGCGGCGGCCCGTCGGGTCGGGTCGGTGTCCCGATCGGGCAGCCGGGACCAGCGGCCGGCGACGGCCGGTGGGCCACCCCGGGCCGGCAGTGCCGGGCGACCGGGACGCCGGTAGCGGGTACGCGGTGCTCCCGGGCGGGCCCGGTGTGCGCCCCGTCCGCCGAGCAGCGCACGCAGCGGGGCGATGGTGTCATTGGTCAACCAACCGCCCCAGGTCAGCTCCCAGACGGCGGCGACCAGGGGATCGTCGTCGGTCGAACCGACCCGGTCGGCCAACGCCCGGAAGAAGAGCGCCTGCCCGTCGCCGAGCGCGTCCAGTATCGACTGGTGCAGCGGGGTCAGGGCGAGCGCCGGATCGGGCGGCGGGAGCAGGAGCGGGGCGGAGTCGGCGTACGCGAGGCTGACCCAGCCGTCGGCGGCGCCGATCGCGCCCGTACCGGCCCAGGTCACCTCGCCGCTGGCGCAGAGCTCGTCCAGATACGCGGGGGAGTAGTCCGCCACCCGTGCCGGGAGGATCAGGCTCTCCAGCGCCGATGCGGGCACCGCCACGCCCTGGAGCTGTTCGATCGCCGCGGCGACCGCCTCGACGCCTCTCGCGTTGCCGCCGACCTGCTGCCAGCGGGGCAGGAAGGTGGCGAGCGTACGCGGCGGGACGGGCTCGATCTCCCGGCGCAGGGCGGCGAGGGAACGGCGGCGGAGCAGCCGCAGGACCTCGGCACCGCACCACTCGGTGCCGGTGCCGGCCGGTGAGAACTCGCCCGACACCACCTGACCGGTCGCGGCGAGCCGGCGCAGTGCCTGCTCCACCACGAACACCCCGAGCCCGAACCGGGCCGCGCAGGTGGCCGCCGGGAACGGCGCGTGCGTACGGGCGTAGCGGGCGACCAGGTCACCGAGCGGGTCCGTCACCGGCTCCAGGTACGCCTGCGCGATGCCGACCGGCAGGGCGACCCCGAGCGCGTCGGAGAACCGGCCGGCGTCCTCGACCCCGATCCAGCGCTCCTGTCCGGCGATCCGTACCCGCAGGATCCGGCGGGTCGCCTCCAACTCGGTCAGCCACTCCGGTCGGGCACCGCGTTCGACCAGCTCCGCCTCGGTCTGGTCGCCGAGCAGCCGGAGCAGCTCGACCACGTCCTCGCCGTCGCGGGGCCGGCGCTGCTCGGTCAGCCACTGCAACTGCCGCTCGGTCTCGGCGACCACCGCCGGATCGAGCAGTTCACGCAGGTCGACCCGGCCGAGCAGCTCACCGAGCAGGGCCGAGTCGAGAGCGAGCGCGGCGGCCCGGCGTTCGGCCAGCGGGGCGTCGCCCTCGTAGAGGAAGGCGCCGACGTAGCCGAACAGCAGCGACCGGGCGAACGGCGACGGCTGGTTGGTCTCCACCTCGACCAGCCGGATCTTCCGGGCGGCGAGATCGCGCATCAGCCCGACCAGCGCCGGTACGTCGAAAACGTCCTGGAGGCACTCGCGGGCCGCTTCCAGGGTGATCGGGAAGTCGGCGTACTCGCGGGCCACGTCGAGCAGTTGGGCGGCCCGTTGCCGCTGCTGCCAGAGCGGTTGCCGGCGCCGGGGATCGCGTCGGGGCAGCAGCAGGGCACGGGCGGCGCACTCACGGAACCGGGCGGCGAACATCGCCGAGCCGCCCACCGCCTCCTGCACGATCTGCGCGATCTCGTCCGGGTCGAAGCCGACCAGGTCGGCGCCGGGTGGTTCGTCGGCGGTGTCCGGCAGCCGCACCACGATCCCGTCGTCGCTCGGTACGACCTGCGCGTCCACCCCGTACCGTTCGGCCAGCCGGCGGCCGATCGCGAGCGCCCAGGGGCCGTTGACCCTGGCCCCGAGGACCGAGTGCACGGCGAGCCGCCAGTCACCCAGCTCGTCGCGGAAGCGCTCGACCACCACGGTCCGGTCGTCCGGCAACGACCGGGTCGCCTCCCGCTGTTCGCGCAGGTACGCGACCAGGTTGCCGGCTGCCCAGGCGTCCAGCCCACCGTCGCGCAGTGCCGCGGTGGCGGTCTCGTCGTCCTGTTTGACCAGGGTGCGCAGCCGGGCGCCGATGGCCCGGCCCAGCTCGATCGGGCGGCCGAGGCTGTCGCCCTTCCAGAACGGCATCCGGGCGGCCTGGCCGGGGGCGGGGGAGACCAGCACCCGGTCCGGGGTGATGTCCTCGATCCGCCAGGACGAGGAGCCGAGCAGGAAGACGTCGCCGATCCGGGACTCGTAGACCATCTCCTCGTCCAACTCGCCGACCCGCGCGGACCGGGTCGCCCCGGCGAGGAAAACGCCGAACAGGCCCCGGTCGGGGATGGTGCCGCCGCTGGTGACGGCGAGCCGCTGGGCGCCGGCCCGACCGGTGAGCAGGTCGGTGCCCCGGTCCCAGACCAGCCGTGGGCGCAGCTCGGCGAAGGCGGTCGACGGGTAGCGCCCGGAGAGCATGTCCAGCACCGCGTGCAGGGCCGAGTCGGGCAGCTCGGCGAAGGGCGCGGCCCGGCGGACCAGGGCGGCGAGGTCGGGCACCCGCCACTCGTCCAGTGCGACCATCGCGATGATCTGCTGCGCCAGTACGTCGAGCGGGTTGCGGGGGTAGTGCAGTTCCTCGATCGCCCCGTCGCCCATCCGCTCGGCGACCACCGCGCAGGAGATCAGGTCGCCCCGGTGCTTGGGGAAGACGACCCCTCGGGAGATGGCGCCGACCTGGTGTCCGGCCCGGCCGACCCGTTGCAGGCCGGCGGCGACGCTCGGCGGGGCCTCGATCTGGACCACCAGGTCGACCGCGCCCATGTCGATGCCGAGTTCGAGGCTGGAGGTGGCGACCACGGCGGGGAGCTGGCCGGACTTGAGCGCCTCCTCGATGTGCTTGCGTTCCTCGCGGGAGACGCTCCCGTGGTGGGCCCGGGCGATCACCGGTGGGGCGCCGGTGGCGGCGCCGGACTGGGCCATGATCTCCGCCGGCAGCCGTTCGGCCGGTACGGCCCGTGGGGCGTCGAGGGCGGCGGCAACGCCGGCCTGCTCGTCGGCGGCGAGTTCGTTGAGCCGGGCGCAGAAGCGTTCCGCGCCCCGTCGGGAGTTGGTGAACACGATGGTCGACCGGTGTTCCCGGATGAGCTGGAAGACCCGTTCCTCGACCGCCGGCCAGATGGAGGCGCGGCGGGGTGTGCCCAGCTCGTCGTCGTCGGGTGGGTTGCGCTCGTCCAGCCGGGTCATGTCCTCCACCGGCACCTCGACGCTGACCTCGATGGTCTTCGGGGTGCGTGGCTGGACCACGTCGACCGGCCGGGCACCGGCGAGGAAGCGGGCGGTGGCGTCGATCGGCCGTACGGTGGCGGAGAGCCCGATCCGCTGTGCCGGTCGGGGCAGGAGCTGGTCCAGGCGTTCGAGGGAGAGGGCCAGGTGGGCGCCGCGTTTGGTGGCCGCGACCGCGTGCACCTCGTCGACGATCACCGACTCGACCCCGCGCAGGGAGTCGCGGGCGGCCGAGGTGAGCAGCAGGAACAGCGACTCGGGGGTGGTGATCAGGATGTCCGGTGGGGTACGGGCGAAGGCCCGCCGCTCGTCCGCCGGGGTGTCACCGGTACGCATCCCGACGGTGATCTCCGGTGGCGGGAGCCCGAGCCGGGCGGACGCCTGCCGGATGCCGGTGAGCGGGGCGCGCAGGTTGCGTTCGACGTCGACGGCGAGTGCCTTGAGCGGGCTGACGTAGAGCACCCGGCAGCGCTGCTTCGGGTCCTCCGGTCGGGGTTCGCGGGCCAGCCGGTCCAGTGACCAGAGGAAGGCGGCCAGGGTCTTGCCGGATCCGGTCGGCGCGACGACCAGGGCGTTGTGGCCGGCGCCGATCGACTTCCAGGCACCGGCCTGGGCGGCGGTGGGTGCGGCGAACGCGGCGGCGAACCACTCACGGGTCGCCACCCCGAACCGCTCCAGTACGTCCGCCATGGCGCCAATCCTGCCCCGCGCCTACGACAATCGGCGGATCACCGTGGCGCTTTGCGATGCTTGTACGCTTAAAGGCTTATTCCTCCGTTAAGTGTTACTTAACTGCTTGCTGGCGCACTGCGACATAAAGTAACTTCTCCGGCAGTCCGAGGTCGGTACGGAGGGGGCCGGATGACTGCCGAACAGCACCGTGCCGATCGCGGCACCGACGTACTCATCCGGAAGGTCGACGGGCACCTGGCCGCACTCCGCCTCGGCCTGCGGGGCGCCGACCTCGAACTCGCCGAACGGGTCGGTGCCTGCCTGCGCGTCCTGGTGCTCGACACCGCCCAGGCCAGCGCGGCCGACCGGGCACAGGTCCGGGCCGCGGTGCACTACTTCGTCCTGCGCCGCGAGGGGCGCGGCAAACTCGTCGCGGTCCGGTCGCTCGCCGCGGCCCAACACCTGGTCAACCGGGTCGTTCTCCAACTCGGCCGACCCGACCTGCTGGTCGGGTCCACTTCGGACTGATCGGCCCCCGGGACCCACCCGGTAGACTGCACCCGCCGAGAAGCGACCGGACGGGGTGACATCAAGCAATGTGGGACGGACGTCTGATCCGCCGACCGATCGGTCGGCTGGTCGTCGCTGTCCTGCTCACCCTGCTCTCGCTCACCGCCGTACACGGGGCGAGTTCCGCCGACACCCCGGCCGGCGCCCTGGCCAGTCCGCACGCGTCCATCGGCGCGGCGCTGCACCACACGACCCCGGTGCACGGCCGGGGCGAGGCGGAAACCGGCTCCGGCCGGGGCGCCGCCCGAGCGCTCGCCGGAGCGGAGTTGCGCCCACCCGCGCCGGAGCCGCTCGCCGTGCGGACGCGGTCGGTCGCGCTGCCGGTCGTACCGGTCGAGGTCTCCGCGACGATCGTCGGACACCGGGCGGATCCGCGTTCCCGGACCGTTTCCGGGCCGTCCAGCCGCGCCCCGCCGGCCTGACCCACCGCCGGCACCACCGCGCCACCGGCTGATCCGCGCCCGACGGTCGCGGTCCGGACCCCCAACGACCCCCGCCGCCATGGTCACCGAGTGGCAGTGGTCCGGACGTCCGCCGGCCTGGTCGTCGGCTGATCTCCGTCCCGCCGTGGCGGTCCGGACTTCCCATCCTCGCCCGCTTCGGGTACGTCGTGCCGCCCGGCCATCCGGCCCGGCGGCCCGGTGTCGCGGCTGCTGACGGGGTTTAGCCCGACTTTCGTTATTTGCCGGCATTATCGACGTTTATGCCTCCTGATCCCCCGTAGCCGCAGACCCTGGACAAGGGCCTGCGATGACACCTACCTGGAGAACGCATGCTGGTGCTGCTGAGCCTCCACCTCGCGCTGGCGCTGATCGCGCCACTGCTCGTCCGTTGGTGGGGTCGCCGCGCCTGCTACCTGCTGGCCCTCGCCCCGGCGGCGGTCTTCGCCTGGGCCGTCGCCATCACCGGTACGGTCCGCGACGGCGGCACGGTGGCCGAGACGTACGGCTGGGTCCGGCAGTTGCACCTCGACCTGGCCCTGCGGGTGACCACGCTCTCCTGGCTGATGGTGCTCCTGGTCGGCGGGATCGGTGCCCTGGTCCTGGTCTACTGCGCCCGGTACTTCGCCGCCGACGACACCGGTCTCGGTCGCTTCGCCGCCACCTTCGTCGGCTTCGCCGGCGCCATGTTCGGCCTCGTCGTCTCCGACAACCTGATCCTGCTCTACGTGTTCTGGGAGCTGACCACGGTCTGCTCCTACCTGCTGATCGGCCAGAACCCGGAGAAGTGGGCCAGCCGGCGGGCCGCCGCCCAGGCGCTCGTGATCACCACCGTCGGCGGGCTGGCCATGCTGATCGGCCTGATCATGCTCGGCCAGCGCGCCGGGACGTACCGGATCTCCGAACTGGCGGACGCACCGCTGCCCACCGACGGATACCTCGCCACCCTGGTCGTGCTGCTCCTGGTCGGGGCGCTCACCAAGTCCGCGATCTTCCCGGTCAGCTTCTGGCTGCCCGCGGCGATGGCCGCCCCCACCCCGGTCAGCGCGTACCTGCACGCGGCGGCGATGGTCAAGGCCGGGGTCTACCTCGTCGCGCTCTTCGCCCCGCTGTTCGCCGACGACCAGCCCTGGCGGCTGCTGGTCTTCGTCACCGGTGCGGTCACCATGCTGCTCGGCGGCTGGGCCGCACTGCGCCAGACCGACCTGAAACTGCTGCTCGCGTACGGCACGGTCAGCCAGTTGGGGCTGCTGTTCATCCTCACCGGGGCGGGCACCCGGGACGCCGAACTCGCCGGCATCACCATGCTGCTCGCCCACGCGCTGTTCAAGTCCGCGCTCTTCCTCGTCGTCGGCATCGTCGACCACAGCGCCGGCACCCGTGAACTGCCCGCGCTGTCCGGACTGTGGCGGCGGATGCCGGTGGTCTTCGCCGCCGCCGTACTCGCCGTGGCGTCGATGGCCGGGGTGCCGCCGCTGCTCGGATTCGTCGGCAAGGAGGCGGTGTTCGAGGCGTTCCGGCACGACCCCGTCCTGCTGACCACCCTGGTCGCCGGTGCCACCCTGACCGTGGCCTACAGCCTGCGCTTCCTGTGGGGGGCGTTCGGCACCAAAGCCTCGGTGCCGGCCACCCCGACCGAACCGGTGGCGGTCGCCATGCTCGCCCCGGTCGGGCTGCTGGCGGTGGCCGGGCTGGCGCTGGGCGTACTGGCCGGGCCGGTCGACGACCTGCTGGTCCCGTACGCCGGGCAGTTCGGTCCGGGTGAATACCACCTCGCGCTCTGGCACGGACCCGGCCTGGCGGTCGGGCTGACCCTGGTCGCGCTGTCCGGCGGCGGGCTGCTGTTCGCCCTGCGGCACCGGATGGCCCGGCTGGTCCAACGGATGCGTGCCCCGTTCGACGGCGGTACCGCCTACGAGCGGGTCACCTACTGGCTGGACCGGGTGGCGGTCGAGGTCACCGGGGCCACCCAGCGCGGTTCGCTGCCGCAGTACCTCGGCACCATCCTGGTGGTCCTGGTGGTGGTGCCCGGCGGGGCGCTGCTGATCGGCCGGCCCTGGCCGGAGCGGATCGCGCTCTGGCACAGCCCGGTGCAACTGGTGGTCGCGATCGTCCTCGCCACCGCCGCGGTGCTCACCGTACGGGCCCGCCGCCGGCTCACCGCGATGGTCCTGGTCGGGGTCACCGGCTACGGCACGGCGATGATGTTCATCCTCTACGGCGCACCCGACCTGGCCCTGACCCAGTTCCTGGTCGAGACCGTCTCGATCGTGATGTTCGTGCTGGTCCTGCGCCGGTTGCCGGCCAACTTCTCGGCCCGCCCGCTGCGCGCCAGCCGATGGCTGCGAGTCGGCATCGGTACGGCCGTCGGTCTGGTCATGGGCGGGTTGGCGCTCGCCGCCGCCGGTGGCCGGGAGGCGGTGCCGATCTCGGTCGACTTCGCCGAACTCGCCGTCTCGTACGGCCATGGCCGCAACATCGTGAACGTCACGCTGGTCGACATCCGGGCCTGGGACACCATGGGCGAGATCGCGGTGCTGGTGGTGGCCGCCACCGGGGTCGCCAGCCTGATCTTCCAGCGTCCCCGGGCCGGTCCCGGTCCCCGCCGGCCGAACCTCGCCCGCCGGGGTCCGAGCCGGCCGGAGCGTCGCCGGGAACGGGTCTGGCTGCGGGCCGGACCCACCCTGCGCGACCGGCGCCGCTCGATCGTCTTCGAGGTGGTCACCCGGCTGATCTTCCACACCATCGTGCTGTTCTCCCTCTACCTGGTGTTCTCCGGGCACAACGCCCCCGGTGGAGGGTTCAGCGGCGGGCTGGTCGTCGGGCTGGCCCTGGCCGTCCGCTACCTCGCCGGAGGCCGGTACGAACTCGACGAGGCCGCCCCGGTCGACGCCGGACTGGTCCTCGGGGCCGGACTGTTCGTCTCGGTCGGCGCCGGTGCGCTGGCCCTGCTGGCCGGTGCCGAGGTCCTGCAGAGCGGCGTACTCGACCTGCACCTGCCGGTGATCGGTGAGGTGCACCTGGTCACGTCCCTCTTCTTCGACATCGGCGTGTACCTGATCGTGGTCGGCCTGGTGCTGGACATCCTGCGCAGCCTCGGCGCCGAGGTGGACCGGCAGATCGAGGCCGGCGAGGGACCCGAAACCGAACTGGAACCGTTGCGAGAGCGGGAGCTGACATGATCCCCAACCTGGTCCAGGCGGTGACCGTCGCCGTCCTCGTCGGCGCCGGCGTCACCCTGCTGCTGGAGCGCAGCCTGACCCGGGTCCTGCTCGGCGTCATCATGCTCGGCAACGGGGTCAACCTGATGATCCTGCTCGGCGGTCGCAGCGGCGCCGCACCGATCGTCGGGGTCACCCCGGAGGCGGAGATGAGCGACCCGTTGCCCCAGGCGATGGTCCTCACCGCGATCGTCATCACCCTCGGCATCACCGCGTTCCTGCTCGCCGTCGGCTACCGGAGCTGGCAGCTCTTCGGCCACGACGAGGTACAGGACGACCTGGAGGATCAGCGGATCATGGTGCTCGCCCAGCGGGACGAGGTGACCCGCGGGGACGAGCCGGTCGACGAGCGTACGGACGACCGCGCGGAAGCGCCCACCGAGGACGGCGACGACCCGGAGCAGGTACCCGGCCCGGCGGGACCCTTCACCCGCCACGACGGCACCGGCCCGGACAGCGCCGCCGGCTTGGGTGGTACGGGTGGTGGTGACCGATGAGCTACCTGGTTCCCCTGCCGGTGGTGATTCCGTTGCTGGCGGCGGCGTTGACGCTGGTCCTGGCCCGGTACCCGGTCGCGCAACGGCTGGTCAGCATCACCGCGCTCAGCACCACCCTCGGTGTCGCGGTCGTGCTCCTGGTGCAGGCCAGCCGGGAGGGCCCGCTGGTCGTCTACGTCGGCGGGTGGCCGGCGCCGGTCGGCATCGTGCTCGTCGCCGACCAACTCTCGGCGCTGATGCTGGTGGTCTCCGCCGCGGTGACCCTCTGCGTCCTGCTCTACTCGATCGGGGAGGGCCGGGGGGACGGTTCCGAGTCGACCCCGGTGACCATCTACCACCCCACCTACCTGGTGCTGACCGCCGGTGTGACGAACGCGTTCCTCTCCGGCGACCTGTTCAACCTCTTCGTCGGCTTCGAGATGCTGCTCGCCGCGAGCTACGTACTCATCACGCTCAGCGGGACCGGGGTACGGATCAGAGGCGGTACGACGTACGTGGTGGTCAGCCTGCTCTCCTCGATGATCTTCCTGAGCGCGATCGGGCTGATCTACGCGGCCACCGGCACGCTCAACCTGGCCCAGCTCGCCGGCCGGCTCGACGCCCTCCCGGCGGAACTCCGGCTGGTCCTGCACCTGATGCTTCTGCTGGCCTTCGGGATCAAGGCGGCGGTCTTCCCGCTGTCGGCCTGGCTGCCGGACAGCTACCCGACCGCTCCCGCCCCGGTCACCGCGGTCTTCGCCGGCCTGCTCACCAAGGTCGGCGTGTACGCCATCATCCGTACCGAGACCCTGCTCTTCCCCGGTGGCCAGGTCGACGACCTGCTGCTGGTGGTCGCGCTGCTGACCATGGTGATCGGCATCCTCGGCGCGGTCGCCCAGTCCGACATCAAGCGGCTGCTCTCCTTCACCCTGCTCAGCCACATCGGATACATGATCTTCGGGGTGGCGCTGACCTCACTGGCCGGGCTGTCCGGGGCGATCTTCTACGTGGTGCACCACATCACCGTGCAGACCACCCTCTTCCTCGCCACCGGACTGGTCGAACGCCGGGGCGGGAGCACCAACCTGGACCGGCTCGGCGGGCTGGCCCGGGTGGCACCCCTGCTCGGCATCCTGTTCCTCGTACCCGCGCTCAACCTGGCCGGCATCCCGCCGTTCTCCGGGTTCCTCGGCAAGCTCGGCCTGCTCCAGGCCGGGGTGGCGGAGGGCGGTGCGCTGCCGTGGCTGCTGGTCATCGGCGGCACCCTCACCAGCCTGCTCACCCTCTACGCCACCATGAAGGTCTGGAACCTGGCGTTCTGGCGGGCACCGAGGCTCGCCGATCCGCACGCCCCGGCCGGACTCCCGCCGATCATGGTCGGCGCCACCCTCGCCCTGGTCGCCCTCGGGATCGGGCTCACCGTGGTCGCCGGTCCGCTCTACCAGCTCAGCGGTGACGCGGCCGAGGACCTGCGACAACGCACGCCGTACGTGGAAGCGGTCTTCCCGGTGGGCACACCGTGACCGGGCCGTCGCAGGCCACCACCAGCCGACCCGTGACCACCCGGGGACGGTGGCGCGACCAGTTGGTCACCGTGGTCTGGCTGGTGCTGGTCTGGAACCTGCTCTGGGGCGAGTTCACCTGGGGCAACGTCCTCGGGGGCGCGCTGGTCTCGCTGCTGGTCCTGGTCTTCTTCCCGCTGCCACGGGTGACCTTCGACGGCCGGATCCGGCCACTCGGGCTGCTCCGGTTCGCCGCCCGGTTCATCGCCGAACTGCTCACCGCCAGCGTCCAGGTCGCCTGGATCGCGGTCCGTCCGGACGGCGTACGGCACAGCGCGATCATCGCCGTACCGCTGCGGGTGCGCTCGGACCTGAACCTGACCCTGACCGCCGAGGCGCTGTCGCTGGTCCCCGGCACGCTCATCGTCGAGGCGGTACGCGACACCGGCACGCTCTACGTGCACGTGTTGGACGTACGCGGCCCCGCCGACGTCGAACGCGCCCGGCGGGACGTGCTCGCGGTCGAGGAGCGGATCGTCCGGGCCACGGGATCCGCCGCCGAACTGCGCCTGCTGACCGGACCCGGCCCGTCGGCCTCCGACCAGCCCCCGTCCGGCCCACCACCGGCGACGAATCCGACCCCGTTGCAGAACACCGACGAATCCGACCCGCCACCGTCCACCCGTACCGATGAAGGAGCGACCGAATGAGCGTCGTGATCGTGATCGTCACCGCACTGCTCTCCGTCGCGGCGTTGCTGGCCCTCTACCGCATCGTCCGCGGCCCGTCCCTGCTGGACCGGGTCGTCGCCACCGACCTGCTGCTGGCCGTCATCGTCGGCGCGGTCGGCACCGAGGCGGCGATCAACCGGCACGCGACCACCCTGCCGATCCTGGTGGTCCTCGCCATCCTGGGGTTCGTGGCCTCGGTGGGCGTGGTCCGGTTCGCCGCCCGGGAGGACTCGTGACCGACGTCGCGGACCTGCTCTCGGCGGCTTTCCTGATCGCCGGTGCGCTGCTCAGTCTCGCCGCCGGGATCGGGGTGGTGCGCTTTCCCGACGTGCTGTCCCGGATGCACGCGGCGACCAAGCCGCAGATCCTCGGCCTGCTGCTGATCCTGATCGGGGTGGGACTGCGGCTGCGTACGGGCGCCGACATCGCCACCCTGGTCCTGGTCGGGGTGTTCCAGTTGGCGACCGCCCCGGTGGCCGCCCAGATGGTGGGGCGGGCCGCGTACCGGGCCGGGCGGCACCGGGCCGATCTGCTGGTCACCGACGAACTCGCCGACGCCACCCCCACCAACCCCGACCGGTGAGGAGGAGACGGCCGGCAGCTCGCCCGGAGCCGAATCCGGCCAGACGCACCAGGAACGGCTCATCAGCGTGCAGAGAGGGACAACCAGGGCCTCGCCCTACCCCGGGGCGGACTCGCGAGGGTTCGGGTGATTGGCCGGGCCGTCCGGATAAACTGTCGGCATGATCGACTCCGCTGCCCAGGAGGGCAGTAGTAGCCAGCCGGGTACGACCCGGCGCCCCTCCCACCGACCGACGAACCGGGGAGCCCTGAGCCCTCCGTGTTGATCGCGATCGGCCTTCTTCTGATCATCGTGCTCACGGCCGCGACGGGTTACTTCGTGGCCCAGGAGTTCGGCTACGTCGCCGTCGACCGCGGCAAACTCAAACAGCTCGCCGACGACGGCGACCCGGCCGCCCAGCGCGCCCTCAAGGTCACCGGACGGCTCTCCTTCATGCTCTCCGGCGCCCAGCTCGGCATCACCCTGACCGCCCTGCTCGTCGGGTACGTCGCCGAACCCTTCCTCGGTGACGGGCTCGCCGACCTGTTCGGCGTGGCCGGGTTCCCCGAGGGGATCACCATGCCGCTGTCCATCGCCCTGTCGCTGGTCATCGCGACCGTCGTGCAGATGGTGCTCGGCGAACTGGCCCCGAAGAACCTTGCCATCGCCCGCGCCGAGATGCTGGCCCTGAAGCTCAGCCGGTCGACCCTGATCTACCTGACCGTCGCCGCCCCGGTGATCCGCCTCTTCGACGCCGCC
Organism: Micromonospora sp. NBC_01796; assembly: GCF_035917455.1. NCBI lineage: Bacteria > Bacillati > Actinomycetota > Actinomycetes > Micromonosporales > Micromonosporaceae > Micromonospora > Micromonospora sp. NBC_01796. The sequence goes on along the minus strand of NZ_CP109078.1, from coordinate 1,043,967 downwards.
GCCACCCGGCTGCTGCGCCGGGTCGGCATCGAACCGATCGAGGAACTGCCCAGCGGCGCCACCCCGGAGGACCTGGAACAGATCATCGCCGAGTCGCGGGAGGAGGGGCAGCTCGACATCGCCATGTCGACCCTGCTCGACCGGGGACTCGACTTCCGCCAGCTCACCGCCGCCGAGGCGATGGTGCCCCGGGTGGCGGTGCACACCGTACAGGCGGACGATCCGGTGAGCCGGCTGGTGGAGCTCCTCGACACCGGCCACTCCCGCTTTCCCGTACGCGGGACCGAGGGCGTGGACGACGTGATCGGGGTTGCCGGGATCGCCGACGTACTCGGGGTGCCGCCGGAGCGGCGGTCCACCACCCGGGTCGCGGACGTGGCCGTACCCCCGTTGCTGGTGCCCACCACGTTGCCGCTGCCGACGGTGCTGGACCGGCTCCGGGCCGGGCACCGCCAGCTCGCCTGCGTGGTCGACGAGTACGGCGGTTTCGCCGGGGTGATCACCCTGGAGGACATCGCGGAGGAACTCGTCGGCCCGATCCGGGACGAGGACGACCCGCCCGAGCCGACCCCGATCCGGCAGCCGGACGGTTCCTGGGTGGTGCCCGCCCGCTGGCGGATCGACGAGGTCGCGGACAGCACCGGCATCGCGCTGCCCGAGGCACCCGAGTACGACACCCTCTCCGGGCTCGTCATGCGCGAGCTGGGCCGGGTGCCGGAGGTCGGCGACCGGTTGGAGATCAACCTGTCGGCCGAGTCCGAACTTCCCCGGCCACACCCGAAGGCCCTGGTCGAGGTGCTCGCGGTCGATCGGCACGTCGCCGACTCGGTCCGGCTCGCGCTGGTCGGCCAGAACGCGTACGGCGCCGGCTCCGAACACCCCGAGGTGACCGCATGAGTACGACCTGGGCGCTGCTCATCTCGCTGCTCCTGCTCGCCCTGAACGGCTTTTTCGTGGCGGCCGAGTTCGCCCTGGTGGCGAGCAAGAGGTACCGGTTGGAACAGGTCGCCGCGAACGGTGGACGGGCGGCGAAGGCGGCCCTGGACGGGGTACGCGAACTCGGCCTGATGCTGGCCGGCGCGCAACTCGGCATCACCGTCTGCACCCTGGGCCTCGGTGCCCTCGCCGAGCCGGCGATCGAGCACCTGGCCAGCCCGGTCCTGCACGCGGTGGGGCTGCCCGACGCGCCCAGTCACGTGATCGCCCTGCTGTTCGCCCTGCTGCTGGTGACGTTCCTGCACCTGGTGGTCGGCGAGATGGCGCCCAAGTCCTGGGCGATCACCGACGCGGAGCGGTCCGCGGTCCTGCTGGCCCTGCCGTTCCGGGGCTTCGCCCGGGTGGCCCGGCCGCTGCTGACCGCGCTCAACGGCCTGGCGAACGTGATCCTGCGCCTGGCCAAGGTACGACCGCAGGACCAGTTGGCCCAGGCACACGGCCCGGAGGAACTGCGGATGCTGCTGGAGCAGTCGGCCGAGCACGGGTTGCTCGCCGCGGACCAGCAGCAGTTGCTGACCAGCATGCTGGAGTTGCAGGGCACCACGGTGGCCGACGTGATGGAGCCGGTGGACCGGATCGTCTCGGTCCGGCGGGAGGACACCGCCGACCGGATCGAGGCGGTGAGCCGGGACAGTGGCCGGTCCCGACTGGCCGTGCTGGACGGCCCCGACGTGGTCGCCGGCATGGTGCACGTACGCGAGGCCGTACGCGCCACCACGGCGGGCCGGGCGGCGACGGCGGAGCAGCTGATGACCCCGGTCTTCAGCCTGGCCGCCACCGCCACCGTCACCGAGGCGGTGGCCGCGATGCGGGCTCGTCAGGCCCAGCTCGCCCTGGTCACCGACCGGGTCGGGGTCGGCCGCCCGGTCGGGTTCGTGGCCCTGGAGGACCTCCTGGAGGAGGTCATCGGGGAGTTCGACGACGAGACCGACCAGGTCCCGCGCGGTCGTCGACTGCGCTGATCCGTTCTGCCGCGCGGTCGTCGACCGTGCTGGTTCGTCAGTCGGTGTCAACCGGGCGGGGTGGTCGAATCGGCCGCCCCGCCCGGTCGCGTTGGGGCAGGATCGGCAGGGCAGGCCCCGGCGTGGAGGGACGGCCGACGGTGCTCTTCGGTGGCGCGTCACCCGGTACGGGCTTCGCCGTCCGTACGACGCTGACCAATCCGAGCACCCGGCCGGGGCTCGACCTGCCGGGACGGGTCCGGATGGTCGGCGGTGACCAACCGGTGCCGATCGGGCACGTGACGGTGGGACTGGTGACCAGGGTCGAGCCGGCGGACGGCGGCGACGGTTACCTCGAGTACGAGTTCGGCCGGGTACGGGTCGCCGGGGCGGTCGTGCTGGGACCGGGGGAGCGGCGGGACGTCGCGTTCGCCGTACCGATGCCCTGGGAACTTCCGGTGACCGTGGTCAACGGCGTACCCCGGTTGAACCTGCCGATGGCGTTGCGGACCGAGGTGGCGCTCGGCCCGGAACTGGACCGGGGCGGCCTGACCGGCGTTTTTGTCCATCCGCTGCCGGCGCAGGAGCGGATCCTGTCGACCTTCGAGAGTCTGGGCTTCACCCTGCGCCAGGTGGGCCTGCAACAGGGGGAGCTGCCGGGGGTGAGGCAGAGCCTGCCGTTCCACCAGAAGATCGGTTACTGGGCGGCGCCGCTCTACGCCGGCCCGTTCGCCGAGGTCGAGCTGACCTTCCTGGCCGGTCCGCAGGCGTTGGAGGTGGTCTTCGCGCTGGACCGGCGTCTGGCTCTCGCCGGAGCCAGCCACTACAGCCTGACCCGGTTCCGCGTACCGCACGCCGACGTCGACCGGTTCAACTGGGTCGAGGTGGTGGACAGTTGGGTCCGGCACGCGGTGGCCCGGCACGCCGCCGTCCGCTCCGGCGCCACCGACGGCCCGACCATGCCCGAGTCCGTCCACACCAACCGCCCCCCCGACCTACCCCCCGAAGGCGAGGGCCTCACCGGCACCGCCGGCGGCGAAGGCGGAATCTAACCCCGCCCCGCCCCTCGCCCCGCCCCGCCCACCCCCGCCCCGCCCACCCCGCCCCCGCCCGTCCCGCCCGCCCCGGCGATCTTGCAGTTGTGGCGCCTCGTATGACCGACTTAGGGCTTATGTCAGCGACCACAAGTGCAAGATCGCCGGGACGGGCGGGACGGGGGCCGGGCGGGGTGGGGAGGGGCGGGGAGGGGTTAGCCGGCGGTGGCGGTGGCTAGTTTGAGGCTGAAGCCCAGGAAGAGGACGCCGATGCCGGTGGTGGTTGCCGCGGCCAGGCGGCGGCGTTGGCGGAACTGGGCGGCCAGGTAGGTGCCGGTGAGGATCAGCAGGGTCAGGTAGAGCACGCTGGCGGCCTGCGCGATCACCCCGAGGAGCAGGAACGACAGCGCCGGGTAGGCGTAGTTCGGGTCGACGAACTGGATGAAGAAGGAGATGAAGAACAGGATCGCCTTCGGGTTCAGCAGGCTGATCACGGCGGCCCGCCGGAACGGGTTGCGCACCGGGGCCGGCTCCGCCCCGTCGATCAGGCGCGGCGCTCCGGGGTCGTTGCGGGCACGCCAGCGCCGCCACGCTCCGCGCAGCATGGTCAACCCCACATAACCGAGGTACGCCGCACCGCCGTACTTGATCACCATGAAGATCGGCGGGTACGCCTTGAGCAGCGACGCCACCCCGGCGGCGGAGAGCACCATCAGTACGGTGTCGCCGAGGAACACCCCGGACGCCGCCTGGTAGCCGACCCGGATGCCGCGTTTGGCGGCGGTGGAGAGCACGAAGAGCGAGTTCGGTCCGGGCAGCAGCACGATGGCGACGGTGCCCAGCACGTAGGTCCAGATGTCGGTGATCCCCAGCACGGGCGTCATCATCACCCCAGGGGTGCCGTCGGGCGAAGCGATTCCCGGAGCGAGAGCTGTGCCTTCGGCCACTCGTCGGCGATCATGGCGTAGAGCACGGTGTCCCGCCACGAGCCGTCCGGCCGCTGCCGGTGCCGCCGCAGCACCCCCTCGCGCTGGGCGCCGAGCCGTTCGATCGCCCGCTGGGAGCGCTCGTTGCGGATGTCGGTGTGCCAGACCACCCGCTCCGCGCCCAGTTCGTCGAAGGCCCGGCCGAGCAGGAGCAGCTTGGCCTCGGTGTTGATCCCGGTACGCCAGCTCGCCCGGCCCAGGAAGGTGTGCCCGATCGCCACCGACCGCCGGGCCTCGTCGACCTCGTAGTAGGAGGTGCTGCCGACGATCCGGCCGGTCCGGGCGTCGCGCTGCACCCAGGGCACCCGCGTGCCGAGGTGCTGGGCGCGCAGGGCCTCGGCGATGACCGCCGCCAGGTCGTCCCGGTTCGCCGGGCGGGGGTGGGACAGGTGGCGCCAGACCTCGGCGTCGTCGGTGGCCGCGTACAGGTCGTCGGTGTGGGCGAGGTCGAGCGGTTCCAGCCGTACGTGCGCGCCGGTCATCGGTGCCGCGGTGAGCCAGGGCGAGCGGGGCGGGCGCAGGTAGTCGGGGACCGGGGCGGTGACCCCGGTGTCCGGCTCGGCCGGGCCGGCGACCTGCCGCAGCGGCAGCACCCCGGCCCAGTGCGGCAGGTCGTAGTCCTCGGGCTCGTCGACCACCGGGCCGGTCCGGGCCCGTACCGACACCTCCCGCAGGGGCAGGGCCAGCACCGCCGTCTCGGCGAGTTCCTTGCGGGTCGGCGGGCGGCTGTCGGCGGCCCGTCCCCGGCCCACCTTCTCCACCAGGGCGGTCATCGCGGACGCCTTCTCGGCCTGGTCGGTGACCAGGTGGGCGGTGCCGTGCGCGATCACCGAGCGGTAGTTGGCGCTGTGGTGGAACTGGGACCGGCCGTAGACCAGGCCGTCGAGCAGGGTGACGCTGAGGCAGACCGGCAGCCCGTCCGGACCACGGGCGGCGAGCAGCGGCCGTCCCCCGGTGGAGCCGTGCAGGTAGACCGTGTCGCCGACGCGTACGTGCAGGGTGGGCAGGACCCGGGGTTCGCCGTCCACGGTGAAGGCGAGGGAGCAGTGGTACGCCTCGTCCAGGATCGCGTGCGCGGCGTCGCGCTGGTAGCCCATCCGGTTGCGGCCTCGGTTCGCGGTGGTCCGTTCCGTCTGCTGGTACACCTGGCGCCTCCCCGATTGTTCTAGTACAGTCTCGAAACTGTGGCAGCACATTATCAGATCGAGGGTGGTACGGCAGCCGAGATTTCGGCCAGCGTGGAAACCGGCGTACGCATCGGTGCCCTGCCCGCCGGTGCGGCCCTGCCGCCGGTCCGGAACCTGGCCGGGCAGCTCGCGGTCAGCCCGGCCACGGTGGCCAAGGCGTACCAGGCGTTGCGCCAGCGCGGGCTGGTGGAGACCGCCGGACGCAACGGCACCCGGATCCGCCCCCGACCGCCGGTCGCCGCGTCCCGGTCGGCGCTGCGGCTGCCCCCGGTGGCCTCCGGGACGCTCGACCTGGCCAGCGGCGAGCCCGACCACCGGCTGCTGCCCGCGTTCGGGCCGCACCTGGCTGCCCTCGCCCACGCCGGAGGCGCCCCCATCGGTTACGGGGATGCCGGTGTGCTGCCCGAACTGGTCGACCTCGCCGGGCGGCGACTGGCCGCCGACGGGGTGCCGACCGACTCGATCACCGTGACCAGTGGCGCGCTCGACGGCATCGAACGACTCCTCACCGCCCACCTGCGCCCCGGCGACCCGGTCGGGGTCGAGGACCCCGGCTGGGCCAACCTGCTCGACCTGGTCGCCGCGCTGGGCTTCCAGCCGGTCGGCGTACCGGTCGACGACAACGGCCCCACCCCGGCCGGCGTACGGGCCGCGCTGGCGTCCGGCGTACGGGCGCTGGTGGTCACCAGCCGGGCGCAGAACCCGACCGGGGCCGCGGTCACCGCCGACCGGGCGGCGGAGCTGCGCGAACTGCTCGGTGCCCGGCCCGACCTGCTGCTGATCGAGGACGACCACGCCGCCGAACTCGCCCCGATGCCGCTGCACAGCCTCGCCGGGGTGACCCGGAGCTGGGCTTTCGTCCGGTCGGCCAGCAAGCCCTACGGTCCCGACCTGCGCCTGGCGGTCCTCGCCGGGGACGAGGCGACCGTGGCCCGGGTCGCAGGCCGGATGCGGGTCGGCGCCGGTTGGGTCTCCACCCTGCTGCAACGGCTCGCCATCGGACTCTGGCGGGATCCGGAGGTGGCCGCCCAGGTGGCCGCGGCCAGGGATAGCTACCAGCGGCGGCGGGAGGCCCTGCGGGCGGCGCTGGCCCGGCGGGGGCTGACCGCACACGGCCGCAGCGGGATCAACGTCTGGCTGCCGGTCCCGGACGAGATCCGGGCCGTGACCGGCCTGCGCGACGCCGGTTACGCGGTCGCGCCCGGCTCGCTCTACCGGCTCGCCACCGGACCGGCCATCCGGATCACGATCAGCCCGCTCGCCGACGCCGACATCGAACCCCTGGCCGACGCGCTGCTCCGCGCCACCGGCACCGGCCCGCCGACCCCGTTCGGCGCCTGAGCACCCGCCCACCCGATCTCCCCGGCCGGTGCCGCGCGGGTGCCCTCGGGGGCGTGGTGTGTGAGCGCGGTGGGCCGGGGTAGGACAGGTCCATGGCGCAGACCCGGACCGCCCCCGGCGCACAGGAGTTCATCCCGCCCCGCGCGAAGAGCCTGACCGCGCTGCGTACGGCCGCGGCCTCCTGCGAGGGCTGCGACCTGTACGCCGACGCGAACCAGACGGTCTTCGGCCGGGGTGCCGCATCCGCCCGGGTGGTGATGGTCGGTGAACAGCCCGGCGACGTGGAGGACCGGGAAGGCCTCCCGTTCGTCGGCCCTGCCGGCCGGGTGCTGCGCCGGGCGGTGGACGACGCCGGCCTGGACCCGGGACAGCTCTACCTGACCAACGCGGTGAAGCACTTCCGGCACACCATGCGCGGCAAGCGGCGGCTGCACCAGACCCCGGACCAGGTGCACATCGTCGCCTGCCGGCCCTGGCTGGTCGCCGAGTTCGCCGTGCTGCACCCGGAGGTTGTCGTGGTGCTCGGCGCGATCGCGGCGAAGTCGCTGCTCGGGCCGGCGTTCCGGGTCACCCGCGATCGGGGGGTGCTGCTGCCCTGGCCGGAGTCCGCCCAGCACCCGGAGGACTTCACCCGGCCGTCGACCACCGCGAACGGGCAGGTCGAGCCGACCCGGCTGCTGGCCACCATCCACCCCTCGGCGGTGCTGCGCTCCGACAACCGGGAGGACGCGTACGCCGGCCTGGTCGCCGACCTGACCGTGGCCGCCGGGGCACTGGCCTGACCGTGGCGCCGGCCCGACCACGGTGGCCGGGTGTCGGTGGCCGGGTGTCGGAGGCCGGGCATCGGAGGCCGGGCATCGGTGGCCGGGTGTCGGAGGCCGGGTGTCGGAGGCCGGGTGTCGGACGGAAGCGGGTTCCGGGGCCGTCGGTGTCGCGCCCGTTCGCGGTGACGGTGCCGGTGGCGCTAGCGTTGGCGGTCGGCGTCGGCGGGTGGTGGCGCGGCCGATCCGGCGGCGGGTCGGGGACGGGTGTACGCGAGGGGGTTGGACCGGTGCGGCTGACGGATTTCTGGACGCGGCTGGAGCAGGTGTTCGGCTCGGCGTACGCGACCAGCATCGCCGCCGATCAGGTGCTGTCCCAGTTGGGTGGCCGGACGGTCAAGCAGGCGCTCGCCGAGGGTGAGGCGACCGTCGTCGTCTGGCGTGCGGTGGTCGCCGCGTACCCCGATCGAGTACCGGCCCGACTACGCTGAGCTGCCGTTATTGCCTTGTGGCGTGTCGTGCATGCTGTCGTACACCTGTTCGGCTATTGTCCACAGCGGGGTGCTCGTCCACAGCTCACGGCCGGTCGGCTGTTTTCTGTCGGACCTAGCGCCTAGCGTGTGCGCGTGACGAAAAGTTCAGCAAAGACGCCGGCGAAGGCAGGGGTGGCAACCATGGCGCCAGGACCTGACCGGGAGAAGGCACTAGACCTTGCTCTCGCTCAGATCGACAAGCAGTTCGGTAAGGGCTCGGTGATGCGGCTCGGTGAACGACCGCAGGTCCAGATGGCCGTTATCCCGACTGGTTCGATCGCACTCGACGTGGCACTTGGTGTGGGCGGTCTGCCCCGTGGCCGGGTGGTCGAGATCTACGGCCCGGAGAGCAGCGGTAAGACCACCGTGGCGCTGCACGCGGTGGCGAGCGCGCAGCGGGCCGGTGGCATCGCCGCCTTCATCGACGCCGAGCACGCGCTCGACCCGGAATACGCCAAGGCGCTCGGGGTCGACACCGACGCGATGCTGGTCTCCCAGCCGGACACCGGCGAGCAGGCGCTGGAGATCGCGGACATGCTGATCCGCTCCGGCGCGCTGGACATCATCGTGATCGACTCGGTGGCCGCACTGGTGCCCCGGGCCGAGATCGAGGGCGAGATGGGCGACAGCCACGTGGGCCTCCAGGCCCGGCTGATGAGCCAGGCGCTCCGGAAGATCACCGGTGTGCTCAGCAACACCAACACCACCGCGATCTTCATCAACCAGCTCCGCGAGAAGATCGGTGTCATGTTCGGCAGCCCGGAGACCACCACCGGTGGTCGGGCGCTGAAGTTCTACGCGTCGGTCCGGCTCGACGTACGCCGGATCGAGAGCCTCAAGGACGGCACCGACGTGGTCGGTAACCGGACCAGGGTCAAGGTGGTGAAGAACAAGGTCGCCGCCCCGTTCAAGCAGGCCGAGTTCGACATCATGTACGGCAAGGGCATCTCCCGCGAGGGATCCCTGATCGACGTCGGTGTGGAGCAGTCGATCATCCGTAAGTCCGGCGCCTGGTACACCTACGACGGTGACCAGCTCGGCCAGGGCAAGGAGAAGGCCCGGGAGTTCCTCAAGGACAACCCGGACGTGGCGGCCGAGATCGAGAAGAAGATCCTGGAGAAGCTCGGCGTCGGGGTCAGCCCGAGTGACGCCGCGGGCGGCCCGGAGCTGCCGCCGGTGGACTTCTGACCGGTCGCTGAGTCTTCCTCTCCATCATGGCTGGACGACGTGGGGCCAGGTCGGGGCGTGGCTGGGATGCCGCACCGCCCCGATCGGGCGGCGGGACAGTGGGGCGCTCGCGGCGGGGACGGTCCGCGGGCGCCGATCCGGGCGGCGACCTCGCCGCGACCGGTGACACCGGTACAACCGGCTGGTCCGAGGACGATCAGGGCTGGCCGGAGGGCGCGTCGACGTCGTCGGGGCGTACCGACGGGGCCGGGGCGGAACAGCCGGGCGGCTTCGGCGGTCGACGGCGTGGCCGGAGCGGGGACACCGCCGAGGCCGGGCCGCCCCGTGACGAGGGCGAACTGGCTCGGGAGATCTGCCTGCGCCAGCTCGCCGTGCGTCCGCGTACCCGAGCCGAGCTGGCGACCGCACTCGCCCGACGGGGCATCAGCGAAGAGGTCGCCCACCAGGTGCTCGACCGGTACGACGAGGTCGGCATCATCGACGACGCCGCCTTCGCCCGAGCCTGGGTGACCAGTCGCCACCAGGGCCGGGGCCTGGCCCGCCGGGCGCTCGCCAACGAGCTGCGCCAGCACGGGGTGGACCGCGACGTCGCCGCCGAGGCGCTCGAGGAGCTGGACGAGACGACCGAGAGCGAGACCGCCCGGACCCTGGTCGACCGCAAGCTGCGGACCGCGCGGGGCGCCCCGGACGCGGTGTTCCGCCGGCTGGTGGGCATGCTCGCCCGCAAGGGCTATCCCCCCGGTGTGGCGATCCGGGCGGTGAAGGACGCGTTGGCGGCACAGAGCGCCGAGGCGGCCGAGTTCGCCGAATACATCGACCCGGACGCGCTCGCCGACGCCGAGTCCGAGGTCGACCGGGACGCCCGGGCGGGGGAGTAGCGCCGCCGGACGCCGGCAACCGACGTGACGGGGTCTGTGAGGGCTTCCGACCGGCCGGGCTCGTCCGGGTATGCCCCACCCGTCATGAGCTGCGGGTAGGCATCCGTGTGCCGTACGTCCGACTCATGCTGGATCATGAGTCCTTGACCGAAGGGCACCTCGCGACCTAGCCTCGCGTTACAGGTGAGACTGCCCGACCATCGCAGGCTAAACGCACAACATAGATCGCGTAACAGTACGGCATCACTTTGGCCAGTTCAGGGGCCAGATAGCCCGTTACCGGACAGGCCGATCCGGTAACGGGATGACACGGTTCCCGGCCTTCGGCGGTGTACCAACACACCGCCGATGGAACCTATCCTCGGCCAGCCGCCTCGGTCGGGCGTCTCGACAGCCGTAGGGCGCGTCACCAGGAGGGCGACCCTCCGGCGCCGGGACGGTGAGGGGAGGCGGCCATGACCGGGCGGCGCAGGGGCATCGGTACAAGTCGCTGTGAGGCGTCGGCATGACCGCGCTCGAGTGGGGGCTGCTCGCCGCGATCGCGGTGCTGACCGCCCTCGTACTCACCGCGTTGGTCCTGGGTGCGCGGGCGCTGCGCCGGATCGGCCTCACCGGGGCCGGACCGGCGGCGGACGACTCCGCCTTCGTCGCAGAGAAGGACCGCCAGGAGCAGTCCCTCGCGGCCCTGCGGTCCGCTGCCGACGAGGCGTACACGACGGTGGACACGGCGAAATCGGCGGCCGCCGCCGCTCGGGCCGAGGCAGCCGCGGCGAAGGCCGAGGCGAGCGCGGCACGGGCCGAGGCCCGGCGGGTGCTGGACGCGGCCCGGGTCGAGGCGGACACCGTGCTCGACCGGGCGCACCGGCAGGCCGAGGTCGACGCCGAGCAGGTACGAACCGCGGCCCGGCGCAGCGGTGAGCGGGAGATCGCCTCCCTCGCGGCCACCACCAGGGAACAGGCCGTCGAGGTCGAGCGGCGGGCCGCCAGGATGGACGAGCGGGAGCGGCTGCACACCGAGGAGGTCGAGCGGCTCACCGAGCGGGAACGCCGGCTGGCCACCGCCACGACCGAACTGGCCGAGCGGGAGGGTGCCCTGGGCCTCCGGGAGGCGGCCCTGGTCGAGGCCGAGGAGCAGCGCAAGCGGGAGCTGGAACGGGTCGCCGGCCTGACCGCCGACGCCGCCCGTGGCGAGCTGGTCGAGGCGATCGAGGGGCAGGCCAAGCGCGAGGCGGCGATCCTGGTCCGGGACATCGAGGCCGACGCGCGCAACACGGCCGACCAGCGGGCCCGGCACATCGTGGTGGACGCCATCCAGCGGGTCGCCAGCGAGCAGACCGCCGAGAGTGTGGTCAGCGTGCTGCACCTGCCCGGTGACGAGATGAAGGGCCGGATCATCGGCCGGGAGGGGCGCAACATCCGCGCCTTCGAATCGGTCACCGGCGTCAACCTGATCATCGACGACACCCCCGAGGCGGTGCTGCTCTCCTGCTTCGACCCGGTACGCCGGGAGATCGGCCGGCTCACCCTGGAGAAGCTGGTCCTCGACGGTCGGATCCACCCGCACCGGATCGAGGAGGTCTTCGAGACCGCTCGGCACGAGGTGGAGCGGCTCTGCCAGCGGGCCGCCGAGGACGCCCTGGTCGAGGTCGGGATCACCGAGATCCACCCCGAACTGGTCACCCTGCTCGGCCGGCTGCGCTACCGGACGTCGTACGGGCAGAACGTGCTCAAGCACCTGGTCGAGACCGCCCACATCGCCGGCATCATGGCGTCGGAACTGCGGTTGGACGCGCCGACGATCAAGCGGTGTGCCTTCCTGCACGACATCGGCAAGGCGCTCACCCACGAGGTGGAGGGCAGCCACGCGCTGATCGGCGCCGACCTGGCCCGCAAGTACGGTGAGTCCGACGACGTCGTGCACGCGATCGAGGCGCACCACAACGAGGTGCAGCCGCAGACCATCGAGGCGGTGCTGACCCAGGCGTCGGACGCCTGTTCCGGTGGTCGGCCGGGCGCGCGTCGGGAGAGCCTGGAGGCGTACGTCAAGCGCCTGGAGCGGATCGAGGAGATCGCCGGCGGCAAGTCCGGAGTGGAGAAGGTCTTCGCCATGCAGGCGGGCCGGGAGATCCGGGTGATGGTCAAGCCGGACGACGTCGACGACATCGGTGCCGCCGTGCTGGCCCGTGACGTGGCCAAGCAGATCGAGGAGGAGCTGACCTATCCGGGTCAGATCCGGGTCACCGTCGTACGCGAGTCCCGGGTCACCGAGATCGCCCGCTGAGGGACCGCCCGCCGACCGGCGGGGCCCGGTGCCGGCAGCGCCCCTGAACGGGCAGAGTAGCCGTCCCGGACAGAACGAAACCCGGGCCAGCCGTGGGGCTGGACCCGGGTTCGGTCGTACGGATCGTTCGGTTCAGGCGGCGCCGCTCCCGTCGGCGCCGGCGCGGGCCGGCGTCATGACGTCGATCGGGGGCAGACCCTTCGTCTTGCGTCCCCTGGCGAGCCGGCGCTGGACGTACTCGGCGAGCTTGGAGAGCAGGTAGTTGAGCACGATGTAGATGGCACCGACCACGGCGTACACCTGGATCGGGTTCTCCAGGTTCCCGATCAGGAACGCGCTGACCCGGAGCACCTCCTCGTAGCCGATGATGAAGCCGAGCGAGGTGTCCTTGAGGACCACCACCAGTTGGCTGATCAGCGCCGGGAGCATGATGCGCAGCGCCTGCGGCAGCAGGATCATGCGGGTGATCTGGAACGAGCTGAGGCCGCAGGCCAGCGCCGCCTCGCGTTGGCCGCCGGGCAGCCCCTCCATCCCGGAGCGCAGGATCTCGCCGATCACCACGCTGTTGTAGATGGTCAGGCCGAGCACCAGGTACCAGAGCCGGTCGCCGAAGTCGATACCGAGGTCGGGCAGGGCGGTCGCCACGAAGAAGATGGTGATCACGACCGGGAGGCCCCGGAAGACCTCGACGCAGAACCGGGTGATCGCGTTGAGCAGCCAGCTCAGCACGCGCAGGGCCAGCGCGGCCGGGACGGGCAGACCGACGAAACGGCGTTCCCGCAGCGCCTTGAGCTGGACCCGCAGTACGGCCAGCGCGATGCCGACGACCAGTGAGCCGACGACCGCCAGGCCGGCGGCGGTGAGGGTGGCGATGAAGCCGTCCCGCAGGCGGGCCCAGACCAGCGGGAAGACCTCGTTGTTCGGGTCGACCAGCGGTCCCCACTTCTCCATCTCGAACTGGCCGTTTTCCTCCAGCGGCCGGTAGACGAGGAAGTAGACGGCGGCGGCGATGCCGACGACGGCGATCACGCTGCCGATCAGGGTGATCCGCCGGGCGCGCGGGCCGGGGTTGTCGTAGAGCACCGATTGCTGCTGGTTCATGCCGAGTCCTCGCCGTGCGCCGCGTACCGCTCGATGTTTCGCTCGTTCATCGGACCCCGACCGCCCGGCGTCGCTCGACCCGGTCCAGCAGGAGGCCGAGCGGCACGGTCAGCAGCAGGAAGCCGATGCAGATGCCGACGAACACCGGGATGATCGGCTCGCCGCCCTGACTGGTCAGGTTCGTGCCGGAGCTGGAAAGGTCGCCGACCACGCCGAAGAAGCCGGCCAGCGCGGAATTCTTGATCATTGCGATGATGACGCTGCCCAGCGGCACGATCGCCGACTTCCACGCCTGCGGCAGCACCACCAGCCGCAGGTTCTGGGTGAAGGTCAGGCCGATCGCCCGGGCGGCCTCGGCCTGACCGGGCGAGACCGCGTTGATGCCGCTGCGGATGGCCTCGCAGACGAACGCGCCGGTGTAGAGGCTCAGCGCGATGATCGCGAACCGGAAGTACGGCAGGTCGTTGCCGAGCCGGCTGGAGATCGAGGTCAGCCCCGGTATCCGCAGGAAATCGGCGTTCGACCCGAGCGCCGGCAGCGCGAAGGCGGCGAAGAACAGGACGATGGTCAGCGGACAGTTGCGGAACACCGTCACGTACGCCGTGCCGATCCACCGCAGCGGTGGCACCGGCGCGATCCGCATGACCGCCACGAGGGTGCCGATGAGCAGGGCACCGATCGCGGCGAACACACAGAGCTGGAAGGTGACCCAGAGTCCCCCGGCGAAGACGTCGAAGTTGTCGACGAGCACACTCACGGACAAGCCTCTCTCATGGTCACCCTCCAGCTCCAGCGGTGAAACTCAGTACCGGTTGATGCTCGGGCCGGTAGGAACGGCCGAGTCGAACTTGCCCGCGGTCTCGGTCCACGCCTTGGCGTAACGGCCGTCGGCGTAGATCTTCTCGAGGGTGTCGTTGATGAAGTCACGGAAGGCGGTGTCGCCCTTCTTGACCCCGATGCCGTACGGCTCGTCGGTGAACTTCTGGCCGGCGAGCTTGAACTTGCCCTCGTTCTTTGCGATGAAGCCGGTGAGGATCACGTTGTCGGTGGTGACGGCGTCGACCTGACCGCCGGTCAGCGCGTCGACGCACTTCTGGTAGACGTCGAAGACCACCAGCTGGGCGACCTTGTCGGCCAGGTACTTCTCGATGTTCGCGGCCGGCGTCGAACCCGCGACCGAGCAGACCTTCTTGCCGCCGGCCTTGAACGAGTCCGGGCCGGTGATGCTGGAGTCGCCGGCCTTGACCATGATGTGCTGCCCGGCGACGTAGTACGGACCGGCGAAGTCGATCCGCTCCTTGCGCTTGTCGTTGATGGTGTACGTCGCCACCACGATGTCGGCCTTGCCCTGCTCGAGGACCTCCTCGCGGACGGCCGACGGGGTCTCGATGTACTCGATCTTGCTCTCCGGGATGCCGAGCTCGGTCGCGATGATCTTGCCGATCTCCACGTCGAAGCCGGCCGGCTTGTTGTCCAGGCCCTTGAGCCCGAAGCCGGGCTGGTCGAACTTGGTGCCGATGACGATCTTCTGAGCCTTGTTCAGCTTCTCCATCGTGCTGCCGGCGGCAAAGCTCTTGCTCTCGGGCGCCGTGCCGGCGTCGTCACTGTCGTCACCGCCGCACGCGGCAACACCCAGGGTCAGGGCCGCGACCGCGGCCAGCGTGGCCACTCGCGAGATACGCATGTACATCTCCTTCTTCGACGAACGGTCGCCCCCACCCGGGGCGCTCCACACTGGACGCCTAGTGCGTCAAGATCTTGGACAGGAAGTCCTTGGCCCGCTCGCTGCGGGGGTTCGCGAAGAACTCCTCCGGCGGAGCGTCCTCGACGAGCTGGCCGTCGGCCATGAAGATGACGCGGTTCGCGGCGTGCCGGGCGAAGCCCATCTCGTGCGTCACCACGACCATCGTCATGCCGTCGCGGGCCAGCGAGGTCATCACGTCCAGCACTTCGCCGACCATCTCCGGGTCCAGCGCGCTGGTCGGCTCGTCGAAGAGCATCGCCTTCGGCTGCATCGCCAGGGCGCGGGCGATCGCCACCCGCTGCTGCTGTCCACCGGAGAGCTGGGCCGGGTACTTGTCGGCCTGGTTGGCGATGCCCACCCGGTCCAGCAGTGCCAGGGCGCGGTCCCGCGCGGCGGCCGGCTTCTCCTTGCGTACCTTGACCGGCCCTAGCGTGACGTTCTGCAGGATCGTCTTGTGCGCGAAGAGGTTGAACGACTGGAACACCATGCCGACCTCGCTGCGCAGGCGGGCCAGGGCCTTGCCCTCGGCCGGCAGCGGCTGGCCGTCGAAGATGATGGTGCCCGAGTTGATCGGCTCCAGGCGGTTGATCGCCCGGCAGAGCGTCGACTTGCCGGAGCCGGACGGCCCGATCACGACGACCACCTCACCGCGATTGACGGAGAGGTTCACGTCGTGCAGCACATGGAGCGGGCCGAACCATTTGTTGACCCCGTCAAGCTTGATGAGCGGTTGGTCGGTCGCCGCGGTCATGCCCCCACCTGTCTGGTCTGTGGTCCTGTCGTGGACCCCAGTCTGCTTTGGTTAGGCAACTGTAGGGGACCTGACGTGCGGCGACGCAAACGATCTGGTCACGGGGCGGTAACGCGATCCGGACCATGAGGTGGCCGGGTCCACCCGTACGGTCCGCTTCGGACGACCGACGTACAGGGCTTGGCCTGCGCAAACCCTGTCGGAGGCGGACAGGAACCGGACCTGTCCAGGCGAGGTGCTCGACCGCGTCGGTTTTACGGACCGGGAGGACCACCGGGCACCCGCCCGTCTCCGGGTCGGACCATGACGGCCGCCGGGAGGTCGGATCGGCGACCTGGCACCGTCCCGTACGGTCCCTCCCGCGCCCCCGATCGCGGCCGGTACGGGGACGCCGAGTGTCGGTAAACCTACTGCTGCGGCTGGAATACGCTAAGTGAGTGCGGCCGGAAATCGGGAGCGGTAGAGTGTCACCACTCGATTACACAAGGTAATGGGATAGGCGGATTTCGGCAGAAATGGTCACAGACCGGTAACTTAGCCCCGCTCGGCGTCGGCTGCCGGTCACCATCGTCAGTAGGGGCCGTTGCTGCGGCCGTGGCTGCGCACAGCGAGGAGGCGGCGTGACCGAGCTGTGGAACTGGAAGATCGACGACCGCATGACCGTCGCGGAGGTCTGCTCCGCGCTCACCGACGTACTCGGCTCGGCGGTGGTGCCGTTGAGCACGGCCGACCCGGCGCGGCTGCCGCACGACGCGGTGGTGTGCGACGTGTGGCCCAGGCCGGGGGAGTTTCCCACCTCCGTGGACTGCTACGGCATCCCGGACGGGCTGCCGGAGGTGGCCGTGATCGCGGCCTTCGCCCGACGACTCGGCCGGCCGTGCCTGCTCGCGGACGACACCCTCGACCCCGGCCGGCACCTGCTGGTCGGCTCGGACGGCACGATCCGGCCGGTGCACCTCGACGTCCGCGAGGACGACGACGGCGACATCCTGAGCAACCTTCGCCTGTGCAGCGCGCACAGTCCACGGTGCCGGGCCTGGTCGCAGTGCCACCAGTCGCAGTGGGGGCCGGACTCGGTGGTCCCGGCCCTCGCCGCCGCCTGACCCGCACGGCGGACGCGACCCACGGCCCGCGCGTCGGGCCTACGGGGGCTCGCGGCGAGCCTGACCGGGCGGGTGAGCGAGCCTGACCCGGCCGGGGCCAGAGGTTGACCCGGCCGGAAGCTGTCGGCCCGCCGCTGGTTGGCCGTCGCGCGGGCTGCCTGACCGTTCGACGAGGCCCGGCGGGCACACGGCCGCCCGACGAAGCGGTGGCACCGTCCTCCGCCAACCGGGTCGCGAACGCTGGTGCCGGTCCAACCGGCGGACCGACCCGGCTGGACGGGTCGGGCCGCCGTCAGCCGGCGTTCGTGGCGGTCCGGGTGTCCGCCGCGCCGGCCTGGGCCGGGCTGCTGCCCCGGACCACGAGCTGGTCGAGCAGGGTCCGGGTGGCGTCCGCCACCGCGTCGACCGCGGCCTGGAACGCCGCCGCGTTGTGGGCCGCCGGTGCACGGAAGCCGGAGATCTTCCGTACGTACTGCAACGCCGCCGCCTCGATGTCGGCCACCGTGACCTCCTCGGCGTACGGCTCACGCAGGGTCTTGATGCTGCGGCACATGGTTCCTCCTGGTCCGGCCCGCCGGTCGGGGCTCCCTGCGCATACTCTGCCACCGAAGGGGCGTACGGCGGTGCCGGCCGTTCCCGCCGGGCGGCGCCGGCGCACCCACCCGACCTGGGCGGGACGAGGCGGACGGCTACGCTTGGTGGCCGTGGGAGAGGGGCGCGCGACAGTGTCGAAGAGCTACAAGGTCGTGACCTACGGCTGCCAGATGAACGTGCACGACTCGGAGCGGATCTCCGGCCTGCTGGAGCAGGCCGGTTACGTACGTGCCGCCGAGGTCGACGACCCGGACGTGGTGGTCTTCAACACCTGTGCCGTACGCGAGAACGCCGACAACCGGCTCTACGGCAACCTCGGTCACCTCCGCCCGGTGAAGGACAAACACCCCGGCATGCAGATCGCGGTCGGCGGCTGCCTGGCGCAGAAGGACCGCAGCGAGATCGTCCGGAAGGCACCCTGGGTCGACGTTGTGTTCGGCACCCACAACATCGGCTCGCTGCCGGTGCTGCTCGAACGGGCCCGGCACAACTCCAGCGCCGAGGTGGAGATCCTCGAATCCCTCGACGTCTTCCCGTCGACCCTGCCCACCCGGCGCGAGTCGACCTACGCCGGCTGGGTGTCGATCTCGGTCGGCTGCAACAACACCTGCACCTTCTGCATCGTGCCCTCGCTGCGCGGCAAGGAGAAGGACCGGCGCCCCGGCGACGTGCTCGCCGAGGTACGCGCCCTGGTCGCCGAGGGCGTACTGGAGGTAACCCTGCTCGGGCAGAACGTCAACTCGTACGGGGTGGAGTTCGGTGACCGGCTCGCCTTCGGCAAGCTGCTGCGGGCCACCGGTGAGATAGACGGGCTGGAGCGGGTCCGGTTCACCAGCCCGCACCCGAAGGACTTCACCGACGACGTGATCGCGGCGATGGCGGAGACACCGAACGTCTGCCACTCCCTGCACATGCCGTTGCAGTCCGGCTCCGACGACGTACTCAGGGCGATGCGGCGCTCGTACCGGTCGGACCGCTACCTGGGGATCATCGAGAAGGTCCGGGCGGCCATGCCGGACGCGGCGATCACCACCGACATCATCGTGGGTTTCCCCGGCGAGACCGAGGCCGACTTCGAACGGACCCTCGACGTGGTCCGCGAGGCCCGGTTCTCCTCCGCCTTCACGTTCCAGTACTCCAAGCGTCCCGGTACCCCGGCCGCGACCATGGACGGCCAGTTGCCGAAGCAGGTCGTGCAGGAGCGGTACGAGCGGTTGATCGCCGCCGTCGAGGAGATCACCTGGGCGGAGAACAAGAAGCTGGTCGGCGAACCGGTCGAACTGCTGGTCGCGGTCGGCGAGGGGCGCAAGGACGAGCGGACCGGGCGGATGTCCGGCCGGGCCCGCGACGGCCGGCTGGTGCACTTCGACGGTGGTCCCGACGCCGGGTCGATCCGACCGGGTGACGTCGTGCACACCGTGGTGACCTACGCGGCGCCGCACCACCTCAACGCCGACGGGGCGCCGCTTCACCACCGCCGGACGCGGGCCGGTGACGCGTACGAGGCCGGTCGGGTTCCGCGTACGTCGGCGGTGTCGCTCGGCCTGCCCACCATCGGCGTACCGCCGCTCGCCGCCACCCCGGCCGTGAGCGCCTGCGAGCGCTGACCCCCGGGTCTTCGAAGCGTCAGGAAGGGCCCCTCGCACGTCGGATTCCGATGTACGAGGGGCCCTTCGTCACGCGGTCAGAGGCCGATCCGGCCGGTGCCGGCGCCCGAGGTGACGATGGACTTGACGCTGCTGGCGGTGTCGAGTTGGTAGGAGTACGGGATGCTGGCGACGCTGCCGCCGGTCTGGCCGGTGCCGGAGTTCACGAAGTGGTTGTTCCGGGCGACCAGGGTGCCGGGACCGGAGTCGCCCTCACCGAGGTGGTACGGGTCGTCGGTGTTCTCGAAGTAGTTGCCCTCGACGAGTACGCCGGCACCCTCGGTGGAGGCGACACCGTAGCCGCCGTTGTTGTTGTAGTAGTTGTTGTAGACGTGCACCGGGTTGCCGAACCGGACGCGGGGGTGTCGCTGGTTCGAGCCGTCGAACCAGTTGTGGTGGTAGCTGACCCGCAGGTGGCCGATGTCCTGGCTGGCGTTGTCGTCGCTGTGGCCGAGCAGCATCGACTTGTCGTGGCCGTAGACGCGGTTCCAGGAGATGGTGACGAAGTCGGAGCCGCGTTTGACGTCGACGGCGCCGTCGTAGCCGTCGGTGAAGCTGTTGTGGTCGATCCAGATGTTGGTGGCCGACTCCTGGACGTTGATGGCGTCGTCGTCCCAGCCGCGGAAGTTGAGGTTGCGGATGATGACGTTGCGGTCGCCGTTGATGTTGAATCCGCAACCGTTGATGGTGGCGCCGGAGCCGATGCCGAGGATGGTCTTGTTCGACCGGACCCGGAGCATCCCGGAGCAGGAGATGGTGCCGGAGACCCGGATGACCGAGGCGCTGGTGGAGCCGAGAGCACTGGTCAGAGCACCCGAGTCGGAGACGGTGATCGGCGAGGCGCTGCCACCGCCGGAGGTGCCACCGTTCTGGGTGGCCCAACCGACCAGCCCGGTCTGCGGGGGCAGGGTCGGGCCGGTCGTCGGCGGTGGCGTGGTCGGCCGGGGTGTGGTCGGGTTCGGCCCCGGAGTGGTCGGATTCGTGCCGGGGGTGGTCGGCCCGACGCTGCCGGTGCAGGCCACGTTGTTCAGGGTGAAGCCGGTCGGCGCCGGGTTGCTGGAGTTGTTCCAGGTGCCGTTGAAGCCGAACGACGCGCTGGCGTTGGTGGCGAGGTTGGCGTTGTAACCGACGTTGGCCGCGCTGACCTGGGCGCCGCTCTGGGTGACGGTGGCGTTCCAGGCCTGTGTCACCTGCTGCCCGGCCGCGTACGACCAGCGCAGGGTCCAACCGGCGAGCGGGTCACCGAGGTTGGTGACGGTGACGTTGCCGCTGAAGCCGCCGGGCCACTGGCCGCCGACCGAGTAGCTGACCTGGCAGCCGGCGGCGGCGTGGGCGTTGACGGCGGTGACGATTCCGGTCGCGGCGAGGGTCAGGGTGGCCGCGGCGGCAGTGCTGAACAGCGCCATCCGGCGCCGTCGTGCGAGCATGGTGGCTCTCCTTGGTGACTGGCGGGAAAGCGGCGCCGGGCGGCGGATCAGCTCCGGTGGCCGTGCCCAAGGCGGTGCCGGTGATCCACCGGATCGACGTCGTCCGGCTTACCCGCCGTACGGATCGAACCGTGGTCGAAGCATTGGCTCCCGCGCTCACATGCCCGAGGCAAGCGCTTTCCTGATGCAACCATGGATTTGAATCGATGTAAAGCCTCACCTCGGACCAGACAGGCGAAAGGGCCCCCTCACCACCGATCGACGGTGGGAGGAGGCCCCCGGGCTGCCCGGTGTCACCGGGCGGTGCGGTTGGGTCAGCTCGCCTGCTCCGCGAGCTGGAGGAACTGACGCTTGGCGGCGAGCGCCGACTCGGCCTCCCGGATCCGCTTGGCGTCCCCGGCCGCCTGGGCCCGGGCCAGCCGCTGCTCGGCCTCGGCCACCTGGTCGCGCATCTGCACCAGCAACGGGTTGGCCGACGGCTCGGTACGCCGCCACGCCGAGTCCATTGCCTGCCGTACCTTCTCGTCCACGACCCGCAGCCGGCGGTCCAGCCCGGCAGCCGCCTCGCGCGGCACCCGGCCGGCGTCGTGCCACGCCCCCTGGATCTCCCGCAGCTTGGCCTGCGCGGCCCTCGGGTCGGTGTCCACGTCCAGCGCCTCGGCCTCGGCCAGCAGGGCCTGCTTGCGCTCCAGGTTGCCGCGCTGCTCGTTGTCCCGCGCGGAGAAGACCTCGCTCCGCCGGGAGAAGAACGCGTCCTGGGCGGCCCGGAACCGGTCCCAGAGCTTCTGCTCGGCCTCCTTCGAGGCGCGCGGAGCCGCCTTCCACTCCGTCATCAGGTCCTTGAGCCGGTTCGCGGTCGCCGCCCAGTCGGTCGACTCGGCCAGCGACTCGGCCTCGGTGACCAGCTCCTCCTTCGCGCCCTGGGCCTGCTTGCGCTGGGCGTCGAGGGTGGCGAAGTGAGCGCCCCGGCGGCGGGTGAACCCGTCGCGCGCGGCGGCGAACCGCTTCCACAGCTCACCGTCGGTCTTCTTGTCGACCCCACGAATGGTCTTCCACTCGTCCAGGATCTCCTTGAGCCGGTCACCGGCGGTCTTCCAGCCGGTCGACTCGGCGGCCAGCTTCTCCGCCTCCTCGACCAGGGCCGTCTTGCGCGCCAGCGCCTCGGTCCGGGCCGTCTCGCGGGCCGCTCGGGCCTCGCCCGCCTTCTCGTCGGCAACACCCGCCAACTTGTCCAGCCGGGCGCCGAGGGCGTCGATGTCGCCCACCACGTGCGCCTCGGCCAGCGAGCCACGCAGTCGCCGTACGCTCGCCAGTGAGTGCGCCGCGTCGGCGGCGCCGGAGTTGAGCCGCGCCTCGATCAGGTCCACCTCGGTCACCAGGTCGGCGAAGCGGCGGGCGAAGTGCGCCAGCCCCTCCTCCGGTGCCCCGGCCTGCCAGGAACCGACCACCCGCTCGCCCTCGGCCGTCTTGACGTAGACCGTGCCGTCCGCGTCCACCCGTCCGAAGGCCGTCCAGTCGCTCATGTGCCCATCCTCGTTCTCCCGGCGCCACCGAAGAGAGGGGTCCCCCGGGGTCGCCGCCACGGCGCAGTCATATTGCAGCGAAGTTTCTCCCCGGCATTGTCACAGGTCCAACCGGGTCCGCGTCGAGCGCCTGTGGTCGACCGTGACCATACGGTGTCCTTGACCATGGCCGATCGGTGTGCAAGCGGGTGTAAGGTCCGAACCCGGCTACGGTGGTGGCGTGTCTCTGATCGCCGCCGCCGTCTGCCCGCACCCACCGATGATCGTGCCCGAGATCGCCGGCTCGGCCGCGGCCGAACTCGATGACCTACGGTACGCCGCAGACGCCGCGATCACACGACTACTTTCCGTCGCTCCCGACGTGCTGGTGGTCCTCGGCGGCGGCGACCGGACGGAAACCTTCCCCGCCCCGTACGCCGGCAGCTTCGCGCCCTGGGGAGTGGACACCGGATTCGCCATCGGTGACGGCGCCCGTCGACCGCTCGGGCCGCTGAGCCTGCTGGTCGGCGGCTGGTTGCTCAGCCGGCACGACGTCACCGGCACGGACCTCCGGCTGGACACCGTCGACACCACGGCAACCGCCGGGGACTGCGTCAAGCTCGGTACGGAACTGGCCGACCACCGGCCCCGGGTCGCGCTGCTCGTCCTCGGGGACGGGTCGGCCTGCCGGGGGGAGAAGTCACCCGGCTACGACGACCCGCGCGCGGTCGCGTACGACGATCGGGTTGCCGAGGCCCTGGCCCGCGCGGACGTCGACGCCCTGCTCGGCCTCGACCCGGTGGTGTCGACCGAGTTGCGGGTGGCCGGGCGGGCGCCGTGGCAGGTGCTCGCCGGTGCCGCAGGTGGCGGCTGGAGCGGTGAGCTGACCTACCACGCCGCCCCGTACGGCGTCGGCTACTTCGTGACCACCTGGCACCCGGCCGACGGCGAGCAGGCTGACGGGGAGCAGGCTGACGGCGAGCAGGCTGACGGGGAGCAGGCTGACGGGGAGCGGGCCGACGGGGAGCGGGAGGGGCGGCGATGAGTCTCGTGGTCGCGATCGTCGGGCCGACCGCGGCCGGCAAGTCGGCGCTGAGCATCGGCCTGGCCGGGGCCCTCGGCGGCGAGGTGGTCAACGCCGACTCGATGCAGCTCTACCGGGGCATGGACATCGGCACCGCCAAGCTCACCCCGGCCGAGCGGGCCGGCGTCCCACACCACCTCCTGGACGTCTGGGACGTCACCGAGCCCGCGAGCGTCGCCGAGTACCAGCGGCTGGCCCGTGCGGCGATCGACGACATCCTGGCCCGGGGCCGGGTGCCGCTGCTGGTCGGCGGCTCCGGTCTCTACGTCCGGGCGGTGCTGGAGGAGTTCGAGTTTCCCGGCACCGACCCCGCCCTGCGGGCACGGCTGGAGGCGGAGCTGGCCGAGATCGGGCCGGCGCCGCTGTACGCCCGGCTCCGGGCGGTCGACCCCGAAGCGGCGGAGAGCATCCTGCCCGGCAACGGGCGGCGGATCGTCCGTGCCCTGGAGGTCATCGAACTCACCGGCGGCCCGTTCACCGCCGCCCTCCCGGATCCGAAGCCCTGGTACCCGTCGGTGCAGCTCGGCGTCGACCGGGACACCGCGGTCCTGGACGAGCGGATCGCCCTCCGGGTCGACCTGATGTGGGCGGCCGGACTGGTCGACGAGGTACGCGAACTCGCCGGCCGGGGCCTGCGCGAGGGCCGGACCGCCGGCCGGGCGCTCGGCTACCAGCAGGTGCTGCGCCAGCTCGACGGGGAGCTGACCGAGGAACAGGCACGCGCCGAGACGATCCACGCGACCCGGCGGTTCGTCCGTCGACAGCGCAAGTGGTTCCGTCGGGACCCGCGGATCGGCTGGCTCGACGCGGGCCGGTCGGACCTGGTCGAGGCCGGGGTGAAGGCCGTCGAGGCGGCTCGGGAGCAGGCTCGGGGATGAACACGCCGATGATCGGGAATGATGGGCTGGTGCACTTCACCAAGGGACATGGCACCGGCAACGACTTTGTCATCCTCGCCGACCCGGACGGCGAACTTCCGCTCACCCCGACGCTGGTCGCCGCGCTCTGTGACCGTAGGCGCGGGATCGGCGCGGACGGCGTACTGCGGGTGATCCGGGCGGCCAAGCATCCGGCCGGCGCCGCGTACGCGGGTGACGCCGAGTGGTTCATGGACTACTGGAACA
This sequence comes from Micromonospora sp. NBC_01796, assembly GCF_035917455.1. Lineage (NCBI taxonomy): Bacteria > Bacillati > Actinomycetota > Actinomycetes > Micromonosporales > Micromonosporaceae > Micromonospora > Micromonospora sp. NBC_01796. Next base: position 1,019,765 of record NZ_CP109078.1, on the reverse strand, counting down.
GCGACGGGTCGCTGGCCGAGATGTGCGGCAACGGGGTCCGGGTCTTCACCCGCTACCTGCTCGACAACGGCCTCGCCGAGCCGGCCGACGGCGGGCTGCCGATCGCCACCCGCGCCGGAGTGGTCCGGGCCGTGGTCGGACCGGCCACCGTCGGGCGCGGCGTGGTCGCGGACCGGGAGATCTCCGTCGACCTCGGCGCCCCCCGGCTGTACGGCGACAGCACGTCGATCACCGCCCTCGCCCCCCGGCCCGACTCCGACGGGCTGGACGGGCCCGAGCGGGTGACTTTGTCCGGTGCGGCGGTGGACTGCGGCAACCCGCACCTGGTCTGCGTCCTGCCGGCCGGGCTGGAGCTGTCCGCGTTGGACCTGACCCGGGCACCCGGATTCGATGCGGAGTTCTTCCCGACCGGGGTCAACGTCGAGTTCGTCACCCCGGCCGAGCCGGTGGCCGGCACCGACCTGCACGTACTCATGCGGGTCTACGAGCGGGGTTCGGCGGAGACCCTGTCCTGCGGCTCCGGTGCGGTGGCGGTGGCAGCGGTGGCCCTGCGCGACGCCGGCCTGAGCGAGGGTGTGGTCGCGGTGGACGTACCCGGCGGCCGCCTCACCATCACCGTCGACCCCGAAAGCGCCTGGCTCTCCGGCCCCGCCCTCCTGATAGCCGAAGGCACCCTGAACCCCTCCACCCTCTCCTGACCCCCTCCTGCCCCACACCCCCGCCCCGTCCCCGCGCCCCGTCCGTCCCCGTCCCCGCCCGCCCCTCCGCCCGTCGATCTTGCAGTTGTGGCGCCCGAATGAGGTCTTTCGTTCGGATTTGTGAACCACCACAAGTGCAAGATCGACGCGGGCGGGAGGGGTGGGACGGCAGGGCGGGCGAGGGAGCGGGGTGGGCGGGGTGGGCGGGTTAGTTGGTGTTGTTGGCTAGGGGGGCGGTGGGGGCGGCGGCGGTGGCGGCGATCTCGGGGAGGTCGGCGGGGCCGGGGTCGGCGGCCGGGGCGGGAGCGGGGTTCTGGGCGGCGGCGCGTACGGCGGCGGCGACGGCGGTGGCCACCCGGGAGTCGAAGACGCTGGGCACGATCACCGTCGGGTTGATCTTGTCCTCGCCGACCACGTCGGCGATCGCCTGAGCCGCCGCGAGCGCCATCTCCTCGGTGAACTCCTCGGCGTGCGCGTCGAGCATGCCCCGGAACACACCGGGGAAGGCGAGCACGTTGTTGATCTGGTTCGGCTGGTCGGACCGGCCGGTGGCGACCACGGCCGCGTACTTGCGGGCCTCTCGCGGGTCGACCTCGGGGTCCGGGTTGGCCAGCGCGAACACGATCGAGTCCTTCGCCATGCCGGCGATGTCGTCGCCGGTGAGCAGGTTCGGCGCGCTCACCCCGATGAACACGTCAGCGCCCCGGATCGCTCCGGGCAGGTCGCCGCTGTAGTTCTCCTTGTTGGTGTTCTCGGCCAGCCACTGCCAGGCCGGGTTGCCGTCGGCCAGCCCACGGTGCAGGGCACCGGCCCGGTCGTACGCGATGATGTCGCCGACGCCCTGGCGCAGCAGCAGCTTCATGATCGCCGTACCGGCGGCGCCGGCTCCAGAGACGACCACCTTGACGTCGGCGAGGCGCTTGCCCACCACCCGCAGGGCGTTGGTCAGCGCGGCGAGCACGACGATCGCGGTCCCGTGCTGGTCGTCGTGGAAGACCGGGATGTCGAGCAGGTCGCGCAGCTTCGCCTCGATCTCGAAGCAACGCGGGGCGGCGATGTCCTCCAGGTTGATCCCGCCGTACGCGGGGGCGATCGCCCGCACGATCGAGACGATCTCGTCCACGTCCTGGGTGTCCAGGACCACCGGCCAGGCGTCCACCCCGCCGAAGCGCTTGAACAGTGCCGCCTTGCCCTCCATCACCGGCAGCGACGCGGCCGGTCCGAGGTTGCCCAGCCCGAGTACGGCCGACCCGTCGGTGACCACGGCGACGGTGTTGCGCTTGATGGTGAGCCGACGGGCGTCGGCCGGGTTCTCCGCGATCGCGAGGCAGACCCGGGCCACCCCCGGGGTGTACGCCCGGGAAAGCTCGTCGCGGTTGCGCAGCGCGACCTTCGGGGTGACCTCGATCTTGCCCCCGAGGTGCAGCAGGAACGTACGGTCGGACACCTTGCGGACGTCCACGCCGTCGAGGGCGGTCAGCGACTTCACCACCTGGTCGGCGTGGTTGGAGTCGGCGGTGTCGCAGGTGAGGTCGACGATCACCGTGGTCGGGTCGGAATCGACCACGTCCAGGGCGGTGACGATCGCGCCGGCTTCGCCGACGCAGGTGGTGAGCCGGCCGATGGCCGAGGCGTCAGCGGTGACGCCGATCCGGATGGTGATCGAGAATCCGGCGCTCGGCAGGCGGGTGGTGGTCACGGGGTCCCTCCGTCGTTGGTGGGCACGGCCGGCCGGCCGTCGCTTCGCATTCTTACCCGCGTCGTACGGGCCGCTTCCGGCGCATCCCCCATGAGTGCCGTAAACGACCCTCATCAGCCCGCAAACGCCCCTTTTTGACGGGTTACCCCCTGGTTGTACCTGACGGGCCGATCAGTCGGGGTGACGGATTATGGCGGTGCGATCGGTGGCGGAGCGTGTCACGATTGACGCCAGGAATGAAACGGACAGGAGACCCGCTTGCGAAATCAGGAAAGCTTCGCTCCGCTGACCGACCAGGACCTCGACGCCCTGCTCGGCGAGGAGATCACCACCGGTGAGATGGAGCGGGAGGACCGCCAGGCACTGCGCCGGGTCGCCGGACTCTCCACCGAGCTCACCGACGTCACCGAGGTCGAGTACCGGCAACTCCGGTTGGAGCGGGTGGTCCTGGTCGGGGTCTGGACCGAGGGCACCATGACCGACGCGGAGAACTCGCTCACCGAGTTGGCCGCGCTCGCCGAGACCGCCGGTTCCGAGGTGCTCGAGGGGCTGATCCAGCGGCGTACCCGGCCCGACCCGGCGACGTACATCGGTCGGGGCAAGGTCGAGGATCTCGCCGCCGAGGTGCTCGCCTCCGGTGCGGACACGGTGATCTGCGACGGGGAGCTCTCCCCGTCCCAGTTGCGCAACCTGGAGCAGCGCACCAAGGTCAAGGTCGTCGACCGGACCGCGCTGATCCTGGACATCTTCGCCCAGCACGCCAAGAGCAAGGAGGGCAAGGCGCAGGTCGAGCTGGCCCAGCTCGAATACCTGCTGCCCCGGCTGCGCGGTTGGGGTGAGAGCCTGTCCCGGCAGGCCGGCGGCAGCGGTCGCGGCGGTGGCGCGGGCGGTGGTGTCGGCACCCGTGGTCCGGGTGAGACCAAGCTGGAGACCGACCGGCGCCGGATCCGGCACCGCATCTCCCGCCTGCGGCGGGAAATCAAGAACATGCGCACCGTACGGCAGACCAAGCGCGCCCGCCGTAGTCGCAACGCCGTCCCGGCGATCGCCATCGCGGGCTACACCAACGCCGGCAAGTCCAGCATCCTGAACCGGCTGACCGGGGCGGGAGTCCTGGTCGAGGACGCCCTCTTCGCCACCCTGGACCCGACCACCCGCCGTACGGAAGCCGCCGACGGGCGGGTCTACACCCTCTCCGACACGGTCGGTTTCGTCCGGCACCTGCCGCACCAGATCGTCGAGGCGTTCCGTTCGACGCTCGAGGAGGTGGCCGACGCCGACCTGGTCGTACACGTGGTGGACGGGGCGCACCCCGATCCCGAGGAGCAGGTACGGGCGGTCCGTGAGGTGCTCGCCGAGGTGGGCGCCGACAAGCTGCCCGAGCTGCTGGTGGTGAACAAGACCGACGCCGCCGACGAGGAGATGCTGCTCCGGCTCAAGCGTGAGTGGCCGGACGCCATCTTCGTCTCGGCCCGGGCCGGGCGGGGCATCGACGACCTTCGGGCGACGATCGAGGCCCGGCTGCCGAGGCCGGCGGTCGAGCTGCGGGCGGTGCTGCCGTACGCCCGGGGAGACCTGGTCGCCCGGATCCATCGGCGTGGCGAGGTACTCGGCACCACACACCTCGCCGAGGGGACCCTGCTGCACGTCCGGGTCGACGAGGCGTTAGCGGCCGAATTGACCCCATATCGGACCTCCGGGGAGTAGATTGAAACTGCCCGAACGGCAGCTTCGGGCCGAACGATCACGGCCTCCCCGCCGTGTCCCTGCGACGTGCGACACTTGGCCGATGCGGCGTGTCCTCTCCTCGGTCGTGGTTGTCGGTGGTGTGGTCGGCGCGTGCCTGGGGTTGACTGGAGCCCCGGCGCTCGCCGCGCCGGCCAGGGTGTGCACCATCGACGACAGCCGGACGAACGAACTGTCCGGCATGGTCGCCACCAAGACCGGTTACGTCGTGATCAACGACAGCACCGAGGTGCAGAGCCACGACCAGATCTTCTTCCTGAGCAGCAAGTGCAAGGTGACCAGGGCCGTCCCGTACACCGGGAAGGGCTCGCGGGACCCGGAGGACCTGGCGCTGTCGGCGGACGGCAGGACCCTCTGGGTCGCCGACATCGGGGACAACGTCGACGCCGCCGAGCGGCGTACCAGCGTGGTGCTCTGGAGCCTGCCGGTGGAGGGGACCGGCAAGCCGGTCCTGCACCGGCTGGCCTATCCGGGCAACAAGCCGCACGACGCCGAGGCGCTGCTGCTCGGCGAGGACGGTACGCCGTACATCATCACCAAGACCGGCACCGAGAAGAGCGAGATCTACCGGGCGCCGGCGCCGCTGCCGAAGGACAACGCCACGGGCGTGCCGATGGAGCTGGCCGGCGAGATCACCCTGCCGAAGAGCACGACGGAGAACCTGCTCACCGTGACCGGACGGTTGATGATCACCGGTGCGGCGCGGTCTCCGGACGGTAGCCGGGTGGTGTTGCGGACCTACGCGGACGCGTTCGAGTGGGACGTGCCCGACGGTGACATCGTCAAGGCCCTGACCACCGGCAAGCCACGGATGACGCCGCTGGCCGACGCCTTCGGCGAGTCGATCGCGTACACCCCGGACGGCAGCGCCTTCGTCACCGTCTCGGACGTCGGCAGCCTCGCCGACGACGCCGAGGTCGTGATCCAGAGCTATGAGCCGTCGACGCAGGTCGCCGCCGCTCCGGCCGCGGCCGGTGGCACCACCGGTGGCACGAGCGACAGCGGCAAGTCCTGGACCTCCCAGCTCACCCTCACCGACATCACGTACCTGATCGGTGCCGTCGGGGTGCTCGGCGCCCTGCTGGTCGGGCTCGGGATCTTCGGCATCGTCCGGTCCCGGCGCAAGCGGGCGGGGGAACCGGGGGACCCGGACGGCACGCTGGACGCCGACGGGTCGAGGAACGGGCGTCCGGGCGCCGGTGACCTCCCGGCGGACCCGCCGGGACAGGCACGCGGGAACACGTACGGCGGGGGCGCCCAGGACGGTGGGTGGACCGGTGCGCCCGGTGGTGCCTACCCGGCCCCCGGTGGTGGCGGCTACGAGCCCACCGGACGGCCCCAGCCGGGCGTCTACGGCGGTCAGCAGGGCGGCGGTGGTGGCGGTGCGGTCTACGGTGGTGCGCCCCGACCGCAGACCGCCGGTCCCGGCGGCGGGGTCTACGGCGGTGCCGGTTCGCGGGCGCCCGGAGGCGCGGCGCCGGATCCGGCCTACGGCGGAGGCCGTGGCGGCTACCCGCCCGCCGATCCCCGTGGGCAGGCCGGCGACCGGCGCAACGACCAACCGGTGAACGGGTACGGCCAGCCGCGCGGCGGCCAGTACGGGCAGGGGCGCCCGGCGCCCCGCGGTTACCCGGAGAACGGTTACCCGGAGCAGGGCTACCCCGAGCAGGGTTATCCGGAGCAGGGCCGGCGCTGAGCCGACCCTCCGTCCGGTGCCGTACCGGCCAGGACCGGTTGTGCTCGTCCGGACCGGGTACGTCGAAGCCGTCGCGGTACGGGCCGGGCTGTGGCCCGGGTGCACCGCGACGGCTGTGAGCGTGCTGCCGGACGCTAGATCCGGCGGAGTACGGCGACCACCCGACCCATGATCGAGGCGCTGTCGCCCGGGATCGGGTCGAACGCGGAGTTCGCCGGCATCAGCCAGACGTGCCCGTCCCGCCGGCGGTAGGTCTTCACCGTGGCCTCGCCGTCCAGCATGGCGGCGACGATCTCGCCCGAGTCGGCGGTCGGCTGCTGGCGGACGACCACCCAGTCGCCGTCGCAGATCGCGGCGTCGAGCATCGAGTCGCCCTTGACCTTGAGCATGAAGACCTCGCCCTCGCCGACCAGCTCGCGGGGCAGCGGGAAGACGTCCTCCACGGCCTGCTCGGCCAGGATCGGGCCACCGGCCGCGATCCGGCCCAGCATCGGCACGTACGCCGGGGTGGGGCGCTGGGCGCGGGCCGCCTCGTCGTCCATGAGGTCGCTGGGCGGACGGACGTCCACCGCGCGGGGACGGTTCGGGTCGCGCCGCAGGAAGCCCTTCCGCTCGAGTTCCTTGAGCTGGTAGGCGACGCTGGACGGGGACACCAGACCGACGGCCTCGCCGATCTCGCGGACGCTCGGCGGGTAGCCGTAGCGCTCCACCCAGTCCCGGATGAACTCCAGGATCCGCCGCTGCCGGGCGGTCAGGTCGGCGCTGACCAGGTCGGGGAAGTGGCTCACCACCGAGGTGACGGCGCGCAGGGTCGGCTCGGCCGCTCGGGCGCGGGCCGGGCTGCGGCGGCGGGCCGAGGTCGCGCCGGATCCAACGGCGGCCTCTGGCGGGTTTTGCTGCCGGTTCGTCCGGTCGTCGGTCGACACGTCCGTCCTCCCTGCTCGGCGGTGGTGCCGGTGTGGCACGTGGTGCGCATGGGCCCGGATCCCGTTGCGACCGTGGGCCGGCCGGGATCGGTTGTTCACGACCGTATAGGTGAGATCGGACAGTTTCAAACATCTGTACGACGTGGCGTCGGCGTGTCGTGCCCGCACGCTCGACATCCGTACGTCTGTTCTGATACACCATCGTACGTCTGTTCTATCGAACTGGCGTACGATCTTGGAGGTCAGCGTGGGTGCACCGGACATCTCCCGGCCCTCGCAGGGTGGTCGACTCCGCCTGACCCGACGTGGTCGGGTGGTGCTGGTCGGTCTTTTCCTGGTTCTCGCGGCCGGGCTGGCGGTGGCGCTCGCCCCTTCGTCCCGGGCGTCCGATCCGCCCGGTCCGGTGCCGACCGCCGTGGTGCTTCCCGGTGACACGCTCTGGTCGGTCGCCGAGCGGCACCGGCCGAGCCGACAGCCGTTCCGGGTGATCGCCGAGATCCGCCGACTCAACGGGCTCGACGGCAACACGATCCACGCCGGGCAGAAGCTGAAGCTCCCGCGAGAGGAGTGACTCACGGGGTGTTCGGGGTGACACGCGGTGGTCGTCTGACCGTCTGTCGGGGCCCGGTAACCCGGGGCCGACCGGTGATGTTGGCAAGATAACGCCTCGGCGCGCCGGGCCGCCCTGAACTTGACCCCGGCCGCTCCGCGGCATACGGTCGACCCCTAGATGTAGTAGTGACAAGGGTGTAAGTCGTCCACAGGTTGGGTTCGACTACCCACAGCTTCCCGCTCACCAGCACGGCGACGGCCACCTCACAGTGGCTCCCGCCGGCTGTCCTGGTGTCCGGGGGGTGGCGGGCACCCCACAGTGCGGTGAAAGGAGGTCGGCTATGCGGTGTCCATACTGCCGGCACGCCGACTCCCGGGTCGTCGACTCGCGCGAGGCCGACGACGGCCAGTTGATCCGCCGCCGGCGGTCGTGCCCGGAGTGCGGCAAGCGGTTCACCACCGTCGAGGAGGCGGTGCTCGCCGTCGTCAAGCGCAGCGGGGTGACCGAGCCGTTCAGCCGTACGAAGATCATCGGTGGGGTGCGCAAGGCGTGCCAGGGCCGCCCGGTCGACGAGGACAGGATCGCTCTGCTCGCCCAGCGGGTGGAGGAGACCGTCCGGGCCAAGGGCGCCGCCGAGATCCCGAGCAACGAGGTCGGCCTGGCCATCCTCGGACCGCTGCGTGAGTTGGACGAGGTGGCCTACCTCCGCTTCGCCAGCGTCTACCGCTCGTTCGACTCCCTGGGGGACTTCGAGCGCGAGATCGAGTCACTGCGCGCGGCGGCTGCCGCCCGTACGGCGGCACGGAGCGACGCACCGCAGGGGCCGGCGATCCCGGCACAGGCGGAGCCGGCCGGTGGCCGTACCAGTTAGCTTCTTGGGTTTTGATCATGTAGGCGGCGCGGCGGCGGACCGTGCCGGTAAGGGGGCGGATGAGATGGCGGGGGAAGGTATGACAGCGAACAAGAGCCGGTCACGGGCGGCCAGCAGCACCGGACTCAAGGTCGAGCGGGTCTGGACCACCGAGGGGGTGCACCCCTACGACGAGGTGACCTGGGAACGCCGGGACGTCGTCATGACGAACTGGCGCGACGGCTCGATCAACTTCGAGCAGCGCGGGGTCGAGTACCCGGAGTCGTGGAGCGTCAACGCGGCCAACATCGTGACCACCAAGTACTTCCGCGGTGCCGTCGGCACCCCGGAGCGGGAGTGGTCGCTCAAGCAGCTCATCGACCGGGTCGTGAAGACCTACCGGGCCGCGGGGGAGCAGCACGGTTACTTCGCCACCCCGGCCGACGCCGAGATCTTCGAGCACGAGCTGGCCTGGATGCTGCTGCACCAGGTGTTCAGCTTCAACTCGCCGGTCTGGTTCAACGTCGGCACCGCCTCGCCGCAGCAGGTCAGCGCCTGCTTCATCCTGGCCGTCGACGACTCGATGGACTCGATCCTCGACTGGTACAAGGAAGAGGGGCTGATCTTCAAGGGCGGCTCGGGCTCCGGGGTGAACCTCTCCCGGATCCGGTCCTCGCGGGAACTGCTCTCCAGCGGCGGCACCGCCTCCGGCCCGGTCAGCTTCATGCGCGGCGCCGACGCCAGCGCCGGCACCATCAAGTCCGGCGGCGCCACCCGGCGCGCGGCCAAGATGGTCATCCTCGACGTCGACCACCCGGACATCGAGGAGTTCGTGACCACCAAGGCACGCGAGGAGCACAAGATCCGTGCCCTTCGTGACGCCGGGTTCGACATGGACCTCGGCGGGTCGGACATCGTCAGCGTGCAGTACCAGAACGCCAACAACTCGGTCCGGGTCACCGACGAGTTCATGCGGGCGGTCGAGGGCGGCGGCACGTTCGACCTGCGCGGCCGGCTCGACGGCGCGGTCATCGACACCGTCGACGCCAAGGGGCTGTTCCGCACCATCGCCCAGGCCGCCTGGGAGTGCGCCGACCCCGGCCTGCAGTACGACGACACCATCAACGACTGGCACACCAGCCCGGAGACCGGGCGGATCACCGCCTCCAACCCGTGCTCGGAGTACCTGCACCTGGACAACTCCTCGTGCAACCTGGCCTCGCTCAACCTGATGAAGTTCCTCCGCGCCGACGGTGGCTTCGAGGTGGAGAAGTTCGTCCGGTCGGTCGAGTTCGTCATCACCGCGATGGACATCTCGATCTGCTTCGCCGACTTCCCGACCGAGAAGATCGGTGAGACGACCCGGGCCTACCGGCAGCTCGGCATCGGCTACGCCAACCTCGGCGCCCTGCTGATGGCGACCGGCCACCCGTACGACTCGGAGACCGGGCGCTCGGTTGCCGCGGCGATCACCTCGCTGATGAACGGCACCGCGTACCGCCGCTCGGCCGAGCTGGCCGGGGTTGTCGGCGCGTACGACGGGTATGCCCGCAACGCCGAGCCCCACAAGCGGGTGATGCGCAAGCACGCCGCCGCCAACGACGAGATCAAGCCGTCCGGCGCGGTCGCCACCGCGATCGTCCGCGAGGCCACCAAGCAGTGGACGACGGGCAACAAGCTCGGCGACCGCAACGGCTGGCGCAACGCCCAGGCGTCGGTGCTCGCGCCCACCGGCACCATCGGCCTGATGATGGACTGCGACACCACCGGGGTCGAGCCCGACCTGGCGCTGGTCAAGTTCAAGAAGCTGGTCGGCGGCGGTTCGATGCAGATCGTCAACCAGACCGTCCCGCGCGCCCTGCGCAGCCTCGGCTACCCCGAGGAGCAGGTCGAGGCGATCGTCGAGCACATCGCCGACCACGGACACGTCGTCGACGCGCCCGGCCTGAAGCCGGAGCACTACGCCGTCTTCGACTGCGCCATGGGCGAGCGCTCGATCGCCCCGATGGGGCACGTCCGGATGATGGCCGCGGTGCAGCCGTTCATCTCCGGCGCGATTTCCAAGACGGTCAACATGCCGGAGGCGGCCACCGTCGCCGACGTCGAGGAGATCTACTTCGAGGGCTGGAAGCTCGGCCTCAAGGCGCTGGCGATCTACCGCGACAACTGCAAGGTCGGCCAGCCGCTCTCGGTGGCCAAGCCGAACAAGGCCGTCGAGACCGCCCCGGCCGAGGTCGCGCCGGTCAGCGCGGAGAAGGTCGTCGAGAAGGTCATCGAGTACCGCCCGGTACGCAAGCGCCTGCCGAAGAAGCGCCCGTCGGAGACGGTCTCCTTCTCGGTCGGCGGTGCCGAGGGCTACCTCACCGCGTCGTCGTACCCGGACGACGGCCTGGGCGAGGTCTTCCTCAAGATGTCCAAGCAGGGCTCCACGCTCGCCGGGGTGATGGACGCGTTCTCCGTCGCCATCTCGATCGGCCTGCAGTACGGCGTTCCGCTGGAGACGTACGTCAGCAAGTTCACCAACATGCGGTTCGAGCCGGCCGGGATGACCGACGACCCGGACATCCGGATGGCCGCCTCGGTGATGGACTACATCTTCCGCCGGCTGGCACTGGACTTCCTGCCGTACGAGCGCCGCGCCGAACTGGGCATCTTCACCGCGACCGAGCGGGCCGCGCAGTTGCGGGCCGAGGCCGAGGCGGAGAACAACCTCGAGCTGTCCGTGATGGCCTCCTCCGCGCCGGTGACGGCTCCGGTCGAGGTCAAGGCGGAGCCGGTGGCCGCCCCCGTGGCACCGGTTGCCGAGCCGGTGTCGGTCGAGGCGGCCGGGACCAAGCAGCTGGGGGTCCGGATCGGATCCTCGACCGAGCTGCTGGAATCGGTGCTCGGCAAGGCGGCGGACGCACCGCTCTGCTTCACCTGCGGCACGAAGATGCGCCCGGCCGGTAGCTGCTACGTCTGCGAGGGCTGCGGCTCCACCTCGGGCTGCAGCTGAAACCGGGAAGTTCATGTATGTCTCCCGTGAGTAACTCCTAAGAGGAATCACTGGTTGACATCGATCCTGGTAAAGGCCTACAACAGATGCCTCCCATCCGCGTTCGGGTGGGAGGCATCTGCTTTGGGCGTACGAGGGGAGCAGTGGACGTGTCGGTGAGTGTCGTCCCTCCACGTCCCACCGATCACGACCTGCTCGGGCAGATGCTCGGCGAGCCGGCGCTACGGGTGGAGCACGTAGACAGCCCGTCCATCCTTGTCGACGGTCGCTATCACGCGGCGGCGTCGCATTGGCTGCGTCGTAAGCACCAGCGACGGCCGGTGATGGACACGACCGTCGCCCACGCCCGTCGAGTCGCCGCCTGGATCGAATATCTGCGCGTGGTGCGGCTCAGCATTGACCCCGCCGAGCACCGCAGCGACGTGTTCGTCGCCGATGAGGAAGACCTGCTCGCCTACTACCGCGCCCGCCAGTACGACCAGGACACCCAGGTCTCCTCGTCGACCTGGCAAGCCCAGCGCTCCACCCTCAAGCAGTTCCACGAGTTTCTGCACCGCACCTACAATTGCCGCTGCCCTTCGACCTCGAGCGCATCAACCTGCCCGACGGCCGCAGCGTCCAAGCCATCGCCGGCCTACGGCCACGCCGCGGCACTGGCAGCCGTGGCACCCCGATCACCCCGGGCTTCGCCGACCTGCTCGTCCAAGGCGCGATCCGAATCGACCGGGACCGCCGCCAGCACGACGTGCGAACCGTCGACCGGGACGCGGCCATCATCAGCCTCGGGCTCGCCGCCGGCCTGCGCCGCGAGACCCTCACCTACATCTCCTGGTACGAGATCCCGCCGTTGAGCAGCAACGACTTCACCACCATCCGGGTGCCTGACTTCATCACGAAGAACGATGCCGGCGGAGACGCCTTCGTCTTCTCTCACCGCCTCGTTTCCCTGCGCCACTACATCACCGAGTACCGCGCCAAGCTCATCGAAGAGGGTCGCCCCTACCGGCCCGCCGAGCCGCTGCAACTGAGCAGCGCTGATGACGACCCCTAGGGCGCGTTTCATAAAGCACGGTGGGCAGGTTGAGGTCACGGCGTGGCGGTGATCGATAGACAACGAGGTCTCCGGTACTTGGTACAACGACCAAGAAGCACCATGCACCGGAGACCTCGTGGCCACCCTAGCGGTGACGAGGCGGCACGACCTGACCGACGCGCAATGGGCGGCGCTTGCCCCGTTGCTACCCGCTGCGCCGGTTCGGGGTCGTCCGCCGAAGTGGACAAGAAGGCAGCTGATCGACGGGATTCGGTGGCGGATCCGGATCGGTTCACCCTGGCGTGACGTCCCGGCCGAGTACGCGCCCTGGCCCACCATCTACGGCCTGTTCCGCCGCTGGCAGCGCGACGGCACCTGGGAGAAGATCCTCGCCGGGCTACAGGCCAGCGCTGACGCGGCCGGCCGGATCGAGTGGGACGTCAGCATCGACTCGATGACCAGCCGCGCCCACCAACACGCTGCCGGTGCCCGCCGGGACGGGCATCTGCAGAGAGAACCACCCGGCGGCATCCACGACGAGCCCGTCGATCACGCGCTCGGGCGGTCGCGAGGCGGGCTGACCACCAAGACGCATCTGGCCTGTGAACAAGGTCAGAAACCCCTCGCCCTGATCCTCACGGCCGGTCAACGCGGCGACAGCCCGCAGTTCATCCCCGTCCTACGCAAGATCCGGGTGGGCCGGCCCGGCGGTGGGCATCCCCGGACCCGTCCGGACCTCGTCCTGGCCGACAAGGCCTACACCTCGAAAAGCAACCGAGCCCACCTGCGTTCCCGCGGGATCAAGGCCTGCATCCCGAGCAAAGCCGACCAGGACGCCCACCGCAAAGCCAAGGGATCGAAGGGCGGTCGCCCACCCCGCTTCGACCCGGTCGTCTACCGGCAACGCCACGCCGTCGAGTGCGGCATCAACCGCCTCAAACGCCACCGCGGCGTCGCGACCCGATACGACAAACTCGCCGTCCGCTACCAGGCCGTCCTGACCATCACCGCCATCGGAGAGTGGCTCCGACCGGACTTATAAAACGCGCCCTAGAGCGCCGTGATCGACGGCAAGAGCATCCGTCGCCGCTGATGCCGATCATGTCGCCAACCGGGAAGGCTGGACCCGGCCCGACCGTGATCGCACCTTCAAGCTGGCGCACTGGGACTATGACGCCAACCAGTTGGATGGCTTCGACTACGACATCGGCGCGGTACTCGTGCGCGCTGCAACCGTCGTAGGCGAAGAAGCGCTTGCCGCGCTTCTCCACGCGTGGAATCTTCCACCGGGCCACTTTCTGCATCCTTGGCATACCGATAACCCGAGGTGAGCGCGGTCTCGGCCGCTACCCGAGATGTCCAATCCACGTCCGCTGAGGAGCTTTCGAATGTCGGAACCCGGCCTTGCCCTTGGACGATTGGTCGCGAACGAGAACAGCTCAAGCGATCTGCTCGCCTTCCTGTTCGAGCGGGATCCCCAGCCACTGATTGGATTGCTCGGGCTGGCCGAGGACACATATCGGTGTCGGCGGGAGGTCAAGGCACAGCGCGCCGGGCGCGTGGATCTTGTCTTTTACCGGCAGTCGGACGATCTGCCGGTGGCTGTGCTGGAGATGAAGGGTGCCAGCGACGAGCATGACGATCAGCTGGATCGATATCGAGCGTGGGCCGACACGTTCGATATGGCACCGGCATTGTTCTACTGCACTTTTGATGGCGAACCGCGCCCGCCGTGGCGGTCACTGAGCCTCATTACAATCTTCGGTGCCTGGCAGACGGTTGCGGATCCACACACGGCGTGGCTCGCCGGTGAAATCACCGCGGTTCTACACCGCTGGGATGCAGAGGCGGATGCTGCAATCGGGAAAGCTCAGGGCTGGTACGTCCCGGATTTGGTGACTCGTCGCACCGCCCGCGCTCTCGATGATGCGCTGTGCCGGGCCTTCCCTGGCGCTGGAATGGCGAGCGCCACGGTTACCAAGGCGGGAAACCCAACGCTGCTCGCTTGGCGACGTCATCCGCATGGGTCGGATCAGGCATGGATCGGCGTGGACGTGCGATGCCGGGGCCGCAGGGCTGCGGCTTCGCCCTGGCTGTTTCGGCCCTGCGTCGATGTCGATCTGAGGGACGAGTCGGAAGAAGCGGTACGAGAGGCCGTCCTGGAAGCACACGATCTGGCTGTCGCGCTGCAACCAGCGATGATGCTGTCCGCCATCCAGGAGGCTCTTGTTGAGCGAGGTCGACCTGAGCTTGCCCAATCACTGCACGTTGCCAAGCATGACGGGCTCGCTGGGTTACCCGATCGCGCGGTTATGGCGGACTGGCGCGGTCGGCTTGTTGCTGGCGGCAGCACGCCACGTCGGCATCCGGTCTTTTTGCACGACAAGGGTCGAAGGCTGGCGACGCAGTTCGACTTGGATGTAGGCCGGATCACGCGTACCGACCTCGCGGACCTCACCTCTGTGGTCCTGGAACATCTGGTCGAACGAGCAAAGGAGAGCCGAACTTGATCGACGCCCGGAGCTGGCCCGCAGCGCTCATTGCCGCCGTCGACATCATCTGTGCCGCCGCCTCGGCGGATACAGTGCAGCCTGCATTAAGGCTAAGTTCGGAGTCGACGCGGAGGACAACCAGTGACAAGGGTTGGATTTTGGACCTGCCAGCACAACGGATGCCTGAAGCACCAGAACCCCCGCCTGAGCAAGGCGATCGGCCACACATGCTGTGGCCTGTGCTCGGACGGGCAAGCCTGCGTCCAGGCGGCATGGGGCGACGCGCCGGTGTTCCCGCACGCCTACGTTCCGCCGGTTGTCGATGTCACCGGCAACGGGATGCGCTGCGTCATCTGCAAGCAGGGGCCGCACTAGGGGAAAGTGGAGGCCGGCATTGGGTGGGGCCGTGGGCAGGGGTTCCTGCGATCATCGGGGAATGACGATCGCGGAGACCTACGTCGAGTTCGGGGTACGTGAGGCGCGCGGGGTGTCGCCCGCGTACGAGCGACTGTCGCTCGCGGTCGCCCGTGACGACGAGGTCATCGAACTGCTCGGTACGCTCCCGCCGGCCAAGCGGCAACCGAACCTGCTGTTCGGCGTCGTACGGCTGCTCGGTGGCCCGGTTGACGATCCGGCCGCGTTCCACGGGTACGTGGTGCAGAACTGGCCGGCGATCGAGGCACAGATGCGGGCCAGGGCCACCCAGACGAACGAGGCCGGGCGGTGTGCCGTACTGCTGCCGGTGCTCGCCGCGCTGCCGCAGCCGCTCGCCCTGCTGGAGGTCGGTGCGTCGGCCGGACTCTGCCTATATCCCGACCGGTACGCCTACCGCTACGGGGACAGGGTGCTCGGCACGGGCGAGCCGCTCCTGGAGCGCGAGGCGACCGGGGCGCCGCTGCTGGAGTGCGAGGCGACGGGGGTGCCGCTGCCGGTCGGCGTACCGGAGGTGGTGTGGCGGGGTGGCCTGGACCTGAACCCGCTCGACGTGACCGACCCGGCGGACGTGGGGTGGCTCGACTCGCTCATCTGGCCCGAGCACACGCACCGCCGGGCCCGTTTACGAGCCGCGGCTGCCGTCGCCTCGGCCGAGCCGCCGTTGCTCGTACGCGGTGATCTGGTGGACGACCTGCCGGCGCTGGCCGCACGGGCGCCGGCCGACGCGACGCTGGTGGTGTTCCACACCTCGGTGCTCTACCAGGTGCCGGTGCCGCGCCGGGAGGCGTTCGTCGAGCTGGTACGCGACCTGCCGGGACACTGGATCGCGAACGAGGCGCCGGACGTCCTGCCCTACGACCACCTGCCGCAGCCGCCGGGCGAGGCGCTGCACAACGTGCTCGCGCTCGACGGGAAGCCGCTCGCCTGGACCCGGGGCCACGGCCAGGCGATGACCTGGTTCGGCTGACACCTCCGGGCAAGCCGCGCCTCGGGGCAAGTCGCCGGGCACCTCACGCCACCGCCATGTCCCGCATCTTCCGCAGCGGCGAGAAGAAGACGAACAGGGCCGCACTCCAGGTGCCGAGTACGCAGATCCACAGCGTCGCCCGCAGACCCAGGTGACTGGCGAGTGCACCCCCGAACAGTGCGCCGAGCGGAACCGCCCCGAGGCAGATCCACAGGAACGACGCGTTGACCCGGCCGAGCAGACCGGGCGGGGTGATGCGCTGCCGGTACGTCATCGCCGCCACGTTGAACAGGACCGCGTTGGCGGAGAACGCGGCGAGTCCGATGCCGTAGAGCAGCACCCCCCAGCCGGGCTGTGCCAGCGGCATCAGCAGGTACAGCGGTCCCGGCGCCGCCATCGCCACCCAGATGATCCGGGCGGATCCGATCCAGCGGGACAGGCGGCTGGCCAGGGCGCCGGCCACCAGGCCGCCGAGCGCGCTGAGCGTGAAGACGAGTCCGACCAGCATGGACGAGGCGTCCAGCTCGCGGACCATGAAGGTGACCTCGATGGAGCCCGAGGCCATGACGAAGAAGTTGGACGTGGTCGTACAGGCCAGGATCGAACCCAGGATCGGCTGGTGGCGGATGAAGGCCAGGCCCTCGGTCATCGCGACCCGCAACCCGACCCGTTCGGTCTCCGGTCCGGCCGGTTCCCGTTCGGCCGGTGTCTCCCGGATCAGCCACAGGGTCAGCGCGCTGACCAGGAAGGCGAGTCCGTTGCTGAAGAACGTCCTGGCTGCGCCGACGAGTCCGATCAGCGCACCGCCGATGCTCGCGCCGGCGAGTTCGGCGAACTCCTGGCTCATCCCGAGTTTCGCGTTGGCGTCGACGAGCTGGTCGGCCGCGACGAGCCGGGGGAGCCGGCTGCGGTAGGCCACGGTGAACAGCACGGTGAGCACCCCGGAGAGCCCGACGACGCCGTAGAGGTACCAGAGCGTCAGGTGTCCGCCGAGCGCGACCAGCGGCAGCGACAGCATCAGCGCCATCCGGCCAAGATCACAGAAGATCATCAGTCGGCGCTGGTCGACCCGGTCGGCGAGGATTCCGGCGGGCAGCGAGAACAACAGGTACGGCAACCAGGCGAGGAAGGTCAGCAGGGAGATCTGGAACACGCTGGCATCGAGGTCGTTCGCGGCGAGCAGCGGGATCGCGATGCCGGAGATCCGGGTGCCCAGTTCGCTGACCGTCTGTCCACTCCAGAGCAGCAGGAAGTTCCGGCTGCGCCAGAGCGACGCCGGGCCTGCCGTACCGGCCCGCGCGGGTGGCGCCAGTTGTCGCGTCACTGCTGCCGCCGATCCGTACGGGAGTTGACGAGGGAACGCCGCCGAAATCGGTGTGACATCGGGGCGGCTCCGGCCAACGATCGTGACATGAGTGTGGAGCTGGGGCGACTGACTTTGCGGGTGGTGGTGCCGGGGCCGTCCGACCGGGGCGCGAGTGTGGAGGTCCGACCCCTGGTCGACGGGGAGGACATCCTGGCCCGGGTGTTCCGGGAGGGTCCCGGGGCGGATCCGGCGGCGCTGCTGCGACCGTACGGGCCGCTGACCGCGACCGTGGAGGCGCGCGAGGTACGCCTGGCGGAGGCCTCCTGCACCGAGGGGTGCTGCGGCGCGATCTACGTGACCGTCCGGCTCGATGGCGACCAGGTGGTCTGGGCGGACTGGCGCAACCCGGACGAGGAGAACGTCGACCTGCCGGAGTTCCGGTTCGACGCCGCGCAGTACGCCGAGGAACTGGACCGGGCAACCATCGATCGCGACTGGGAGTGGCCGGCCCGTACGGTCGCCCGCCTGGTGGAGGAGCTGCTTCGGCGGCAGGCCGAGCGGCTGACGCGCCAGGGGTGTGAGCTGGACTTTGTCACCGCGCTGCCTTCGAAACCGTACGAGATCGGTGTCTTCTTTCTGCACCCAGACCGGGCCGCCCTGGTCGAGGGTCGGCCCTGGCTCCAGTTCCGGGCGCGGTTCCAGGTGACCGCCGAAGATCCGTCGACCCAGGCGGAGAGGCTGGCGGAGCTGCTGCTCGCCGCTGACCCGAGGGTGGTCACGGAGGTGTGCGGCGGGTCCCCGGAGTACGCCGACCGGCGCGGCCACGTCTGGCCGTCGCATCGGGAACGGGACTGATCCGGGACCCCTCCCAGGGATCCGCACTTGACATCCGGTCGGGTTGGTTACATGGTTAGTTACATGAGTAATGAACCGGCTAACCTCGGTCGGCCCGGTCGGCGCGACCTCCGCTCGGGCCGGTGCGCGTGATGGAGGAGGGCCGGCCGATCTTCCTCCAGGTCGCGGAGCTGCTGGAGACCGCGATCATCGACGGCAGCCTCGCCGAGGAGACCCAGGTCCCCTCGACCAACGAGCTGGCCGCCTTCCACCGGATCAACCCCGCCACCGCCGCGAAGGGCGTCAACCAGCTTGTCGACGACGGCGTTCTGTACAAGAAACGAGGAATCGGGATGTTCGTCTCCACCGGCGCCCGCGCCAGGCTGCGGGAACGGCGCCGTGAAGAGTTCGCCGACCAGTACGTCCAACCCCTGCTCGCGCAGGCGCGCAGGCTCGGCATCGGCGCCGAGGAGCTCAAGTCGATGATCGACCTCCGGGAGGGGGAGCGATGAGCGCGGTGGTGACCGCCCGGGCCGTGACCAAGCGATTCGGTCAGACGACCGCGCTCGACGACGTCAGCTTCTCCCTGACCGAGAACACCATCCACGGTCTGCTCGGCCGCAACGGCGCCGGCAAGACCACCCTGATGCAGATCCTCACCGGACAGAACTTCGCCACCTCCGGCGAACTGTCGGTGTTCGGGCAGCACCCGTACGAAAACGACGAGGTCCTCTCCGGGGTCTGCTTCATCAAGGAGAGCCAGACCTACCCGCAGAACTTCCAGGTACGGCACGCGCTCACCGCCGCCCGCCTGCTCTTTCCGCGCTGGGACCAGGAGTTCGCCACCGCCCTGGTGGACGACTTCCAACTGCCGCTACGGCGACAGGTGCGCAAGCTCTCCCGGGGCATGCTCTCCGCGCTCGGCGTCATCATCGGACTCGCCGCCCGCGCACCGCTCACCTTCTTCGACGAGCCGTACCTCGGGTTGGACGCCACCGCCCGGCAGATCTTCTACGACCGGCTGCTCGCCGACTATGCCGAACATCCCCGCACCATCGTGCTCTCCACCCACCTGATCGACGAGGTCAGCAACCTGATCGAGCACGTCCTGCTGATCGACCGGGGGCGGATCCTGCTGGACGAGAGCGCGGAGGCACTCCGTACCGAGCTGGTCACGGTCTCCGGGCCGGTGGACGAGGTGGAACAGATGGCCGCGAACGCCGAGGAACTGCACCGCGAACGGCTCGGCAACCTGGTACGCGTCACCCTGCGGGGGCGGTTCGACCCGGCAGAGCGGAACCGGATCACCGGACTCGGGCTGGAACTGACACCGGTCCCGCTACAGGAACTCGTCGTCCGGCTCACCAGTACGTCGAACGGTGCCGGGAACGTCCGTACCGCCGGAAAGGGTGCCCTCCGATGAACCGTGTCCTTCCCGCGACCCGGGTCCACCTCATCACCTGGCCGACCCTGGTCGCCTGGCCCTGGGGGATCCTGCTCACCAGCTTCGTGTTCAACCTGGTCCTGTTCACCGGGATCGGCGACGACATCGAGGGTGGGCCGCAGACCGGTGGGCTGGTCAGCGTCTACATCGTGACGATGGTCAGCGCCGGCCAGTCGATCACCCAGTTCTTCCCGTTCTCGCTCGGGCTGAGCGTGACCCGGCGGACCTTCTACGCCGCCGTCTCGCTGCTGCTCCTCGGTGAGTCCCTGCTCTTCGGGGTCATGCTCTACCTGTGCAAGCTGGCCGAGCGGGCGACCGACGGGTGGGGCATCTCGATGGGTTTCTTCGCCCCGTCGTTCCTGAACAGCGATAACCCGGTCCTGCAGATCCTGATCTACATGGTGCCGTTCCTGGTGCTCGGCTTCTTCGGGATCTTCGCCGCCCTGGTGATGAAGCGCTGGGGCATCACCGGCCTGTACGTCCTGAGCATCGGGCTGCTGTCCCTGCTCGGCCTGCCCGCCGTACTGATCACCTGGCAGGGGTGGTGGCTGACCATCGGACGGTGGTTCGGCGACCAGTCCGCGCTCACCCTCTTCGCCGGTTGGCCGGCCCTGCTCGCCCTGGCGCTGGCCGGTGCCGGTCTGCTGACCATCCGCCGGGCCACCACCTGACGGACGTTCCACCGGTACGGGTCCGGCTCGCTCGGGGGGAGCCGGACCCGTCACCGTCACCGGCGGCCCACGGCCAGGGCCGGGCTCGCCGCGAACCGCGTCCGGCCGCCGGGCGTAACCTCGCGGGATGGGTGACGGTGAGCAGGGGCGGCGACTGCCGTTGGCACCCCGCCCGCTGGACCAGCCGCACCCGTCCCGGCTGGCACCGGACCACCCGCTGCGGTCGTCGATCCTGGCCGCGCACGCCGACGCCCTCGCCGCCGGGCAGGCCGGCTACCCGGACCCGGCGACCGGACTCTTCGTCCTCACCGCGGGATTCCTGGCCCGCCGGGGTACGTGCTGCGGACGGGGATGCCGGCACTGTCCGTACGTCGATGACGAGCCGGCCGGTGACCCGGCTCCCGGCGGCCCCGTCAGCCGGTAGCGTCTGCGGCCATGGCGAGGTACGTGGTCATCGGTGGCGGCATCGTCGGGCTGGCAACGGCCCACCGGATAATCCTCGACCGGCCGGACGCCGAGGTCACCGTGCTGGAGAAGGAGCACCGGCTGGCGGCCCACCAGACCGGCCACAACTCCGGTGTGATCCACGCCGGGGTCTACTACAAACCGGGCAGCCTCAAGGCCGAACTCTGCCGTGCCGGCAGCCGGTCCATGGTGGACTTCTGCGCCGAGCAGGACATCCCGGTGCAGCGGTGCGGCAAGCTCATCGTCGCCACCGACGAGGCGGAACTGCCCCGGTTGCGGGCCCTGCACGAACGGGCGCTGGCCAACCGGTTGCCGGTCCGGCTGCTCACCCCCGCCGAGGCCGCCGAGTACGAGCCGGCGGTCCGGTGCGTCGAGGCCCTCCGGGTGGAGTCCACCGGCATCGTCGACTTCACCGCGGTCTGCACCGCCCTGGCCACCCTGGCGGAGAAGGCGGGCGCCCGGATCCGGCTCGGTGCCCGGGTCACCGGCGTCAGCACCCGCCGCGGCGGGCCGGCCGGAGCCGAGGAACTGGTCGTGACCAGTACGGCCGGCGAGGTGGTGGCGGACGTACTGGTCAACTGTGCCGGGCTGCACGCCGACCGGGTGGCCCGGCTGGCCGGTGTCACCCCGTCCGCGCGGATCGTCCCGTTCCGGGGCGAGTACTACGAGCTGCGACCGGAGCGGCGGGACCTGGTCCGTGGCCTGATCTACCCGGTGCCCGACCCGCAGTTCCCGTTCCTCGGCGTACACCTGACCCGGATGATCGACGGGACCGTGCACGCCGGCCCGAACGCGGTCCTGGCGCTGGCCCGCGAGGGTTACTCGTGGGGGCGGGTCAACCTGCGGGAGCTGGCCGACGCGGTCACCTATCCGGGCCTGTGGCGGCTGGCCCGCAGACACCTCGGGTACGGGCTGACCGAGGTCCGCCGGTCGCTGTCCCGGCAACTGTTCGCCGCCAGCCTGGCCCGCCTGGTGCCGGACCTGACCGTACGGGACCTCGTGCCGAGCGCGGCCGGCGTACGCGCCCAGGCGATCGCCCGGGACGGGTCGCTGGTCGACGACTTCCTCATCGTGGCCGCGCACCGCCAGGTGCACGTACTCAACGCGCCGTCGCCGGCGGCGACCAGTTCGTTGGAGATCGCCAAGCACATCGTGGCCCGGCTGCCGGAGTAGAACCGGCGTCCACCAGGAGTGGATCAGGGGCCGCGCCGGAACGGACCACGGGTCCGCATGGACGAAATTTCCATTCGCGGAGCGCCATGTCCGGGCGGGGGGTTTCGCCCCTGGCGCCCGACCCCGTACGGTGTCCGACGGACTCACCGGCCGCCCCCCGGCCGGGGCGAGCGGGAGGTCACTGTGCGCGGGCGGCTCTTACTGATCGGTGCGGGACTGCTGGTGCTGTCCGGCTGTGGCGAGTCGGCCGCCGCGACCCGGAACGATCCGCTGCCCATCCCGCCGGTGGTGAAGTTGCCGGCCTCGGCCGGTGGGGGCGTCTGCCAGTTGCTTGACTACCCGGCGGTGGAGAAGGCGATCGGCACCCTGTTCGATGTCTCGGCCTCCACCACCTCGGGCAAGACGAGCACCTGTGTGCTCCAGTCCGAGCAGTCCAGCCGCCCCGATCTGGCGCTGTCGGTGACGCCGACCACCGCCGACTCGGCCGTGTTCGCCGACGAGATGCCCAAGGGGGGACAGACCGTCAAGGGGCTGGGCAAGGCCGCGTACCGGCTGTCCCTGCCGGAGGGCAAGGACTACGGCGCCGGTGTGGAGGTGTCCTGGCTCTCCGCGGACGGCCAAATGATCAACCTCCGCTACACCTTCCCGGCCGGCGAGGGTAAGCCGGCGGCGGACGCCCTCGCCACCAAGCTGGTCACCCTGGCCAAGGAGATCGACGCCGCCAAGGCATGACGGTCACGGCACCGGCACGCCTGCCCGGCGGGCGCGCCGGTGCCCGGACAGTCGCATGCCGGCCACCGCGCGGTGACCGGCATGGGTTGGTCCGGCGGGCCCGGACCGGAAGTCAGGATGCGGCGACGAAAACCCGCGAGGCCACCTCACGCGGCAGCCGGATCTTGTCACCGGAGCGGTCGATGGTGACCCCGTCGCGCTCCTGCGCCACGGTCACCGTGGCACCCGGGTCGACCCCGGCGGCGTGGAGCTGACGCAGCACGTCACCGTCGGTCTGCACGCTCTCGCAGATGCGCCGGACCACCACCATTCCGGTCAGACCGGGGAAGGCGAGGTTACGCTCCGCGTCCGGGCCCTCGGCGGTCGTCGAGTCCAGGGCGCTGCCGAGCGCCTCCAGCCCCGGGATCGGGTTGCCGTACGGCGACCGGGTCGGCCGGTTGAGCAGGTCGTAGACCTTCTGCTCCACCGCGTCGCTCATCACGTGCTCCCACCGGCAGGCCTCCTCGTGGGCCTCCTCGTAGGGCATGCCGATGACGTTGACCAGCAGCAGCTCGGCGAGTCGGTGCTTGCGCATCACGGCGATCGCCAGGCCCCGACCGGACGCGGTGAGCCGCAGGTGCCGGTCGTCCTCGAGGGTCAGCAGACCGTCACGTTCCATCCGCGCCACGGTCTGGCTGACGGTCGGCCCGCTCTGGTGCAGCCGCTCCGCGATTCTCGCGCGCAGGGCCGGCACACCCTCCTCTTCGAGTTCGAGAATGGTGCGCAGGTACATCTCAGTCGTATCGACCAGGTCGTTCACGTCAGCCGCCCTCCCGGTAGGCAATGCTACCCCGAGTTACCGACACGGAGCCGCAGCCCGGACGGGGCGTCTCGTGCTGGTATCCACCGAATGTGATGGTGTTGACTGAGTGTCATGCCCGCCACAGACGATCTTCTGGTCGACGTAGCCGCCCTCGCCGGGGAACTGGCCGACCCGGAGCCGGCCGCCACGGCCGCACCCACCGTACTCGATGTGCGTTGGCGCCTCGCCGGCCCACCCGGCCGGGGCGACTACGCCGCCGGACACCTGCCCGGAGCGGTCTTCGTCGATCTCGACGCCGACCTCTGCGGGGCACCCGGCCCCGACGGGCGGCACCCGCTGCCCGACCCGGCCGCGCTCCAGCGGGTCCTGCGGGCCGCCGGGGTCCTGACCAGCCACCCGGTGGTGGTCTACGACGCCGGGGACGGGCTGGCCGCCGCCCGCGCCTGGTGGACGCTGCGCTGGGCCGGGCACACCCGGGTCCGGGTGCTCGACGGCGGCTACCCGGCCTGGGTCACCGCCGGTCACCCGGTCACCACCGAGGTGCCGACACCGGCGCCGGGAGACGTCACCGTCCGTCCGGGCGGCCTGCCGGTGCTCGACGCCGACGCGGCGGCCGCACTCGCCGCCGGTGACGGGGTGCTGCTCGACGTCCGGGCCGCCCCGCGCTACCGGGGCGACACCGAGCCGATCGACCCGGTCGCCGGGCACGTGCCCGGCGCGGTCAACCTCCCGACCACCGAGCACGTCGACCCGGACGGCCGGCTGCGGGCCGCCGCCGCCCTCCGGACCCGGTTCGCCGAGGCCGGCGTCGAGCCCGGCGTACGCGTCGGCGCGTACTGCGGGTCCGGGGTGACCGCCGCGCACACGGTGTTCGCCCTGCATCTCGCCGGGCACGAGCACGCCGGCCTCTACGTCGGCTCGTGGAGCCACTGGCTCACCGACCCGGACCGCCCGGTGGCCACCGGCGCCGGCACCTGATCCGGTCCCCGACCGGGCCCGTTCCATCCACGTGGAGAGGGCGGATGCGTCTGGGAGCGGGCTGCGCCCCGTGCGACGATGGCGCCATGTCGGATGGCACGGTGGTGATGTGGGACGAGTCCCTGCTCGCCTACGACCTGGGTGAGCACCCGCTCGACCCGGTCCGGGTCGAGCTGACCGTCGCGTTGGCGAGAGAGTTCGGCGTACTCGACCGGGCCGGTGTCCGGATCGTCGCGCCGACGCCGGCCGACGAGGCGGCGCTGACCCGGGTGCACCGGCCGGACTACCTGGACGCGGTCCGCGCCGCCCCGAACGACCCGTTCTTCTCCGGGTACGGCCTGGGCACCTCGGACAACCCGATCTTCGACAACATGCACGAGTCCAGCGCCCTGATCGCCGGGGCGAGCCTGGCCGCCGCCGAGGCGGTCTGGCGGGGCGAGGCCCGGCGGGCGGTCAACGTCGCCGGTGGCCTGCACCACGCCATGGCCGGTCGGGCCGCCGGGTTCTGCGTCTACAACGATCCGGCGGTGGCCATCGCCCGGCTGCTCGACCTCGGTGCCGAGCGGGTCGCCTACGTCGACGTCGACGTACACCACGGCGACGGGGTGCAGGAGATCTTCGCCGACGACCCCCGGGTGCTCACGGTCAGCCTGCACGAAACCCCGCTGGCGCTCTTTCCGGGCACCGGCTTCTCCGACGAGACCGGTGGCCCGGCAGCCAGGGGCAGCGCGGTCAACGTGCCGCTGCCGCCGGGCACCGGCGACGCCGGCTGGCTGCGGGCCTTCCACGCGATCGTCCCGTCGGTGCTGCGGGCCTTCCGGCCGCAGATCCTGGTCACCCAGTGCGGGGCGGACAGCCACCGGCTCGACCCCCTCGCCGACCTGCGGCTCTCCGTCGACGGGCAGCGGGCCAGCTACCTGGCGCTGCGGGCGCTCGCCGACGAACTCTGCGAGGGCCGCTGGGTGGCCACCGGCGGCGGCGGGTACGCCCTGGTCGAGGTCGTGCCGAGGGCGTGGACCCACCTGCTGGCGATCGCCACCGGGGAACCGATCGACCCGGCCGCCCTCACCCCGCCGGCCTGGCGGGCGCTGGCCCGGTCCCGGCGGCCGGAGCGGGACGTACCGCTGCGGATGACCGACAACGTCGACCCGACGTACGAGCCGTGGCAGCCGACCGGGGAGCCGGACGGGGTGGACCGGGCCATCCTGGCCACCCGCAAGGCGGTGTTCCCGCTGCACGGGCTGGACCCGCACGACCCCAGGGACTGAGACCCGAGGAAGTGATGGGAGGCGACCCGAGCGTGGTCGAGGGCCCACCGGACCGCTCGGCGGACGTGCTGTTGCGCGACGGCACGACCGTCCATTTGCGACCGATCCGCGAGGACGACGCGGCCGGCATCGTCGCCATGCACTCCCGGTTCTCCGACCGCACCCGCTACCTGCGCTACTTCTCGCCGTACCCGCGCATTCCGGAACGGGACCTGCACCGGTTCGTCACCGTCGACCACCACGACCGGGAGGCGTTCGTGGTGGTCGCGGGGGAGCGGATCCTCGCCGTCGGCCGGTTCGACCGGCTCGGCCCCGGCGCGACCGATGCCGAGGTCGCGTTCGTGGTCGAGGACGCCCACCAGGGGCGCGGCATCGGACCGGTGCTGCTGGAGCACCTGGCAGAGGCGGCCCGCCGGGAGGGGATCAGCCGGTTCGTCGCCGAGGTCCTGCCGTCCAACGCCACCATGCTGCGGGTCTTCGCCGACTTCGGCTACCTCGTCCAGCGCCAGTACGCCGACGGCGTGGTCCACCTCAGCTTCCCGATCGCACCCACCGAGGCGTCCCTGCGGGTCCAGTGGGGTCGGGAGCACCTGACCGAGGCCCGGTCGATCGCCCGGCTGCTCGCCCCCACCGGCATCGCCGTGTACGGGGCCAGCGCCACCGGGCAGGGCATCGGGGCGGCCATCCTCGGGCACCTGCGCGACGGCGGTTTCACCGGACACCTCGTACCGGTGCACCCGAGCGCGGCCGTGGTGGGCGGGCTGCCGGCGTACCCGACGGCGGTTGCTGCCGGCGTACCGCTGGACCTGGCAGTTGTCGCGGTGCCGCCGGAGGCCGTACCCGGCGTGGTTGCCGACGCGGCCGGTGCCGGCCTGCACGGCCTGGTCGTGGTCTCGGCCGGGTTCGCCGAGTCCGGCCCGTCCGGCGCCGCCGCCGAACGCGAACTGATCCGGGCCGCGCACGCCGCCGGCATGCGGGTCGTCGGGCCGAACTGCCTGGGTGTGGCCAACACCGACGAGCGGGTACGCCTCAACGCCACCCTCGCGCCCCGGCTGCCGTCCCCCGGCCGGGTCGGCTTCTTCAGCCAGTCCGGCGTGCTCGGGGTGGCGTTGCTGGCCGAGGCGGAACGCCGTGGGCTGGGCCTGTCGAGTTTCGTCTCCGCCGGCAACCGGGCCGACGTCTCCGGCAACGACCTGCTCCAGTACTGGCAGGACGACCCCGGAACGGACGTGATCCTGCTCTACCTGGAGACCTTCGGCAATCCGCGCAAGTTCGCCCGGCTGGCCCGCCGGATCGGCCGGACCAAGCCGGTGGTGGCGCTCGCCTCGTCGAACCGCCCGCCCGCACCCGACGCCCCGGTGCAGCCCCGGTCGGATCCCGTACCCGCCGGTCCGGACGCCTCGGCGATGACCGCCCTGTACGCCCAGTCCGGCGTGATCCGGGTGGAGACCGTGGCGGAACTCTTCGACGTCGGCGTCCTGCTGGCGCAGCAACCGTTGCCGGCCGGCCGGCGGATCGGGATCGTCGGCAACTCCACCGCGCTGGCCGACCTGGCCGCGATCGCCTGCCACGCGTACGGGCTCACCGTCGCCACCGGGTACCCGCGCAACGTCGAGCCGCAGGCGACCGCGCACGACTTCGCCGACGCCCTCGCCGACGCCGCGATCGACCCGGCGGTCGACGCCCTGCTGGTGCACTTCGCCCCGCCGTTGCCCGGTCAGCTCGTGGGGGAGGACGCCGACTTCACCTCGGCGGTGGCGAGCGTGGCGCTGGCCGGGGACCGGCCGACGGTGGCGACCTTCCCGGTCGGGCGACCGCCGGCCGGGGTGCCGTCGTACCCGTCGGTGGAGGAGGCGGTACGGGCCCTGGCCCGGATGACCGGGTACGCCGACTGGTTACGTGCACCAATGGGTGAGCTGCCCGAACTGGCCGGTGTCGACGCCGACGCGGCGCGTACCGCGCTGACCGACGGCGGGGCCGGTGCGGCCGAGCGGCTGCTCGCCGCGTACGGGATCGCGGTGGTGCCGTCCACGGTGGCCGAATCGGTCGAGGCGGCGGTGGAGGCGGCCCGGCTGCGGGGTTACCCGGTGGTGCTCAAGGCCGCCAGGGAGGGGCTGCGGCACCGGCTCGACCTGGGCGCGGTCCGCCTGGGCCTCGCCGACGACAACGCGGTACGCCGGGCGTACCGGGAGATCGCGGAACCGTTCGGTGCCCGGGTTCTGGTCCAGTCGATGGTGCCACCGGGGGTGGCCTGCGTGGTGGAGGCGGTCGAGGATCGTGTGTTCGGCCCGGTGGTCGGCTTCGGGCTCGGCGGGGTGGCGACCGAGTTGCTCGGTGACCGGGCCTGGCGGGCGGCGCCGCTGACCGACCGGGACGCCGCCGCGCTGATCGACGGGCCACGGGCCGCGCCGCTGCTGCACGGTTACCGGGGCGCGGACCCGGTCGACCGGGCCGCGCTGGCCGACCTGCTCCAGCGGGTGGGCCGGCTGGTCGACGAGCAACCACGGGTACGGTCGCTGCGCCTCAACCCGGTGCTGGCCCGCCCCGACGGGGTGGCGGTCCTGCACGCCGAGATCGCCCTCGGTCCCTCGATCATCCGCCCCGACACCGGCCCCCGCCGCCTCTGACCGATCGGGCGGCGGTGGGTGTCAACGGACCGCCCGGCCGTCGGTGTCGCTGCCCAGCCGCCACAGCACCAGCCGGTTGGCGGCGGCCAGTACCGCCAGGGCGGCGCCGAGGTAGGGACGGCCGCTGACCACGAGTACGGCGGTCGCACCGCCGAAGACCACCCACTCCGGGATCAGGCGTACCGGGTCGGCCAGCTTCCGGTCCGATCTCGGTGCGACCCAGCGGCCCCAGATCAGCGCGGCGGCGAGCGGAAACAGCACGGCCAGCAGGAGCCGCTGCCACAGTTGTGGCTCGCCGGCCAGCCAGCCGCCGTAGGCGAGCGCGACCAGTGCGCCGAGCTCCAGCAGGAATCGCAGGCCGAGGTTCGCGATTCTCATGTTCGAACTCTCTCATCCCGTTCCCTGATCATGGTGCCGGTCGGTCGACGCCGGACAGGGAAAGGACCCCTGGTCGACGCGAACCGCTGTCAACCGGGGGCCCTTCCACCAGGCCGTGCGAGCGTCAGCTCGCGTACGCCTCCAGGCGGTCGGCGCGGGAGGGATCGCGCAGCTTGAGCAGGGTCACCTTCTCGATCTGCCGGATCCGCTCGCGGGAGAGCCCGAACTCCCGTCCCACCTCGTCCAGGGTGCGCTGCCGTCCGTCGTCGAGGCCGAACCGCAGCCGGATCACCGCCTCCTCCCGCTGCGAGAGGGTGGCCAGCACGATCTCCACCTCGTTGCGCAACTGGCCCTGGGAGACCGCGTCGCCCGGCTCCTGGCGCGGGTCGACCGAGGCGACGAAGTCACCGAGCGCGCTCTCACCGTCCTCGCCGACGGCCTGGTCCAGGCTGACCGGCTCCCGGTCGTACGAGATCAGTTCGATCACCTGGAACTCCGGTACGCCCAGCGCCACGGCGACCTCGGCCACGCTGGGTTCGCGGCCGAGCGTGGTGGCGAGGTCTCGGCGGGCCCGGACCATCCGGTTGACCTGCTCGACCATGTGCACCGGGATGCGGATGGTGCGGGCCTGGTCGGCCATGGCGCGGGTGATGGCCTGGCGGATCCACCAGGTGGCGTAGGTGGAGAACTTGTAGCCCTTGGTGTAGTCGAACTTCTCGACGGCCCGGATGAGGCCGAGGTTGCCCTCCTGGATCAGGTCGAGGAAGGCCATCCCGCGACCGGTGTAGCGCTTGGCGATGCTGACCACCAGGCGGAGGTTCGCCTCCAGGAGGTGGTTCTTCGCCAGCCGACCCTGGTCGGCCACGGTGGTGAGGTCCCGCCGCAGTGCGGCCGGCAGGTCGCCGGTCAGCTTCTCCTCGGCGTAGAGGCCGGCCTCGATCCGCTTGGCCAGATCGACCTCCTGTACGGCGGTGAGGAGCTTGGTCCGGCCGATGCCGTTGAGGTAGGCGCGGACCAGGTCGGCCGACACGCCCCGCTCGTCGGTGGCGTCCAGGTCGACCAGCGTGTCCGTGGTGCCGCTGTCGACAATCGTGCTGTCGGCAACCTTGCTGTTATCGGGCCCGATGACGGCGGCCGGGTGCAGTTCGTTCTGGATCATCTCGAGGACCATCTTCAGTCGCCTCCCCGCGTCGACTAAGTGGCGCGTACCGGCAGCCCTGTGGCGCCGATGAGAACAGCTTGGCGGGCATGGCGTGAAGCTGCGGTGAGGCGATCGTCCAGGTGGCATGAAACCGGGAGTCGCTCCCGGCGACTTACCCTATTTAGTGCGGTACGTCGATAATATTCTGAGCGCTCAGTCTGCGAACGAGGGCTTGCCGGGACCGGCTACTGTGCCACCGATTGGCCACCCGGCCAGCAACGAGAACCAACCAAGTGCCGACGAAAGCCAGGGAGGACGGCGTGGTCTTCAAAAGACTGATGCAGGCGATGGGTGTGGGCGGCCCGTCCGTGGAAACCGTGCTGAACAACCCGAACTGCCGTCCGGGCGGCCAGCTCGAGGGCCGGATCCAGATCAGCGGGGGCGACCACCCGGTCGACATCGAGTACGTCGCGCTGGGCCTCGTCACCCGGGTCGAGGTGGAGAGCGGCGACGGCGAGTACGACACCACGCAGGAGTTCCAGCGCCAGCGCGCCACCGGGGCGTTCCGGCTGGAGAGCGGGCAGCGGCACGAGATCCCGTTCCGTTTCGAGGTGCCCTGGGAGACGCCGATCACCGAGGTCTACGGCCAGCACCTGCACGGCATGACGATGGGGCTGCGTACCGAGTTGGAGGTGGCCCGGGCGGTGGACAAGGGCGACCTGGACGCGGTTGCCGTACATCCGTTGCCGGCGCAGGAGCGCATCCTCGACGCCCTGCTCCGGCTCGGTTTCCGGTTCACCCGGGCCGATGTCGAGCGGGGCCGGATCTACGGGGTGCAGCAGACGCTCCCGTTCTACCAGGAGATCGAGTTCTACCCGGCGCCGCAGTACGCCCGCGCCATCAACCAGCTCGAACTGACCTTCGTCGGTACGCCCCAGCACCTCCAGCTCGTCCTGGAGATCGACAAGCGGGGCGGGGTCTTTTCCGAGGGCCGCGACGCGTTCGGCCGGTTCACGGTCGACTACGCCACCGCGGACCAGACCGACTGGGCCGCCCAGCTCGACGGCTGGCTGCGCCAGTCGATGCGCCAGCGCGGCCTGTTCTTCTAGCCGACCCGCCCGGCCCGTCCCGCCCACACCGCGTGGGACGGGACGGGCGGCCGGGATCGTGTACGGGCCCGGGCCGTTCAGAGGTCGAGCAGGATGGTGCACGGACCGACGTTCACGCTCTCGACCAGCATGTGGGCGCGGAACCGCCCCGTTTCCACCGTCGCCCCGCGTGCCCGCAGCGCCTCGGCGAACGCCTTCACTAACGGCTCGGCCACCTCGGCCG
Organism: Micromonospora sp. NBC_01796; assembly: GCF_035917455.1. Lineage (NCBI taxonomy): Bacteria > Bacillati > Actinomycetota > Actinomycetes > Micromonosporales > Micromonosporaceae > Micromonospora > Micromonospora sp. NBC_01796. The sequence goes on along the minus strand of NZ_CP109078.1, from coordinate 988,524 downwards.
GAGCCGCACCGCCCCAGCTCGGCCGCCGCCCCTTGCGGGCGTCGCCGTACAGGGTGAACTGGCTGACCACGAGCACCGGCGCACCGACCTCCGAGGCGGATCGCTCGTCGTCCAGGATCCGCAGCTCGTACACCTTGCGGGCCATCGTCTCGGCGGTCGCCGGGGTGTCGGTGTGGGTCACCCCGACCAGCACCAGGAGCCCGTCGGAGATCGCGCCTACCACCTCGCCGTCGACCGTGACACTGGCCCGGCTGACCGTCTGCACCACCGCGCGCACGGGCGATCAGTCCGTCTCGGGAGTGATCAGACCCCGTTCCACCAGGTGCGCGATGATCGGCCCAGCCGCCTCGGCCAGGTCGTCGGCCGCCACCTCGTGCGCGATCGCCAGCACCGCCAACTGCTCACGCAGCGGCACCCGGCCGTCCGCGCCACTGACCAGAGCCAGCACCAGCGGGTCCACCTCCTCGCTCCAGCGCAGCCCGTGCGGCATGGCGAGCACCTGACGGTCCACCGCCCAACCGTCCGGACCCATGGTCGCCTCCTGCCGGAGCTGCAACCCCTCCGCGATCCGGTAGCGGCTGGCCAGGAGCGCGTCGGTGTCGCGTACCCGGAGCCAGTCCTGGCGGTCGAACCAGGCGGCGATCTGGTCGCCCATCGGCGGCTGCACCGGCTGGCGGAGGTCCTCGACCCGGACGACCGGCTGGTCGTGCCCGCCCCGGCGGAGGTTGATCAACCCGAAGCCGACCGCCTCCACCTTCTGCGCGTCGAACCAGTCCAGCCAGGCGGCGATCCGGTGCGGGTCGGTCGCCTCGCTCGCGTCGGCCAGCCACAGGTCGACGTACGCCATCGGGTCGGCCACCTCGCGCTGGATCACCCAGGCGTCCAGCCCGGTGCCGGCGAACCACCCGGCCACCCGCTCGCCCCAGTCCTCACCGGCGATGTGCACCCAGTTGGCGAGGTACTGCATCGTGCCGCCCTCGGTTAGCAGGTCCGGTGCGGCGGCGGCCAGTTCCGCCGCGATCCCGTCACCGACCCGCCCCGAGTCGCGGTAACTGTGCGTGGTGGTACCGGGCCCGACGACGAACGGCGGGTTGCTGACCACCAGGTCGAAGCGGCGACCCGCGACCGGGGCGGTCATGTCGCCGTGCAGCAGTTCCCACTGCTGGCCGTTGAGCGCGGCGGTGGTCGCCGCGAACCGCAGCGAGCGGGTGGAGAAGTCGGTGGCGGTCACCCGGCCGGCGTGGGTGGCCAGGTGCAGCGCCTGTACGCCGGAACCGGTGCCGAGGTCGAGCGCGGTGTCGACCGGCCGCCGGACGGTGGCGCCGACCAGCGTGGTCGACGCCCCACCGATGCCCAGCACATGGTCGGCGGCGAGGGGGCGGCCCGGTCGGGCGCTCGCCGGGACGTCGGACAGCGCCCACCAGGCGTCCCCGTACGGCTCCAGGTCGATGCCCTGGCGCAGGCCACCGTCGGCGCGTTCGACCAGGCCGGCGGCGAGAGCGTCGGCCAGCGGGAGCGGAGCCAGGGCCGCCGCGACCGCCGCCTCCGGTTCGGTCTGGGCGCAGACGAACAGCCGGATCAGTGTGCCGAGCGGGTCCCGGTCCGCGGTGATCCGCAGCGCCGCCCGGAAGTCGTTGCGGGCCATCCCGCTGGTCGCCTGCGGACCCAGCCGTCCGGCGATGCCGCTCGACGTGTAACCGGCGTTGGTCAGTGCCGTGCGGAGCTGGTCGACGCCGGCCGCGGAGAGGAGCATGTCGTTTTCGTCCACCCCGCCATCCTGCCGGTTGCGCCCGAGCATGCCGGGCACAACCCCCGGTAGAAGCGGTTGGTGGATCAGTGCAGCCGGAAGTCGGCGAAGTCGAAACCGGGCGCGACCACGCAGCTCACCAGCACCGGCTGGTCACCGGCGGGCACCGCCGCCTGCCACACCCCGCCGGGGATCAGCACCTGCGGCTGCTGGTCGGCCGACACGTCGGCGCCGAGCAGCACCTCGTCCGGGTCGGTCGCCGGCTGCTCCCCGGTGCCGCCGAAGCGCAGCGTCAGCGGTCCGCCGGAGTGCCAGAACCACAGCTCGTCCGAGCGGACCAGGTGCCAGCGGGACTCCTCACCGGGGGCGAGGAGGAAGAGGATCGCGGTGGCCGCGCTGCGCGCTGCGGCGTACCCGTCCGGGTGGAAGCTGTGCGCGGACCGCCAGGTTTCGCGGAACCAGCCGCCCTCGGGGTGGCTCGCGAGGTCGAGCTGCGCGGCCAGGTCGGGCCGGTGCGGCGTGGTCACGGGTCGTTCTCCTTCCGGGTACGACTACCGTCCGCCACGGCCCGATGCGGGTGCGTATCCGCGGGCGAACCGGTGGCGGACGCGCCGGTCGGGGTACCCGCGACCGGACGAGCTGAGGTTAGCTGGCGAGAACCGGAACGGACCCTGCTGTGTCCACGGGCGTTTCCAGGTCGGCCCTGCCCCCGCCGCATCGACGGGCGTACGTCGGATCCGCCGGGATTCACGACTCCTGCCAGACCGATCGGCAGTGCATGATGGGCCGTGGGAGGTGGACGTGAACGTCGGTCCGCAGGCGACGCCGCACTGGGACGTCGATGCCGGCGCCGCGCTCGGCGTACAGATCGGCGACGGCGGCTTCCAGACGAACCTCTTCGTCGCCGCCCGACCGCCGGTGACCTGGCCGTGCCGGGTCGGCGTGGTCCCACCGGCGGCGGACTGCTTCCAGGACCGTCCCGTCGAGGCGGCGGACACCGACGGCTCGGTCGGAGAGCCGGTCGCCGGGGTACGCGTGTTGGTCGGCCTGGGCGGGGTGGGCAAAACCCAGGTCGCGGCGCAACTGGCCCGTCACGCCTGGCGGGAGGGCGCGGTGGACCTGCTGGTCTGGATCACCGCCGGGAGCCGGGACTCGATCGTCGCCGGTTATGCCGGGGCGGCGGCGGAGGTGCTGCCCGGCGAACGTACCGGTGCCGACGCCGACGCCGACCGTTTCCTCGCCTGGCTGGCCCAGACCGACCGGCGGTGGCTGATCGTGCTCGACGACCTCTCCGACCCGGCCGACCTGCGTGGCCTCTGGCCACCGCAGCCGGTGGGTGGGCACACCCTGGTCACCACCCGGCGCCGGGACACCGCCCTGGGCGGGTCCGGTCGTCGCCTGGTCGAGGTCGGTCTGTTCACCCCGGACCAGGCCACCCGCTACCTCACCGCGAAGACCGGTCGCTACGACGAGGCGGAACAGGCCCGCCTGCTCGCCGCCGACCTGGGCTACCTGCCGTTGGCGCTGGCCCAGGCCGCCGCCTACCTGGTCGACCGGGGACTCGGGTTCGCCGACTACCGGCGCCGGCTGGTCGACGCCCGACGTCGGCTGCCGGAACTCTTGCCGGAGCCGGGCGCGCTGCCGGACGACCACCGCGAGACGGTCGCCGCCACCTGGGCACTCTCCGTCGAACTCGCCGACCGGCTGCACCCACCGGGCCTGGCCCGAGCGATGCTGCATCTGCTCAGCCTGCTCGACCCGAACGGCATCCCCGCTGCGGTGCTCACCACCGAGGTGGCCCTCGACCACCTCCGGCAGGCCCGCCCGGTCGAGTACGCGGGGGAGCGGGCGGTGGACGCCGAGGATGCCAGGGACGCGCTGTACGGCCTGCACCGCGTCAACCTGATCAGTTTCGATCCCGCCCAGGCCGGTCGGGCCATCCGGGTGCACGGCCTCGTCCAACGGGCCACCCGGGAACAGCTCACCCCCGAACAGCTCCGGCGGGCGGCGCGCACCCTGGCGGACGCCCTCTGCCGGACCTGGCCGGAGATCGAGCGGGAAAGCGCCCTCGGCCAGGTGCTCCGGGCCAACGTGGAGACGCTCGACGGGCACGCCGGCCCGCTGCTGTGGGATCCCGAGCCGCATCCGCTGCTCTGGCGGGCCGGCCGGAGCCTCAGCGAATCCGGGCTCGGCGCCGACGCGCTGACGTACTGGCAACGGCTGCACGACCGTGCCGAGGCGCGGCTCGGTGCCGATCACGCCGACACCCTGACCGTGCGCCACCACCTCGCGTACGCCCTGGGTCAGGGCGGTGATCCGGCGGCGGCCGAGGCCGCGTACGAGCGGCTGTTGGCGGACCGGTTGCGGGTCGACGGGCCGGACAACCGGGAGACCCTGGTCTGCCGGGGCAACCTCGCCAACTGGCGGGGTACCGCCGGTGACCCGTGGCGGGCCGCCCGGGAGTTCGGTGAGGTGCTGGCCGACCTGCTCCGGCTCCTCGGTCCGGACCACGTCGACACCCTCAACGCCCGGCACAACCTGGCCTTCTGGCGGGGCAGGGCGGGAGATCCGGCCGGTGCCCTGGTCGCGTTCGAGCAGTTACTGGAGGACCTGTCGAGGGTGCGGGGCCCGGATCATCCGAATACCCTCAACACGCGCTACAACGTGGCCTTCTGGCGCGGTCTGGCCGGCGACCCCGCCGGTGCCAGGGAGGCCTCCGCCCTGTTGCTGGCCGACCGGCTGCGGGTCCTTGGGCCCGATCACCCCAGCACCCTCACCACCCGGTACAACCTCGCCCGGTGGCGTGGTGAGGCCGGTGATCCGGCGGGCGCGGTCGCGGAACTGGAGGAGCTGCTCGTCGACCGGATCCGGGTGCTGGGCGACGATCATCTCCACACGGATCGGACCCGTACGAGACTCGCCTACTGGCGGGCCAGGGTCGGCGGTGCCCCGCCGGCCGTGCCGCTCGTCCAGCCGAAGCCGTAACCGGCATGATGGGGGCATGAGCTTCTCGTTGCCGATCGTCCCCGAGGCGAACGCGCTGCTGGACCGGGACCCACTGGCGGTGGTGATCGGCCTGACCCTTGATCAACAAGTGACGATGGAGAAGGCGTTCACGTCTCCGCACGTACTCGTCCAGCGGCTCGGGCACGAGCCGACCGCGGCCGAGTTGGCCGACTTCGACGCCGACGACCTGCTCGCGATCTTCGCCACCCCGCCGGCCCTGCACCGCTTCCCGAAGGCGATGGCGGCGCGGGTCCAGGAGGTGTGCCGGGTCATCGTCGACCGTTACGACGGTGACCCCGCCGCGCTGTGGCGGGACGTGTCGGACGGCGCCGACCTGTTCAAGCGGATCGTGTCGCTGCCGGGCTTCGGCAAGCAGAAGGCCCAGATCTTCGTGGCCCTGCTGGGCAAGCAGTACGGCGTACAGCCGGCCGGGTGGCGCGAGGCGGCCGGCGGCTACGGCGAGGAGGGCGCGTACCGCTCGGTGGCGGACATCGTTGACGACGAGTCGCTGGCGAAGGTGCGCGCCTACAAGAAGGAGATGAAGGCCGCTGCCAAGGTCTGAGCGCGGCTCGCCCGACGGTGGTGCGGGAGGCGCGGTGGATCAGGCGGCGGTCGGGTGGGCGAGTGCCGCCAGCGCCCGGCGTACGTCAGCCAGGGACACCGTCGCCGAGTCGTCCAGGTCGGCCAGCCCGGCCTCGATCCACTGCCGCATCAGGGTGGTGACCCCGATGCCGCGGGCGTCGGCGGCGGCACGGACCCGTTCGTACGTGTCCAGCGGCAGCCGTACGGACCGGCTGACCATCGGCACGTCCGTGTCGGGCGTCGGCAGGTCGACCGGCTGACTGTCGTCGATCAGGTCCGCGAGCCGGTCGCCGCCCTCGTGGAAGTGCTTGGTCGCGTCGTGTCGGTTCATCGTCATCGCCTCCTCATCGTCGCCATCCCCGGATCGCCTCGTCGTAGCGCTTGGACTCGCTGTCGCTGAGGTCGCGTGCGGAGAGGATGTCCCAGTCGTTGTCGTTGTGGTCGGCCTCGGCGAGCAGGATGGCCAGCCGGCGCCCGCGACGTGCGGTCGCGTACATGACCATCACGTCGTCGCCGAGGTGCCGGATGACCCGCCGCGAGCTGTGCAGGGCCTCCCAGACCTCGCCGGGGGTGACGCCGTAGACCTTCAGGTTGCCCAACGCCTCGTCGGTGAAGCTGAACCTGCTGCCCACGGCGAGAGCGTACCACGTACGTAACACGAACGAGACCAGTCCGCTTTTCGTCGGCACCGCTGACGAAGTGCGAGGATGGACCGGCATCCCCTGCGAGGAGGACCGTGGTGAAGCACCAGGCGTACCAGCCGATCCTGATCACCGACGCCTCACGGAGCCAGCAGGACCAACTGCACAGTCGCCAGGTGCGCTACGTGGTGATGATGTCGATCCGCGTCGTCTGCATCGTCGCCGGTGCCATCCTGGTCGGCGTGCAGGCACCCCTGCTCTGGCTCTGGCTGCCGCTCTGCGCCGTCGGCATGGTCCTCGTACCGTGGCTGGCGGTCCTGCTCGCCAACGACCGGCCGCCCAAGGAGGAGCACCGCTTCGGTGCCCGCCGTCGCCAGCGTCACCTGGACGACACCCCGCCCCGCAGCCTCCCCGCCGAGCGTCCCCACCCCGTGATCGACGCCGAACCCTAGAACCCAAACCTTCCGGGTACGCGAAAAGCCGGGCCCCCGTGACGGGGACCCGGCTTCCGTTTTTACTATTCGTATTGCTTACTTGGTCCAGACGTCCTGCACGATGTGCGCGGCCTGGTTCTCCCACTGCGCGTACGCATCCGGGAACGCCGACACCTGAACCTTCTGCGCCGCATCCGTCAACGGCATGTCCTGCCAACCATCAACCTGCTTCAGACCCTTCAGGAACATGGTCGAGGCATAGGTCGGATCCGTGATCTGCTCAGGAGAACCCCAACCCGACGACGGGCGCTGCTGGAACAGGCCCAGCGAGTCGTGGTCGTTCATGTCACCCAGGTGACCCAGGTTCTCCAGCTTCGACTCCTGCATCGAGGTAGCAACCGCGATCACGGCACCACGCTCACCCATACCCAGCTTCTTCGCCGTCTCCGTGATGGCCTTGGCGTTAGCAAGCTGGTCCTTGCTCAGATCAATGCTCGACTGGGCACCCTGCACACCGTGCGGGATCAGCTTGTCCATGGCCGGCTTGTCGGCCGTGACCTGCGCGACCGTGGTCATCGCCGGAGCCGCGTGCTCGGCCGGGGACGCGAACGCGTGACCCACAGGACCCGCGACAGCGCCACCAACAAACGCCAGGCTGGCAACACCCAGAGCGGTCTTACGAACGAACGAAGTCTTGGTAATACCGGTGAAAGTCGTCTTCACGATGGTTCACCTTCCATTCGGGGGTTCCCGACGCGCGCCTACAGGGGGAGGCGCTGGCGCTCGGGGAAAGAAGTACGAGGCCACAGCACACACGAGGCGAGGCGATCACTGCCCCGGCGCTGCTCCGGTCGTACGCGATGTATAACCGTCCCGGGCCCGCCGGCATTCCGCCAACGCCCCCCCCGAGGCGAGTTGATCAAGCCCAAAAACCTCGCACACCCGACACCCGGGTCACCACCAGACCTCTAATACAGAGAAAGAGTGGCTATCCAGGGCGGGATAACCACTCATTCACTGAAACAGCGCCCACGTCGGGTTTCGGGGGCGGCGTGCCCCGCGTCGGGATCAAGCATGACCGCCCAGAGCGGGGTACGCCGCCCCCGAAACCCCACCCGCCAACCAAACTCAAAGCACAGGCCGAGCCCCAACCGAAGACACCGCAAGCCCACCAACCTCGCCAGCCAACCCCAACGCCTCACCCGGACCCAAGCCCCGAGTCCAAGCCCCCAGCAGACCGGCCGCGAACGCATCCCCCGCTCCGGTCGGATCCACCACCCGCACCCGCCGCACCACCGACTCGACCGTCGGCCCGCCCCGCGACGCCCAGACTGCCCCGTCTCCGCCCCGTTTCACCACCACGTGCCTGACGGACCCCGTCAACGCCTCCGCCTGGGCACGCGCCGTTTCCGGCCCGGCGAGCACCTCCGCCTCGTCCGCGTTGGCGAGAAGGAGGTCGGCGTCGCGTACCCAGTCCAGGAAGGCCGCCGCACCGACCTGCCGCAGCGGCTCGGCGGAGGCCGCGTCGACGCTGGTGGTGAGCCCGCGTTTACGTGCCGCGGCCAGCGCATGCCGCCCGGCGTCGCGCGAGTCGGCGTCCAACAACGTGTACGCGGACAGGTGCAGGTGCCGGGCGTCCGGTGCGCCGTCCAGGGCCGCGTCCAGGTCGGCCGGCGCCAGCCGGAGGTTGGCACCCCGTTCGCTGATCATCGTCCGTTCGCCGGCACCGGCGAGCACGATCACCGTCCCGGTCGGCGCGTCGTCGCAGCGGCGTACGGCGCAGTCGACCCCGGCGGCGGTCAGCTCCGCCACCCTCGCCCGACCGGCGTCGTCGTCGCCGACGACGGCGACCAGGGTCACCGGGTTGCCCCGGGAGGCCAGCCAGGCCGCGGTGTTCGCGGCCTGGCCGCCGCCGGTGAGGCGGATGGCGGCCGGGGTGTCGGAGCCGGTCGCCAGCGGCCCGGAGAGCACCGCGAGGACGTCGGTGACGATGTCGCCGACCGCGATGATCCGCGCCGCCCCGATCATCCGGCGCTGGTGCCGGTCCGGGCGACCGCCGCTACCGCGATCTGCCCGGCCAGGGTCGCGTTGCGCAGGATGATCCGTACGTTGACGGCCAGGCTGGCGCCGCCGGTGGAGGAGTGGAAGTGGGAGAGCAGGAACGGGGTGACGGCCTTGCCGGTGACCCCGTCGCGGGCCATCAGGGCCAGCCCGTCGGCCAGGGTCCGGTCGTGCAGGTCCGGGTCGAGCTGCTCGTCGACGGGCAGCGGGTTCGCCACGATCACCCCGCCCGGCTGTACGCCGTGGTCCGCCCGCGCGGCCAGCACCGCGGCGATCTGCTCCGGCGTCTCCACCGACCAGTCCAGGGTGAAGCCGCTGTCGGTGATGAAAAAACCGGGGAAGCGGTGGGTGCGGTAGCCGAGCACGGTGACGCCGAGCGTCTCCAGCCGTTCCAGTGTCGCGCCGACGTCGAGGATCGACTTCACCCCGGCGCAGACCACCGCGATCGGGGTCCGGGCCAGCGCGGTCAGGTCGGCCGACTCGTCGAAGGTCTGCGCAGCCTCGCGGTGCACCCCGCCCAGGCCACCGGTGGCGAAGACGCCGATTCCGGCGGCGGCGGCGACCGCGCTGGTCGCGGCGACCGTGGTGGCGCCGTCCGCGCCGGTCGCGGCGGCCACGGCCAGATCGCGTACGGAGAGTTTCGCCACCCCGTCGGTGCTGGCCAGCCGGGTGAGCTGGTTGTCGTCCAGACCGACCACCAGTTCGCCCTCGACCATGCCGATGGTGGCGGGTATCGCTCCGGTGGACCGGACCGCCTGTTCGATCTCCCGGGCGACCCGGAGGTTGTCGGGCCGGGGCAGCCCGTGCGAGACGATGGTGCTCTCCAGCGCCACGATCGGGCGCCCCTCGCGTCGGGCGTCGGCCACCTCGGCGCCGTAGCGGATGTTGAACTTGGTCACGTTGATCACCGTACGGGGCCGGTCAGCAGGTGTTCCGGTGGACCCTGCGCCAGTGACCTGCCAAACTGGAAAGTTGCGGGGTCATTCTGGGAGGTAATGCCGACGTGAGCACCGAGGTTCTCGAGCGTCCGGAACTGAAGGACGCGGACACCGGGCCGGAGATGTTTCATTATGTCCGGAAAGAGAAGATTGCTGAAAGCGCGGTCATGGGTACCTTCGTCATCGCCCTCTGCGGCGAGACGTTCCCCGTGACCAAGGCGGCCAAGCCGGGTTCACCGGTCTGCCCGCAGTGCAAGGAGATCTACGAGTCGATGCGTGACTGACCCGCCGACCCGTTCCATCGACAGCGCGTAACATTCTGCGGTGACCACCTCGACCGCCCTGCTGCTGGCCGACCTGACCGGCGTGGCCGTATTCGCCGCGTCCGGGGCGTCGGCGGCGGTGGTGAAGCGGCTCGACCTCTTCGGCGTGGTCTTTGTCGGGTTCGTCGCCGCGTTGGGCGGCGGGATCTTCCGTGATCTGGTGATCGACGAGGTCCCGCCGCTGGCCTTCGCCGACTGGCGGTACGCGGTCACCGCCGCACTCAGCGCGGCTGCGGTCTTCTGGCTGCATCCGCAACTGGCCCGGCTGCGTACGGCGGTCCTGATCCTCGACGCGGCCGGGCTGGGCCTGTTCACCGTCACCGGCACGCTGAAGGCCCTCGCGGCCGACGTGCCGCCGGTCGGCGCGGTGCTGATCGGCATGCTCACCGCGATCGGTGGCGGTCTCGGCCGGGACCTGCTCACCGGGGAGATCCCGGTGGTGCTGCGGCGGGAGATCTACGCGGTGGCCGCCCTGGCCGGGTCGATCGTGGTGGTCGCCCTGGACCACGCCGGAGTGACCGGACCGCTGCCCCTGGTCGCGGCGGTGGTCCTCATCTTCGGCCTGCGCCTGGTGGCGCTGCGTCGGCGCTGGTCGGCACCGGTCCCGCTGGTCGTCGTACCGGGAACCGGCCACCCCGTCCCGGCCCGTCGACAACGGTCCCGACGTCGCACCGGCACGTCGCACCGCACGCCCGCAACCCCTCGCGACCGCGCGGCGACCGGCACTTCGGATCCGGCCGTCCCGTCGCCGCCCGTGCCCGACCACCCCGCCGCACCGGACCGCGTCACCCCATCGGACCAGGGGGCCGGTCCCTCGCCGGAGCGGGCCGGGTCATCGTCGTCCGAGCGCGGGGGCGAGCACCGGGGAGTGTGACCAACGGTGCGGTGGTGTCGCCTGGGGCGGCCCGGCTCCGCTGGTTATGCTGGGGCGGCCTTCGCGCGCCACCTGGGTCGCGGAGGCGTTTTCATGGTCCACCGTTACCGCTACCACCGCCGCGCCGCGGCCATCCGGTCCGCGAGCGCGCGGTCCCGGTAGCCGAAGGGGAGATTCTCGCGTGGGTGCCCGACTGCCGGCGATCGACACCTTCCCGGCGCTGCGGGACTGGCAGCGCAAGGCGCTGGTGGGATACCTGCGCCGGAGGTCCGAGGACTTCATGGCGGTGGCCACCCCCGGTGCGGGCAAGACCACCTTCGCCCTGCGGATCGCCGCCGAACTGCTCGCCGACGGGACCGTCGAGGCGGTCACCGTGGTCGCACCGACCGAGCACCTGAAGACCCAGTGGTCGCTGGCCGCCGCCCGGGTGGGGATCCAGCTCGACTCCGCGTTCCGCAACGCCGACCTGCACTCCTCCACCGACTTCCACGGTGCCGTGGTGACGTACGCGCAGGTCGGGATGGCTCCGCAGGTCCACCGCCGGCGGACGATGACCCGGCGGACCCTGGTGATCCTGGACGAGGTGCACCACGCCGGTGACTCCCGTACCTGGGGGGACGGGGTCAGGGCGGCCTTCGAGCCGGCCGTACGCCGCCTGATGCTCACCGGTACGCCGTTCCGCTCCGACGACAACCCGATCCCGTTCGTGACGTACGAGCGGGGCGGTGACGGGCTGCCCCGCTCCCGCTCCGACTCGACCTACGGGTACGCGGACGCGCTCCGCGACGGCGTGGTGCGCCCGGTGATCTTCCTCGCGTACTCGGGCGAGACGAGGTGGCGTACCAACGCGGGCGACGAACTGGCGGCCCGGTTGGGCGACCCGATGACCCCGGACCTGATCGCGCAGGCGTGGCGTACGGTCCTGGACCCGGCCGGCGACTGGATGCCGCAGGTGCTCCGGGCCGCCGACGCCCGGCTGCAGGTGCTCCGGGCGGGCGGGATGACCGACGCGGGCGGCCTGGTGATCGCCACCGACCAGCAGGCGGCTCGGGCGTACGCCCGGCTGATCGAGCGGGTCACCGGGGAGAAGGCCGTGGTGGTGCTCTCCGACGACGTGGGCTCGTCGGCCCGGATCGCCGCGTTCGCCGAGTCGGACCAGCGCTGGATGGTCGCCGTCCGGATGGTGTCCGAGGGGGTCGACATTCCCCGGCTCGCCGTCGGTGTCTACGCGACCAGCGCCTCGACCCCGCTCTACTTCGCCCAGGCGATCGGGCGGTTCGTCCGGGCCCGCCGCCCGGGGGAGACCGCATCGGTCTTCCTGCCGAGCGTGCCGCACCTGTTGGGGCTCGCCAGCGAGTTGGAGGCCGAGCGGGACCACGTGCTCGGGGAGCCCAAAAAGCGCGAGGGCTTCGAGGACGACCTGCTCGAACGGGCGCAGCGCGAGGAGAAGGCCAGCGGCGAGCTGGACAAACGGTTCGAGGTCCTCGAAGCGACCGCCCACCTCGACCAGGTGATCTTCGACGGCGCCTCGTTCGGCACCACGGCCCAGGCCGGTACGCCGGAGGAGGAGGAGTATCTGGGCCTGCCCGGCCTGCTCACCGCCGACCAGGTGTCGGTGCTGCTGAACAAGCGCCAGGCCGAGCAGTTGGCCGCCAAGCGGCGTCGGGCGGCGAACGAGCCGGTGCCGGCGCCCCGCGAGCCGACCGCACCCCGCAGTGCGGCGGAGCGTCGGGTCACCCTGCGGCGCCAGCTCAACACCCTGGTGGCGGCCCACCACCACCGTACGAACCTGCCGCACGGGAAGATCCACGCGGAGCTGCGTCGGCTCTGTGGCGGCCCGCCGAGCGCTCAGGCCACGATCGAGCAGCTAGAGGAACGCATCGCCACGATCCAGACCCTCTGACCGGGCCGGGAACCGACCCGGCCCGGAAGCGGACCGACCGAGCCGGAGACGCCCGTGCCACCCGAGCGGGCGGTACGGGCGTCACCGGATACGGTGCGACGCTTGTCCCGTCCGTACCGGGCAGGGCGTGCCCAGCCGGTTGCCGAACGGGGATAGATAGATGACCGGAGGTGCCCGTCAGGGGCCCCTCCGGTCATCTATATGGGGTTTCGTATCAGTTCGCCATCAGATCGGCGCCACGCCACGTGAAATCTGGGTCAGCCGCGAACCGGACCGTGATCTTCACCAGATCTTCGGCGTACTTGTTCGCGTGATGTCCACAGAACACCAGCTCACTCCCACCCGCGAGGGTGATCCGGAGCTTGCCGGCGGCGTTGCAGCGGTCGCACCGTTCATCGGCGGCTGGGGGAGCCACCGTTGCGGGCGGCGGCGTGAGGGTCGGGGTCATCGCCTTCCTCCTCGGGTCGTCACCGATGAACACTCTCTTCGGTCGTTGCTCACCTATCGTGCAACACCCTGGCGGGGTGTGGCCTTCCCAGTGTGCCCGCGGGGGACCGAGGTCACACGTGGTAGAGACAGTGTGCCGTGCACCAAGGGTGCCACGTCAACGATCACAACCGGGAAACCGGCCGATCGCTATCGGGTGTTGTACACCTGGTGATCAAAGCGACACAACTGGTTGACGTTTTGGCTCAGTCCAGATAGTCCCGCAGCACCTGGGAACGGGACGGATGGCGCAGTTTCGACATCGTCTTCGACTCGATCTGCCGGATCCGCTCCCGGGTGACCCCGTACACCTGACCGATTTCGTCCAGGGTGCGAGGCTGCCCGTCGGTGAGCCCGAAGCGCAGACGCACCACCCCGGCCTCCCGCTCGGAGAGGGTCTGGAGCACCTGCTGGAGCTGGTCCTGCAGGAGCGAGAAGGAGACCGCGTCGACCGCGACCACCGCTTCGGAGTCTTCGATGAAGTCGCCGAGCTGACTGTCGCCCTCGTCGCCGATGGTCTGGTCGAGCGAGATCGGCTCCCGCGCGTACTGCTGGATCTCCAACACCTTTTCAGGTGTGATGTCCATCTCCTTCGCCAGCTCCTCCGGGGTGGGCTCGCGGCCCAGGTCCTGGAGCAGCTCGCGCTGGATCCGGCCCAGCTTGTTGATCACTTCGACCATGTGCACCGGGATGCGGATGGTGCGGGCCTGGTCGGCCATGGCGCGGGTGATGGCCTGGCGGATCCACCAGGTGGCGTAGGTGGAGAACTTGTAGCCCTTGGTGTAGTCGAACTTCTCGACGGCCCGGATGAGGCCGAGGTTGCCCTCCTGGATCAGGTCGAGGAAGGCCATCCCGCGACCGGTGTAGCGCTTGGCCAGGGAGACCACCAGGCGGAGGTTCGCCTCCAGCAGGTGGTTCTTGGCCCGTTCGCCGTCCCGGGAGATCCAACCGAGGTCGCGCGTCATCTGGATGACGAGCTTCTCCTCGCCCTCCTCCGCCGCGCGCAGGCGCTCGGCGGCGTAGAGGCCGGCCTCGATCCGCTTGGCGAGCTCGACCTCCTGCTCGGCGTTGAGCAGCGGGACCTTGCCGATCTGCTTGAGGTACGCCCGGACCGAGTCGGCGGAGGCGGTCAGCTCGGCGTCGCGCCGAGCCTGCTTGAGCGCCTCGGACTCCTCGTCGTCCCACTCGAAGTCGTTGTCGGTGGCGGCGCTGGCCGCGTCGGACTCGGCCGCCTGGGTCAGCTCGGCCGGCTCCTCGACGACAACGTCCTCGATCTCGGCGGCGAGCTCCTCGGGATCGATCTCGCCGTCCTCGCCCGACTTCGGCTTGGTCGCGGTTTTGGTGGCCTTCACGGCCCCGGTCGCGCCCGTAGCCGCGCCGGCCGCCTTGGTGGCCCGGCCGACCCGGGCCGCAGCCTTGGCGGGCGTCTCAGCGGGTTTTCCGGCCGCACTGGCGGCGGCAGCCGCCTTGCGGGCCGGGGTGGCCTCGTCCGCGGCGGTGGCCTGCTTGGGGGCGGGCGACGCCTTCTTGGCCGTGGCCTTGGCGGTGGTGGCCCGCGAGGCGGGGGTGGCCGATCGAGCCGCGGCGACCCGGCGACGGGTGCTCGCGGAGCCGTCGACCACGACGGTCACGCCCGCGTCGGAGAGCGCCCGTAGGATCTTCTTGGCCTGGGCCGGAGTCACCTCAGCGGACTCGACCGTGCGCGCCAGCTCTGCCGACGTGAGCTGGCCGCCGGCGTTTTGCGCGTGGGCGATCAGGGTGTCGGTGAGGGAGCGTACGTCGGCGCCGGTGTGGCGGGGTTCTGTCACGAATGACCTTCCGGAGGCGATGAGCGAGCACGGCCGGGTCGGCCAGCGCAGCGCTAGGCGTCGTGCCGGACCGATGTGGTTGAGGGACCCCCGAGTCCCGGGCCGGCCGGTGTCGGCGGTCCGTGGCGCGTGGGCAGGCGTGAATTGTAACGCCGTCTGCGGGGTTCCTCCCGCGCCGCACGCCGAAACGGCGGCTGGAGGCCGCCGACTCGGAGCGCATGTGGACTTTGTAAGGATGATACTCGCGTCCGGCGCGGACGTCGCAGCCTGTGCGAGAAGGGGACGCCATGGGTAGCAGCCGGCCCACCGCCGAGGAACTGCTGGAGCTGGCGCTGGAGGTGGCCCGACGGGCCGCCGACACCGCCCGCCGGATGCGCGCCGAGGGGGTCTCCGCGGTGGCCACCAAGAGCACCGCGACCGACGTGGTCACGGCCGCCGACCGGGCGGTGGAGCGGCAGGTCGTCGCCGCCCTGCGGGAGGCGCGTCCGGCCGACGCGGTGCTCGGCGAGGAGTACGGCACCACCGCCGGCCCCGCCCCGTCCGGTCCGGGCGCCGTCCGGTGGATCCTGGACCCGATCGACGGCACCGTGAACTACCTGTACGGGCTGCCCCAGTACGCCGTCTCGCTCGCCGCCGAGGTCGACGGCGAGGTGGTGGCGGGGGTGGTGCGCAACGCCGCGACCGGGGACGAATGGACCGCCACCCTGGGCGGCGGGGCCTGGCGGGACGGCCGGAAGCTCACCGGCTCGACCGAGACCGATCTCGGCCAGGCGCTGGTCGCCACCGGCTTCGGCTACGACCCGGCCCGCCGCGCGCACCAGGCCGGGGTGCTGGCCGGACTGATCACCGGGGTACGCGACGTCCGCCGGTTCGGTGCGGCGGCACTCGACCTCTGCCTGGCCGCCGAGGGCAGCGTCGACGCGTACTACGAGAAGGGCCTCAACCACTGGGACCACGCGGCCGGTGGACTGATCGCGGCCGAGGCGGGGCTGCGGGTCGCCGGGCTGGCCGGTGCCGCACCCGGACCGGATCTGGTCATCGCCGCACCGCCGGCCCTGTTCGACCCGCTGCACGAGCGGCTGGCCCGGCTCGACGCCGCCGGGGGACCGTGACCCCCGGAGCAGACCGTGACCTGCCGGGTCAATCAATCCACCTGTTCGGGTAGCACCGCTCCACCCTTCGGTGGAACCGAAACCGGCCCCGCTCCCGCAGGTCGCGGGGCGGGGCCGGTGACGTTCGGTCTGCGGCGGGTCAGTTCGTCTCTTCCTTCGCCGGGCAGGTGCCCGGCTCCAGCTTCGGCGAGCCGAGCCCGGACAGGGCCTGGTTGACCTCGGTGGTGGTGGCGAGCTGGGTGTAGCTGTTCCCGATCACCACGTCCACGGTGTCGTCCTCGCGGTTGGGGTCGTACTCCGGCTCGGCCTCGTCCAGGAAGTACGCCTTCAGCAGGTGCGCGGAGGCGATCCCCTTGGGGCCGTACCGCAGAACCGCGACCCCGTCGACCGGCTCGGAATCGTTGCCCTGCTTGACGACCTGGAACTTCCGGTTCTTGAAGTCCGTCGCGACGTTCGAGGCGAGCGCGGGCGTGTCGGTCGCGTTGTAGACAGCGATCTTGACGTCCTTGGCCTCTCGCAACGCGATGTTGGCCCGCTTGAACCCGGCCGGGCAGGCGTCTTCGGCGGCGGCACCGCTCTGCGTGTCGCGGATCAGGGCGGCACCGACGAAGACCAGGGCGAGCACCGCCAGCACCCCGACGACGACAAACGCGCGCACCCGGGCAAAACTCATCTGGTTGGCTCCCGTACAGGTGTGGACCGGTGGTGCCGAGCGGCCGATGGGACCTGGCCGCCGTCGGCTACCGAGTATGCCGGTGAGGCTAGCTGTTGTCCGGCCCGGCGCGGAAACCGGCAAACCTGCCGGCGTGCCGACGCCGTTCGGACTACCGCTACCCCTATCTTCGTGTCGCCTGAGTCACATTGGGAACAACTCTGGCCGCTCGGGCGTACATGCATGCCGCGAGGGCGGTATACATGCCTCGCCCGATGGGGGGTAAGGTACCGCGCTCGCCGGGGGTGTTCTCCTGGCGGCCGTGGCCCGGGCACCGAGCCGGGGTCGGCGACCGGAAAAAAGATGACCGGCCAGCGGGAACCGAAACAGTGTCTTCCGGCGTTACAACCGGAAGCGACTATATCGATATGGGAGAGTGAAACCGATGGCCACCGACTACGACGCCCCGCGTCGCGACGAGGTCGACCTCGGCGAGGACAGCCTGGAAGAGCTGAAGGCCCGGCGCGTCGACTCACAGTCGGGCGCCGTGGACGTCGACGAGGCCGAAGTCGCCGAGAGCTTCGAGCTTCCGGGAGCCGACCTGGCCGACGAAGAGCTCACGGTGAAGGTGCTGCCGATGCAGTCGGACGAGTTCCGCTGCGCCCGCTGTTTCCTCGTACACCACCGCAGTCAACTCGCGGTGGAGCGCAACGGCGAGCTGATCTGCCGCGAGTGCGCCTGAGTTCGCCACTGTCGCCGGGGGGCGACGGAGAGGCGACGCGGCGAGGGTAGGCCGCGTTCGATTCGAGATGCGCGGGTGGCACCGACCTGCTTGACTCGATCCGACCGACTCGACGTTGGACGGATCGCCAGGGCTGGAGGTCAGCGCATGACCCGCTCCGAGCAGGCGCCGGGGACCCCTGAGGGGGTGCCGGCGCCGACTGGGGGGACCGGCCCGGTGGAGAACCCGCCGGACGCCGAGTTGGAGAGCGCCGAGGGCGACCTCGGTGCGACCATCGCCGCGTTGACCGAGGACGACCTCGGTCCGGCGCGGCGTCGCCGGCTGCTGGGCCGGCTCGTCGGCCAGGTTCGAGCCCGTGGTCTGGGCGACCTGTTCCGGCCCAGGGCGGCGATCCGCTGGATGAGCGACGTGGTCGGCGAGGTGGTGCCGCACATCCCGATCCGGGATCGGGAAACGCTCCGGCGGCACTACGACGGCCTCGACGGCGACGCGCTCGCCGAGCGGTTGATCCGTAACGCGGCCAGGGCCACCGCCGGGGTGGGTGCGGCCGGCGGTGGGGTGGCGGCGGTGGAGTGGGCGGTCGCGCCGACCCTGCTCTCCGCACCGGTGCTGCTGGCCGCCGAGACGGTCGC
The DNA here is from genome assembly GCF_035917455.1 of Micromonospora sp. NBC_01796. Taxonomy (NCBI): domain Bacteria; kingdom Bacillati; phylum Actinomycetota; class Actinomycetes; order Micromonosporales; family Micromonosporaceae; genus Micromonospora; species Micromonospora sp. NBC_01796. The sequence continues at coordinate 970,583 of NZ_CP109078.1, read as the reverse complement.
GGTGGTGACCATCGAGATCAAGCTGATCGGCGAGCTGCACGAGGCGTACGGGGTTCCGCTGCCGGGCAGCAGCAGCCAGCGCGCCGTCGCGATGATCCAGTCGTGGGCGAGCCGGCGCGGGGTGAACCCGTTCCTGCCGGGGATGGGCGTCGGCGCCGTACTCGGGCCGGCGGTCCGCAAGCAGCTCCGGGAGACGTTGCTGCGCCGGTTCGGGCGCAATCTGACCACCCTCGGCCCGTTCCTGACCGGTGCCGCGGTGGCCGGTTACCTCAACCGGCGGGCGACCCTCACCCTGGGCGACGCGATCCGGACCGACCTGCGCAAGCAGTTCCGGGCCATCACCGGCCCACCGGAGCAGGGGACCATCAGCGGGCCCGAGCCACGACGGCACTGGCCGGACAACGACTAACCGGCCGCCGTGGCGGTGTCGCCGGCGGTGCCGGATCGACCGGTCGTCCCGGCCAGGTCGCGGGCGGCGAGGATCGCCTCGGCGAGCTGCACCGGATGCCGGGAGCTGACCACCCAGTACGGGGTCGGATCGGCCGGATCGTCGAGTACGACCTGCACCGCGCCCGCCACCCAGGGCCGCTGCACCACGAAGGCGAGCGGATCGGCGCCGACGCCGAGGACCTCGCGGCGCCCCTCCGCGTCCAGGGCGATGGCGTCGCTGACGTACCGGACGGGCAACCGGGCGTCGTCGACCAGCAGTTCGCCGTCGCGTACGCCGACCGTGATGCGACCCACCCACCAGAGCCCGAGCGCGGTCAACGGGAGCAGCACGACAAACGGCAACCAGGCCCGCATGCCGTCCGAGCCCATCCAGACCTCCATCGCGAGCAGCGCACCGGCTGCCGCCCCGGCAAGCCAACCCCACCAGGGCAGACGGAGGCGTTCGCGGTAACCGTCGATGCTCGGCACGGCCGGCGCGGCGGCGGAAGTGAGACGAGTTGGTGCCACAGTGTGAGGGTACGGCGCGGCGTGGCGGGGTGACCCGGCAGGATAGAGACCATCGCCCGCCCCGACGGATCGGAAGAGTGACACCGTGACCCAGGCCGTGCCCGTACCCGTCCGACAGCTGGACCCGGACCTACCGCTACCGGTGTACGCCCATCCCGGTGACGCGGGCGCCGATCTGCTGGCCGCCCGGGACGTCGAGCTGGCGCCGGGTGCGCGGGCGCTGGTACCCACCGGGATCGCGATCGCCCTGCCGGAGGGCTTCGTCGGGCTGGTCCATCCGCGTTCGGGACTGGCCGCCAGGCTGGGTATCACGGTGCTCAACGCGCCCGGTACGGTCGACGCCGGCTACCGCGGCGAGATCTTGGTCAACCTGATCAACCATGACCGGGAGAACCCGGCCAAGATCTCTCGTGGCGACCGGATCGCGCAACTCGTGGTGCAGCGGGTGGAACACGCCCGCTTCCACCCCGTCGACGAGCTTCCCGCCACCCAGCGGGGCGAGAATGGACACGGTTCGACGGGCGGGCACGCGGGTCTGGTCCCGCCGCGCGACGCAAGCGAGCAGCAGGCAGAAAGGTCGGCACGGTGAGCGCGAGGAGCGAGCGTTCCGGGGCGGTCCGCGTGGGACGCGGCTGCGCCGGAATGCGAGTTGAGCTTGCGAGCCCCGCAGTCGCGAACGAAAGGTCGGCACGGTGATCTTTTCCCGAGGACGCGGCGGACGGCACGCCCGTGACGAGCGGGCCGGTCGGTCCGAGGGTGCGGCGGTCGACCAGCCTGCGGACGACTCGTCGGACGCCCCGGCCGGCGACCGGGGCCCGTACGACATCTCCGAGGCCCCGGCCGGGGTGGAGCGACTCGATCTGGGCAGCCTGCAGATTCCCGCGGTCGCCGACGTCGAGATCCGGGTCCAGGCCGACCCGGAGGGTGTGGTCCAGCAGGTGGTGCTGCTGCACGGGGAGAACGCGTTGCAGCTCGGCGTCTTCGCCGCGCCCCGCTCGGAGGGCATCTGGGACGAGGTGCGGGCGGAGATCCGCGAGTCCCTGTCCGGTGAGGGCACGGCGGCCGAGGAGAGCGACGGCGAGTACGGCGTCGAGCTGCGGGCCCGGGTCCGTACCCCGGAGGGTTTCACGGACCTGCGGTTCGTCGGCATCGACGGGCCGCGGTGGATGGTTCGCGGGGTCTATCAGGGCAGGGTGGCGACCGACCCGACCGCCGCCGGCCCGCTCGCCGACTGCCTCTACGGACTGGTGGTGGACCGGGGCCAGGAGGCCAAGCCGGTTCGTGAGCCGTTGCCGTTGCGACTGCCCAAGGAGATCGCCGAGCGGCAGGCGGCGGAGGCCGCCGCGGCCGGCACCGCGCCGGGCGGGGAGTCCGTGATCAGGGCGGACGGCGGTGGCCCGGACGGGGGCGGCCCGACGCCCGCGCCGAGGGTCAACGGGAGCGCTCCCGACCAGCAGCAGCCCCGCCGGGGCAAGCCCTCGCCGAGGCCGCGCGGGTCAGCCTGATCGGAGATCCACCGGTCCGCGCCGATCCGGCCCACCGGCGTACGCTGGCAGTGCGGTCCCCGCCGGGACCGGCTGGAACTGGCCGCGGCCGGATGATCCGGGGCGGCTCGAGGAGGGTGGCACGAGGTCATGGCGACCGACGAGGGTCGGGGGTCGCTGCGCAACCTCCTGCAGCGGCTGACCGCGAGCGAGGCCGAGATCGAGGCGCAGGAACTGCGTCGCGAGAGCGCGCAGTGTGGTGGCACGCCGGCCGGGCTGTGCCGGCGGGGCGAGCTGGTGTCGATCTCCGGTCGGCTCCGCACCGTGGTCTACACGCCCCGGACGAACCTGCCCACGCTGGAGGCCGACCTCTACGACGGCACCGACGTGGTGACACTGGTCTGGCTGGGGCGCAGGCACATCATCGGGATCGAGCCGGGACGGCAATTGACCGTTCGCGGTCGCGTGGCGATTCGCGATGACCGTAAAGTCATCTACAACCCGTACTACGAGTTGGAACTGCCCCGTTGAGTACGAGGCCGGGCAGCCGCCGCCCCGAACGGAAGACGTGCAGATGACGACTGGACCACAGCCGGCCGCCAGGGTCGACACCGACCCGGCGGACGAGGCACCGCTGCCGAGCATGGCCGAGCAGGTCGCCGAGCAGCTCGGCGGCTGGCGGGGGATGGTCGAGTCGAGCGTCCCGGTGCTCGTCTTCGTACTGGTCAACGTGCTCGCCGAGCTGCGCCCGGCGCTGATCGCCTCGCTGGCCGTGGCGATCGCGATCGCGGTGCTCCGGCTGGCACAGAAGCGGCCGATCCGGCACGCGGTCAACGGCCTGTTCGGCATCGCCGTCGGGGCGTTCATCGCCTTCCGCAGCGGCGACTCGAAGGACTTCTACCTGCCCGGCATCCTCTACGGCATCGCGTACGGGCTGGCGCTGCTCGCCTCGGCCGCGATCCGGCAGCCGCTGGTCGGCTGGATCTGGTCGGTGCTGGTGGCCAAGGGGAAGTCCGAGTGGCGCCAGGACGCCCGGCTGGTGCGTACCTTCACCTGGCTCACCGTGCTCTGGGGTGTGGTCTGGTTGGCGAAGGTCGGCGTCCAGGCGGCGCTCTACCTCGCCGACCAGGACACCGCGCTGGGCATCGCCCGGCTGGCCCTGGGTTACCCGCCGTACCTGCTGTTGCTGGCGATCACGGTCTGGACGGTGCGCCGGGTGACCCGGGACGCTCCGCGGGCCGGGTCGGCCACCGCGGTCAGCCCGAGCTGACCGCGGCCCGCCTTCCGGTCAGCTCTCGCCCCGGGTCCGTTCGACGCTGTCCGCGCCGAGCATGACCGCCCGGACGGCGTCCTCCACCTCGGCCGTGCATACGAAGATCAGCTCGTCGCCCGCCTCGAGCGGGTCGTCCGGGCTCGGCACCAGCACCCGCCGGCCGCGCAGGATCGCCACCAGGGCGGAGTCCCGGGGCAGCGGTACGGCGTGGATCGGGTGCCCGACGTAGGGCGCGGTACGCGGCAGGGTGATCTCGACCAGGTTCGCCTCGCCCTGGCGGAAGGTCATCAGCCGGACCAGGTCACCGACCGTCACCGCCTCCTCGACCAGCGCGGCCATCACCCGGGGCTTGCTCACCGCGACATCGACGCCCCACTGGTCGGTGAAGAGCCACTCGTTCTCCGCCCGGTTCACCCGGGCGACCACCCGGGCCACGGCGAACTCGGTCTTCGCCAGCAGGGAGACCACCAGGTTGACCTTGTCGTCGCCGGTCGCCGCGACCACCACGTCGCAGCTCGCCAGGTCCGCCTCCTCGAGGCTGGCCAGCTCGCACGCGTCCGCGAGCACCCACTCGGCGTCCGGCACCCGTTCCGGGCGCAGCATCCTCGGCTGCCGTTCCACCAGCATCACCTGGTGGCCGTTGTCGATCAGCTCCTGGGCGATGGACCGGCCCACGTTGCCCGCGCCAGCGATGGCGACCCGCATGTCACTGTCCCCCTTCGGGCGGTGCGCCGGCCGCCGTGGTGACCCCGCCGGCCATGTCGTCGGTGACCAGCATGAAGAGCTGGTCACCCTCCTGCAGAACGCTGGACGCGGTGGGCAGCGTTCCGATACCGAACCGCATGACGTACGCGGCGCGGGCGCCGGTCGCCTGCTCGATCGCCTTGATCGGGCGGCCGACCCAGTCCTTGTGTATCGGCACCTCGATGATCGAAACGGTGCTGGTGGGGTCGCGGAAGATCTCCACGTTCCCCTCGGGCACCAGGTGACGGATCATCCGGTCGGCGGTCCACCGGACGGTGGCGACGGTGGGGATGCCGAGCCGCTCGTAGACCTGGGCCCGCTTCTGGTCGTAGATCCGCGCGGCCACCCGGGTCACCCCGAACGTCTCCCGGGCCAACCTGGCCGAGATGATGTTGGAGTTGTCACCGCTGGACACGGCGGCGAAGGCGTCCGCCCGTTCGATGCCGGCCTGGCGCAGGACCTCGCCGTCGAACCCGATCCCGGTGACCGTGATCCCACCGAAGTCGGGACCGAGCCGGCGGAAACTGTCCGAGTTCTGGTCGATCACGGCCACCGAATGACCGCGGGACTCCAGACTGTGGGCAAGCGTCGAGCCGACCCGCCCACACCCCATGATCACGATGTGCACGGTGCTTCCTCCTGGCGTGAACCGTGTGTGCTCCACCCGGCGGCCGGGGGACTGCAAAGAGCGTGCCATGCCGGGGGCAGCTCACGCCGCCCGACCGTACCGGTTCCCGGCCGGGGACGGTTGATCAGCCACCGGATGTCGATGGGCTGGTCCCGGTCGTACTCTTACCGGTTGTGGCCAGTCCCACCTCTCTGATGAAGCGGCTGCTGCTCGGTCGACCGTTCCGGTCCGACAAGCTGCAGCACACCCTCCTACCCAAGCGCATCGCACTGCCCGTCTTCGCCTCCGACGCGCTCTCGAGCGTGGCGTACGCGCCGGACGAGATCCTGCTTACCCTGTCGATCGCCGGCGCCTCGGCGTTCGTCTTCTCGCCGTGGGTGGCGCTGGCCGTTGTTGTGGTCATGCTCACCGTGGTGGCGAGTTACCGGCAGAATGTGCACGCCTATCCGTCGGGTGGGGGCGACTACGAGGTGGCCACGGTCAACCTGGGCCCGAAGTTCGGGGTGGGGGTGGCCAGCGCGCTGCTGGTCGACTACGTCCTGACCGTCGCGGTGTCGGTTTCCTCCGGGGTGGCCAACCTGGGCTCGGTGGTGCCGTTCGTGGCCACCCACAAGGTCGGCGTCGCGGTGGCGGCGGTGGTGATCCTGACCGCGATCAACCTGCGCGGCCTGCGGGAGTCGGGGACGGCGTTCGCGATCCCGACCTACGGCTTCATGATCGTGATCATCGGGATGGTGCTCACCGGCCTGTTCCGGATCTTCGTGCTCGGCGACGACCTCCAGGCCCCCAGTGCCGGGTTGCAGATCCAGGCCGAACACAGCGTGACCGGATTCGCCCTGGTCTTCCTGCTGCTGCGTACGTTCTCCTCGGGAGCCGCGGCGCTGACCGGGGTGGAGGCGATCTCCAACGGCGTACCGGCGTTCAAGCCGCCGAAGAGCAAGAACGCGGCGTCCACGCTGCTGTTGCTCGGGGTCGTCGCGATCACCATGCTGGTCGGCATCATCACCCTGGCCCACCTGACCCACCTGCAGTTCGTCGAGGACCCGGCCCGGCAGATCATCGGCGGCCCCGAGGGGTACGTGCAGAAGACGGTCACCACCCAACTCGGCGAGACGGTCTTCGGCAGTGGTTCGTTCCTGCTCTACATCGTCGCCGGGGTGACCGCGCTGATCCTGTTCCTGGCCGCCAACACCGCCTTCAACGGGTTCCCGGTGCTCGGCTCGATCCTGGCCCAGGACCGGTACCTGCCCCGGCAACTGCACACCCGGGGCGACCGGCTGGCCTTCTCCAACGGCATCGTCTTCCTCTCCATCGCCGCGATCGTGCTGATCGTCGGGTTCCAGGCCGAGATCACCCGACTGATCCAGCTCTACATCGTCGGCGTCTTCGTCTCCTTCACCCTCTCCCAGGCCGGCATGATCAGGCACTGGAACCGGCTCCTGCGGGTGGAACGGGATCCGGAACGGCGCCGGAAGATGATCCGGTCCCGGGGGATCAACGGCTTCGGGATGGGGCTGACCGGCGTCGTACTGGTGATCGTGCTGATCACCAAGTTCCTGCTCGGTGCCTGGATCGCGATCGCCGCGATGGCCGTGATCTACCTGCTGATGCTGGGCATCCGCAAGCACTACGACACCGTCGCGGCCGAGCTGACCCCGGCCGAGGGCCGGCCCATGCTGCCCGCCCGCAACCACGCCATCGTGCTGGTCAGCAAGGTGCACCAACCCACCCTGCGGGCGGTCGCGTACGCTCAGGCGACCCGACCGGACACGCTGACCGCGGTCACGGTCAACGTCGACGAGAAGGACACCCGGGCGATCCAGGCCGAGTGGGAGCGCCGCGAGGTGCCGGTGCCGCTGACCGTGATCGACTCGCCGTACCGGGAGATCACCCGGCCGATCCTCGACTTCGTCGCCTCGGTGCGCCGCGACGCACCGCGCGACGTGGTCACCGTCTTCATTCCCGAGTACGTCGTCGGCCGATGGTGGGAGAACCTGTTGCACAACCAGAGCGCGTTGCGGCTCAAGGGCCGCCTGCTCTACGAGCCCGGCGTGATGGTGACCAGCGTGCCCTGGCAGTTGGCCTCGTCGGCGACCAAGGACCTGGACCGTTACGACGCCACGCTCAGCCGTGGGCCCGCCCGTGGCCCGCGCGGCGCCAGCATGGGCGGTACCGGCCACGGCGGCGGCACCGGAGCCGGCCTGCTCACCCCGGCCCCGCCACAGCCACCCCCGGTCGCCCCGACGCAGACCGACCCCGACCCGACGGCGCGGCCCCGATGAGCCGGGCCGAGGCGCCGACGGGCGTACGGACCGAGCAGACCGAGCCGACCCCGGCCGACACCCAGCCGGGCGGGACCCGGCCGGAGGCGGGATCGGGTCCGGGTGAGGCCGAGCTGGTCGAGCTGACCATCGACGCGGTCGCCCCCGGTGGGCACTGCGTGGCCCGGCTCGACGGGCAGATCGTCTTCGTCCGGCACGCGCTCCCCGGCGAGCGGGTGATCGCCGAGATCACCGAGGTGAACCGGGGGTACCTGCGGGCCGACGCGGTGACCGTCCTGGAACCGTCGGCGCAGCGGGTCACCCCGCCGTGCCCGTACGCCGGTCCGAACCTCTGCGGCGGCTGCGACCTGCAACACGTCGCGCCGAGCGCGCAGCTCGACTGGAAGGCCGACGTCGTACGCGAGCAGTTGCGCCGGCTCGGCCGACTCACCCCGGAGGAGGTCGACAGCCTCGGGGTACGGATCGAACCGCTGCCCGGAGGTCCGCTCGGCTGGCGCTCCCGGGTCCGGTACGCGGTCGACGCCGCCGGCCGGGCCGGTCTGCTCAAGCACCGCTCGCACGAGGTGGTCCCGGTGGACCGGTGCCTGATCGCGCACCCGGCGATCCAGTCACTGCCGGTGCTCTCGGTCGACGGACAGCGGTGGCCCACCGCCGAGGCGGTGGAGACGGTCGCCTCCACCGGTGGTGACGTCGCCGTCCAACTCGTCGTGGACGGCACCCCGGTCACCGAGCGGGGTCCGGAGAAGGTCCGGGAGCTGGCCGCCGGACGGGAGTGGCAACTGCCGCCGGACGCGTTCTGGCAGGTCCATCCGGCTGCCGCGCAGACACTGGTCGGTGCGGTACTGGAGCTGCTGGAGCCGCGTACCGGGGAACGGGCCTGGGACCTCTACGGCGGGGCGGGGCTGTTCGCCGCCGCGCTGGCCGACCGGGTCGGTCCGACCGGGCGGGTGACCATGGTCGAGGCGGCGCCGTCGGGGGTCGCGGCGGCTCGGGAGAACCTGGGTGACCTCGGTCAGGTCGAGGTGGTGTCGGCGAAGGTGGAGACCGCACTGGCCCGCCGCCGGATCACCGGACCGGTGGACCTGGTGGTGCTGGATCCGCCGCGTACCGGCGCTGGCGCGGACGTGGTCCGGGCGCTGACCGGCACCGGAGCGCGGGCGATCGCGTACGTGGCCTGCGACCCGGCGGCCTTCGCCCGCGACGTACGGGTCTTCGCCGAGGCGGGGTGGCGACTGGTCGCGTTGCGCGGGTACGACATGTTCCCGATGACGCAGCACGTCGAGTGTGTGGGGCTGTTCACCCCGGCTGCATAACGCTGGTCACGCTGGGTCAGAGCAGGCCGTGCGCCAGAGCGCGTCGGGTGGCGGCGGCCTGCCGGTCCGGCCGGCCCTGGGTCCGGTCCTTCAGACGGATCCAGAGGATGATCAGCAGGAGTAGGGGGAGGAAAGGAAGGCCGATCAGGAGGACGACGAGCAGGCCCAGGAGCTGGCCGGTGGCGTACCCCCCGGATTTCTGGGGGTGCCGGACGTCCCTGCCCGATCGGTTGCGACGGGTACTACGAGGCAACATACGGAACACCTCAAGACGAGGAGGTTGTTACCGCCATATTAACGTCGCCACCCCTCGGAGCACCCGGTTCGTTACCGTCCGGAGTTGCCGATGATCCGCCAGAATCGGTTGCCTGATCGGCGTACGAGCTGAGCCGGATGTCAGCAGGCCCGCCCCTCGGACGAATAACGGCGCACGATTCCGGCCCGGGCTGCACTCGCCCCCGGGGCCGATAGACTCTCCGGTCATGAGAGTTGAAGAGGGTGCGGCCAACCCGGGCCGGCTGCTGGCTACCGTCCGCGGCCCCCAGGACGTCAAGCGGATGTCGGCCGAGGAACTCGACCTGCTCGCCGCCGAGATCCGGGACTTCCTGGTCGCCAAGGTGTCCCGCACCGGTGGCCATCTCGGCCCCAACCTCGGCGTGGTCGAGCTGACTCTCGCCATGCACCGGGTCTTCGACTCGCCCCGCGACCGGTTCCTGTTCGACACCGGGCACCAGGCGTACGTGCACAAGATGGTGACCGGGCGGCAGGACGGGTTCGACAAGCTCCGCCAGCGCGGCGGGCTCTCCGGCTACCCGAGCCAGGCCGAGAGCGAGCACGACCTGATCGAGAACTCGCACGCCTCGACCGCACTCTCCTACGCGGACGGGCTGGCCAAGGCCTACGCCCTGCGGGGTGAACGCCGCGACGTGGTCGCGGTGGTCGGCGACGGCGCGCTCACCGGGGGCATGTGCTGGGAGGCGCTGAACAACATCGCCGCCGCCCGCAACCCACTGGTCATCGTGGTCAACGACAACGGCCGGTCGTACGCGCCCACCATCGGCGGCCTGGCCGACCACCTCTCCACGCTGCGGCTCAACCCCGGCTACGAGCGGGTGCTCGACGTGGTGAAGGACGCCCTCGGCTCGACGCCCCTGGTCGGCCGTCCGATGTACGAGGTGCTGCACGCGGTCAAGAAGGGCATCAAGGACGCGGTCACGCCGCAGGCGATGTTCGAGGACCTCGGCATCAAGTACATCGGCCCGGTCGACGGGCACGACGTGGCCGCGGTCGAGTCGGCCCTGCGCCGGGCCCGGGGCTTCGGCGGGCCGGTCATCGTGCACGCGGTCACCCGCAAGGGCTACGGCTACCGGCCGGCCGAAGAGGACGAGGCCGACTGCTTCCACGGCCCGAGCGCCTTCGACGTGGCCACCGGCAAGGCGCTCGCCGCGCCGTCGGTGAAGTGGACCCACGTGTTCGCCAACGAACTGGTCGCGATCGCCGACGAGCGGCCCGACGTGGTCGGCATCACCGCCGCCATGGCCGAGCCGACCGGCATCGCCTCGCTGGCCCGTAAGTACCCCGAGCGGGTGTACGACGTGGGCATCGCCGAGCAGCACGCGGCCACCTCGGCGGCCGGGCTCGCCTTCGGCGGCCTGCACCCGGTGGTGGCGGTCTACGCGACCTTCCTCAACCGGGCCTTCGACCAGGTCCTGCTCGACGTGGCGATGCACAAGCTGCCGGTCACCTTCGTGCTGGACCGGGCCGGCATCACCGGCCCGGACGGGCCGAGCCACTACGGAATCTGGGACATGTCCGTCTTCGGAGTGGTGCCCGGCCTGCGGATCGCCGCCCCCCGCGACGCCGCCACGCTCCGCGCCGAGTTGCGCGAGGCGGTCGCCGTCGACGACGGTCCGACCATCCTGCGCTTCCCGACCGGTTCGATCGCCAAGGACCTGCCGGCGGTCCGCCGGGTCGGCACGGTGGACGTACTCGCGGAGTCGGCGCGCAAGGACGTCCTGCTGGTCGCCGTCGGCGCGTTCGCACAGCTCGGCGTCGAGGTCGCGGCCCGGGTGGCCGAGCAGGGCTACGGGGTCACCGTGGTCGACCCGCGCTGGGTCCGCCCGATCCCCGAGGACCTGGTCACGCTCGCCGGTTCGCACCGGCTGGTGGTGACCGTCGAGGACGGCGTACGCGCCGGTGGTGTCGGTGACGCGCTGGCCAAGGCGATGCGCGACGCCGACCTGCTGGTGCCGCTGCGCGACCTCGGTGTGCCGTCGGTCTTCCAACCGCACGGCACCCGCGCGCAGATCCTCGCCGACCTGGGCCTGACCGCCCAGGACGTGGCCCGTGACGTCACCGGCTGGGTGTCCCGCCTCGACGCGCCGATCGAGCCGGTCGAGGTTCGGATTCCCGCCGGAAACGGGGACCGCCCGGCCACCGGGGAACGGGCCAAGGGCCGCAACGGCCGGGCCTGACCCGCGAACGACTCCACCGCCGGTGGGGATGACCGGTCACCGGTTGTCCCCACCGGCGGTTCGTGTCTCCGCGCGGGTGCCGCGTGCTGCCGACCGACCGCCCTCGTACCCGATTGCCGGGACGGCGAGTGTCTACCGGCCGCCCATCTGGCGCTGGTAGGACTTGTCGGCGGTGGTGAGGGTGAACGTCACCCGGGTGGCCGGTTTCTCGACCACGGCCAAGCCCGGCCGGTCCACCAGACGGGTCACGCCCGCCGGTAGGGCCAGGTTGGTCTCCGAGTTGGCCCGCCAGACCAGGACCACCAGGTTCCGTTCCGGCGTGGGCAGCTCGTACGCCTGCAACGGGTTCACCCGGTCCGCCTCGGAGGCCACCGGTGCCCCCTGTGCCGGCCGCAGGACGACCGCGTTCATCATGCCCGCGTCGGTGTGCCAGGAGAGCTGGTCGAGTCGGCCGGCTTTCTCCGAACCGAACCGGACCTGCCCGAGCGGCTTCGTGGCGACCCGGTCGGCCGGCCAGGACGTCGGCACCGAGCCGAGGTGGACCCGGTCGTGGATCTGGCGCGGAACGCTCCCGAACGGACCCGTCAAAGTGGCCAGCGAACAGGTGTCCAGCCCCTCCAGGGCACTCAACCCGGACCCGGACTCGTCGACCACCAGCGGGTAACGCGGCCCGGCGATCCCGGTGCCGAGGTCGATCAGCCGGTCGTTCGCCTTGCCCTGCGGCAGCGACTCGGTGCTGCGCAGCCGGGCGGTGATCGGCACCGCACCGCAGCGCGGTACGGCCACCGGTGCGCTGACCCCGTCGGTCACCGTCAACGGCTTGCCGTCCGGGCCGAGCAGCCGCTCCACCCGGGTCGAGGTCAGGTACCGGCGGCCCTCCGGCACCACGACCGGCAGCACGTCGGAGTAGATCAGGTAGCCCGGGTCGGAGTAGTCGACGGCGTTGGTGACCTCGAACTCGGCGCCCCGCCCCGTGAGCTGGAGCAACCAGGAGGCGGCGTCGCCCGGCACGTCCGCGGCGACCAGGGCCACCGGCGGGCCGCCGTCGAGCTGCCCGAGCCAGAGGATGCCGGACGAGGAGACGTGCACCCGGTCGTCGACCGGGGAACGCCAGTCCGTCACCGCCCGGGTGACCGCGGCCGTCGCCTGTGGATCGCCGGTCAGCCCGCCCCGGGCCGGCCAGACCTCCAGCGAGCCGTCGCGGGAGTCGGCACCGACGCGGAGCGGATCGGACGGCTCCACCGTGCTCGGGCCGCAACCGGTGATGAGCAGTGCCGATGCCAGCACCGTGGCCAAAACGCCGCCACGACGGACCGAACCCACCTGAAAGCCCCCGATCCCGTTGGCGTGCGGAAGCCACATCCTACGAGATCTCGGGCGGGGCTCGGGCGTCACCTGGCAAAGCCGTCCCAGCTTTTGGCGGCCCACGCGTGCCGTCCGGATCTCGTTGCGCAATCCCGTACGTGCCGTCCGATACGTCCGTGACGCTCCGGTAGACTCCGCCGACTGTGACGCTTGCCGAGCCACGTCTCGAAACCACACCGGATCCGGAGGCACCCGGGTCCGGCGGGCCCGCTGCCATTGACCCGACCGGTGAGCAGGGCCCGGTTTCCGTCGATGCGGACGGTGGAGCCGTCGAGGCGGACGGCACCACCGCCGGTACGACACCGACGCCACCGCCCTCCGGTTCGGACCGGGGCACCGCGGACCGCTCCGGCAACCCGGGTACGCCCGTGCGCCGCTGGCCGACCCGCCGCCGTGACCTGCTGGTCTTCGGTGCGTTCCTGCTCGCCGCGTTCTGGGTGACCAGCCAGATCTGGCTCGATCCGGCCGGTCGGGTGGCGTCGCTCTACAGCAGCGACCCGGCCCAGGTGCAGTTCTTCCTGGCCCACTCCGTACGGGTGGTGTTGCACGGCGAATACCCGTTCTTCACCGACCGGCTGAACTATCCTGACGGGGTCAACCTGATGGCGAACACCGCCATCCTCGGGCTGGGCATTCCGATGATCCCGGTGACACTGCTGTTCGGGCCGGCGGTGTCCTTCGTGGTCCTGGTGACGCTCGGCCTCGCCGGCACCGCCTCGGCCTGGTACTTCGTCCTGTCGCGGTACGTCGTCCGCAACCCGATCGCGGCGATCGTCGGCGGCTGGTTCTGCGGGTTCTCCCCGGCGCTGCTGTCACACGCCAGTTGGCACCCGAACATCATCTCCCAGTTCCTGCTGCCGTTCATCGTCTGGCGGGTCATCCTGCTGACCCGCTCCACCCGGGTCGTGCGCGACGGCATCATCCTCGCGCTGCTGGTCAGCTACCAGGCGTTCATCAACGAGGAGATCCTGCTCTTCACCGCCCTGGCCTGCGGTGTCTTCCTGGCCGCCGTGCTGGCGCAGCAGCCCGGCCGGTTCCGTACCGCCTGGCGACCGCTGGCCGGTGGGCTGGCGGTCTGCGCGGTGCTCGCGGTCGCCCTGCTGGCGTACCCGCTCTACGTGCAGTTCGCCGGGCGGCAGGCGTACCACGGGCTCAGCGACGCGGTCCGCGACTACGGCAACGACCTGGCCGCGTTCGTCAGCCCCGGTTCGCCGACCCTCGGTGGCAACGAGCGGGCCAACGCCAACCTGGCACCGAACTACTCCGAGGAGAACGCCTTCTTCGGCTGGGGCCTGGCCCTGCTCACCGTGGGCATCGTGATCTGGCTGCGGCGCGAGGTGATCGTACGGGCGCTCGCCTTCACCGGGCTGCTCTTCGCGATCCTGTCGTTGGGTGAGCGGGTCTCCTACTGGAACCGGGACCTGTTCTGGGGTCCGTGGGAGTGGCTGGTCAAGCTGCCGCTGCTCGACGCGGTGGTGCCGACCCGGTTCGGTCTGATCACGACCGTGGTGATCGGCATCCTGCTCGCCCTCGCCGTCGACCGGGCCTGGTCCCTGGAGAGCGTCGACCGCCGGATCCGCCGGGTCGGTGTGGTCACCGCGCTGGCCGTCGTCCTGCTCCCGCTCATCCCGCTGCCGCTGAAGATGACCTCCCGACCGGCCGTACCGGACTTCATCTCGTCCGGGCACTGGCGGCAGTTCGTCGGCCCGGACCAGTCCCTGGTGCCGGTGCCGGTGCCGGCGATGGGACACACCAACGGGATGCGCTGGGCCGCCTCGACCAACCTCGACTTCAAGATCCCCGGGGGTTACTTCCTGGCCCCGCGCAACGGGAACACCGGCGATCCGGGTCGCTTCGGTGGCCGGCCGAGCGGGGTCAGCGAACTGCTGGACCAGGTCTCGACCACCGGGCGGGTGCTCACCCTGACCGACCGCGAGCGGCGCCGCTCGATGGACGAACTCCGGCACTGGCAGGCGGCGATCCTGGTGCTCCCGGTCCGGGAGAAGAACGCCGAACCGCTGCGCCGGACCGTGGAGCAGATCGTCGGCCCCGGCCGGCGGGTGGACGACGTCTGGTTGTGGGACATCCGTACCCTGACCGCCCCGAGTAGCTGATGCGGCGGACCGGAGCCGGCCGGGCCGGCGGCGGAACACCGGTACCGGTCGGATGAATCCGACCGGGGGAGCGGAACCGGCCCGGACCGCGGTGGTCACCGCGGGTGCGGACACCTCTCCCGGTACGCCGGACGGCGGCACCCCACCGGCCGGCTCACCCCCGTCGGCGGTACGGCGTCTGCGTACCCGGATCGTCGCCGGGTGGCGCGGCCGTCCGTGGCTGGTCGACCTGGCGGTGGTGGCGGGATACCTGCTCGCCGGCGGGTACGTCACCGCCCGGCTCTGGCTGCACCCGGACCACAACACCCGGGCCGGCAACGACCAGCTGCTCTTCGAGTGGATGCTGGCCCGCGCCGCGCACGCGGTGACCCACCTGGAGAACCCGCTGCACAGCACCGCGCTCAACGCCCCCGACGGGGTCAACCTGATGGCCAACACGTCGGTGCTCGGCCTGGGCGTCCCGCTCACCCCGGTGACCCTGCTGTTCGGCTCGCACACCGCGTTCCTGCTGGCCATCGTCGGCTCGCTGGCCGGCACCGCCGCCGCCTGGTACCTCTTCCTGTCCCGCCGGCTGGTCCGGTCCCGGTTCGCCGCCGCCGTCGGCGGGCTGCTCTGCGGGTTCGCCCCCGGCATGGTCTCCCAGGCCACCGGCCACCTGCACATGATCTCGCAGTTCCTGGTCCCGGCGATCCTCGCGGTGGTGTTCGCCCCGGCGACCGACCGGGTGCTCCGGCGCGGTGTGCTGCTCGGGCTGCTCGTCGCCTACCAGGTGTTCCTCGGCGAGGAGGTGCTCGTTTTCCTGGTCCTGGCCTGCGGCCTGTTCACGGTCGCGTACGCGGCGGCGAGCCCGGCCACCGTACGCCGGATCGGCCGGGCCTTCCTCGGCCGGCTCGGGATCGGTGCGCTGGTCGCGGCGGTGCTGCTGGCGTACCCGCTCTGGTTCCAGTTCCTCGGTCCGGGCCACTACCAGGGGCTGCCCTTCGACCCCGGCGGGTACGCCCTCGACATCAACTCGTTCACCGCGTCCGCCCGCCAGTCGCTGACCGGGCACGACTCCGTACCGGGGCTGCTGTCGCCGAACCCGACCGAGGAGAACTCGTTCTTCGGGCTGCCGCTGCTCGTCCTCTGTGCCGTGGTGGTGGTCTGGCTGTGGCGCCGGCCGCTGGTGAAGGTGCTCGCGGTCGGGGTGGTGGTCTTCGCCGTACTGTCGCTGGGTGACGAGATCCGGCTGGACGGCCGGCCGACCGGGCTGACCGGGCCGTACCGGCTGCTCGCCGAGCTGCCGCTGATCGACCTGGCGGTGCCGGCCCGGTTCCCGCTGATCTGCCTGCCGATGCTGGCGGTCCTGCTCGCGTTGGCCACCGACGAGGTCTTCCGCCGGGGCCCGGCCGCCCGGACCGGGGGGCTCCCGGTCCGGCTGATCTGGGCCGGGGCGCTGCTCGCCGTGGCGCTGCCGGTGGCGCCGCTGCCGCTGCGTACGGTGCCGACCTGGCCGGTGCCGGAGTTCGTGGCCACCGGCGAGTGGCGGTCCTACGTCCCGCCGGGGCGCACCATCGTGCCGGTGCCCCCGACCCGGGGCGGTGAGGCGACCGCCGGCATGTACTGGTCGGCCCGGACCGGGTTGGCGTTCACCGCGCCGGGCGGCTACTTCATCGGGCCGATGGGCCCGGACGACCGGCGGGCCCGGTGGGGTGCACCGGACCGGCCGACGGCGGTGCTGCTCGACCGGGTCGCGTTCACCGGCGAGGTGCCCCCGATCGGTGACGAGCAGCGGCGGCAGGCGATCGAGGACCTGCGGTACTGGCGGGCCGCCGTGGTGGTCCAGGGCGGCCTGCACCGGGGCGGCCCGGTCAAGGAGACCGTGGACCTGCTGCTGGGACCGGGCCGGATGATCTCCGGGGCCTGGGTCTGGGACGTCCGCGCCCAGGTCCCGTAGCCGGCCCGGTCCGGCGGGTCAGCCGACCAGGGCGCGTACGTCCCAGAGCCAGACGTCGTCGACCCGCTGGGGTGGCCCGATCAGTGCGGTCATCAGGCCGCGCAGCGCGTCCACCTTCGGGTGGTCGCCGAGCACCACCACCGAGGCACGCCAGAACCGCAGGTCCTCGACGGCACGGGCCCGCTGCTCCGGGGTGATGTCGGGGACCTGGCCGGTGTCGATCGTGACGTACATCAGCATGGCGGTGGGGAGGGTGGTGGCGCCGAACACGCCCTGCCCCTCGGCGTTCGGGCCGATGAAGTAGCCTCCCGGCACCGGGAACTCGTGCTCGGTCAGCGCGCTCCAGCGCAGCGTCGACAGGCCGTGCACGTTGCTGGGCACGGGCACCGGCACCAGGGTGCGTCCGGCCGGCACGTACGGCTTCCACTCGTCACTGGTGATGAAGTGCGGCGGCGGGTCGATGTGCATCGCGGGCAGGGGCTTGGGCACCAGCGGCAGCAGCGCGAGCGCGATCGCGGCGTACGCCAGGATCCTGACCCTGCGCCGCTGCGGCCCGTCGCCGGCGGCGGTGGTCGCCACCGCGTCCCAGGCCAGCGCGATCAGCACCCCGACCACGGCGGCGACGACCAGGCTCAGCCGGGTCGGCATCATCATCTCGACCAGCGGAAGGTCGTCCGGGATGAAGCTCCACGGGCCCCGGACCTCGGTCTCGACCCCGCCGACCCGGACGAACGGCCCGATCGAGGCGACGCCGAAGACCAGGGCGAGTACGGCGGCCGTCCGCGCCGCCAGCGAGGTACGCCAGAGCAGCACGATCACCAGCAGGGCGAGACCGACGAGCGGCCAGCCGAACCAGGTGTTCTGCTCGGTCATGCCGATGGTCTTCTCCACCGCCTCGGAGCCGGCGATGGTGTCCCGGGAGTAGGTGACGAACGCGGACAGGTCCTCGCCCCAGTTGTGGAAGATCCCGCCCTGCAACCCCCGGTAGGACTGGGGGCCGTTGAACTGGTACCAGATCGGGTAGCCGGCGAGCAGCAGGGCGAGCGCCCCGCCGACGCCCATCGAGAGCAGGAACGGCACCGCCTGGGCGCGTACCGCCGACCACCGCTGCACCGCGTACGCGGCCACGACCACCAGCAGGGCGAGCGCCGTGAGCAGCAGCATCTCCTCGTTGATGAAGATCTGGTACGCGACCAGCAGCCCCAGCACCAGCCCGTTGCGCAGCCAGCGGCCGGGCTCGCCGAGGCGCAGCACCCGGACCACGATGATCGGCAGCAGGAAGTTCGAGACGAAGTTCGGCTGGCCGTTGGCGTGGTGCACGATCCCCGGCGCGAAGCCGAGGAACGCCCCGCCGACGAACGCGGCACCGCGCGAGGTGACCAGGTGCCGGGAGAGCATCCAGTACGAGGTGCCGGCGGTGGCCGCGAGCGCCCCGCCCAGGTAGATCGCGTACGTGACCTGCGGACCGAACAGCATGGTCAGCGGGGCCAGCGGCAGGCTGATGCCGAGCACCGAGGTGTTCGCCATCATGTTGACCCCGTCCGGGGCGTTCTGCCGGGCCGAGAAGAGCGGGTTCTCCCAGTGCCGGACCGAGTAGGCGCCGTGTGAGAGGAGCCACTCGAACCAGCTGTGGTCGGTCGGCAGGTGCGACGACACCCGGTACTGGATGTCCACCCAGTAGTTGGCGCAGACCACCACCCCGAGCAGGACGTATGCCCCGATGGCGAGCACGTCGGCGCGGGCCGGCTTCCGGTACGGTCGGCGTACGCGCGGTTGGTCGGAGGCCGCCGGTGCGGGGGCGTCGTCCGACCCGGTGCGTGCCTCCGACGCGGGATCCGTGTCCGAATTGTTATTTACTACCGGGATTGCCACGACGCGACATCGTACAGGCGGGCGCCGGGGCGAGTCGGGCCAGCCGGTTGAGAATGGACTCGCGGGCCCCCGGTCCGACCGCCGGTACGACAACCGCTCCGGACGGCAACACGAGGTTCGGACGGAGGGGTGGCCGGTGATCGAGATCGACCTCGGTGATCGGCTCACCGAGCAGCCGGTCGAGGAGCGGCCACTGGCCCGTGCCTGGCTCGCCAACCGGTGGGTCCGGATCGCCGCCGTGCTGGCGGTGCTGCTCGCCACCGTGACCGCGGCCGGCGTCGGGCCGCCCCCGTTGTCGGTGGCGACCATTCCCGCCCGGCTGGGCGCGTCGATGGTCACCGGCACCGACCGGATCTTCGTGATCGACCCGGTCGACACCTCCACCGAGCCCCGGCAGCAGGTCAGCGCGTTCCGGCTGGCCGACGGCGCGCTCCTGTGGCAGGTCCGGATGCCGGTACCGGGCCCCCTGGGCGGGCACACCCTGATCGGTCACACGCTGGTCCTCACCTCGGACTGGGGTTCGGTGGCACCCCGGCGGACGGTCGGGGTCGACACCGCCACCGGGGCCATCTCCTGGCTCCGTACGGCCACCTACGAGACGGCCAGCGCCAGCGGCGACATCCTGCTCTGGGTACCGGACACCGACGTCGGTGCCGGTGGACCCGGCTGGGACGACTCCCCGAACGGCTGGGGTGTCCTGTCCGCCGGCACCCTGGAGTCGGTGGCCCCGGACACCGGGGCGGTGCACTGGTCGCTCCCCCTGCCCGCCGGCGTCGTACGCGGTTACGCCGCGCCGGCCGGGTCCGCCGACCCCGGCCCCGAGGGGCCGCTGCCGGAGGTGGCCGTGACCAGGGGGACAACCGGCCGGATCGAGGTACGCGACCTCGGCTCCGGTGCGGTGGTCCGGTCGGCGGACCTGCCCCACCCGCCCGCGCTCGGCAGCGGTCAGTGGCCGCCACAGGTCGTCGGCGACCTGCTGCTGGTCCCCGACGGCCCGCAGAGCCTCACCGCGTACGGGTTGGACGCGTTCGACCGGCGGTGGACGATCGACTGGGACGTCGACCGGGAACCGTGGCCGCAGCCGTGCGGCCCGCTGCTCTGCACGTTCCGCCCGCAGGGCGGCGTACGGGTGCTCGACCCGGCCACCGGGGCGGTCCGCTGGAGCGATCCCCGCTGGAGCAACCTGATGCCGGTCGGGGCGTACCTGCTCGCGAGCAGCGAGGCGCGGCCGATGGTGGCGGCCGGGCTGAACGTGCTCGACCCGGCCACCGGTCGGGTGCTCGGCGACCTCGGTTCCTGGCAGGTGATCGGCCGCTCGCCGGGCGCCGGGGCCGCACCGGGCAGCGGGAAGCCGGCGGACCCGGTCCGGTTGATCGGCGTACGGATCAGGTCGGACGACGGCCGTACCTGGGTCGCCGACCTCGACCCGGCGTCGGGGTCAACCCGGCCGCTGGCCGTGGTGCCCGACGTCTCCGGTGACTGCCGGGTCACGGACGGACTGCTGGTCTGCCGCCAGCTCAGCGGGGCGATCGGCATCTGGCACCTGCCGAGCTGACCGGCGGCCGGCCCCGGCCGGAGCCCGACACCGCCCCGGCAGGGGCGACCTGAGCTGGGGTTTGGTCGGCGCGGCTAGGTTGTTCCTGGACGGCGGGGGACAGTCGAGCTTCGGAGGTCGCGATGCGGGTGCTGGTGGTGGAGGACGAGCGGAATCTGGCCGACGCGATCGTTCGCGGGCTGCGCCGCCGGGGCATGGCGGTCGACGTGGCCTACGACGGCACCGCCGGGCACGAGATGGCGATGGTGACCAGGTACGACGTGGTCGTACTCGATCGGGACCTGCCCGGTGTGCACGGCGACCAGATCTGCGCCGACCTGGTCGAGTCCGGGGCGCTGACCCGGGTCCTCATGCTCACCGCGAGCGGTACGGTCGCCGACCGGGTGGAGGGGCTGCAACTCGGGGCCGACGACTACCTGCCCAAGCCGTTCGCCTTCGACGAGCTCGTCGCCCGGGTGCAGGCGCTCGGCCGGCGGGCCACCCCGGCCGCGCCCCCGGTGCTCACCGTCGCGGACCTGGTGGTCGACCCGGCCCGCCGGGTGGCGACCCGCGCGGGCGCACCGGTCGACCTGACCCGCAAGGAGTTCGGCGTGCTGGAGGAGTTGTTGAAGGCCCGGGGTGCGGTGGTGTCGAGCGAGGAGCTTCTGGAACGGGTCTGGGACGCCAACACCGACCCGTTCACCACCACCGTCCGGGTCACCGTGATGACGTTGCGCAAGAAGCTCGGTGATCCGCCGTTGATCGAGACCGTGGTCGGCGCCGGTTACCGAATGCCGGAGCGCTACCTGCCCGAGCAGGTCGGCGCATGACCGTCTACCTGACCCGTCGACGGCCCCGGCTGCGGCCCACCCTGCGGCTGCGGCTGACCCTGCTCAACGGCGTACTGCTGGTCGGTGCGGGGGCGATCCTGCTGCTGCTCGCCTGGCTGCTGGTCACCGCCGCGCTCCGGCCCGCCGACGACCTGCTCCCCGGCACCACCGTGGTACTCGCCGACAACACCCAGCTGGACGCCCAGCAGTGGCAGGAGGAGGTGGCCTCCTCCGCCACCCGGCAACTGCTGGCCAAGGGGTTCGTCGCCCTGCTGGCGATCAGCGTGGTCGGGGTGGCCGGCGCGTACGCGGTCGCCGGTCGGGCGCTGCGCCCGCTGCACCAGGTCACCTCCACCGCCCGCCGGCTCGGTGAGGCCACCCTCGACCAGCGGATCCGCTACTCCGGGGCGGACGACGAGGTGGCCGAGCTGGCCGGCACCTTCGACGCCATGCTGGACCGGATCGGCGGGGCGTTCGAGGCGCAGAAACGCTTCGTCGCGAACGCCTCGCACGAGCTGCGTACGCCGCTGGCGGTGATGCGTACCGAGATCGACGTGACGATGGCCGACGACGAGGCGGACGTGGCCGAGTACCGCCGGATGGCGACCGTGGTCCGGGACGCCTCCGAGCGGGCGAACGGGCTGGTCGACTCGCTGCTGGTGCTGGCACGAAGCGAGGCCCAGTCGGGGCGCCGGCTCAGCCGCAAGGCCCCCACCGACCTGGCCGACGGTGCCGCCGCCGCGCTGTCCGCCATGGGCTCG
This sequence comes from Micromonospora sp. NBC_01796, assembly GCF_035917455.1. Classification (NCBI taxonomy): domain Bacteria; kingdom Bacillati; phylum Actinomycetota; class Actinomycetes; order Micromonosporales; family Micromonosporaceae; genus Micromonospora; species Micromonospora sp. NBC_01796. The sequence continues at coordinate 949,016 of NZ_CP109078.1, read as the reverse complement.
GAGGTGAAACGGCTGGGGCTGGACGTCAGCGCGTCGCTGGAGCCGGCCCCGGTGGTCGGCGACCCGAGCCTGCTGGAGCGGCTGGCCGGGAACCTGATCGAGAACGCGGTCCGGTACAACCACCTGCACGGCCGGCTCTGGGTGCGTACCAGTTCGGACGCGGCGCAGGTCCGGTTGGTGGTCGGGAACACCGGCTTCGAGGTGGACCAGACCGACGTGCCGGGGCTGTTCGAGGCGTTCCGGCGCGGTGGCCGGGAGCGGACCGGTGCCCGTGGCTCCGGACTCGGGCTGTCGATCGTCTCGGCGGTCTGCGACGCGCACGGGGGAGCGGTGACCGCGGTGGCCCAGCCCGGTGGGGGCCTGGAGGTCACCGTGACGCTGCCGGCCGCCGACGCGACCCCGGTGGTGGCGGCCTCGGCCGTGGTGGTGCCCGCGTCGCCGGCCGCATCACCGGCCGTGGCTCCGGCTCCTAGGGCCGTCCCGGCCTCGACAACGGCTCCGGCGTCGGCTCAGGCGGACGGTGGCACGGCGGACGTGCCGGCCCCACCGGTCCGGTAACCCCACCCGGATCGGCGCCCGTCACGCCGTTGAAGCCCCTGCCGGTCATCGAGATCCTGTCGGCCGGCAAGGACGTCGCCCAGCAGTTGCGCTGACCCGCTCGCGGCGGGGGCCGTCCACCGCGTCGTGCGGCGAACGGCCCCCGTGGACCAGGACGGGTCAGGCCGGCAGGCTGGCCACGCCGTACGGCAGAAAGCGCTGGCCGGTGACCCGCTCGGAGGTGCCGGTCCGGTCCAGGTACGGCGTCACGCCGCCCAGGTGGAACGGCCACCCCGCGCCCAGGATCAGGCACAGGTCGATGTCCGGCGCGGCGGCCACCACTCCCTCGTCCAGCATCAGCCGGACCTCCTGCGCGAGTGCGTCGAGGGCGCGCTGACGTACCTGTTCGGCGTCGAGCGGCTGGTCACCCACCTGGAGCAGGGCCGCGACCTCGGGGTCCACCTCGCCGTCGACCAGCAGGGGCCGGCCGGCGTCGGCGATCCGCTTCAGGTTCTCGCTCACCCCGAACCGGTCCGGGAAGGCACCGTGCAGCGTCGCCCCGGTGTGGTACGCCACCGCCGGCCCGACCAGTTGCAGCAGCGCCAGCGGGCGCATCGGTAGCCCGAGCGGGTCCAGGGCGGTGTTCGCCACGTCGAGCGGGGTGCCCGCGTCGACCGCCGCGAAGATCTCCCCGAGGAACCGGGTGAGCAGCCGGTTGACCACGAACGCCGGTGCGTCCGAGACCAGTACGCAGGACTTGCGCAGCTCCTTGCCGACCGCGAACGCGGTGGCCAGGGTGGCGTCGTCGGTCCGCTCGCCCCGGATGATCTCCAGCAGCGGGAGGACCGCGACCGGGTTGAAGAAGTGGAACCCGACCACCCGCTCCGGGTGCTCCAGGTCGGCGGCCATCGCACCGATCGACAGCGACGAGGTGTTCGTGGCGAGCACCGCCTCCGGGGAGACGATCTTCTCCAGTTCCGCCCAGACCTGCTTCTTCACCCCGAGATCCTCGAAGACCGCCTCGATGACGAAGTCGGCGTCGGCGAAGACCGACTTGTCCACCGAGCCGGTGACCAGCCCGCGCAGCTTGGCTGCCGTACCGGCGTCCATCCGGCCCTTGCCGAGCAGCTTCTCGATCTCGCCGTGGACGTAGGCCACGCCCTTGTCGACCCGGTTCTGGTCGAGGTCGGTGAGCACCACCGGGACCTGCAACCGGCGGGCGAACAGCAACGCGAGCTGCGAGGCCATCAGACCGGCGCCGACGATGCCGACCTTGGTCACCGGGCGGGCCAGCGTCGCCGGGGGAGCGCCGACGGGCTTGCGGGCCCGGCGCTGGACCAGGTCGAAGGCGTACAGGCCGCTGCGGAGTTCCTCGCTGAGGACCAGGTCGGCCAGGGCCTCGTCCTCGGCGGCCGTACCGGCCTCGAACGGTGCGTCCTTGGCCAGGCCGAGCAGTTCCAACGCCCGGTACGCCGCCGGGACCGCGCCGTGCAGCCGCTCGTCGAGCGTCTGCTTGGCGAAGAACATCACCCCGTCCCACATCTCCCGGTCGACCTCGGGTCGGGTCACCGTGACCGTGCCCCGGACCACGCCGGCCGCCCACTCCAGCGACCGTTCCAGGAAGTCGGCCGGTTCGAGCAGTACGTCGGCGATGCCCATCTCGGCCGCCTGCTTCGGCTTGAGCATCCGGTTCTGCATCAGCGGGTTCTGGATGATCACCTGGGTGGCCATCGGGATGCCGATCAGGTTCGGCAGTAGCTGCGTTCCGCCCCAGCCGGGCACCAGGCCCAGCGACACCTCGGGCAGGGCCAACGCAGCCGCCCCGCCGGAGAGGGTCCGGTAGTGGCAGTGCAGGGCCAGCTCCAGGCCGCCGCCCATCGCGGCACCGTTGACGAAGGCGAAGGTCGGTACGGCGCTGTCGCGCAGCCGGGCGAAGACCCGGTGGCCGAGCCGGCCGATATCGAGCGCCTGCTCCCGGTCGGTGACCAGCGGGATCCCGGTCACGTCGGCGCCGACACAGAAGATGTACGGCTTCCCGGTCACCGCGACCAACGCCGGCTCGGCGGCCAGCGCGGCGGTGATCGCCTCGTCCAGGCTGGCCAGTCCGGCCGGCCCGAGGCTGTTCGGCTTCTTGTGGTCGAAGCCGTTGTCGAGTGTGATCAGCGCCGCCGGCCGGTCCAGCCCGGGTACGTTCACCAGCCGCAGCAGCGCCCTGGTGACAACCTCGTTCGGGTTCTGCAGCTGACTCATGAATCTGCCCCGTTCCAGTGCGGGTTCTCCCAGATGACCGTGCCGCCCATGCCGATCCCGATGCACATGGCGGTGATGCCGTACCGCACCTCGGGGTGCTCGGCGAACTGCCGGGAGAGCTGGGTCATCAGCCGTACGCCGGAGGAGGCGAGCGGGTGGCCGATGGCGATCGCCCCACCCCACTGGTTGACCCGGGGGTCGTCGTCGGCGATCCCGAAGTGGTCCAGGAAGGTGAGGACCTGGACCGCGAACGCCTCGTTCAGCTCGAACAGGCCGATGTCGTCGATGGTCAGCCCGGCGATCCGCAGCGCCTTCTCGGTGGACGGGATCGGGCCGATCCCCATCACCTCCGGCTCCACCCCGACGAAGCCGTACGACACCAGGCGCATGCCGATCGGCAGGCCGAGTTCGTGGGCGACCTCCTCGGCGGCGAGCAGGCTGGCGGTGGCGCCGTCGTTGAGTCCGGCGGCGTTGCCGGCGGTGACCTTGCCGTGCGGGCGGAAGGGGGTCTTCAGCCCGGCCAGCCTCTCCATCGACGTGTCCCGGGGCGCCTCGTCGACGGTGGCCAGGGCCCAGCCGGTCTCGGGGTCGCGGATCGCGACGGTCACCAGGTCGTCCTGGAGCTTGCCGTTGGCGTACGCCTTGGCGGTCTTCTGCTGGGAGGCGAGCGCGAAGGCGTCCGAGCGCTCCTTGGTGATGTGCGGGACCCGGTCGTGCAGGTTCTCCGCGGTGGAGCCCATCACCAGGGCGGACGGGTCGACCAGCTTCTCGGCCAGGATGCGCGGGTTGGGGTCGACGCCCTCGCCCATCGGGTGCCGGCCCATGTGCTCGACACCGCCGGCGATGGCCACGTCGTACGCGCCGATGGCGATGCCACCGGCCACTGTGGTCACCGCGGTCATCGCGCCGGCGCACATCCGGTCGATGGCGTAGCCGGGGACGGTCTTGGGCAGACCGGACAGGAGGGCGGCGGTACGGCCGATCGTCAGGCCCTGGTCGCCGATCTGGGTGGTGGCGGCGATGGCCACCTCGTCGACCCGCTCCGGCGGCAGTTGCGGGTTGCGGCGCAGCAGCTCGCGGATGCAGCGGATGACGAGGTCGTCGGCGCGGGTGTTGGCGTACATCCCACCCGCCTTGCCGAACGGGGTGCGGACGCCGTCGACGAAGACGACTTCCCTGACTTCTCGGGGCACTTGAGCCTCCTTGGCGGCGGGGCGTGTACCCCGGATGCTACTCGCCGGTAACTAGGGCTGTCAGTGCGCCGTCTGTGGTCCGGGCCACACCACGTCCGCCCGGCCCCCGACGCGGGTCCGGTAGGTTGATCGGGACCGGCGCGGGGTGACACGGAGGCGGCGTTGAAGGTACTGGTAGCGGGCGGCGCGGGCTTCATCGGCAGCACGGTGGTGTCGGCCTGCCTCGATGACGGCCTGGTGCCGGTGATCCTGGACAACCTCAACACCGGCCGGCGGGAGTTCACCCGGGACCGGATCTTCTACCAGGGGGACATCGCCGACGGCGCGCTGATCGACCGGATCTTCGCCGACCACCCCGACATCACCGCGGTCGTGCACGCCGCCGCGCTGATCGTGGTCCCCGAGTCGGTCGCCCAGCCGCTGCGCTACTACCGGGAGAACGTCGGCAAGTCCGTCGACTTCCTCGACCACCTGCTGCGCAACGGGTGCCAGCGGGTCCTGTTCAGCTCCTCGGCCGCGATCTACCGCCCCGGCGAGGACTTCTCCGTGGACGAGAACTCGGACCTGGAACCGACCAGCCCGTACGGGCGGACCAAGGCGATGCTGGAGACGATCCTCGCCGACACCGCCGCCGCCACCGACCTGCGGGCACTCTCGCTGCGCTACTTCAACCCGATCGGGGCGGACCCGACCATGCGTACCGGGTTGCAGCTCCGCCGGCCCAGCCACGCCCTCGGGATGATGATCAGCGCGCTGGAGAAGGACACCGAGTTCCTGGTCACCGGCGTCGACTGGCCCACCCGTGACGGGTCCGGGATCCGCGACTACATCCACGTCTGGGACCTGGCGCGGGCGCACGTACAGGCGCTGCGCCGGTTCGACGACATCCTCCCGGTCGGCGCGCAGCGGTCGTACGAGGTGATCAACCTCGGCACCGGCAACGGCACCACGGTCAAGGAGTTCGTCACCGCGTTCAACGCGGTCAGCGACCGCCCCCTGCGGGTACGCGAAACCGGTCCCCGCCCCGGTGACTCCGCCGGCTCCTACACCCGTACGGGCCGGGCCCGGCAGTTGCTGGACTGGAAGGCGGAACTGACCCTGGAGGACGGGATCCGGCACTCCCTGGCCTGGGCCGCACAGCGCGACGCCGTACTCGAAGACTGAAGCCGCCGTACGCGAGGACCGTGTGAACCGCCACCGCCCCGGCGTACGTGGGGCGGTGGCGGAGCGGTCAGACCGGCTCGGGCAGGGCCCGGGTCAGCTCTTCCCCGATCAGGGTGACCTGCCAGTTGCGGGCTCCGTAGCCGCGCAGCGTCTCGACCACCGTCGCCTCGTCGATCTCGTCGGGCGGCGTCCACGCCAGCCGGCGGACCGAGTCCGGCGTGATCAGGTTCTCCGGCGGCAGATTGTGCTCGGCCGCGATCCGGGTCACCACCTCACGGCAGCGGGCCAGCCGGGCCGCCGCCGTCGGGTCGCGCTCGGCCCACCGGTGCGGTGGTGGCGGCCCGTCCACCGACGGGCTGACCGGCAGCGCGTCGTCGGGCAGCGCCCTCGCCTCGGAAAGCGCCTCGAGCCAGGTCCGGGCGAGCCGGCGTACCGAACGGCCACCGAAGCCGGGCAGCATCAGCAGGGTCCGCTCGTCCTTCGGGTCCATCTCGGCGGCGGCGATGATCGCCGCGTCCGGCAGGACCCGACCCGGTGCGGAGTCGCGCCGGGACGCGATGGCGTCGCGGGCGTACCACATCGACCGGACCCGGGCCTGGGCGCGCGCGCCCCGGACCCGGTGGATACCGGAGGTACGGCGCCACGGGTCGGGTCGCTGCCGCAACGGCTGCGCCCCCCACAGCACCAGCGCGGCGAACTCCTCCGCCGCCCAGTCCTGCTTGCCCTGCTCCTCCAGTTCGAGAGCGAGACGGTCGCGCAGGTCGGTGAGGAGTTCCACGTCCAGCGCGGCGTACGTCAGCCAGGAGTCCGGCAGCGGTCGACTCGACCAGTCGGCGGCCGAATGATGTTTCTCCAGGGTGTAACCGAGCAACTGCTCGGTCAGCGCGGCCAGGCCGACGCGTTCGAAACCGGCCAGCCGGGCGGCCAACTCGGTGTCGAACAGCCGGCGCGGGCGCAGCCCCAGGTCTGCCAGGCAGGGCAGATCCTGACTGGCGGCGTGGAGCACCCACTCGGTGTCGGCGAGTGCCTCGTCGAGGGTGTGTAGGTCGCCGAGGGGCAACGGGTCGATCAGCACGGTGCCAGCGCCGGCCCGGCGCAACTGCACCAGGTAGGCGCGCTGGCTGTAGCGGTAGCCGGAGGCGCGTTCGGCGTCGACGGCAACCGGGCCGGTGCCGGCGGCGAAGCGGGCGACGACATCGGCGAGGGCGGCAGGGGTTGCCACCGGCTCCGGTGTGCCGTCGCGGGGGGCGAGGAGCGGAACGGGCCCGCCAGGCGTTGGGTCGGGCCCCACGGTCTCGGGTTCCGGCGCGGACGCCGGCAGGCTGTGCGGCTCGTCCCCTGCTTGGCTTTGCGCGGCCCGACGGCGCAGGGGTGGTTCGTCGGTCACCTGACAACCCTAGTGGTCACCCGCATCCGCCATACGCAGCCGGGCCGGCGCGGCGGTTTGTCCGCCCGGACGGTGCGTACATTTGTCGGATTGGACGAGTCAGACATCGGGGAAGACAAAGCTCAGCACGGCCGGTACGGTCCCTCCTTGCCGCAGATTCCCGGGCTGGTCGCCCGACGGTACGACTGTGGCACGAACGTCTACGGGAGGACGTCGATTCATGACCTCTGGCTATGACCCGCATCCCGCCCCTGGCCCCGAGCCGTACCCCGGCGCACCGGTGCCCGGCCAGCGGCAGCCGACCGAGGACGGACCGGACCGGACCGCGCCCGGACCCGGACAGTGGTCCGGTGTCCCGGGATCGCCGCAGGTGGAGCCGGTGGTCGAGGTCAGGCCGGGTCCGCTGCCGCCCCGGATGGAGCCGCCCCGGACCGACCCCACCGCGCCGCTGACCCCGCCGCCGGCACCCGGCACCGGGTACGGCCCCGTACCGGCACCGGGATACGGCCCGGCGTCCGGCCCCGGCCCCGTACCGGCTCACGGTCCGGTCTCCGCACCCGCTCACGGCGCGGTGTCCGGGTCCGGTTACGGGCCGGCGTCCGCCCCGGTGCACGGGCCGGGGTCGGAGTCCGGTTACGGTCCGGCATCGGTTTCCGCGCCGGGCTACGGGCCGGTGTCCTCGGGGCCGGCGTACGCCCCTGCGCCGGGCACCGGTTACGGGCCGCCCGGCTACCCCTACCCGCCGGTCGGGGTCGGTGAACCGGCGCCGAAGGCGCGGCGGCGACTCGCCTGGCCCGGCGTGACCGCGCTGCTGCTGGTGCTCGCGCTGGCCGGGGCGGTCGGGTTCCAGGCGTACCAGATCGACCGGCTCACCGGCCGGCTCGCCGACACCGACCGGCGGTTGGCCGAGGCGCAGCGGGCCGACGGCGCCCGCCTGGACGGCATCGAGGGGCAGACCCGGAACCTGGAGGACCGGGCCGGGCAGGTGTTCAACCCCGAGGCCATCTCCAGCGCCGTCCTGCCCAGCGTCTTCCGGGTCCGGGCCGGGCAGTTCACCGGCACCGCGTTCGCCGTCGGCAAGCCGACCGCCAACGGCGGCACCAACCTGTTCACCAACTTCCACGTGGTCGAGGAACTCTGGAACGGCGGCGGCAGGCAGGTCTTCCTGGAGCGTACGGACCAGCGCTTCCCGGCCACCATCGTCAAGGTCGACAAGGCCAACGACGTCGCGCAGCTCAGTACGGACGGCACCTTCACCGGCCTGGTCGCCGCGCCCGAGGTGGTGAAGTCCGGCCAGCAGATCGTGGTGGTGGGCGCGCCGCTCGGCCTGGAGGACAGCGTGACGACCGGTGTGGTCAGCGCCTTCCGCGACAACGAGGACGGCCCCGGGAAGGTGATCCAGTTCGACGCGCCGATCAACCCGGGGAACTCGGGTGGCCCGGTGATCAACGGGGCGAAGCAGGTCGTCGGCATCGCCACGGCGAAGGCACGCGACGCCGAGGGGATTGGTCTGGCCGTACCCATCAAGACCGCCTGCGACGGCTTCAAGATCTGCTGAGGTCGACCGGACAGCCCGCATCGGGTCAGCCCATCGGTCGCAATCACCGGTGTGGGCCGTTTGTGCCCCACCGTCGCATCCGGTCCGGCCGGATAATCCAGCGCTCAGTCATACCCACGGAGGAAGCCCATGTCCCAGCCCCTGAACGGTCCCGACGACGCGCCACTGGTCGATCCGACCACCCCGCTGCCGCCGGTGACCGGGTCGGGCGCTGCCCCCGTACCGGCCGCCGGCCCGGCCGGAGCGGGGAATCCGCCGCCGGCCACTGCCGGGCAGCCCACGGAGCCGCCGACGGTGGCCCACCCGGCTCCGGCGGTGCCCGGACAGCCGGCGGAGCCGCCGACCGTGGCCCACCCCGCCCCGACCGGGCCGGGTGTGCCGCCGCCGTACTACGCGCCGGTCTCCGGGGTTCCGGCGTCGGGCGTGCCGGTCGGTGGGCCGCAGCCCTATCCGGGGGTGCCGATGTCGGGGGCACCGTACGGGCAGCCGATGTCCGCGCCGCCGGGACCCGGCCTGCCGTACGGCACACCGGCGCCGGGTGGCAAGCGCCGTACGGTGCTGGTGCTCTCGATCGTCGTCGCGCTGCTGTTCACCGTCGGGGCGGTGATGACCGGGCTCTTCGTGACCAGGTCCAACGAGCTGAACCGGACCGAGCGGGAACTCACCGGCCAGGTGGCCGACCGGGACACCCGGCTGGCCGCGAACTCGCGCGAGATCGAGCGGCTCAACCGGGGCCTGGAGGCGGCCAACGACCGGATCAAGGCGGTCGAGCAGGACCTGACCGGGACCAAGAACGACCGGGACGAGCAGGCCCGGCAGAAGGCGGTCATCGCCAACTGCCTCGACCTGTTCAGCAAGGCGATGACCGCCAGCAGCGAGTCCGCGTTCAAGAAGGCGCTCGAAGAGGCGGACAAGGTCTGCGCGGAGGCCGACGGCTACCTCTGACGGGTGACGAACGCGCGATGACGACCGAACGGTGACGGCCGGCGACCGGTGGCCCCTGATCCGGGGGTCAGGCGGCGCCGGCCGGGCGGCGGTCCGGCAGCGCGGTCACCCCGGGCGGGGGCAGCCCGGCGGTCGAGGCCAGCAGGGTGCACCAGGCCAACAGGTGGGCGTGCAGGTCGGCGCCGAGAGGGGTCCAGGAGGCCCGGATCTCGATGTCACCGGCGGCGGGTGGCCCGGCCAGGTCGCCGAACCGGGTGGACATGGTCTGGGTCACGGTGCCACCGAGGGCCCGGTAGTCGGCGCCCTGCGCGTCGAGCGCGTCGGTGAGCCAGGTCCAGCCGACCGAGGGGAGCAGGGGGTCGGCCGCGAGGTCGATCTCCAGCTCCGCGGTCACGTACGTGACCAGGCGTAGTGTCCCTTCCCACGCTTCGTGACCGACGGGGTCGTGCAGCAGGATGAGTCGCCCGGTGGCCACCTCGTCGCCGTCGCGCAGCACGGTGGCGCTCAGCGCGAAGGCGTACGGGGCGAGTCGCTGGGGGGCGCCCACCTCTTCGAGCAGGATTTCATCCCGGGGCGCCGCCGCACGCAAGCCGGCCACCGCGGAGGTGAACGTCTCGGGAAGCACGATCGGGGCGGCCATGTTCGCAGCCTAAGCCGACCGGTGGCGTGGTGGGGGATCGCCGCGCCGTCCGCGTTCGTGCTCACAATCGGCCCGGCCCCCTCCGCTGCCACCGGTGGGCGTGGCACGATTGCGCCGATGACCACCACGACTGCCGGAAATGTGAGCCGGAGCGGGGAACCCGCCCAGGCCGGTCCCGCCGACTCTCCGTTCGTCCGTGCCTGCCGGCGGCTGCCGGTGCCGCACACCCCGGTCTGGTTCATGCGCCAGGCCGGCCGCTCGCTGCCGGAGTACCGCGACCTGCGGGCCGGCGTGGCGATGCTGGAGTCGTGCCGCCGACCCGAGCTGGTCCGCGAGATCACCCTGCAACCGGTACGCCGGCACGGGGTGGACGCCGCGATCCTGTTCAGCGACATCGTGGTCCCGGTCGCGGCGGCCGGGGTCGACCTGGAGATCGTTCCGGGCACCGGTCCGCTGGTGGCCGAACCGGTACGCGACGCCGCCGACGTGGCGCGGATCCGGCCGATCGGCCCGGACGATCTCTCCTTTGTGGACGAAGCGGTCCGGCTGCTCGTCGCCGACCTCGGTGACACCCCGTTGATCGGGTTCGCCGGGGCGCCGTTCACCCTCGCCAGCTACCTGGTGGAGGGTGGCCCGTCCCGCAACCACGTCAAGACCAAGGCCCTGATGTACGGCGCACCCGAGGTCTGGCACGCGCTCTGCGACCGGCTGGCCGAGATCACCGGGGAGTTCCTCCGGGTGCAGGTGAACGCGGGCGCCTCCGCGGTGCAGCTCTTCGACTCCTGGGCCGGTGCGCTCTCCGAGGCCGACTACCGGCGGTTCGTGCTGCCGCACTCGGCCCGGGTGCTGGCCGGTCTGGCCGATGCGGGAGTGCCCCGGATCCACTTCGGGGTGGGCACCGCCGAGCTGCTCGGCGCCATGGGCGAGGCCGGGGCGGACGTGGTCGGGGTCGACTGGCGTACGCCGCTGGACGCGGCCACCGTACGGATCGGTCCGGACAAGGCGGTACAGGGCAACCTCGACCCGGCTGTGCTCTTCGCTCCGTGGCCGGTGGTCGAGGCCGAGGTGCGCCGGATCCTGGCCGAGGGGGAGTCGACGCCGGGACACGTGTTCAACCTCGGGCACGGCGTGCTGCCGGAGACCGATCCCGACGTACTCACCCGGGTGGTCGCGTTGGTGCACGAGGCATCCGCCCGCTGATCATGAGAGCTGCCTGATCATGGAAACCGGAACGCGCGGCGACGCCGGGGAACAACCGGCGCGGATCGCGGTGGTCGGCGGCGGGATCACCGGCCTCGCCGCCGCGTTGCGGCTGCGCGACCGGGCACCGGCCGGCACCACCATCACCGTGTACGAGCAGTCCGGCTCGCTCGGCGGCAAGCTGCGCACCGGCACCCTCGCCGGCGCACCCGTCGAACTCGGCGCCGAGGCGTTCCTGACCCGCGACCCCGCCGGAGGAGAGTCCGCGGCGATCGCCCTGGCCCGCCGGCTGGGGCTGGGCGAGGACCTGGTGCACCCGGCGACCGGGCAGGCCGCGATCGCGCTCGGCGGGCGGCTGCTGCCCGTACCCGGCGGGACGCTGGTCGGCGTACCCGGTGATCTGGAGAAGGTGGCCGCGGTGGCGCAGCCGGCGGCGGACCGGGACACCGACGCCGGCCGCCCGCTGCTCGACCCCGACGAGGACGTCGCGGTCGGCGAACTGGTCCGGCGCCGGTTCGGCGACGAGGTGGTCGACCGGCTGGTCGACCCGATGCTCGGCGGCGTCTACGCCGGCCGGGCCGACCTGCTCTCGCTGGCCACCACCATGCCCGCGCTGGCCCGCACCGCACGGGTGGAGAACACCCTGGCCGGAGCGGTCCGGGCGGCCCAGGCCGCCGCGCCCCGCGCCCCCGGCCGACCGATCTTCGCCACCGTCGAGGGCGGGCTGAGCCGGCTGGTCAACGCCGCGGCCGAGCAACTCGTGGCACCCGCCGGAACCGGCGGCGGGACGGCGGTCGGCGGGGTGCAGATCCGGCTCGGCGCGGCCGTCCGCGAACTGAGCCGCACCCCGACAGGCTGGCGGCTGGTGATCGGGCCCACCCGTGACCCGGAACTGGTCGAGGCGGACGCGGTGGTGCTGGCCCTGCCGGCACGTCCGGCCGCCCGGCTGCTCGCCGGGGTCGACGTCGGCGTCGGTGCCCTGGTCGGCCGGCTCGACTACGCGAGTGTCGCGCTGGTCACCCTGGTCGTCCCGGCGGCCACCCTGCCCGACCTCTCCGGGATCCTGGTGCCGGCCACCGAGGGCACACTGATCAAGGCGGCCACCTTCTTCAGCACCAAGTGGGCGCACCAGCGCCGGACGGACGGGCTGGCCCTGCTGCGCACCTCGGTCGGCCGGTACGGCGAGGAGCACCTGTTGCAGCGCGACGACGCCGAACTGATCGCGACCGTGCACCGGGAACTGGGGCAACTGCTGCCCGGCGCCGTACTGCCCGAGCCGGTGGCGAGCCACGTGCAACGGTGGGGCGGGGCGCTGCCGCAGTACCAGCCGGGACACCTGGACCGGGTAGCGGCGGCCCGGAGCACCCTGCGGGCGAGCCACCCGACGCTGGCACTGGCCGGCGCCGGCTACGACGGGGTCGGCGTGCCGATCTGCGTACGGTCCGGCGAGACGGCCGCTGAAGAGATCGTCAAGGCGTTGGGAGGAGCCACGGGATGAGTACGGATTCTGCTGCGGAACAGAGCAACGCGGCCCGGCTACGGGAACTGAACGACACCGTCCGCTACACGATGTGGTCGGTTTTCCGGGCCACCGGGCCGCTGCCGGCCGACCGGGACGGGATCGCCGCCGAGGTCGAGGCGCTCTTCGCCGACCTGGCGAGCAAGGACGTGGTGATCCGGGGCAGCTACGACGTCTCGGCGCTGCGGGCCGACGCCGACGTGCTGATCTGGTGGCACGCGAGCACCCCGGACGCGCTCCAGGAGGCGTACGGGCTGTTCCGGCGTACGGCACTGGGCCGGCAACTGGCACCGGTCTGGTCCCAGATGGCGCTGCACCGACCGGCCGAGTTCAACAAGAGTCACGTACCCGCGTTCCTGGCCGGAGAGCCGGCTCGCGACTACATCTGCGTCTACCCGTTCGTGCGCTCGTACGAGTGGTACCTGCTGCCCGACGCCGAGCGCCGGGAGATGCTCGCCGAGCACGGCCGGATGGCCAGGGGCTACCCCGACGTACGGGCCAACACGGTCGCCTCGTTCGCCCTCGGCGACTACGAGTGGATGCTCGCCTTCGAGGCCGACGAACTGCACCGGATCGTCGACCTGATGCGTGACCTGCGCGCCTCCCGGGCCCGCCGGCACGTACGCGAGGAGGTCCCGTTCTACACCGGGCGCCGCCGTTCGGTCAGCGAACTGGTCACCAGCCTGCCGTGACGTCGACGCGGAGCGGGCCACGGCGCTTTCTGCCGTGGCCCGCTCCGCGTTCACCCGATCAGGGGTAGTTGACCAGTGTGGAGACGGTTGTGGTCGAGTTCGCCGGACCACCGGCGTTGTTGATGATGTTCCGGATGCTTCCGGTGCCACCGCCGAGCGAGACCGTGACCATGTTGTGGAACCGGACCCCCGCCTTGTTCGGCACCTCGAACGAGTGCCCCAGCACCACCGACGGGTTCGCGTTGAAGAAGCAGTAGCTGCCCAGCCCCCACGCCTCGTGGGTGTTGACCGAGTCGGCCACCTTGTACGCCGCGTACCCCTGTTGGGAGCCGTTCTGCCAGCTCGCCTGGTTCGGCACGTCGTACGGGATCTCGTTCTGGTAGAAGTACGTCCGGCCCCGTTCGCCGTTCCAGATGGTCTGGTACTTCTGGTAGTGCTCGACGAAGAGCCCGTACATGGTGACGTCGGCACCGTTGACGATCAGGCCGGTGTCGGCGGTGTTGACGTTCCAGCCGACGCCGTACGTGTGGTCCCCGCGCCAGATCCACAGGTGGTCGCCGATCACGTTCGAGCTGTTCACCCGCAGGCTCACGGTGGCCTTGCCGACCGCCGCGCCGCCGACCCGGAAGTACAGGTCGTGCAGGGAGGTGGGGTTGGCCGAGTGGTTCGCCGACGAGCCGGTCGGGCCGACCTCCATCAGCACGGGCGAGTTGGTCGGGCCGGCGTCGAAGAGCAGCCCGGCGACCTTGACCCCGTCGACGTCGGCGACGCTCATCGCGACCACGCCGTTGTCCGGCACCAGCGTGGCCAGGCCGAGGCCGAGCACCACCGTGTCCGGTCGGGTCACCCGCAGGGTGTCGTTCAGGTGGTAGATCCCCGGCGTGAACAGCAGGTGCTTGCCCTGGGCGAGTTGGGCGTTGATGGTGGCGGCGGTCGCGCCGGGCTTCACCACGAAGAACTGGCTGATCGGCAGGGACGAGCCGGCCGGGCTGCCGGACGCCCAGCTCGTCCCGGTCGTGTTGGACCGCACCGAGGGTACGAACACCTGGTAGTTGCCGGCCTGGTCGACGTAGAGGAACGGCTTCTCCCGGACCACCGGGGTCTGCGCCACGGTGGTGTAGGGCGGGTTGGGGAAGCTGTTGGCCGGTGCGTTGACCGCGCCGACGAAGACCATGTTCCAGTTCGAGCCGGTCCAGCTACCCCACTGGGTGTTGCGGGAGAGCCACTGCTGCTGTGACCCGGAGCGGACCTGGCCGTCCACCCGGGTGTCGGCGAGCAGGCCGCCGCTGGACCAGCCGCCGTCGTCGAGCTGGAGATTTCCGCGTACGTGCATCCGGCGGTACGCCGCCGCCTGGGAGACCGCCCACCGGTCGGTGCCGGAGGTCGGGTTCACCGACAGGTTCTCCGCCCCGCGCCAGAAGTTGTGCGTGGCGTTGCCCTGGAACCAGTCCGCCTCGACGTGGACACCGCCGTTGATGGTGACGTTGTCGGGCAGGTAACCGAGGCCGGCGACCTGGGTGTAGAAGCCGACGTTGACGTCGACGTTGTACGTGCCGGGCTTGAACAGCAGCGCGTACCGGTTGTTGCCGAACTGGTTGCTCTCCTGCTGGTTGAACACGGTGTTCAGGCGGCTCTGGATGGTCGCGCTGGACATCGACGGGTCGAAGACGGAGACGTTCGGCCCCAGGTCCACGTTGCCTCCCGGCGGTGGTGTCGGTGCCGTCGGCGTCGGCGTGGGACCGCCGCCGCCGGTGGGCAGGACCCACTGTTGGTTGGGTCCACCGAAACACTCCCAGATCTGCAGAGGTGTCCCGTCGGCGGAGGAGGGGCCGGTGGCGTCGAGGCACTTGTTCGCCTGCGGGTTGCGCAGCAGCCCGGCGCTGGCGGTCCACTGTTGGGCGCCGCTGCCGTTGCAGTCCCAGATCTGCACCCTGGCCCCGTTGGCGGTGGACGCGCTGGCCACGTCGAGGCATTTGCCCAGGGCCCGGATGGTGCCGTCGTCGCCGACGATCCACTGTTGCGCGTTGCTGCCGTTACAGGTGTAGAGCTGCACCTGGGTGCCGTTGGCGTTGCTGGCGGCGGCGACGTCGACGCACTTGCCGCCGTACCCGGTGATCGCGCCGGTGGTCGCGGCCAGGGCGTTGGTTACGCCCACCGCGCCCACCGCGAGCCCGACCACGACGGTGGCGAGTACGGCGACGATCCGGGGCCGGACGCGCCCCCTGGTCCTACTGCGGGGGGTCGTGGCGCTGCTGGGGGTCATGGCGCTTCCTTACTCGCCGGGTGACGGCAGGACTGTGACTGACGCCGATCAGTTCACAAACTTTACAGATTGACGGAAGGCTATTCCTGGCGAAGGGGGAAGTCAACATCCCGTGTAATGCCTGGTCCGATGGGTAGTCCGCGGTCGCTACCGGCTCAGCCGTCCACGGCCGGGCCGTGAGCCGCCCGGCCGCGTCAGGCGGTGAGCTCCGCTGGAGAGGGAGTCTGGAGATGTCTCACATGTCACGCCCGGCGCAACCCATGCGCGGCAACGACGGTCATGACGGGCACGACGGCCACGACGGCGAGTTCCAGTTCTGGCGCAACCACGCCACGATCTCGCTGCAACCGGTGGCCGCGCCCTCGATCCTCGGGCTCTTCGGCTTCGCCGCCGCCACCTTCGTCGTCGGCGCGAACCTGGCCGGCTGGTACGGCAACTCGACCACCCCGCAGTTCCTCTTCCCGTTCGCCGCGTTCCTCGGCGGCCTGGCCCAGTTGCTGGCCGGGATGTGGGCGTACCGGGCGCGGGACGGGCTCGCCACCGCCATGCACGGGATCTGGGGCGCCTTCTGGCTCGCGTACGGGCTGCTCTTCCTGTTGATCTCGATCGGCGTACTGACCCAGCCCACCCCGTTCGTGGCGCTCGGGTACTGGTTCGTCGCACTCGCCGCGATCACCTGGTCCGGTGCCGCCGCCGCGCTCGCGGTGAACCTCGGACTCGCCGGGGTGCTGATCGCACTCGCCGGTGGGGCGACCACCTTCGGCGTCGGCCAGATCGCCGACAGCTCCGCCTGGCGTACGACCGGCGCCTGGTTCTTCGTCGTCTCCGCCCTGATCGCCTGGTACGTCGCGACCGCGATGATGTTGGAGGGAACCTACCGCCGGGTCATCCTGCCGCTCGGCAAGCGCGGGGGCGTGAACGTACCCGGCCGGGAGCCGCGCCAGTCGATCCAGTTCGTCGCCGGGGAGCCGGGCATCAAGGTCGGCCAGTAGCGGCGCCCGCTCCGGAGCGAAACGGGGTTGAACCCGGACGGCCCGCAGGCTGGGATGGGGCAATGAAGATCCGTCGACTGGCCAACGAGGAACGTCCCACCACGAGCTGGCGCCTGCAGGAGTACGCGTTCGAGCGGTCGCCGATGCCGCCGGAGGAGGGGGCGAAACTCCGCGGCTACCTGCCGTACCACGAGGGCAACATCACGCTGGTCGTGGAGGACGGCAAGGAGACGCTCGCGGCGGTGAGCGTGATCCCGATGCGGCAGAACGTCCGGGGGACCGTACATCCGATGGTGGGGGTCTCCGGTGTGGTCAGCCATCCGCTGGCCCGCCGCCAGGGACACGTCCGTACACTGCTCACCCAGCTCCTCGGTGAGCTGCGCGACGAGGGGTACCCGATCAGCGCGCTCTACCCGTTCCGACCCTCCTTCTACGGCCGTTTCGGTTTCGCCGCGCTCCCGCAGCCGCGTACGGTCAGCTTCTCCCCGGCCGACCTCGGTGAGTGGCTGCGCGCGGACCTGCCGGGGGAGCTGCGCTGGCAGCGGATCCGGGACGGGTACGACGCCCACCGTGCTCTCACCGAGCGGCTGTTGACGTCCAGGCACGGCTTCTCCCTCCTGCCCGACTACCGGGACGTCCAGCGCCGGGAGGACGACAAGCGCTGGATCGTCAGCGCCTGGCACGACGGCGAGGTGGTCGGCGCGGTCACCTACACGATCGACGGGCACGGCGGCACGCTGCACGCCGACGACCTGCTCACCGTCAACCCGCTCGGCCGGGCGCTGCTGCTGCAGTTCTTCGCCCGCCACGTCGACCAGGTGGCCCGGATCAGCACGGTGGTCGCCCCCGACGAGACTCCGGAACTGTGGGCCACCGATCTCGCCACCCACACCGAGAGCAGGCTCTCCTTCCCGAGTTCGGTCGCGCCGATGGCCCGGCTGCTCTCGGTCGACGCCCTGCGCGGCCTGCCGACCGCCCCCGGCCGGGTACGCGTCGACATCGTCGACGACCCGTTCATCGCCGGCACCTACCTCCTCGACGGGGTTGACGGTCGGTTGGAGGTCACCCATGGCCCCGGCGCGGCGCCCGCCACTGCCACCGCCCCACCCGTCGCCACCCTGACCGCCGCCGGCATCTCCGCCCTGGCCTACGGCGTACTCGACCCGGACGAACTGCCCCTGCGCGGCTTCGGCACCGTCCCACCCGAGGCCGCCACCGAACTCCGCTCCCTCTTCCCCCACGCCGTCCCCTACCTCTTCACCGACTTCTAACCCACCCGCTCCCTGCCCCGCCCACCCCACTCCACCCCGCTCCAGATCGCACACTTGTAGAGAAAGAGTGGTTATCCCGCCTCGGATAGCCACTCTTTCTTCATATGAGTCGCGGCGACCGGCGTCGGGTGGGCGGTCCCGATCGTCTGGGGCGTGTACTGCGGTTTCTTCGTACATCATCTTTGATGTGCGTACATCAAAGATGATGTAAAGAGAATCGGTGAATTGCCTTCCCATCACGCAGGCCCTCCGCCAACTATGATTTCCGTCAATGACCCGTGCCCGCATCAGCTCCGCTTTTCGGCGTCGATCGCTGCCGACCTCCGCGTTTCTCGATTGCATCGCCGGGTCTTTCGTGACGCAACCGATCTGTCTTTCAGGACGTAACAGAGAGGGATTTCAGGTGGAAAAAACCAGCACCAGCGTGCCCCGGCGTCAGCTCGGTCGTTACCTGCGTCAGCTCCGCGACGAGGGCGGCATGTCGATCAAGACGGCCGGCGAGGCGCTCGACTGCTCGACAATCAAGATCTACCGGATCGAGACCGGACTCCAGGCCGTCCGTACCCTCGATGTCAAGACCCTGTGCGACGTCTACCAGGCGCCGGCGGAACTGGCCGAGACGCTCGTCAGCCTCTCGCGGGAGACCACCGACGGCTGGTGGCAGGCGTACGGCGACGCCGTCCCGGACTGGTTCGAGCTGTACGTCAGCATGGAGGCGGCCGCCGAGCGGATCCGCCATTACGACGGCGAACTGATACCGGGGCTGTTGCAGACGCGGCGCTACATGGAGGAGGTCATGCGGATCGGCCGACCCGACTGGTCCGACGAGGAACGTGAACTCCGGATCGAATTGCGCATGAAGCGGCAGCGCATGCTCACCCGCAAACTCCCGACCGCGCCGCAGTTCGACGTCGTGCTGAGCGAGGCGGTGCTGCACCGGCCACTGGGCGATCCCGCCGCGATGGCCGACCAGCTCACCCATCTGGCCCTGCTCAACGAACGACCCAACATCCGCCTCCGGGTGCTGCCGCTGGCCGCCGGCCTGCACCGGGCCTCGACCGGTGGCGCCTTTGTCATGCTCACCTTCCCGCAGCCGAGGCGGGAGGAGGGTGAGCGACCGATGGTCTACCAGGAGGGGCCGACCGGAGCGCTCTACCTCGACCGGCCGGCGGACGTCGCCGCCTACGACGCCATCTGGAAGGACCTCGCCCGGCTCGCCCTCCCCGAGGCAGAATCGAGCGAGGTGATCAAATCGTTCGCAGGGGAGAGACGATGACCGATCGAACCGAGCTGACCGGCGCCATCTGGCACAAGAGCAGCCGCAGCGGGGCGGAGGGCAACTGCGTCGAGGTCGCCGACAACCTGCCCCACCTGGTGGCCGTACGCGACAGCAAGGACCCGGACGGGCCGATTCTGGTCTTCAGCCCCGGCCCCTGGTCCCGTTTCCTCCGGGACGTCGGGCACGGCACTCCCGCCTGAGCGGGTCTCAACAGGATGGATGGCTGGACGGCCCCGGCTCTCGCCCATCGCGGCGGTGACCGGGGCCGGACCGAACGGACCCAACCAACGGGGCCAGCGGACCCAGCGGGGCGGGGGTCAGGCGGGGATGCGGCGCATCGGGAGGTGGGGGATGCCGTCCTCGACGTACTCGGGACCGGTGGGGGTGTAGCCGTAGCGGGCGTAGAAGCCGGCCAGGTGCGCCTGCGCCTCCAGCACGCTCGTCCGGTCGCCGACCAGGGCAAGCGCCTCGGTCATCAGCCGGCCGGCGTGGCCGTCGCCGCGCGCCTGCTTGGCCACCACCACCCGGCCGATCCGCTCCACCCCGTCCGGGTCGGCCAGGACCCGGAGGTACGCCACCGGCGCGCCGTCCTGCTCCAGCCACAGGTGCCGGGTGCCGGGCTCGACGTCCCGCCCGTCCAACTCGGGGTACGGGCACTCCTGTTCGACCACGAACACGTCGATCCGCAGCCGGAGCAGGTCGTGCAGCGTACGGGCGTCGAGGTCGGCGAAGGAGGCGACGTGGAGGGTGAGCTGCCGCGGTTGCATCCCGCGATCGTAGGCGGGCGGGCGTCGACCGGTTCGCCGGGTCAGGCGGGGCGGGCGCCGACGGTGTCCTTGATGGCGGCGCCACGGTCGCCCTCGACGGCACGGGCGCAGTGCGCACAGCAGAAGAAGCGGCCGGACACCTCCACCCCGTGCCCGACGATCCGGACCTGACAGTGTTCGCAGATCGGCGCGAGGCTCTGGATCGCGCACTCGAACGAGTCGAACGTGTGCGAGTCGCCGCTCACCGTCCGTACCTCGAACGCCAGCCAGTAGTCGTTGCCGCAGACTTCGCAGGTTGCCATGACAATCCCCCCGTTTCGGACACTGGGTCCAGCTTGACGGGATGGACCGGTGAAGGCGGCCGAAACCGGTAAAACGGGCCCGCCACTCGTCCGCCGGGTCGCCCGTTGAACCGGACAGCGGGTGACACCACCGCAGGCCAGGGGCTGGAGGGCGAAATGATCAAACGGAACCGACTGTTCGGGAACCAGACCCGGGTGACCTTCTCGCTGCCGAAGGACGCGCCCACCGGCACGGTCAGTGTGGTCGGCTGCTTCAACGGGTGGGAACCCGGCCGGCACGAGCTGGTTCCGCGCCGGGACGGCAGCCGTACGGTGACGGTCCGGCTCGCCCCCGGCGAGTACCGGTTCCGCTACCTGGCCACCGGTGGGATCTGGCTCGACGACGACCAGGCCGACCAGGTGGACCAGCAGGGCGGCCGGCTGCTCCTGCACTGAAGCCACACCGGGCCGGTGGCCGGCATCACCGGGGCGTCGGGACGGCCGCCGGGAGACGGCCGTCCGTCGGATCAGGGTCGGTCAGTGTACGTCGGTCGGGTCGAGCCGCATCGACACCGAGTTGATGCAGTACCGGGCGTCGGTCGGGGTGAAGCCCTCCCCGTCGAACCGGTGTCCGAGGTGGGAGTCGCAGTTGGCGCAGCGCACCTCCACCCGGACCATGCCCATCGACCGGTCCTCGATGTAGCGGATCGCGCCGGGCAGCGCCTGGTCGAAGCTCGGCCAGCCGCAGTGCGAGTCGAACTTCGTGTCACTGGCGAAAAGTTCCGCGTCGCAGGCGCGACAGCGATATGTCCCCGAAGTCTTGGTTTCGACGTATTCGCCGGTCCAGGCCCGCTCGGTCCCGGCCTGACGCAGCACCCGGAACTCCTCGGGCGACAGGCGTACCCGCCACTCGTCCTCGGTACGGGGAAGCTCCTTCTTGTCAAGAGTCATACTCCAACGGTACGACGCCCGCCGAACGGCTGATTACCAACTGCCGACGACGATCGTTGGAAGGGCATGCGGGCGGCCACCAGGCCGGGCGGGGACCAGGACGGCAAGCATCAGCTAGCGGTGCTGGCCAGTTTCCGGCCGACCTGGCGCCAAGCGATTGTCAGCGGGCTCTGGGCCGGCGTCGTGGGCACGATCGTGCTCGCCGCGTCGGCGTTGACCGGACCGACCCTGCTGGCCGTACTGGTGGGCGGGACCTGGCAGCTGCGCGCCCCGCCGCAATCCATCGTGGTGGCCGTACTGGCGCCGGTGCCGCTCGGCCTGATCTACGGCCTGGCCGTCCGGCGCCGGATCGGCGCCCGCCTGGACGAACTCGGCGTACGCAGCGTCCCGCTGGGGCTGGACGGCTTCGCGCCCTGGCGCCTGGTCGTCGACATCCGGGCGGAACGCCGGCACGGGCGCACCCTGGTCGCCGTCTACCTGCACAGCGGTGCCACCCTGCGGCTGCGCGCACCGTACGACGGGGTACTCGGCCGGGACCCGAGATTCGAGCGCAAACTCTTCCTGATCTGCCACGTCTGGGAGACCCACCGGGACTGGCGGGTGCCGGCCTGCACCCCCGAGCCGAGGGCGGGCGACGCGACCGACGACGGGGACTGAGCCCGCGCCGCCGGGGCCGCGAGCCGAAGTAACGGGTCCCGACCGGCCCGCCGGGGACCTGCGGGGCCCGTGGTTGACATATGGTCGCGGCATGGTCGGCAGCGCGAAGGCACCACCCGTCGAGGTCGAGGTGGCGGGACATCAGGTACGGCTGAGCAGCCCGGACCGCGTCATGTTCCCGAGCCGCGGCTACACGAAGAAGGACGTCTTCGACTACTACCTCTCGGTCGGCGACGGGATCATGCAGGCGCTGGGATCGCGTCCCACCACCCTGCAGCGCTTCCCCGACGGGATCGAGGGGGAGATGTTCTTCCAGAAGCGGGTGCCCGCCCGGGGCGTACCTCCGTGGGTGCAGACCGCGGAGATCAAGTTCCCCAGCGGTCGTACCGCCGACGAGCTCTGCCCGGCGGACCTGGCCCACGTCGCGTGGGCCGCGCAGATGGGGACCGTGGTCTTCCACCCCTGGCCGGTGCGTTCGGCCGACGTCGACCGCCCCGACGAACTCCGGATCGACCTCGACCCGCAGCCGGGGACCGACTTCGGTGACGCGGTGACCGTGGCCGGCGAGGTCCGGGGACTGCTCGACGAACTCGGCGCGACCGGCTGGCCGAAGACCTCCGGTGGTCGCGGCGTGCACGTCTACCTGCGGATCGAGCCCCGGTGGACGTACACCGAGGTACGCCGCGCGGTGATCGCCTTCGCCCGCGAGATCGAGCGGCGCCGCCCCGACCTGGCGACCACCTCGTGGTGGAAGGAACAGCGGGGCGAGAAGGTGTTCCTCGACTACAACCAGATGGCCCGCGACCGGACCATCGCCTGCGCGTACTCGCTGCGGGCCAACGCCCGCGCCACCGTCTCCACCCCGGTCACCTGGGACGAGTTGCCGGACGTGGAGCCGGACGACTTCGACCTGCGTACGGTCCCGCCACGGATGGCGAAGATCGGCGACCCGCACGCCGGGATGGACGAGGCACCGTGGGACATCACCCCGCTGCTGGAGTGGGCGCAGCGGGATGACCGGGGCGGCTCGGGGGACCTGCCGTACCCGCCGGACCACCCGAAGATGCCGGGCGAGCCGAAGCGCGTCCAGCCCAGCCGGGCCCGGCAGACCGACGGGAAATCCGAATAACGACGCATTGGTCAACCGGTTGTGGCTAGGTGTGATCGCACAATGTGCCATCCTCCCCGCCGGGACGAACCCGCAGGTCAGGGCGGTCGTTGCTTAGAGTAACAAGCAGACCACGGACCGACCATTCGACCTCTCGGGCGGGCGCTGCTCACCGCCGTCGGCGGTACGCCCCTGCCCATGAACAGGTCGGTACGTGTTCGGGAAGCGGTGCCTACATGGCCACGCAGGCAGAATTCAACGCCGATCCCTGGGTACGCCGCGAGATCGTCACCGCCGAGCTGAACTGGCTCGGAGACGAACTGTGCCGGCGTACCGGTCGCCCCCGCGCCGCCGCGGGAACCAAGGGCGACCACCTGCACCTCAGGGGTGCGCACCGATCGCAGGAATTCGTGGAGAAGAGTCCACTCTGCACCAACCGCACGTACACCGCCCAGACCGGACCGACCGCCGAGCAACTACGGCACATCGCCGGTTTCGACTTCACCCCCGGTGCCACCGAACCCATGATCGCCCAGTCGAAACGGCTGCTCACCGCGATGAGAGCCGGTGAACTGGAGGAGGTCCGGGAGATCTACTGCAACGTCGACGGCGACAAGGTGGTGGACGGCTGGGACAACGTACGCAACGTGTCGGCCACCTCGGACAGCTCACACCTGTGGCACTGGCACCTGAGCCTCGACCGACGCCGCTGCGCCGACCGCCCGTTGATGGAGCGGATCCTCGCGATCGCGCTCGGAGACCCACCCAAGGATGAGGAAAGCGACATGATGACCCCGGCGCAGGATGGTGCGTTGTCCGTGGCCTGGCAGGCCACCGACGCGCTGCTCGACATGCAGGAGACCACGGACGGAGGCGTTCGGGAGATGCGTTTCGTCCGTGAGTTCAACCAGCTCCGTCGCGACGTGACGGCCGTGTTGAAGTTCCAGGCGGAGTCGGCGCTCAAGCCGACGCCGATCGACTACGACAAGCTGGCCGAGGCGATGCTCCGACGGATCGCGAGCACCTCGCGCACCACCTGACCACCGCTCGCGGGGTAGCCGGATCCGCCCCGCGCGCCGACGGCCCGTCGTGTTCTGCGGTGGGCCGTCGGCGTCTACAGCGAGAGCTTCAAACCCTCGTGGCTGGCCCGGAAACCCAGCCGGGCGTAGAACCGGTGCGCCGCCGTACGTTGTTTGTCCGTGGTCAGTTGGACCAGCCCGCAGCCCCGATCCCGGGCCTGCTCCACCGCCCAGCCGATCAGGAGTTGGCCGAGGCCGTCGCCCCGGCGGTCGGCGCGTACCCGTACGCCTTCGATCTCGGCGCGCTCGGCACCGCCGCGGGTGAGCGACGGGATGAAGGTGAGCTGCAACGTGCCGACCACCTCGCCGCCCTCGTCGGCCACGACCAGTACGTTGCGCGGGTCCGCGTCGATCGCCTCGAACGCGGCCCAGTACGCGGCGTCGGTCCCCTCACCGACGATCTCCCGGGTGGCGCCGAGTTCGTCGTCGGCGAGCAGTGCCACGATCGCCGGTACGTCGGTTCGCCGGGCGGCCCGGAAACTGGTCTGCGTCACACCGGCCAGCCTGACACGGCGCGTCGTACGGTCACCGGGGCGGGCAGCGCAGGCCGGCGGCCGGCACGGTGAGGTCGAGCAGGTACGCGTCCACCGCCCGGGTGATGCACGCCGTCTGCGGGTACGCGGTGTGCCCCTCGCCCTCCCACGTCAGCACCTTGCCGACGCCGAGCATGCCGGCCAGTTTCGGTGTCTGCTCGTACGGGGTGGCCGGGTCGCCGGTGGTGCCGACCACCAGGATCGGCGGCGCCCCGGTCGCCGCCCCGGTCGGGTACGGGTCCCGCTGCCCCGGCCAGTACAGGCAGCTCAGCAGGCCCACCGCCAGCGGCGCCCCGAACAGCGGGTACTTCGTCCGCCACTGCGACTGGAGTTCACGGATCCGGGCCAGGTCGGGGACGCTGTCCTCGTCCGCGCAGTTGATCGCCAGGTTCGCGTCGAACAGGTTGGAGTAGTGGCCGTCGGCGGTGCGCTCGGCGTACGAGTCGGCCAGCTCGAACACCTGGGTCGGGTCGCCGCCGGCCAACTCGTCGATGCCCTTGGCCAGTTCCTCCCAACCGGACTCGGTGTAGAGGGAGGAGATCACCGCGTACATCACCCAGCCGCCGGTCGCGGTCCTGCCGTTGCGTCCGCGTACCGGGGAGACGTCGGCCTTGGCCAGCGCGTCGGTGACGGCGCCGCGCGCGTCCGGCGCGATCGGGCACCGGGCCGGAGTCCGGGCGCACCACTGGGTGAAGTTGGTGAACGCCAACTCGAACCCCTTGGCCTGGCTCTCCGAGCCGGCCACCACGTCCTGCTCCGGGTCGACCGCCCCGTCCAGCACGAGTGCCCGGATGTTGCGCGGGAAGAGCTGGGCGTACGTCGCCCCGAGCAGGGTCCCGTACGAGTACCCGAGGTAGGTCATCTTCTCGTCGCCCACGGCCGCCCGGATTGCGTCCATGTCCCGGGCCGCCTGCTCGGTGGAGTAGAGGCGGAGCTGGTCGCCGTACTTGTCGCCGCACTCCTCGCCGATCCGCTGGGACAGCGCCACCGAGGCGTCGAACTCGGCCTGGGTCTGCGGGTCGGGGTCGTACCCGAAGTTCGAGTCCAGGTCGGCGTCGGAGATGCACTTGACCGGGCTGGACCGGGACACCCCGCGCGGGTCGAAGCCGACCAGGTCGAACCGTTCGGTGATGTCGTCGGGCAGGCCGCCGAAGGCGGAGCCGAAGGAGAGGTAGACGGCGGTGTCCACGCCGGAGCCGCCCGGCCCGCCCGGATTGATCAGCAACGAGCCGATCCGGTCCTTCTGTTTGGTCGAGCGGACCCGGATCAGGGCGATGTCGAAGGTCGCCCCGGCCCCGCCGGGGGTCGCGGTGGCGCCCGTCGTGGCGCCGGCCGCCTGCCAGTCCCGGGGTACGGCGATCGTGGCGCAGTCGTAGCGCATGTCCGGTGCGGACCGGCCGACGAGGTCCTTCGGCGTCTCCGGGCACGGCTGCCAGTTCGCCGCCGCGCCGACCGGCCCGGCCGGTGCACGGTCCGGGACGTTGTCCGTACGCGGCGCGAAGACCGGCAACGTGCAGCCGCTCAGCACCAGGGAGGCGGCGACGACGGTGGCGAGCACCCGCCACCGTCGAGTCATCCGGCGGCGCAGCGGTGGACGGGGCGTGCTGGTCACCAGAGATCCTCCCGATCGGCTCAGTGGCCAGGCTACGCGGTCGTCTCCGTACCGGATCGCCGGTCACCGTGCTCACCCGTGCGGTCCTGTCCGGCGCGCCGATGATTTCGTGGACATCCCCACACCCCAGCGGGGACGATGGGCCGCATGGATCTACCGGTGATGCCACCCGTCGCGCCCATGCTCGCCAAGCCGATCGGGGACATCCCGGCCGGGCAGCTCTACGAACCGAAGTGGGACGGGTTCCGATCCATCATCTTCCGCGACGGCGACGAGGTGGAGATCGGTAGCCGCAACGAGAAGCCGATGACCCGCTACTTCCCCGAGATCG
This sequence comes from Micromonospora sp. NBC_01796, assembly GCF_035917455.1. Taxonomy (NCBI): domain Bacteria; kingdom Bacillati; phylum Actinomycetota; class Actinomycetes; order Micromonosporales; family Micromonosporaceae; genus Micromonospora; species Micromonospora sp. NBC_01796. Next base: position 922,807 of record NZ_CP109078.1, on the reverse strand, counting down.
TCGAGGCCGTACGGGCGAACTTCCCGGACCGGGCGGTGATCGACGGCGAGATCATCGTCGCCGACACGGACCGGAACACCCTCGACTTCGAGGCGTTGCAGCAGCGCATCCACCCCGCCGCCAGCCGGGTGAAGCTGCTCGCGGAACAGACCCCGGCCAGCTTCGTCGCCTTCGACCTGCTGGCACTCGGCGACGACGACCTGACCGACCGGTCGTTCGCGCAGCGGCGCGAGCTGCTGGAGCGGTGTCTCGCCGACGCGAAGCCACCGATCCACGTCACCCCGGTCACCGAGGACGAGGCGACCGCCCGCCGGTGGTTCGAGGAGTTCGAGGGCGCCGGCCTCGACGGGTTGATCGCGAAGGACCCCGGGTTGGCCTACCAGCCGGACAAGCGGGTCATGACGAAGATCAAGCACAAGCGCACCGCCGACTGCGTACTCGCCGGCTACCGGGTGCACAAGTCCGCCGACAACCGGATCGGCTCCTTGCTGCTCGGCCTCTACGACGAGCGTGACGTACTCGTCTCGGTCGGGGTGATCGGCGCGTTCTCGATGGCCGTACGGGAGGAACTCTTCGTCGAGTTGCAGCCCCTGGTCACCTCGATGGACGGGCACCCGTGGAACTACGCCGCGCATGAGCAGGGCGAACGTACCCCGCGTAAGAACGAGGTGAGCCGGTGGAACGCCGGCAAGGACCTCTCCTTCGTGCCCCTGCGCCCCGAGCGGGTCGTCGAGGTCCGCTACGACTACATGGAGGGCGTACGGTTCCGGCACACCACCCAGTTCGAGCGCTGGCGGCCGGACCGCGACCCGCACACCTGCACGTACGCCCAGCTCGAACGGGCGGTCCGGTTCAACCTGGCCGACGTACTGACCAGCCGATGACGGACGTCCCGGTTTTTCCCGTCGTGCCGCTGCCGAACGTCGAACCGGGTGCCGATCGCCGAGCCGGGATCGCCGACACGATCGACGCCTGGACCGGCTCGGCGGCGATGTCCGCCCTGCTCGTCGCGTTCGGTCACCCGTCACCCCTGCCGGGCCCGCTCGGCCCCCGCCTGGACGAGCTGGAACGGTTCACCGCCGAACACTGGAACTTCCGCGAGGGACGCGAACGCCACCAGGCCCGGCGGGTGGACTTCGCCCCGGAGGTCGACGAGCTGATCCGCGCGGCGGCGACGTCGCTCGGCCTCGCCGGCAGGCAGACGCCCGCCCACCGGAGCTACGACCACCTGCTGGTGCTCGGCGGCGGCGTACGCACCTCCGTGGCCCGCGCCGACTTCGCCGCTTCCGTGCTCCGGGCCGGGGTCGTCACCGGGACCGTCGCCGGACTGGGCGGGACCCGGCCGCTCGTCGACCAGGAGGACGCCGTCCGGGAGATCGGTCTGCGCGACTGCCCCACCGAGGGCGACGCGGTCGACGAGGGGCTGCGGCGGGCCTTCGCACTGGGCGAGCCGACCCGGCGACGGTCCGGGGAGACCGAGTTGGGCGAGGGGTGGTGGGTGCGCTCGTACCTCGACCGGCAACCGGCCGTGCACGCCCTGGCGGTGGCGTCGTCGCGGCCCGGTCAGCGCGCCAACACCGCGGACAGCCTGTTCGGCTGGGCGGAAATGGCCGAGCCCGCCGAGGGGGAGCGGTTGTTGCTGGTCACCACGGACCTGTTCGTCCCGTTCCAGCACTGCGACGCCGTACACATGCTCGGTCTCCGGCACGGGTGCTCGATCGACACGGTGGGCCTGGATGCCGCCGTCAGCCCCTGGCTGCCGCCCTCCCGTACGGACGCGGTGGTGCAGGAGATCCGGTCGGCGGTGCTCTCCGTGCGGGCGCTGTACCGGAGGATCGAGGGACTGTGACGTCACCCCCGTCACGCCTGCCCCGCCGGCCCCACCCGACCGGTTCGGGTCGGCGTTTTCGCAGGTCAGAGCTATGTTCGCCGGATGCGAGGTTGGGTTTGCACCTGCTGCGGGCGGTGGCAGGTGAGTGTCGAGCGGATTCAGGGGCGGTACCTGTACCGGCTGGTCCGGTGCTATCCGGCCGAGGTCGGCGGGGGACGGAACGTGCTGGGCGAGGTGGCGACCGTCGAGGCGCTCGACCGGCTGCTCCGGGCCCGTACCCCGCTCACCCTGGCGGACCTCCGCGAGGCCGCCTGAGGCGTACCGGATGTTGACGACCCCGGGTCTGTCGCACCCGGTCGGGATGGCGACGGCGGGAGGTCGGCCCGGGTGGATCCACTGACGTACGACGAGGTCGGCGCGACCCGTACCGGCCAGCTTCCGCCGGGTTACCGGCACCTGCGGTACCGCACCTCGATCGGCCGGGTGGACTTTGCGGCGGCCGGCGAAGCCGTACTCGACTGGCGCCTGCACCGGGCCGCCGGGGTCAGGATCGAGGCGACCGGACCCCGCGCCGCCGAGGGCGTCACGGTGGTCGCCGGTCTCGGTCTCGGCCCGCTGCGGCTGCGTGCGCCCTGCCGGGTGGTGTGGGCGGTGGCCGACGCGTCGCGGGCCGGCTTCGGCTACGGCACCCTGCCCGGCCATCCGGCCCGGGGCGAGGAGGCGTTCCTGGTCGAGCGGGACGACCGGGGCGAGGTCTGGTTTAGCGTCACCGCGTTCAGCCGTCCGGCCGGGTGGTTGATGACCGCCGCCGGGCCGTTCGGGGTGGCCTTCCAGCACCTGTACGCCCGGAACCTCGCCGCCGCCCTGCGCCGCCTGACCCGCTAGCGGGCAGCGCTCAGAACCGGGCGAAGGAACGGATCGGCGTCCGGGGGCCGAAGCGCGGCGCGTGTACGCCGGCAGCCGCCAGCAGTACGCAGACCCGCCCGCGATGTCCCCGGAACGGCTCCAGCAACTCGAGCATCCGGGCGTCGTCCGCCCGCGCCTGCCCGGCCAGCGCCCAGGCGACCGTGTTCGGGATGTGGTAATCACCGACGCTGACCGCGTCGGCGTCGCCGTACCCGATCCGGACGACCTCGGCGGCGGTCCACGGTCCGATGCCGGCGATGGCGGTCAGCCGCCGGGTCGCCTCGGCCGAGTCCGCGCACCGCTCCAGCCGGTCCGCGACCGCGGCGGCCCGGCGCAGCGTGTCGGCCCGCCGTTGTTCCACCCCGAACGGGTGGAACACCCAGTAGGGCGCCGCCGCCACGTCGGCCGGGTCCGGTGGTGCCCAGAGCGACGCCAGCGGCCCGGGGGCCGGGGTCCCGAAGTGCCGGACGGTGGCGGCGTAACCCCGGTACGCCTCCTTGCCGGTGACCTTCTGCTCCATGATCGTGCGCAGCAGCCGGGGGAAGACCTGCCCGGTGGCGGGCAGCCGCAGCCCCCGGTGCACGTGCGCGAGTTCGGCCACCACCGGATGCCGGGCGGCGAGTTCGGCGAAGCCGGTGAGGTCGTCGCGGAGCCCGGCGACCGCGTCGGCCCGCTCCACCACCCAGTCGGCGCCGGGTCCGTAGCCGGTGGCCAGCAACTCCCCACCGGTACGCCGCAGCGCCAGCGTCCCCGGCCCGGCCGGGGTACGGGTGGCCCACCAGAACGCCCCGTCGGCGAACCGGGCACAGGGGTCGTGTCCGCCCATTGCCAGCAGTCCGACCGAGGCGGCCAGCGCGTAGCCGTCGGGCGGACGGATCGTCCGCGTCGCCGCCGGCCCGGTCTCGGTCACCGGCCCACTCTAGGACACCGCAACGGACAGGCACCGGGACGCCCGTGCGCGTCCCGGTGCCTGTCCTACCCGGAGCAGGTCAGCTGTCCTGGCTGGTGGGGCCGTCCTTCCTGTCCGTCCGCATGGTCGCCGGACCAGCTGTGGGGGATGGTTGGGGACCTGTGACACACCGGCGGTGGAGGGGACCTGCGTCGGTGTGCCCGTGCCTGCTCCGGGAAGTTCCGCCCCGGCGCCGGAATCGGCGCCGGGGGAGCCGGATCACCTGGTGACGGTTACCCGGACCACGTCGAAGGCCGGGATCTGGTTGGCCCGCTGCATCATCGGTACCCGGTGCGAACCGTCGCCCGCCCAGGAGGCGCACTGTGCCTCGCCCGCGGCCGGCAGACCGGGCACGGTCACCGTGACCTCGTCGGCCTGGGCGCCGCCCTTGCCGTCCTCGGTGGCCACGAAGAACGCGGGGACCGGCGCCGGGTCGGGGGCGGCCCGGTCGCTGGTCAGCATCCGGCAGGCGGTGTGGAAGTGGCCCCGGACCAGACCGTCCTCGTTCAGGAACGAGCTCTCCTTGTAGTACCCGCCCTGACCGGCCGCGAGGAACCGGTCCCGGACCAGGTTGCGGGTGCTGACCCGGATGGTGAACGACTGGTTCACCCGTACCCGGCGGGGTGCGTTGGTGATCAGCAGCGACGGGTTGTCCTCGGCCGTGGCGACCTCACCGAACTCGGTGCTGACGCACCGGTCGCCGTTCTGGAAGCCGTCGTGCGGCTGCTTCTGGCTCCCCTCGCAGCTGTTGCCGAGGATCTCCAGCGGGGCACCCGGGTTGGCCGGGTTGCCGACCGGGGGAGCGGCGCTCGTCGTACCGGGGCGGGGGGTGCAGTTGCGGCCCCGGTTGCGGTCCTGCTGGCGGTTCTGCGCACCGGCGACCGGTGCTTCCTGGCCGTCGCCGGGGTGCTGGATGGCACCGTGGTCGTGGTACGCCGCGGCCGGGTTCGCCGGGTTCGGCGCGCTGCCCGTCGGGGCGGCGGCACCGGGGCTCAGCGTCGCCGCCGGAGCGCTCGCGCCGGGGGAGGCGCTCGCCGGGGGCTGCTGTGCCGCGCTGGTCGCCGGTGGGCATGGCGCGCCTCTACCGCGCCAGTTCGTGCCCGCCGACGAGACCTGGGTGACCGCGACGATGCCGCCGAAGACGACGACGGTGGCGATGACGGCGATCAGCCGGGTACGGCGTTGCGGGCGGGGCGACCGGCTCTGCCGGGCGTTGCGGGCGGGGGTGTCGTACACGTGGAGCCACCTCTTCCTTCGAGGGTCGAATCAGCGAGGGCGGATCAGGCGGACCATGCTGTAGGCGCCGGCGATCAGCGCGGCCAGCAGCACGAGCCAGACGACGGTCGGGTTGATGCCGCCGGTGGCGGCGCGGGTGTCGACGCCGCTGAGAAGCGAGCCGGTGCCGACTGCCGCCGCCGCAGCCGCCCCGGGGGCGGGCGCCGGAGGCAACGGGAGGGATTCGTAGTCGACCAACCCGGTGCTCTCCAGCAGCGTGATATGGGTCAGTACGAACGCGTTGGCCTGTGCGGCGAGCTCACGGACCACTTCGTTGCGGGTGCCGGCCCGGACGGCGCCGATGGCCGGGAAGATCTTGCCGTGGGCGGCCCGGAGCCGGTCCACGAAGACCAGGTCGAACTGGGGGCCCGAGGCGCGCTGCATCTCGGCGAGCCAGCCCTTCTGTTCGGGGGTCGGCTCGGTCGGCAGCGGCACGCCCAGCTTCGCCGCCGCCTTGTTCACCAGGTCGTCCAACGTCATGTGCTGCGGGCCGATCTTCCCGCCGACCTCCTTGACCTTCGCCGAGGCGCCCTTGGCCACCGCCATGTCGCTGGCCGGCATCTCCCAGAGCCCGGCCAGCTTCACCTTGACCAGCAGGTCCCGGTCGGCCGGACCGACCGGCCCGGCGACGGACGGCTTGGCCGGCAGCTCGGTGAGCGGGTTCGGCACCTCGCCACTGATCGGAGCGCCCGACGAGTGCGGGACCGGGGCCTGCACCGGCTGGCCGGCGAGTGGGGCGGCCATGGCCGCCACGGGCGCGACGAGCATGCCACCGAGCAGGGCGCCGGCAATTCCGGTGATCATCGTCACCGGCCAGTTCGACCGGCGCCGCGAACGAGACAGTGCGGTCAACATCGGCTCACCTCCCCTGACAATCAGCAAATCTTCGACTGCCCGGAAACCGTACGGATCATATTGTCCAGTCGTCAATCCGGGCTCAACAAGATAGGGAATTCTTAGGACTTACTTAAGTGGAACTTATGTTGGCGAAGGTCAACCCGGGACATCGTCCGTTCGGCCGATGGGTAGGGTTCAATGCCCAGGCCACAACGTTGGTCAGGGTCGCCTTGACTTTTGCGCCCAGGTCACCATACTGGCTGGTAGCCCGGAATGATATAGACACCTACCCCCGGGCCGGTGCCATCGGGAATAGGAGGACCGCAGGCGTGCGCAGTGCGCAGGAAAGCGTCCATCTCATCGCCGCGACCGTGGGATTTATTTCATTCTTCCTGCTCTGGCTCGCGGTGTTGTCCGGCCTGGTCCTTCGCAACGGCTGGGCGCTGACCCGGATCCGGCATTCGACCGCACACGCCACCCATTCCACGATCGCCCTGCTCGGGCTCTGTCTCGGCCTGGTGCACGCCCTCGTCCAGCTCGCCTCACCCGGTGGCCCGGTCCGGCTGGTCGACCAGTTCATCCCCTTCCTCAACCCGGACGACCCGATCGGCATCGGGGTCGGGGTGATCGCGCTGGAACTGCTCCTCGCCACCACGCTGTCCGTACTGATCCAGCGTCGGCTGGGGTACTCCCGGTGGCGGGCGCTGCACGCGCTGACGTACGTGGCGTTCATGCTGCTCGTCGCACACGTGCTGATCTCCGGCTCGGATGTCGGGCCGCCCGCCGTCTGGGGCAGCGTACTGGTCGCCTGGTTGTCCACTGTGGCGCTCTGGTTCACGACCACTCCGTGGGCCACCGACCTGCGTCGTGACCTGGGCGAGCGGTTCACCGGGCGGCGACGCGGGCAGGAGATCACCATCGACGTGGACGCCAACCGGTGCGCCCGGTTCGGCTTCTGCGAACACGAGGCGCCGGACGTGTTCACCCTGCGCGGCGACGGGCGGTTGGCGTACAAGGCCATGGTTCCGGCCGACCAGACGAACGCGGTGATCCGAGCCGTCGAAGTCTGCCCCGCACGGGCGATTACCCTCAACCGCGTGCCGACCACCGTGCTGACCCCGCTCCCGGTCGACCTCGACCTCGACCCACCGTCCGATCCGGACACCGAACCTGACCGGCCCACCCGCTCCGCCCGGCGACCCCGTCCCGGTCCGCGATCCGTCCCCTCGGGCAGCGGCACGGGGGTGCACCGCCGCGACGGTGCGCCGTGAGGCGGCGTGGACCACGCTCGGCGTACGACCGGGTGGTGGTGGTCGGAGCGGGACGGGCCGGTGTGGCCGCCGCCGAGGAACTGCGCCGGGCCGGTTTCCGGGGCGACGTACGGGTGCTCGGCGGCGAGCCGGAGGCTCCGTACGACCGACCGGCCTGCTCGAAGGGTCTGCTCACCGGACACCGGCGGCCCAGCGACGTACGGATGCCGGTGCTCGACGGCGCCGACATCACCTGGCATCTCGGCCGGCGTGCGGTGCACCTGGACCCGGATCGGCGGATCGTCACCACCGACACCGACGAACGCTTCGGGTACGACGGACTGGTGATCGCCACCGGTGCCCGGGCGGCCCTGCCGCGCGACTGGCCGGTGGGCGAACCGGGCCTGCACACCCTGCGCACGCTCGCCGACGCCTGGGCGCTGCGTGCCGCGCTGCGTGACGCCGACCGGGTGGTGGTGATCGGTGCCGGCCTGACCGGCTGCGAGGTCGCCTCCGCGGTACGCACCCTGGCCCGCGACGCCGTGCTGATCGACTCGAAGCCGTACGTCATGGGGCGTGCGGTCGGCGAGACGGTCGGTCGGCTGGTCGGAAAGGAGGTGGCCCGCGACGGGGTGCAGTTGCGACTCGGCCGCCGGGTCACCGGTTTGAACCGGCGCCGCCGGGGCTGGCTGGTCGAGTTGGACGACGGCGACGAGATCCAGGCCGACCTGGTGGTGACCACCACCGGCGAGCGACCGGACGTCGACTGGCTCGAGGGCACCGGTCTGGACATCACCGACGGGGTCCTGTGCGACGAGGGCCTGCGCGTGCTCGGCGCCGAGGGAATCGTCGCCGCCGGCACCGTCGCCCGCTGGCCGAACCTGCGCTACTCCGCCCGGCCCGTCCGCTGTGGACAGTGGATCGCCGCGTTGCAGCAGGGCCGGGCCGCCGCCCACACCCTGCTCGCCGGTGACCGTGCGGTGGAGCCGGTCACCCTGGTGCCGCGCTTCTGGTCCGACCAGTACGGGCTGCGCATCCAGGTCTGCGGTGAGTTGCCGGGTAACGCCGAGGTGACCGTCACCGAACTCCGTCCGGGGCGTCGTGACGTGGCCCGCGCCGGTGTGCTGGTCGGCTACCACGACGAGGGTCGACTCGTCGGTCTGGTCGCGGTCAACGCCCCGCACGCCTTCACCTCCATCACCCGGACCATGCTCGCCAGCACCACGATCACCGTGCCCGCGCCCGTCTCCGTGTCGGCCTCCGCACCGGTGCCGGTGCCGGCCGTCGAACCGGCCGCCCCACGGCGGCTCGCCGCGGCGAGCTGAGCGGACAACTCCGACCGACCACCGGCGACGGCCGGCCGCGCCCTGTTCGGCAACGGCCGGCCGCCGCGTCGGTGGCCACCGGTCAGTACGAGTAGGAGTCGCCGCCGGTGCTCTCGGCGGCACCGCCCTCGCCGTCGGCCGGCGGCAGCGGAACGGGCTTCGGGGTGCCCTCGGGCAGGCAGCTCAGGTTCTTCTTGCCGTCGGGAGCGACCACGAACCAGGTGCCGCCGACCTTCTGGCCCTTCCACTGGCCCGGCTTCAGGTCACCGATGTAGCGGTAGACCGGCCAGCCGCCGATGGTGAGCTGGCGGGTGCCGTCCTCGCGGGTGACCTCGCCGACCTTGTCCTCGTCGACCCCGGTCAACTCGGTGTTGCCGTCGGTCAGCGACGGCGGCCACAGCCGGGCGCAGTCACCGTTGCAGTTGCTGGTCGGCGGGTTGGCCGAGTCCTTGTCGAACCGGTAGAGGATCCAGCCCTTCTGGTCGGTGACCACCGAACCCATCTTGGCGACCTTCTTGCCGTTCAGTTCCGTGGTGAGAGGCGCGTTCGACGGCGGGTTCGGCGCGGCGGAGGCCGACGGTTCCGGGGTCGCACTCGGCGCTGCCGCCGCCTCGGCCGCCGCGTTCGCCACCGGCTCGGTGTCGGCGGCGGCCTGGGTCGGGTCGTACCCGGCCGGGGCGCAGGCCGTCAGTGCGGCCACCACGGTCATTGCGGCCAGCGTGCTCGCAATGGTCGCGGTTCGCTTGATCAGTGCCACGTGTCCTCCTCAGCTTGGCAGGTCACGGGGAAGTACGGCGATTACCGGCCGGCGGATGAGGTGATAGACGGTGGACAATTTCACAGCAAACCGTTGAACTGTTCGCTCCGGTTTCCCGTACCCGTTCTGATGGACGGCTCTACCAGGGCATTACCCCGTACGAGTCGCTGCCGTCCATCAGGAAGCCCCACAGCAGCCCGCTCGGCCCGTCCTCACCCAGAGTGGCGAGGTGAACGCTCACCTCGGCCCCCTGTTCCGGCGTACGGAATCCGCTGTTGCCGTTCAGGTCGGTCGCGCAGTAACCGGGATTCGCCGCGTTCACCTTGATCGGGGTGTCCCGCAGTTCCTTCGCGTACATCGCGGTGACCATGTTCAGCGCCGACTTCGACGACGGGTACGGCACCGAGGCGATCGGGAACAGGGGATGCGCCGGATCGGTCATGATGCCGATCGATCCCACCTCGCTGGAGACGTTGACGATCCGTGCCGCCGGGGCGGCCAGCAGCAGCGGGAGCAGGGCGTTGGTGACCGTGACGACGCCGAAGACGTTCGTCTCGTACACCTCGCGCAGGGTCGCCAGGGTGGTCTCGCTCGGCCGACCGGTCCCGTCGCCCCGGGCGATACCGGCGTTGTTCACCAGTACGTCCAGGTGTCCGTACCGGTCGGAGACCTGTTTCGCCGCCCGGGCCACCGACTCCTCGTCGGTGACGTCCAGTTCCACGGCGTACGCGTCGGCCCCGCCGTCGCGCAGCACCCGTTCGGCCTCCCGGCCCCGCTCCGGGTCCCGAGCGCCGACCAGGACGGTGTAGCCGCGCCCGCCGAGCTGCCTGGCGGTGGCGAGTCCGATTCCCTTGTTCGCCCCGGTGATCAGGACGGTCATGTTGGTGGTCATGGGTCCGAGCGTGCCGCCGGGCGCGGCCGGGCGGGAGAGACGCGTCGAGGCTGGGACTGGCGATACCACCCACGCCGGGTGCGGTGGGCACGGCACGCGGAGCACCATGGAAGTCATGAACACGGCGAACGGTGCGGCGACGAGCACGGCCAACGGGTCCGGGCTGCGGCGCGACGAGCTGGCGGCGTTCCTGCGCAGCCGGCGGGCCCGGTTGCGGCCCGGTGACGCCGGCCTGCCGGAGGGGATCGGTCGCCGTACGCCGGGGCTGCGCCGGCAGGAGGTGGCACAGCTCGCCGGGATGTCGATCGACTACTACATCCGGCTGGAGCAGCGGCGGGGCCCGCACCCGTCCCGGCAGGTGCTGATGGCGCTGGCGCGGGCGCTGATGCTCACCCGGGACGAGCGCGAGTACCTGTTCCGGATCGCCGGGGAGAACCCGCCCGCGACGGTCGGACCGAGCCGGGAGGTGACCGAGGGCGTGCGGCACCTGATCGACTCGATGGTCGAGACCCCGGCGTACGTCGTCGACGCGAAGTACGACGTGCTGGCCTGGAACCGGCTGGCGACGTACTTCGTCGGGGACCTGTCGGCGGTCCCGGACGCGGACCGGAACATGGTCCGCTGGATGTTCCGCCGGCCCGCCGACGACCAGCACTGGGAGGACGCCGACGCGGTGCGGTTCGCCCGCAGTTCGGTCGCGGACCTGCGCGCGGCGTACGGGCGTTACCCGGGGGACCTGGGGATCGAGGAGCTGGTGACCGAGTTGCTCGGCAGCTCGACCTGGTTCGCCGAGCTGTGGGCGGACCACGACGTCGAGGTTCGTCGGCGGATCGTCAAACGGGTGGCGCACCCGGAGGTCGGCCCGCTCGAGTTCGAGTGCCAGGTGCTGCTCCTGGCCGACACCGACCAGCGGTTGATCGTCTACGTGGCCGAGCCCGGCTCGCCCACCCACGACACCTTCCGTCGCCTCGGCGGCCGGGCCGACCTGCCCGCCACCTAGGTTCCCTTCCGCGAATCGGGAATCTCCGTCGCGGCCGCCGGCAGAGTTGTCGCGGCACCACCACGCCCCCATCGATGGTGGTGCCAGCCCCCGGCTCAAGCCTCCGGTCAGCGGGATTTTCCGGGCGCATCACCCTGCGTAGCGTCGGTCCGGCAAGGTCGCCACCGAGCACGAAGGAGACACGTCCATGGGGGATCACACCAGGCGGAGCCTGTTACGCAGGACAGCCGTCGCCGCCGCGGCCGGCGTGGCCGTCCATCAGGGACTGGCGGCGTCACCCGCGTCGGGCGCGCCGGGACCGGCGTGGCCGCCACCGTTCGGCCCGATCCGGGTCACGCCGGACGACCCGCGGTACCAGGACCTCGTACAGCGTCGCTACAACCTGCGGTTCGAGGGCACGCCGGAGCAGATACGCGTCGTGGGTACGACCGACCATGTCGTGCGGGCGGTCCAGGAGGCCGTACGCGCCGGCAAGCGGGTCGCGGTGCGCAGCGGTGGGCACTGTTTCGAGAACTTCGTCGACGACCCGGCCGTACGCGTGGTCATCGACATGTCGGGCATGACCGGCGTCTACTTCGACCCGAAGCACAACGCGTTCGCGGTCGAGGCGGGGGCGACGCTGGGCGAGGTGTACCGGAGGCTCTTCCTGGGGTGGGGGGTGACCATCCCCGGCGGTTACTGCCCGGAGGTAGGTGCCGGTGGGCACGTCCAGGGCGGCGGATACGGGCCGCTGTGCCGGCTGCTCGGCCTGGTCGTTGACTACCTGTACGCGGTCGAGGTGGTCGTCGTGGACCGCGACGGCACCGCACGGAGTGTGGTCGCCACCAGGGAGCCGTCGGACCCCAACCGTGAACTCTGGTGGGCGCACACCGGTGGCGGGGGCGGGAACTTCGGCGTCGTCACCCGCTACTGGTTCCGTACACCGGGCGCACGCGGCACCGACCCGACCCGGCTGCTACCCCAGCCGCCGGCCTCGGTGCTGACGTTCGAGATGGAGTGGTCCTGGGAGGGACTCGGCCCGGACGCGTTCGCGCGGCTGGTAGGCAACCACGGGCGATGGTTCGAGCGACACAGCGGACCGGGTACGCCGTACGCCGGCCTCTACAGCGAGCTGCTCCTCTTCCGCCGCCAGTCCGGCCGGATCCTGATGCTCGGGCAGGTGGCCGGCGCCAATGCCGAACGGCTGCTCGACGAGCACGTCGCCGCGCTCAGCGCCGGGTTCGCTCCGCCCTCGGCCCGCACGCAGCAGCGACTACCGTGGCTCGCCTCGGCGCTGCGCGGTCCGGGCGAGGACCCCGGCCGGTGGCGGCTCAAGACCAAGGCGGGTTACCTGCGGCGGCGCCTCACCGACCGACAGGTGGACGTCGTACACCGCCACCTCACCAGGGACGACTACGACATCGTGGGCGGGACGCTGAGCCTGAACTCGTACGGCGGACAGATCAACGCCGTCGCGCCGGACGCGACCGCCGCCGCCCAGCGCGACTCGATCCTGAAGCTCTTCTACCTCGTGGCCTGGGCGGACCCGAAGGACGAGGCCCGGCACCTGAGGTGGATCCGCGAGTTCTACCGGGACATGTACGCCGACACCGGCGGCGTGCCGGTGCCGGGCCCCGTCAACGACGGCTCCTTCGTCAACTACCCGGACACCGACCTGGCCGACCCTGGGTGGAACACCTCCGGGGTGCCCTGGCACGCCCTGTACTACAAGGAGAACTACCCCCGCCTGCGCCGGGTCAAGGCCCGCTGGGACCCCCGCGACGTCTTCCACCACACCCTGTCCGTCCGCCCGTAACCCGGACCGGCAACCGCCACCGGCCACCACGACGGCGGGCTGTGCTGGAAGCACGACAGTGGGCTGTGCCGGAAGCGAGGATTCCGGCACAGCCCACTGTTTTCCGTACGGGCGTTCAGAGGGGAATGGTGACCAGCGCCGTCGCGGCTCCCTTGTCGTCGAGCGCCTGGATCTGCATCCGGTCGATGTCGGCGCGGGGCGCCGAGGTGGTGCTCTGCAGCAGCAGCGGTTCCGGGCGGGCCGGTGTGCCGTAACCCTCGGTCGGCACGGTCCAGCTCGACAGCACCTCCGGGTCGCCGTTCTTGCGCAGCACCACCAGCCGGCAGACCCGTGGGCCGGTGAGGTTGCGCAGCGCGAACGAGACCTGGGTGCCGAACGGCCGGGCGTCGAGCAGCAGGTCGGCGCGGACGCCGGTGTCCTTGTCGGTGACGGTCAGCTTCTCCGCGTTCGGTACGTCCGGGAAGCTGCCGTTGGTCCACGGTGGAGCGCCGACCTGGGTCACCGGTCCGGACGGAGTGGGGGTGTTCGAACCGCCACCGACCCAGTTCGCGCCGGTCACCAGGGCCAGCCCGCTGAGCAGCGCCACCACCACGACACCCGCGGCCAGGCTCAGGATCCGCTGGCTGCGGGCCCGGCGCCGGTCCCGGCCGACAACCGTCAGCGCGCGGGTGACCATGGTGTCGTCGGCGGTCGCCCGTTCCATCACCGCCAGGTCGTCCCGGTCGACCTCGGCGAGCAGGTCCACCACCGGCAGCATCGACTCCAGCTCACCGGCGCAGGCCCAGCAGTCGGCCAGGTGCTCCTCGAACCGTATGGTGTCCTCTTCGTCGAGCACGCCCAGCGCGTACGAGGCGACGTCGAAGTGGTCGGACCGGCTCATTCGGTCACCCCCCGCTGTTGCAGCGCGGTCCGCAGGGCGCGTAGCGCGTAGTAGACCCGGGACTTGGCGGTGCCCAGCGGCAGCCCCAACTCCTCGGCGGCCTCCGGGACCGTACGGCCCCGGAAATAGGTGGCGACCAGGATCTCCCGATGCGAGTCGCTCAGCGTGCGGAGTGCGTCGGTAACCGTCATCAGGCGTAGCACCCGTTCGGTTTCGTCGGCTTCGGCAAAGGTTTCCAGGTCGCGGTCGTAGGTTTCCGCCGGCCGGGCCTGCCCGCTGCGATGTTCGTCGATGACGATCCGACGGGCGACGGTGACCAGCCAGGGCCGCAGGGACGTCTGTCCCTGGGCACCGAGCCGGTGCGCGTTTCGCCAGGCACGCAGAAGCGTTTCCTGTACGACATCCTCGGCCCGCTGTCGGTCCCCGCCGGTGAGCCGGAGCACGAACATCAACAGAGGGCCGGCATGCTGCTCATATAGGAGCCGGACCAGATCGTCTGAACGGTTGGCCTCGGCTGATCCGGATTGGTGGCGGCCGGTAGCCGATCGTGGCGTCACGCGAACATCATTGCGGGCCGCGATCCGGGCGTCGATACCGCCCCCGGCTTCGATATCCCGTCGCGGCTGGGGTGCGCGCACCCAGTCCGCCCGGACCAGGTCGGCGGGCCGTTCTTCGGTCACCGTGTGCATTCACCCCTCCGCTTCCGGTCATCCAGCCACCGAGGGGTACGGATCAGAACCGGGAACGGATCAACGGCAATGCACCGGATCCTGGGCGACCGTGATTCAGCCCTATGCGGAGCGGCTCACCCGACCCCGAGTGGTACGGATCACCCGGCGACGCCGAAGGTGCCGGCCGGGGGCGCGGCGGAACCGGTCGCGGTGGCGTCCACCACTATTTTGGCGCCGCCGACGAACCGTTCCAGTTCCTCGTCGGCCAGCACCCGGCCGGGAAACCAGTCACCGGCCGCACGGCGGGTCAATTCGGCCACCGGCGGTGGCACCCGTCCGGCGACCAGCACCAGGTTGCCGTACCGGCGACCGCGCAGCACCGCCGCGTCGGCGACCAGGCAGGCCATCGGCAGCACCGACCGGATCGTGGCGACCTGACCCCGGATGTGCTTCAGCGGCGGCCCGTCGGCGACGTTCACCAGGTAGCTGCCGGCCGGTCGGAGCACCCGTGCCACCTCGGCGGCGAACTCGACCGAGGTGAGCCGGGCCGGGGTCCGGGCACCGGCGAACACGTCGGCTACCACCAGGTCGTAGGAGTCCTCCGGTGATCCGGTCAGCGCCTCCCGGGCGTCGGCGACCCGTACCTTCAGCCGGGCCTGTGGCGGCCACGGCAGTTCCCGGCGGACCAGTTCGACCAGGGCGGCGTCGATCTCGACCACCCGTTGGGTGGAGCCGGGGCGGGTCTGTGCCACGTACCGGGGCAGGGTCAGCGCGCCGCCGCCGAGGTGCAGCACCCGCAGCGGCGTACCGGCCGGGGCGACCAGGTCGATCGCGGCGGCCATCCGACGGATGTACTCGAATTCGAGGTGGGTCGGGTCGTCCAGGTCGACGTGCGACTGCGGGGTGCCGTCGAGGTTGAGCGTGAACGATCGCGGCCGGTCGGGGTCGGGCACCAGCTCGGCGAGCCCGGTGTCGACCCGTACGGCGAGCCGGTCCGGACCTCGCTTGCGTGCCATACCGCCAGTATCGTCGGTCGGACCCCGACCGGGCCGGCGACCATGGCCAGCGTCACCGGATCAGCGCGGAAGCCGGTTGGCGGCCACGGTCAGCGTGCGGTGCAGCAGCCGGGCGTCGCCGAGCAGGGCCCGCAGCCGGCGCTCCAGCCCGGCGATCGGGATCAGGTTCTGCGGTGCCCGAGGATCCTTGTACGGCGACGAGGCGAACCGGGGCAGTGTCACCAGGGACCGGTCGGCGAGCCCGATCGCCTCCGGGGCGCTCAGCTCGGCCGAGCACTCGACCCGGACGATCCCGGCCCACGGGGCACCGGTCGTCCCCGGCAGCCGCAGGTACCAGGAGTAGCCGCCCCAGGCGGTGCCGAGCTTGAACACCGGGGACCGTTCCCCCGGCGCCAGCCGGGTCACCACGGCGGTCAGCCCGGCGTCCAGGTACTGGCTGTGCTGGGTCTTGATGTAGCCGATGGCACGTGGCAGGTCGCGCCGGTTGCGCAGCGGCCCGTCCAGGATCAGCAGGTCGTCGTCGGTCCTGGCC
Organism: Micromonospora sp. NBC_01796; assembly: GCF_035917455.1. NCBI lineage: Bacteria > Bacillati > Actinomycetota > Actinomycetes > Micromonosporales > Micromonosporaceae > Micromonospora > Micromonospora sp. NBC_01796. Next base: position 906,891 of record NZ_CP109078.1, on the reverse strand, counting down.
GCGTCGGAGACCTCGACCTCCAGGGCGGTCAGCGGCCCCTGTACGGCGGCCGGCAGCTTGCTCAGCTCACCGGTCCCGCCGACCCGGTGCAGCGTGTAGCGGACCTGACCGGCGAGCACGTCCCCGGCCGACGGGCTGGCGGTGAACAGCCCCCGTTTGACCTGCGACCCGGCCAGCTCGGCCGCCCCGCGCCGCAGGTCGCACCGGACCACGCCGGCGGCGTACGAGGCGGCGATGCCGGGGTACGAGGCACCGTCGTGCTCGCGGGTCCAGACGCTGGCGTCGATCCGGCGTACCCCGTCGACCAGGAGCACCACGTCCGGTGGCCGCAAACCGTCCGGTACGCCCACCGCCCGCCACTCGTCCGCCGGCATCTCCACGGTCGCGTCGACCTGTGCGCTGCTCGGCGCCGCCGGTCCGCCGGCCGCCTCGAACGAGGCACCGTAGGAGGGGTCCCAGCCGTCGACGTAGAGCCGGGGCGGTGGCTCCTGGGTCCCGGTCATCCGATCCGCTCCACCCGTGCGGTACGGGCGTCCTTGCTGACCTCGTACCGGACCGGCACCCGTTCGGCCAGCGCCGGTACGTGGGTGACCACGCCGACCATCCGGTCACCCCGGGCGGCCAGGGTTTCCAGGGTCGCCGCGACGGTGTCGAGGGTGGCCACGTCGAGGGTGCCGAAGCCCTCGTCGAGCAGGATCGACTCCAGGCTGGCGGTGGTGGTGGAGAGGCCGGCGAGCTGCTCGGACAGGGCCAGTGCCAGGGCCAGGCTGGCCTGGAACGTCTCCCCGCCGGACAGCGTCCGTACGCCCCGGCGCAGCCCGGCGTCGTGCTGGTCGACCACGTAGAACTCGCCCTTGTCGTGGGTGAGTTCGTACTGCCCGCCGGTCAGTTCGCGCAGGATCCGGGAGGCGCCGTCGACCAGCAGGTCCAGCGCCTCGGCGAGCAGCCACCGTTCGAAGTTGTTGGCCCGTAGGTGCCCCGCCAACGACCGTGCCGTCCGGGCGGCGCGTTCGTGTTCGACCCGTTTCTCGGTGAGCTGGTCGGCCTGCTCCCGCCGCTGCGCCAGGCGCCGCTGTTCGGCCTCGGCGGCCACCACCGCGACCGCCGCGGCGGCCACCGGGTCGGTGCCGGACCGGCCCGTCGCGTTGCCGGCGGGCACCCCGGCGGCGGTGAACAGGGCGGCGATCCCGGCGGCGACGGTGTCGGCGGCGGCCCGTGCCTGCGCCACCGCACTCGCGGCGTCGACCCGGTCGGCCCGTCGGCGGTCCGCCTCCCGCTGCGCCCAGTCGCGCAGCACCTCCCAGGCGGCGGCGAGGTCGTCCCGGTCGGCGGCGGGCGGGCCGAGCCGGGCGATCCGGTCGCGGGCGGTGTCGAACTCCCGGCCGGCGAGCCGGACCCGTTCCTCGGCCGCCTCGACTCCGGTCCGGGCCCGCCGGGACGCCTCCCGTGCGGTGCGGACCGCCGTACCGGCCTGGTCGAGTTGGCCGCGCAGCCTGTCCAGGGCGGCGAGTTCACGACGCAGGGCGGCCGGTCCGGGCGAGTCGGCCAGCCGGGTGTCCAGTTCGGACAGTGCGGCGGCGAGCTGGTCGTGCCGGGCACGGGCCCGGTCGAGGTCCCGTTCCAGGGCGCGGGCGGCCCGTTCGCGTTCGGTGAGGACCTTGGTCGCGGCGTCGGCGGTGGTCCTGGCGGTGTGTCCGGCGGCCTCGGCGGCGGTCACCGCGGAACCGGCCGGCACCGCGGGCACCACGTGCACCTCCTGCTCGCAGACCGGGCACGGCTCCCCGGCGGCGAGGTGTCCGCGCAGCGCGGCGGCCCGGTCGGCGGTCTGCGCCTCCTGGTATGCCCGGCGCGCCGCCTCCAGCTCCACGGACGCCCGCTCGGCGTCGGTGCGGGCCCGGTCGAGTGCGGCGAGCGCGGCGGTGTGGTCGGTCTCGGCGCCGGTCAGCCCGGACCCGAGGGCTTCCGCCTCGGCGGCCACCCGGTCCCGTTCGGTGTGTGCCTGCAACAGCAGCCGCAGCATCGTCTGGTCACCGGCCGAGGCCAGCTCGCCGCGTACCTTCTCTTCGCGTTCCTCGGCCAGGGTGACCGCCGCGACGGTCTCCGCCGCCACGGCCCGCGCGTCGGTCACCGCCCGCGCCACGGCGGCGACGTCGGCCGGCGGGTGGATCCGGTCCAGTTCGGCGAGTTCGCCGTCGAGCGCGGTCAGCCGGGCCGCCGCCGCGTCCGCCGCCGCACGGGCCCGTTCCAGTTCGGGTACGGCGGCCCGCACGTCGTCGGCCAGCCGATGCATCGCGCCGACGTGCTCGGTGGCGGCGGTCAGGGTCTCCTCGTCGGCGTCGGTGAGCCCCTGCAGTACCTGGTTGACCGCGGCGAGCTGCGCCTCGGCTCCGACCGCGCGCCCGGTGGCGGCCTGCTGCACCCGCTCGTAGACGCCGAGCCCGAGCAGGTTGATCAGGATCTGCTGCCGGGTGGCGGGCTTGGCGTGCAGGAAGTCCGCGAACTGCCCCTGCGGCAGCACCACACAGCTGGTGAACTGCTCGTACGGCAGGCCGACTGCGGTCAGCACCGCCTCGTCCATCTGGGCCGGGGTGCCGGCCAGGGCCTCGCCGAGGTCCTCCGGGCTCATCCCGGTGTCGAGCTTGGTCACGTCGAACCCGTCGGGCATCCGTTGCAGGCCGGCGTTGCCGGTCTTGACGTTGCCCCGGCTGTCCCGCCGGACCACCCGGGTCGCCACGTAACGGGAGCCGGCGGAGTCGAAGACCAGCCGGACCCGGGCCTCGACCGCCGACGGGGCGAGGGCGTTGGCGATGCCCCGGCTGCCGCCCCAGCGCGGGACGGTGCCGTAGAGGGCGAAGCAGATCGCGTCGAGGACCGTCGACTTGCCCGAACCGGTCGGCCCGACCAGGGCGAAGAAGTCGGCGTCGGTGAAGTCGATCGTGGTGGGCTCCCGGAAGACGGTGAAGCCCGCCAGGTCCAGCCGGAGCGGACGCACTACCCGCCCACCTCCTCGTACAGCTCGTCGAACAGGTCGCGTACGCCGTCGTCCTCCGGGCCCCGACTGTCCAGGTAGTCGCCGAACAGTTCCCGCGCCGAGCGACCGGCCCGGGGTGCGGCCCGGGTACGGGTGGCCGCCGCCAGCAGCTCCGGATCGACCCGGACCTCCAGCGCGCGGGGGAGCAGGGCCTGCACCTCCTCGCGCAGCCCGGCCCGGGGTGTCTCGCGTACGTACACCCGCAGCCACCCGTCCGGCGCCTCGATCTCGGCCAGTTCGGCGAGGGTGCCCCGGACCGTACGCAGCGGCGAGGCGGCGGTGATCGGCACCTCACGGGTACGGGCGGCGGTGCTGGTGCCGACCTCGACGATGGTGACCGAGGGCCGGTTCTCCTCCTCGCCGAAGTCGATCGCGAGCGGGCTCCCGCTGTAGCGGATCGGGGCCGGTCCGGGCACCTGCTGGGACCGGTGCAGGTGGCCGAGCGCCACGTAGTGCGCGTTGGTCGGGAAGACCGTCGCCGGCACCGCATACCCGAGTACGGTCTGCGACTCCCGCTCGCCGCCGCCGGCCATCGCGCCGACCACGGTCAGGTGGGCGGTGACCAGGTGCACCCGGTCCGGTTCGCTGAAGCTCTCGGTGAGCCGCCGGATGAGCCGCCCGACGTGGTCGGCGTACGTCTGGTTCGCCTCGGCGGCGGTCAGCTCGTACATTTCCGTCGCCCGGACCGCGTACCGCTGGGACAGGAACGGCAGGGCGACCAACCGCCACCGCTCGCCACCGGCGGTGACCCCGTCGACCAGGTGTTCCTCCGGGGTGTCCCGGACACTGCCGCGCAGCGCCACCCCGGCCGCGTCGGCCCACGGGCGCAGGGCGTCCAGTGCCGGCCCGTTGTCGTGGTTGCCGCCGACCGCGACCACCTGCGCCCCGGTGTTGCGCAGCGCGGTCAGCGCGCGCGTGACCAGCCGGGTCGCCTCCGGGGTGGGCGCGGCGGTGTCGTAGAGGTCACCGGCGACGATCACCAGGTCGGGTTGCTCGGCGCGGGCGACCTCCACCACCTGGGTCAGCACCTTCACCTGCTCGGCGACCCGTGACTGTCCCTTGAGGACCTTGCCGATGTGCCAGTCGGAGGTGTGCAGGATCTTCACGGCGGGGTCCTCAGAACGGGATGTCGTCGTCGGTCAGCGCGCCGGCCCCGGAGCCGACCACCGCGAACGGGTCGGCCGCCTGGGTGATCGAACGCAGCGTCTCCGACGGGGCCTGGCCGGCCTCGGAGACCCGGGTCGCCCAGGCCGGGAAGGGGAACTCCAGGCAGAGCGGGACCGGGATGTCCGGCTGGTTGACGAACATGGTGCCGGGTTTGGCGAGCAGCGCGCGTTGGCGTTGCGCCGGGGGGAGGAAGCCGTACTCGGGGCGGGACGCCTCGGCCGGGTCGAGCCGGCCGACCACCCGGATCGCCGAGTTGGTGACGATCCGCCGTTCCACCTCGCTGGCGGTCTGCTGGGCGCCGATCAGGATCACCCCGAGGGAGCGACCGCGCTCGGCGATGTCCAGCAGCACCTCCTTGATCGGGGAGGAGCCCTCGCGGGGGGCGTACTTGTTCAGCTCGTCCAGCACCACGAAGAGCAGCGGCTTGGCGGTGCCGGTCTTCTCCTTGTTCTCGAACTCGGTCTTCAGCGTCACACCGACCACGAACCGCTGCGCCCGGTCCGGCAGGTTGTGCAGGTCGACGACGGTGACCTGGGCGCTCTCGGCGGTGTTGATCCGGTGCGGGCGGCGGGTGGCCAGGTCGCCCCGGATCAGCCGGGCCAGGTCCTTCTTGCTGTTGATCAGCCGTCGGGCGAACGCGTTCACCGTGCCGGTGTTGATCGCGCTGCCGGCCCAGGTGGACCGGGTCTCCTCGTCGGTGAGCTGCTCCACGATGTGGTCGACCAGGTCGGGGTAGGAGTGCACCCGTACCCCGTCGATGCTCACCCCGCCGTCGGCCGGCTGGGCGTACCGGTGCAGGTGGGCGGTGACCGAGTGGACCACCATCGTGTACTGCTGGCGTTCGTCGTCGGCGTCGGCGAAGACGTACGGCAGCATCCGGTCGGCGCAGAACTCGGTCAGCGTCCAGTAGAAGCTGTCCACCCCGGTCAGCCTGCTGCTCACGTCCGGGGTGCCGGAGGCGTCACCGGCCCGGGGAGGGGCGTAGACCCGAACGTCGGGGAACGCGCCCGCGGTGAGCCCGAGCTTCGCGTACGCCGCGGTGGTGGCCGCGTCCAGGCGGGTGTTCGGGTGGTCGAGGAAGAGCAGGTCCTCACCCTTGACGTTGAAGATCAGCGCCTTGGCGTTGACCGCGTCGCCGCCGAGCACCCCGGAGCGGAACACCGAGTAGAGCAGGAAGGTGGCGAAGCTGGTCTTGGTCGCCACCCCGGAGATGCCGGAGATCGACACGTGGGCGCCCCGGCTCCCGTCGAGGAAGTCGGCGTTGAGGAAGACCGGCACCCCGTCCCGGCCGGTGCCCATCGGCACCCGCCGCTCCATCCGGTCGAAGTGCAGCGCCGAGTCACGCGCCTCGCCCTGCGCCCGGTAGACCAGCGCGCCGGGTGACGGCGGGACGTAGAACTCCGGGTCGACCCGGGTGGTGGTGATCTCGGCGGCCTCCTGCACCTGGGCCGGCAGGGTGCCGTCGGCGATTGCGAAGACGTCCGAGTCGAACTGCGCGCCCTCGTGCCGGGCCCGGACCTGGGTGACCACCCCGGCGATCGTCACCGGTTCCCGGTCGGGCAGCTCACGCCGGGTCACCACCACGTCGTCGAGTTGCAGGTAGCTGTCCGGTCCGACGGCGGTCCAGAACTGCAACGGGGTGGCGTCGGCGGTGCCCAGGACCCGGCCGACCACCGTGCCGGGGTCGGTCGACTCGTCGCCGATCGGCGGGGTGCTCACCGCCGGGCTCCGGTCGGCGCCGACGCCCGGACCGGCTTCGGTCCGTGGGTCGGGTCCGACGCGCGGACCACGGGCGATTCTTGCTCAAGACACGACACGTGTTGCATCCTGCCCCACCTGTACGACAGCACGCCAAGTTGACGCGCCTGCGGGGCGGTACGGCACTGTCCGGGGTGACGGGACGGGTTGCTGTCACCCCGGACAGTCACCGGATCAGACGACGGTGCAGGCGACGCCGTTGAGGGTGAAGGCGGCCGGCCGACCGGTGTTGCCGGTGTGGGTGGCCTGGAAGCCGATGCTGGTGGAGCCGTTCGGCGGGATCGTGCCGTTGTAGCTGACGTTGCGGGCGCTCACCGCGCCGCTGGTCGGGCTGTAGCTGGCGTTCCACCCGGAGGTGATGGTCTGCCCGGACGGCAGGGTGAAGACCAGGGTCCAGCCGTTGATCGGGGCACTACCCCGGTTGCTGATGGTGACGGCGGTGGTCAGGCCGGTGTTCCAGGCGTTGACCGTGTAACCGACCGCACAGGTCCCACCCACCGGCGGCGGCGTGGTCGGCGGGGGAGTGGTCGGGGGCGGCGTGGTCGGGGGCGGGGTCGTCGGCGGAGGAGTGGTGGGCGGGGGAGTCGTCGGCGGGGGAGTAGTGGTCGGCGGCGGGGTCGTCGGCGGGGTGGTGCTGTTCAGGCCGAAGAAGCGGATCGCCTCGGCCGCGTTCACCGGCAGGTTGTGCGACACGCCCTGCATGCTGATCGCCTCGACCGGGGCGTTGCCTCCGCTGCTGCCGTACCGGGTGCGGGTGTAACCGGACTGCGGGGTGTCGGTGAACGTCGGGGTCTGGCTCAGCCCGTGGACGTTGGTCCACTGCTTGATCTCCTCGCCGAAGTTCGGGTAACGCAGCGTCTCGTCGTTGGTGCCGTGCCACAACTGCATCCTCGGCCGGGCGCCGGTGTAACCGGGGTACGCGTTGCGTACCAGGTCACCCCACTGCTGGGCGGTTCGGATGACCTGTCCGTTGGCGCACTGGCTGTTCCAGGTCGAGCCATCGGTGGTGGCGAAGCAACTGTGCGGCACGCCCGCGAAGGCGGCACCGGCCTTGAACACGTCGGGATAGTTCCCGAGCAGGACGTTGGTCATCATCGCGCCGGAGGAGACGCCGGTGGCGTACACCCGGTCCGGGTCGCCGTTGTGGCGCTGCTGGACGTACCGGACCATCGACAGGATCCCCACCGGGTCGCTGCCGCCGTCGCGGCGCAGGGCCTGCGGCGAGTAGACGTCGAAGCACTGGCCGCTGCGGGTCGCCGACGGGTAGATCACGATGAACCCGTACTGGTCGGCGAGCTGGGCGAACTGGGTGCCGGAGTAGAAGGCGGGACCGGTTCCGGTGCAGTAGTGCACGGCCACCAGGATCGCGGGTCGGGCGGCGACCCGGTCCGGCACGTACAGGTGCATGCGCAGGTTGCTGGGGTTGGTCCCGAAGTTGGTCACCTCGGTCAGGGTGGCCGCGGACGCGGGTGTGGCCACGATCAGGCTCAGCACTGCCAGCGCCGCCGCGGCCCCGGCCGCGGCGAGCGACCGGAGGAGTCGTTTCATGCGTTCCCCTTCTGGTGGTGGCCGATCGGGCCGCAGGGCTTGCCGGATCGCCCATGGTGGTGAAACATTCCGAAGTATGGATCGAAAGTTTTCACTACACAAGAGATAGATGGTCATAGGTATCCTCAGGTGGGAAGCCATATTGCGACCGCAAATTATCGGTACGGGCTGCGCCGCCGGATGGTCGCCGGTGGTGCCGGGCGCGGGGTAAAGTGGACCCGCTGGTCCTAAAAGAGGAGGTGGCCGGTGTGGCCGGGACACTGACCCGCAAGGGCGCCGCGACCCGGCAACGGATCATCGAGGGCGCCGCCGAGGAGATCCGGGAGCGCGGGATCGCCGTCACCACCCTCGACGACGTACGCGCCCGGACCGGCACCAGCAAGAGCCAGCTCTTCCACTACTTTCCCGAGGGCAAGGAGGAACTGCTGCTCGCGGTGGCCCAGTTCGAGGCCGACCGGGTGCTCACCGACCAGCAACCCTTCCTCGGCGACCTCACCTCCTGGCCCGCCTGGTACGCCTGGCGCGACGCGGTCGTCGCCCGCTACCTGGAGCAGGGCCAGCACTGCCCGCTCAACGTGCTGGTCTCCCAACTCGGTCGCAGCACCCCCGGCGCCCAGGCGGTCGTACGCGCCCTGATGCACCAGTGGGAGTCGGAGATCAACAGGGGCCTGCGCCACATGCGGGACACCGGCGAGGTCGATCCGGATCTGGACACCGACCGGACGGCGGCGGCCCTGCTCGCCGGGATCCAGGGCGGGGTGCTGATGATGCTCTCCACCGGCCGGATCACCCACCTCGAAGCCGCACTCGACCTGACCATCGAGAACCTCCGTAAGGGCGGGCGAACCGTTCGCTAGCGCCTTTGGCTGCGTCGCGGCCGGAGGCGCTAGCGTGACGCGGTGGACGTTGCCGGGGATGGTGAACTGATCGCCGCGTCGCTGGCCGACCGGCTGGCCGCGCTCACCTTCGTCGACCGGACACCGGAGCAGGTCACCGCGCTGCTGGTGGAGGAGGTCGCCGCCTGGGCCACCGGTCGGGGCTGGCGGGTCTACCGGCGGGCGGCGAGCGTGTTGCCGCTGCCCCCGCCGTACCAGCATCGGCACTCGTTCCTCGACGTGGCCTGCGCCCGGCCGGACGGCCCGCCGGTCGCCGTCGAGATCGACAAGACCGACCGCCGCCGTTCGGTGGAGAAGCTGCTCGCCGAGGCCGGTGCCGGCCGGATCCCGATCTGGCTGCGGTGGGGGAGCAGGGGCTTCGAGACGCCGCCGCTTCCGGTGCGGTTGGTGACCTGCCCGGTGACCTCCCGGCGCGGCCCCGACCCGAAGGTACGGCTCTACTCCCGGCTGCCGGTCAGCGACCGCCCCGCGCCGGCACACGCCACCACGGACCTCCGGGTCGACGAGCAGACCGACCTCTTCGCCGGCCCGACCGCGCCTTCGCGGGCCGGTGACGAGGGATAACGGTCCCGCCGGCTACCAGTGCCAGCTGCGTCGGGCCAGCAGGTCGCGGTGTCCGCCCAACGCCGACCGGGCCTGGCCGGCGAGCCGACCGACCACCGGGGCGACCAGCCACAGCAGCACCACGGCGTAGAACAGCAGGGTGCCGCGTTGCAGGCTGGTCAGCTCAGGGGTGTCGACGAACGGGAACCACAGGGGGCTGAACTCGGGCGTGAAATGGCACAGGGCTTCCAGGTGGTAGTTGTTCTCGTAACAGGTCCACGGTCGGAGTTGGCCGAAGACGAGGCTGTTCGCGGCCCCCCACACGGAGAGCACGGCCACGCCCACGGTCGCGACGTTGAACCAGGGGCCGGCCCGGCCCGGTTCCAGGCACACGGCCAGGGCCAGGGCGGCGGGCAGCATGGCGATGAGGAAGAACCTCGGCCCCCAGTACATGCCGCCGTACCAGCCCCACCAGCGGGAGTAGAGCAGCACCAGGCCGGCCACGAACACCGCCCAGAGCAGCCAGACCCGCCACAGGTCCGTGCCGGCCTCCCGTAGCCGGGTGCGGGCCGGCAGGAACAGCCCCGGGGTGAACCAGAGCAGGCCCTTGCCGAACGAGAACACGATCGCGACCAGGCCCACCAGGAACGGGTACGAGAAACCGGGGTCCCCGGAGTACGGCATGACCGTCGCGCCACCGCCGTGCCCGGCGTACGCGGTGTGCAGCGGATCGCCGAAGCGCCACCAGTTCTCCCCGACGATCAGGGCGGCGGCGGCCGGCAGAGCCGCCAGGTAACGCAACCGGCGCCGCATCAGGCAGAGCACGACGACGACCAGTCCGAGCGCCACGATGGACCCGGGGGTGTTGGCGACGCCGAGGACGACGGCGACCCAACCGGCGGCCCTCGTCGCCCACCTGGTGTCCGGGAGTGTCACCGCCAGCAGGCCGACCCCGACGGCGATCGCGGTGAACATCTCGCCGTAGAAGTCCTGTACGTGCGCGGCGACCATGCTCCCGGCGACCAGGAGCAACAGCAACCGCCGGTGCGTACGCGGTGCCATCCGGCCCTGGAGCAGGAGGTGGATCGCGGCGAGTCCGATCATGAGCAGCAGGAAGTTGTACTGCACGAGCCAGATCTGGGTGTTGCCGTACCAGTCCCCCACCAGCCACAGTGGCGTCGCGAACAGCGGCCCGATCATCGAGTACTGGGTGCCCGGCAGTTGCCGCTGTTCGAGCAGTTCGAGCAGGGCCTGGTAGCGGGCGAGCCCGTCGCCCATCATCGGCGGTTTCGGGGTGACGGCCAGCAGCATCACCCCGACCGCGAGCAGGGCCGTCTCCACCGCGGCCACGATCCGGCCAGCCCTCGACCTCCCGGCCGGTGGATCGGGTTGCGCCGCCGTCTCGGGGAGCGGCTCCGGAGGTGTCTCCGCAACCGTCTCGGCGGCTGCCTCCGGGGCTGCCTCCGGTCCGTCCGGGCGGTCGGCTACAGGCGCGGTCATCGACAGTCTCCCCGTGGCGTCGGCTGGGCGGGCCGTAGAGATCCGCCTCACGCAGACTGACAGGAAACCGTTTCCCATTCCATAGACGAACGTAGATCAATATCGGCCGGCCGGCTGAGTCGCGGCTCCGATCCGCCGCCGATCAGTCCCGGGCGTAGCGCAGCAACAGTGTCGACTCGGCCGCGAGCAGGTGCCGCAACCCCATCCCGCGCGGGGGACTGGGCGTACCGGCGGTGATCCTGCCCGCGCCCGCCCCGGCCAGCAGCGGCGCCACGGTCAGGCAGACCTCGTCCACCAGGTCCGCCGTGGTGAGCGCCCCGAACAGGTACGGCCCGCCCTCGCAGAGCAGTTGCCGGTGGCCCCGCCGGTGCAACTCGGCGAGCCCGGCGGTGAGGTCGACCCGGTCCACCAGGTCGATCCGGTCGTTCTGGTCCACCAGCCCGACCTGGTTGACCAGGCCGATCTCGGTCGACTCCTCGAACCGGGTGTTCGGGTCGGCGGTGTCCGCGCTGACCCTGATCAGGTCGGCGACGGCGGCCAGCCCCGCCGGGGCGGTGGAGCGGGCGTGGGTGAGGACCACCGGGCGGACCGGGGCCTCGGCGAACGCCGCCTGCCGGGGGTCGAGGTCCAGCGCCCCGGAGACGACCACCAGGGTCGGATACTCGGACATCCCGTGCGCCCGCCGCCACGCCCGGCGACGCTCGTCGAGGCGTAACGGGCCGTAGTTCTCCTGACGCAGGGTGCCGGCGCCGACCACGAGGGCGTCGCAGAGCATCCGAAGTACGCCGAAGACCCGCTTGTCCGGGCCGCTGGACAGCCCGGCGGAGAACCCGTTGACGGCCACCGCCCCGTCGATGCTCGACACGAAGTTGACCCGCAGGTGCGGCTGTTCGGTGCGGCCGTACAGCGCGGCGAGGGCGTCGTTGTCCAGCGGCGTACCGTCCGGTGCCGGCCAGAGCCGGTGGATCGGCGTACGCGGGTCGGTGGTCGGGGCCGGTGCGGCCGAGGTCGGCTCGGTCATTCGCCGGCCGGCCCGGTCACCGGAGGGGTCGGCACCGGGACCCGGTGCTGGCAGTCGCACCAGTTCCGGCCGGGGCACTGGTCATGCCGCCGTTCGCGGCACGCTCGGCAGATCATGTCGAAACCCTATGCGGTACGACCGGCGGCGCGTTGCGGGTCGGCCCCAGTCCGGCCGAACAGTTCCAGGGTCGGTGGCACCTGGGAGTGCAGCGGTGCGGGCAGGGCGTCGAGCGTGAACCAGCCCAGTTCGTCGAACTTGTGCGGCTCCCCGATGGTCACCGTCGCCGGGTCCACCCGTACCGCGAAGACCACCGCGACCCAGTGCGAGGGCGGCTCGTCGCGCAGCACGTTCCGTACGCCGAGGGTGGTGATGTCGAGCGGGCGGGTCGCGTACTCCTCGCCGACCTCGCGGCGCACCGCGGCCTCGAAGGTCTCGCCGAACTCCAGTGCCCCGGCGCCGGTGTCCCAGGTGCCGGGCTCGTCGCGGGCACCGGCGCCGCGCCGGGCCAGCAGCACCCGCCCGGCACCGTCGTGGCAGACGAAAACACAGGAAACCGACGGCGTACGGCCCGCCGCCTCCCGTCCGAAACCGGCTGTCATCGGTGGCGCTCCCCATGGTTGGCTGGTCCCCATCCGATCATGAGATTGCCCGGACCCGCGCGCGGATTTCCGGACGCGTTCCGGTGGAGGGGTGGACCGCAGATGGCCCGACAGCACCACTACGACACCGTCGTCACCTGGACCGGTAACCGGGGCACCGGCACCAGCGGGTACCGGGACTACCACCGAGACCACGAGGTGGCCGCCGACGGCCCGGTCACCATCGCCGGCAGTTCCGACCCGGCGTTCCGGGGGGACAGGACCCGGTGGAACCCGGAACAGTTGCTGGTCGCCTCGCTCTCGCAGTGCCACCTGCTCTGGTACCTGCACCTCTGCGCCGAGTCCGGGGTGGTGGTCACCGGCTACGTCGACCGGGCGGTGGGCGCGATGACCGAGGACGCCGACGGCGGCCGGTTCACCGAGGTGCTGCTCCGGCCCGAGGTGACCGTGGCCGAGCCGGCCATGGTCGAACCCGCGACCGGGCTGCACGCCGACGCGCACCGGGCCTGTTTCATCGCCAACTCGGTCAACTTCCCGGTACGTCACGAGCCGACCGTTGTCGTGGCCGCCACGCCGGAAGTATGACCATGCACGCATGACGTGAACGTGATGATCTCGATTAGCATCGCCAGATATGGATATCAGGAGGATCGCCGGCGCCCGTACGTGGCGACTGGCGGCCGGGCTCGCGCTCGTACTCGGGGTGGGGTTGCCGGTCGCGGCGATCTCCGCCTCGGCGGCGGCGAGCCTGACGGTGGCCGGCGCACTCGCCGCCCAGGACGGTAGGTCCGCTTCGGTCACCGGGTACGTCATCGGTCAGCCGACGGCCACCAACACGGTGCTCAGGTCGGGCTTCACCGGCGACACCGCCATCGCGATCGCCGACGTGGCGAGCGAGACCGCGACGTCGAGGATGCTCTACGTCCAGGTGACCAGCTCCTACCGGAGCACCTTCGGTCTCCAGTCCAATCCGAGCCTGCGCGGGCGGCTGGTCACCGTCACCGGGACGCTGACCGCGTACTTCGCCCACGGGGGGTTGAAGGATCCGACGGCGATGACCCTCGGCGGCTCCACCCCGACCCCCACTCCCACCCGTACCCCGACGGCCGGTCCGACCACGAGCCCACCGGGCGGCGACTACGACCGGACGTACTACGCGAGCGCGATCGGCAAGACCGGCCCCGCGCTGCGTACCGCCCTGCACAACGTGATCAGGGTCCAGACCAGGCTCACCTACGACCAGGTCTGGGAGGCGTTGAAGGACACCGACCAGGATCCCGGCAACTCGGGCAACGTCATCCTGCTCTACAGCGGGCGGTCGCAGAGCAAGAACACCAACGGGGGCAACCCGAACGACTGGAACCGCGAGCACGTCTGGGCCAAGTCGCACGGAGACTTCGGCACCGCGACCGGTCCGGGCACCGACGTACACCACCTGCGCCCCGAGGACGTCTCGGTCAACTCCTCGCGCGGCAACAAGGACTTCGACAGCGGCGGCAGCACCGTCGCGGAGGCACCGGGCAACTACACCGACAGCGACTCGTTCGAACCGCGCAACGCGGTCAAGGGCGACGTGGCCCGCATGATCATGTACATGGCGGTCCGGTACGAGGGCGGCGACGGCTGGCCCAACCTGGAGATGAACCAGTCGGTCAACAACGGCAGCAACCCGTACATCGGGAAGTTGTCGGTGCTGTTGCAGTGGAACCGGTCGGACCCGCCGGACGCCTTCGAGAAGCGCCGCAACCAGGTCATCTACGACGAGTGGCAGGGCAACCGCAACCCGTTCATCGACCACCCGGAGTGGGCGACGGCGATCTGGGGCAACTAGCGTCAGCAGCCGTGAACGAACCCACCCTGCTCGCCTCCGGTCGGGACGCCGACGTGTTCGCGCTCGACCGGAGGCGGGTGCTGCGCCGCTACCGGGAGGGCGGTGACACCGCCCCGGAGGCGGCGGTGATGGCCTACCTCTCCGGCGCCGGCTACCCGGTGCCGGAGGTCCATTCCGCCGTCGGGCCCGAGATGGTCCTCGAACGACTCGACGGCGAAACCCTCCTGGACGCCCTGCTCGCCGGCCGGATCGACGTCGACCCGGCCGCCGACCTGCTGGTGGACCTGCACGACCGGCTGCACGCCCTGCCGGCCCGGCTCAGCACCGACCCGACCGACCGGATCCTGCACCTCGACCTGCATCCGCTGAACGTCATGCTGACCTCGCGCGGCCCGGTCGTGATCGACTGGCGCAACGCGATCGAGGGACCGGCCGACTTCGACGTGGCGATGACCGCGCTGATCTTCGCCGAGGTCGCCGTCGGCGAGTTGGGCGTCCTCGCCGACCCCGGCCGGCTGGCACTGACCGCCTTCCAGCAACGGGCGCAGCCGCCCCGGGCCAGCCAGCTCCGGCGGGCGTTGGACCTGCGCCGGGTCAATCCCACCCTCACCGCCACCGAGAAGGCCGCCCTCGACCGCGCCGCCGCCCTGGTCCGAACCCGCCCCGACTGACCCCCCCCGCGCCCACCGCCCGCTCCGCCTGCGCCCCGCCTGCCGGCCTCCGTCCGTCCGCCCGCTCCTGCCGGCCTCCGTCCGTCCGCCCGCTCCTGCCGGCCTCCGTCCGTCCGGTCACGATGCGTAACCTCACTGGAAGCCGTATCGCGTTTTTCCTTTACATCTCCAGGCGAGTACGTACATCGTTTTTGATGTACGACAAATTCGCGTTACCGCTCCGGGTGAGTCCTTTTCGGGCGGGATTCGGTATCGTCGCCCTGATGGACGTGACTGCTGCACGCCGTACCGAGGAAGTTCCCGCCCTGCTGGACGCGGCGGCGGTCGACACCTCGCGGCCACTGCTCACCTATTGTGACGACGCGACCGGGGAGCGGACCGAGCTGTCCGTGGCCGAACTGGGCGGGTGGGTGGCCAGGACGGCGAACCTGCTCGTCGACGGCTGCCGGCTGAACCCCGGCGACCGCGCGGCGGTGCTGCTCCCGCCGCACTGGCAGACCGCCGCTGTGCTGCTCGGCGCCTGGTCGGCCGGCGTTTCGGTGGCCTTCCACCTGGCCGCGACCGCCGGTCTGCCGCGCATCGGCCCCGGCGCGGACCTGCCGGCCGACGTCACCTTCGTGGCCCACGACCGGCTCGACAACTGGCTGGAGGACGTACCCGAGGCGGAACACCAGTTCGTGCTCGGGCTCGCGCCGGGGGCCGAACCGATGCGCGAGGTGCCCGCCGGCTACCGGGACTACCTGGTCGAGGTCCGCGAGCACGGTGACAGCGCGCCGCCGTACGCCTCGGTCCGGCCCACCGACGCGGCCACGGTCGACGGCACCAGCTACCGGGAGTGGGCAACGGTGGCACAGGGGATCGCCGAGTCCCGCGACCTGCGGCCGGGCGACCGGGTGCTGGTCGACACGGCCGGGCAGGAACAACCGGTCATCTGGCTGCTCGCCCCACTGTTCGCCGGTGCGTCGGTGATCCTCTGCCACAACCTCGCACCCGGCACCGCCGAGTCCCGCGCCCGCACCGAAGGCGCCAACCGCATCTTCTGAGCGGCGCCGGATCCTGTCGGACCGTACGCCTAACCTGCCGTCCGTGAGCATGAACGGGAACTGGCTACGGGTGACCCCGGCCGAGCTGGCACGGGCAAAGGACGACCTCGAATGGGCGTACGAGTTGGCCGAGGCCGCCGGTGAAGCCGGTGACGACCGATCGTCGGGTACGGGCAAGGCGTGGCAGGCTTTCGCCTTCCTGCTGGAGCGTCGGGCCTTCGACGTCCCGATCGTGGAGGGCGCCGAGGGCTTCGTCGAATATCCCGACGCGGATCCGGAGGACGAGGAGTTCCAGGAGTTCCTCGAACATCTCGAGGAGTCGGGCAAGGACTGGGGTTACGGGCCGCCCAGCTACCTCACCCCCGAGCAGGTCGCCACGGCTGCGGCCGAACTCGCCACCATCACTCCGGAAGACCTGATCCGGGGCGTCGACCCGGCCGAGTTGCAGCGCGCCGACATCTACCCGAACCGCTGGGACCGGCCCGACGAACTCGTCTGGGTCGCCCACTTCCTGCCCGACGCCCGCCGGTTCTTCGCCACCGCCGCCAGGCGCGGCGACGCCGTCATCTGCTGGATCAACTAGGCGGTTGCCCAGCTTCGTGGACTCGTAGCCCCTCCAGCAGCACGTCGAGGTACCGGCGGGCGATGACGGCGGGTGCGTGGTCGCCGGCGGCGGAGCGCACGCGCGCCGCGAAGGTCAGGCCGCACATCAGGGGGCCCACGTCGGCAGGTGTGACCGATGGGTTAACCACTCCTGCCGCACGGGCACGGTCGAGGATCCCCGCGAACAACTCGTTCAGGTGCCGCATGAGTTCGGCGGTGCGTGTCAGGGCATGCTGCGGCGCGGCGAAGACCGGAGCGAGTGACGCGTCGGTCATCTGGGCATCGATGGCCGCGTACAGGAAGTCGCGGAGCGCCAGCCAGGCGTCGTCACCGGCCAGGGCCTGCTCGGCGTGCTGCTCCAGCGACTCCAGGCCGGGCGTGGCCACAGTCTCGACCAGCGCTTCCGGGGTGGGAAAGTGGCGGTAGACCGTGGCCACGCCGACCGAGGCTGCCCGCGCGACGTCGTTGAGCTGGATCGGCACCTCCTCGTCCACCAAGCGGCGGCCGACCTCCACGATCCGGTGCCAGTTGCGGGCGGCGTCCTTACGCAGTGGAGCAGTGGTCATGCCCACAAGCATACCGGATAGGTTATCCGGTTCTGCTACGTTGAAGTGGATGACCTATCCACTTCAGGAGGCTCCCATGATCGAGAGCATCACGGTGAACGGCACGCGGCGGACGTACGGGATCATCGGGCCTTCGGACGGCAGACCCGGACGGAGTCTCCTGCTCGTGTTCCACGGATCGCGACAGACCGGTGCCAAGCACCGGAAGTTCATCGGCCGGGCTTACGACGCGCTCGCCGAGAGCGGCGCCGCGGTGGTGGTCTATCTCGACGGGTACAAGGGCAACTGGAACGACGCCCGGCGTGAGAACTCCTTCCCGGCCCGCAGGGACAGCAGCGACGACGTCGGCTTCACCCGGGCGCTGATCGAGAGGTTGACCCACAGTCACGACATCGACCCCGCGAAGGTGTACGCGATCGGCTACTCCAACGGCGGTCAGATGGTGATTCGCCTGGCCCACGAAACGCCGGCGCTGATCGCCGGTGCGACCGTGATCGCCGCGACCATGCCGGCGCCCGAGAGCTTCCTTCTCGCCGACGCACCACCCGCGCCGATGCCGATCCTGCTCATCCACGGCACGAAAGACCCGATCGTCAAGTACGCCGGGGGTGAGTTCAGCTGGTGGGCGCGCAAGGCCTTCAAGGTCGGCGGCCGCAGCCTGTCCGCGCCCGAGTCCGCGACCTATTTCGCCGCCCGCAACGGCATCACCGCGCGGCCCACCATCACCGAACTCCCGGCCGCGAACGCGGCGACCTCGATAGAGCGCGCCGAATACCGGCAGCACGGGCACCCGTCGGTGGCGCTCTACACCGTGCGCGGCGGCGGGCACACCATCCCGGGACCGACCAAGGGGCCCGCCGTGATGGGCAAGACCAGCCAGGACGTGCAGACCGCCAGGCTGATCGACGAGTTCTTCGCCATTTCCGAGCCGGCACGTCACTGACAGACCGGTGACAGCGGTCGGGGCCCTGCCGGCCGCTGCCCTATTTGTGGCGGACCGGGCCTGCTCGTTCACATATCGATGACGGACGTTCATTTACGTAGCGTTCTCCGGCAACGGCGGATCGTTACGTTCCTCGGACCCACCCCACCAAGGAGGTCCAGATGGATCGTCGGAACATGCTGCGCGCCACCGTGCTCGGCGCCGGCGCCGTAGCGCTCCCGTTCACCGCATGGTCGGCGGCGTACGCGGCACCGGCGCAGAACGCGACCGGCCCGTACGGTCCGCTCCAGGCCGCCAACAGCCACGGCATCCAGCTCCCGGCCGGCTTCACCAGTCAGATCGTCGCCCGTTCCGGGCAGGTGGTGCCCGGCACCTCGTACACCTGGCACAGCGCGCCCGACGGCGGCGCGGTGTACGCGAACGGCACCGGCTGGGTCTACGTCTCCAACTCCGAGACCAGCTCCGGCTCCGGCGGCGGCGCGTCCCGGATCCTGTTCAACTCCAGTGGCGCCGTCACCGGGGCGTCCCGGATCCTGTCCGGCACCAACAACAACTGCGCGGGTGGCAAGACCCCGTGGAATACCTGGTTGTCCTGCGAGGAGGTCAACCTCGGCCGGGTGTGGGAGACGTACCCGCTCGGCGGCACCGCCGTGGTACGCCCGGCGATGGGCCGGTTCAAGCACGAGGCCGCCGCCGCCGACCCGGACCGGCGGGTCATCTACCTCACCGAGGACGAGACCAACGGCAAGCTCTACCGGTTCATCCCGAACACCTGGGGCGACCTGTCGGCCGGTGCGCTCCAGGTACTGGTCGCCGGCAGCGCCACGTCAGGCTCGTTCAGCTGGGCCGCCGTACCCGATCCGGACGGCTCCCCGACCGTGACCCGGTCGCAGGTGTCCGGCGCCAAGTCGTTCAACGGCGGGGAGGGCTGCCACTACTCGAACAACACCCTGTGGTTCACCACCAAGGGCGACAACCGGGTCTGGCAGCTCAACCTCGCCAACAACACCTACGAACTCGCGTACGACGACAACCTCGTCAGCCCCGGTTCGGCCCCGCTGACCGGCGTCGACAACATCACCGGTTCCTCGTTCGGTGACCTCTACGTCGCCGAGGACGGCGGCAACATGGAGATCTGCGTGATCACCCCGGACGACAAGATCTCCGTGTTCCTCCGGATCACCGGCCAGGGCTCGTCGGAGATCTGCGGTCCCGCGTTCACCCCGGCCGGGAACCGGCTGTACTTCTCGTCCCAGCGCGGCACCTCGGGCTCCTCGTCCGGCGGCATCACGTACTGCGTCACCGGCCCGTTCCGCACCTGAGCCCCATCCGTGCGGGGGATAACCCCTCGTGTAGAGAAAGAGTGGTTATCCCCCGCCGGATAGCCACTCTTTCTCTACACGAGGCGACGCCTTGTTCGCCGCTCGGTGGTTAGGTGGGCGGCGTGGATGCTTATCGGGGCAGCGCCTGGCTCGACTGGTGGACCAACTCGTCCCTGCGCTTCAGCACCGAGGTCACGGTGGTGATCAGTACGTCGGAGGCCGGTTGGGAGGCGACGGGGCGCCTGGTCGAGGACGACGACCTGCAAGGCTTCGAGATCCTTCGCGACCTCGATCCGCTCTTCAGCCTGCGATTCGCCGACGACAGCACGATCCCGGTCACCGTGTTTTCGCTCGACAACAACGGCGCCGGGTTCACCCTCCGCGAATATCGAGACGAGCCCGAAGACGACTGACCCGGGACTACCCGGCCGGCTGCGGGTCGCGTAGGCCGTGCACAAAGGCCGCCCAGCCCGCACGGTCGAACGTGAGCACCGGCCCGCCCGCGTCCTTGCTGTCGCGTACGCCGACCGCGTCCCGGAGATCGGCCACCTCGACGCAGTCTCCGTTGCCGCCGCCACTGGAACGTGTGCTCTTCCGCCACTCGGCGCTGCGAAGCTCCACTGCTGCCCGCCCTACGTCGCGGAGACCGATCAGCTGTCGCGAGCGCCGAGACCGCCGACGAACGCGGTCCAGCTGGCGCGGCTGATCGTGAGGACCGGTCCGTTGGCGTCCTTGCTGTCGCGTACGCCGACTACGTCCCTGAGATCGGCCACCTCGACACACTGGCCGTTGGTCTGGCTCCTGGTGCTCTTGCGCCACTCGGCGCCGGTCAGCTCCACAGCGGTTCTCCTTCGCCTACGTCAATTCGTGCGCAATCGCCGCGATCAGGTCCCGTGTCTTGGCGGCGCTGAGCGCAGACGAGTGCAGGTGCGTGTAGGCAACGGTAACCCGTCGCATGTCCTCCTCCTTCTCCAAGTACACGTCTCCCGCGAAGCTCTCCACGTAGGCAACTGGCGTGTGGACCTCTTCCGGGAACTCCAGTACCGATACCGAACCGAGCATGCCGGGGTGAGCGCCCTCGCTGAACGGCAGCGCCTGGACGTTGATGTTGTTGCGCTGGGACAGCGTGACGAGATGTTCGAGCTGGGCGCGCATGACGGCCGGTCCGCCGACTACTCGGCGCAACGCGCCTTCGTCGATGATTGCCCAAAGTTGAACCGGCGGGTCCTCGACCAGACACTCCTGCCGCGCCATCCGCACCTGGAGTCTCCTGCTCAGCTCCTCCGGGCTGTCGTTGAGGCGTTGTTGATCGAAGAGCGCCCTGGTGTAGTCCTCGGTCTGAAGCAGGCCGGGTACGGCGGCCAGTTCGAAGTTCCGGATCGCCGTGGCAGCCGACTCAAGCCCGATGTACATGCTGTACGGGTTCGGCAGTTGGCCGTACTTCGCCCACCACCCGCGTTCCTTGCCCTGCTTCTGTAGGTCAAGCGCGGTCTGCCGCTGGCGTTCGTCGGTGATCCCGTAGCGGTTGAGCATCACGATGACGTCGGACCGGCTCGTGCCGACGTCACCCGACTCGATCTTGTAGATCTTCGAGGCGGAGCAGCCCAACTCGGCCGCGATCTCCGCGTGGTCGACCGCTGCTTTCTCGCGCAGCTGTCGCAACTGCCCGCCGAGTTGCCAGCGAGCGATGGTGGGGCCGCTTGCCCTCGCCACGTGTACCTCCCAATGAGCGGTCATGGTCAGTCTCGCCTCCCGATCCTCCAAGTACAAGCTCGGGCCGAAGAGTCTCACAAACCAATCTTCCATGGAAGTCTCGACTTCCCGGATTTGCTTTGGCACGATGACTTTCGATCGGCCTTGGCGACTTCGATCAGACGAGGGGGATGTCGTGTCGATGTATCAGGTGGGATTCGTGGTGGTGGGGGCGGTGTTGCTCGGCTTCGTTGCCGGGCTGGTGACCTATCGGAAGTCGCGTTGCTGGTGCACGGTCTGCGGCTCGGGACTGCGCTGCCTCGTCTGCCTGCGCCTGGGCCACCTGGAATGAGTCGGATCGCAGAGCCGAGAGGGGGCCGGATGGATCGAAACGCGGGTCGGAATGGCGTCTACCGGGGCGGCCGGGGGCGCCTGGTCCCGGGGGACGTCCGGGGGATCTGCTTCGGGTGGACCCGGATCGGTCGACGGGGTTACGCGCCGGCCGAGGTGCGGGGCTTCCTGTGGCGGGTCGAGCGGGAACTCTCCGCGCTCTACCGGGAACTGGCCGCGGCCCACGACGAGGCCGAGCATCACCGGGCGGCGCTGCGCGAATGGCAGTCCCGGCACGGTCGCTGTCCGCGCGAGGTGCCGGCTGATCGGCGTACGGCGGAAGGGGCGGCGACCGGCGACCGGCGCAACCAACGGGGCTGGCCGTGGCCGACGCGGTGATCCATGCCCCGACCAGGCCGACCTGGCTGTGTCGGGCCTGCGGGAGTCCGTGGCCGTGCCTGACCCGCAAGCGGCAGCTCAAGGTGCTGTTCCAGTGCGACGCCGTACGGATGCGCCGGCACCTGGTGCGTTATCTGGCCGACGCGAGCGCCGACCTCGGCGAGTCGAGCACCCGGCAGCTCACCGAGCGGTTGCTCGGCTGGTGTGACCGTCCGCTGCCTCGCCCGCCGTGAAAGTTCTGCGCCGCGATAGATAGATTTTGGGCTATTCCGTTGAGTCTGCGCTATGCCGCTGACCTGCATGGTATTGATTGATGGTGCGCGAACTGTCGAGCCCGCAACGGCAGATCTTCCAACTGAAGGTCTCGCTTTCCGATGTCACGCCCGTGGTGTGGCGGCGGGTGCTGGTGCCAGGTGGTTACACCCTGGACCGGCTGCACCGCGTCCTCCAGCACGTGATGGGTTGGCAGGACTGCCACCTGCACTCGTTCGAGATCGACGGTCTCCAGTACGGCGAGCCCGACCCGGAGGGTGAGCTGACCCTGCGCGACGAGCTGGACACCCGGCTGGACGCGGTGGTCGGCAAGGGGAGCAGGTTCCGCTACACGTACGACTTCGGTGACTGGTGGGAGCACGACGTCACGGTCGAGGACGCGTTCGGTGCCGATCCGGGGGAGCGGTACCCGATCTGTGTGAGCGGTGCCCGTGCCTGCCCGCCGGAGGACGTGGGTGGCGCGTTCGGGTACCGGACCTTCCTGGTCGCGCTGGCCGATCCCGATCATCCGGACCACGAGTCGATGCGGGAGTGGATCGGCCGGTCCTTCGACGCGGAGGCGTTCGCTGCCGACCGGGCGACCACGTTGACCCGCCGGCTCTGCTGAACGCCCCGGCGGCTCCGTAACACCTTCTTCGCTCTTGGTGACCTTGGGCGGCGGCGGTAACGAAATGGGAACGCTCCCATCGGGGTATTGACACCCTGGAAACCCCCCGGCAATCTCATGGGAGCGCTCCCGGCCCGTGTGGCTCGCGCCACAGCATCGATCCACGATCTTCGTCCGGGTAGCCGTCCCCAACCCGTACCACCGCGCCCCCCACCACACATACATGCGACCTGAGAGGGGTCAGGATGAGCGTCACGTCCCGCCGTCGGCGGTTCGCGGCAATCGCGATCGCGTCCGTCGCCGTGTTCGCCACGACGGCCTGTGGCGACGACTCGTCAAGCGAGCCGGCCGATCCCAACGCGCCCATCACCCTGATCGTCGACGTCTTCGGCGACCAGGGTTTCGGGTACGAGGGCCTGTACGACGCGTACAAGAAGGACCACCCGAACGTCACGATCCAGGAACGCGGCAAGGGCCTCGGCCTGGGTGACTACAACACCCGGCTCACCCAGCAGATCACCGCCGGCTCCGGCGCCGGTGACGTCGTCGCCCTCGAAGAGGGCACGATCGTGCAGTTCTACGCGCAGGCCGACAAGTTCGTGAACCTGGCCGACGAGGGCGCGAACGACCTCAAGGCCAACTACCTGCCGTGGAAGTGGGAGCAGGGCACCACCCCCGACGGCAAGGTCCTCGGCCTCGGCACCGACATCGGCTCGATGGCGATCTGCTACCGCACCGACCTGTTCAAGGCCGCCAACCTCCCGACCGACCGCGAAGAGGTCGGCAAGCTCTGGCCGACCTGGGACGCGTTCATCGAGCAGGGCGCCAAGTTCGCCGCCGCCGACCAGAAGAACAAGTTCGTCGACTCGGCGACCAACTTCTTCAACGTCGTACTGAGCCAGACGGCGGGCGCCGGCACCGGCTACACGTACTACGACAAGAGCAACAAGCTGGTGCTGGAGAGCAACCCGGACGTCAAGACGGCGTTCAACCTGACCACCAAGATGATCGAGGCGAAGCTCTCCAACAACCTCCAGTCGTTCTCCAACGAGTGGAACGCCGGCTTCAAGAACGGCACCTTCGCCACCATCGCCTGCCCGGCCTGGATGACCGGTGTGATCAAGGGCCAGGCCGGTGACGCGGCGGCCGGCAAGTGGGACGTCGCCAAGGCGCCCGGCAACGGCGGCAACTGGGGCGGCAGCTTCCTCGCCGTACCGAAGTCGAGCAAGCACCAGAAGGCGGCGGCCGAGCTGGCCAAGTACCTGACCAGCGCGCAGAGCCAGATCGAGGTCTTCAAGAAGCTGGGCAACCTGCCCTCGCAGCCGGCCGCGCTGAGCGACCCGGCCGTGACCGCCGCGACCAACGCGTACTTCAGCAACGCGCCGATCGGCAAGATCTTCGCCGCCGGTGCCACCGAGCTGAAGCCGGTCTACCTCGGCCCGAAGAACCAGGCCGTACGGACCGCGGTGGAGAACGCGCTGCGCGCGGTCGAGCAGGGACAGGCCGCCGACGCGGCCTGGAAGGACGCGTTGAAGAACGGTGCGGCCGCCGGTAAGTGACCCCGGCCGTGAGCGCGGGTGGCGCCGACAGGTTCGCCCTGTCGGCGCCACGCCCTAGTTGAAGGACTTCCGATGAGCCTGGATCTCGACCCGGCCCCGCCGACCGGCCGGCACAGCCACCGGACGGACGACGAGCGGGGACCCCGGCGTGCCCCCCGACGTTCGCTCACCCGGCTGGACCTCAAGGTCTCGCCCTACCTGTACATCCTGCCGTTCTTTGTCATCTTCGCGATCTTCAGCGCCTATCCGATCGGTTACACCGTCTGGATCGCGCTGACCGACCGGTCGCCGATGAACGCCACCATCAGCTTCGTCGGCCTGGACAACTTCGTCGAGATCGGCCAGGACCCGCAGTTCTGGAACGCGGTGGTCAACACCTTCGGCATGTTCGCCATGTCGACCGTGCCGCAGTTGCTGATCGCGCTGCTGCTGGCCAACGCCCTGAACCGGCGGATCAAGGGCCAGACCTTCTTCCGGATGGCCATCGCGATGCCGATCATCACCTCCACCGCGGTGGTGGCGCTGATCTTCTCGATGATCTACTCCCGGGAGTTCGGCCTGGCCAACTGGCTGCTCGACCTGGTCGGGATCGACCCGATCGACTGGCGGGCCAACCGGTACGCCTCCTGGTTCGCCATCTCCACCATGGTCGACTGGCGGTGGGTCGGCTACAACGCGTTGATCTACCTGGCCGCTATGCAGTCGATCAACAAGGACGTCTACGAGGCCGCGGCGCTCGACGGCGCGTCCAAGACCCGGCAGTTCTGGTCGATCACCATCCCGCAGCTCCGCCCGACGATCATCTTCACGCTGATCATCTCGACCATCGGCGGTCTCCAGCTCTTCACCGAACCGCTGCTGTTCACCAGCGGTTCCGGCGGCATCTCCGGCGGCTCGCAGGGTCAGTTCCAGACGATCACCATGTACCTGCTCGACGTCATGAACACCCGGTTCCGGTGGGGGTACGCCGGTGCGGTGGCGCTCGTGCTCTTCGTGCTGATCGCGGCCATGTCGGCGATCAACTACCTGTTGGCCCGCCGCATCAGCTCGGACAAGTGAGGACCCGACGATGACTACGACGACGCTCGGGCCCCGGCCCTCGCCACTCACCCCGCCCAAGGGGCGCCCGCCCCGCAACCGTGCCGAGCGGCTGTGGAAGGCCAGCCCGCTGACCTGGGTCGGCCTGGTCTTCGCGGTGATCCTGTCGCTCTTCCCGTTCTACTGGATGATCGTCATCGCCTCGCGTACGAACGACGCGGCCAACTCCTGGCCACCGCCGTTCCTGCCCGGTGGCAAGCTCGGCGAGAACATCGAACGGGTGCTCGCCAACGGGGACGCGAACATCGTCAAGGGGCTGATGAACTCGTTCCTCGTCTCCGGCACGATCACCATCGCCACCGTCTTCTTCGGCTCGCTCGCCGGCTTCGCCTTCGCCAAGCTGCGGTTCAAGGGCAAGAACGCGCTGCTCCTGATCATCCTCGCCTCGATGATGGTGCCGATCCAACTCGGGGTGCTCCCGCTCTACATCCTGATGGCGAAGCTCGAGTGGCTCAACACCATGCCGTCGGTGACCGTACCGTTCCTGATCGGCGGCTTCGGGATCTTCATGATGCGCCAGTACGCCGAACAGGCGGTCCCGAACGAGCTGATCGAGGCGGCCCGGGTCGACGGCTGCTCCACCTGGCGGGTCTACTGGCACGTGGTCGCCCCGGCCCTGCGCCCGGCCGCCGCCGTACTCGGGCTGCTCACCTTCATGGAGCAGTGGAACCAGTTCTTCTGGCCGTTCGTCGTGCTGGCCGATCCGGCCAACCCGACCGTGCAGATCTCCCTGCGTAGCCTCAACTCGGCCTACTTCGCCGACAACTCGCAGATCTTCGCCGGCACGTTGATCGCGACGCTGCCGTTGTTCGTCGTGTTCGTACTCTTCGGCCGCCAGATCATCGGCGGCATCATGGAAGGCGCCGTCAAGTCGTGACCAACGAGCTCATCTTCCCGAGCACCTTCCTCTGGGGTGCCGCCACCGCGGCGTACCAGATCGAGGGTGGTGCCACCGAGGGCGGCCGTACCCCTTCGATCTGGGACACCTTCAGCCACACCCCCGGCCTCACCAAGCAGGGGCACACCGGCGACGTCGCCTGCGACCACTTCCACCGGTTCCGTGACGACATCAAGCTGATGGCCGAAATGGGGCTGAAGTCGTACCGGTTCTCCCTGTCCTGGACCCGGATCCAGCCCGGAGGTGTCGGCCCGGTCAACCCCGAGGGGGTGGACTTCTACCAGCGGCTGGTGGACGACCTGCTCGAACACGACATCGAGCCGTGGGTGACGCTCTACCACTGGGACCTGCCCCAGCCGTTGCAGGACGCCGGTGGCTGGCCGCTGCGGGACACCGCCGAACGGTTCGCCGACTACGCGGTGCTGGCCCACCACGCCCTCGGCGACCGGGTCCGCTACTGGACCACGCTGAACGAGCCGTGGTGCTCGGCCTTCCTCGGGTACGGCTCCGGCGCGCACGCCCCCGGACTCAGCGACCCGGAGGCGGCGGTCCAGGCCGGTCACCACCTGATGCTCGGCCACGGTCTCGCCGTACGGGCGATCAAGGAGGCCCGGCCCGACCACGACCTGGGCATCACGCTCAACCTGTACGCGGTCTCGCCGGAGCGGGACACCCCGGCCGACGCGGACGCCGCCCGGCGCATCGACGGGCTGGCCAACCGGTTCTTCCTCGACCCGGTCCTGCTCGGCGAGTACCCGCCGGACGTGGTCGAGGACCTGGCCCAGGTGACCGACTTCAAGCACGTACGCGACGGCGACATGGAGATCATCTCCACCCCGCTGTCGGTGCTCGGGATCAACTACTACAGCCGGCACGTGGTGGCCGCCCCGATCGAGGGGGTGGAGCCGGAGCCGTACTGGCGGGCGCCGTCGAACTGGCCCGGCAGCGAGCACGTCCGTTTTGTCACCCGGGGGGTGCCGGTGACCGACATGAACTGGGAGATCGACGCCCCCGGCCTGGTCGAGGTGCTGGAGCGGGTGCACCGGGAGTACCCCGAGCTGCCGCTCTACATCACCGAGAACGGGGCGGCCTTCGTCGACGAGGTGGTCGACGGTGAGGTCGACGACATCGACCGGGTTGCCTACTTCGACGCCCACCTGAGGGCCTGCCACACCGCGATCTCTTCGGGCGTGCCATTGCGTGGGTACTTCGCCTGGTCCCTGATGGATAATTTCGAATGGGCATGGGGCTACACGAAGCGCTTCGGCATGATCCACATTGACTACGACAGTCAGCTTCGTACCCCCAAGTCCAGTGCCAGGTGGTACGCCGACGTGATCCGACGTAACGGTCTGGCCGCACAATAACCGGGGCCAGCCAGTAACCGGGGTGTCGGCACCAACCCGCGCCGGGTCGGTGCCGACCCACCCCACCGTCGGAGGAGCACACCATGACAACCCAGCGCACCCGGTCACTCGGGCGGCCCACCCTGGACGCGGTCGCCGCCCGTGCCGGGGTCGGCCGGGGCACGGTCTCCCGCGTTGTGAACGGGTCACCCCAGGTGAGCCCGGAGGCGCGGGCAGCGGTCCAACAGGCCATCGCCGAGCTGGGCTACGTACCCAACCGCGCCGCCCGCGCGCTGGTCACACAGCGTACGGACTCCGTCGCGCTGGTCGTGTCGGAGTCGGAGGAACGGGTCTTCGGCGAACCGTTCTTCGCCGGCATCGTCCGCGGCATCAGCTCCGGACTGCTCGACACCCCGATGCAGCTCTGGCTCGCCATGGCCCAGTCGCCCGCCGAACGGGAACGGGTCGAGCACCACCTCACCCCGCAGCACGTCGACGGCGTACTCCTGCTCTCCCTGCACGACTCCGACCCGCTGCCGACCCTGCTGGAGCAGCGGTCCCTGCCGGCGGTCCTCGGCGGTCGCCCGGCCAGGATGCTGCAACCCGGCGCCCAGGCCGCCTACTTCGTCGACGTGGACAACGCCGGTGGAGCCCGGCAGGCTGTCGAATACCTGGTGGAGAAGGGTCGGACCAAGGTCGCCACGATCGCCGGACCGCAGGACATGGGCGTCGGGGTGGCCCGGCTCGCCGGTTACCGCCAGGCCGTGCAGGCCAGCGGCCGGCCGGTCAGCGAACACCTCATCGCGTACGGCGATTTCAGTGAGAGCAGCGGCACCGCGGCCATGCGGCGGCTGCTCGAACAGTGCCCGGACCTCGACGCGGTTTTTGTCGCCTCCGACCTGATGGCCTGCGGCGCCCTGCGGGCCCTGCGCGACGCCGGCCGGCGGGTCCCCGAGGACGTGTCCGTGGTCGGCTTCGAGGACGCGCCGATCGCCCGCCAGTCCGACCCGCCGCTGACCACCGTGTACCAGCCGGTCGAGGAGATGGGCCGCCAGATGGCCCGCCTGCTGATGTCCCGGATCCGCCACGAGGACCTGCAAACCCCCTACATCCTCCTCGACACCCACCTGGTCCACCGCGCCTCCGCCTGAGCGTCAGGCGGGGGACCAGCGGCGGAGTTCGCGGCGGGCGAGGGAGGCGCGGTGGACCTCGTCGGGGCCGTCGGCCAGGCGCAGGGTGCGGGCCTGGGCCCAGAGAGCGGCAAGCGGGGTGTCCTGGCTGACGCCGGCGGCGCCGTACGCCTGGATCGCCTTGTCGATCACCCACTCGGCCATCGCAGGGGTGGCGATCTTGATGGCCTGGATCTCGGTGTGCGCACCCCGGTTGCCGACCGTGTCCATCAGCCACGCGGTCTTGAGCACCAGCAACCGGGCCTGCTCGATCCGGACCCGTGACTCGGCGATCCAGTCCCGGATCACCCCCTGCTCGGCCAGCGGACGACCGAACGCGACCCGCTCCGACGTACGCCGGCAGAGCAGCTCCAGCGCCCGTTCCGCCATCCCGACCAGGCGCATGCAGTGGTGGATCCGCCCCGGCCCGAGCCGTGCCTGGGCGATCGGGAACCCGTCCCCGGCCGCACCGACCAGGTTCTCCGCCGGCACCCGTACGCCGTCGAAGCTGACCTCGGCGTGCCCGCCGTGCGCCCCGTCGGTGTAACCGAAGACGGTCATCCCGCGCTCGACCGTCACGCCGGGCGTGTTCCGGGGGACCAGCACCATGCTCTGCTGCCGGTGCCGCTCGGCGCCCGGATCGGTCTTGCCCATCACGATGAAGATCTCGCACCGAGGGTCCATCGCACCGGACGACCACCACTTGCGCCCGGTCACCACGTACTCGTCGCCGTCGCGTTCGATCCGGGTCGCGATGTTCGTCGCGTCCGACGAGGCCACCTCGGGCTCGGTCATGCAGAACGCGGACCGGATCTCCCCGTCGAGCAGCGGACGCAGCCACCGTTCCCGCTGCTCCGGCGAGCCGAACTCGGCCAGCAGCTCCATGTTGCCGGTGTCCGGCGCGGCGCAGTTGAGCGCCTCCGGCGCCAGGTACGGGCTGTGCCCGGTCAGCTCGGCCAGCGGCGCGTACTGGAGGTTGGTCAGGCCGGCGCCGTACTCGGGATCGGGCAGGAAGAGGTTCCACAGGCCCCGCTTGCGCGCCTGGGCCTTGAGTTCGTCGAGCACCGGCGGCCGGGTCCACGGGTCGGCCGCCCCGGCCACCTGGGCGGCGTGCACCGGCTCGGCCGGGTAGACATGGTCGACCATGAAGTCGCCCAGGGCCTCGTGCAGCTCGGCGGTACGGGCGTCGAATCCGAAGTCCATCTGCTTTCCTCCTTGTGCCTCAGGGGGTCTCCGAGGGCTCAGCCGAGTTCCGAGGGTTGCGGGAAGCCGCCGTGCCACAGCCCGTACCCGACCAGCACCAACACCGCCGGGGCGTACACGACCAGCAGCAGCCGGCCCAGCCCGGCCCGGGTCGACCAGCCCCAGCCGCAGCCGACGATCGCGACCACCACACCGAAGACCGCCGTGCCGCCCTCCAGCGAGTTCGTCGCGTGGGTGAGCCCGACCAGCAGCGCCAGCAGGTAACCCCCGATCCCGTGCGGCGGGGCGGACCGGGCGAAGGTGGCGGCCAGCGCGGCGAGGACGAGCGCGGCTCCCGCGTACCAGAGGTAGTGCCCGACCACCTCGTCCCAGAGGTGGGACGCCGGCCCCGGAGCCACGTTCCCGATCGAGTTCGCGGCCACGTGTACGCCCTTACCCTCGGCGTAGAGCAGCGCCCCGACCAGGTAGACCGCCCACACCGTCCGCCGCGCGCCGCCGGCCGCGAGCGCCACCGCCGCCGGGACCAGCACCGCGTACGGCACCAGCAGCTCGGCCCAGTCGGCCCACCGGGTCGGGCCGACCGTACCGAGCCCGCCGAGCGCCCCGCCGAGATGGTGCAGCAGCCCGTACGCGAGGGCGAAGACAACCAGCGCCTGCCGAGCGGGGGCGGCCGGTGCCCGGAGCGCGTGGTCCTCGCCGGGCGGGCGCATCGGTGCGCGGGATTCCGCGTCGGCCACCGCGTCAGCCCCGGGGTACGGCGGTCAGCCCGTGCTCGACCAGCGGGAACACCATCTCGCCGATCCGGTCGAAGCCGTCGCCCACGGTCTGCCCGAGCGTGTGCCGGTAGTGGATGCCCTCGCAGATCACCGCGAGCTTGAAGCAGCCGAGCGCGATGTGCCAGTCCAGCGGGCCGACGTCGACGTCGCTGCGGTCGGCGTACCGCTCGATCAGCTCGGCACCGGACGGGAACCCGGCCCGGGGGCCGAGGCCGTCGGCGACCGGGTTGCCGACCGTCTCCTCCCGGTCACCGAGCACCTCCCAGTACGTCAGCAGCAGCCCGAGGTCGGCCAGCGGGTCGCCGAGGGTGGCCATCTCCCAGTCCAGCACCGCCCGGATGGTCGCCCCCGCCGGCTCCGCGTTCTCCTCGGGACCGGCCTCGGCCAGCAGGTTGTCCAGGCGGTAGTCGCCGTGCACGATCCGGCCCGCGTTGGCGCCCTCGGGCGCGGTGGCGGCCAGCCGCTCGCGCAGTTCCGCCATGCCGGGCAGGGGTCGGCTGCGGGACTGGTCGAGCTGCCCGCCCCAGCGACGTACCTGCCGGGCGAGGAAACCCTCGGGGCGGCCGAAGTCGGCCAGGCCGACCGAGGCGGGGTCGACCCCGTGCAGCACGGCCAGGGTGTCCATCATCGCGAGCGCCAACGCACGCCGCTGACCCGGGCCGAGCCGGTCGGTCTGCGCCCGGTCCCGGTAGACCACCCCGGGCACCCACTCCATCAGGTAGAACGGGGCCCCGATCACCGTGTGGTCCGGGCAGAGCAGCAGCGCGGCCGGGACCGGGACACCGGTGCCGGACAGGGCGGAGATCACCCGGAACTCGCGGGCCATGTCGTGCGCGGTGGCCAGGACGTGGCCCAGCGGGGGACGGCGCAGCACGAACTCGCGGGCACCGGTTCGTACCCGGTAGGTCAGGTTGGACCGGCCACCGGGGATCAGTCGGGCCCGGGGTGCGCCGTCGAGCAGGTCGGGACGGTGGACGCTCAGGTGCCCGGCGAGCCGGTCGAGATCGAGACCGGCCGGCGACTCCTCCGTCGGTACGGGCCCCGGATCCGGGGCGGCCGACGTCGGCTCCGGCCGGACGGCGCTGCCCGGCGGCTCGGTCATCCGAACAGTTGATGGCACCTGGGCCAACTTGTCAAGGACGGGTGTTTGCGGCCGGGACATGGTGCGGCAACAGGGGCGAAATGGTCAGCGGGCAATCTTGGTTCAGGTAAAGCGGCGTGCAGACGCCGTCAGCAGGCGCCCGGGGTTCCCGCGCCGACTCGTCGACGGAGGAACAGAGAGATGTTGCTGAGGGTTCGGGTGACCCTGCCGGACCGACCGGGCGCGCTCGGTCAGGTGGCCCGCACGCTGGGCGTGGCGGGCGCCGACATCGTCCAGGTGATCGTGCTGGAGCGGCTCGGCGGGCGAGCTGTCGACGACTTTACCGTGGTCTGGCCCGGTGCATCCCGGGTCGAACGGCTGATGGCCGGGTTGGCGGCGATACCCGGCGTGCAGGTGGACGGCGTCTGGCGGGCGATCGGCGCGCCCACCAGTGGGGGACAGGATGCCGAGTTGCTGGCCCAGGTGGCGGGGAATCCCGGCGACGGGCTGGCGACGCTGGTGGACGCCGTACCCGGTCTGTTGGCGGCGGACTGGGCGGCGGCCGCGGTGGTCCCGGCGGACTGGGCGTCCCGGCGGGGGGCGGCGCTTCCCGGGGCGCCCGGTGGGGCACCGGCGGTGGCGTACGCGAGCTGGCGTGCGCCGAACCCGCTGACCCTGCCGGAGGTGACGCCACTACGGGCCCGGGCGATGGACGGGCCGGTCGGCACCCACTACGTGGCGGCGCCGTTCGGCCGGGCCGGGCTGGTGCTCATGGTGGCTCGGGTGGATGCGGAAGGCCTGTCGGCGGCAGGCTTCCACATCACCGAGGTGGACCGGGTGGCGCAACTGGTACGGGCCGCGGCGGTCATCCTCGGTGACCGGCTCGACCTGGTCAGTGCGCCCCCGGCGGCCATCCGATCGTGACCGCTCGACGCTGACGCGGAGTGACCCGTGACGAGCCCGGCCGATGGGCCGGGCGGACCCGGGAGAGGAGCTGAGATGGCGCTATGGCGGATCAGGGCGACGGTCGATGACCGGCCAGGTTACCTGGCGGTGTTGACCGCCAGTCTCGCGCTGCGCGGAGTCAACATCCTCAGCGTGCAGGTACACACCACCGAGGCCGGCGCGCTCGACGACTTCCTGGTCGACGCACCGGAACGACTGACCGCGGCCGACCTGGTGGCGGCGGTGGAACGCGGACGCGGACGGAACTGCTGGGTGGCGCGCAGCGAGGCGCGTGGCCTGGTGGACCAGCCGACCCGCGCGTTGGGGCTGGCCAGCAGGCTGGTCCGGGACCCGGACGCGCTCGGTGAGGCGTTGCGGGCACTGCTCGGGGCCGACGCGGTCACCTGGCGCCCGGCACCCGGACAGAGCCGTCCGCAGCCGGGACTGGAGACCATGCGACTCGCCGACCCGGCCGGCGGCTCCTACGAGGTGCTCCGCGCCGCGCCCGGCTTCACCCCGGCCGAGTACGCCCGCGCCCAGGCGCTGGTGGACCTGGCCGCGAACGTGGTACGGCGTACGGCCGACCAGGTCACCCTGGTCCTGCCCGACGGCGCCGAACTGACCGTACGACCGGCGACCGCGGACGACCTGCCGGCGGTGCTGGCGATGCAGAACCGCTGCTCGGCCCGGACCCGCTGGCAGCGTTACCTGGGCGCGGCGACCCCATCCCCGGACCGGTTGCGCCAACTGCTGGAGCCGGCGCGGGGGATGACCCTGCTGGCCGTGGCCGGCGGTGTCGACGGCACCCCGGAACGGGTGGTGGCGATGGCCAACCTGGTGCCCGAGGGTGCGCTGGCCGAGGTGGCGCTGCTGGTCGAGGACGCCTGGCAGCGGCGTGGGCTGGGCGGCGCGCTGATGCGCCGGCTGGTCGCGTACGCGAGCCGGGGCGGGTGCGCGGCGCTGGTGGCGCACGCGTACGCCGACAACCTCGGCCTGCTGCGGGTGCTGCACCGGGTGGGTCGGCCGGAACCGGTCGAGACCGACGGTGACCTGGTGACCGTCACCCTGCCGCTGAACGGCGCCGACCTGGCCGTCGCGGCCGGCCTCGGCGCCGACCCGACCACCGGGCGGACAGTCGCCGACCCGGCCGATGCTTCCGCCGATGCGGCGGACGAAGACCCCAGCGGCCCGGCTCCGGTGCGGAGCCGGGCCGCCGGAACAGCCTGACTGGGGCGAAGGGGAGAGGGTTCCTTCCTGTGGGACGGCAGGAAGGAACCCTCTCTCCGCTACTTCGGTAGCAGCACCAATGATCACTTACGGTGATCACACGTCAGGCGCGGCGAAGGCCGGCTCGCGCACCATGAAGACGTCCACCGCATCCTCGGTCTCAGGTCTGAACCCGTGCCGCTCGTACAGCCGACGGGCCGCACTGCCCTGGAGCACGTTCAGCCGGACCAGGGTGCCGGCGCGGTCGCACCGCTCCAGCAGCCCACGCAGCACGGCCGTACCGATGCCGCTGCCCTGCAGGTGCGGGACCAGGTAGAAGTGCTCCAGCCAGTGGGCGTCCTCGGCCGGCCGCAGCGACACACAGCCGGCGAACGCCCCGTCCACCTCGATCACCCAGGTGTGCTCGGGTGCGAACCCGTGCCGCAGTCGCTGCCGGACCCGTTGCTCGTCGTACCGCCCGAGCCGTTCCAGGTCTGCCCGCAGCACCACGGCCCGCAACTCGGCCACCGCCTCGATATCCGCCACCGAAGCCGGCCGGATCTCCCAGTCCGCCATGATCGCCAAACTATCGTGTCAAGCTGATCCGGCTCGTGGTGGTCCTCCGGTTCCGCGCGACTTGAGGGGATAACCAGCAACTATGACCGACACCAACCGAGAAATACTGCGCACCACATTCGGCCAGGACGCCGAACTCTACGACCAATGCCGTCCGACCTATCCGCCCCAACTGTTCACCGACCTCGCCACATTCGCAGATCTCGGTCCACACACTCGGGTGCTGGAGATCGGATGCGGCACCGGCCAAGCGACCCTGCCCCTGGCACAACTGGGATGCCATGTCGTCGCGATGGACCTCAGCCCCGACATGGCCGCCATCGCCCGACGCAACCTCGCACGGTTTCCGAACGTCACCGTGGTCGCGGCGGCCTTCGAGGACTGGCAGCCCTCGGACGGAACCTTCGACGCGGTTCTCTCCGCGACCGCGTTCCACTGGCTTGACCCCGACGTCCGCATGATCAAAGCCGCTGACCTGCTGCGTCCCGGCGGATCTCTCGGCATCGTCTCGACCCACCACATCGCCGGCGGGACGAGCGCCTTCTTCGCCGACGCCCAACGATGCTATGAACGTTTCGACCCCACAACACCGCCCGGCATGCGCCTGACGACCGATGACGAGACCCCCGAGGAGGCGGCAGAGTTCGATCGGTCGGCACGATTCGGGCCAGTCGAATTCCGGCGCTACGAGTGGCAACAGACCTACACGGCCCACGAGTATCTGAACCTGCTCATGACCTACTCCGGCAATCGAGCCATGGCACCGCAGGCACGCAGCGGCCTGTTCGCGTGCATCACCCACCTGATCGACGACGTCTACAACGGAGAAATCACCAAGCAGTACCGGACCCGGCTCGCCATCGCTCAGAAGACACGGTGACTCGGCTCGGCATCCGATCTGCGCACTGCTGTCACCTCGGGGCAGACGGCGAACGGACGGAGCCTCTCCAGCTTGGCCGCACGAGCCAGGTCGCCGCGCCAGTTCGCGAACCCGAGCGCTCAACGGTGGCCGTACTGATTGTGGACACGTCAGTTCCCGCCTGTCGGCGAGGTGTTCCAGGACAACCACTCCTCCCAGGGTGTGTCCCGCAAGCTCGGCTACGACAACGACGGCACTCCGTCGACGCCCGTTACGGCGAGGCCGTGGTGTCCGACCGCCTGCGGCTCACCCGAGAGAAGTGGAACCGGCAGGAGCGGCCGACCGTGACGGTCGACGGCATGGCGGCCTGCCTGCCGATGTTCGGCCTCTGACGGTGTCCGCTCGTACCGAGCGGCTGCTCCCGGCGCTCAAGCAGGAGGCGCGAAGGAGCGAATGTAGGCCAGCGCCGCGTTCATCGATGCCCGGAGCGGTCGGGTGTCCCGCATCGTCTGGCTGAGGAGGGTCCCGCCCTGCAGCGCGGTCAGCAGGGCGAGGGACAGCTCGTCCAGGTCCGCGTCCGGGTGCAGCTCTCCCCGGTCCTGCATGGCGAACAGGCCGTCGTGGAGCAGTGACTGCCATCGGAGGAACCCCTTGCTGAGATCCTCCCGCGACTCCTCGTCGGTCGCGCTGAGTTCCCCGGCCAGTGAGCCGAGCGTGCATTCACCGCGACCGTCGTTCTGTTCCTGACGTTCGATCGCCGCGTCGGCCCACGCCCGGAGGGCGTCGAAGCTGTCGAGCAGGCCCATCATCGGCTGGCCGGGGACCGGTGCCGCGTCGGCCTGACGGGTGATGACCGCTCGGATCAGGGCCTGCTTGCTGTCGAAGTAGTGGTAGATCTGCGAGCCGCTCACCCCGGCCGCCCTGCGGACATCCTCGGTGCCGGTGCCCGCGACCCCGTGTACGGCGATGAGGTCGGTGGCCGCCTGCAGGATCCGCTCACGGGTCGCCTGCCCCTTGCGCGTCAACCGACGGGGCTTGTCCGCGCTGTCTGTCACGGACACCACCCTACCGGAATGGGTTGCGCAACCCAAAACTTACTGCTAAAAATTGGGTAGCCCAACCCAGAAAGCAGGTTGTCATGTCTGTCGACACTGATCTCGCAGGTCGTACCGCGCTGGTGACCGGCGCGACCGCCGGCATCGGCCGCGCCGTGGCCCTCAAGTTGGCCGACCGCGGCGCCGAGGTCGTCGTGCACGGGCGCGATCCGGGCCGGGGGAGCGAGGTGGTGACCGAGATCGTCGCGCGGGGCGGCCGGGCGCGCTTCGTGGTTGCCGACCTGGCGAACCCCGAGGAGGTCGCCCGGCTGGCCGACAACGCCGGTCAGGTGGACATCCTGGTCAACAACGCCGGCATCTACGTCTTCACCAGCACGCCGGAGACGAGCGCGGAAAGCTTCGACCGGCACGTCGCGATCAACACCAGGGCACCCTTCCTCCTGGTGGGTGCCCTGGCGCCGGCGATGGCGAAGCGCGGCTACGGTGTCGTCGTCAACGTCACCTCGACCGCGGCCACCTCGGCCGCACCCGTCGGTGCCGCGTACGGCGCGTCGAAGGCTGCCGTGGAACTGCTCACCCGCTCCTGGGCCACCGAATTCGGTGCCAACGGAGTCCGGGTCAACGGCGTCTCGCCGGGCCCGGTACGCACCGCCGGCACCGAGCAGATGCTCGGCGAGAACATCGAGGTGCTCGGGCAGGTCAACATTCGCGGTCGGGTGGGCGAGCCCGATGAGATCGCCGATGTGGTCCTGTTCCTGGTCGACGGCCGCAGCAGCTACCTCAACGGAACAGTGGTGGTCGCCAACGGAGGCGAGCGCAGCTCACTGCCCGGCTGAGCATGGCACCGGTACCGGTTTCCGCCGGTCATCGGTAGATGAGATCCATGGTGTCGGTGTGGCCCGGCCAGGTGAGGGTGAGATGCCAGCAGCCGGGCTGGGGCAGGTCGATGATGGAGGGTCCGGGCCCGCCGGTGACGCGACGGGTCGCGGAGGTGTCCGAGGCGTCGAGTTTCGCCTCGATCACGAGATCGCCGGGCGGGTCCGAGACCTTGGACACCCAGAGGATCTTGTTGGTGGGGCCTTCCGGCCGGGACACGGTGAGCGGGTACCCGAAGATCGCGCCGACGATGTCACCCCGGTCGCCCAGAACGTGCGGCATGCTCGAGTCGCCGGAGAACCCGGTCCGAGCCCATTCGGGTAGCGGGCCGGTGTCAACCGGGGAGCCGCAGCCCGTCCTGGTCGGGCTCGGCGCCGCCGGAACAGCGGGAGCCGACCGTACGGAGGGGGCCCCGGTCGTGCACCCGGCAAGCAGAATGACAACGGCCGAAATGAGCAGAGCGGCCGACTGCGGAAGTCTCATGCACCTGCGAGTCACCACGTGCGCGTCAGGTTCCCGGGCCGAGGCCGGCTGACGCCACCGTGCGGCGGGACGCGCCGAGGAACCCCGCTCAGGGGGCCGGGCCGATTCCACCCGGCCCCCTGACCCGTCAGTACGGGCGGAGCGACGTGAAGAACCGCCTCAGTTCGCCGGCGAGCAGGTCCGGTTCCTCCAGGGGCATGAAGTGTCCGCCCCTACCCGGTTCGTTCCAGTGCCGGATGTCGGTGCAGGCGCGTTCGGCGATCTCGCGCGGGAAGTTGGCCTGGGACGGTTCGGTGCTCACCGTGAACGCGGCAGGGACGGTGATGTCGGGTCGTGGGCTGTTGTGCTCGAAGTCGACGTACTGCCGGAACGTCGAGCCGATCGAGCCGCTCGCCCAGTACAGGGTG
This sequence comes from Micromonospora sp. NBC_01796, assembly GCF_035917455.1. Lineage (NCBI taxonomy): Bacteria > Bacillati > Actinomycetota > Actinomycetes > Micromonosporales > Micromonosporaceae > Micromonospora > Micromonospora sp. NBC_01796. The sequence goes on along the minus strand of NZ_CP109078.1, from coordinate 869,011 downwards.
ATGACCGTGAGCAGGGTGTCCCGGTCGAAACGGCTCTCCAGGTCCCCGTGGTTGTCGCTCCAGTCCCGGTACTTGTCCACCAGCCAGGCCGCCAGTCCGGCCGGGGAGTCACCCAACGCCGCCGCGATGGTGTCCGGCCGGGTGCCCATGATGGCGCTGTAACCGCCGTCGGTCAGGTCGTACGCCGCTTCGGCATCCAGGTACGCCTGCTCGGCGGGGGAGAGCGGGTGGGCGTCGAAGCTGGCTGGGAACGGCGGGTGGATCAGGTGGATGCCGGCGACCTGCTCGGGATACAGGGCGCCCAGCCAGCCGGTGACCGCACCGCCGATGTCGCCACCGAAGGCGCCGTACCGGTGGTAGCCGAGGATGTCGGTCATCAACAGGTGCAGCGTCCGCGCCATCGCCGCGCGGGTGAGCGGACCCTCCGGCAGTTCCGAGTAGAGGAAGCCGGGCAGTGAGGGCACCACCACGTCGTACGCGTCGGCGGGGTCGCCCCCGTGGCCGGCGGGGTCGGTCAGGCGGTCGACCAGCGGCAGCATCTCCACGAAGCTGCTGGGCCAGCCATGGGTCAGGATCAGCGGCAGCGGCGCGGGCGCGCCGGACGGACGCTTCCCGCGTACGCGAAGGAAGTGCAGCCGGCGGCCGTCGATCCGGGCCCGGTAGTGCGGCAGGGTGTTGAGTTCGGCTTCCCGGGCGCGCCAGTCGAACCCGTCGGCCCAGTAGGACACGAGATCGCGCAGGTAGTCGGGGTCGGTGCCGGCCTGCCACGGCCGATCGCCGCTGGCGGCGGTGAAGCGGGTACGGGCCAGTCGTGCCCGCAGGTCATCGAGGGTCTCGTCGGAAACGTCGATGCGGAACGGGGAGAAGGTCATTGTTCCTCCGGTCAGGAGGGCGCTCTCCCCGACGCGAAGTCAGCGGACAGGGATGGCCGGGTGGAGCGCCCAGGCGTCACGTCGGGTCTTCACCGGGCTCACCTCCCCTCGTCGCTGACGCGGCCACTGTACACATCGTCGGTCCGGCGGAGTTGACAGCGGCATAGCTAGCGGTTATCTATTAGCGGTCTATCCGAGGGGTGTGCCGGGGTGCAGGACGTGGTGCTGGCCATGCTGGCGAAGGAGCCGGCGTACGGGTACGAGCTGCGCGGCCGGATGCGGGACGCGCTCGGCCCCCTCGGGGAGGCGATGAACGCCGGGCAGATCTATGTCACGTTGGCCCGGCTGGCGAAGGCGGGGCTGGTGACCTCGGAACGGTCCGAGGGTCTGCCGGACCGGCCCGACCGCCGGGTGTACGCCCTGACCCCGGCCGGGCAGCAGCGGGTCGCCGCCTGGCTGGCCGAGGTGAGCTGGCCGAAGCCGGACCTCACCGAGTTCCACCTGAAGCTGGTGGCCGCCGCGTCCGCCCGGTTGGCCGATCCGGTGGCCCTGGTCGACGCGCAGCGACGCGAGGTGCTGCGTCGGCTGCGCGACAACCAGCGGGCCGCACTGGACCGGTCGGTGGATCCGGTCGCCGGGCTGCTGCTGGAGGGCGTCGTGCTGCGGCTGCGGGCCGACCTGGAGTGGCTGGAGGCGTGCGAACGCATGTGGACCGAGCGTGATCGGACCGAACGGAAGAAGGCGGGGGCATGACCGGATCGACGGCGCTGCGCACACGCGGGTTGACCAAACGGTACGGCTGGAACAACTCGCTGGTACGCGCGGTCGACGAGGTCGACCTGGACGTACCCGCCGGGCAGGCGCTGGCCATCATGGGACCCAGCGGTTGCGGCAAGTCCACGCTGCTGCACCTGCTCGGCGGGCTGCAACGCCCGACCGACGGGGAGGTGTGGCTGGCCGACCACCGGATCGACACGATGAGCGAACGGGCCCTGGCCCGACTCCGGCGACAGCACATCGGCCTCGTCTTCCAGTCCTTCCACCTGATGGACGAGCTCACCGCGGTGGAGAACGTCGAGATGGCCGCGCTGCTGGCCGGTCAGCAGCCCGGTCGGGCCCGTCGGCGGGCCCTGCACCTGTTGGACCGGGTGGGGCTGGCCGACCGTGCCGCGTACCTGCCCTCGGCGCTGTCCGGCGGGCAGCGGCAACGGGTCGCCATCGCCCGCGCGCTGAGCAACGAGCCGCTGGTCGTGCTGGCCGACGAACCCACCGGCAACCTCGACAGCGCCGCCACCCTGGAGGTGCTGCGGCTGTTCGAGGAGCTGCGCACCGGGGGACAGACGTTGGTGGTGGTCACCCACGACGCCCGGATCGCGGCGGTCGCGGACCGGGTGATCTCCATGCGCGACGGGGCGTTCGCCGACGACAGCCGGCTCGCCGGTGCCGGCACCGGGACCGTCTACGGCGGGGGTCGCTGACGTGGCCGGTCGCCTGCTGCTCGTCTGGCGGCTGCTGGTCCGGGACCTTGCCCGGCGCCGGACCGAGACCATACTGCTGCTGGTCGCCGTCACCGCCGCGACCGCGACGTTGACCCTCGGCCTCGCCCTCAAGGAACTCGTCACCGGCCCGTACGAGCGGACCAGGGTCGCCACCGCGGGTCCGGACCTGGTGGTGGAGCCGGGATTTCCCGGCCCGGGAGCCCTGGAGGCGCTCGCACCGCTGACGACCCTGCCCGGCGTCACCGACCACAGCGGGCCGCACCCGCTGGCGTTCCTGGCGTTGACCGCCCGCGACACGACCGTACGGGTCGTCGTCGAGGGCCGCGACGACGCGCCAGCCGCGGTCGACCGCCCGGCCGTCACCGACGGAACCTGGGTACGCCCCGGCGGTGTGGTCGTCGAGCGCACCTTCGCCGAGGCCCTCGGCATCCGCACCGGCGACCCGGTCAGCGTCGAGGGTCATCCGCTGCGCGTGGCCGGGATCGCGGTCACCGCGGCCAGGCCCGTGTACCCGCGCGTCGGGTGGCACCTGCCGGGCAGCATCCTGACCGAAGGCGGTGGCCTGATCTGGGCCGACCGGGCGGACATCGCCACGCTCGCCGGCAACCGGCCGTTGTCGTACACCCTGAATCTGAAGCTGGCCGACCCGGCGGCCGGCATCACGGTCGTCGACCCGGCAAACGGCAACCCCAGGTTCCGGGGCTGGCACTTCCGCACCGGGCAGGACATCGCCGACGCCAACGACCGGCTCAACGCGCCGGCACGCGAAGCCCTGCTGATCGGTAGCTGGCTGCTGGCCGCCCTCGCGGTGGCCGGGGTCGCCGGCATCGTCGCCGGCCGGGCGATCGGCCAGCGGCGCCGGGTGGGACTGCTCAAGGCAGTCGGCGCCGGACCGGCCATGATCGCCGCCGTACACCTCGCCGAGTATCTCGTGATCGGGCTCGCCGCGGCCGGCACCGGCCTGGCCGCCGGCTGGCTCGCCGCGCCCGCGCTGTTCCGACCGACCGCCGGACTCGTCGGCTCGGTCGGCGTCCACCCGCCACCGCTGCGCCTGGTGGTCGCCGCCGTCTCGCTCGCCCTCGGGATCGCCGTCGCGGCGACCCTGGTACCGGTGATCCGCGCCGCCGTCACCAGCACCACCCAGGCGTTGGCCGACGCCGCCACACCCCCGCGCCGCCGGGGATGGGCCATCTGGCTGTCCCGCCGGCTACCCACCGCCCTGCTGATCGGGGTACGCATCAACGCACGCCGGCCGCGCCGTGCCCGGCTCGTCACGGTGAACACCCTGGTCACCACGACCGCGCTCGCTGCCGTACTCATGGCCTTCGCGCAGGATCGCAAGCCGCTGGATCTCGGCTACTCGGACCTTCCCGACGCCCGCGACGAACGAACCACCCAGGCCCTGCTCATCGTCATCGGCGTGGTCTGCCTGCTCGCTCTGCTCAACACCGTCGTGAGCACCTGGACCGCCGTCCTCGACACCCGGCACCCGCTGGCCGTCGCCCGCGCGCTCGGCGCGACGCCAGCACAGGCCGGGATGGGCCTGGCGGTGGCGCAACTGCTACCCGCCATACCGGGCGTCGCCGCCGGAATCCCCTTCGGTCTCGTGACCTTCTTCGCCGGGGGCGACAACCGGTACGCACCCGCTTCCTCGATGCTCGCCGCGGCGCTCGGCGTCCTGCTCGCCGTCGCCGTGCTCACCGCCATCCCCGCGCTGGCCGCCGCACGTCGCCCCGTGGCGGACACCCTCGCGTCCGCACCGACCTGACGTCCCCCCACAGTTCCCCGGACAGGCGCCCGCGCCGCCCCCGGACAGGTGGAGGGCAACGGACAGGGAGGCTGGCCGACTCGGCTCACCCTTCGGTGGCGACTGCCGCGATGGCGGCGTGCGGCCGATGAGTGCCGTCGCCGGGCCGCTGCAGGCGCTCGACCTCCGTGAAGCCGGCACGGGTCAGTCGCTCGGAGAACTCGTCGACGGGCCAGCGGTAGGCGGTCACGACCTTGTGGTCGAAGGCGGCGACCTCGTCACCCACGAAGATGGCCAGCACCAACGCTCCGGCCGGGGCCATTACTCGACGGAACTCGGCGAGCACACCGTCGAGATCCTGCGGCGGTAGATGGATCAACGATCCCCAGGCCAGGATGCCGGCGACGGAGTGGTCGGCGGCGGCGAGATTTTCGAACGACCCGAGTTGGTAGCTACCGCTCGGGTGGGCCGCCCGCGCATGGTCGATGAACTCGGGGACCATGTCGATTCCCGTTGCGTTGACGCCCAGCGAGCGAAGGTGGTCGGTGATATGGCCGGGTCCGCAGCCCAGATCGAGCACCGTGCCCGGTCGGCCCGCCAGATGTCGCCCGATGAAGGCGAGGTCGTCGGCGTGTACCTGCTCGCTTGTGCCGAACAGCTCGATGTAGAGGTCCGCGACGGACCCGTACGCCTGCCGGACCTGATCCACGTTCACCACGCGACTATAGGGGCTCGGACCGGCAGAGCCGGCCGGGCCAGCGGCGCACGCGTCGCTTCTCGCGGTGCCCGCATCCGGCGATCCGGGGGCCAGGTCGGACGAGCACATCCACCGCGCTGCGGCGCCGTCAGTTGCTGTGGGTCGGGCTCCCGGCGCCTTCGGGCAACAGGTACGCGGTCAGCCGGTCGGCAAGTTGCTCCGGGTGGCTGAGCGTCACCGAGTGGCAACCGTCGATCTCGTCCGGGGTGGTCCCGAGCCGTTCGGCGGCCACCCGGCGCTGGAAGTCCGCCAGGAAGAACTGGTCCTGTCGGGTGATGAGGACCTTCGTCGGCGCGTCCGGCCAGGCGCCCAGCGGCCACGGCTCGTTCCACTCCGCGCTGACCTGGTCCCTGACATGCGCCCCGGCCTCGGCGACGATCTCGGCCGGTACGCCGTTGTAGAACTGCTCCTGCTCGCTGAGCCCCTCCACGCCGCGGTAACCGGTGTTGCCCCACCAGTCCCCGGGGCTCTCGCCGGGCTTCGGAACCATCGGGGTGAGCAGGACAATCAGCCGCACCGGCAGCCTGTCGGCAATCAGCGGCGCGGTGAACGCACCGTACGAGTGTCCGACGACCACGAGGTCGCTCCGGTCCCCGATCGCGTTGACGACCGTCTCGCGGAACTCGGCAAACCCCGCCGACCGGTCCTCGATCGGCAGCTCCGGCACCACCACGTCGTGACCACGGCTGACCAGCTCGGGAACCAGAAGATGCCAGTCCCAGGCGCTGCCCCCGCCGCCGTGGATCAGTACGAAAGTCGCCATGCCCCGAAGCCTCACACACGGGCACGACATCCTGGCCACGTGTCCGGGTTTGCCACGCCAGCCAGCCGCCGGATCGAAGCGCTGCTCGGGTCGCGGGTACGGGGGGCACTATCGTTCTGGCGTGCACATCCGTTTTGACGTCCCAGCCGATCCCGCGTACCCGGGCCGCGTGGCCGCAGCGCTCAGTGGTGCTCGGCTGCGCAAGCACACCTACATCGGCGCGCTCCTGGCGGCGGTCGGGGCGATCGGTCTCGCCGTCTCGCAGGGGTTCGCGTGGGGCGACAAGATCTCGCCGCTGTGCACCGCGCTGGTCGTAGCCGGCCTGTTGTCGATGCTGTACCTGCCGTGGGTCCGGTTACGCGCCCGGCGCCGCTCCGGCGGCTACGCGGTCGAGGGCGCCTACGACATCACCGACGACAACATCATGATGCGCAGCGGCTCGGAGTCCGGCGGCATCGCCTGGGACGGGGTCGCAAGGGTGAGCGACACCCCCGAGTTCTGGATCGTGTACGTCGGCCGGATGCCGGCGACCGTGATCCCACGCCGCCTGATGTCCGCCGAGGACGCCGAAACGTTGCGGGCCTACATGGCCGAACGTGGGCTGCTCCAGGACCGGTGAACTTCATCCTTCTCACTCTGCGGGTGACGGCTCGGTGGGCCGCGCCGTGAAGAAGCGGGTGATGTCGTCCGCTGCGGTCGGGGACAGCATCATCGCCTGGACCCGTGCCGACATTTCGGCGATCGAGTGCGTTCTGGTGAACATCGCCTCCTCGTACGTCCGGATCGCCGATTCCGGTTCGGTGGGGTTGGCGGCGAGTGCGCCGGCGAGTTCGGCGGCGTCGAGCATGGCCTGATTGGCACCCTCGCCGACCGGCGGCATGAGGTGCGCGGCGTCACCGATGAGGGTGATGCCCGGCCGGTTGGCCCAGCGGGTGCCGATGGGCATCGCTTCGATCGTGCGCGGCGTCGGCGCGCTGTCGCCGGCTTCGATGAGTGCGGTGAGGCTCGGGTCCCAGCCTTCGAACATCTCCAGCAGAGCGCGCTTACTACGGTACGAGTCGATGTCGCGATCTTCTGCGCGTAGTGAGATCCCGACCCGGATGCTGCCGTCGCCGAGGCGTTGAGCCGCGAGGATCTGGTTCACGCCGATGCACCACAGGTTGCCGGGGCCGACCAGTTCGGCGAGGCCCGGGTGGCGCCGGTCGGCGTCGCTGATGCCCAACTCGACCAGGGTGGCCACGTAGGACAGTTTCACGTCGGTCAGCAGTGGCCGGACGGCCGAGCGTGCGCCGTCCGCACCGATGAGGATGTCGCAGTCGGTTCCGCGGCCACCCTGGAACGTCAGCCCGAAGCCCCCGCCGGATCGTGGTGTCGCCGAGACGAGCCGGTGCTGCCAGGCAACCGCGTCGCCGGGAAGCGAATCCAGCAGAAGATCACGCAGGACGCTCCGGTCGATCTCGGGACGCCCGGAGAATGATCCGGGAGATGGCTTGTGGTGCACGAGGGTGCGTCCTGCTGGGTCGAGGATGCGATGTTCCTCGCCCTCGGGGCGCGCCTCGGACCGGAACCGGCCGGCGAGACCCGCCTCGGCCAGGGCGTGTTGCCCGGACTCCGGGTGCAGGTCGAGCGAGCCGCCCTGCGATCGGGCGGCTCGGCTCGCCTCGCGCTCGTACACCACCGCATCGATGCCGTGTCGGTGCAGGATCCGGGCCAGGGTCAGCCCGCCAAGGCCGCCGCCGGCGATGGCTACTCGCATCGTCATCTTCCTTACCGTACGCTGTACCTCATGGATACGCCGTACGGTAGCGCACCGCTGCCCGTCTGGGAACGGCCGGAGCCTCAGCCGAGGGTGGCTCCGGTGCCACTGAGCCGCGCGAAGATCGCCGCCACGGCGATCCTGCTCGCCGACGCGCACGGCCTCGACGGGCTGTCGGTACGCAAGATCGCCAAAGAGCTCGGAGTCGGTCCGATGCGGCTCTACGACTACGTGGCCAACAGGTCCGAGCTGCTCGACCTCATGCTCGACGCCGTGTACGCCCAGATCGCCGAGGCCGCCCAGCACGCCGAGTGGCGCGCCACGGTCCTGGCCATCGTCCACCGGACCCGCGATGCCGCTCTCGAACATGAGTGGTTCGCCGACCTGCTCGGCGGACGGCCGCACCTGGGACCGCACGCGCTCGCCGTGGGCGAATCGACGGCGGCGGCGCTCAGCCAGGCCCCTGGCCTGCGCGGTGTCGACGACCTCCAGCGGGCCCTGGGCGCCCTCAACGCGTTCATCGTCGGAGCACTCCGCAGGGAGATCACCGAGCGACGCACCGCCCGTTCGACCGGCACGGACGAGCCCGCTTGGCAGGCCACCCTCGGGCCCTACCTGACCCGCATGCTCGAGACGGGCCGCTACCCCACCGTCGCCCGACTTGTCATCGACGGCGCCCACCACAACGCCGAGGAAACCTTCCACCACAACCTGATCACCATCCTGGACGGGATCACCAACCGTCCCCGCACCTGACCGACTGCTGTCCATGGTGGGAACTGCCGAATCGACAGGCTCAATTCAGGAGCTTCTCGGTGAGGTCCATCAACCGCTCGGCGTCCTGGGGGTCGAGGGTCGGGAAACTGAGTGGAAGCGACTTCTTCCGGTCGACGGCGGTCACCGGCGCGGCCGGCGGCGCGTCCAGGAACCGGTGAACCGGCGCTACCGCGTCCACGACGGGTCGGGCCGCCACCGCCGCCGCCACCGCGAGCAGCCCGCGGAACACCAGCGGGAGCGGGGTACGGTCACCGCTCCTGGTGAATCCGGGATGGTAGAGCACGTATCGGGCGCGGCTGCCGGAGCGCTGGGCGAAACCCACGCCGAGCAGGTCGTTGGCTCGACCTGCCTGCAACTGTGCGGCCACGGCCGAGTAGCCCGACGCCAGCTGCGGGTCGGCCCAGTGCACCTTGCCTCTGGTGACCCCGACACCGGCGACGTTCACGACCACCGGCGCGGCAGCCCGGTCCAGGGCCGGACGCAGGCCGAAGCTGAGCAGATATCGACTGAGGTAGTAGAGCGCGAACGTACGCTCCAGGCCCTCGACTGTCACGATGCGACGCGGCGCCACGGCATTCGCGAACAGCGCCAGCGCGTCCACGACCTCGTACTCGGTAAGGATGTGTTCGACGACCTGCCGCGTCTGCGCCACACTGGACAGGTCGACGGGAAGGAAGGCGATCGAGCCGCCGGCCAGCGCCTCGCCGCGTTCACGGCTGCGGCCGAGGACCAGGACCCGGTCGCCGCGTTCGGCCCGCCCGAGGGCCAACGCACGTCCCATCCCGTTCGTGCCGCCACTGATGACCACGACGCCCATGTCGTCCCCCATTATCGTTGCTCAATGACGTGCTCATTCTGGGCAGCCGGCCGGCGGAGGCGAAAGAAGGCATTTTCATGTCCACAAGTAACATCGGTGTGAGTGCCTCACTACCCGACCATCGGCTGCCGACGCCTGTTCCGATAGGCGAGTACGAAAGCTGCCCGGTCACCGACGTGCTGTGGCGGGTGAGCGACAAGTGGACGCTGTTGCTGGTCACCCTGCTCGGTCGGCATCCGTACCGGTTCAACGAGCTGCATCGGGCCGTGGAGGGCATCAGCCCGCGCATGCTCACCCGGACGTTGCGCACGCTGGAGAGCGACGGCCTGGTCGAACGTGAAGTGTTTCCGACGTTGCCGCCGAGCGTCGAGTACCGGCTGACGCCCCTCGGCGTCAGCCTCCTGGAACCGCTCTCCGCTCTGGCCGACTGGGCGGTCGACCATCACGCCGAGATCGCTGCGGCACGTCAGCGACCCGCCTGAGAAACCACGCGACGCACCCGTACGCTGCCGGCCGCGTGTCCCGGGGGTCCCGTCCGGTCGAACAGATGGCGAGCGGTGTTGCCGGGGGTAGTGGGCGACGAAGGCCAGGTATCCGCCGGCCCGAGGCGGCCGACAAAAGCAAAGGCAAGGAGATTTCTCTCCTTGCCACTTCTAACGTATAGCGCACCGGGGGGCTTGCGGCAAGACCCGGGTCGTGGCGCAGAATCGTCGGCCGAGGCCACAACCTGCGAAAACGGGGGCACGGGTGATCGAGCGGTACGTGTTGGATCTTCAAGAGGTTGACGCGACTCAGGTCGCGGTTGTTGGCGGCAAGGGCGCACACCTGGGCGGGCTGTCGCGGCTCGAAGGCATCCGCGTGCCGGTTGGCTTCTGCGTGACGACGGCCGCCTTCCGGCGGATCATGGCAGAAGCGCCGTCGGTCGACGATCTGCTCGATCAACTGTCCCGCCTGACCCCGGACGACCGGGAGACGATCCGTACGCTCAGTGCGGAGATCCGCCGGACCATCGAGGGGACTGCCATCCCCGTCGACCTGGCGGCGGCGATCACCCGCGCGCTCGCCCGGCTCGGCGAGCGAGTCGCGTACGCCGTCCGGTCCAGCGCTACGGCAGAGGACCTGCCGACAGCCTCCTTCGCCGGCCAGCAGGACACGTACCTGAACGTCGTGGGGCCGATGGCGATCCTCGATCACGTCAGCCGGTGCTGGGCGTCACTGTTCACCGAGCGGGCCGTGACGTACCGCCTGCGCAACGGCATCGACCACCGTACGGTCCGCATGGCCGTGGTCGTACAGCAGATGGTCTTGCCGGACGCGGCCGGCATCCTGTTCACGGCCGACCCGGTCACGGGCAACCGGAGGGTCGCCACCGTGGACGCCGGCTTCGGCCTCGGCGAGGCCCTGGTCTCCGGCCTGGTGAACCCGGACGTCTTCAAGGTCCGCGACGGCGAGATCGTCGCCAGGGCGATCGCCGCCAAACAGCGTGCCGTGCACGCCCTGCCGGCCGGCGGTACGCAGGAAGTGGCAATCGACTCGCGGCGGCAGGAGCAGCCGGCGCTGACGGATGTACAGGTCGTGCGGCTCGTGGAACTCGGGCGGCGGATCGAGGCGCACTTCGGCCGCCCGCAGGACATCGAATGGTGCCTGGTCGACGATGGCTTCCAGATCGTGCAGAGCCGGCCGATCACCACGCTCTTTCCCATCCCGGAGGCCGGCGACCAGGACAACCATGTCTACGTCTCCGTTGGTCACGGGCAGATGATGACCGACCCCATGAAGCCCCTGGGTGTCTCCGTGTGGCAGCTGACGGCCCTGGCACCGATGCACGAGGCCGGCGGAAGGCTGTTCGTCGACGTCACCCCGCGCCTGACCTCGCCCGCGAGCCGCGCCGGCCTCCTGGACGTCATGGGGAGAGGCGATCCGCTGATCAGGGACGCTCTGGAGACCGTCCTGGACCGCGACGACTTCGTCCCGACGATCCCGGACGCCGGCCCCGGCGGGCCGCCACCCCGCGAGGCGCCCGCCCCGATCGAGACCGATCCGGCCATCGTCGCCGAGCTGATCGCGCGCAGCCAGGTCTCCATCGCCGCGTTGGAGCGCGACATCCGGACGAAGACCGGACCGGCGCTGTTCGACTTCCTGCTGGAGGCCTTCCAGGATCACAAGCGGGTCCTCAGCGACCCGCTGAGCATCCAGGCGATCATGGCGGGGATGGAGGCCACCTGGTGGCTCAACGACAAGCTGCAGGAGTGGCTGGGCGAGAAGAACGCGGCCGACACCCTCACGCTGTCCGCCCCCGGCAACATCACGTCGGAGATGGGGCTCGCACTGCTCGACGTCGCGGACGTGATCCGCCCGTACCCGGAGGTGGTGGCCTTCCTGGAGGGCGTCGAGGACGACGGCTTTCTGGACGACCTGCCGAAGCTCGCGGGCGGGACCGAGGCGCGCGAGGCCGTCGAGGTCTACCTCGACCGGTACGGGATGCGCTGCGTCGGCGAGATCGACATCACGAGGCCGCGTTGGCGCGAACGCCCCACCACGCTCGTGCCCGTGATCCTCGACAACGTCAGGAACTTCGGGCCGGGCGCCGCCGAACGGCGCTTCGAGCAGGGACGGCAGAAGGCACAGGAGAAGGAACAGGACGTCCTGTCACGCTTGCGGGCCCTGCCGGACGGGGACCAGAAAGCCGACGAGGCCAAGCGGATGATCGACCGGGTACGGACCTTCATCGGCTACCGGGAGTACCCGAAGTACGGGATCGTCAGCCGCTACTTCGTCTACAAGCAGGCTCTGCTGAAAGAGGCCGAGCGCCTCGTGCAGGCCGACGTCCTCCCGGAGCAGGAGGACATCTACTACCTCACGTTCCACGAACTCCACGACGTCGTACGCGGCAACCGGGTGGATGACCAGCTCATCCAGGAGCGCAAGGAGGCGTACCGGTCTTACCACGCGCTCACGCCGCCCCGGGTGCTCACCTCCGACGGCGAGGCCGTCACGGGGGCGTACCGACGCGACGACGTGCCAGCGGGCGCCCTGGTCGGCCTGCCGGTCTCCGCCGGGACCGTCGAAGGGCGCGCCCGGGTGATCCTGGACATGGCCCGGGCTGACCTCGAACCGGGTGACATCCTCGTCACGGCCCACACGGATCCGAGCTGGACGCCTCTCTTCGTCGCCATCACCGGCCTGGTGACGGAGGTCGGAGGATTGATGACACACGGCGCAGTGATCGCACGGGAGTACGGCCTGCCGGCCGTCGTCGGGGTGGTCGATGCCACCCGGCTGATTCCCGACGGGCAGCGGATCCGCGTGCACGGAAGCGACGGGTACGTCGAAATTCTCTGATCCAACTCCGGTGGCACGGGTTCGCGCCCGGCCTGCCGTCCGGGCGCTCAGTGAGGATACGCGCGGGGGATGCGTGCGCCGGGGAGTTCGTCGCGGAACGCCTGGATGCGCGTGATGACCTGTCGCCTGCCGACGGTGTTCTCGATCCGGTCGAGGTACAGGCATCGGGCGGCGAGTTTGTCGAGGTCGACGGTGAAGTAGATCGCCATCAGCGGGTTGACGAACAGGTCGCCGCTGCCGGTGCGCCGGGTGAACCGGACGTCTCCGAACGCCCCGCTGGTGGCGGCGGCGATCTGTCCCTGGACGATGCTCGGCCGGTCCGGGGTGGCGGCCAGGGCGTCGGCGACAGCGTCGCGGTACAGCGCGGCCTCCCGGCTGGAACCCGGGATGGACAGGGCGCCGAGGTAGCCCCCGTCGCGGTCGAGCGCGGCAAGGTTCTCCAGCACCTCGACGTGGTTGACGCCGTCGTAGGCGTCGATGCCGAAGCCGAGACTGGTCACCAGCTTGACCGGTACGTCCAGCGCGGCCACGGCGGCCAGGCTGGTGATGTCCTCCACCGGGGTGCCGAGATCACTCTCGTCGCCGCGCAGCAGGACATCGGTGCCCCCGTCGACCAGCACCACCGCGTCGATGTCGAGCTGGTCGACCAGGTGCCGGTACGCCTCCCGTAACGTCTGCACGCCCAGCGGCGGAAAGGCGTACACGGTCGACGGCAGGTCCTGAGCCGCAAGCCACCGGGCGAGCGTCCGTTCGGGGAAGTACCAGTCCGGGCTGGCGGTGTCCGGTTGTACCGCCGCGACGTGTTCCGTCACCCACGCGTCCTGGTTGATCAACTCGAGCTCGGAGAAGGACAGGCTGGCCAGGTGCACCTGTACGCCGCCGCGCCACAGCGCGAGGGCCAACGGAAGGCCGGCGTACACGTCGAACCCTCCGCCGGCCCCGGCGATGAGGATGCTCCGCGCCGGAGCCAGCGCGGCAAACAGCGGCGGAACGGCCAACGAGAACGTACCGGGATCGGTCGGCAGCGCGGCAGGGTTCATCACCGAGCAATGATCAACCATGCCGATGCTGTCCATGGGCCCCGTGCGGCAGCGCGCGGATCCGCTGCCGGACTACTGGATGATCTGTCTGGTCGGTGTATCGGGGCAGGTCATGCAGACGAAGACTTGCAGCCGGCCCTCACGGCCGACAGAAACACCGGTGGGTTGGTAGGCGGCCATCCACTCCGGGTCGGTCCGCGATGGTCGGAGATGTGAGTCCTCGACGGGCAGCCAGGCACTGCTGCCTTCCGACTCGGACGAGTCCACCGTCAGAAGAAGGTCCATCGACCTGTGACAGCCGGGACAGTCCATCGGGAGGAGGTCGGTGAGTGCCCAGGTCGCGTAGCCGCCGACTTTCCACCCGCGCGCCCGGGACACGGAGGAGTAGTCGTGCTCGCCGAGTTGGCAGTTGTCGTCGAAGTCGCGGACCCGGCGCCCGAGCTCTGCGGGTAGCTCCTGCCACCACGGATACTCCGTGACCTGTTCGGGGTGCAGCACACACGAACGCAGCAGGTACTGCTCCGCGCGTACGACGGTCGGGGGCGGCGGCGCGGGCAACGGGTCGACGACCGTCGACGACACGCGCCATCTCAGCTGCACCGGGGGTCCCGCCGAATCGTGGTGTCTGTTGGGGCACCACAACACCTGCAACAGGTCCGTGCCGACGGGGCAGTGCAGGTCCGGGATGTCGGCCGCACGCAGCTGCGCCACCGGCACCAACGGGCTCGGAATCGGCTCCGTCACGGCCTCGGAACCCAACAGGACGGTGCCGGCCTCGGTGGTCCGGATCCCGGTGAAACCGGGAATCCGTTCCCGCAGAAGCGCCGTCATCTCGACGCGAGGCGTTTTGAGCAGCGCGGCGACTTCCGCCGGAACCGAGGTCTCGGTCGGCACGAGATGAGGCCCCCGACACGTCGGCCACGGCTCGTCGGCCGGCCACAACAGCATGCCTGCGACGTGACTGTCCGACAGACCCGGCGTCCCCGCCCGCGGGTGCAACCGCGTCGCTGTCCTGCCGAACGCCTCGATGCCGGGAAACAGACTCCGAAGGTCCAGCGGCGGTACCGGCGAAGTGAAGGTCACGGCGGGGAGGATAGCTACCTTCGCCGGTCGGCGCGGACCTGTCGGTCTTTTGTTCCCCGTTGTTCGGTGCCGCGTCGACTGAGATCGATAGCGTGCGGTGGCCGCCACCGACGGCGGTTTCGTACGAAGGGAAGTCGATGCGCAAGACGACACACTGGTCCACCCGCGCCCTGGGCGCCCTCGCGGGGGCGGTCGTGCTGGTGGCGGCCCTGCTGTCGGCCACTCCGGCGGCGGCCGCGGCGACCGTGGCCTTCAAGGCGGGGACGCTCAATATTTACCACGGACTGAGCCAGGCCGACTTCGTGCACGACCTGAACCTGATCGCGTCCAAGGCCGACCTCGTCGGTCTCAACGAGGTCGGCAACCGCAAGGCTTTCCTGGAGAACTGGGCCGCCGACAACGGCTGGTGGTTGTACGCACCGGGCGGGACCAACCAGGCCGGCGAGGCGCTGATCGCCAAGAAGAGCATTTTCGACGTACTCGACAAGGGCTCGATCTTCGTCTGTGACACCAACGGTCCGGGCGAGGTGCCGCCCGCCCGGTACAACAACTGGGTCAAGTACCGGCACAAGGCCAGTGGCCGCGTCGTGACCCACATCAACGCCCATGCGGTGGCCAGCATCGAAAACGCCGGTCGGCCGGAGGACCTGCCGCGTACCAGGTGCGCCGAGGCGCAGTTCCAGGGTCTCAAGGAACTGGCGGTCGACAAGCAGGGCGAGGGCCAGGTCATCGTCAGCGGTGACCTCAACGTCGACTTCAGCGCCGACCGGACCTACGGGTACGCGAAGTTCCCGTGGCAGGTCTTCGAAGCCAACGAGCTGCCGAACCTGCGTTCCAACTTCAACCTGTACGGAGAAAAGGGCACCGGTACGCACGGCAACCGGCACATCGACTACGTCTACTTCTGGAAGCGGCTGCCGGCGTACCAGATCATGTGGATGACCGGCTACGACATCGTCGGCGGCACCAGGTCCGACCACGACGGTGTCGTCGCGGCGTTTTCCATCCAGAACTGACGCGCTCGCCCTCCGCCGACTACGACACCTGCTCCCGCTCCAGCCGCGTCGCGGGGCAGTTGTCGTAGCGCAAACGAGCGCGGTCCGGGATAGTCTTGACGTATATGGCTACCTATCGCAGCGCCTCAGTGCTTCTCTCCTCCGACGGAACCAGGACCCCCGGCACCGCCGCACTCTTCGCCGAGCCCGCCCGCAAGGGCGGGGTTCGACCGTGGGCAGGCGACTTCCGACCCGCCAACAGCGCCGGCAATGGCCCCAAGAACGCGGTCGGGAAGACCTTTACCTTGGAGTTGCCCGACGGCAGCACCGGCAAGGTCGTGGTCCAGAGCCTCAAGAGCGGAAAGGGAGGCGTCGTGCTGGCGCTGATGGGCGAGGACGCACCCCCCTTCTGATCAGGGTCGGCCGGATACCTGTGGTGCGGCTGGGTCGAGAACGGCGGCGGTTGACAGTTGTCCTGCGGTCGGGTGGCGGCAGGGTCAGCGGCGGCCGTGCTCGGCCCGCGGACGCAACCACGCCGCCCAGAAGGTCGAGCACTCGCGCCGTGGCGGCGAAAAGACCAGAGCGCCACCATCCGGATCTGCCTCCGACCGTGCGCGGCGGCGCATGGCCCACCATCACACACCGTAGCGACCTCTGTCGTCGCTCAACATCCTGATCTGTCGATGAGCGTGCACGTGATCATGGTCTTCGGAGAACGTTGCTAAAGGTCACCAGGGCCAGTCGTCCTCCAACTCGCCAGCCGCTTCCCCGGGCCAGACGGCGAATGCCTGGTCCGCCGACTCGTCGAACACCAACTGAGGGCCTGCATACGATGCCAAGGCACATACCGCTCTCAACACCGCGACGGGATTCGGCTTTCGAAAGGCCACCGTCTCCACCGCCGCGTCCGCCAGGACAGCCGGCTGGCTACTAGTCTCGCCGCTCGAGTACACGCTGACCTCACCGAGGTCCAGCCCTCCGGTGCTCGCGCAGGTACCCGGACTCGGGCACTCCGGTAGCCGTGAGCCTGCGTCTTCACCGACGACCTCGAACCAGTTCGTTCCGTGGCAGCCTGCCGCCTCAAAAGCGTCCAGGACCTCGGCGACCGAGGGCCGGGGCAGCGCCTGTGGAACCTGTTCGGGTATGCCTCGCGTAAACTCGGCCGACGCAATCCAGTCGGACATGCCGTCCTGGGAAAGACCGTCCAGCGGCACCACGAAGAGCGACCAACTCACCGCCGCAGTGTCGCATCCGTGGACCGCCTCGGCCAAGGTCAGCCGTACTATTCTGCCGCCGACCGGGCGTGCAAGCGCCAGGGTTCCCATCACCCGTGGTAGCCGTCATTGACCGCGCATCTAGGTGTGAGGACATCCGGTCGTGTCGAGATCAGTGCGTTCGTGAGGTCAGCCGGCGCGCCAACCGGCGGGGTCGATACCGCCGGGCACTGGCGCCGCAGGGTCGTAGGGCTGCCGGGTGAAGACGAAGGTGCCAAGATCGAGGTGGCTGACGGCACCAGCCGCGTCGCGTTGCACCCGCAGCCGTTCGCCGGCGAAGTAGCCGTTGATCCCCTCCCAGCCGCCGTCGTCGGTGGGGCGTAGCCGGGTGCCGCGCCCGCCGGACAGCGAGGCCAAGTCCAGGAAGCCCTCAGCCTGCGGGCGCAACACATAAGGAGCCGGCCCCCAGTACCACGGACCGGCGAGATCCAGTAGCTGTGGGTCAACTGAGGGCAGCGGTCGCCACGGCGCAGGGATCCGCGGTTCCCGCTCGGCGACCGTCTGTAGCAGATCGGCGGCGAGCGCACCGGCGGACAGGCCTGCGGTCACGTTACCCATAACGACCGCACCCAGAGCGTCATCGGGGCTGACCCAAACGGTCGCGACAAAGCCCGGCATCGAGCCGGTGTGCCCGGCCAACAACCGGCCGTCGCGGCGCAGCAACTGCATGCCGAGCCCGTAGCCGCTCTCCCAGTCCGTCGCCTCCGGCGGGCTCGCCGGGGTACGCATCTGCGCGACGGTGTCCGGATGCAACACCCGGTCGTCGCCGTCGATGAGGAACGCGGCGAACCTGGCCAGATCCGTCACGGTCGACCACAGTTGCCCGGCAGGCGCCATCAGACCGGTGTCCACGGCGGGCTCCGCAAGGAGCACATCGGCCCAGGGATGCACCGCCCAGCCCGTGGCATGCGGCGCGACCGGCAGCAGGGTGGTGCGGGTCATCGCGAGCGGCTCCAGCACCTCGCGCCGCAGCACCTCACCCCACGCCTGCCCCCGAACCCGCTGCACCAGCGCGCCAAGCAGCGCATAGCCAGGGCTGGAATAGTGGTAGCGCTGCCCGGCCGGATGCACCTGCGGATCGCTGCCCAGCACGTCGGCCAGGTCGGGTCGCAGCGCTCCCGGGGTCCGTTCCCACCACGGGCCGGGCGCCTCAGACATCAGCCCGGCGGTGTGCGCCAGCAACGCACCGACCGTGGCCTGGCCCGCCGCCGTGCCGGGCAAATGCGCGGCCAGTGGGTCGCTAAGCGCGAGTCGCCCCTCGTCGCGCAGGCGCAGCACCAGCACCGCCAGGAACGTCTTGGTGATCGAGCCGATCCGGTATTGGAGGTCGCCATCCGGCACCCTTCCGTCCACCGTTCCCCACCCGTCCATCCATACCGGACTGCCATCACGCACCACGGCAGCGACGACCGAAGGCGCCCGACCCGCTACCTGACCAGTGGCCAGCCGGTGGACCAGCGCACGTCGGGTTTCGGGCAGCAGCGGCGTCGGGATCGGTGACATACGGGCAAACCTACCGGCGGCCCGCTCAACATCCTGATCTGCCGAGCGGACGTTCGGGGAACCGCTTATCCACCGGCGTACAACGTTCGTTCTCAGCTTCCGGCGGGTATTTCCCCGGCGACTCGGACCGGCAGGCGGACGGCGGATCGTATTCGACTTCGCCCCTGCCGCGGTGGAGGTTGTCGCAGTCGCACGCGCTCAGACCTCGTCGAGCAGGGCCGGCAGTTTGCGCATGTCGTCGAAGATCACGGTGGCGGAGCCCTCAAGTCGACGGGCGGGGGTAAGTCCGCCCGCGTAGCCGAGGCAGCGCATGCCCGCGGCGCGGGCCGCTTGCGCGCCGTACAGGCTGTCCTCGACCACGACGCACGCCGCAGGCGGGACACCCATGTTCGCCGCCGCGTGCAGGAACAGGTCGGGGGCGGGCTTGCCGCGGGCGACCTCGGTCGCGCTGAAGATACGGCCCGCAAAGCGGCGATACAGTCCGGTGCGACCCAGGGTGTGCCGCATCTTCTCGTGCGTACCACTGGAGGCCACGCATGTCGGCTGGCTGATCGCGTCGAGCGCGTCGGTGATCCCTTCGACCGCGGTCAGTCCGGCGTCCACCTCCTGGCGGTGCGCCAGCTCGAACCGCTCCGCCCAGGTCCCGGCCACATCGTGCCCGAGGCGGACGGCGATCAGCTCCCGGATGGACGCGCTGGACCGGCCGACGAACCGCTCGACCACGTCCGCCTCGGTAAGTGGCCAGCCCAGGTCCGCGCCCACCGCGACATGGACACGGACCGCGATGCGCTCGCTGTCGACCAGCACTCCGTCGCAGTCGAAGATGACAAGCTCGATCGGATTGATCACTCAAAGAGACTAGCGGGAATGGGCGGCGGACGCGGCGGCGCTCACCTGTTCACGGAGGTGCGGGATCGCTGTCGCCACGCGGGCCGTCCGGCGTTGCGGTTGTCCGTGCTTCGTCGCGACGAGGCGGCCGGTCAGGCTCGGGCAGGGCACGCAGTAATGCCGGCAGGGCGCCGAACACGAGGGGAAGACCGGCCAGCTTGCTGATCCCGACCCATGCGATGTCGTCATGCTCCTCAGGTGCACCGTTGGTGGGCGAGCCGACCCAGTCTCGGATGTGCCAGACGCTCACGCGGACGGCGTCCTCGCCACTGCCGGCACGCAGGTCGCCCAACCGTGACGAGGACTCCGCCGCGATGTGAACTCCCAGCTCCTCGTGCATCTCACGCGCGAGGGCCTGTAGTTCCGACTCACCCGCTTCGACGTGCCCCCCGGGCAGGTCCCAGAGATCCGGGTACGCCCGGCGGGTCGGGCTGCGGTGTACCAGCAGGACCGCCCCGTTCTCCACCAGCGCACCGCAGACGACGATATGCATGACGGGATTGGAGCACAGGGATAGGACAAGCTCCCTCCAGCCGGAGGGCACGCGCAGACATCCGGCTCTGCCACGATCCGCTCGTTACGCGACGACGACGCCTGCCACCCCTCACCGGGCTCCACCACTATCCGGCCGAAGCGAAGCGAAGCGCCGCGCGACGCGACGGCGTTCAGGCGAGCACCCCGTCGAGCAACCCCGACAGCCCGAGCCCACCGACCGGGTTCGGCACGATCATCGCGACAAAATCCCTGTTGACCAAGCCCTACTCGTCGAGTCAGGACACGTCCGGCTCGACCACGACGATTGGCAGTGGCCCCCTCGCAGTACGTCAGCTCGCGGCCTTCTTGACGAGGGTGGTGATGGTCTTCGCGACCTCGTTGCTGACCTCGGTCACGGCGAAGGACGTGGGCCACAGGCCGCTGGCGTCGGCGAGGTTGGCTTCGGCGGTGAAGCTGAAGGTTGAGTAGGGTTCTTTGTCCCCGTGCCCGCTGCGGAAGAAGCACACGACCTTGCCTTTTCTGGCGTAGGCCGGCTGTCCGTACCACAGCTTCGGCGACAGATCCGGGGCGTTGGTGGTGACGATGGCGTGGATGCGTTCGGCCAGTGCCCGGTCCGACGGCTCCATTTCCGCGATCTTCGAGAGCACGTCGAGTTCCTCGGCGGCAGCCTTGTTGCCACGACCGCGGGTCGCCTCCTTCTTCAGCTCCGCGGAGCGTTCCTTCATCGCAGCGCGTTCGTCCTCGGAGAAGCCGTCCCTGCTCGTCTTGTTCTTCGCATCGCTGCTCGCGCCCATCGCGTCGCTCTCCTGATCGTTGTCGGTGTGACTGACGGTGACGCTAGCCGTACTGCGGAGGCTGGCGCTTCTCGATTCTTGATCGATGCGCCCCCTACTTCAGAAGGCATCCCGTCGCGCGGTCGGCGGACCCGTCGCCCGAGCGGCAGGTGCGAGGCGGAACGATGAAACGCGTCCGTCGGGGCTCCGAGCGGCATGTGATGATCTGCTGGTGGGCCTCAACGAGTGGCAACGCCTGTCGCATGTCGAGCGAGCGTTCCTCATCAACTCCTTCGAGATGGACCTGCTGCCCGGGGTGTTCGGTGACCTGGATCCCGCTCAGCCCGAGCCGTCGCTGTCCGAACTTGCCTCCGTCCTGCTGAGGTTGGTGGACAGCGGCTGGATGGAGTTGCGCCGCTACGTGTCGGTGGTCAATGAGGGTCGGGAGGGCCTGGCGTACGGCGAACCTGTGTCGAGGGACCACCTGCCGGCGGTACTGGCGGACCCGGCCAGTTGGGAGTACCCGGATGGTCCGAGTTGGGTCGGTGCTCTGACGCTGGTGGAGACCGAGGCCGGCAGGACTATCAGCCGGATGTCCGCGGACGAGATGGAAGGATCATCGAGGTGATCTCCCTGCCTCAACCCGACGACCTGACAACGCTGATTCTGCGGGTCGACTTCGGCGACGACGGAGCATGGGGCGAAGTCATACAGGCCACCGAAGCGGGAGGTGCAACCTGTGTCAGTGACGTCACCTACTCCAACGTGACTGTCCGGGCTCTGATCGATGCGGACATGGCCGCGGCCGACGACCACAAGCTGACCTACCTCTTCCTCGCCGATGTCATCACGATGGTTGACAAAGAGCGTCCACTTCTCGCCGTCGACCTCTATACCGAACCCGGCCGTACGTTCCGCGTACCGCCTCGTTGGTATGCCGACGTTTCGGCCAACCTGAGCATCGCGAACATGGACTTCGACGAGTTTGCCGACGCGGCCGACGAGTCCGGCACCTATCGTGGCTTCGATGAGGTCCAACAGCCGCATCATGACCAGAGGCACTGAGGCCGATCGGCGACGGAGGGCGCGCGGCAGGCGTGGGCAGCCGGTTGACGGTCACAGGGGAGCGCCTTGCAGCGTGGCGATGGCCTGAACCGTCGTGTAACCACGCCACTCGAGCACGGCGGCGGGGGAGTAGACCGTGTAGGCAACGGTCCACCCGCCGTCGGGCTGCTGCCGGCGGGCCAGCCGGACCAGGTCCGCCGCGATGGCGTCCTTGGTGAACGACGTCCTGGAGGGTGCGTCCGCGTACGGTGTGAAGTCCAGTACGTGCAGCACCTCGCCCTCCGCACCACCCGTGACCGGGGTCGGGCCGTCGCTGACCAGGTAGGGGATGAGCCGGTCGATCAGCGCGCGGGCCCGGCGGTCATGTCCGGTGACCGCGTCGAGGAAGCGCATCGCGAACATCAGTTCGTAGGCGTGCGGGGCGTCGTCGACCTGGTCGATCCGCTCCAGGCAGTAGGCGGTGGCGGCGGCCAGCCACGGATGTGCCGCGATGTCGGCGCGGTGTCGGGCAAGTCGATGGGCCTGGGCGGCGAGCTGCGCCGTCATCTGCAGGGACGACACCGTCGCGTCGGCTTCCACCCAGTGCGGCGCGCTGCCCGCGGTGTCGGAGCACGGCAGGCCGAACGGCACACCACCGTCGGGCAGGGTGTGTCCGGAGAGCCACTCACACAGTTCCACGGGCCGCCGGCTCTTCGTGTCCCGGATGTCGGCAAGGACCTCCAGGGCGTGCATTGCCGCCACGGGTTGACTCGTTGCCGACCGTTGGTCGGGTTCCAACGCCCAGCCATAGCCGCCGTCCGGGTTGCGGTAGGCATCCAGCGCGGCAAGCACGTCGCCCGGCGAACCGTCGCCCAGCAACAGACCCAGGCGTCGCCGGTCGAGTACGCGTCCATGGGTCTGTACGAACGAGATCGCGGCGTTGAGATCCATCTCCATGTTCGTATTCTCCGTGGGTCGGCAGGCGGGCGTGCCACCGAGTGTCCGACCGATCCCGGGACCTCCCGCCCCGCAGGAGCGGCAGGGCGCCCGCGCTGACTACGTATTGCCGGACGAGGAGCAGCCGTGGACCCCTGCGTCAGGTGGCGGGGTAGCTGTTGTAGTCGGGGAAGTTGCCGTAGAGCCGTTGGTCCGAACCGCCGCCCTGGGTGACCGCGTGCACGAGCAGGTCGCCGCCGACGAACGCGCCCTTCCAGGAGGCGCCGCGCCCGCCGAACGGTTCGTCCCGGTCGCCGCGCGAGCGGGGCTTGTTGATGCCGACCTTGAACGCCTGGAGGTCCACCGCGAGCTTGGCCGCCTCGTCCTCGTTGTCGCAGGCGAGGCTCGCGACCAGTGCCCCGTTGGAGGCGTTCATCGCGGCCAGCAGCTCGTCCTCGGTGTCGACCACCACTATCGTGTCCACCGGGCCGAACGGCTCGGCGTGCATCAGCCGGGACCGTCCGGGCGGGGCGAGCAGCACCGAGGGTGCCACGTACGCCGAGGTGTCCTGGCCGTCGAGGAACGGTGCCCCGTCGAGGCGGCCACGGTAGAGCGGGATCGCGCCGCCGCGTACCGCCTCTTCGACCTTGCGGCGCAGCTCGTCGGCCTTGGCGCCGCTGATCAGCGGGCCGAAGTCCAGTTCCGGCAGGGCGTCGCCGTCGACCCAGTCGTCACCGACGGCGAGCGGGTGGCCGAAGCGTACGGAGCGGACGACAGGGAGGTACATGTCGAGGAACCGGTCGACCAGGTCACGCTGCACCACGAACCGGGGGTACGCCGTACAGCGCTGCTTGCCGTACTCGAAGCCCTTCTTCAGGTGCTTGGCGAGCATGTCCCACTGGGAGAACTCCCAGATGCCCCAGGCGTTCAGCCCCTCCTGCTCGATGAAGTGCCGCTTGTCGGAGTCGAGCAGCGCGGCGGCGACCTTGCCGCCGTTTGACCGGCCGCCGACGAACGCGACCGCGCCGATCTCGGGTGCGCGTACCAGCACCTCGGAGAGCTCCTCGCCGCCGCCGGAGAGGAGGGTGGCGGGCAGACCGGCCCGGCGCATCAGCGCGTGCGCGACGGTCAGGCAGACCGCGCCGCCCTGGGACGGGGTCTTGGCGATGACCGCGTTGCCGGCGAGCAACTGCACCAGTTCGGCGTGGACCAGGACGCTCATCGGGTAGTTCCAGCTCGCGATGTTGCTGACCGGGCCGGGGAGCGGCTCCCGACCGTCGGCGAGCATCCGGTCGATCTCGTTGACGTACCACCGGACTCCGTCGAGTGCCCGGTCGACGTCGGCGCAGGCCAGCCGCCATGGCTTGCCGATCTCCCAGACCAGCAGCAGGGCCAGCAGGTCACGGTGGACGGTCAGCTCGTCCAGTGCCTCGGTGACCCGGACCTTCCGGTCGGACAGCGGCAGGATCGCCCAGTCGCGGTGTTCGTCGGCGGCGAAGGCGACGGCGGCCTGGGCCGAGACGGCGCTCAGCCGGGACAGGTTGACCAGCACGGTGTTGTCGATCGGGGTACGCACCGGGGTCGGGGTGCCGACGGACTGCCAGGCACCCTGGATCAGGTTGCGCAGGGTGACGACGTCGGACGTGGCGGGGTCGAACGCTTCGGGGGTGGTGGCGACCGCGCGGGCGAGGGTCTGCTGCCATCCGGTGCCGTCGGCGAGGCGTAGTGCCATCGCTGCCTCCTGGAGATCGTTTCCAGTGGAGCGGCAGCTTCGGTGGCACCGCTGAGCTGCGCGTACTGTCCCGCGTGCCGCCGGTCGGCGGCAACCGTACGCTCGTATCCCAGGACGGATCCGCCCACCCGTTGGTCGTCCGCGCTCAGTCGTTCACGGTCAACCGAGCGGGACCAGCCACCAGGCGAGGAGCAGCCAGGGCAACCGCCACCATGGTGACGGTCCGCCCACCGGGGCGGTGGACTCGGTCGTCGGCACGATCCAGCCGGTGGCCGTGACCGACCAGGTGAGGAAGGCGTCACCGACCGGGAGCACCCCGCCCAGGTAGCGGCGCTGCCCGCCGATCTCGACGGCCATCCCGGTCACCTCGGCCAGGCCGGTGAGCGCGGCTGCCGTACGCCGGTCGCGGAAGACCACCGCGTCACCGAGCGCGACCACGCTGGCCGAGGCGGAGAGGCCGAGGATGAGTGGTCCGGAGTCCACGTCGCCGGGCAGGTCGACGCCGCGCGGGTGTTCGCGCAGGCCGGGGGCGCCGGGCACGGTCGAGGCGAACCGGGTACGGAAGGTGGCCCAGTCGCGGGTCGCGTCGGCCGGGAACACCTCGCGCAGGAAGCGCAGTGCCACGGTCTGCGAGGTGGCGCGGGCGCCCTCGACCGGCTGGCCGCTCTTCGGGTCGACCCGGTGGGGGAGCAGCCCGGTGGCCGGGTCGCGTCGTTCGTCGGCCGCCGTCCGCCACCGCCGGATCAGTTCGGTGTACGTGTCCGTCCCCGCGAGGTGGTCGGTGAGCCGGAGTACGGCGAGCCCGACGGTGCTGTCCACCGGCCACGCCTGACCGGGGTAGGCGGTGAGGAACGGCGAGCCGGTCGAGCCCAGTTGCCGGTCGAAGGCGGCGGCGAGGGCGGCGGCGTCGGTGGCGAGCCGCTCGGCCTCGGCGGGTGCCCCGGTCGGGCCACCGGCCAGGCGTACCACCCCGCCGCGCAGCCAGTTGCTCCAGCCGGCGTGGAAGACCCCGTACGGCGGGTCGAGGGCGGGGGAGAAGGGGGCCCGTCCGGCGTCGGAGTCGACCTCGGCCAGGGCTCGCCGGGCCTCGGTCAGCGCCCGGTCCCGGTGGGCGGTCGACCGGGTGCCGACGTCGACCCAGGAGAGCCCGTAGAGCACGTGCAGGAAGAGGTGGCCCTCCGGGAAGAGCTGCTGCATCCGCTGCGCCGAACCGTCGTCGAGGGACCGGCGCAGGAACTCCAGCCGGGGCAGGGCGTCCTCCACCACCTCGGCGTCGGTCCGGGTCAGTGGGCTGGGCGTGTGCGCCCGTACGGCCAGGGTTGCCCCGGCCAGGGTGGCGACCAGGGCGAGCGCCGTGACCGGGGCGAGTACGGCGAACCGGCGGAGCCGGTGGTACGCGACGGGCATCGCAGGACTGTAGCCAGTCGGGGCAACAACTCCGGCCGAGCCATCGGCGTCGGTCGCTCTTCACAAAGCGGCAACGTGGCGGTTACATTGTTGGACATCCATGGGAGCGCTCCCGCGCCTCCGTCGGAACCCCACCAAACTGCCGCCGCGCACTACGGGTCGATGACATAGCGAAAGGGCGGATGCGCCCACATCCGCCCCTCCAATGTCCTCCGCTACGCGTTGCCGCGCGCGGCTCCACGGACAGGAGCGAGTCTAGTGCTGCCCAGCATCGCGCCGGCCTGGCCAAATGGTCAACTTGCCCGGCCCACCGGTAGGGTCCGGCCCGGACGGTGGTACCGAAGATTCGCCACTTTCGGCTTACTCACGGTAACCGCAGCGGCCCTCCTGTACGCGGGCCCGACCAGTCCACCGGCCGCCGCGGCTCCCGGTCCCGTGGTTGCCGCGCCCGCGTACAACTACGCCGAGGCGTTGCAGAAGTCGCTGTTCTTCTACGAGGCCCAGCAGAGCGGCACCCTGCCCGACTGGAACCGGGTCTCCTGGCGCGGCGACTCCGCCCTCACCGACGGCACCGACGCCGGCCTGGACCTCACCGGCGGCTGGTACGACGCCGGCGACCACGTCAAGTTCGGCTTCCCGATGGCGTTCAGCGCCACCATGCTCGCCTGGGGTGCGGTCGAGTACCGGGCGGGTTACACCGCCTCCGGGCAACTCCCGCACCTGCTGAACAACCTGCGCTTCGTCAACGACTACTTCATCAAGGCGCACCCGTCCCCGAATGTCCTCTATGGACAGGTCGGCAAGGGCGACGACGACCACAAGTGGTGGGGACCGGCCGAGGTGATGCCGATGGCGCGGCCCGCGTACAAGATTGACGCGAGCTGTGGCGGGGCGGACCTGGCGGGGGAGACGGCCGCCGCGATGGCCGCCTCCTCGATGGTGTTCCGCCCCACCGACCCGACCTACGCCGACCGGCTGGTCAGCCACGCCCGCCAGCTCTACACCTTCGCCGACACCGTCCGCCGCGCCTACCACGAGTGCATCACCGACGTGACCAGCTTCTACCGCTCCTGGAGCGGTTACCAGGACGAACTGGTCTGGGGCGCGATCTGGCTGCACCGGGCCACCGGCGAGGCCGCCTACCTGGCCAAGGCCGAAGCCGAGTACGACCGCCTCGGCACCGAACCCCAGTCCACCACCCGGCTCTACAAGTGGACCGTGGCCTGGGACAACAAACAGTTCGGCACGTACGTCCTGCTGGCCAACCTGACCGGCCGGCAGAAGTACGTCGACGACGCCAACCGGTGGCTCGACTACTGGACCGTCGGCGTCAACGGCGAGAAGGTGCGCACCTCACCCGGCGGGATGGCCGTCCTCGACACCTGGGGGGCGTTGCGCTACGCGGCCAACACCGCCTTCGCTGCCCTGGTCTACGCCGACCGGACCACCGACACCACCCGCAAGACGCGCTACCACGACTTCGCGGTCAAGCAGATCAACTACGCCCTCGGTGACAACCCGCGCAACTCCAGCTACCTGATCGGCTTCGGCACCAACTCGCCCCGCAACCCGCACCATCGCACCGCGCACGGCTCCTGGTGGGACAGCCAGACCGTACCGGTCGAGACCCGGCACGTGCTCTACGGCGCCCTCGTCGGGGGCCCGTCCGCGCCGAACGACGCGTACACCGACAGCCGGGGCGACTACGTGATGAACGAGGTCGCCACCGACTACAACGCCGGCTTCACGTCCGCGCTGGTCCGGCTCTATTCCGAGTACGGCGGCACCCCGCTTTCCGCCTTCCCGCAGCCCGAGACGCCGGACATCGACGAGCTGACCGTGGAAACCACGATGATGCAGAACGAGACCCGGTCGACCGGCATCAAGGCCGTCGTCTACAACAAGTCGGCCTTCCCCGCCCGTGCCCTCAAGGCCGCCACCTTCCGCTACTACTTCCGCCGCGAGGGCACCAGTGCGATCGAGGTGACCAGCGGATACACCCAGGGGTGCCCGGCACCGACCACCGCCCGCCAGGCCTCCGGCGACCTCTGGTACGTCGAGGTCAACTGCGCCGGGTACACGATCGCCCCGGCCGGACAGTCGGCGCACCGGATGGAGGTCCAGTTCAAGATCGGCGTACCGGAGGGCGGAACCTGGAACTCGGCCAACGACCCGTCGTACCAGACCGCCGTCGGGCCGAACCCGAACGTGCCGCTCTACGAGGGCGGCGTACGGGTCTGGGGCACCGAGCCCGGCCCGACCACCCCGGACACCACCGCGCCGACCGTGCCCGGCACCCCGGTCGCGTCGGCCGTGACCGCCACCGGAGTGACGCTGACCTGGAACCCGTCCACCGACACCGGCGGCAGCGGCCTGGCCGGTTACGACGTGTACCGGGAGGCGGGGACGACCGACGTGCTGGTCGGGTCACCGGTCGCCGCGTCGCTGGCGGTGACCGGGTTGACCCCGGCGACCGCGTACCAGTTCTACGTGGTGGCCCGCGACGGTGCCGGGAACCGGTCGGCCGGCTCCACCCCGGTCGCGGTCACCACCGGAAGCGGGGGCGGTGACACCACCCCACCCGGTACGCCGGGCACCCCGGTCGCCTCGGCGGTCACCGCCACCGGCCTCACCCTCACCTGGGCCGCATCCTCGGGCGGGGACCTCGCCGGCTACCGGGTGTACCGGGAGGCGGGGGCGACGGATGTGCTGGTCGGGTCACCGGTCGCGGCGACGCTCGGGGTGACCGGGTTGACGCCGGCTACGGCGTACCAGTTCTACGTGGTCGGGGTGGACCTGGCCGGCAACGTCTCGGCCGCGTCGGCACCGGTCGGCGTGACCACCCTGCCGAGTGCTCCGGCCGGGGCGTGCGCGGTCACCTACTCCACCAACGACTGGAGCAACGGCTTTACCGGCAGCGTCACCGTACGCAACACCGGCAGCAGCACGCTCAACGGCTGGTCGCTGGTGTTCGCGTACACCGCCGGCCAGCGGGTCACCCAGGCATGGTCGGCCACCGTCACCCAGACCGGCACCTCGGTGACCGCGACCAACCTCTCCTACAACGGCACCCTGGCGCCGGGCGCGTCGACCACCTTCGGCTTCAACGCCACCCACACCGGCACCAACCCCCGCCCCGCCACCTTCACCCTCAACGGCTCCCCCTGCACCCTCACCTGACCCCGGCCCTCTGAGACCCCGTGCCCGCGCGGGGTCTCAGAGGGGGTCGCCCAGGGGGCCGTGTTCGGTTTCGAGGGCCCTGGCCCAGTAGGCGGGGAAGTCGGGTTGGGTGCCGTCGACGTCGGTGAACCCGTACCTCGGGTAGAGGGCGGCGGTGGAGAGGGCCCGGCCGGTGTGGGTCAGCACGTCCGGGTCGGCGGCCAGGGCGGCGACGGCCCGACCGAGGTACGCCGGAGTCTCGGACTCGGCGAAGTGCGGGTCCTGGGCGATCGCGTCCCGCCAGTTCGCCTCGGACACCCCGAAGTGGTCGAGTACGGCTTCCGAGCGCAGGAAACCCGGAGTGATGGCAACCGCCGTCACCCCGTACGGCCGCAGTTCGGCGGCCTGGGCCACGGCCAGGCGGATGACCGCGGACTTGGCCAGGTCGTAGAAGAGGGTGCCCCGGTAGCGGGCGGTGTTGCCGTCGGTCACCTCGACCACCAGCCCGCGCCCGGCGGCGACGAGCAGCGGCAGGGCGTACCGGCTGGTGATGATGTGGGTGTCGACGGCCTGGCGCAGCAGCCGCAGGCCGGTGTCGAGATCCTGCTGCCAGAGCGGGTTCGTCCAGTCGGTCAGCGGGTCGCCGCCCCAGACGCAGTTGACCAGGACGTCCAGCCGGCCGTCCTGCTCGGCGGCTATCCGGTCGACCAGGGCCCGGACCTGGTCGGGCTGGCCGTGGTCGACCCGGACCGGGATGCCGGTGCCACCGGCGGCGGTGACCTGCTCGGCGGTCTGCTCGATGGTCTCCGGGCGGTCCAGGTCCGAGCGCCCGGCCCGGCTGCTGCGTCCGGTGACGTAGACCGTCGCGCCGGCCGCGCCGAGTTGTACGGCGATGCCCCGGCCGCCGCCTCGGGTGCCGCCCGCCACCAGGGCGACCTGTCCGGTCAGGGGCTGTTCGGGAGTGCTCATCGGGCCTGCCTGCCTTCCGTCGGATGCTCGGCCGATAGTAAATGCTGGTTCATTTACTATCAACTAGACTGCCGCCCATGAGTCCCCGCCCCCTGGCGTTCACCGACGACCAGATTCTCGCCGCCGCCGCCTCGGCGATCGCCGACCTCGGTCCGGGAGCCCTCACCCTGGCCGATGTCGCGCACCGTACCGGCGCGTCACCGGCCACCCTGGTCAAGCGCTTCGGCTCCAAGCACGGGCTGCTGGTCGCGGTGTCCCGGCGCGGGGTGCACGACGTCACGCGGGCGTTCCATGACCCGCGCGACGGCACCGTGTCGAAGCTGGATCGGTTGGAGAACGTCCTGGTCGGGTTGACCGGGGGCGTCCAACGGCACGAACAGATGGCCCACCACGTGGCCTTCCTGATGATGGACCTCACCGACCCCGAACTGCACGCCCAGGCCCGGGACTTCACCGTCGCCCTGCGCGCCGGCATCCGTGACCTGCTGGCGGAAGCGGCGCAGGCCGGGGAGATCGCTGTCGGCGACGGCACGGCCGGGGTCGACCTGGACGGGCTCGCCGAGGCACTGCTCACCGCGTACAACGGAACGATGATCACCTGGGCGCTCGAACCACGGGGGGCGCTGGGGGAGCGGGTCCGGGGGCAGTTGCGGTTCCTGCTCGTCCCGTACCGCCGACGATCCTGAATCCCTGACCCGTACGGCACGAGGGCAGCACACCCAACCCGATGGGTGTGCTGCCCCGGCTCGTGCCGCTCCTGGCTCAGGAGTCGTGGCTCAGGACTCGTGGATTCGGCGGCGGTAGAGGAAGACGAGCAGTCCGCCCACCACGACCATGCCGGTTCCGGCCGCGGTCAGCATCGGTACCAGGGTGCTTCCGCCTCCGGGACCGGTGATCGGCAGGTGGGTACGGGTCGGCCGGACGGTGGGCCCGCCGGTCGGGGTGCCCGTCGGAGGTCCGGTCGGCGTACCGGTGGGCGTACCCGTGGGGGTGCCCGTCGGTGTACCGGTGGGCGTGCCCGTCGGCGTTCCGGTGGGCGTGCCCGTCGGGGTGCCGGTGGGCGTGCCCGTCGGCTGGAGACAGAGGGGCTCGATGATGGTGTTGGTGTCCAGGGTGACGGCGCCGGTCTGGGCGAGGGCCCGGCCCTGGAGGGTGGCGCCGGTGTTCATGGTGATGGACGTCGCGGCGAGGATGTTGCCCATGAAGGCGGTGTTGGTGCCGATGGTGGCTGAGCTGCCGACCTGCCAGTAGACGTTGCAGGGGGAGGCGCCGTTGATGAAGACGACGCTGCTGTTGGCGGCGGTGACCAGGGTCGAGTCGATCTGGAAGATGAAGACGGCGGCCGGGTCGCCCTGGGAGTCGAGGGTGAGTTGCCCGGTGAGCTGGGCGGCGCCGATGCGGTACACGCCGTGGATCAGGGTGCTGCCGCCGAGTTCGGCGGGAAGGTTGGTGAACGGGGTGCGGCCGGCGGCGTCGTTGTAGGCGGTGGTGAGATCGTTCTTGGCCTGGAGGGCGACGGCGTCGGCGAGGTGGATGGTGCCGCCGACGAGTCCGGGTGGGAACCCGGTCGCCGAGCTGCCGGGGCTCACGCCGAGGTCCTGGGCGAGGAAGCTCGGCCCGGTGTTGGTCACGGTGGAGCCGGCGAGTACGGAGAAGTTCGCCGCGGTGCCGAGCCCGACGGGGGCCTGGGCGGCCTGCGCACCCCTGGTGTTGACCAGCAGCAGCGCGATCGCGGTGAGGATGGCGACCGCGGCGAGCCCCGCGGATGCGGGCAGGATCGCCCGTCGAACGTGATAAGTGACCTGACCCGTCACAGAACAGCCCTCCCGTGAGCACCGACGGCAGCAGGGGTCTCCGCGGTCATCGGAGCACCGAACGGCCAGCCAGTGGCTAAATGCCTTTTTGATGGATGTCAAGCACCATAACCGGGCAGATCGGTCTCAAGTGGGTAAATTGTTAATATCGGGAGGGTGGGCTTGGGTGGACGGGCGTCGATCCGACCCTGTCCGGTCTGTGCAACAGGGGACCCAAGCCGTCATCGTGATCACCTATGATCCCGCAGTGCCCGCACCCCTTCCCGCTCCGGACTTCGACCCCGGGGCCGCCTTCCCCGAGGTCAACCGGCTGCGCGCGGCGCTGACCGGCGCCGACTGGCCGGCCGTGGAGCAGCTCTTCGACGGGCGCGACGCGAAAACGGTCTCGCACCTGGTCAACAACGCCAGCGACCACCCGGGAATCGAGGGTTTCCTCCGTTCGGAGGTGGCCCGGCAGCCCGGTGAAGCCCTGCCGGCCACCCTGCTCGCCGCCTGCCTCGT
Organism: Micromonospora sp. NBC_01796; assembly: GCF_035917455.1. NCBI lineage: Bacteria > Bacillati > Actinomycetota > Actinomycetes > Micromonosporales > Micromonosporaceae > Micromonospora > Micromonospora sp. NBC_01796. The sequence continues at coordinate 837,068 of NZ_CP109078.1, read as the reverse complement.
CGTGACCGGCTGGAGCATCCGTACGGACAAGCGGGCCAACCAGGTCAGCCGGGAGCAGTTCGACCAGCTCCACGCGTACCTGCGGCAGGCCGAGCAGATCCTGATCGACGTCACCGCCCGACACCCCGCGTACGTGACCGCCTGGGACTGGCGCCTCACCACCGCCATGGGCCTGCAGATGGGTCAGTCGGAGGCGCGGCGCCGCTACGACCGGCTCGCCCGTCACGAGCCGCACCATCTCCCCGGGCAGCAGTCGCTGCTGCAGAAGCTCTGTCCGAAGTGGGGCGGATCCTGGGAAGCGGCCCACACCTTCGCCCGCGAGTGCATGAACGCGGCGCCAGAGGGCGGTCACCACGGCGTACTGGTGGTGACCGCGCACCTGGAGCAGGCACTCGAATCGGACACCCTGCGGCAGGCCGGCGAGTACCTGCTCACCATGCCGGTCTGGCAGAGCATCCAGGAGGCCGCCCGGCGCTCGGTCTGGCACCCCGGATTCCAGCACGACTGGGGCTGGGTCGGCGTACGCGGCACCTTCGCCATGGCCTTCGGGCTGATGGGCGACCACAAGGCGGCGGCGGCCCAGTTCTCCGCCCTCGGCAACCTCGGTAGCGAGGCGATGTTCGGTTACCTCGGCGACGCCACCGAGCAGTTCCAGAGGTTCCGGGCGGACGCGTACGCGAAGGGTGGCGCGCGATGATCCGGCAGCTCGAGGTGGACGGCGTACCGACGCTGCTCGCGCCGACCGACGGGCCGATGCAGGCCGGACTGGCCTTCCGGGTCGGCACCGCGGACGAGACGCTCGCCCGCAGCGGCGTCACGCACCTGCTGGAGCACCTGGCACTCGCGCCGATCGGGCTCGCCGACTACCACTTCAACGGCGCCACCGGACCGGCCGTCACCCGGTTCCAGCTACAGGGCTCCGAGCAGGACATCGCCGACTTCCTCGCCGCCGTCTGCCGCAACCTGCACGATCTGCCGATGCAGCGGCTCGACCTGGAGAAGGAAATCCTCCGTACGGAATGGAGCAGCCGCTCGCCGGGCGCGATGGACTCGGTGCCGCTGTGGCGGCACGGTGCCCGCGACCACGGGCTGGCCAGCTACCCCGAGTTCGGGCTGTCGATGCTCACCCCGGAGCACCTGCGGACCTGGGCGGGCCGCTACTTCACCCGTGAGAACGCGGTCCTGTGGATCGCCGGCGCCCGGGTCCCCGCCGGACTGCGCCTCCCGCTGCCGAACGGCACCCGGCACCCGGTGCCCACCCCGTCGTCCGCGCTGCCGACCACCCCCGCCTACTTCACCAGCGGCTCCCGTGCGGTCGCCCTCGACGCGGTGGTCCGCCGGGACACCGCCGCCGGTGTCTTCGCCGAGGTACTGGAACGGGAACTGTTCCGCTCGCTGCGCCAGGAGGGCGGTCTCTCCTACACCGCCACCGCCGTCTACGAGCCCCGCGACAGCGAGTACGCCACCCTGCGCGCCCTCGCTGACGCGCTGCCGGAGAAGCAGTGGGCGGTGCTCGGGGGTTTTGTCGACGTACTGGCGAAACTGAAGGTCGGCCGGATCGAGCAGGCTGACCTCGACGCGCACGTCGGCAAGGTCACCGACGCCCTCGGCTCCGCCGCGGTGCACGCCGCCCGGCTGCCCGGGTTCGCCTTCAACCTCCTGGTCGGGGCGCCCAACCTGACCCTGGAGGAGTACCGGGCCGAGCTGAAACAGGTCACCGTGACCGACCTGCACCGGGTCGCCGATGAGGCGATGTCCTCGGCGCTGCTGATGGTGCCCGACGGCTGCCGCGCCGACTGGGCCGGTTTCGCCGAGGCGCCGACCCGCTCCACCCACGCGCTGCCGGGTACGTCGTACACCTCGATCGACGGGAACGGGGAGCTGCGGTTCGGCCCCGACGGCGTCAGCTACCTCGGACCGGGCGGCCCGCTCAGCGTCCCCTACACCGAGACCGCGGCGATGCTGGCCTGGCCGGACGGGGCCCGCCAGGTGATCGGGCTGGACGGTATCGGGATGCGGATCGAGCCGACCCTGTTCCAGCTCCACCCGGACACGGTCCGGATGCTCGACCACCGGATACCGGTCAGCCTCCGGGTCGACATGCCGGCGAGGGCACCGGAGGCGATCCCCGTACCGGGACCGGTGCAACCGGTGGCGAAGCCGCCGCTGCGACCGTACGGCTGGCTGGCCGTCGTGGGGCTGGTGCTGAGCGGGATCGCCACCGTCGGGGTGGGCGGGTTCGCGCTGCTGATGACGCTCGGCGCGTTCGTGACCGAGGAGGCGGACGCCTTCATCTGGGGCCTGGTGGTGTTCTCCTGGATCCTCACCGCGACCGTAGCGCTGCCGATCTTCCTGATCCACCGCCACCGCCGCCGCTCCCAACCAACCCGTTGATCATGAGGTTAGGGCATCCCCGAGCGCCTCGGGGATGCCCTAACTTCATGATCAACTATCGGGGCTCACTGGTGGGTCTCGCCGTGTTCGACGCAGAGGGCGGACCAGCCGGTCGGGAGGACCTGGACCTTCATTCGGCGCCGGCACTGGGGGCAGAACCGGGGCGGTTCCAGTGCACGGGCCGCCGCGCAGTCCTCGTGCGAACCGTCCCCGGTCGACCGGCCGCACCGGTCGCACCACACCGCCGTTGTCGGGTCTGCTCCGCTCGAAACCATCGGCACGCCGTCGCTCAGAGCGTCGCGGAGAGGGACTTGACCGGCATCTTCAGCTCGTCGAGCAGGTCCAGGTCGGCGTTTGCCGGACGGCCCAGGGTGGTCAGGTAGTTGCCGACGATCACCGCGTTGATCCCGCCGAGCAGACCGTCACGGGTGCCGAGGTCACCGAGGGTGATCTCCCGGCCACCGGCGAACCGGAGGATCGTACGCGGCATCGCCAGCCGGAACGCCGCGATCGCCCGCAGCGCGTCCTTGCCCTCCACCACCGGCTGCTCGCCGAGCGGGGTGCCCGGCCTCGGGTTGAGGAAGTTCATCGGCACCTCGTGCGGGTCGAGCTCGGCGAGCTGCGCGGCGAACTCGGCCCGCTGCTCCACCGACTCGCCCAGACCCAGGATGCCGCCGCAGCAGACCTCCATGCCGGACTCGCGCACCATCCGCAGGGTCTCCCACCGCTCCTCGAAGGAGTGCGTGGTCACCACGTTCGGGAAGTACGACCGGCAGGTCTCCAGGTTGTGGTTGTAGCGGTGCACCCCCATGTCGACCAGCTCGTCGACCTGCTCCTGGTTGAGCATGCCGAGCGACGCGGCGACCTGGATGTCCACCTCCGCCCGGATCGCGGCCACACCCTCGCGCATCTGCTTCATCAGCCGCGCGTCCGGGCCGCGTACGGCGGCGACGATGCAGAACTCGGTCGCACCGGTCTTCGCGGTCTGCTTCGCCGCCTCGACCAGCGACGGGATGTCCAGCCAGACCGACCGGACCGGGGAGGCGAACAGCCCCGACTGGGAGCAGAAGTGGCAGTCCTCCGGGCACCCCCCGGTCTTCAGCGAGACGATGCCCTCGACCTCGACCTCCGGCCCGCACCAGCGCATCCGCACGTCGTGGGCGAGTTGGAGGGCGGCGGGCAGGTGCTCGTCGGGAAGGCGCAACACGGCGAGCACACCGGCCTCGTCGAGACCGACGCCTTCACCGAGCACCTGGGCACGCGCCCGGTCGAGGATCTCTGGCATGGTCGTACCCTACAAGGCGGTTCGGCCATCGATGGGAGCCGCCGGCTCCCCGGGTGGTCGTGTCCGTGCGCCCCGCGACCGGTCCCGCCGCAGCCGCCGTCACCAGCACCGGAACCGGCCCCGTCGTGCCGCCCGCCCGAACCGGCTAAGGTGACCGTCGCCCGGCCCCGGCTCCCCGTGGATCGGTCCGGCGTACGGCCCGCCTTCCGGGTCGGCGCCCGGCGAAGTGGTAATTTTCGCCGGTCGGGACGGGTCGAATGGTCGCGGATGTGATCGGGCCGGCGCGTGACGGGTCGGGCGGTCCCGACGCGGGACGGGCAGACGAGGAGTCGACGTGGCGAAGTGGCTGGAGGCGCTGGACCGGCGTGCCCAGCTACGGGCCAAGGCGGGGCTGACCCGGCAACTGCGCCCGCGCGGCGCCACGGACCCGGTGACCGACCTCGCCGGCAACGACTACCTCGGGCTGGCCCGGCACCCGGAGGTCACCGCCGCCGCCACCGAGTCCCTGCACCGGTACGGCCTGGGCGCCACCGGATCACGCCTGGTACGCGGCTCGACCGACCTGCACACCGCCCTGGAACAGGCCCTGGCCGACTGGCTCGGCGCGCAGCAGGCCCTGGTCTACTCCTCCGGTTACCTGGCCAACCTCGGTGCCGTACGCGCCCTGGTCCGCCCGCGTACGTTGCTCGTCTCGGACGCGCACAACCACGCCTCGCTGATCGACGGGTGCCGGTTGTCCGGCGCGCAGACCATGGTCACCCCGCACAACGACGTGGACGCCGTCGAGGCGGCCCTGGCGGCGGCGCCGGGGCGTCCGGCGGTGGTGGTCACCGAGTCGGTCTTCTCCGTCGACGGCGATCTCGCCCCGCTGGCGAGGCTGCACGAGGTGGCCCGCCGCCACGACGCGTTGCTGCTGGTCGACGACGCGCACGCGGTGGGCGTACGCGGTCCGGGTGGAGCCGGCGCGGTGGTCGACGCCGGTCTGGCCGGCGCACCGGACGTGGTGATCACCGCGACGCTCTCCAAGGCGCTCGGCGGGGCCGGCGGCGTCGTCGCCGGCCCGGCGGAGCTGGTCCGGCACCTGGTGGAGACCGGCCGGACCTTCATCTACGACACCGCGCTGCCGCCGGCCGTGGCGGCGGGTGTGCTCGCCGCCACCGGGCTGGCGCGGTCCGGGGATCCGCTGCGGGCGGAGCTGGCGGACCGGGCGACCACGGCAATGCGCCGCCTCGGCCTGGCCGGACTGGACGTGTCGGCACCGGCGGCCGGGGTGATCTCGGTGACCGCGCCGGGACCCGAGGCGGCGACCGCCTGGGCCGCCGACTGCCTGGACCGGGGCGTCGCGGTCGGCTGCTTCCGCCCACCATCCACACCGGACAGTCGGTCCCGGCTCCGCCTGACGATCAACACCGGGGTACCGAGGGCCGACTTCGACCGGGCCCTCGACGTGATCGTGGAGTGTGCCCCGTGAGCGGAACCGCGTGCCGTGGCCCGATCCTGGCGGGTGCCCGGTGAGCACCACCTCCTGGCGTGGCCCGATCCTGGTCACCGGCACGGACACCGACGTCGGCAAGACCGTGGTGACCGCGGCGATCACCGCCGCCGCCCAGGCGGCCGGGCTGCGGGTCGCGGTCATCAAACCCGGCCAGACCGGTACGGTCACCGGCGCCCCGTCGGACATCGACATCGTGAACCGGCTCGCCGCCCCACTGACCGCGCGTACGCTGGCCAACTTCCCCGAACCGCTCGCCCCGCTGGCCGCGGCGCGGGTCGCGGCGATGGAACCCCTGGAGCTGTACGCCGTCGTCGACGCCGTCCGGGCCGAAGCCGACAAGCACGACCTGGTGCTGGTCGAGGGAGCCGGGGGACTCCTGGTGCCGATGGGCGTACGCCCCTCCGGTGAGCCGTGGACCGTCGCCGACCTCGCGGTCTCGCTCGGGGCCCCGGCGGTGGTGGTCAGCCGCGCCGGACTGGGCACGCTCAACCACACCGCGCTCACCCTGGAGGCGCTGGAACGGCGGGCGGTCCCGGCCGGGGTGGTCCTCGGGGCCTGGCCGAACGAGCCGGAACTGGTCCACTGGGCCAACCTCAGCGAGCTGGTGCCGAACATGGTCGGCGCACTGCCGGACGGGGCCGGCGGGATGGATCCCGGCGTGTTCCGGCGGTCCGCGCCCGGCTGGCTCACCCCCGCCCTGTACGGCGTCCTCGACGACTGGCGCACCTGGGCCGACGACGTGCACTGAGCGCCCGGCTGGCGCATGCGCCGACGAGCGCGCCTGGCGCATCTGGCCGACGAGTGCGCCGAGCTACCTGACTTTCGTCGGTGTCTGGGCCGGTCCGGCGCCGCGTAGCCTGGCCGGGTGGTGGGTTGGTGGCAGGGCCTGGGGGACCGGCGGCGGGGTGTGGTGCTGGACCTGCTGCTCTGGGCGGCGCTCGCCGCACCGATCGTCGCGGCGCTGGCCAGCCCACCGTCCCGACCGTACGACCCGGTGCTGCTCGTCGCCGAACCGCTCCTGCTGGGGATCGCGGTGGCGGTCAGCCGGCGCCAACCGCTGGTCGCCCTGGTCCTGGTGATCACGCCGACCCTGCTGGACGGCAACTTCCTGTTCGCGATCCCGGTGCTGAGTTACCTCGCCGGTCTGCGGATGGCACGGGCCCGACCGGCCGGGCTGGTCTTCGCCGTGATCGCGGCGGGCGGCACCGGCCTGAACCTCTGGGTGCTGGAGAGCGCACTGTCCACCTGGTTCCTGCTCGCCACCATGCTGCTCTTCGCCGGGGTGTTCCCCTGGCTGCTCGGCCGCTACCGGCGTCAGCACGGCGAGCTGGTCCGGGCAGGGTGGGCCCGGGCCGAACTGCTCGAACGGGAGCAGGCCGGTGCGGCCGAACGGGTACGGATGCGGGAACGGGCACGGATCGCCGGGGACATGCACGACTCGCTCGGCCACGACCTGAGCCTGATCGCGCTGCGCGCCGGGGCGTTGGAACTCGCCCCCGGCCTGGACGACGGGCAACGGGCCGCCGCCGGTGAACTCCGGGCCAGCGTCGCCGCCGCCACCGACCGGCTCCGCGAGATCATCGGCGTACTCCGGGAGGACGCGGGCGCGGCACCGACCCGGCCGGTCGACGAGAGCGTCACCGAACTGGTCGACCGGGCGACGGCGGCCGGTCTCGCGGTCGACCTGCGCTGGCCGGACCGGCCGGTTGGCCATGCCACTCGTCTTCGCGATGCGCAGCACCCGGAAGACGCCGGACCGGAGCTGCCGGTGATGGTCGGGCGGGCGGTGCACCGGGTGGTCCAGGAGGCCCTGACCAACGCCGCCCGGTACGCCCCCGGCGCCCCCGTGACGGTCGAGGTCGACCGGACGGCGGAGCGGATCGAGGTGCGGGTGCACAACGGTCGGCCCCCGGCCGGGCCGCTGCCCGTACCGGTGACGGCCGGCACCGGGCTGCTCGGCCTGCGCGAGCGGGTGCGGCTGGCCGGGGGCACCCTGGCCGCCGGGCCGCACGCCGGTGGGTTCGCGGTGGTCGCCCGGCTGCCACTGGTCGCCGACGGTGTCACCGCCGACCCCGACGCCCCGGTACGGCTGCTCGCCGGTGCCACCGCCGACGACGGTGGTCTACGCGCACAGCGGCGGCGGGTCCGGCGCAGCCTGCTGGTGGCGGTCACCGCCCCGCTGGCGATCGCCGCCATGCTGTCGCTGGTCTACTACCCGTTCGTCACGTTCGACTCGGTGCTGCACCGGTCCGAGTTCGAGCGGCTGCGGATCGGCGCGCCGCGTACCGAACTGGCTCCGATGCTGCCCGGCCGGCAGGCACAGGGGTTGGCCAAGAACACCGGTCCGGCACCGGTCAACGCCGCCTGCGAGTTCTACACCGACGGCAACTTCCCATTGGCGCTGCCCGCGTACCGGCTCTGTTTCGCGGACGGGCTGTTGGTGGCCAAGGACGAACTGCCCGGCTGAGCTGTTTTCACGAGGAGATGTGATGATCCCGGTCCTGCTGGCCGACGACGAGGCGATGATCCGCGCCGGGGTACGGGCGATCCTGGCCACCGACCCGGAGATAGAGGTGGTCGCCGAGGCGGCCGACGGTCGGGCCGCGGTTGAACTGGTCCGCGCCCACCGGCCTCGGGTGGCGCTGCTCGACATCCGGATGCCCCGAATGGACGGGCTCGCCGCCGGGGCGGAGATCCGCCGGTTGGTGCCGGAGACCGAGGTGGTCATGCTGACCACGTTCGGCGAGGACGACTACATCGCTCGCGCGATCGGTGACGGGGCCAGTGGGTTCCTGGTCAAGTCCGGCGACCCGAGGGAACTGATCGCCGGCGTACGGGCGGTCTCCGACGGTGCCGCGTACCTGTCGCCGGCGGTGGCGCGGCGGGTGCTGAACCTCGGCGGGGAGCGGATGTCGCGCGGCCCGGCGGCCCGGGAGCTGACCTCGGCACTCACCGAACGGGAACGCGAGGTGCTGGCGCTGGTCGGAGCCGGCCTCTCCAACGCCGAGATCGCCCGCCGCCTCTACCTGGTAGAAGGAACCGTAAAGGGCTACCTGAGCACCATCTTCACCCGCCTAAACGTCCGAAACCGCGTCCAAGCCGCCATAATCGCCCACGAAGCCAACCTCCCCACCCCACCCCCACCCCTGCCCCTGCCCCCACCCCCGCCCCCGCCCCGCCCCGTTGATCATGAAGTTAGCGACGCCGCCGGAGCGATTTCGTGTCGCTAACTTCATGATCAACGGGGTAGGGGTAGGGGTAGGGGTGGGGGTGGGGTCGGGTGGGTTAGGCGTCGCGGTGGTGGAGGACTGTGTGGGCGGCCAGGAGGGCGAGTACCGCCCAGGTGGTGAGGAGGAGTAGGCCGACGAGTGGGGGGTAGGGGTCGGTGTCGCCGCGTAGGAAGTGGAGGCCGGCGGTGCCGGGCATGGCGTCGGCGATCCGCTGGATGAACGTCACGTTGGTGAGCCCGAGCGTCGCCGGTACCACGGTGAGGATCAGGAAGACCGAGGTAAGGGTGGCGACCGCACCCCGCAGTGCCGCCCCCACACCGAGGGTGAACACCGAGATCAGGGACAGGTACGCCCCGACCCCCAACACGTCCCCGAGGGTCTCGGCGGGCTCGTACCGGCCCCAGTCACCGAGGATCGGGGCGGCGACCGCCGTACCGAGTGCCCCGAGCAGCACCCCCAGCACGAAGGTGACCCCGGCGACGACGGCGGTCTTGGCGAGGATGACGTGCCACCGCAACGGGGTCCACTGGAGGGTGGCCCGGATGGTGCCGGAACCGTACTCGGCGGTGATCACCAGCATCGCCATCGCGAGCACGGCGAACTGGGTCAGCTCGACGGAGTCGATCGCGACCCGGCCGAGCGCGACCACGCCCCGGTCGTCGGTCGGGTCCTCGTTGGTGTTGCTGTTCTGGACGTAGATCGCCAGTTGGGCGGCGGTCGCCGCCATCAGCAGGACACCGGCGAGCAGGGCCCACCAGACCGAGCGGACCGACCAGAGTTTGGTCCACTCACTGGCCACCGCGCCGCCCAGCCCGCCCCCGGTCGGCGCCCCACCAGCAGACCCCGACCCCGAAGCAGAAGCAGAGGATGGGGATGGGGACGCGGCCCGGTCGAGTCCACGGGTCGGTACGGTGCTCATGCGCGCTCCTGCCGGTCGGGCCCACTGGCGGGGCCGGTGTATTCGAGGCTGTCCGCGGTCAGCTCCAGGTACGCCTGTTCCAGGGACGCCTCCCGGGTGCTCAGCTCGTGCAGACGTACGCCGAGTTCGTGGGCCAGGTCGCCGACCAGCGCGACATCGGCCCCGGAGATCAGCAGCTCCCCGGCGTCGCCCGGCTCGACGGTGACCGTCGGTGCGGTCAGCCGGTCGCGCAGCGCGGCGAGTCCGGCCGGTTGTGGGCTGCGGACCCGGACCACCGTGCGTGAGCTGCCCGCGATGACCTCGGCGATCGGGGCGTCGACGATCAGCCGGCCCCTCCCGATCACCACGAGCTGGTCCGCGGTGAGCTGCATTTCGCTCATCAGGTGGCTGGAGACGAAGACCGTACGTCCCTCGGCGGCGAGGGAGCGCATGAGCTGGCGGATCCAGCGCACCCCGTCCGGGTCGAGCCCGTTGACGGGCTCGTCGAACATCAGCACCCCCGGATCGCCGAGCAGGGCGCCGGCGATGCCGAGGCGCTGACCCATGCCGAGGGAGAAGGTGCCGGCCCGCTTGCCGGCGACGCCGGTCAGGCCGACCGTGGCCAGGACCTCGTCGACCCGGCGGGCCGGGATGCCGTTGCTGTGGGCCATCGCGAGCAGGTGTGCGCGTGCGGTCCGGCCCGGATGGACGGCCTTGGCGTCGAGCAGCGCCCCGACGTGCCGCAGCGGGTGTCGCAGGCTCGCGTACGGCCGACCGTCGACCAGCGCGGTCCCGGCGGTGGGCCGGTCCAGGCCGAGGATCATCCGCATGGTGGTGGACTTGCCGGCGCCGTTCGGGCCGAGAAAGCCGGTGACCCGTCCCGGCGCGATGTCCAGGGTCAGGTGGTCGACGGCTGTCGAGTCGCCGAAGCGTTTCGTCAGCCCGGTCAAAGTGATCATGGAGCCTCCCTGGGTTCCCCCGTCGTGATGGGTCGACGGTAGGAATCCGGCAGGGTCGGGCGATGCACCCGAACGGCACCAGGCGGTCCTGACCTTCGTCAGGCCCGGTCGTCGCCGGTACTAGGCCGGACGGGCGATGACCAGGGCGTCGGGCATGCGGAAGGAGAGGTTGTCGGGGCACCAGGGCTCGCGCAGGACGGTGGCGTCGCGCAGCAGCGGGGCGGTTTCGGCGACCACGACGGCGGCTTCCATCCGGGTGAGCTGGGCGCCGACGCAACGGTGCGCGCCGGCACCGAAGGCGAGGTGCCGGCGGGAGCCGGGCTGGCCGGGCCGGAACTCCTCCGGCTCGTCGACCACCGCCGGGTCACGGCCGGCACGGGCGAGCCAGAGTACGACGCTGCGCCCCGCCGGTACGTCGACCCCGCCGAGGGTGGTGTCCCGGGCGGCGACCCGACGCCAGGTGACGATCGGGGGCTCCAGTCGCAGTCCCTCCTCCACCACGTCGGCCACCTCGACCGTGCCGTCGGTCAGCCCGCGCAGCACCTCCGGCTCCCCGGTGAGCCGGTGCAGCAGCAGGGTCAGGAACTGCGACGTGGTCTCCTGCCCGGCGACCAGCAGGAAGAACAGGGCGCCGACCACCACGTCCGTGGGGTGGCCGGCGTCGCGCAACCGGGCGGCGAGCCCGGATCCGGTGGTCGCGAACTCCCGCAGGACCGTGTGGAAGCGGCCGACGATCGCGGCGAGGTGCTGTTGGCGTACGGCGTCGACCGGGGCCCAGAACAGTTCGAGTGCCGCCCGGGTGAACTCCTTGACGACGTCGATCCGGGCGTCCGGTAGGTCGACCAGCCGGGCCAGGACCAGCAGCGGCAGGTCGGCGGCGAGGTCGGCGTACAGGTCGACCGGTTGGCCGGCGACCAGCTCGGCGGAGAGCCGGGCGACCCGCGTACGGACCACGCCGGTCAGCCATTCCTGCTGCTCGGCGACCCGCTTCGGGTGCAGGGCGTCGGCGACGATCGTCCGGATCGCCGGGTGGCTGTGTCCACTGTTGTTCGCCAGCGTCGGGGGCAGCCGGAACCCGTACCCGGCCAGGACCCGCAGGGCGGCGATCGGTATCGGACTCATCGCGTCCAGCGCGTTGTCCGGCCGGTACGTCTGCGGGTCGGCGAGCACCTGGCGGACCAGGGCGTGCCGGGTCACCACCAGGTGGTCGACGTCGACGTGGTCGGCGACGGTGGCGACGTCCGGCCACGGCCGGTCCACCGTCCCCGCCGCCCAGCTGCGGAACAACACGGCGACACGCTACCCAGCGGCACCCGGCCGACCGGGGTCAAGCTCCCAGACCGTGGTGGGCTTCACCCGTACGCTCTCCAGCGCGGGCGGGACCGGCACGTCGTACGCGGCCAGTTTGCCGAACCGGCCGCGGGGCAGGAACGCCCGGTCCGGGTCACCGACCAGCACCCGCGCCCCGCCACGGGCGGCGCGGAGCAGGAAGCGCAGCACCCGGTTGGCCATCGCCTGGCTGTAGAAGACGTCCCCGGCGAGCACGAGGTCGGCGTCACCGGCCCAGTCGTCGTCGAGGATGTCGGCGACGGTGATGTCCACCGGTACGTCGTTGGCCCGCGCGTTCAGCTCGATCGCGGCGCCGGCCCGCTCGTCGATCTCGACCGCGCGTACGTGCCGGGCGCCGGCGCGGGCGGCGGCGATGGCGACCAGACCGGAGCCGGAGGCGAAGTCGAGCACCCGGCGACCGGCCACCTCGTCCGGATGGTCGAGCAGGTAGCGGGCGAGGGCCTGGCCGCCGGCCCAGGCGAAGGCCCAGAACGGTGGCGGTTGTTCGCTGCGGAACTCACCCTCGGTGAGCTGCCACAGACCGATCGGTTCGTCGGCCTGGTGCAGCAGGACCTCCGGGACGAAGGCGACCGGGGTCAGCCGGGCGTGCAGGCGGACGAACGCCGCCGAGGTTTCGGACACCACCCGGATTGTGCCGGGCCGGTGCTGCCGGCGTGTCGCGGGGGTTGGGTTACCGGTTCAACACTGTCGGTGAAAGTAGGGGGTTTCATTGGCGCTGGGTGCTGACTTACGCCCCTTTCCGGCTGCCTGATCCCGTTCTAGCGTTGCGGGGAGTAATCGGATCACCGAAACCAATAGGTGTACGTGAATGGAGGCGGTGGTGGCGGTGCGGCAGATCATCGGCCGGCTGGGTGTCGTACTGGCGGGGGTGACCGGGGTGGGACTGCTCGCCACCGGCACACCGGTCAGCGCGGCGCCGGGGTTCGACACCCGGCTCGACCTGCCCGGTCAGTTCACCGCGGGTGGTGACCCGGCGACCATCTCGGCGGTGGTGGGCACCAGCGAGCGCGGCGAGTGCCGCAAGGTCCGCTGGTCACTGGTGCTGCGGGTGGCCGGGCTCCGGCTGGACCAGGTACGGGTCGACCGGGTCGAGGAGACCGGGTCGTTCCCCGTACAGGTGCGGGCCGACGGCGACACGGCCCGGCTGACCGACAACGATTTCGACCCCGGCGAACTCTGCCGGGACCGGACGGTCACCGCGCGCTACCGGATCGCCTTCGGTGCGGAGGCTGCCGGCGGCCGGGTCACCGTGACCGCCGAGGCGTTCGACGCCCGGTCACGCCTACTGGCCAGCGGATCCGCCACCCGTACGGTGGCCGGCAACCGGGCCAGGGCCACCCCGTCGGCCACCCGCACCACCGCATCCCCGTCACCGGAGGCAACCGAGGCGGCACCGGAGGAGTCGGCCGAGGACGAGCAGCCGAACGAGCTGATCCCGGTGCCGACGGAAGAGCCCGTGGTGGCCTCCGGAACCGGCGGCGGTCGCCCCGATCCCGCCGCGAACTCCGGCGGACTGGGACTGGTCCAGGTCGGCTTCCTGACCGGGGCGTTGCTGCTCTTCCTCGGCGTCGGGCTGCTGATGCGGGTCCGGCACCGGCTCCTCGGCGCGGTCACCGGCGGAGCCGGTCGGGCCCTCGGCCGGGGCGCCCAACGAGCCGGCCGTTCCGGCGGAGGACCGTTCCGTCGTCGCCGCCGTCGCGCCGACTCCGGTGCCGACGGCGCCATCGACCTGGGTGCGGACCCGGGTGCGGGTTACGGCCGACCGGTCTGGCAGACCGACGAGCCCACCGTTCCGGTCTGGCGCCGTCGCTGACGTACCACTGACCCCCGGTTGCCGCACCGACCTCCTCCGGTCGTGCCCCCGACCGCGGCACACCGGGTACGGGTCCGCCTTCGGCCGGGGGAGCGGCCGGAGGCGGACCCGTCACTTCACCACTACCGCTCGAACGCCTGGAACTCCGCGATCCGGACCTGGGTCCGGAACGGGCTGTTGGCGGTGCAGTCGGTCGCGGTGGCCGGATCGTTGTCCTGCTCACCGGCGTAGAGCGGACCGCCGGTGCACTGGCTGGCGGTCACCTCCAGCCGCAGGTGGGTCGCGGTCGTCTTCGGGATCTCGAACGACCGCAGGTTCAGCTCCCGGGTGTACGGCCGGAACGCCCCACCGGGGAACGCGTCCGACCGGCTGGTGTAGACCTTCCGGAAGCTGGCGTCGTCGGTGCAGTCCGCCCTGCGCTCGTCACAGGCGAGCACGGTGAACGACCGCAACGCCGACAGGGCGTTCTGACTGCCCGTGTCCACGTCACCGGCGATCGCCGGCCGGAGGTACGCGCTCACGTTCACCCGCCGTACGGTCTGCGCCCGGTCACCGGGCAGGTCGACCGTGACCCGCTTGCCGGCGACCCCGTCCAGCGACGCCCAGTTGGTCGTCTCGGTGTCGTCGGCGATCCGGTCCAGGTTGACCCCGTCACCACTGATCACCGCACCGGCGGTCAGCGAGGCGAGGTTGCGGTCTAGGTCCAGGTCCAGCTTCTCCCGCTCGCCGGAGGAGAACTTCTCGGTGAACCGGGAGTGCCCGAAGCCGGGGGCGACGGCCAGGAAGGAGAACTCCTTGCCCGGCACGATCTCGAAGGTGTCCGGCAGGGCGGTGGCCGGGTCGGTGTCCGCGATCGGGACCGCGCGGGCCTCGTAGTCGCCGACGTAGAGCCGGACCGGTGCGGACGCGCTGTCGCCCTTCGGGCGGAGCGTGACCGTGGCGTTGCGGGCGTGCGGCGAGGCGAAGCTCGGCGTCGGGTCGGTGTCCGCGGCGTTGACCGTGGCCGCGTCCCGGCCCATGCCCGACTCGGCGAACGCGTTCCAGATGAGGTCCTGGTTGCGGCCACCGAAGCGGAGCACGTCGGCGGCGAGCATGTTGTCCCGCATGTCGAGCATGCTGACCTGGCTGACCGCCTGGAGCAGGAACGAGTCGAAGACGAGCTGCGTCCAGCGGCGGTTACCCGGGCACCTGTCGACCGCCAGCTTGCCCTCGGCGCAGGCCGCCTGGGTCAGGGCGTTGCCGTCGCCGTACCGGCCGACCAGGGCCGAGCGGATCCGGTGGTTGGTGGCGCCCCAGATCTCACCGTCGGCGTGCACCGCCGGACCGGACAGCGCGTAGCCGACGTCGGAGTAGTTCAGCGGGCTGCGGCTGAGGTCGTAGTTGCGGATGCCGCTCTCCAGGTTGCCGGTGACGTAACCACCGACGATGTACGGGCTCTTCCCGGCCGGCTTCCAGCCGTTCTGGACCAGGTACTCGGTACCGAGCAGGTCACCCCAGGACTCGCCCATCGCGCCGCCCTGGTGGCCGCCGATGCCGGAGTCCGGTCCACCGATCATGCGGTTGGTGATCGCGTGGGCGTACTCGTGCCCGATCACCGTCATGTCGTAGTCACCGTCCACGCAGGGCGGGTACGACGTACCGGCGATCGGCTGCCACAGGTACATGTTGGTGCTCGGCGGCAGCCCGTCACGCGGGGTCGACTGGTTGGCGTTGTTCCGGTTGCCGGTCAGCGCGCCCTGCTGGGCGCGACCCTGCTCGGCGTCGCCGCCGAGGCCCTCGGCGGTGAGGTTGACCGCCTGCAGGTTCCAGGCCGCCTCGTCGAAGCCGAGCTTGTACGCCCAGTCGTGCATCCGGTTGTGCATCGCGAACAGGTTCGCGGTGGCGGCGTCGATGTCGTTGCGCTGCAACGAGGTGAACACCTCCGGGTTGCACTTGGACTGCCGCCACTGGTCGGTGAACGGGTAGTCGTAGTCGCGGGTCGGGCTCGGCGTGGCCGGCACGACCGGGGTGCCGGCACCCCAGGAGACGACGTTGTTCGCCGAGTTGCCCCGGGTGGTCAGCGTCGGCTCACCGGTGGCCAGGTCGACGTCCCAGGCCTGGCCGCTGGCCGCGTCCTGGACCGTCTTCTCGCAGCCCCAGGTCCAGGTGAAGCACCAGGTGACCCGGTCGTCGTGGCGCGGGTTGGTCTTGCTCGGCGGGTTGGCCGGGAAGACCGCCCACTGCGGGTTGTCCGAGTCGTAGTCGACCAGGTCCTCCCGGACCAGGACGCTGTGGTCCGTACCGTCCACGAAGGTGGTGAACGCGGTCGGCTCGGTGCTCTCCTTGCCGATCAGCGTCACCTCCCAGGCGGCCCGGTTGCCGTCGACCGGGGTCGGCACGGCGACCTTGCGCAGGTCGTGGCTGGCCACCTGGTCGGCGCGCAGGCCGGCGTCGGCGAGCGCGGCGGCGTACGCCTCGTCGGCCGAGATGGTCAGCGGTGCCGGGGCGCTGGTGTCGCGGGTGAGCGAGGAGCTGACGTGGACCACGGTGCCCCGGTCGACGGCGATGCTGACCAGACCGTCGAATCCGGCGGGCAGGTCACCGAAGCGCTGCCGAAGGGTGACCACGGCACCGGTGCCGATCTGCCGGACGAGCAGCTTCTCCATGCTCGCCACGGCCGCTTCGTCCAGACCGAACAGGTCCCGCTGCGCCAGCAGGTACTGCCGGGCGGCGGTCTCCGGGTCGGCGGCGAGACCGGTGGCCAGGCCGGCGTCGACCGGACCGAGCGCGTGCGGGGTGCCGAACGCGTTCCACCGTACGGAGGAGTCGACCCTGTCGGCGCGCGAGCGCTGGGTGGTGCTCGGGCTCGCCGTACCCCGGCGGTTGTCCTTGTCCCTGGCCTCGTGGTTGTGCTCGTCGACGGACGAGTCCGTCGCGGCGGCAGGGGCCGCCGGTGCCGCCTGGTCGGGGGCGGCGCTGGCGGCGGTGGCACCGGGAAGCGTGGCCGCGATCACGACGGCCGTGGCGAACGCGGGCATGACCCGCCATCTGTTGCCGAACACTGTTCGCTCCGGTAGACGCAAGGGATCCTCCTTGGACGGCGCTGCGAAAGAGCCGACCGGTCCGGTCGGCTCCAGGAAATGGTGGGGGTGCATAGGTATAGATACGTGAATACCAGCCCGCACCCGATCTTGGCAAGGGAAGATCACGTTCGGTGGTTCGAACGTGATCCTTGAGTGAGGCGGGGCCGGGCCAGCGGGCCGGTAATGGAAGCCAGGTAGGCGGCCGGGCTCAGGCCAGGACGCGGTCGAGTTCGGCGCGCAGCCGGGGGGAGAGGCTGGCCGCGTAGCTGGCGGTCAGGTGCTCGTTGTCCCGGTAGACCAAAATCCCGCCGATCACCGGGGCACACCGGGCGGCCGGGCAGATCGCGTCGTTGAGGTTGATCAGGTGTACGCCGTCCAGCCCGGACGCCGCCTTCTCCTGCACCGGGCCGATCCCGGCCAGCGCGGTCTCCCGCTTCGCGGTGCACTCGGTCAGCCGCTGCCGGTGCCCGGTCACGCATTCGGGCACGTCCCGCCCCGGCTGCGGGGTGCCGCGCAGCACGATCGTGGGCAGGTCCGCGTCGGCCAGCTCCGACCAGGTCTCCCGGAAGCTCCCGATCAGCTCGGTCCGGCCGTACTCGCCGGTCAGGGCGTAACCGTCGGCGAACAGGGTGTGCGCCGCACTGCTGGTGACCAGCAGTTGGGGCTGGTCGTCGCCGGTCAGCCTGGTCCGTACCGACCGGTTCCACTCCGTGCAACTCGGGTACGCCCGCTTCGCCCGCGCCACCGCAGCGCCCAGCAGCGGACAGGACTCCTTCGTGTACGTCACCAGCTTCCACTTGTTCGCCCGCGCGATCGGCTCCAACGCGGGCAACCACTGGGCGGCGTGCGAGTCACCGGCGAGCACCACGGTGAAGGCGGACTCCTGGTCGCCGTACACGCAGGAGCGCACCTTGCTCTCCTGCGCCGGGGTCAGGCACTTGTCGTCGTACCCCTCGGGTCGGTCGTCACCGGCCTTCGCCGGCTCCGGCACGATCTTCTCGACCCGGTCCACCGGCTCACCGGCCTTGTTGCTGCGCGGCTCGTCCCCGAGCACCGCCGCCCCCTGCGGTGCGGACGGCGCGGGGGCGGGCGTCGGGCTGGCGCTCGCCGGTGGCGCGGCCAGTCCGGTGGCCGGGTTCGGCGGCGGTGGTGGCCAGACGGTGAGCTGGAAGAGCAGACCCGCGACCACCGCCGTGGTGGTGCCGAGCAGACCGATCCGCAGCGCCTGCCCGGCCTGCCACGGTGCGGAGAACCCGGGCGTACGCAGGGGACGTTCCACGTACCGGTGGGTGAGCACCGCCAGCGCGGCGGCGGCGAGCAGGACCGCCAGGGCGCCGACGGGGTGCAGGTCCCCGAACCGGGCGTTTGCCAGCACCAGCAGCGGCCAGTGCCAGAGATAGAGCGGAAGGGCGACCGCACCGACCGCGCGTACCGGTCGCAGCGACAGCAGCCGCCCCGGCCCGGTGCCACCGGCGGCGATCACCGCCGCCGCACCGAGCGTGGGCAGCAGCGCCGCCACACCGGGGTACGGTGTCGCCTCGCCCAGCAGCAGCGCCGCCAGTGCGATGGCGGCCAACCCGCCCCAGCCGAGTACCGAGGCCACCGGCCCGGTGAGCCGGACCGGTGCCCTGGTCAGCAGGGCCAGGCCGGCGCCGAGGGCCAGTTCCCAGGCCCGGGTGGTGGTGACGAAGAAGGCCGCCGCCGTTGCGCCGTTGCTGTACACGACCGACCAGACGAACGAGGGGAGGGCGACCACCCCGGCGCCGATCAGCAGCCACCGGCGCGTCGATCCGCCCCGACGGGCGGCCCAGAGTCCGAGGCCGAGCAGCAGCACCGGCCAGATCAGGTGGAACTGCGCGCCGACGGCGAGGGCCCAGAAGTGCTGGGTCGGGCTGGCGAAGGCGTCGGCGCCGACCTGGTCACCACCGGCACCGGCGGCCCGCCAGTTCATCACCCACAGGCCGCTGGCGACCACGTCCCAGCCGGTTTCCGCCCACCGGAAGCGTGGGAGCAGCAGGTAGGCCAGCGGCAGGGTGGCGAACAGGACGACCAGTGCGGCGGGCAGCAGTCGGCGTACCCGCCGGCCGTAGTGCTCGACCAGCTCGATCTTCCCGGTCCGGTCCAACTCGTCGGCGAGCAGGCCGGTGACCAGGAAGCCGGAGATCACGAAGAAGACGTCCACCCCGACAAATCCACCGGGTACGACCCACGGCCCGGCATGACAGAGCAGCACCAGTACGACTGCCAGCCCGCGCAGCCCCTCGATGTCACCTCGGCGCTCGGGCCGACCGGTGGCCTCGCGCCCGGTCCGGCTCGCCAGCTGAGTCATCTCGCCTACCCCCTACGCGCCGGCGCCGGACGGACAAGCTAAGTCGTCTATGCCCACTTTCGAGTTGATATTAGAGGACTGTGGAGGGTATTCCCCGCTTATCCGCGCCGGTCAGAACGCCGGACGTCGAGAGCGCCGGACGTCGGGAGCGCCGGACGTCGGGAGCGCCGGACGTCGGGAGCGCCGGGTGTTGCGCTCGGGCCGGCACGCGCTCAGGCCAGTACGCGGTCGAGTTCCACGCGCAGCCGGGGGGAGAGGCTCCGGGCGTAGCTCGCGGTCAGGTGGTTGGTGTCCCGGTAGACCAGCATCCCGCCGATGACCGCGGCACACCGGTCGGCCGGACAGATCGCGTCGTTGAGGTCGAGCAGGTGCACCCCGGTCAGCCCGGTGGCCGCCTCCGCCTGGATCGGTCCCACCCCGGCCACGGCGGTGTCCCGGTCGACGGCGCACTCGGTCAACCGGTCCCCGTGCTCCGACACGCACTCGACCACGTCCAGACCCGGCTGCGGAGTGCCGCGCAGCACGACGGTGGCGATCCCGGCCTGTGCCAGCCCGGACCAGGTCTCCCCGAGCCCGTCGGCCAGTACGCTCCGACCCGCCTCGCCGCTCAGGGCCCGGCCGTCGCGTACGGGGGTGTAGAGCGAACTGCTGGTGAGCAGGAGCCTGGGTCGCTCCGCACCGGTCAGCCGGGACCGGACGGTCCGGTTCCACTCGGTACAACTGGAGTTGGGTCGACCGGACCGGATCACGGTGATGCCGATCAGCGGACAGGCCGCCTTGATGTACGTGACCAGCCGCCACCCGTTCGCCTCGGCGATCGGCTGCAGGGCGGGCAGCCACTGGGCGGCGTGCGAGTCGCCCGCGAGCGCCACCGTGAAGTCGGACTCGCGGTTGCCGTACACGCAGGTGAGCACCTCGTTGTCCTGCTGGTTCACCAGGCACTTGTTGTCGTACACGTCCGGCAGGTCCTTCCGGGCGGCGAGCGGCGCCGGGAAGATCGAGTCGACGTGGTCCACCGGCTCGCCCGCCGGGTCGTGCCGCGGCTGCGCACCGAGTACGGCGGCGCCGAGCGGGCCGGTGGGCAGGGTGCCGCCGGCGGTGGCGTTCGGTTGGGGCGGCAGGGCGGCCGAGGGGCCGACCCGCGGGGGCGGCCAGACGGTGAACTGGAACAGCAGGCCCATGACCACCGCGGTTGCGGTGCAGGCCAGGCCGAGTTGCAGTGCCAGCAGCGGCCGGCGACTGAAGACCCTCCTGGTCCGGAACGGGTTCTCCACGTACCGGTAGGTCAGCACCGCCAGCGCGGTCGAGAGCGCCACCACGACCAGTCCGCCGAACAGGCCCAGTTCCCCGAAGCGGGCCTCGGCGGTGACCACCAGGGGCCAGTGCCACAGGTAGAGCGAGTAGGAGATCGCGCCGACCGCTCGGATCGGCCGCCGGTCGAGCAGCCGGGCAGGTCCCGCCCGGCCGGCCACCCCGGCGGCGATCACCGCCGCCGCGCCGAGGGTCGGCAGCAGGGCCAGGTGGCCGGGGAACGGGCTGGTCTCGCCGAGCAGCAGGGCGGCCAGCACGATGGTGCCGAGTCCGGCCCACCCGAGAGCGGCGGCGGCGAGGCGGGGCAGTCGGACGAGTTGCCGGCTCAGGATGGCCAGCCCGCCGCCGACGGCCAGTTCCCAGATCCTGGTGGTGGTGACGAAGAAGGCCGACTCCGGATTGCTCCGGGTGAGGTACACCGACCAGGCGAACGAGGCGATCGCGACCAGGCCGAGGCAGAGCAGCAGCCGGTGGCGCAGGTGCCCCGGCCACCGTTTCGCGGCGTGGACCCCGACCACGATCAGCAGCAGCGGCCAGAGCAGGTAGAACTGCTCCTCCACGGCGAGCGACCAGTAGTGCTGGAGGATGCTCGGGGCCTCGGCGGCGACCAGGTAGTCGACCGCCTGGGTGGCCAGCCGCCAGTTCATCACGTACGCGCCGCTGGCCACCACGTCCCAGCCGGTGTCGGCCCACCGGGTACGGGGCAGGAAAAGGTAGGTGAGCAGCAGGGATCCGGCCAGGACGAGGAACGCCGCCGGCAGCAGCCGTTTGGCGCGCCGGGCGTAGAACCGGACCAGGGAGATCCGACCGGTGCGCTCCAGTTCGGCGAGGAGCAGCCCGGTGATCAGGAAACCGGAGATGACAAAAAAGACGTCCACCCCGACGAAACCGCCGGGTACGCCGAGTCCGACGTGGAACAGCAGCACCAGTACGACCGCCAGGGCCCGCATGCCCTGGATGTCGCCCCGGAAGCCGGATCGGGAGCGGGTCTCACGTTCGTCGCGGCCCGCCAGCGCGGTCATCCCGGTCCACCCCTGCCAGCCGGCCCATGGTGCAGGCACCAAGTCGCTTTTGCGAATTTCGGCTCGACATTAGAGCATTTACCCACCCACCACCGCCGTATCGACAGACCCGCGAACGCCGCCGCCGACCTCGTCGACGATCTTGCAGTTGTGGTGCCCGAATCAGGGCGCTCATCCGGATTTGCGCGCCACCACAACTGCAAGATCGTCGGGGTGTCAGGGTCGGGGGAGGGGGGCTGTGTACGGGGAGGTGGTCCAGGGGAGGTTGAGGTTGGCGTACGTGGTCATGGTGGTGGTGGCGGTGGTGACCGCCGCGTCGATGCCGTCGATCACCCAGGCCGGGCTGCCGGTGTCGTGGTGCTGGCGCAGGTGTTCGGCTGCGACCGGGGTGGGTGCCGGCGCGGTCAGGATCGCCTCGACCAGCGCGGTGAAGTCGCGGGTGGCGTCGAGCGGGGCGAGCAGCGCGACGGACGGGTCCCGCCGGTGGTCGAGCAGGTTGGCCAGCAGCCCCGTCCGGTCGCCGCTCGCCAGGCCGGCGGCGGCGCCGGGGAGAGCCGCCTCGTCCGGGCCGAACAGCAGCCGGTCGGTCGGGTACTCCAGCACCGCCGACCCGTTGGTCCCGTGTACCAGCATGTCGCCCTCGCGGAAGCCGGCCGCGCTGAGTGTCACCGCGATCAGCAGCGGTGGCCCGGCGGAGAACTCGACCCGCAGGCAGGCGGTGTCCTCGACCTCGATCTCCCGGGTGCGGTACCGCTCCAGGGTGAACCGGGTCGGCACCGCGCCGGGTGCGGCGGCCCGGACCAGGTCGAGACCGAGCATCAGGGTGTGCGCGAACGGGTTGACCAGGGCGCCGTCGACCACCGGTTGCCCGTTGACCGAGCGCCGGCCGGCCCAGGGGGAGCGGTCGTAGTAGGCGTCGTCGCGGATCCAGGTGCCGGCGGCGGCGACACCGGTGACTTCGCCGAGCCGCCCGTCGCGGATCGCGTCCCGCAGTGCCGCCAGCGCGTGCGAGCCCTGGGCCTGGAAGCCGACCTGGCAGATCCGGCCCGCGTCCCGCAGGGCCCGGCTGAGCAGGTCGTGGTCGGCGAGGCTGGTCACCGGCGGTTTCTCCAGCAGCAGGTCGGCGCCGGCCGCGACCGCGTCCAGGGCGATCGGCAGGTGCGTGTGCGGCGGGGTGCTGACCACCACGATGTCCGGGCGGGCGGCGGCCAGCATCGCGCGGTGATCGGTGTGTACGGCGACCCCCGGGGCCTCTTCGGACAGTGGCCGGGTGTCGCAGAGGGCGACCAGCCGGACCCGGCCGGCCCGCTCCAGGGCGGCGATGGCCTCCCGGTGCTGGGCGCCGTAGCCGGTCGCGCCGATCAGGGCCACCGTGGGTGGTGTGGGCTGGGACATGCGGGCGAGGCTACCCACAGAATATGTAACGATTCAACCCGCGTCGGCGAGACCGTGCGCTGGCCCAGGTAACAGAGGCGACGCGGGTTGGTAACCATCCCTTGACAAGAGGGTGGAGCGGACCTAGCGTCCGGTCTAGTTAAACCGTTTCATATGGCCAAGCCGCCCGTGCCGGGCAAGCGCTTACCCCCTGCTCCACGCGCCCCCAGCGAAGGAGAAACCCCTATGTTCAGAACCCGTCGGGCCCACCGCGTCGCACGGGCCGCCGCGGTCGCCGTGTCGGCGCTGCTCGCCCTGCCGCTGGCCGCGTGCGGCGGCGGTGACGACGCGGCCGACGACGGCCCCGTCACCCTCCAGTTCACCTGGTGGGGCAACGACGCCCGGGCGAAGGTGACCGAGGAGGCCATCGACCTGTTCGAGGCCAAGTACCCGGACATCAAGGTGCAGACCTCGTTCGGCGCCTTCGACGCGTACTTCCAGAAGCTCTCCACCCAGATCGCCGGCGGCGACGCCCCGGACGTGGTGCAGATGGACCGCGCCTACCTGCGCGAGTACGCCGACCGCAACGCCCTGCTCGACCTCGAGAAGTACATCAAGGACGGCACCCTCAAGGTCGGTGACCTGACCCCCACGCTGCTCCCCGCGGGCAAGGTGGGCGACGCGACGTACGCCATCCCGATCGCGCAGAACACCCAGGGTGTCATCTACGACCCGGCGCTCTGGAGCAAGGCCGGCGTGGCCGCCCCCACCGCCACCTGGACCTGGAACGACCTGCTCGCGGCCGGCCAGAAGCTGAACCAGGCGGGCGGTGGCAAGGTCGCCGGCTTCGGTGACTTCGGCTTCGCCATCGACTGGTTCGACATCTGGTTGCAGCAGCGCGGCAAGAAGATCTACACCGACGACGGCAAGCTCGGCTTCGAAGAGGGCGACCTGGCCCAGTTCTGGACCATGACCGGTGAGTACCGCAAGGCCGGCGCGCTCGCCCCGGCCGAGCTGACCACCCAGATGGACGGCTCGGTGCAGAACTCCTCGCTGATCAAGAAGGGCGTCACGGCGGAGGTCAACTACGACTCCAGCTTCAGCCCGATGATCTCCGCGTACGGCGCCCCGCTGGCGATCGCCCCGATGCCCAGCGACACCGACAAGCGCGGCATGATCGCGTCGATGGCCATGGCGTACAGCGTGGCCGAGCGCAGTGAGCACCCGAAGCAGGCAGCGATGCTGATCGACTTCCTGATCAACGACGAGGCGGCCGGCAAGGTCCTCGCGGTCTCCCGCGGCATGCCGGCGAACGGCAAGGTACGCGACGCGCTCGCGCCGACCCTGGCCGAGAACGACAAGCTGGTCTACGAGTTCGAGAGCTCGGTGACCGACAAGCTCCTGCCGACCCCGCCGGCCCAGCCCAAGGGCGGTGGCGCGGTGAAGGCCGAGTTCCAGCGGGTGTACGACGAGGTCATCTTCGGCCGGATCTCGCCGCAGGAAGGCGCCAAGCGGCTGATCTCGGAGGCCAAGAGCCAGCTCGGCTGAGCGCCCCGACCCAGGTCGGCTGAGCCCCGGCCCAGCTCGACTGAGCCCGACCCGATGGTGCCCCGGTCCCGATGGACCGGGGCACCGCCGTCTGCGGGCACCCCGGCGCACACGCCGTCGCCGGGGTGTCGCCGCGCACCCGGCACCGCCGTCACCCGGCGCGCGTGGTCTCGACGGTTTTCCGGCCGGCGGGTCGGGTAGGCCCCACGGACAGCTTGGGACCTGGGGGAAGGGGCTCGGCGATGAGGGCAGCGGTCTGGCACGGTATCGGTGATATCCGGTTGGATGAGGTTCCGGATCCGCGGATAGAGGAACCGACCGACGCGATCGTCCGGATAACCGGAAGCGCCATCTGTGGCACCGACCTGCACTTTGCCCGGGGCACCGTACCCGGCCTGCGGGAGGGCAGCATCCTCGGCCACGAGGGCGTCGGCGAGGTGGTCCAGGTCGGCAGCGCGGTCCGCAACTTCTCACCCGGCGACCGGGTGGTGATCTCGTCCACCATCTCCTGCGGGTTCTGTTCCTACTGCCGGGCCGGTTATCAGGCCCAGTGCGACAACGCGAACCCCGGTGGCCGTCGCGCCGGCACCGCGTACTACGGCGCCCCGGACAGCGCCGGTGGCTTCGCCGGACTCCAGGCCGAGTACGCCCGCATCCCGTACGCGAGCAACGGTCTGGTCGCGCTCCCCGACGACGTCTCCGACGACGAGGCGATCCTGCTGTCGGACATCTTCCCGACCGCGTGGTTCGGGGCCCGGATCGCCGACGTCTCCGCCGGGGACACGGTGGCCGTCTTCGGCTGCGGACCGGTGGGGCAACTGGCGATCCTCTCCGCGCAGCTACAGGGCGCCGGCCGGGTGATCGCGGTCGATCAGGTGCCGGACCGGCTCGCCACCGCCAAGGGCCAGCACGCCGAGGTGATCGACTTCAGCGCCGAGGACCCGGTGTCGGTGATCGAGGAGCTGACCGGCGGCATCGGGGTGGACCGGGCCATCGACGCGGTCGGCGTCGACTCGCAGCGCCCCACCCGGGGTCCGGCCGCCGCGCAGGCAGACCGGCAGGCCGAGCTGATCGCCCGGGAGATGGCCGACGTGTCCCCGCACGCGGCCCCGCGGGACGACAACTGGGTGCCGGGCAACGCACCCGGTCAGGCCCTGCGTTGGGCGGTCGACGCCCTGGCCAAGGCCGGCACGCTCGGCATCCTCGGGGTGTACCCGCCGACGATGACATCGTTCCCGACCGGCATCGCGATGAACAAGAACCTGACCATCAAGGCCGGTAACGCCAACCACCGCCACTACCTGCCGCAACTGGTCGAGATGATCGGCAACGGCACGGTCGACCCGTCCGGACTGGTCACCGAGGAGGAGCCGATGAGCGACATCGTCGACGCCTACCGGGAGTTCGACCGCCGGGAGCCCGGCTGGCTCAAGGTGGCGATCAACCCGACTACCTGAGGTCCGGGTCCCCAGGATCCTCGGCATGGCGCCGACCGTACCGTGGGTCCCGACGTCCTCGCGGCCCCGGAGAGCGGGCGTCCGGGCTCAGCGCCCCTGCGACTCGATCGCGGCGAGCTGGTCGAGCTGGGCGGTCCGGGTCCGCTCGATCTCGGTGGCCAGCGCCCGGATGTTCGGCTCGCTGCCGGACTTCTCCACCGCGCGGGCGAGCCGCAGGGTCTGCTCCAGGTGGTCGCGCATGTTGCTGACGAAGAGCTGGTCGAACGCGGGACCGTTGGCGGCGGTCAACGCGCGCAGGTCGTCGGCGGTCACCATGCCGGGCATGTCGTGCCCCTCGTGCTCGTTGCTCTCCGCCACGCTGGCCTGCTGCAACAGGCTCCGCAGCCCGGTCAGCTCGCCCCGGTGGTTCGTGCCGACCTGGTCGGCCATGCCCCGGATGCCGTTGTCCGAGGTCTGCTTCGGGGTGAGATCGGTCAGCAGCAGGGTCTTCTCGTCCAGCGCGATCATGAGTTGGGTCCAGGCGATGTCGGTCGGATTGAAGTTCCCCGCCGCTCCGGCCGCCCCGGGTGCGCCCGCCGGGCTGACCGTCGCGGTCGGGCTCGTCGGTCCGCCGGCTCCGGACCCGGCCGCCGGCCCGTCGCCACCGTCGGCACAACCGCCGAGGAGTACGGCGAGCAGGGTCAGCAGCAGCGTGCCGCGTACGGTCGAAGTCATCTCGTCCTCCCTGGTGCCGGCGGTCGGCGACGGACCGGGGCGGGACCCGGCTCGCCGGGCCCCGCCGTCGGTGTCATCCCCTACCTAGTGGATCACGTTCAGTAGGTTCCGTCATGTCCGCACTTGATGACCGGACGGATGCAGTTGAGAACCCGCCGCTCCATCTCCGCGGCCGGCCAGACGTTGAAGAAGTCGCCGTGCATCGTGTAGCCGGGCCCGGACGCCAGCCGGAAGTTGGCCGGGTTGCCGTTCACCGGATAACGCAGGACCTGGCGCAGCTTGGGCACGTGCACCGGGTGGGTGGACGGGCAGGCCTGGTTGACCGGGTACGCCATGTGGCTCTTGTGGTCGGGCGAGTCCAGGTCACGGCCGTTCCAACACTGCGGGAAGTCGAGGTACGACTCCATCATCGTGCCGGCCGGACAGTTGACGAAGTCCTTGCCCGGTGGCACCTGTCCGGCGTGCAGGCAGGACCAGCGGGCGATGCTCTGGTCGCCGCTGGTGGCCTTGGCGTTGCCGGCGACGATCTTCAGGCCGAGTGGCATCGGTTGGGTCTGCGCGACTATGTCGGCGCGTACGCCCTCACCGAGGTAGTAGAAGGTGACGATGGTCGGCTCCACCGGCACGTTGTTGTTGTACAGCGTCGGCACCCAGTACGACGACAGGTCGATCGACGGGTTGCAGTTGCTGGACGCGTTGGCCAGGCTCGTGTAGTCCGAGTTGGCGTCGGTCGACAGGTTGCCGAAGAAGCTGTGCATGTGCGAGGCGCCGGCCAGACCGGGGTAGATGATCGGGTCGTCGGGCAGCCGGCGGGTGAACGGGCAGTCGGCCAGGAACTCGGCCACCCGGACGATCGGCCCGTTCGGCGGGGGCGTCGGCGGGGCGCCACCGTCGTCACCGAACACCTGGAACTCCCAGAGCGACACTCCGTACGCGGTGGCCCGCTTGGTGGAGTGCAGCCGGACGTACCGGCCGTTGCCGGAGACGGCGATGCTCTTGCTGCCACCGGTGCCGGCGACCGTGGTGTGGATGGTGGTCCAGTTGGTCGCGTCGTTGGAGGTCTGGATCCGGAAGTCGCTGGCGTACGCGGCTTCCCAGTTCAGCGCCACCCGGCTGATCGCGCGGGCCGAGCCGAGGTCGACCTGGATCCACTGCGGGTCGCTGAAGGCGCTGGACCAGCGGGTTCCGCCGTTGCCGTCGACGGCGGCGCTGGCGGCGTAGCCGCCCTCGACCGAGGACGCGGTGGCGGGACGGCCCTGGGAGAGCGTTACCTCGGCGGCGGCGGCCGGGCCGACGCCGACCGCGAGGTAGGTGCCGACGAGGGCGGTGAGTGTGGTGAGCACGGTGGCGAGGCGCAGGCGGCGGCGTGGTCTGGAACGGGTTGGTGGTGCGACCGGGTGCATGGGGCTCCTTCGGGGCATGGGCAGGAGAGCGGCGTGGGAGTCGCCACCGGTGCAACGTCCGTAGGTGGGGTGTGGTGGCGCCCGACTCCGCTGTGCCGGTGGCGGCGCCGAACGGGCGTCGTCGGTCGCACCGGAGCTTGTGTCGGACGGGTTACGGACGAGTGTCGAACTGGGTAGTGAGAGCGCTCTCTGGCATCACTTTGACTCTTCTATTGCCCAGAGTCAATGCTTTGGGACGGTTCCGGAACAAGGTCTTCCCCCGGACGAATCTCCCCGGCCACGATCGATGTCCAGCCGGGCCGTCCCGCGCCCAGCGGGTTCGGGTTCGGCTACGCCTCGAAGGCCGCCCGGACCGCCGCGACGGCCTCGTCGGCGGTCGCGCCGAGCCGCCGTACGCTTTCCGCATATTCGTGGGCATGTTGCTCGATGAGGGTGGCTCGACGCACTTGGACGCCGCCCTGCTGTCGTGGTTGGCGCGAATGCGTGGTTTTACGGCGTGTCACGGTCGATCGGGGGGCGGGGTGCCGTGCCACCGCACGAGACACGGCACCCCCTTCCCGTACCCGCGGGCACCCCTCCCGCGGGAGGTCTCAGCCCGGTCGGCCGATCCGGTCCGCCGCCGCCTGCCAGGCCGCGGCGGCGCCGGGCGCCGGGCGGTACGTCCGCAGCGTCGGATCGCGGCGCGGCACCGCCCGCAGATCGGCCAACCCACCATCGAGTACGCCGAGCGCCCGCGCCTGCACCAGCGCGTTGCCCAGCGCGGTCGCCTCCACCGGACCGGCCACCACCGGCAGCCCGCAGGCGTCGGCGGTGAGCTGGCAGAGCAGCTCGTTGCGGGCACCGCCGCCGACGACGTGCACCACGTCGACGTCCCGACCGGACAACTCCTGGGCCTGCCGGACGGCGACCCGGTGGGCCAGCGCCAGGCTGTCCACGATGCACCGGACCACCGCCGCCGGATCGGCCGGCGCCGGCTGCCCCAGCCGTACGCATGCCTCGGTGATCCGGGCCGGCATGTCACCGGGCGGCAGGAACTCCGGGTCGTCCGGGTCGATCACGGCGGCCAGTGCCGGACGCCGGGCCGCCTCTGCCAACAGGTCGGTCAGCTCGACGTCCAGGCCGGCGGCCCGCCATGCGCGCAGTGACTCCTGGAGCAGCCAGAGGCCCATCACGTTGCGCAGGTAGCGGATCGTGCCGTCGACCCCGGCCTCGTTGCTGAAGTTCGCCCGCCGGCTCGCCCCGGACAGCACCGGCTCGGTCAGTTCCAGACCGACCAGGGACCAGGTGCCGCAGGAGATGAAGGCGAACCGGTCACCCTCGGCGGGCACCGCGACCACCGCCGAGGCGGTGTCGTGCGAGCCGACTGTGATGACCGGGACCGGCCAGGTCGCCCCGATCGCCTCCCCGACCTCGGGCAGCAACTCCCCGGCGTGGTCGCCCGGACGGCGCAGCGGGCCGAAGATCCGTGCCGGGAGACCGGCCTGTTCGATCAGCTCGGTCGACCACTCGCGGGTCCGTACGTCCAGCAGCTGGGTGGTGGAGGCATTGGTGACCTCACTGCCCGCCACCCCCGTCAGCCAGTACGAGAGCAGGTCCGGAACCAGCAGCATCCGGTGCGCCGCCGCCAGGGCGGGCGTACCGAGTGCCGCGGTGAGCTGGAACAACGTGTTGAACGGCAGCAGTTGCAGCCCGGTCACCCGGTAGAGCCGCTGCGCCCCGAGCGCCGCCACCACCCGCTCCGGCACCCCGTCGGTACGCCGGTCGCGGTAGTGCACCGGGTTGCCGAGCAGCGCACCGTCCGGGTCGAGCAGCCCGTAGTCGACCGCCCAGGAGTCGATCCCGACACTGGCCAGGTCGGGGCGGCGGGCCAGGGCGGTCCGCAACCCGGTCAACGTCTCGGCGTACAGCCGCAACGCGTCCCAGTGCAGGGCGTCGGGCAGGCGTACCGGGCCGTTGTCGAACCGGTGCGCCTCGGTCAGCGTGACCCGGTCCCGGTCGACCTCGGCGAGCATCACCCGACCACTGGACGCGCCGAGGTCGACCGCGGCGACCGCCGCCGACCTCGACGCGTTACTCCTCATCGCTGTTCGTCCATCGTCGTGGCTCAGCGCAGGAAGGCGGCGGCCACGCCGGCGTCGACCGGCACGTGCAGCCCGGTGGTGTGCGACAGGTCCCCGCCGGTGAGCGCGAAGACCGCGTTCGCCACGTGCTCCGGCAGCACCTCCTGCTTCAGCAGGGTCCGCTGGGCGTAGAAGGCGCCCAACTCCTCCTCCGGTACGCCGTACACCGCGGCCCGCTTGGCGCCCCAGCCACCGGCGAAGATGCCGGAGCCCCGGACCACCCCGTCGGGGTTGACCCCGTTGACCCGAATGCCGTACGCGCCGAGTTCGGCGGCGAGCAGGCGTACCTGGTGTGCCTGGTCGGCCTTGGCCGCCCCGTACGCGACGTTGTTCGGGCCGGCGAAGACGGCGTTCTTGCTGACGATGTAGACGAGGTCACCGCCGGTGCCCTGCTCGATCAGCAGCCGCGCGGCGGCCCGGGAGACCAGGAACGAACCCTTGGCCATCACGTCGTGCTGCAGGTCCCAGTCCGCCTCGGTGGTGTCCAGCAGCGACTTCGACACCGACAGCCCGGCGTTGTTCACCACCAGGTCGACCCCGCCGAAGGCGAGCGCGGCCGACGCGAACGCGGCCTCGATCGCCGCGCCGTCGGTGACGTCCACGGTGACCGGGACGGCCCGGTCGGTGTTGCCGATCTCGGCCGCGACCGTCGCGGCGGCGTTCGCGTCCCGGTCGGCGACCACCACGGCCGCACCCTCGGCGCCGAGCCGGCGGGCGATCGCCGCCCCGATCCCGGAGCCGCCGCCGGTGACCAGCGCGACCCGGCCGGCGAGCGGCTTCGGTGCCGGCAGCCGGCGCAGCTTCGCCTCTTCGAGCAGCCAGTACTCGATCCGGAACTTCTCCGACTCGTCGATCGGCGCGTACGTGGAGACCGCCTCGGCGCCCCGCATCACGTTGACCGCGTTCAGGTAGTACTCGGCCGCCACCCGCGCGGTCTGCTTGTCCTTGCCGAAGCTGAACATGCCCACGCCGGGAACCAGGACGATCGCCGGGTCGGCACCGCGGATGGCGGGGGAGTCCGGCTCGGCGTACCGGTCGTAGTAGGCCCGGTAGTCCTTGCGGTACGCCTCGTGCAGCTCGCGCAGCCGGGTCACCGCCTGCTCCAGGGGTGCGTCCGCCGGCAGGTCCAGCACCAGCGGCCGGACCTTGGTCCGCAGGAAGTGGTCCGGGCAGGAGGTGCCGAGCGCGGCGAGCCGGGGGTGTTCGGTGCGGGCCAGGAAGTCCAGCACCGCCTCGTCGTCGGTGAAGTGCCCGACCTGCCGGGCGTCGGTGCTGGCCAGGCCCCGGATGACCGGGGCCAGGGCGGCGGCCTTGGCGCGGCGCTGCTCGGCCGGCAGGGCGCCGTAACCGGGCAGGAGCGGGCCGAACGGCTCGGGTCGGCCGTGCTCGGCCAGGAAGCGCTCGGCGGTGGCGATGATCTCCAGCGACCGGGCCTCGCACTCCTCGCTGGTGGCGCCCCAGGCGGTGATGCCGTGCCCGCCGAGGATCACCCCGATCGCCTGCGGGTTGTCCCGGGCCAGCGCGGCGATGTCCAGGCCGAGCTGGAAGCCGGGCCGGCGCCACGGCACCCAGACCACCCGGTCGCCGAAGCAACGTCGGGTCAGTTCCTCGCCGTCGGCGGCGGTGGCCAGCGCGATACCGGCGTCCGGGTGCAGGTGGTCCACGTGGGCGACGTCGACCAGGCCATGCATGGCGGTGTCGATCGACGGCGCGGCGCCGCCCTTGCCGTGCAGGCAGTAGTCGAACGCGGCGACCATCTCGTCCTCGCGCTCGACGCCCGGGTAGACGTCGACCAGGGCCCGGAGCCGGTCGAGTCGCAGCACCGCCAACCCGGCCTCGGTGAGGGTGCCGATGTCGCCGCCGGAACCCTTGACCCACATCAGCTCGACCGGCGTACCGGTGACCGGGTCCTCGCCGGTGGCCTTGACCGAGACGTTGCCCCCGCCGAAGTTGGTGTTGCGCCGGTCGGCGCCGATCCGGTGACTGCGCCCCAGCAGCGCGGCCACCTCCGGATGCGTACCCATCGCTGTGCTCGGTTTCCCCTCGTGTGTGCCGTTGTCGGTTGTCTCGCCGGTGGTGGTCATGCGCCCCAACCGGCCTGCTGTCCGCCGACCCGGTCGGCGGCGATCTTCTCGGCGTAACCGGACCGGGCGTACGCGGCCATCGGGTCGGGGTCGAGGCCCTGCTCGGCCCGGATCTCGCGCAGCAGCGGCCGGACGTCGGTGTTGTACGCGTCCATCAGCACCGCGTTCGCCCCGAGTACGTCACCGGCGGCCTGGGCGGCGGCCAGCGCGTCGGCGTCGACCAGCAGCGCCTTCGCGGTGGCCTCCTGGACGTTGAGCACCGAGCGGATCTGGCCGGGGATCTTCGGCTCGATGTTGTGGCACTGGTCGAGCATGAAGTTCACCCCCGACTCGACCCGCAGGGCGTCCGCCCGGACGATCTCGTGCATGATCCGGAACAGCTGGAACGGGTCGGCCGCACCGACCATCAGGTCGTCGTCGGCGTAGAACCGGGAGTTGAAGTCGAACGCGCCGAGCTTCCCCTCGCGCAGCAGGAACGCCACGATGAACTCGATGTTGGTCCCGGGGGCGTGGTGCCCGGTGTCGATCACCACCTGGGCCCGTTCGCCGAGCTTGAGGCAGTGCGCGTACGCGGTGCCCCAGTCCGGTACGTCGGTGACGTAGAACGCCGGCTCGAACAGCTTGTACTCCAGCAGGATCCGCTGGTGCTCACCGATCCGGTCGTAGGTGGCGGCGAGCGCCTCGGCGAGCCGGTCCTGCCGGGAGCGGATGTCGTCCTGACCGGGGTAGTTGGTGCCGTCGGAGAACCACAGCTTCAGGTCCGGCGAGCCGGTGGCATCCATGATGTCCACGCACTCGAGCAGGTGGCCCAGGGCCTTGCGCCGGATCGCCGGGTCGGGGTTGGTGACGCTGCCGAGCCGGTAGTCGTCGTCCTGGAACACGTTCGCGTTGATCGCGCCGATCCGTACCCCGAGGTCGGCGGCGTACGAGGCGAGCTTGGCGTAGTCGTCGACCCGGTCCCACGGGATGTGCAGCGAGACGATCGGGGCGATCCCGGTGTACGCGTGCACCTGCGCCGCGTCGGCGATCTTCTCCTGCGGGGTACGCGGCACACCCGGCTGGGAGAACACCTTGAACCGGGTGCCGGAGTTGCCGTACGCCCAGGAGGGCACCTCGATCCGCTGGCCGCGCAGGGCGGCCCGGACCTCCGGCGAGGCTGCGGTGGCGGTCACGATAGCTCCTGAGTGGAATCGAGTGCGGATGCGGCGGGTGCGGGCGCGGCGGGGCCGGCCGAGGCGGGGGTGAGGGCGTCGAGTTGGGCGTCGAGGTTGAAGATCTCGGTGAGGACGGTGAAGCCCTCGTCCGGGCGGCGTCCGTCGAGTCCCTCGAAGAACGGGGCCATCTCTGCCTGCCACCGCGCGTTGACCTCGGTACGTTCCATCGCGGCGAGCGACTCGGCCAGGTCGTCGGTACGGAAGTGTCCGACCAGCAGTCCGTCGGTGTGCAGGAAGATCGAGTAGTCGTACCAACCGGCGTCCCGGAGCGCGGCCAGCATGTCCGGCCAGACGGCGGCGTGGCGCGCGGTGTACTCGGTCAGCCGGTCGGGTCGTACCCGTAGGACGAAGCAGACTCTCCGCACCGGGCCCCCTTAGTTTGTGAACCGTTTCAATAATCCCGCCCTCAAACTACGAGCGACCGCGCTGGGATGTCAAGGAAACGAAGCCCCGGCGTCGACCCCGTCATGTCACACGGGCCACCGGCTGCGGCGTCGGCGGGCGGGAGTCGCCGGGGTTCAGCTCTCCCGGCGGGTGTACCGGCTGGATTCGCGGACCACCAGTTCGGGCTCGAAGATCACCTGCTGGTGCTGGTGCACCTCGGGCTCGTTCGACTCCTCCAGCATGAGGGCCGCCGCGGTACGCCCGAGCCGCTGACGGGGCTGGCGGACCGAGGACAGCGGCACCGCCGCCGCGGCGGCGAACTCGATGTCGTCGTACCCGACCAGGGCGATCTCCTCGGGCACCCGGACCTGCTGCCGGGTCAGTTCCTGCAGCACCCCGAGGGCGAGCAGGTCGTTGGCGCAGAAGACCGCGGTGGCGCGGGCCGAACGGGGTTGGCCCAGGATCCGGGCGGCGGCGTCCCGGCCGGCGGCCACGGTCGGGCTCGGGGTGTCGAACCGGCGCAACCGGTCCTCGTCCAACCCGGCCTCACGCAGGGCGTGCACCGCACCGGCGTAGCGGTCGCGGACCTGCTCCAGCCGCCACGGCCCACCCACAAAGGCGATCTGCCGGTGTCCGGTCTCGACCAGGTGCCGGGCGGCCAGCTCGCCGCCGAGCCGGTCGTCGACCGACACCGAGCAGACGTCCGGCCGGTTCGAGCGTCGGTCCAGCAGCACCACCAGTACGCCCCGGTCGCGCAGCCGCACCAGCCGCTCGTTCGCGTCGTCGACCGGGGTGATCAGTACGCCCTGCACCCGCTGCTCCTCCAGCAGGTCCAGATAGGCGCTCTCGCGTACCGGATCGCCGTCGCTGTTGCAGAAGATGACCGCCATCCCGGCCGCGCCGGTGGCCTCCTCGACGCCCTTGGCGACGTCGGTGAAGAACGGGTTCGCCACGTCGAGTACGACCAGGCCCAGGGTGCGTCCCCGGCCCCGGCGCAACTGCCGGGCCGCGTCGTTCGGCACGAACCCGAGATCGCTGATCGCGGCGAGCACACGGGTACGGGTCGACGCCGCGACGATGTCGGGCCGATTGAGCACGTTGGAAACCGTGCCGACCGACACACCCGCGCGGGTGGCCACGTCACGGATGCTCACGGCTGGTCCCGCCACCGTCGCCTCCTTTCGCAGTCGGGCTGGTCCGCACCGACTGAAACGTGTCAAGAATAGCGTTGCCGGATCGATCCCCGTGCCACCGGTCGCGCGTCGTGGCGCAGACCCTACCGGCAGCAGTCGCCCGGCCGCGCCCGGTAGGGTGGCGCCGATCGGGGGCAAGCGCTTTCCAATTCGTACCTGGCTGGTCGGGCCGCCGCGAGGGTGGTCGACCACGAGAGGCGGACAGATGAGCCACGGAACCACCACCACCCGGCTGCGCGTACGCGGCGAGACCGTCGCCGAGTACGTCCCCACGCCCGACCTCGACCCGCGACTGTCGCCCCGGCCGTACCTGCATCCCGTACGGACGCTCGGCGGGGTGGTGGTCACCGACATCCTGCCCGAGGACCATCCGCACCACCTCGGCGTCTCCGTCGGTATCCAGGACGTCGACGGCTACAACCTCTGGGGCGGCAGGACCTACGTCCGCGACCAGGGTTACACCTGGCTCGACGACCACGGACGGATCGTGCCGGAGAGCTGGGGGCGGCAGGCGGACAACGGCTTCGGCCAGCGCCTGCGTTGGCTCGGCACCGACGGGGGGCTGCTGCTCACCGAGGACCGGACCGTGTCCGCCGGGGCGATCGCGGGCCGTGACGACGCCTGGCTGCTCGACTTCGCGTACAGCCTGACCGCACCCGCGGACCGGGACGTCACCCTGGGCAGCCCGGCCACCAACGGCCGCCCCGACGGGGCCGGGTACGGCGGGTTCTTCTGGCGGGCGGCGCTCGGCACGGTACGGGTCCTCACCGCCACCGGCGAGGGCGAGGACCAGGTCAACGGGACCACCGAACCGTGGCTCGCCCTGGTCGGCGAGGGTGCCGGCGGTGCCCCGTACACCCTGGTCTTCTCCGGGTTGGGCGAGGGTGACGTGTGGTTCACCCGCGCCTACGGCTATCCGGGGGTCAACATCGCGTTGGCCTACCGGCAGACGCTGACGATCCCGGCCGGGCAGCGGATCAGTCGACGGCACCGGGTCGCGGTGGTCGACGGGGCGCTCGGCCGCGATCAGCTCGCCGGACTGAGCTGAGGCGGAGCCCGGCCGGACCCGTCGCACCGAGGAAGGCGCGGGTCCGGCCGGGGTGCACCGTCGGTACAGCATTGGACCGGCGGGTCTTGGGGCCTGGGGTTCGGGCCTGGGTCTGCCTGGGGGGTTCGGGCCCGCCGTGCCCGGCGAGGGCCGTCACGCTTGATCCCCTCGCCGGTCACGGCGGGCCCGAACCCTGGCTGGTCACGCGGGTTCCTAGTCCGTGCCGGTCCTGGCGGTGGTGGCGAGGGTTCCGGTGGGGCGGCGGCGGTCTACCGCCACGGCGGCCAGTGCCGGTAGGCCGGGTAGCAGGGGCCAGAGGATCGGTCCCATCGAGGCGGTGAGGGCCACGGCGATCAGGGCGAGCAGCAGCAGGGCGGTGCCGGTCGGGTCGGATCGGGTGCGGTCGACGGCCGATGCGGCTGCCGCTGGCCAACCGGTGTGCGGGTGCCAGGCGACCGCAGCGCGCAGTGCTGTCGCGGCGAGCAGGGCGGTGGCGAGCAGGAGCGCCGGGCCGATGATCCGGCCGCCGGGCAGTCCGGCGCCGACCGCGGCCGCGTCGAGCGTGAGCACCGCGGCGAGGGCGACCGGCACGAGGTACGGCCACCAGCCGCTGCCCGCCGTGGCGCGCAGTGCTCGCAGGTAGCCCCGTACGGTGACGCCCGCACCGTCGTCGGCGCGATCGCGCAGTACGGTCACCGCCGCGGTGACCGCCACGTAGGCGGTCACCAGCGGCAGTGCGGCGACGAGGGTGAGCAGACCGAGGACCAGCACCTCGGAGAGCCGGGCCAGTCCGGCGGCGAACCCACCGAACCGCTGCGGTGCCGGGGTGCGACGGGTGTCGTCCTCGGGTCCGGTCATCGGCTCAGCCCTTCAGCCCGGAGGTGGCGATGCCCTCCACCAGGTAACGCTGGAAGGCCAGGAAGAACAGCACCACCGGCACGATGCTCAGGACCGACATGGCGAACATCGGGCCGAACGCCGACTCGCTGGTCTGGTCGATGAACAGCCGCAACGCCAGCGGCAGCGTGTACGTCTCCGGATCGTTCAGGTAGACCAGTTGACTGAAGAAGTCGTTCCAGGTCCAGATGAACGTGAAGATCGTCGTGGTGACCAGGGCCGGCTTGAGCAGCGGCAGGATGACGTACCGGAAGGTCAGCACCGGGCCGCAGCCGTCGATCTCGGCGGCGTCGTCGAGTTCCCGGGGCAGGCCACGGATGAACTGCACCATGAGGAAGATGAAAAACGCGTCGGTGGCCAGCAGCTTCGGCAGGATCAGCGGGACGAAGGTGCCCACCAGGTCGAGCTTCTGGAAGATCGTGTACTGCGGGATCAGCACCACGTGGTACGGCAGCATGATGGTCAGCAGGGTGAGCGCGAACAGCGGCCCGCGCAGCTTGAACCGCAGCCGGGCGAAGGCGTACGCGGCCAGCGAGCAGGAGATCAGGTTGCCCAGGACCGCGCCGACCGCGACGATCAGCGAGTTGCCGAAGAACCGCCACACGCTGATCCCGGCGATGCCGTCCAGCGCGGTGGAGTAGTTCTCCGGGACGAACCGGGTCGGGAACAGGTCCAGGCTGGACAGGATCTCGTCGGTCGGTTTCACCGACGCGGTGAGCAGCCACACGATCGGGTAGAGCAGCAGCAACAGCATGGCGATGATCAACGCGTGCCAGCCGAGCCCGCGCAGCCGACTGCCGGTGGTGCGGGACTGCGGGTAGGTGGTCATTTGTTCTCCCCGGCGTAGAAGACCCAGCGGCGGGAGGTGCCGAAGAAGAGCGCGGTGATGACGGCGACGGTGATCAGCAGGATCCAGGCCATCGCGGAGGCGTAGCCCATCCGGAACTGGGAGAACCCGCGCTCGTAGAGGTAGAGCGTGTAGAACAGGGTGGAGTTGCTCGGCCCGCCCCGCCCGCCGCTGACGATGAACGCGGGGGTGAACGCCTGGAACGCGTGGATGGTCTCCAGCACCAGGTTGAACAGGATGATCGGGGAGAGCATCGGGAGGGTCACCGAACGGAACGTGCGCCAGCGGCCGGAACCGTCCACCGCGGCGGCGTCGTACAGTTCCTGCGGGACCTGCTTGAGCCCGGCCAGGAAGATCACCATCGGGGCGCCGAACTGCCAGATCGCCAGGATGATCAGCACGTAGATCGCGTAGTCCGGTTCGTTGATCCAGCCGCCGGTGTCCCAGCCGACCCGGCCGGTGAGCGAGTCGACCACGCCGTTGTCGGTGAACAGGGCCCGCCAGGCCAGCGCGATCGCCACCCCGGTGCCGAGCAGCGAGGGGGCGTAGAACGCGGACCGGTAGAACCCCTGTCCGCGCCGCGCGTTGTTGAGCAGCATCGCCACCGCCAGGGCGGCGGCCAGCTTCAACGGTACGGAGATCAGCACGTACGTCGCGGTGACCTTGGCCGAGGCGAGGAACCGGGCGTCGTCGGTGAACAGCCGCTTGTAGTTCTCCAGGCCGACCCAGTTCGGGCTGGTGAACAGGTCGTAGTCGGTGAACGACAGGTAGAGCGAGGCGAGCATCGGCCCGAGGGTGAGCAGCAGCGCGCCGCAGACCCAGGGGGAGAGGAAAAGGTACGCGATGCCGGGCCGGTGGCGCCGGTAGCGCGGGCGGTTGCGCCCCGCCTTGGCGGTCGGATCGGCGGGCCCGGGGGGCGGCCGGCGCAGTGTGTCAGTCGTCATGGCGTAGCAATCCGATCGGCTCGTGACGCCTGCGCCGCAGGGGCGGCGCACTCCCGTGGCGGCGCGCGTGAAACCATTCAATGACGGGGAACGTACCGGCGGTCGGAGGTCCTGTCAACGAAATGGACACGGCCGTGAAACATTCATCGAACTCCGCTGGCCAGGAGGTCGACGGGATGAATCGTTTCATTCAGGGCCCGAAAAATCCCGCCGACGTCCCGGTCGTCTCAGTCGCCCGGAGCCCAGTCCGGATCCCGCCCGAACGCCGCCACCAGCCGGTCCTGCTCGCTGGCATTCTCCGGCACGTGCACCGCCGAGGCGACCAGGCCACCCTGCCGGTACATCCCGGTCCGCTCGGTGAACCAGCGGGCGCACTCGCGTACCGCCTCGGCGTCCAGCTTCGGCTCGACCCCGATCGCCACCGCCAGGTCCCAGCCGTGCACCAGGTGCTCGGCCAGGAGCTGGTGCAGGTACTCGCTCGCCGGGGTGTCCCCGAACGAGAGGTGCACCGTACGGTCGAGCGCTCCGGGCTCGCTCGCGCCCCGCTCGGCCGCGGCCGCGGCGTCCTGCGCGGTGCCGGCCGGGTCGTCGCCGAGCAGGTCACCGTCGAACTGGTCGCCGACCTGCTCGATGGTCGCACCGGCCAGCAGCGGGACGGTCCACCGGTCCTCGACGACCACATGGTTCACCAGCGCGCGTACGTCCCAGTCGCCGCACGGGGTGGGCAGGGCCCACTGGTCGTACCCGACCTGGGCGACCCGGTCGGTGAACTCGTCCAGGCTGCGCCGGTACGTCTGCAGCAGATCCATGGACCCGATTCTGCTCCGTCTTCCGTCCGGCGGCCGGTCTTTCCGTCCGGCGGTCAGCCGTCCAGCTGTTCGGGGGACAGGCCGAGCTCGCGTGCGGTGGCCAGGTGGACCCACTCGGAGAGCAGGCGGCGGGAGATCACCCGGTCGTGCACCGCCGACTGCACCGCGAGCCCGTCGATCAGCGCGTTGATCCGCCAGGCGGCGCCGCCCGGATCGTCACAGACGAACACGCCCTCGTCCACGCCGGCCGCGATGATGTCGGCGAGGTCCTCCCGCCAGCGCAGGTCCAGCCGCCGGGACACCTTCTCCAACTCGGGCGTACGCAGGGACTCCGACCAGCCGTCGATCCACATTCCCCACGACTTCGACCGGCCGGTCGGTGCGTACAGTTTGAGGATCTTCCGGAGCTTCTCCAGCGGGCCGGCCGAGGACCGGACCACCGCGTCGAGTCGGGCCAGATCCTGCTCCGCCGCGTACGCGAACGCCTGCGCGAGCAGCCGCTCCTTCGTGGCGAAGTGGTAGAACACGAGTGCCTGGCTCACCCCGGCGGCCTGGGCCACGTCGGCGGTACGGGTGTTCGCCAACCCGCGCTCCTTGATCACCGCACAGGCGGTACGCAGCAGCGCATCTAGGCGGATCTCGGCCGCGCGTCTCGTCACGCGGCTACGTTAACCTATCGATGTGAATACGGTAAGTCACCAATACTGACGGTCTTTGGCTCGTGACCCCGTGTGGGATCGCCAGCTCAGTCCCGTACCCAGCGGTAGGCATTGATCTCTATCGGGTGAAGGTATCGGAGTTCATCGGTGGCTCGTAGTAGGGTCCGCACATGCCCGAGGGTCAGGCCCCCGTCCCACCAACGGCCGACAACAAGCGGGACGAATCCGCACGACCGTCGATGGTGGAGCAACCCGCGACGGTGGTCTACGACGACGAGGAACGCCCGGCCAGGGAACTGACCGGTCCGGCCGCCACCGTGGTCGCCGTGGCCGCGTTCACCGTCGCGCTGCTCGTCCTGGCCCAGGTGTTCCGGCCACTGTCGCAGGGCAGCCAGTACTACCTGATCATCTTCCTCGCGGGCGTACTCCCGTTGGTTTTCCTCGCCTACCGGTCCGGCCTGC
The DNA here is from genome assembly GCF_035917455.1 of Micromonospora sp. NBC_01796. Classification (NCBI taxonomy): domain Bacteria; kingdom Bacillati; phylum Actinomycetota; class Actinomycetes; order Micromonosporales; family Micromonosporaceae; genus Micromonospora; species Micromonospora sp. NBC_01796. Next base: position 796,763 of record NZ_CP109078.1, on the reverse strand, counting down.
GGTGGCCGACACGGCTGACCCGGCGCGGACCGGCGCCGCCCGGCGACCCGGCCGACCGGCCGGAACCGCCCACGGGCGCCGGGCCAACGGTCGGCGACTGGCTGCTGGCCGGACTGGCCCTGCTGGTCTGCCTCTACCCGGTGCTGCCCGTCCCGATCGCCGGGGCCGGCGGCGGTTACGACGCCTTCCTCGACCGGCAGGGGCTGCTCGCACCGACCGACGTGCTGCTCGGCGCCCTGCTCCTGGCCCTGCTGATCGAGGCCTGCCGGCGCACCACCGGCTGGGTGCTGCCCGTGGTCTGCCTGCTCTTCCTCGGCTACGGCTACTACGGCGGCCTGCTGCCCCAGCACTGGGCGATCGCCCACGCCGGACTCGACTTCGCCCAGATCGTCGACGCCCTCTACAACTCCGGCAGCGGCTTCTACGGCACCCCGCTCGACGTAGCCGCCACCTACATCGTGCTGTTCACCATCTACGGCGCCGTACTCGACCTCTCCGGCGCCGGCCGGTTCTTCGTCGACCTGTCGGTCTCCGCCTTCCGCCGGTCGCGCAGCGCCGCCGGTCGCACCGCCGTCGCCGCCGGCTTCCTGCTCGGCACGGTCTCCGGATCCGGTACGGCCACCGCCGTCAGCGTCGGGGCGGTGAGCTGGCCCATCCTGCGCCGCGCCGGCTACCCGCCCGAACAGGCCGGCGGCATGCTCGCCGCCGCCGGTGTCGGTGCCATCCTCTCCCCACCCACCCTCGGCGCAGCCGCCTTCATCGTCGCCGAGTACCTGGGCGTGTCCTACCTGACCGTGCTCGGCTGGGCGATGATCCCGACCCTGCTCTACTACCTCGGCATCCTGCTCGCCGTCGAGATCGACGCCCGCCGGTTCGGGGTACGGGTGGTCGAGGTCGTCGCCGGCTCGCCGGGCCGGCTCCTGCTCCGGTTCGGCTACCACTTCTCCTCCCTGATCGTGATCGTGGTGCTGCTCGCGGTCGGGGTCAGCGCCACCCGCTCGGTGGTGTACGCGACCGCACTGGCGTTCGCGCTCTCCTTCCTCGACCGGCGAGGATGGCTCACCCCCGACCGCCTGTTCACCGCCCTCGTCACCGGCGTACGCGGAGTCCTCCCGGTCGTCGCGGTCTGCGGCGCCGCCGGCATCATCACCGCCACCACCACCAAGACCGGACTCGGCGCACAGTTCGCCGGTCTGCTCGTCCGCGCCGCGGAGACCCTGGCCGACCGGCCCGCGGTGGTGCTCGCACTCACCGTCGTCTTCGCCGCCGTCGCGCTCGCCCTGCTCGGACTCGCCGTACCGGTCACCGCCTCGTTCATCATCGGCTGGGTGATCATCGGGCCGGCCCTGCTGGCGCTCGGCGTACCGGCCCCCGCGGCGGCGATGTTCGTCTTCTACTACTCGGTGCTCTCCGAGGTCACCCCACCCACCGCACTCGCCGCCGTCGGCGCCGCCGCGATCACCGGCGGCCGGACCGTGCCCACCATGTGGCAGGCACTGAAGTACGCGCTACCGGCCTTCCTCGCCCCGATCGCCTTCGTCCTGACCGGGCCGGGTGAATACCTGCTCGGTCGGGGACCGGTGCTCGGTGTGCTCTGGACCGCCGCGGTCGCCTGCCTCGGCATCGCCGCGGTGGCCGCGGCGAGCGGCGGTTGGCTGCTCGGCATCGGCCCGGTCGGCACCGCCGGCCGGATCCTCGCCGGGCTGGCCGGACTGCTCCTGCTCTACCTGCACCCGGTCTCGATCGGGGCCGGTGCCGCGCTGCTCGCCGGTGCCGCCGCCCTGGCGGTGGCCCGCCGCCGCGCCGACCGGCGGACAGCAGATGCGGGGCAGGGCTCGGTGGCGGTGGTTGCGGGGTCGTCGTCGGCGGTGGATCCGGGAACGGAGGCGGTGGGATCGGCGGGGGGAACGGGGCCGGTGGCTGCACGCCGGTCGGGCGGTTCGGTGGGGGGAGCCGGTAAGGCGGGGGAGGCCGGGGCGGCCGATCCGGTCGAGGAAGCCGGCGAGATCAGGTCAACGGCCCGGTCGGCCCCTCCACCGGACCGATCACCCCGGAAGAAGGAGAGTTCATGAACCGTGCCACGAGGGTCGTCGCGGGAATCGCGACGGTCGGCCTCGGACTGGCCGGCCTGGTCGGCTGTGGCGGCCGGCAGGACGGGGCCACCACCGACGCCGGCGGAGAGGTGAGCTGCGAGGTCGCCGCAGACACCCGGATCGGCATCGCCACCGGAAACTCCACCGGTGTCTACTTCGCGCTCGGCAACGCCTACGCCGAGCAGATCACCACCGCCACCGACGGCAAGGTCAAGGCCACCGCGGCCGAGACCGGTGCCTCGGTGCAGAACATCCAGCAGTTGGTGGCCGGGAGCTACGCGGTGGCGTTCTCACTGGCCGACACCGCCGCCGACGCGGTCCAGGGGACGGGGAGCTTCGAGGGCCAGGCACAGCCGGTGCAGGCGCTCTCCCGGATCTACACCAACTACACCCAGGTGGTCGTGCGTACCGGCTCGGGGATCACCTCGGTCGAGGGCATGAAGGGCAAGCGGATCTCCACCGGCTCCCCGAAGTCGGGCACCGAGGTGATCGCCAACCGGCTGCTGGAGGCGGCCGGCCTCGATCCGGCCCAGGACATCCAGGCCCAGCGGCTCGACCTGACCAAGACCGTCGACGGGGTCAAGGACGGCTCGATCGACGCCTTCTTCTGGTCCGGTGGACTCCCCACCCCCGGCATCACGGACCTGTTCACCACCTCCAGGGACCAGGTCGCCTTCCTGGACATCACCCCGTTGCTGTCCGAGATGAAAAAGATCAACCCGGTGTACGAGGAAGGCTCCATCCCGGCCGCCACCTACGGCACCCCCGCCCCCGTACGGACCATCGTGGTGCCCAACCTGCTGCTGGTGAAGAACGACCTCGACGCGAACCTGGTCTGCGTACTGACCAAGGCGCTGTTCGACCGCAAGCCGCAGCTCGAACAGGCCAACGCGGCGGCCAGGGAGATCAGCCTGGAGACCGCCCGCAAGACCACCCCGGTGCCGCTGCACCGGGGCGCCGACAAGGCGCTGGACGACCTCAACGCCCCGAAGTAGCCCGGCTCGTCGTCCCGGGTCCGCCCGTCCCGGACCCGGGACACCCGGACATGCTGGCGGAAATCCCCCGATCCGCCCAGACCAACACCCGTCGCATGCCTCCTTTCAGACCCCCACCCATCCACCATCCGTACGACCTTCCATCCAAACCAGGTTCCTAGGATGCCTTACGGAGTGTGGTTCGTACCTGTCCCGGCACACCGCCCCTGCCCGTTTCGTACGGCCCTCACCTGCGGGAACGGCGCAACGAGGGGCGGGCCGACCCGCCACGGCCACCCCCGATTTGGCACATGTTCGCGCGCTCGGCTAAAGTTCTCATCCGTCACCAGGAAACACCGGAGACAAGCGGACGTAGCGCAGTTGGTAGCGCATCACCTTGCCAAGGTGAGGGTCGCGGGTTCGAGTCCCGTCGTCCGCTCGGAGATGCCGCCACGCACGTCGGGGGCAACCTCGGTGGAGTGGCCGAGAGGCGAGGCAACGGCCTGCAAAGCCGTGTACACGGGTTCAAATCCCGTCTCCACCTCGGCAAGGATATGCGAGGGCGATTGGCGCAGTGGGAGCGCGCTTCCTTGACACGGAAGAGGTCACTGGTTCAAACCCAGTATCGCCCACCAGGTATGGTTGATGCACACCATGCCGGACAAGATCATTGTCCGGCATGGTGTGTTTTTGTTGATCAAGTGTGTTCGCTGGTGCTACGGCTGTTGGCGTCTCGGCCCACTCGGCGCCGAGCAGCTGCTGGAACGGCTCTGTGAGCTCGTACCGTTCGACCGCCCCGTCCTGGCCTAGGTAGAGCTTCTTGAAGAAGCCCTGGTTGATCTGACGCCTGATGGCAGGGGGAGCGGCGACGTAGTGCTGCTGGCAGTGCCCCGCCACCGTCAAGGCGTCGTGCAGCGTCTGTGTGACATCGGATAGGCTGGCCGTCGCTCTGGTGATCTCCGTCTCCGCCTCGGCGAGGGCGCGCGTCAGCCGCTCCATCTCGGTCTTGAGAAGATCAACCGGAACGGCGCCAGCGTAGTGGGCCTGCATGAGCTTCGACCGTTCGTCCCTGAGCCGTGCCAGGCGCTTCTTGGCACGTTCGGCGTTCTCCTGGGCGTCGTTGCGCTGAGTCTGGAACTCGTCGAGTACCGCGTCTCGAAGCTCAGCGATCCGCTCCGGCGGTAGCTGGAAGGTCTGGTAGAAGCGGGCGATCCCGTCCTCGACGGCGTGGAGGCGGATGCCACCACGCCGGCAGTTGTTGGCCTTCAGCTTCTTCTTGACGCAGTGGTAGTACTCGTAGAGCCCGCCGTTACCGCGATGGCGGCTGAAGACGAGGCGGCCGCCACAGGCTCCGCAGAAAATCGAGCCGCGTAGGTAATGAGGCCATTTACGGTCTTTTTCGCCGGCATGGCGGTGGGCAGCCAGTATGTCCTGGATTCGCAGCCATGTCTCCGGGCTGACGAGCGCCTCATGCTTTCCTTCGTAGTGGAAGCCGTTGTAGGCAATAACCCCCATATAGTAGGGATTGCGTAGAAGGTTGTGCATGGTTGTGGGGTTGATCGGTTCGGATGGCCTGACGCGTGTCGGGCGCGAGGTTAGTCCTCGACTGCGGGCTGCGACTACAAGCTCGTTCACGGTCCATTCGCCGCTCGCGTACTGCTCCAGACACCAGCGCACGATGGGTGCCCGCTCGGCATCGAGGATGACCCGGGAGATGCCGAGCCCGTCAACAAACTCACGTACGTTCAGGTAGCCCAGTGGCGCACGGAATGGAGTGCCGCCTTCCTGTGCCTTGCGAACGAGGCCTTTCATGACTTCCTCGGCGAGGTTCTCGCGATAGAACTCGGCCGTATCTGCCATGATGTTGTGTAGGAATCGGCCGTGCGCACTGTTTGAAATGTTCTCGGTGCAGGAAACCAGCTCGACGCCAGCGCGGGCGAGCATTAGGCGAATCGCCATATCGTCTTCGCGGTTCCTGGCCAGCCGGTCGATCTTGTGAACGATGAGATAGCGGACCCGGCGTTTCTTGAGATCCTTGAGCATCTCTTGAAGCTGTGGCCTATGTACTGACTTTGCGCTTTCCCCTGCATCGATATATACCCCGGCGATAGCCGCACCCAGCGATCGGGCCTTGGTCTCGCAGGCTTCTCGCTGGTGGGGAATCGAGTATCCCTCTTCGCCGCCACCTGTGCGGGCTTGGTCGCGGGTGCTCACCCGGGCGTAGATAAATGCTTCGTTCGTGTCGCTGGCAGTTGATATTTTGTTCCGGCTCCCGTGCGGCGGGACCTGGCTGGCTGCAGCTACGGCGCCAGGTGTTGCCGGCGGACTGCTTTCCTTGCCACGTAGCCCTCGAATGATCTGTTGTCGATTCGCTGACTGCTGTCGCTGGTAAGCGATCTGCCGTACGCTTGCGTCTGTCCTCCCATCCCGATCTTGATCCGTTCCCTGATCTTCGTTCGTGTACACCGGCAATTCGGTGGGCATACCTTCCTCCCAATTCGTCATTCCATCGCGCCCCCGCGCGTCGTGGGGCCAGGAAGGATATGCCCTTGCCGATCCGGGCGCATATTCTTTCGATCCTTTTGATTCATTCATATCTCCCTATATCTTGGCAGACCAAGATCCTATTTTGAGCTGTAGTTTTCGCAGCATGGTCGTGGGATGGGGTGAGCGTGGCGACTGCTCAGACGTTTTGCGTAAACACCCAAACCGCCATCATTCGGCTTGCCCCGTAACCCTGCGGCACCGTCATCAGTTACTTCCAAAACGGCGACTGCTCGCCAAGGCGATGCAGTCACACGACCAAAGGGGAGGAACTGCAAGCGATGGGCTTTATGGACAATATGAGGGATGCGTTAGCCGCTGGCCTGAGGAATCCGGGGGACAGTGCGGCGACGCAGCGGGAGTTCAACGAGCGACGGCGTAGTCGCAAGGAACAGGAAAGGCTCCTCGGGGCGCAGGCGATTATCTTGAATATCGTTGCCGAGAAGCAACGAGAGGTCGATGCACGGATCGCCGATCAACGTGCTCGTGGGCATAACGTTCAGCGTGACACCCTATGGACGCATGCCACCATACTCGGCGGACGGCAGGCGCTTATTCGCTACTATCAGAACGACGATCCGAACCGCGTAGAGGTTTTCTATGGCGGAGCCGGTTCCCCTGACGGCCCTGGCCACGGTCATATCGTCATTCGGAACGGGCAGATCGACTTTTGGCGGACTGAAGGCAATGGTGAACGGTTGGTGTAGTTGGTCGACGTGGTGCCCTCGATATGAGTTCATTTCGCCGGCACCTCCACCTTGCCCACCTCAAACTCAAGAATCGCCCACAGTCTGTCCGAGTACTGATCGTCTGTCTCCTTCTCTGGGTAAGGCGACTTCCCGATAACCACCATAGTGTCCCACTCGATATGAACATCCTTAAGCTGCGGATCGGTGAGATACACCAGGAGCGAGCCGTAACTATCCCTTTCGACCGCGTGAAAGGTCGCTCTTGCTATCGCCTCCCTCAGTTCCCGATGCTTCCAGCCCTGCTCCACAGCAAACAGCCAAAAGTCTTTCAACTTCGCAACTGTATCTAATCTCTCCTCGCCATCGATGATCCGTTCATAACGTTCCTCGAAGGCGGGTGGTAATTCTTCGTCCATCATTTAATAATAATGACCTATTTTTATAATTCATCAAGCTTTACCTATTAGCAGTTCTTGGGTGGAGGATCAGCGCCGCTGATCCTCCACCCCCTGCGTCACGACGAAACCCTCACGCCTGCACGCTGGCCTCGCTGCTCCGTCGCTTGCTCGTGGCCTTCGTCTCGACCGGCTGTGTGCCGGTGTTCCCAAACAGCGCCTCGATCGCGCCGCGCCGGGCAGCTGCCTCCCGCTCGATCTCCTCAAGCACGGCAGCGGCTCGCGCGGCGAAGTCCGGCTGTGCCTGGTTGTGTTCGACGTACAGCTCGACCGACCGCCGCATGGCATCGGTCAAGGACAGTCCGTCGAGCTGCGCCACCAGTGCGAACTGCGCGTGCAGTTCGTCCGGCAGCTTCAGGCCGAGCGTCTTGATGCCCGTCTTGCCGTTTCCGGGTTCCATCTTTCGGAACTCCCCTCCTCGGTGTTGGTGCGGCTGGCCACCTCGTGGGGGTGGCGACAACAGCCGCACGGCACCGGGGAGTGCGGCGGGGCGCGGGCACGCCGTCATGGGTGCTGTCGCTCCCGCCATGCGGCGAGCCGCTCCCGCGCCAGCGCGGCGAAGGTGGGATTCAGCTCGATGCCGATCCAGCTCCGTCCGTACTGCTCGGCTGCGATGGCGACCGTCCCCGCGCCCATGAACGGGTCGAGCACCACGCCGGGCCTGCTGTCGGTGTTGCATTCACAGTCGGGCCGCAAGATCCCGAGAGCGGGTGTGGCAAGGCTTCGGTCGACCCGCTCCCGCGTCCACGGCGTGTCACATGCTGCGCAGACCTTTTCGGGGCAGGTGGCCAGCAGCGGCCGTTCGGCCAGGGCGAGCGGGAAGGTGGCGAAGTGCGCGCCCCGGTATCCCGCTGTCGGCAGCGACCATACGTCGCCGGGGTTCTTACCGAGCGGGTGCCCGGCCCGTCCTTCGGCCTTGAGCCGGTTGAGCCCTTGGTCGTCGTCGAATCCGACGTCGGGCGGGATGGCGTCGTCGGGCAGGTAGCGGTAGACCGCAGCGTTCGGGCGCGTCTTCGCCGTGGTGGTGAGCGGCTGCCGGATCGCGTCAAGGTCGAAGAAGTAGTGTGGCGATCGCACCAGCAGGAACATCACCTCGTAGGTACAGCTCAGCCGGTCGCCCACGCTGGACGGCATCGGGTTGGTCTTGCTCCAGATCACCTGATTGCGGACGAGCCAGCCGTCGCCCAGTAAGGCCAGGGCGAGCCGCTGCGGGGCAAGTAGCAGGCCCTTCTTCGGCGCGCCCTGGCGGTGGTGGATCGAGTACGAGTCTGCAACGTTCAGCCAGAGTGAGCCGCCGGGCCTGAGAACTCTGGCGATCTCGCGGCAGATGCTGAGCAGGTTGCGTACCCAGGCGTCGACGTCTGGCTCAAGACCAAGCTGCTCAGGGTGGCCGTAGTCCCGGAGGTTCCAGTAGGGCGGGCTGGTGATGCACGTGTCGATACTCCCGTCCGGCAACTCGGCCAGCCGCCGGCGCGCGTCCCCGATGACGATCTGCCCGAGGGGAAGTCGGGTTCGTCCGGGCCCGCTCACGCACTACGGCCTCCCAGGGCCGTTGCGGTGAGGATTGGTACCGCACTGTCCAGAAACGTCATATGGAACAGGTGCTGCGCCTCGCGGGGCATCTGGATGAGTGCCTTGGTGATGCGCTCCATGCTGCGTGCGCCGCTTGCCAGCCACAGCACGCGGGGGAAGACGCTGTGCGCGGCCTGCTCGATGCCACTGTGCCAGTAGCCCGCGTAGGTACGGCACTTGCGGAGGAGTGTCGGCACGCTTTCGGTGCCGCGGTCGACCTCGAGGAAGGCGCTGGACTCGACCTCGCCCACACCCAATCGCACGAAGGCATCGGGCTTGAGGATGACTCTCTGTCCGCTTGGGCCGGGAAAGTGCCGCCAAGCTGCGGGTTCGGCCTGAAAGTCGAGCATCTCCAGTAGTCCGTCGCGCTCGGCCTCCACCAGCCGGACGTACACCTCACTGTTGTCGAGGATGTGACCTACGAAGCTGGGACTTGTCTCCCATACCCGCCGACGGCGGCCGCCCATGGGGCCATCGGTGGCAAGCACCGCCTGCCCGTGGCCGCTCAGTCCGTAGACGTACCCGGCGCTGCCCGCCCGCACGCCGCCGACCCGTCGCCCGAGCCGGACGACCAGCTTGAGTTCGGCCAAGCGCTGCAGGAGCGTGCGTGCCCGTCGTGCCTTGGTAGCGGGCGAGCCTTCGGCGACGTGCAGCCGCTGCACCTGGTCGCCGTTCAGTAGGCGGAGCATGGCCAGCGATTGCAGTACGGCCAGGTCGCGGTCGCTGAGCCGCTCCCTCAGCAGCCGTGCCCGTGGACTTCGGGGTCGAGCCGGTAACGGCTCGACAGTCGTTGGTGCGACGACACCATTTTCGCACGTCAGAGGCATGGCTGGCACGACGCGAGAGGCAAGGCGGCCGGTAGGGGGCAGTGCGTCTGAAGGCATGGTCATTTCGCTGCCCTCCGCTTGAAGCCGACCGGGGCGTCGGTGCTGCCGTGGGCGCCCTGCCGGCGTTCGGTCAGGGCTTTGTCGAGTTCCTCGCCGTCGACCCCGAAGCGGTAGGCGCTGGCCTGGCGGAGCTTGGCCGGGTCGCTGGTCCAGGACGGCAGCGGCCGGGTGGTGATCGAGAAGGGGCGAGTCGGCTGCCCGTCGAGGTGCAGCGCTACGCAGGCCTGGTACGCCCGCAGGCTGAGTAGGTCGTCGGCCGTCACCTCGCCGCCCAGGGCAGCAGCCAGCGGCTTGGCGTCCCCGGGCGAGGGGCGGAAGACGATCCGTGAGCGGGCATTGGCCAGCACCCCGGCCTGCTGAGTGGAGCTGAGCTGGTCCAAGTGCTGGTGAGCCAGCGTCCACGACACACCCAGGCCCCGGGACTGCGCCAAGGCATCGCCGAAGTCAACGCCACCCGGAAGACGAAGAAAGTCCTGAAACTCATCCACGACGACGGAGACCGGTTGCCGCTTCTCCGGCGGGAGTGAGGCCCGCCGCTGGATCGCCGTCCATGTCTGACTGAGTATCAAGGCTCCCAGCATGTTCGCGGCCGGTGTGCCGATGAGCCCGCGGCTGAGGTTCACCAGGGCCACCGTGCCGGGCGTGGTGAACAGCTCGTCCATACCGAACTTCGGTGCGGACTGGCTGAACATCCGGCGCAGATGAGACCTGCTGATGATCGGGCGGAGCTTGTTCAGGAGCGGGGCGATGTAGCGGCCACGCTCGGGCTCCGACAGCGCCTCGAATCCAGCCCACCAAGGGCCAAGCACCAGAGGATCGGTGACCTGTGCGAGCGCCTGGCGGCGAAACGCCGGATTGGCCAGTAGGGCGGGCACGTCGCACAAGGTGCCGTCCGGCAGTCGGGCGGCGGTGATGAGCGCGTGGAGCAGTACATCCGTACTACGAGGGCCGAGGTTCCCGCCGTGCAGTTCGGCAAGCAGATGTACCACTTCGTCGGCCTGGCGTTCGGCATCCGCCCGGTCGCCCGCCAGGACGTTCACGCCAACAGCACGATCGCTGCTCGCCGGATCGATGACCACTACCCGATCACGCCGGTCGTGCAGCACACGCGCCAGCACGTCGTTCACCAGGTCGCCGCGCGGCTCGACCACCAGCACCGACCGGCCAGCCGCGATGTCAGCGAGGATCATCGAGGCCAACAGCGTTGACTTGCCTGATCCGGTCGGTCCAGCGACCTGCACGTGGTGCAGAGCCGTGTTGACCGGCATGGTCACCAGCTGGCCGCGCTGGGCCGCGTGCAAACTTTCTCCGAGCACTCGCCGTGGCTCGCCTGCTTCCTTGCCGTCCTCGACGAGAAGTCGCTGCGGCGCCTCGTTGATGTGCCCGCCGGTAAGCGCCAGCTCCTCGCTCGGTGTCTCCTTGAGCGGCCAGCCGATCACCGTCGCCAGCTCGGCCGCCGAGAGAAGGCAACTCCAGGTCAGCGGGGTACGGCCGGCGTTGGTGACCCTGCGGGCGTACCGGGCGCTGGCCCGGCCCCTGCGGAGTCCGGCGTGGGCGGTGTCGGCGAGGGCAAGGGCATTGCCCAAGCTCCGCACAATGGCGGCGGCGCGGGTCCGCGTCGGACCATCCGCCGCGATTCTGCCCCGGCACCCGAACAGGGGTTCCGTGACCTTCTGTCGCCACAATCTGAGGGCCGTTCCATCGGGCGACTGCGCCGCGTGCAGCCCGAGGACCTCTGCGAAATCGAGTGGGGCCGGTGGGTACGGTCGAGTGCGGCCGGGCCCGATGAGCCACTGCACGACACCGGTCTCCGAGGCGGCCAGGCCACCAAGAACGGCGAGCATCCCCGACGCCACCGCCCCGGCGGTCTCCAGCCGGAGAGGACTTGCCAAGCCGTGCATCCGCACCTCGGCGGCCATCGAAAGCGCCGGCCGTTCTGTCTCGTGCTCCTGGCGCATTCCGAGCCGGGGCAGGTGGGCCGCCATCTGCTGCGAAAGGCTCTGCGCTATCCGAAAGTCCAGCCCCAGACGCCACGACACCCGTCCGCCGATGCTCCAGACCTCGATGACGGCCAGCGCCACCGCGCCGGTGATGCCGATACGCGGCCGGGCGGCCAGTGGGCGCAGCACCGCCGTGACGTCCGGCAGTTCCATGTCGCGGGGCAGGCTTAGCGAAAACCAGGTCAGCCGACTCATGCCGAGCCCTCCATCCTGGGCTCCGGCTTTCCGGGCTTCTCGTCGGGCGACCGCTTGCGCTGCCGCAACCGCGCCAGCTCGATACAGACCCGCGCAAGCTTCCTGATCGCTACGTGTCTCCTCTCCTCATAGCCGGTCACAGCGACCGGCCTGTTGTTGATATCACTCACTGCTTTTCCTCCTTCCAATTAGGGAGGCGGACCGAAGCCGTGGAGGTCATTGGGCATCACGAACAGGACGTACGCATTGATCCGCGCAGCCATAGTCTGATTAAATAGCCAATGACCGGTTACTCCGGCTCACTTGCTGCAGGGCAGTCATCATGTCGTCCGATTGACCCGATACTGCCCGGCAGCCCAGTTCCCGCCCGCTCTCATATATGCGGGAATCACCAGATTTGGTCAAGATAGTTAAGTAATTTCCGCATCACCGACCGGCAGCTCCTGACCACGAGGAGCATGCCAAAACTTGTGCAGGGGAATGACGGCCGCATCCAAGCCACGGCCAACGCCGAAGGCGGTTTGGACACGGCCGTCATCTTCCTACTTATCGCGCTGCAGCTTGCGGATTCTCTCCCGCCACTCGTGCCGAAGCTCGTTCCTCAGTTCGCGGAGCGCTTCCTCTCGCAGTCGCCGAGCGATGTCCTCACGCTTGCCGATGATTTCTTTACGGCCATTTCTGGGCATAGAGGCACTGTGACTCCCTTCCTGGGTGTAATACGAAGCCCGCGAATCCACCTATGCGGCTCACGACGAAACTGATGGCGCGTTACCGCCGCCGGGCGAAGACCAGCCAGTAGATGAACAACAAAACGAGCATGACGACCAACGCTGCGAGCAATGGGCGAAGCAACTCCCACACAACGCGAGCAGCCAGTGCCGTGCCGAGCAGGATGAGTACCGAACCGAGCAGCCTCGCACGCCAGCTCGAGCCTTGCTCCCGGCTCAGCGCCACTCGCCCTCGATGAAGTCCGCGCTTCCAACCCGCGCCCGGCCAACCGAAGCCGACCCGACCGAGGCTGAGCGCACCGAGGCCCTACCTGAGCGCGCCATTTCCTCACGCATCTCGGCCTGGGCGTTGAAGTACGACGCGCCCAAGCGGTTCGCGCGCGTCAAGGCGTCGATCTTCGCCTCAAGCGCTCGCTCCCGTTCCGTCGGGCGGTCAGCGATGAGCCAGTACAACAGCGCACCGAACCCGACCAGCACACCGACGAACGCGTACGCCACCACCACCTCCACGATGCTCCTCATTCGTAGCCCATCTCCTGCAGCTCGTTGACGACCAGCGCTGTGAAGCTGTCCGCGATGGCCTTGAACCTGTACGCCCGCTCCGGATACATCTCGGCCGCCCGCAACTCCTGGTGCGTCAGGGACTCGGCGTAGCGCATGCCGACGTGGGCCACGTAAGCACCGGCCTCGACCTCGGCCGCGTGAACAACTGCGTTACCTGCAACCTGTTCGACAGCCCTACCGACTGCCCGTGTTGTAGCCGGCGACGTACGCCGTCTGGCAACAGCCGAGGACACATCTCGGCGGATGTGGTTGGACATGTGGCTCCTTCCAATCGTGCTTGGGATGTGCTCAGTACGAAACTAGGAACCAGTCCTCGCTCCACGCAAGAGAAGAAAAGCCTTGGCTGAACATTGTCCAGCCGTATAGCCCCTGAGCAGGGCCTGGACAAGGTTTGGACAGTACTTGGACAAGCGCACAAAATGACGAGCCCACCCCGGTTGGGGTGGGCGAGTGGTCAAGATCCATCTTGCGAGCGTTCGGCGCCTCGGTCGCCAGTGCGGCCTTGTTGTGAGACGTAGTAGTTCCAGATGAGTGGGTTGAGGCAGTCGGGCACGCCTTCTTCGAAGGAAAACTTCAGGTCGTTTCGCTGAAGCTGTTGCGCGACTTTGGGGCTTTCTCTCAGGTAGATGATCGACTGCATCCACAGAGCGAAGTCGCCTCCGGTGAGTTCAACCGCATTGCCGTACTCCGCCCAGTACTCGACCATATTGGAAAAAGTATCTTCCTCATGGCCGCTTCTTTCAATGAACTCCAGGAACCCATCTCCAATGAACTCTATGTGCTTCATTGCAAATCCCTCTCAGCAATTTGATCTTGCAGAGGCTATTATGGACTAAATGTATAAAAAGTCAATATCGGACACGCTCATTGGAATAACCCGCAGTAATCAAGTAATCTCTGGGCGGATTCGTTTGGGGGTACTCGGGATGACTCTTACTGAGGTTCGTGGTGAGCAGATCGCGGACTTGGTTGCCTTGATCGGGAAAAAGCTGTCACCGATATTGCTTGAGCAGCGATGCCCGGCGCTGCTCGATGTGGTGCGCGAGTCCCTATATGGCGCGGGGTCGTCGCTCGATGCGACTCTTCCTCGAGCCCTTGAGCATGTACTTCGGTCCGTCGCTGACGCGACGAGAATAGAAGCACTTCATGCATTCGAGAGCGGCTCTCTGGGCGACACCGTACTTTTCAATAGGGCGGCCTTCGCTGAGCTACTTGTGCCGAGTGAAGACGCAACGACCAGGTACCTGGGCAAGGTGCGTTCCCGCGACCATATTGCAGAGAATGCAATCAAGCTTGGCGATACAGTTTCTGGACGACAGCTTCGAGCGAGCTTATGGCTGCGCGATACCCCAAGCGAGAGGACCGTATACAGAAGGTCTCGCTGGAAGGGCGGTGAGCCGGAGCCAATTTTGGCGGCCGCCATGCTTGACGCACTTCACGAGTATCTCGAATATGACGAAAAGATCACCGCTCTACGCAAGCGATTCGGATTGACTGATCCGAAGGATGCAGTAATTGTTCGGCAGGCACCTGAGATTGCGGGGCATGGAGGTGTTTCTGTCGTTAACTCTTCCGGCCATGGGGGATTGCGAGAAGAGCGGAGAGCCGACGGGAGACCCCTGTGGTTTATTTGGTCGAGACTTAGACACCGAGTATCTGTGGCGAAAGTTCGCTTCGAACAAACCGGTGATCGCACTGCCCATCGGGCACTCCTTTTTTGTACAGTCTTCGCCCTCAATATCTTCTGCCTTGTCCTTGCGGCATCCTTCCCGTCGACAACAATGGAGACGTTGCGACTAAAACTGAGCTTCGCGCATTATTCGGGTGTCGCGTTTCTGATTGTGGTCGGAGGATGCGCGCTTGCCCTCGCCGTGCGGCGGTTGCGCCGAAAAGAGATTACGGGCAGGAAAGCACTATCTCTCTTTGTTCAGGCGTTTAACATAACGGCATTTGTCCTCGCGGCGACTTACGTGTTCCAAGCAGACAGGATCGACAAAAAGACGCCCCATATCCTTGCGATGCCGGATGGGGACCGCCATACATTCGGCGCCAAGTGGATGGATGGTCAGTACCGAAGAGACATCCTGGCTCAGTCGTCATCATGGCCACTTGTGGCCGATGGTTTCGATGAGAATTACTGCATGGCTGAGTCGGTAGGCAATGCTCCGGGCAACCGAACGTGCGAGGCCGGGCAGGATTCATTGAGAATCGTTGCGCGTTCCGCCGCCGGAGTTGCGCTTACTGAATACGGAGGCTTCAAGGTAGGAAGCGGAGAGTTTTACTTTGAGGTCGTCTTTGATAGCAGAAATCGAGATTCCCTCACGGCCTGCGGATTACGAGCGTCTGTCGCCAATGAAAATTTGTTCCTTCACCTCCGGGCCGAGCGCCTGAGGATTGTTGAACGTCCCGATCCGATGTTCGGGGTTGACGCACTCAGGGCAAAGAGTTACAAGTTTGATTTGCTGGCATATAGGCCCGAACTCCTTGAGATCACAAAGTCGGGTGAGCATCGAGATGCGATCCAGTTGACACCCACCAGTATTGAAGGTGAAGTTCGGCTAGATATAAACCGATCTCCTCTTGTTCGCCTTGATCGGGATTACTCAAATTCGACCAAACTCGCAGTGTTCGGTACTGACGACAAACTCATATATTTCATCAACGATCGAGAAGCAATGCGGAGTGAGCGGTCGGACGGGGAGATTTCCCTGGGGGTCGGAACGGCCATTGGTGGATCAGATCGAGGTGGTGTCGCGACCTGCACCTATCGATCTCTGGAAGCAAGGGCATCCGAGGGTTAGCGCCGGTACGCTTTATGCCTGGCCCGACTATCCAGAGGTGAGTCGGACGCAACGCCTGCCAAATGATGACTTCCTCGTTTGTCATGGGCAGTGATAGTCCGATGTCGCATCTTTCGTTGCGGTGCTAGGGATGAACATCTGGCCCTCACAGCATGCCTCGACAAGCGCGCACACCGCGTCTTCGTACTGCCGACACGGCCATACGTAGAAGCAGGCACGGCAGTGGCCCAGGCGGTCGGGCTGGTGAACCGCGTATGTGCGGTAGCCCTCGAACCAACCTGCCGTGTTGACGCATCCGGCAGGCGGGTCGGTTGGTGGGCGTTCGACATCCCACGACAGCAACCACGCCGGCGTGTCAACAGCCCAGCCCCTAGACAACGTGGATCCGGTCTACGGAGCCGTCAGGCTGCACGAGGGTGATGCACCCGCCGCCGCGCTCCAACAGTTCGAGCACGAGGTTGTAGACCGGCAAGGCGCGGTTGATCGTGTCGGTCTTCGTGTCACGGGTACGAGCGGTGGCAGCGTCGAGAGCTTCGACGGCACGCGGGGTGAGGTTGACCGTCACCTTGACGAGGCCGCTCATAACTTCCGGCCACGGGGGAACTTCAGCCCGTCGATCACGACGAAGATCTCGCGGCGGTCTTTGGCCTCGCCCTTGCTGTCGAGGACGTAGCCGGTAATCCAGCCCCAGCCCTCGTAGGTGAGCTCATCGCTGACGGCCGTCACTCGGAAAATAATCTTGTTGTCGCCTGCAAACTGGACGCTGGCTTCTTCGCCAACCATCACGGTGTCCCCCGGCTTAGGAGTTGGCGGCATCGGTGTACCGCGTCTTCGCTTGGGCGGTTTGCCAGTCACGCAGCGCCTGCTTGATCAACGGCGAGATACGCCCCTTGTAGTGCTCGCCGTCGATCCTGACGTTCATGGGCGTGGGAGATGCGTACGCCCGCGGGTCGTTCATCGGAGACCCCTTCGAGGTACCGGACGCAGCATCCAAATCTCGGCCTCGCGCAACCCGTCACGTCGCACATGCACCTGCCGCTTCCTGCTGGCGGTGCCGCGCGAGTTGATTTCGTACCCGTAGAGCCAGAGCCGCCCGGGTTGAGTTGCCTCGGCACGGATGACACGCAGGAAAATTTGGCCGTCACCGTCGAAGTCCGGGTTGGCTTCTCCGCTGATGAGCAGGGCATCGCCCGGCTTGGGGTCAAGACCGGCCATGAGTGGCCTTGTAGACGGAGCTGCTTGTCGTACGGCCGCAGGTGGGGCACCACC
This sequence comes from Micromonospora sp. NBC_01796, assembly GCF_035917455.1. Taxonomy (NCBI): domain Bacteria; kingdom Bacillati; phylum Actinomycetota; class Actinomycetes; order Micromonosporales; family Micromonosporaceae; genus Micromonospora; species Micromonospora sp. NBC_01796. The sequence goes on along the minus strand of NZ_CP109078.1, from coordinate 779,992 downwards.
GGCTCTTGACCCGGAAGCTGAACAGCCCCGCCAAGAACCCCAGAAGTACGCATCCGACGACGGTGCCGATGATCTCCACGCTGACCTCCTTCTCAAGGGGGCTCCGGCGGCCGGTTGCCGCCAGCTGAGGCCGGAGCCCCCACCTGGGAGTGGCCAACTCCTCATGTTTGAGCGGTTAAACACGAGGTCATGGCCCATGCCGCACCTCGGGTGGGATGTGACATGCTGTGCCCATCGTGCTACTGCATATCGGATTATGCAAGGTATGCATCTGCCCGATCATCACTCGCCCACCCTGCCTTGTCGTGGTACTTGCACGACAGGGACACTCTGATTACGGACGGAGCGAAGGGATCATGGACTTGTCAGCTCGGAGACAACCGCCCACCGTGCGCCTGCGACGGCTTGCCGCCGAACTCCGCAGCCTGCGCACCGCCTCGGCCATGACGCGCGAGGAAGTGAGCGAGCAGACCGGGATCAACTCGGCCACCCTGTACCGGATCGAGACGGCCAAGGTTCGCCCGCAGCGACGGACACTCGTCGCGCTCCTCGATAAATACGGCGTAACCGACGAAGACACCCGCAACGAACTGATCGACCTGTCGAAGCAGGCCGCCCAGCTCGGTTGGTTGCAGGCGTTTGAGTCGGAGCTGCCGGATGAGTACACGGCCTACATCAGCTTCGAGGCCGAGGCGCTCGGCCTGCGCAACTACGAGTGTCTGTTCGTTCCGGGGTTACTTCAGACCGAGGACTACGCCCGCGCCGTCATTGCCGGGGCAGTTCCGATCGCTGACGACGGGTACGTCGAACGGCGGGTTGAAGCGCGACTCAAGCGCCAGGCGTCGCTCCAGAAAGACGGCCCGCTGAACCTGTGGGCGATCATGGACGAAGCAGTGCTTCACCGGCTGGTAGGCGGCACGAAGGTTATGGTCGAGCAGCTGGCTGCCCTGGCCAACGCCTCGAAACAGCCGCACATCGTGGTGCAGGTCGTACCGTTCGGCGTCGGCGCCCACCCGGGCATGCCGGGCTCGTTCGCCATCATGGACTTCCCGGAGACCGCCGACCCCGATTTGGTCTACATCGACAGCATGGCCGGCGAGCTGTTCCTGGAGCGTGACGCCGATGTCCGGCGCTTCACGGTGATCTTCGAGCACCTCCGCGCCGCCGCACTGAACCCCGTGGATTCCGCTCGACTCATCCGCGAGGTAGCCAACAAAATGCAGTAGGCAAGGAGGAACTGATATGGGATCTATCCCCACTCACGCAGCTTGGCGGAAGTCGAGCAGATCATCATCGAACGGGCAGTGCACCGAGGTACGCGACCGCAGCGTTGCCATCGACGTGCGCGACTCAAAAGATCCAAGCGGCCCGACGCTGACCTTCAGCCCGACCGCCTGGGCCGCCTTCACCGGAAGCATCAAGGACGGCGCGATCGCCCCGTAAGGTCGTCCCATCCGGCCTCATCCGTCAGCGAGCCCTCTGTCGATCTTGATAGAGGGCTCGCCGCCCCTGCCGGTGGTTCGCCCTGTTGATGTGCTCCTGATCCAGGAGCACATCACGCCACACCCCGTCGCCGAGCCAATAGATTGCCCGGATTGGGAGTGCTTTGAGTGCAATCATCCACAGACATTCAACCCCCTCGGGTAGATCCGGGGCTGCGGTGGGCGTCGACCCGTGACGGAGTGCGGCGAACGCCTCCAGCCAGTCGACCGTCACGATGACGACTGCGTGCCGTTCAGGCGCACCTGACGCCAGCAACTTCCCCAGTACGTCAGGTGTTGCGTGCAGGAACTCGACGCATTCCCGCACGGCGTCGTCAGCGGAGTGCTCCCAGGCCCCTGTTGGCAGAGGGTTCAGACGGAAGCCTGGAGGACGCTGCTCCGTCGGTGGGAATGACCTGACGGACGCCACCCCGAGCGCCTGGAGCGCCGGCGGCAGCTGAGATCGCCGCGTGCACCGCTCGACGCCTGCGTGTTCAAGTTCGACAAGATGGGCCGTTGCGGCGGCCGCGAGTTTTTTGAGCTGAGTCTCGGGCACGACCAGCAGTTGCCAGCTGCGGGACAACTCCGGCTTCGGTATGTGGCCGAGCCGCTGGGCCGCAAGCTCAAGTTTCACGGCCTTGCTGCTGCGGGTGGAAACCACCTCGACCGCGGCTACCCTGCCGTCTGGGTACAGGACCCGCAGGTCGTACATGCTGTCCCTTGACTGGTCGTCATACACGGCGACCGGCACATCAAGGGCTGTCTGCATCACCAGGCGGGCCAGTCGTTCATCGCCGGCCTTCGTGGTGTGCCGCTTCGAGGGTGGTTGCACAGAATGAAGTATCCGTCGGCATGCGGGCAAATGCCATCATGAACACTTCGTGAGGCTATGCGGTTTTCACGACAACCAGGCACCCTTTGTCTCCGTAGTTCTCGAATAAAAAGATCACGGATTGACCCTCCGGGTCGTGGTGCCGGGATGACATGTACGCCAAGGCTTCGTGGCCGCCCTGTTCGACATCGACCTCCAGTTCGGGCAGTGGCTCCGTCGCTGGGAATGGGCCGACTGCGAGCTTGGTCATCTTGCGCGGCGGCACGATGGTTGACCCGAGAACGAGCGGTTTGAATTGATGTGGTTGGGATGCGGAAAGTGATCCTTTCGTCATGGTAAGACTTCCTGAGTTGATGTTGATATTTTCTGACCGCCCGCCAATCGGCACGTCGCAGGAGACTGCGTTCATAAAAACGTGGCCACGGTCGAACCGCCCAGCCCCCTGAGAATTAGCGGGGGGGGGGGGGGGGGGTACCTTCGATGATTGTTTTTGAGTGGCAGGTAAGACGTACCTGCCAGCATGTTAGAAGCCACCGCTCCCATGCCCTTGAAGATGATCATAACATAAGTCAATTAACAATTACATCACTATTCGTGACAGCTCTGGTTCTGGGGATATAAACAGCTTGACTGGAAGTGGTACAGGCACGTCGCGTGCCTCATGTTCGCTTGACTGGGACCTGTTCGCGACGTCGGCAAAGTCCGTGAATCCGAGGCAGTTTCGGATTCACGCATGCTCGGTGCGTCTGGGTTCGCTCGGCATCAGTGATCATGTAAGCAATGATGATCGACTGTGTGCGGCGAGGGCTTGTCGGTGTTTGTTGGTCGAGGAGGTTAGGCCGATAGGCTGGCCGCTCATCACTTGATCGGCTCATCGTTCAGTCGGGTGCTCATGATCGGCATAGGCAAATCCGGCATACCAGGTTAGAGCGATTCCATGATCGCTAACACGCGCACCTAAATTCACTTGGCACACACAACCCCTGCGCTACTGTGGGCGTCCCTTAGGGGGACACCAGAGCTGATGGAGGATGGGCTGATGCGTGTGCCTGGTCGCAGTCGCCTTGTCATGATCGTTGGCGTCTTTCTGTCCGGCATGATCGTTGCGTCCGCGTTGACGTGGCAACTGGACATGTGGCCGAGGGCGAACGCTGCGGCCAATCCGTATGCCTGTGGGCACGTCACGGTTGCGGGCACCAGTTGGCTTGGTGGACAGGGTGTTGACGTGCACTCGAACGGGGAGTTCCAAACCAAGGGCACGAGCTGCGCATTTGATAACAAGGCTGTGTTCAACCTGAATGCCAATCCTCCGGCATTTGGATACGGTTGGCAGTGTTTCGAGCTTGTGAATCGACTCTACGCAGCTCGTGGGTGGTTTCCCCGGCTTTGGTTGGGCGCGGAGGCAAACGATGCCGCGAAGTGGCTCTACGTCCATGCGCAGCGCGGTGATTACGCCGGCCTGACTGGCCATGCCAACGGGTCCGGCTACAAGCCGGTGCCCGGAGACGTGGTGGTGCACAGCAACGGGAAGTACGGGCACGTGGCAGTTGTAGATCGCATCGAGGGCAGGACGCTGCATGCTGTCGAGCAGAACAACAGCGTCGCGGGCAGGGCCACGTACGCGTACGACCCGGTGACCGGTGCCGTCTCGAAGGCCGGCATCACGATCTCCGGTTACGTGCATGCGGCAAAGAACACTGGCAACCAACAGCCGCCGGCATCGACCCCTCAGCCAGCGCCGGCCGAGGACGTGAAGCTGAAGATCAATGGCTCCTGCACGCCCGACGGTGGCGAGCTGGTGGGTGTGTCGTCGGGCTTTACGCCCGGCGGTGAGGTGAGCATCGCCGCCTGGCACTCGGATGGCCGGCAGTACGCGAACCTGAAGACAACGGCGATCGCACGTCCGGACGGATCGTTCCCCTGGCGGTGGCCGTGCAAGGGAGATCCACCCGATACCTACGGAACCCGTGCTGTGGACTTGAGCACCGGCCGCCATGTCGATGCCTTCTTCACCATCACGGCGGCGCCGCAACGGCCAGCCACTACGAAGCCGCCGGCGCAGCCTCCGACTACGCCAGCCCAGCAGCCGCAACCGCCGCAGCCGCAGCCGCCACGGCAGCCGGAACCGCCGCAGCCACCACCACCGCCACCCGCGCCCAAGCCGATTGCCGCGAACCTCGTCGTCGTACCTCACGGCGGCGGGCGCGTGGGCGTCGCATTCGATGTTGGTTGGCAGAGCGGACGTGATCCGGTGACCTGCCACTTCTTCATCGACGGACGCGAGGCGTTCACCGCACAGTGCGGCACGCGTTCGTCCAAGCAGTTCAGCGGCATCAGTCCTGGGGAGCACTCCTTCTACGCCACCGTCAGTGACCGGTTTGGGGTTTTCAGCGACCCCACCGCGACGATTGTGAAGCACGTGACATGACGGGAACTACTGAGAGTCGTACCGGTACCACCAATAGTTCTATGATCACGATATCGACGGTGGTGCAGGCGGCCGTCGGCGTCGTGGGAGCAGGTATTGGCTTGCTGATGCTTGCTCACGAAGTGAAGTGGTTCCCGTTTAACGACAAGCCGGCGCCACAGCTGTCAGCGTCGGTGTCAGCCGCGCCCGAGCCGGCCCCTGGGCCCACCGGCCCGGGTGTGCAGCTGTTGATCGATAATCGTGTCACCAGCGGTAACTCAATGCGTGAGGATTCTCCGGCGTATTTGTCTACTCGAACCGTGTCGTTCTGCAAGGACAACGGCTGTGCTCTACCCGATACTGATCTGCGCAGCGGTGATTACGTCACTGCCGTCTGTTGGCAAATCGGCGACGAGGTAACCAACGGAAACAGGGAGTCCGCAGTCGATGATGCGAATCCGGATCTGTCGAGTTCGAGGCTGTGGTACAAGATAGTCTGGCGAGACGGCAGGTCTGGTTTCCTTTCAGAGGTTTGGGTGAATGCCAGTAGTCGCGGCGAGCGCAACCTGCCGGCGTGCTAGGGCAGACCCTTCCCGGGAGGGCAAGTAGTCCGATTCCTTACATTCGGCCTGACATGTAAGTCTTGTGCTGTTAGCTTCTGCGCGTCGACCAGCAGGAGGTAACCAGCATGTCAGCACGCATCGTGCTCACGGACGACATCACCGGCAAGGACATCCCGGCTGGCAAAGGTGGGCCGGTCACGTTCTCCATCCAGTACGACTTTTACCGGCTCGACCTCACCAAGGAAGGTGAACAGGCCCTGCGGGAGCTGCTCGCACCGTACATCGAAAGGTCACAGGTCATTCCCTACGCCGAGGCGATAGCCCAGCCTGAAGCCGTCTGAGTCGTTCACGACGCCCCCGTTTCCCTGCCGAGTACAGGGCGGCGGGGGCTTGTTGTCGGATCTTTAGGCCGGTGGTCGGCTTCGGCGAGTGGCTAGTTTGTTGAGAGGCCAGCCTGTGCTCTCACTGAACGGCACAGGGACGCCTCCGGTCTGGTGCTGGTGTTCGCACCGACCGCTTGGGAGGCGTTCGTGGTATCAGTAACAGTGGACGACGTTGGACGTAGCTCGGACACGGCACACCTCCTCCTGTAGCCCCCGTCGAGGGTGGAAGCTACGGCCATATCGGCGGCCCTCATCCTGAACCCACGACGCGTCCACTTGTGTTGCTCGCCAGGCATTGACTCGGGATGGATCTTTCTAGGGTGGCTAAATCCGACAATGTCAGAATGAAACAAGCTGCCCGCCACGCCGAACCCGTAAGTAACTTGCTTTTGCGCTTTCGTCCTATCTAGGGTCGCCCATCGCCTGATGAACCTGCTGAACCGAAATTTGATCTTGGCGATGCGAGGGCTCGGTCGACGCCACGAAGCAGTGACGCCGGGAGTGATGGGGGGAACATTGCGTTGCGACCCACGTCTGGGTAATTGGAATACAGTTCCCGGAATCGGACAAAAGTGCTATAATTTGGCCATTCGAGATCCTTATATGAAAAATACCTCTTCCTCATTGGTCGTCTTGGCCGTCACATCATCTGCAAGCGGCGAGATGTCAGGGGTGTGTCGATGAGCCTAGAGGAGCGTCTGATCAGTTGGACCGGACCGTCCAGTACCACCGAGCAGGACAAGCAGGAGCGGACCGAACGTATGATCCGTGAGGCTGTGAAGGGGCACTCGGCATTCAGCGGCTACGATATTATTGTTTATGCCAAGGGTTCCTACGCCAACAATACCAACGTCAAAGCAGACAGTGACGTAGATATTGCCGTCCAATGCGGCGAGGTTGTCTATTGGGAGGAGGCAACGAAGGGAGCGCATCCCGCGGGATCCCCATATAAGGGAATCTGGACGCCGACGAACCTGCGCGCTGAACTGGAAGCTGCTTTGAAGAAAAAGTTCCCAGGTCAAATTGACTCATCTGGCTCAACCGCCTTCCGCATAAGCTCAAATAGCGCACGCGTCGACGCCGATGTAGTTCCGTGCTTTGACTATCGCTACTACTTCTCGTCGGGTGAGTACAGAGAGGGCACAAAGGTCTTCAAGAAGGACGGAACTGGCCTCGTCAATTACCCCGTTCAGCAACTCACCAACGGGCGCACCAAGAACAATCGCACCAACGGCTACTACAAAAAGGCCGTTCGGATTATGAAGCGAGTCGAGAACGCCATGGTTCTTAGTGGCGAGCACCGCGAGGTTCCGTCTTTTTTTGTTGAATGCCTTGTGTATAATTGTCCTGACAGTGTCTTTCTTGAGCCAACCTGGGCCAAGACCGTCCACGGCGTCATTGTTCATATCTGGAGCGAGCTTGAGGGTGCGGAGCCGGCCGAGGGCTCCAAGCGGTGGCGTGAGGTGAACGGGCACAAATACCTGTTCCATCGCGATCAGGCATGGAACCGTCAGGATGGCCGCGACTTTGTGAAGGCTGCCTGGAATTACCTGGGGCTTGCTTCATGAAGCGAACGATTGCTATCCGCGTTATTGTCGCGGTGGTCGTCGTTGTTTTTGTGATTGGGACCTGGGTGCAAGATGGTCGGCCGGATCTAGCTGTGCTCAAGTTTTTCTCTATTGCGGTTCTGGCCAGCACCGTCCTCTTCAATCTGTGGGACTTCTGGCTTTGGCGGCTCCCCCTTGTTCAGCGGGTTCCCGGAGTGCCGAGGAATATAAGGGGGACTTGGCAAGGCACTTTGACTTCGTTCTGGGTCGAGCCGAGTACCGGCATGAGGCCAGAACCGAAGACCGTCTACCTAGTCGTACAGCAGACCGGCTCGCTGGTCGTCGTGAAGCTGATGACTGATGCGTCGAGGTCTACCTCGGCGTTGGCTAGCATCTCCGAAGTCGATGGGTCATTTTTGTTGACATATCTGTACTTGAATAAGCCAGATATGCGTGTCGAGCACCGTAGTCGTATTCATCACGGCTCGGCAGTGTTTGATATTTCTGGCAATCCAGCAAGACGCCTGAAGGGGCGGTACTGGACTGACCGCGACAGCAAGGGCGAACTTGAATTCCGGGAACGGAGTCGCGAGCTCGCTGATGACTACGCAGAAGCTGCTGGATACTTTGAGGATCGCGCATGACTAGCTACCGGGGGGATGATAAGCAATGAGCCCGCGTCCAGGCGGTGAAGCCGACAAGTTTGGTAATCGTTTTGAGGGGGCCTGGACAGTACAACATGTCCTGCGCGTACTGCTTGGCGAAGCCGACTCCATCACCGTCGAAGACATTGATGAACTCGCTCAGGGTGCTGAGTTCACCTTTCGTCGTGGCAGTGTCGTTGAGGTTCATCAGCTCAAACGGCAGGACGAGAACGTCAACAGCTGGACCCCAAGATCTCTTCACGGCAAGGGAGTTCTGCAGAATGCCCGGTTACATGTTGAAGCCGGTAGGCAGTTCCACTTCGTCTCGACGATCCCGTCGCGGCCCGTTCAGGAGCTGACAGATCGAGCGCGCCGATCAGCCGATCTGAAGAACTTCATTGACTACTGGCTGACGGGAGCCCTGAAGCCCACATTCGATGAACTGGCGTCGACCAAATTACTCGGTTCGCCAGAGGCTGCCTGGAGCGTGCTTCGTGGACTTTGGATAGAGTGGCCGGATGAGCGAAATATCAATGACATGAACGCGGCGCTCGCCGGCTTATTTCTCGAAGGCGCGGCGGGCAGACTCGCTGCAGTTGGCCTCGGTGATCTCGTTCAGCAGAACCTTGGAGTCCGGCTCGACGTCGCATTCATTGAGGCGAACTTGGTCGACTACGGCCTTCGTCGTGCGCAACAAATACGGACGACGACAATAGTCGAACATGCCACCGCCATTACGGCAGGATGGATAGCTGGGATCCAGCTCGGGCTTATTAAGCCGGTCATCGCGCGAAGCGAGGCAACGAAGCTGGTTGAATTGCTGGAGGGGGAAGATCGGCTAGTACTGTTAACTGGCGACGCAGGTGACGGCAAGAGTGCCGTCCTTCATGAGATGGCTGGAGAGTTGAATGCCAAGGAGGTGGCGGTTCTGGGGTTTCGGCTCGATCGGCTTGGGGCATTCTCATCAACCGCCGAGCTCGGTGAGAGACTTGGACTGACGGTCTCTCCGGTGACGGCGCTCTCGATTGTTGCGGGTGAGCATCCATCTGTGCTCGTGATAGATCAGCTCGACGCTGTCAGCCTCGCCTCTGGGCGTATGCCGCTGAGCTTTGACGCTGTTGCGAACACGATAAGGGAAGCCTCTGCGTTCCCGAAAATGCGAGTTGTGCTCGCCTGCCGAAAGTTCGACGTCGAGAACGATCACCGCATACGCGACCTAGTTAAGGATGAACGCTCTGCGCGAGTAGAGCTAGGAAAGCTGTCCGAGTCGCAAGTAGCAGATGCGGTCCGCGAAATGGGCATCGATCCAGCCGCACTTGAAGAACGACAAGTGAAGCTGCTCACGTCACCGCTGCATCTCGTCCTGTTGCAGGGTATCGCCGATCAGGCCGGAGCGCTGACATTCCGGACTCCGAACAATCTGTTCGATGCTTTCTGGGACCGCAAAGTGATCGACTGTTCGCAGCGACGTGACGGTACCCGTTTCGCGCAGGTTGCGCAGACCGTGGCGAGTGCCATGAGTTCGCAGCAACGCCTATCGGTCAACGTCTCAGTCCTCGACCAGAATGATTTGCTTGTTGACGCTAGTGTGCTGGTGTCGGAACATGTCCTTACCAGGGATGGCCAGCAAATCGCGTTCTTTCACGAGGCGTTCTTTGGCTATGTCTTCACCCGTGGCTGGCTCAGCCAGGAGCAGAGCATTGTTGAGTTCCTGCTCTCAAGCGAGCAGGAACTATTTCGACGTTCTCAAGTCCGCCAGATTCTTAGTCACCTCCGGGCGTCGGAGCCGGAGCGGTTTATCGAAGAAGTGAGAGACTTGCTCTCTCATCAGAACGTCCGATTCCACATAAAGGATGTCGTTCTCGGTATTCTTAGCTCATTGCCCGATCCGTCAAGTGCGGAGTGGGATATGGTAAGTGGCGTGCTCGATGCGCACTCGCTATTCGAGGATCGGGTGTGGCTTTCGCTACGTACGCTTGCCTGGTTCGATCGTCTCGATAGCGATGGGATGTTTGAAGAATGGCTTGCGGGCCGTGATGAACGCTATCACAACCATGCATTGCACGTCGCGCTTGGTGGGATCAAGGAGCGGCCCGATCGGATGGCGGAACTTCTCAAGCCGCATGCTGGGCGCTCCCGGAACTACGCTAACTGGCTTTTATGGACCGTTCGATTCGCGAGAGTGCACGAGAGTCGACCGTTATTTGAACTGTTGACGGATGCCATACGAAGTGGCGAGATTCGCGACTACGGTCACAACTTGTGGATGTTTACATATGATTTAGCGAAACACCAACCAATCTGGGCAGTCGAGCTACTTGTCGCCCATCTTGCCTTGCGGCCAAATGCCTTGGATATTGATGACTCCGGAAAGGTCAAATCCCTTCTTGATCACGACGACGCCATAATCAGGCTAACGACGCAGGCAGCGGAGGGTGCTCCGCGAATCTTCTGTGAGTTGCTCCTACCGTACCTGCTAACCGTGATGCGCCTGACGGAGCGAGAGTGGCAGGACCACCTTTACGCGGACGCCCACTTTGGTCTACGCATTCCTCATGAGAACTTCCACGAGCTTGAGGATGCCCTGCTTTTTAGTGCGGCTAGCGCTCTTCGTGACTTCGCCGGTCAGGATACGGAGGCCGCTCGGCCACTGCTAGAGAAGCTGGCGACAGACCAGCACGACGCGGCCCAATGGCTATTATACGAAGCCCTCAGGGGCCCGGCCGCCGAGAGCTGTGCTAATTGGGCGGGGAGTATCCTCCTGCAAAACCCTGCTCGATTCCTGAGCGGCTACATGTCAAATGGTGTTTGGACGACCCGTCAGCTCATTGAAGCCATAGGTCACCACCTGTCGGCAGAGCTGTTTGATCGTCTGGAACAGGCAATCCTTGAACTCCGCTTTCCCTGGGAGAGAAGGAACCCTGGATGGTATATGTTCTGTCTGCTATCTGCGATGGATGAATCTAGGTTATCCTCTGTAGCTCGCCGACGACTAGGCGAGCTCAGGCGCCTTACCAATATGGATCAGCCCGATGCTCCGGAACCAATCGAAATGCGGTCGGTGCAGTCGCCTATCGCGCCCGAGGCGGCGGAGCGCATGTCTGACGACGACTGGTTACGCGCGATGGCGAGGCATAACACAGACAGGGAGGACTTTAGGGCGTTTCGGGGCGGCTCCCGGGAGTTGTCGCGCGTCTTGCAGGGCGAGGTGTCGAAGGATGCCGCGCGATTTGCTGGGCTGACGCTCCGTCTCGGAAGCGAGATTAAGCCTGACTACACTGAGGCGATATTGATGGGTCTGGGCGAAGCTGAGCCCCTACCTGATCCAGCGCCGATTTTTGAAGTGATGCGTCACATAGCGTCACTTCAGTTTCGCGAGAACGATCGATGGCTCGGGTGGCCGCTTCGTCGTAACTACCTCAGGAGTGATATTCCGACCGACATTATCTCAATGATCGTCGAACGGATTTTGAGCTCGGAGGATCCTGGCGAGGCACGGTGGCCCCAGCATGAAATGAGGGAGCAAGAGACGTTTGACGGAGTGATCTTTTCGGAAGGTATGAACACGGCGAGAGGTAGCCTTGCTCTCACCTTGGGAGATCTCCTCGTCTACGATTCAGATGGGATCCGCACGGCGCTGGTGGTGCCCGTCCTGAACCGAATGGCACAGGATTCATCTGTAGCCGTTCGGTCGTGTGTTGCCCACGTGATCGCGAGTTGTCTGCGACACGCACGACCTGAAGCAGTTGAGGCTTTCGAGTTACTGCTGCAGGGTGACGATAGGTTGCTCGCGGTTGGGACCGTTACGCGACTCATTAGGTACATTGGTAATGGGGATCCCATTCTCGTAATGTCGCTTGCGCCACGGATGCTGCAAGCCGAGGACGCCGAAGTGCGGCAGTGTGGTGGTGCCTTGGCAGCTTACGCTGGCATCGAGTGGGGTCAGGAGGAGCAGCTTCGATCTGTTGTGGGCAGCAAAGACGCTGCGGCTCGAAGAGGTGCTGCATCAGTATGTGCTCATCTACTCCCAGTCGCTACTAATACGGCTCTAGCAGAAGATGTCCTTGTCCGATTGATGAACGACGGTGATGAAGGCGTTCGTAAGGCAGTAGCAGAGGTTGCTGGTGTTCTTCGCGACGAGCGGCTACGCCCATTCTTGCGAGTCTTATCTGGTCTCATCTCCTCGGATGCCTATTCGGAAGCCGTTCCACAGTTGCTCATAACGCTTGAGCGTGCTCCAGATCGTGTCGATTCACTCGTAATTGCCTGTGCTCGGCGTTTCATTGAGGTTCATGGCTCGGATGTGAGTGATTTCGCAACGAGTGCGGCTGGGGATGCACGGGAGGTCGGGCAGCTCGTGTTTAGAGCGTATGCGCAGGCGACTTCACAAGTTCAGAGACGGGAAACTCTTGATCTTATTGATCAGATGCTAGCGCTCAACGCCTACGGTGTGGCTGAGCTTGTGGAGGCAGCAGAGCATTAGGCTCGGCTGTCTACTGTCCCCATCCCGTGCCTGTCGGTCGCGTCAAGCAACCGTCGCGCCTCCCAGTCTTGGGCTTGACCCGTTTCGACGGACAGGGTCGTTGTGTTGATCTTAGTTAGGCGGCTCGGTCGATCGGTAGCGGTTGTGAGCTGGTGGTCTCGAAGGCCGCAGGGCTGAGGTAGCCGAGGGTTGAGTGTCGGCGGCGGGTGTTGTACCAGCCCTCGATGTATTCGAATATGGCCTGGCGGGCGGCTTGGTGGGTGGGCCAGGCCTGGCGGTGCAGGAGTTCGGTTTTGATGGTGGCGAAGAACGACTCGGCGACTGCGTTGTCCCAGCACTGTCCGCGCCGGCCGACGGACAGGCGGATGTCGTGACGGTGTGCCAGGCGGGTGTGCTGGGCGCTGACGTATTGCGTGCCACGGTCGGAATGAAACACCAGCCCGGGCTCGGGTCGGCGGCGTGCGACAGCGTCGGCGAGGGCGGCGTCGACCAGGTCGGTCTTGAGGTTGTCGGCCACGGCCCAGCCGACGACCCGGCGTGATGCGAGATCGATGACAGTGGCCAGGTAGAGCCAGCCCTGCCACGTGTTGATGTAGGTGATGTCGCCGCACCAGCGGGTATCGATTACGCCAGGATCAACACGGAAATCGCGGCCGACCAGGTCAGGTCGGAGCCCGGCGGCCGGATCCGGGATTGTGGTCGTGCGCCAGCGGCGTGGGCTCTTGCCGGCGAGTCCGGCGATGCGCATCAGCCGGGCGACGCGTTTGCGGCCGTGCCGTAGCCCCTGTTCGGTGAGGTCAGCGTGGATCCGCGGCGCCCCGTAGGTGCCCTTGGACCGTTCGTGCAGCACGGTGATCTTGTCGGTGAGCCGGGCATCGACCCGCTCGCGCTGCGACTGGGTGCCGGTTTTCTGCTGGTAGTAGGCGGATCGGGAGACCTCGAGCAGTTCGCAGGCACGTTTAACGTTGTGCTTGCCGGCCTGCTCCGCGGCGATGAACGGGAAGACGTTCACCGGGTCTCCTTCGCGAAGAAAGCCGTTGCCCGTTTGAGCACATCGACGTCTTCGCGCAGCCTGCGGTTCTCTTTGCGCAGCTGTGCGAGTTCGGCCCGTTCGTCGGTGGTCAGCCCATCGGCGCGGACGCCGGTGTCGAGTTCGGCCTGCTTGACCCACTCACGCACTGCCGTCTCGGTCAGGTCGAAGTCCTGGCTGACCTGCCGGAGCGTGCGGTCACCACGCTGACACAACTCGACGATCTCGGCCTTGAACTCCGGCGTGAACGAACGCCGAGGCCGCGGCCGCTTCTTTCCCATGCTCTCCATGATGCTGGACATCCTCCCGGAGACCCCAGGTCCCCTGATCTCGGATGTCCGTCAAAACGGGGCAGGCCCAGTCTGGGTTCGCAAGACCCTGGATCAGGTGCACCTCATCGGTCATGTGCAAACCAAACCACCGGCGATAGCTGTCGGCTTCATGTCCTAGATCCGACATGATTTACCACTGTCATGCTCCGTGCTGGTCTGTTTACGTTCAGGCATGGCGCAGCGGCCGCGAAAGCAGAAGGTTAAGTGCAGGGGACCACGTGATGAGGATGGCCGCGCATGCCAGCGCCCAGTGAGTCGGCCAGGCCAGAGATGCCCGCAGCACCTCGGTCGGCCAGAGGTTCCGTTGCGGGGGCGTTTGTCGGAGTATGCAAAGCATCCACCGAAGAAGGCCAGGGCGACGACGCCTCCCAAGACTCGTCGAAGTACAGCCACGTCGAGCCAGTTCAGTGCGTCGGCTCAATCGCGTGTGAGGCCTTCGCCTGCAGCGCGAGAGGTGCTAATCGCCGAGGCGGTCAGCTACGTCCAGGCCACGGTTGCGGTAGGGGCGGCCGATGCTGCCGTAGTACGGGCGGCCGGATACGCAGGGGACCGGGTCTGGTCGCGGCTGACGGATGACTGGTCCGGGAGGAACTGCAAGGGGCTCGCTCGCCTGGCTCGTGCCGCCCTGGATGGCAAGGACTGGCTCCATGGCCGGATCGGGGATCTGGTCGGTCTTCTCCTGGAGTTGCTCGGTACGCCTCGCGTGGCCAGGGACTTCGGCAAGGAGGTGGCCAAGCGGATACCGCTGCCATGGGATCAGCAACTTGTGGCGGTGGCGAGAGGGATGCAGATCGCGGGCATCGCGGTCTGCGTGGTCAACGGTCGGAACCTGGCGAAGTGCGACTGCTTCATCGATGTGGTCGTGAACGAGGGCAAAGAGCGCGTGCGTCAACTGATGGAGTGGGCGGCAAAGGACTGGCGCAACCTCGAACACTTGGCGCCCGTGGCTTGAAGATCCTTCGTGCAGGCTAGGACTCGACGTGCCTCTTTGTGATGTCATGTCCATTTCGTGGACATGACGAGCAGGCGCTTGGCCTCCCAACAGGGGTGTGCAAGGGCCTCCATCAGCTCCACCAGCAGGTCAACGGCTCGTTACCGGAACCCCGGTAACGAGCCGTTCTGGTTGCGGGCACTTACGCTGCGAGCGCATGATCACCTACCGCTGTGGGTGGCCCCGGCTGGGTCGATCGAGTGGCGCCTCCGACAGGCGGGGCCAGGATCGCTTGAGGCGATGAGAGGCCTCGCGCTACTTTCGAGCGGCACTAGCGCGTGCGGGCGAGGACCGTAACAACGTTACGCACGCCGCCGTCCTGGCCAACCGACCAACTGTGCCCGGTCTCCGTACCAGGAGGATCTTCGATCCGTTCCGCCGTCGGTCGCTCGACGATGGTGGTCGATGGACATCAACCTGGGATGCGCCGTTCTGGCCGGGAGTCGGTGTTTTCGCGGATTTTGGTCCGTGGGGGCTCAATCGCTCGGCCAGGAGGTCGAACGACATGGCCTGCTCGTAAGCGTCGCCGTTGCGCAGACGCTCACCGAGGAGGTCTTCCAGTCGCTGCGCGCTCGCGCTTTATTCGGCGATGAGATCGCGTACGAGGGCGGCGAGACTTTCGTTGGTCATCTTGCCCGCGCCACCGGCGACGGGATTGTCGACGAGTTTTCGAGGATTGTCAGCCATTGCCGGCTCAGTCTATCTACGTACTGTGCGCGCCTGACGTCCACGTCGTACTCGCATTTGAGCTTGATGAACTGTTCCCAGTACGGCTTGACTGCCTGCTTCACGCCGTCGTCGAGTTCTACCCAGACGTGCGCACCACGGCGTTGGTCTTCGCGGTAGCAGGTGTGCTGCGGTTGTGGGCGGCCAGTCCGGCGGGGTTGGCCTCGTCGGGGGCGCGGCCGGCGGTGCCGACTTGCGGGCTGCGGGTCGTTTTCCGCTGCTGGCGGTGACGTGGCGTTCGATCAGCCAGACCTGGTTGACGTCCGGGAACGGCAGGTCTGGTGGGGCGGGTGACCCGGGCGTGTCCGTTGTCGAGGTCGTGGCAAGCGATCGGGGTTCTGCGAGTGGGCGTTCGTAGCCGTCCCCGGTACGGTGCTTCTCAGGTGACCGGGGCGGCGGCGGATGCCAAGTAACACGTTGTTTCCGTGTTCGGGTTCTGACGGATGTGTGGGCTTAACACTCTGGTTGTCGACGCGACGGCCGGTCTAAATCTAGAATTGCGCGGCGAGCTAGCGTCTCGTCGACTGTGGCTAAAACGACTGTCGACTTTGGGGGCGGCTCGCGACAATCAATGTACCGTTCAATTGGCACCGCGCGCTTTTGTGTTTGCGCGCGAATTGCCAGCGTAGGAGCCACTAGATGCACCGAGTCCGTTCCCTTCGCCCCCTCGCGCTCGCTGGTATCAGCGCCCTGGTCGCCTTGTGTACGCAGCTGGCGGCCGTCCCCACCGCCCAGGCCGCCCTCGACGAGCCCGCCCGCAGCGCCTGCCGTAACGCCGGCAAGGTACCGGTCACGACCAGCGTCGTCTTCAACGACCCCGTCGCGGGCACTCCGACCGCCGTCGTGGAACGTATCTGCTCACTGATCAAGAAAGCCGCGGTGGGGTCCTCGATCGAGATCGCCGAGTTCGTCGTCTCGGGCGATGCCGGCGCCGACTACGCGGCGGTGCTGCTCGACGCCTACCGCCGAGGCGTCGAGGTACGCATGGTGATGGACGGCTATCAGATCAACAACCCCGCCGCCGCGGAGCTGATCCGCACCCTCGGTACCGACGCATCGGTCACCTCATGGGTGCACGTCTGCAGCCACCTGAGCCCGGAAGGCAACACCACGTCCTGCCAGGGCACCAAGGGCATGCACAACAAGTTCGCGCTCTTCTCCAAGACCGGTGGCAAGCGCGACGTTGTCGTGCAGGCCTCGAACAACATTACCGACGTCAACTCCACCAGCTACTGGAACAACCTCGTCGTGCTGCCCGGTAACGGTACGCTTTTCGCCGGGTACGGGAAGTACTTCGACGACCTTGCCGCCGAGGTACAGAACCCCGACTACGACACCACGATTACCAGCGAAATGCCGGGCGGCAAGGTCACCGCTCAGTTCTATCCGGTTGCCGACCGGGACCCGATCGCTGCGCGGCTCGACCAGGTGAGCTGCAAGACCAAGGGCCGCACCAGGGTGGAGATTGGCCAGTCCGAATGGGACGGCACCCGGCTCGCGATCGTCGACGAGCTCGCCAGGCTGAAGGCTGCGGGTTGCCAGGTGCGCGTCGTGCATGGTCTGGCCGAGGATGCGGTCACCGCCGCGCTCGACGCCGCCGGCATCGAGCGCCGGGTGCTCGACGGGTCGACTCCCGCCGGCCGCATCCACTCCAAGTACATCGTGGTCAGCGACCCGGCTGGTCCCGGCTCGGGCCGGGGCTGGGTTTTGACCGGCAGCCACAATTTCAACGCCACGTCGTTGCAACGCAACGACGAGGCGACCGTCGAGCTTTCCCATCGCAGCATCGTCGACGCGTACGCCGCCAACTTCGCACGGCTGTGGGAGGTCGGCGCGGTCGCCGGCGGCTAGTACGGGACGAGGATGACAGAGCGGTGTCGACGCGTAGCCGGCACCGCTCCGTACCGCGCAGCCCAGCACGGGACAAGCGCCCGGAATCAGGAAAAGATCACCGCTTGCGGTCGCCCTCGCCGCGCCCGGTGTACCTGCGCCGGAGCGGCTCGAACCACTCAACCCCGCGAGTCAACCAAACCCGGGGCTCCCCGCTCCCGCAAAGAGCAGCTCGGTGCTCGGGCGACCAAACACGTCCTCCACAGCAACCGTCGCCGGAAGCACTTGGCCGAGACGCCCGGTTGAGGCACCGGACAAATTCACGCCCAATGGCGAACCCGGAACGGCAGAGGGCGACCCGTGAGAAATCGTGATCGGGACCCACGGATTCCTCGGCAGCCACGCGCCGGGCACCTCGTACGCGAGGTGCCCGGCGTCGCTGTCGCAGGAGGCGCACCGTGCGGTACCGGTGGACGAACGATCGTGTGGCTGTAGGGTGCCAAGACTCGCGTGGGGGTCTGAGCTGGGGTTTGTAGCTGTGGCCGACTCTCCGAGCGGTACAGGAAGTGTGCCCGGAATTCCGGGGTCGGTACATGCCGGAGTGGATGACCATGCCTGCGCGTCGGTGACGCCACGTCGGCGGACGGGTATTCCTGTCGAGCGGGATGCTGATGATCGCGCCGCTCATCCGTTCCTTCGACCATTCCTGGATCAGTAGACTCGGTGTTCCGGCCAGACAAGGTCGCAAGCGGACAATGTGTGTAGGTCATCCGGGAGGCGACAGACGTGGCTGAGCCAGCGCATCCCGTCCGGGATGACAACGATGACCCACGGGCCGAAGCCGGCTCGCTGCGCGTACAGATCCTTGGTTCGTTGCGGCTCTGGCGCGGCGGCGTCGAGCTGAACGCCGGCCCCAGACAACAGGCGCACGTGTTGGCCCTGCTTGTGGCTCGCGTGGGCCAGCCGGTCAGCACGGGAGACCTGATCGACCTGATCTGGGCAGAAGACGCCCCCGCCAGTGCGCTCAACGTGATCCACAAGTACATCGGGGCACTGCGGCGGTTGCTCGAGCCCGCGGTGCCCGCCCGGTCATCCGGAAGGTACCTGCACCGCCACGGTAACGCGTACGTGTTCACCGCCGGTCCCGACGTGCTGGACCTCGTGTCGTTCCGGGAACTCGTCGATGCCGCCCGCGCCGCTCTCGCCCGGCAGGCTCGTGACCTGGCGCTCGACTGTTATGTCGAGGCGCTCGGTCTCTGGAAGGGGCATCCAGGGGCCGGGTTTGCCGATGGCTCGGCGGCTCCGGTACTGGCGGCCCTCGATGACGAGTTTCACACCGTATGCACGGCGGCCACCGAACTGGCCGTGTCGTTGCGCCAACCCGAGCGGGTGATCCTGCCGCTTCAGTTGGCCGCGTCGATGGCACTGTTCCACGAGCCCGTACAGGCCAGCCTCATCACCGCCCTGGGCGCCGCTGGACGGCAGGCGGAGGCACTGTCGGCGTTCCACGCGGTTCGTGACCGCCTCGCCGAGGAGCTCGGTATCGACCCTAGTGCGCCGCTGCAGGCCGCGCACCGACGGGTACTGACCCAGACGCCGACGACGCCGAGCATTGCCGGCACGGAGCGTGGGGGCGACCCCACACCGGCGCGGCAGGCAGGTCCGGTCGGGCCGGGCGAGGAAACGCGCGAGGAATCCGACGTCCTGCTGCAGTCCTCCGGCCCCGACCTCATGGAGCCCGTGGCGCCGAACGTCGTGGCAGCCCGGGTCCGACCCGCCGGGGTACCACGTCAGCTGCCGACCGATGTGAGCCGGTTCGTGGGTCGGGCCCTTCCGCTCAAGCAGTTGGATGGGCTGCTCTCCGACGTGACGGGCGCCTCGGCAGCGGTGGCGACCATTGTGGGAACGGCGGGCGTGGGCAAGACCTCCCTGGCGGTGCACTGGTCTCATTCGGCGGCGGAGAGATTCCCGGACGGCCAGCTCTACGCCAATCTCCGGGGCTTCGATCCCACCGGAGCGGTGGCGCGGCCCGACGAGGTCCTGCGTGGGTTCCTGACTGCCCTGGGCGTGCCCGCGCAGAGTCTGTCCGCGACAACGGAAGGCCTCGTCGGCCAGTACCGCCGCGAGCTGGCCGGCCGGCGGGTGCTGATCGTCCTCGACAATGCTCGGGATGCCAGCCAGGTCCGGCCGCTGTTGCCGAGCGCCTCGGGCAGCTTCGTCTTGGTGACCAGCCGCGACCAGCTCACCGGTCTGGTCGCCCTGGACGGCGCCGAGCCGATTGCCATCGATGTGCTCGACCCGGACGAGGCTTACGACCTCCTGACCCGCCGGCTCGGACCTGCGCGACTCTCGGCGGAGCCGGACGCCGCTACGGAGATCATCACCCGGTGCGCACGCCTCCCGCTCGCGCTCGCGGTCACCGCGGCCAGGGCGGCGGTACGCCCCGAGCTTCCACTGGCCGGGCTGGTCGAGGAGATGCGGGAGGCCCAGACACCGCTCGACGCCCTCGGCGGGACCGACGCGGCCAGCGATGTGCGGTCCGTGTTCGGCTGCTCGTACGCCGCGTTGCGCGAACCCACGGCGACTCTGTTCCGGCGGCTCGGCCTGCACCCGGGACCTGATTTGACCGTGCCAGCCGCCGCCAGTGCCTGTGGGCTACCGGTCTCCCAGGTCCGGCCACTGCTGGCCGAGCTTGCCGGGGCGAACCTCATCAGCGAGCATCGGCCGGGCCGGTTCGCGTTCCACGACCTGCTCCGTGCCTACGCCGCCGACCTCGCCGAGCGCCTCGACACCGCCGACGACCGTCGCTGCGCCAGCCGACGCCTTATCGACCACCATGTGCACAGCGCCGATACGGCGAACCGGCAGTTCGGCAAGCCCAAACACTCGCCGGTCGAACCACCGCCGGCCGGGCCGGGCGTGTCCGTCGTCGAGCCGGCCGACGAGCAGCGGGCGCTGGCCTGGTTCGATGCGGAGGTGGCCAACCTCATCGCCGTCGCGAGACAGGTCGAAGCCGCCGAACTCGACCGTCACACCATCGCGTTCGCGGCGATCCTCGAGAACTACCTGCGGCGGCGGGGCCTCACCCGGCTCTGGGTGAGCCTGCAGGAGACGGCTGTTCGAGCCGCTGGGCGTCTCGGCGACCCGGCTGCCCTGCGGGCCGCCTTCTCGTGCCTCGGCGGCGCCCTGAACCAGATGGGTGACCATGACGGGGCGATCCAGCTCTATCAGCGAGCCATCGACCTGGGCCCCGACCCCGACCCCGTCCGCCAGGGAGGAATCCACCTCGGTCTTGCCGCCGTGTTTACCAACCTCGGCCGCTATGCCGCGGCGTTGGCCGAGGTCAACCGCGCGCTGGCGCTGTTCCGGGCTGGGAACGACCGTGACCGTGAGGCGGCGGCGCTCAACGACATCGGCTGGAACCACTACCTCGCCGGCGATTACGACCAGGCACTGGTCAGCTGCACGCAGGCGTTGGCACTGTTCGAGGAGGTCGGCAACCGGTCCGGTCAGGCGTACACCTGGGACAGCCTGGGCCAGGCCCACCACAAGCTCGGGCACGAAGACGAGGCCAGCGCCTGCCATCAACGCTCGTTGGCCATGCTGCGTGAACTCGGCCATCGGTACCCGGAGGCGATAATCCTCCTTCATATCGGCGACTGTCACGAGGCCGGCGGGCGGGGGACCGACGCGCGGCTCGCCTGGCAGGAGGCACTGGCGATTCTCGACGCGCTCGACCACCCCGACGCCGAGGACGCCCGAGCGAGGCTGACCAGGTAGCAACCCGACCCTCGTGGCGTTGCCGACCCTTTAATGACACTGAGCGTCACTGCTCGGCCGGCTGAGTAGCTCGTTACCGGAGCCGGTTGTCGCCGGTCTCGGAAAATGATTTGCCCCTGAGCGGATGGTGCAAGACCCTCAGGGAATGGGCATCGATCTGGAACTGGCCGACGTCGCCGCAGCTCGTTATCAGCTCGACTCTTGCCAAGATTCGGGCCGACCCTGTGCTCATGACCCCGACTGCGAGGAAAACCTCTACCGGCTCTGCAGCCGTGGGCCCTCGGAGTTCCCGTACCGCCAGTTCCATGGCATCAACGAGATCATGCAGCTTACTGGGATGGGCTACGAGGCCAAGCCTAAAACCGAGACGATCCAGGCCGGCATTCCCGGCGACGAACAGGCGCGGCAGGACCGAGCAGCGGCAGACCTCCGCTGGCGGTCCCAGACCGTCCCGGGCATGACTGGCATCCCCGCCTTCAAGCTCCGGTCAAACGATCGCTGGCTGGTGACCACACGCGAGATCGACGAGGCATTGGCGGCTTACGCGCAGGTTCCGGCGGAACAACGCGCTTCCCTGCAAGTCGACTCGAAGTGGGTCAGTTGGCTGGAGTGGCTCGCCCTTGCCCGGGAACGCGGTGGCTTCGAGGCCGAATGACGGCTCTGTGGGTCTTTACCGCCGCGACACCGGAGCACCCCACTCCTGGATCCGCCCGTTACCCAGAGGGTACGCACACCTATCTCGACGGATCAGAATGTTGAGCGACGGCAGAGGGCGCTACGGTGTGTGATGGTGGCTGTGTGCCGCCGTGAACGGTCGGCGGCGTGAGCGGATACCGATCGCGAGGCGAGGTGTCGAGACCTACGTTGACAGTGTGCATGGCCGCTGTCGTGCGTACCCACCCCACTACGGCCGCGATCGCGGGCCGACCGGATCGGGACCTGATCGGCCATTCTCAGGGAACCGCCCGCGATGTTGGGCTTTCCCGGGCAACCTGGTCGTGGACTCGTTCCCGCACCTGCTGCTCGTGGCGGTGGTGATCCAGCGGAGAGCATTGGCTGTTGTGCACAGCCTCGTTGCTGCCCGCCGCGGTACTGACCGTGGGCCGGGCGGCGGTCGGAGCAGCCGGGCCACGCGCATTCCGTAGGCCGCTCGGACGCCACTGTGGACATCTCGGTAGGGGTGACCGCATGGTCAAGATGGGGGCCAGCGTCAGTGCGTTCCAACGCCGAGCAGGACAAGCTCGAGCTAGTCGCACTCTTGTTGGAGGAACACATGTCAGGTTCGGAAGGTCGCGTCGTGAGCCGACGCGCTGTGCTTCGTGGCGCTGCCGTCGGTGTCGCGGGAGCCGGGCTGGCTTCGGCCCACGCGGCGTACGCCGGCAACGGCTCGGCCGCTGGGCTGGTGAGCGAGGATGCGGTGGATGCGGTGGCGTCTCGGCTGGACCGTGACCTGATCGAGTTGCGCCGTGACATCCACCGGCACCCGGAGACGCCGGGTCAGGAGCGGCGGACCGCCGAGGTGGTGGCCCAGCGACTTCGCGAGGCCGGCCTCGACGTCACCACGGGTGTGGGGGGCCATGGGGTGGTGGGAGTTCTCAGCGGCGCTCGTCGTGGCCGGACGGTCGCTTACCGGTCGGACATGGACGCGGTACCGCCGAGCGATCAGGTGGGGGGTGGCGTGCAAGCGGCTCACCTGTGTGGGCACGACATGCACACGGCCGTGGGCGTGGGTGTCGCGGGGGTTCTGGCGCGTCTGCGCAACCGGCTCGCGGGCACGGTGGTGTTCGTCTTCCAACCCGCTGAGGAGTCGCTCGCCGGTGCCGCCGCGATGCTCGACGACGGCGTGTTCGCCCGAGTCCGTCCAGCGGAGATCCATGCCCTGCACTGCGGTCCTTTCCCTGTCGGCCAGTTCGTGGTCACGCCCGGGCTCGGACTTCCTGGCCAGGACCGCGGCGTCATCACGCTCGTGGGGCGCGATGCGACGGCGCGGGCGCGACGGCTCGCCGCCGAGATCAGCGCACTCACCACCGTTTCCCGCCCTGCGACCTCCGAGGACCTCGAACGGCTCGTGGCCGACGTCCAGACACCTGACGGGCCATTGGCCAATTTCGTCTTCATGCAGGCCCAGGTCTCCGAAGCCGAAGGCCGAGCCGAGGTGCGGTTGTCGTACCGATGCTGGCCGGAGGACCGGTACGTCGCCATCCGCGAGGACGTCCGCCGACTCGCAGGCTCCGATGGTCAGGCGTCGGTAACCTTCCCGAACGACCCGTTTCCCGCGATGGTCTGTCCCGAGCGGGAAGGCCAGGCCGTGAAGCGGTACCTGCAACAGACAGCCGGTCGCGACCGGGTACGGACGTTGCACGCCGCGATCCCGTTCAGCGGTGAGGACTTCGCGCTGTTCCTGGACCGGCTACCCGGCACGTACACCTTCCTCGGCGTCCGCGCGCCCGGCGCCTCCATCGAAACCAGTTATCCGCATTTCGGCGCCTTCGACCCAGACGAACGGGCCATCGGGTACGGCGTCCGCGCGATGGCGGGTTGGCTCGCCCGGCGTACCCGGTAGCCGACCCACGGCAGCGCGGCCGGCTGCCAGAACGCCACTTCCCGAGGCCTTGGGGGCAGTGATCGGCGCCGTTTGTGCGAACATCCCCTACACGGGCCTACGCGGGGAGGTATGCCTGCTGGCCCCGGGGGACGGGTGAGTGTTTCAGACTCGGGATATCGGGGGTTATGCGTTGTTCGTAGATGAGTCGCCGTTTCCATTCCTTGAGGACCTTCGTGGTGCGTGGTCCGATATCCGGGCCGAGTGTCTGGCGTTGGGCGACGATTCGTTCGAGCCGTGGGTGCAGCGCGAGATGTACGGCACGGGTTGGAGCGTGTACGGCCTCGTGGCATTCGGCACGCGTATTGACGCAGCGCTGGCCGCCTGTCCGCGCACAGCCGAGGCGCTGCACCGGGTTCCCGGCCTGACAACTGCCGGCTTCTCCCGCATGGTCCCGGGTACTCACATCAAGCCCCACGAGGGCTGGGTCACGACCGTCTATCGTGCCCATCTCGGCCTCGTCGTGCCGGACGGTGACTGCGCGTTGCGGGTGGGCTCGCAGATCCGGCCCTGGCAGGAAGGCGGGTTGTTCGTGTTCGACGACACGGTCGATCACGAGGCGTGGAACTACGGCGACGGCACCCGAACGGTGCTGCTGTTCGACTTTCTCCGCCCGGGACGGACCATGGACGAGCTTGACGAACTTCCTCCGGCGGTTGCGGCCGATATGCGCCGCAGGAATGAGTTCCAGCGGTAGCGAAGCGAGGTGCGACGGGCCGGGTGCCTCGCGATGTGGGCCTGTGCTGCGTCTCGTTGTGGTGCGCCGCGTTGTCCGGCTGCGATTGGTGGGAGCAGTTGCGGATGATGGCCCTCGGCCCCGTCGAGGACGACGACCAGAGGTAGCCCGGTCTAGGAACCGTCGCTGCCGCGTCCGGCCCCGCTTGGGGTCCGCGCTGTTTGGTCGTCTACCACTGAGGGCCGTTGCAGGTCGGTGACCAGTAGCGGCTGTCGTTCGGCAAGCATGGTCAGTAGGCCGTTGGTGCCCCGCTGTCGAGCTTGCGTGTATTCGTCGGTGGTCAGGCCGACCACCTGCAGGAACTGCACTCGTCCGTGCGGGGTGGGATTGTCCCGAGTTCCGGGTCCTCGACGAAGGTTAGGGCCGTAAGCGCCGTGTCGTGGTCCTGCCGGATGGGGCCGTTGGCGTTGATGTGGTGGCCGGGTTCGAACCAGGTGCCGCTGGAGATCACGTACCGGGCGAGGTTCTGCAGCAGGTTTGCCGCCCATGTCGGTGGTGCGGTGTCACTGGTGTCGCGGGTGATCCGGATGGTGAGCTCGAAGCCCCAGCCCGACTCGTCGGGGTTGTCGGTTTCCTTGGCGTACAGCTCGCTCATGCCGTAGCCGATGATGTGCCAGTGCGGAACCGGCTCGACCCGATGATAGAAGCTCACGTCGTCGAGTGGCTCTGGTCCACCCAGCGCGAAACGGTGCAGCGTGCCGTAGTGCTTCGGCTCGACATCGGGATACAGCTCGGCGAGCCGGGCGTCGATAGCGCCCCACCCGGGAGCTTCGGAGGTCATTGAAAGATCAGAACATGCCTGGTACCGGAGGGTGAAGGACGCGTCGGCGCGAGCGATCACCTCGACCGGCTCGACTGTGGCGGTCGCGCTGTCGGGCGAGCCGATGCTGTCGAGCACGTGATAAAGGCTGCCGGTCCCGGCGGCGCGTCTTCGTCGTAGCCAGTGACGATCCTGCACAAGCTCACCGGCCCGCTCGTTCCTGGTTGTCTGGACCCTCACGGTAATGTTGCGCCAGCGTCGCTCGCAGTGCCCGGACGATGACGCGACCCTGTGGTGGCTCGATTAAGCCTTCGTGACATTGCGTCAGAGTCAGTCGATCGCAGTTGCGAGGGTGTGTCGTTTGTGCCGGCGCCGGGCGTTGGTGTACGGATGGTATGGGGGGGCGCCGCGCGATACACCCCCGACCATTCCGCTGGTTAACCCATGCTTCTGGCGCCGTCCAGGGACTCGCGGATGATGTCGGCGTGGCCGGCGTGCTGGGCGGTCTCGGCGACGATGTGCATCAGCACCCGGCGGGTCGACCACCGTGCGCCGGGCTCGAACCACGGGGCCTTCGGCAGCGGCTGGGTGGCGTCCAGGTCGTCCAGCGTGGCGACCAGTCCGTCGGTCCGGCGGGCCGCCTCGGCGTAGTCGGAGAGCACACCGGCCAGTGTCTCGCCGGGTAGCAGCCGGAACTCATCGGTACGTCGGACCCAGTCGGCCTCGGTCATGGTGGTGAAGTCGCCCATCACCGACGGCCCGTCCAGGATGAAGTCCGCCCAGGTGCGCTCGACTGCGGTGACGTGCTTGATCAGGCCGCCCAGGCTCAGTTCGCTGGCGGTGGTTCGCTGCCCGGCCTGCTCGTCGGTGAGGTCGCGGGTGGTGAAGCGCAGGAAGTGCCGCTGGTGGGCCAGCATCGCCAACAGGTCCGCGCGCTCGCCAACGGCGGCCGGCGCGTCGGCCAGCTCGCGGGTGGCCGATTCGTTGACGATCGTGGTCTCGCTCATGGTCTCCGCCTTGCTTGTCCTGTTCGTCGGTCAGGATCCACGCTAGGCCGCACTGCGGACACTTCCTGACCTGAATTGCAGGAGAATCGGAGACATGGCGAACACCAGCACCCGGACGCTGCGACTGCTGTCCCTGCTGCAGAGCCACCGGTACTGGCCGGGCACCCAACTGGCCGAGCGACTGGGAATCTCGGTCCGCACCCTGCGCCGGGACATCGACCGGCTGCGCGAGCTGGGCTATCCGGTCGAGGCGCAGCGGGGCGTGGACGGCGGCTACCAGCTCACCGCGGGCGCGGTACTACCGCCGCTGGTGGTCGACGACGAGGAGGCGGTCGCCCTGGCCGTGGGCCTGCAGGCCGCCGCGCAGAGCGCGGTGGAGGGCCTCGCCGAGTCCTCGGTACGGGTGCTGGCCAAGGTGGTGCAGGTGATGCCGCCCCGGCTGCGGCGCCAGGTCGAGGCGCTGGGTGCGATGACACTGCCCGCCGGCTGGAACGGCGCCGCCAGCCCAGGCGTCGACCCGGGCGTGCTCACCGCGGTTGCGCTGGCCTGCCGAGACAGCGAACACCTCCGCTTCTCCTACACCGCCGCCGATGACCACCACACCAACCGGCACGTCGAACCGCACCGACTGGTCTCCCTCGGTCGCCGCTGGTACCTGGTCGCCTACGACCTCGCCCGCCACGACTGGCGCAGCTTCCGGGTCGACCGCCTCACCGCGGCACACGGCACCGGCTCCCGGTTCCGGCCCCGCGCCCTTCCCGCCGCCGACGCCGCCGAGTTCGTCCGCACCAGCCTGGACAACCAGGCCCGCCCCTACCAGGTGGAGGTCTTGGTCGACGCCCCGGCCGCAACCGTGCGCGAGCGCATCGGCCGGTGGAGCACAGTCGAGGAGCTCGACGCCGAGCACTGCCGGGTACGAATGACCACCGACTCCCTCGACTGGCCGACCATGGCACTGGGCGTGCTGGGCGCAGACTTCCGCGTCCTCAACCCACCCGAACTACTGGAGCAGATCCACCACTGGGGCACCCGCTTCAACCGGGCCAGGGCTTGATCCGCTCCCCATGATCGACGCTTTCGCGGTACGACAGCCCCACTCTGGCATCGGGAGATCCGGTCCTCTCGGAGGTGTGACTGACAGGCGGCGCGGGTGGTCCGTTGGCATGTCGAGGTGGGTTGCGACGTCGGCGGTTGGCCAGCCGGGTAGTGCGGCCTCAGATTGTGGTAGTTGGGGCGACGTCGGATAGGCGTAGGAGACGATCGGTGATGGGCACATCGTCGGGGTACTTCCGGGATGGCGTCGCGGGCTACGGTCGTGGTCATGGTGTGCTTTCCAGTGGACGACGTCGCCCGTACGGTGGAGCCGTTGCCGACTCGGCCTCTTGGTGAGCTGTTCCCGGACGCGTTGACGATCGGTGGTGACCCGGCGCTCCCGGTCATTGCGCCGGACGGTGTGCATCCGTTGTTGAGCGCGGTCGGCCGGGCGTTCGCCGAGCACCGCCCGCTTGTGCTGTCCCCGGACGTGGTGTGGTTGACGATTTCGCAGGGTGTCGCCCAACACGTGCGGCTCCACGCGGAGGAACTGCGGTCGCGGTTGATGGCAGAGCCTGGTAGACGGCTCGAGGTGGTCCATGACGGACCGATGCCCACCGATCCCAATTCCTGGTACGAGCTGGTGGGGTCGTTCGGCCGTCAGCTCGCCGCCGAGGTTACGGACGCCGAGTTGTTCGCCTGCGACTTCTCCACCAGTACCGACATCGAGCGCGTCGTTGGACAGATTGTGCTGCTGGACGTGTTCTCGCCGTACTTCTCGCTGTGGTTGACCTGCGTCTGCGGCATTCCCTCGGTCACCTTGACGGGCACGGTGGAGGACTGGCGGAAGATCCGGAAACGAGTGGATGGATTGGCCGGGTTCGGGCTGGAAAGCTGGTGTCGCTCGTTGGTGACGATTGCCGATCAATTCGTACGGGCTGCGGCAGGTGACCCGGATACCGAGTTCTGGCAGCGCATCTACAACCCGGCCGACGCTTACGGCGGCGACGTGATCACTGGTTGGGTTGCGCGGCTGTACCCGTACCTACGTCGTGACGGTGGCGTCGACCGGCCGAATCCGTTGTTGGACCTGCCGATCGGGGAGCCGCGCGAGCTGACCTCCTCCGGCCGGATGGGATACGACGGTCCGGGGGTGCGGAGCGACGTGGTGCCGGCAACGCTTTCCCGAGTGATCGTCAACATCAACGATATGGTCGACCGGGACAACTACACGGTTGTCCTGCATGCCGGGCTGGTCGCCGTCGCCCAGGACAGCGACGGGGCGCTACGGCCGGTCGCCGGTTGGCATCTGTCGCCGGCGGTGCCACAGATCGACGATGTCATCGACCGGATCATCCGCGACCATCACGCCACCCCGCCCGGAGACGAGCACCTGTTCTTCGCGTCCGCCGACCTCGCCGCGCTCTACCGCGCCATCGGAGCGGCGAGCCTGTTCGATGGCGTGTGGCGACTGCGGCCCATCGCCGAGCACGGCCTACTGTTCCGCGGTCCCGACCGCTGGTCCATCATCACGGTCATCGACTTGGCTGACGGCCGCAGCATCGGCGCGGCTGTCGACCACACCACCCAGACCATGCACTGGCTCACTTGCCGCGTCGAGGAGATCAGCAACCCCGGCCCGTCCGGCCCGCGCCTGGTCCTGCGTGATCAGCCCGCCGATGTTCCGGTCTACGGGACCTCGTTCAGCATGCTGCTCGCCGCCGCCCTCGACACCGGCGGCGACATCAGTCATCTGGAAGTTGATCGCCTCGATCGCCTCGACAGCCGTAACGAGACGTCGCTGCGGGCGGCCCGGACCCCGCCCCAACCGATCCACCGGCCGGCCCCAGCGCGGCGGCTGGATCGGCAACCACACCAGCCACCATCACCCGATCTCGACATCCACGAGCGGATTGCCCAGATCCGGGGTGCGAAGGAAGCCGCGATCGACGGGCAGGACTTCGAACACGCCGCGTACCTCCGCGCCCTTGAGAAGGAACTTCTCGCCGACCTCGGGCGAAGCGAGCCGTCGGCTTCCTGAACGCCGCTAAGAACACTCACACATCACGGGCACACCGAGGGACGGCGGCGTTCCTGCCTCTCGTCGTGACCCCGCTCGACTCGGAGGTGTGATGAGTGGGGTGGTCTGTTGGCTTGTTCGACATGTAGGGGAGCAGCAGATCGGGAGCAGCGGTGGTACACCCGTGAGGTGTACTACACCCGGATCCACTACGGGGACGCCGGGCGCCGGCATTCGTTCGAATCAGGTGAGGGTGTGGAATTTCGTCCAGGTGTGATGGCCGTGGCGGCCTCGGAGATCGAGGCCGCCACGGCGTCCGCTCGCATGCAGGGGATGCGGGTTTATTCATTGTCGACCGGGGCAGGTGGCGGGAGGGACGCCTTCTTCGACGCCGTTCGGGCGACGCTGCCACTCGATCCGCCCCTGGCGAGTAACTACAGCTGGGACGCGTTGGCGGACTCGATATTCGGCGGCCTGGTGATTCTCGACGTTGACCGGGTCCTGGTGGTGTGGACCGACGCGGCGGAGATGACGGCCGCCGCGCCCGTGGACGCCGATACGGCGGCCAGCGTGCTGGTGCAGACCGCTGCCGACTTGGCCGAGCCGAGGTACACGCAGGGCCATCCCGTTTTTTCGGTCACGGTGTTGATGGTCACGGAGCCGTCGTAGTGACGACGCCTGAGGCGTCGCCCTCAGCAACTTCAACACCGCCTGCTCGTTCGGGAGTGGCCGAGGATTTTGATCACGGCCGGGTAGCGCCCGCAACTGTCCGCACGCGGTCATGACGATCGTGCACGCCGAGGACCCCGGCCTCGACGGCATGTGGGCGATCGGGGACTATGCCGTCGGGTTCCAGCGCGTCGCGCGAGTATCGTGCAGCAGCGCCATCGAGATGGGGGTCGGCCGGTACGGCAACCTGATCTCGAACGGCATCGGGCGGCGGCTGTCCCGGCGTTCCCGACAGCGGGGTCATCCAGCGGGGCTGCTACTGCGAGGGCTGGGGATCGCCGAGGAGGGCCAGCCCCGCGGCCCCGTCACGGACGCGCCCGGCGTACGCAATCTGACCCCGGTCTCGTTCACGGTCCAGGGCAGTACCGGCGCCAGCACCTTGAAATCCGTCGTGGACGCACCGGGCGGATTCAGGTGACGACTCTCGTGCAGCCGTCGCCGCGCATGTTCCTGTAAGTCGCGCACGACATGCACGGCCGACTGCTGGCACGGCTCGACGACCCGTTCTGCGCGACCCGGACGTGGGTGTTCGCCGCCGACGGCTCGGTACGGCTGCTGCCCGGCCGACAAGCGTTCCCACGGTAGTCGTACAGGAATGGCACGCCACGCCTGCGATACAAACGACGGCCGTGTGGTGCGATTATCGTCTGATGGGCGACGAGCAGGCGCGTGTGCTCGCGCGTGAGACGAGCATCGCGGTGACTCAGTTGGAAGGGCGCGCGTTCCCGGGTATCCACGTGCAGGGGGACACCCTCTTCGCGTTGCTGCAGCAGTTCGACGACGTCGCCGGCCGGTTGCGGCAGGCCGCGGGCGGCCGTGAAGCGTTGGAGGATCTGGACCTAGCCGTCGAGGAGATGGCCCAGATCCTGCGCTTCTACGAGTCGGTGCTCGAAGCGCGCGGTATCCGGCTGCCGTACATGGGGACGGATGGCGGCCGAGGTGGTGCTGGCGTACCGGATACCGGATCGACGCGAGGGGGCGAGCGACGAGGTAGTGCCAGGCTGCGAAGAGCTGCCCTGGAGGGCGTGGCTGCGTACCTCGCGGACGAGGACGCCGATGTTCACAACGTCACCGATGCCGCGATCAGGGAGGATGCGCAGGCGGCAGCGTTGCACCTCACCGCCCTGGCTGCGGACGCGGTAACGGCCCTGGCCGGTGTGTCAGGACGTGACCCGCAGGATGTCCTACGGACGCTGCGTCGACATAGCTCCGGCCGGTTGGTGTCCGCTGAAGCCGCGAGCGACGGTTCTGCTCTGCCGTCTGGGGTGCAGGTCATCTATCCCGAGGGTATGGACGGGTACGACTGGGCGATGACCGAAGCCAAGGGGTGGATCGAGGTGACCGTCCGGTGGTCCGGTGGTGAGAGGGCAGTCACCTTCTACGACCCGACCCGGCTCGGCCAGGAGGTGCGGGATGCCGTGGCGGAGTCCGGCCATTTTGTCGAGGGGGCTTCAGTCGTCGTGCAGACGCTGACCCAGGAAGCCATCGAAGCGGTCGTAGCGCTTATGGCGCGGGGGGATTTCGTCGATATCCGTTGAGGTGCTGCACCGGCCGGGCCGGCCGCGGTGCATGCCGACCGGCCGAGCCGGGGGCTGGTGGTCGGGTGCTCGAACCGGGTATCGCGGGCAGTGGTCCGCCATCCTACTTCTCGGTGCCGACCACGATTGTCTGCATGTCGGCCGCGAGGTCTTCGATCGATGCAGACTTCTGTAGCACGTGCAGCGCGTCAGAAGCGAGGTAAAGGGCACTTACGGGAGCCGTGCGCTGCCGGTACTCGGCGAGAATCTGTGGGAGCTGTTCGCGTCGTGCGGCCAGCCGCCGGTCCTGGTCGATGCGGTCCTCGTCGAGGATCAGCTGGATGACGGTGTCTGGTGCGTGGCCGTGTTCGGTCAGCAGTTCGGCTTGACGGATCGTGCGTGGGTAACCGAACAGCGTCCAGCGGCCTGGCGACCGGGCCAGCGTGTCCGCGACGAACTCAGCCATCACCTCGTCTGGTACCAACTCGCCGGCAAGCATGTGCCTGGCGAAACGTTCACCCCATGCCGTCCGGTTCTGAACTGCGGCTCGGCAAAGATCCCCTACGTTGTACGCCCGCAGCGCCAGGGCCTCGCTGCACAGCATCGCGGCAGCCCAGGCGTCGATTACGCCGGGCTCCGGTAGGACAGCGATCTTGCGTCGCACGCTCTCACCGTCCAAAATCCGGGAAGCCCAGCCCGTCGACCGCCCGTCTACGCACTCCAAGCAGATGCGCTGGTCCTACCTCGGATGCGAGGCCGAACCTGTCCCTGCCTCCCAAGCACAACATCCAACGCCTCCTCCGCCGCCCTCCCGATCAGCGGTAGTAGCGGACATCAGCCTCGATCATTTCGAGATGGAACATATCGGCAGCTCAGTTGGTGGGCGTTGACTCTGCGGGGGCCGGCCAGCCGATGCTGAGGAGTTCTATGGCGCAGTCAGACCGGAACCCGTGCGAGGACCTACCCGCGTTGCGAAGGTTTGACCAGACCGAGCCAATGCGCAGCCTCATCGGCTGGCAGCATGCCATCCACGGTCACCATCGGGGGCATGAGAGGGTATGCCCGGCCGGCGTTCCACCGCCGCGGGTACGGCGGCGGTTCGAGGACCACAATTCGCTTACCTTCCAGCTTCGGGATGTCTGCGGGACGGCCTTCGTTCCAGATCCATTCTCCGTAGGCGTCGACCAGGTTGAAGTTGCCCCGGATGCCACCCGCGGGTGTCAGGTCCTCGCCGTCCGAGGCCGCCGCGACCTCCGCGGCGCTTGGTCGTTGACCGGGCAGCAGGCCCTGCGACTCGTCGCCGATCAGGGCGGCGGCCAGGAGCGTGTGCAGCTGGAAGTTGTCACCGATGCCGCTTATCGTCACCTGATAGCCGCGTCCGGACTCGGGATGCAGCACGATCAGCGGTTCGTCGTCCAGGACCAGCAGCAGCCCGTACAACCAATGCGCCGTGCCGATGTGCCCATCCATCGCGTGGATGGCGGCGGTGAGCCGCGTTCGCTCGGGCAGCACGGCACGTACGTCCTTGCGCTGCGACAGGTACAGCACCGGCTGAACCCACATGCCGCCCGAGAACCACGCCTGCACCAGGTGCTCGGCGTCCCGCTGCGACATCCCCCGGTTGGGCGCAGTCTCGACGAACCGGTCGATCGTCGGGCCGATCTGCTCCGGATCGTCGGCGTCGGGTAGGTCCTCGAACACCGCACCGTACAACTCGGCGAAGCGTGCCGCCTGTTCCATCGCGTCGGCAGCCCGCCCGACGAGCGTCGGCACGACCACCGCCGGATCGGTGGCGTAGTCCGCCATGCTGCCGGCAATCTGGGCCAGGTCGCCGCCTATCCCGAACGGGATCCCGTTGAGCACCGGAGTCAACCTGGCCAGGGCCGCGTCGACCTCGTCAGGGCGCGCCTTCGGCGTGGCATCCGCTATGCCCCGCGTGGCCGCGAAGAACCGCTTCTCATCGCGGCCGTCCGCTGCGCGGACCAGGTCGTCGACCCGTTTGCCGAGGTCCATCTTGAACAGCACCCGGCGATCTTAGCCCTCCACCCCAGGGGAGTCGTCGCCGTGATTCTGCCGTTGATCGGTGTAGCCACACGGACAGCCCGCTTGTGTCAGTCCCACGGTTCCTCCAGCACGCAGTTACCTTCAACTCCGTTTCGACGATCAGTCGCGCAGGAAGTAGAGGACGGTCATCGTCGCGGCGGTGGTCAGCACGACACCACGCAACAGCGGCGCGGGGAGGCGGCGTGCGAGGTGGGCACCGGCGAAGCCGCCGGCCACCGCGCCGACCAGCATGGTGAGGAGGGGAAGCGGGGTGGTCAGGACGTCCGAGGCGAACAGGAAGAGCGCGGTCGCGGTGAGGTAGACGGCGGCGACCTGGGTGATCCGCATCGGGTTGCTGATCGCGGTGTCCAGACCGAGCCCGATGGTCCAGAGCGCCAGCATGAGTATGCCTACGGCCCCACCGAAGTATCCGCCGTAGACCGCGAGGAGAAACTGACCGATCAGTACGGCGGGTGGGCGCAGGGTGACCGACCGGCGCAGTGCGGCACTCAGGGCACGGGAGATGGTGCGCCCGAACGCGAGCACCACCGTGCCGAACGCGAGCAGCCACGGCAACGCGGCGTCGAACGACGCCCCCGGCAGCGCCAGCAGCAGGACGGCCCCGAGCCCGCCGCCGAGCATGCTCGTCGCGGTGAGCGCCGTCGTGGAGGTGGCGCCCAACGGGGTGAGCTCGCGCCGGTACACCCAGGCGCTGGCCACCGAGCCGGGTACGAGAGCGACGGTCGCCGCCGCGTTCGCGGTGACCGGTGGCAGGCCGACCGCGACCAGGGCGGGCAGTGCCACGAAGGTGCCGCCACCGCCGACGGCGTTCAACGCTCCGGCGGCCAGCCCGGCCAGCAGTACGATCATGATCTCCGGCACCCGTCGAGCATCGTCGCCCGAGCACTCGCCCACAATGCGCGGTAGCCGTACTCAGCCTATGGCTGGGGCATAGGCTGGGTCGGGTGCGGTACGACCTGGACGACCTGCGGCTCTTCCTGCACATCGTGGCGGAAGGTTCCATCACGGCGGGCGCCCGCCGGATGCACCTGAGCCTGCCCTCGGCCAGCGCCCGGGTGCGCTCCCTGGAGCACCAGGCGAAAGTGGCGCTGCTGGTCCGCGGACGGCGGGGGGTACGGCCCACCCCGGCGGGGGCCACCCTGGCCCGCCACGCCCGTGAGATTCTCACCGGGACGGCCCGGCTGGACAGCGCCGTCGCGAGCTACAGCCGGTCTCCGACCGCTCCGCTGGTCCTGCTCGCCGGGGGCTCCGCCATGCACCGACTCGTGCCGCAGGCCCTGATCTCGTTCCTCCGCGAGCACCCCGACGTCGACGTCACCGTTTCCGAGCGCCGTACCCCGCAGATCGTGCGGATGCTCGCCGACGGCGATGCGGACCTGGGGATCGTCCTCGACGACGAGGGGCTCGGCCAGGGACTGGAGACCGAACCCCTCGGGGACGACTCTCTCGTGGTGATCGGCCAGGCCGACGGGATTCTCGCGGGACGAACGGCGTTGACCTACCGTGAGGTCGCCGAACACCCTCTCGTCGGGCTGGACGCCGAGTCCTCGCTGCGACGCTGGATCGAGAAGCACGTCGGCCCCGAGGTTCCGGTTCCCCGGTACCGGACCAGCGTCGCCAACCTCAACATCCTGATCGCCCTGGTGGCCGCTGGTGTGGGACTGGCCGTCGTACCGCGTCGCGCTGTCGACCCGGGCCAGCCGCTCGATGTCTGCGACCTCCAGGACCCCTGGGCCCGCCGCCACCACCTGCTGGGCTGGGGCTCACGGGCCCGGCCTGCCTCCCTGGCCGCCGCAGCGCTCGCCGAACACCTGCGTCACGCGGCCCGGCCCGGAGCGACGGCCGCGTACGGCCAGCAGAACCTCCGGCTCTGACGGCCCGCGAGCCAGCAGGCCGGCCGGTCGGGGAGTCGAGCCAGCGGGAGCGCGGGTCCGGGGGCGAGTCGAACCCGACCGGGAGCCGCCCTGTTCACCTCCACCGGTCAGGTCTGCGCGTTCGTCCGGGGGCGGGTCGAATAGAGGCCCCGGCCAGGAATGGCGCCGTTCCACACGGAGAGCGACACGAAAAGGGTCGCGGCCAGCACGGCCATTGTCGGGTCGGCGAAGTACCAGGCGGTGGCGGCGACCAGCGCGACCGGCAGCACGACGACGAGGACGAGGCGGGTGAGGGACCCTCCCGGCCGGGCGGCGGTGGGGTCGAACGGGCCGAACTCGGAGGTGAAGGGCGGTGTCCGCCGGGCGGTGCTGCCGGGCCAGAGGCGGCCCACGCCGGGGACGTCGACCAGGTACATCCGCCGGAAGCCGAGGCAGCGGCGCAGCTCGATCGGGAACTCGAGTCCGGCCGGCCCGCCCGTCACCATCTCGACGAGGCGGCGGTCCCAGAGGATCCGCTGATGCCGTCGTTCGCCCTGACCATCCATGATCTCCAGCCAGAGCCCCCAGGGGCCGGACCTGCGCCAGACCACGGGCGCGGCGACCCGGGCACGGGCGATGGCCGGCTCGGGCCGCCGCCGGGCGCCGGTCGCCCAGCGGCACAGCCGCCAGGTCCACACCACGCCGAGGGCGATGCCGAGCAGGAACACGAACTGGCTCCAGGAGTCGCGTTCGATCACCCACAGGACCTCGAAGCGGCTCTCGTCGACCGGCAGCGCGAACCCCGGATCCTGCGGGTCGTACCGGAACGGCACCCGGGTGCCCTCCGGGTACGCGGCGGGGTCGGTGGGGGTCACACGTACCGTCGCGGTGCGTCCGTCGGGGGCCGTCACCGTGACGCCGATACGGGGGTCGCCTTCCGAGGGCGCCCGGGTCACGACGCCGTCCCCGGTGTGGCTGAGCCGGCTCTCCTGCGTGGCGTTGTAGCGGTCGTACTCCGACATCGCGACGGCCAGTGCGGCGAGCGGTAGCAGCCAGCCGACGACAACCACCTTCCACAAGGTCCGGTTCGGGCGGGGTGGCCCGGCCGCTGACGTGGCCGTACGCAGCCGGTAGTCCATGTCCGCCGCCCGGATCACCGGCATCGCCACCACCGGCGCCAGGGACAGCCGAGCGGCCGTCTCAGCCAGGGCGGACGCCTGTGCACGAGCCACCTTGCGTGCTTCGTTGTGGATGCGCAGCAGCACGACCACCGCGGCCACGAAGACCGCGAGCATGGCGAGGCCGACCACGAGCGGTGTGGGGAACCGCTCGGACTCCAACCAGGCGATGGTTCCGCCTCGGCCGCTCACCGCCGCCCGCTCCGTAGCCTCACCAGGGTGGGATCCCACGTAGATCGGCATGATGTCGATGCCTGTGATCCGGACAGTGCCGTCGTCGGAAACGAAGGTCCCGTCGCAGGCCCACTCGTTCGGGTCAACCTCGTCGCACGTGCTGACCCGGACCTGTCCGCTGATTCCCCCGTGGTGGGCGAGATAGCCTTCGATGCCCCACACGGTCATGAGGGCGCCGATGACGAAGGTGACCACCGCGACGGTGGCAGCCCTCGGGGTTCCCGATTCCATGGACCGCCCGCCTTCCCCCAGACACGACAGCGACCACGATTGTGTCCGGGCATCGCAACAGGGCAGGATGCCCGGCCTGCTCCACCACCACGGACGAGTGACCTGCGGTCACCCGGTCAGCGCCCCCCGCAACTGGTCCAGTCCCAGTGAGCCGAGTTCCAGCGCCCGACGGTGGAACGCTCGCCGGTCGCCGCGAAAGGATGAGCGGCCGTCCAGCCACACCCGCTCACCTACCTTGTAGGCCAGCGCCTGCCCCGGCCTGCCCAGATAACGCGCCAGCTCCACGGACGCGTACGGCCCTTGATGGCAGCGGTTGCGCAGCAGACGCAGGGCGGCATCCGGGGTCCACGACGCGCCGCCACCGGACGGCACCGGCAGCCGCAGGTGCAGGCCGATGTCGAGCACGACCCGCGCCGCCCGCAGCAACTGCATGAACAGGTAACCCAGTCGTGCACCCGGCTGCTGGTAGAGCCCCAGCTCGTCCATGAACCGCTCGGCGTACAGGGCCCAGCCCTCTCGGCAGCCGGAGAGCCCGCCGAGCAGGCTCAGCCGCTGCCCGAGGCCGCCCCGGCAGGCCTCGTAGCCCATCTGGAGATGGTGGCCGGGAACCCCCTCGTGGTACGCGGTGCTGTAGGCGTACCAGGTGGGAAAGCTCGTCTGGTCCTCGGGGAGGAACCACCCGACGCGGCCCGGCCGGGTCAGGTCCTGCGACGGCCCGGTGTAGGCGGTGCCGCCCGACACGGTCACCCGGGACTCGATGCGCCGCAGCGGCTCGGGGATGTCGAAGTGCACGCCGTGCAGTTGCTCGGTGGTGGCCTCCAGCAGCTCCTGCAGCCACCCACCGAACTCGGCCCGGCTGTGCAGGGTGCCCGGCGCGTCGGGGCTGTCGAGCCGGTCGAGCACCGCGGGCACGGTCCCGCCCAGGGCCTTCGCCTCCGCGACCAGTTCCGCCTCGATCGCGGTGAACTCGTCCCAGCCCCAGTCGTAGAGTTCGCGCAGATCCGGCTCGGAAGCGAGGAAGGTCCGCACCCAGAGTGCGTACCGCTGCGGCCCGAAAGCCTCCTCGCCGCGCGCCCTCGGGGCCAGGTCCGCGGTCAGCAGCGCGGCCAGTCTCTGGTACGCCGCCCGCGCGCCCTGCGCCGCTGCCTGCAACGACGCCCGCTGCCGCCCATCGCCGTAGCGCTCCACCAGGGCGATGTCATCGTCGATCCAATTGCGACAGCGCTGGGTCACGAGCTCCACTTGGCGCCGGGTCGGCAGGTGACCGCGCTCGGCGGCGAGCAGGAGGCTGCGGGCGTACCCGTCCAGGGTTGCGGGGATCGCGGCCTGGCGCGCGCCGACACGGGCCCAGCCATCCTCGTAGGCCGCGCCCCCGGCGTCGCGGCCGGGCACCGCGGCCTCGACGGACTGGCGGATGAGCTGAAGCGGGCCGGTGGCCGCCGCATGCAGTTCGCGCAGGTCCTCCCCGGCATCGTGGAAGGCGATACGGGTGCGCAACCGTTCGGCGAGGTGAGCGTGCAGCGGGCTCGTCGCGGGCAGGTTCTCGAGCTCGCCCAGGGCGCGGGCGGCGAGATCGGCGCGCGCCTGATGGCCGTCCGGGCTGTAGTCGGTGAGTCCGTCGACCTCCTGCTCGCCGACCTCGACCGCCGCGCAAGGGTCGAGGCGGGCCACATCGCGCAGGAGTCGGCTGGCGAAGTCCTCGAGTGCGTGGAGGCCCCGTGTCAACGCGCGGCTCGGACGGCCTGCTTGCGAGCCTCCAGGAAGGCTCTCTCGGCCCCACGGTTCTCGTAGTACCAGGGGTACTCGCTGACGTACGGTCCGATTGCCGTGAAGTGTTCGGCGGCCTCGGCGTGACGCCGGGCCTTCGTCATCGCCCTGGCGAGGACCGACCGGGCTTTCAGCGCGAGGGCGTGGCTCGGCTGGCCGGGGGCGAGCCACTGGTGCACTGCGGTGTCGATGTCCCTGCGGACCTGCTCACCGGCCCACATCGCGGTGGCCTTCAGGGCGCCCGCGGTCGGGTTGAGTGCGGTTTCCTTGAGTTCCCACTCGAAATGCGCCTGCAGCGGCAGGACAGCCAGTGGTGAGCCGGGCGGCGCGGCGGCGGCAGCGCGGTAGCAGAAGTCGTACATCAGCTCGTGGCTACCAGCCCATTTCAGGCAGCTGTGCTGGAATCTCGCCTCGTGGGCCAGGTAGTTGTGCGGGTCACGGGCAACCAACTCGGTCCACCGCTGTTCGAACAGTGCCCAGGGCTCGCCTCGGCCGATCGTGAGCCAGAGGTACGTGATCCACGGCGACGGGTCGTCGACGGCGACGTGGACGGCGCGGTCGATCGCCTGCTCGGCGTCGTTCAGGATGCGAGCGAAGGCGCGAAACGCGTCAGCGGAGGTCTGACTCGCCCAGGCACCTCCTCGGGCGTTCCAGGCCCGACAGACTTCCGCTTTGGCGTGGACGACTGCGGCTTCGGCGCCCGAGGGCTCGGCTGCCAGCCATGCCCGTAGCCAGTCGGGATCCTCGGCAGCGAACTCGCCGAGCACCTCGACCCGGTGCACCCGGCGTTCCCAGTCACCGTGGGCGGCCCTGACCACTTCCCGGGCGGGTTGCCAGTCACCTGCCGCCGCCGCGTCGCGCGCCGCGGCGAGTTCGTGATCGTCGAGCGCCGCGTCAAAGGAGGGGTCGGGGCCGAACCGGGGGTCGCTGGCGCTTCGGAACAGCAGCATGGGTTCCTTCATCGAGTGCGTGTTCGGGGGTGCTGCCCAGGTTGACGCGAATGACAGCGGACGCTCGGAGCGGCGGTGGCACTGGGCCAGGATGCGGTCGTCGCGCATCTCCGGCAGCGCTGAAGATCGTACGGTACGCCTTTGCGTATGTCCTTCCTGGACGGAGCCGGACCAACAAGCTGACGGTCGTTCCCGGTGGCCGGTGTCCTGCCCTGCCGGCCACCGGAAACGTGCGGATGTCGGTATCCGGCCCCGGCTACTGCCGGGCGTGCCGCAGTGCCCAGTCGAGGGCGTAGTCGGCCACCGTCTCCCAGCCCGGCTCGGCGCAGGTCCAGTGCGACCGCTCCGGGAACTCGTGGTAGTCGGTGACCGTCCCCGGCGCCCGGTAGTGGTCGGCGTTGGACCTGTTCACCGACGGCGGCATGATGTGGTCCTTACCGCCGGCGACGAACAGCAGCGGCGCACGCTCGCTGTTGTGGAAGTTGACCCAGGTCTCCTGTTTGCCGGGCTTGAAGTTGGCGATCAGGCCGTAGGCCCAGACCCAGCTGCCCGGAGCCGGGATGGCGTACCGGTCGTAGGCGGCGCGGGCCGCGTCCTCGGGCAGCGTGTTGGTGAACGCGTAGTGGAACTGCTCGGGGGTGAACCCGGCGGCCTGGTGCCGCTTTGCCGGGTTGTTCAAGATCGGGAAGAGCGACTTGAGCTGCGACGGCGGGGTGACCCGGATGCCCTCCGGTGGCGCCGAGTCGATCACCACGCCGGCCGCGCCGTGCCCCCGGTCGAGCAGTAGCTGAGTCAGCGCGCCGCCGAACGAGTGGCCGATCAGGATCGGCTTCTCCGGCAGCCCCGTGATGATTTTCTCGAGGTGCGCAAGCGTCTCCGGAACGGTCAGCTCGGCGATCGGCGTCGGGTCCGCACGCAGCGCCTCCACCTCGACCTCGAATCCCGGGTACGCGGGCGCCAACACCGTGTGTCCCTTGGCCTGGTAGTACGGGATCCACTGCTCCCAGCTTCGAGGAGTGACCCAGAGCCCGTGGATCAGGACGATCGTGCTCATGCCTCGTACCCCTTCAGGAAGGTGAGCAGGTCGTTGCCGAGCTGCTCCTTGTGGGTGTCGGTGATGCCGTGGGGCGCACCCGGGTAGACGATCAGCTCCGCGCCCTTGACCAGAGCAGCCGAGGCCCGGCCGCCGACCGCCAACGGGACGACCTGGTCGTCGTCTCCGTGGACGACGAGGGTCGGCACGTCGAACGTCGCCAGGTCGCCACGGAAGTCGGTGGCCGAGAAGGCGGCGATCGACTCGTACGCGTTGCGGTGTCCGGACGCCATCGACTGCAGCCAGAACGCCCGCCGGATCCCCTCAGAGACCTCCACACCGTCGCGGTTGTGGCCGAAGAACGGCCCGTCGGCGAGGTCCCGGTAGAGCTGTGAACGGTCCGCCAACGACCCCGCCCGGAGGCCGTCGAACACCTCGATCGGCACGCCGTCCGGGTTGTCGTCGCGGCGGACCATCAGCGGTGGCACCGCCGAGACCAGCACCGCCTGCGCCACCCGGGAGGTGCCGTGCCGGCCGATGTACCGGGTGATCTCGCCCCCGCCGGTGGAGAAGCCGACCAGGGTCACCTCGCGCAGGTCCAGCTGCTCGATCAGGGCGGCCAGATCGTCGGCGTACGTGTCCATCTCGTTGCCGTGCCAGGTCTGGGTCGACCGGCCGTGGCCGCGCCGGTCGTGCGCGATGACCCGGAAGCCGTTCTCGGCCAGGAACAGTTGCTGCGCCTCCCAACTGTCGGAGTTCAGCGGCCAGCCGTGGCTGAGCACGACGGGGCGTCCCGTGCCCCAGTCCTTGTAGAAGATCCGGGTCCCGTCGGAGGTGGTCACGAAGCTCATCGGGCGGCCTTTCCGATCAGGTCGGCGGTCGTACGGGGCTGGGAGATCATGGCGACGTGCGAGGCCCTGACCTCGACGGTGTGTGCGCGGGCGCGCCTGGCCATGAATCGCTGCGCGGCGGCCGGGATCAGGTTGTCGTCGCGGGCGACGAGGTAGTACGACGGGATCGTCTTCCAGGCCGGGGCGCCGGACGGCTCCTCGATGGTGGTGGTGTCGCCGGGGCGCTGGGTGGCCCAGAGCAGGTCGGCGGCGGACGGCGACAGGTCA
This sequence comes from Micromonospora sp. NBC_01796, assembly GCF_035917455.1. Taxonomy (NCBI): domain Bacteria; kingdom Bacillati; phylum Actinomycetota; class Actinomycetes; order Micromonosporales; family Micromonosporaceae; genus Micromonospora; species Micromonospora sp. NBC_01796. Next base: position 738,132 of record NZ_CP109078.1, on the reverse strand, counting down.
CCGGCGAAGACGTGGCGGAACGCGGACCGCTTCACGTACCCGTCGACGCCGTGCGCGCCGTTCGGCAGCGCGTAGGGGCGGAAGTCCAGTGCGGCCTCGTCGAGTTGGGTGCCAGGGAAGCGGGTCTGCAGGCCGTACACGGTGTCGCCGGCCTCCGGTGCGAACGCGGCCACGTAGACCAGCGCCCTGACGTTCGGGTTGCCGGTCGCGGCGTTGGTGATCACCACGCCGCCGTAGGAGTGGGCGGCCAGCACGATCGGGCCGGTCAGGGTGGCGAGGAAGGCGGCCAGGTAGGCGGAGTCGGAGGCCACGCCGCGCAGCGGGTTCGGCGCGGCGATCGCGGTGTAGCCGTCGCGGGTCAACCGGTTGATCACCTCGGACCAGCCGGTGGCGTCGGCGAACGCGCCGTGTACCAGCACGATCGTGGGCTTCGGCCCTGTGCCGGTCGCCATGGCGGGCGAGCCGCCGACAGCGACCGCGGCGCTCACGGCGGCGGCGCCGGCGCCGGCCAGCACGGTCCGCCGGGAAACGGGAAGAGACATCGGCAGGAAAGACCTTTCATCCGTACGGCCTGATGTGGCCGTACTGAAGATGCAACCAACGCCGTACGCGCCGGACCAGGCAGGACGACCTGCAGAACTTCCGGTGGTCTTCACACCAGTCGGGCGGCGGCGGCGCGGGACAGCCCGTACACCTCGTGCCAGTGGGGCCAGAGGGCCATCGTGTCGGAGAACCAGCGCAGCGCCTCGGCGACGTCCACGACCAGCCGGTGTTCGCCGGCCTCGGCCACGATCCGCAGCGCACCGAGCCAGTTCCCCGCCTCGGTACGCAGCCACTCGCCCGCCTCCTCCAGCGTGGCGAGCGGAACCGGACCGTCCCAGCCGTCCGGCAGCGAGCCGTAGGCGGGCTCGAACCAGCGGCCCGCCACGATGGTCGTCTCCAGCAGCCAACGCGCCATCCGGGTACGGGTGGCCGCCCGCGTGCCGGCCGGTTCCTCGGCCCGTAGCCGCTCGTCCGCGAACAGCCGCAGCAGGTCGTGGAACCGGTATCGGTCGGCGCTCACGGGCTGCAGCAGGCCCAGCTCCACCAGCTCGTCCAGCAGGTCCGCGGCGTCGTACGGGTCGCAGTCGGCCAGCACGGCCGCGATCGGGGCGGCGAAGTCGACATCCGGCACGTGCGCCAGCCGCCGGAACAGGGTCCGTCCCGCCCCGGAGAGCTGCGCGTGCGACAGCGCGAACGCGGCCGCCACGCTGAGGTCGCCGACGCGCAGGGCGGCCAGCCGCCGGTCGGCGACGGCGAGCCGTTCCACCAGGTGCCGGATCGTCCACCCGGAACGGTTGGCCAGCCGGGTGCCGGCGATCCGCAACGCCAACGGCAGATGCCCGCAGAGTCGCGACACCGCCTCCACGTCGGCGGCGGCCGCTGGTTGCCCGGCCTGCCCGGCGATCGCGATCAGCAGCGCGGCGGACTCGCTCGGGGCCAGCGGGGACAGGCCCAGCCGCAGCACACCCTCCAGCCCACCGAGCACGCGCCGGCTGGTCAGCAGGACAAAATTGGCGCCCGCGCCCGGCAGCAGCGGGCGTACCTGTGTCTCGTCGGCCGCGTTGTCCAGCACCAGCAGGCACCGCCGGTCGCGCAGCGTCGCGCGTAGCTGGCTGCACCGATCCTCGTCCGAGTCGGCGATCCTGCGCGGGTTCACCCGCAGCGCCCGCAGCAGTTGCGCCGCGACCTCGCCGGCCGACGGCGGCACCGGGTCGACACCGCGCAGGTCCAGGTAGAGACACCCGCCGGGGAAGCTGTCCCGGAGCAGCTCGGCGGCCCGTACGACGAAGGCGGTCTTCCCGAGTCCCGCCTGCCCGTGCACCAGCACGACCGGCATCGGGCCGCCCCGTGTGTCCGCTGCGGCGTGCCGGCGCACCACCTCCAGCTCCGGTTCCCGGCCCACGAAGTCGGTGACGGCTCGGGGCGGCTCGCACAGGTGCGTCCGCGCGGCGGCGGTGTGCATCCGCAACGCGCGGGCGGCGTCCTCCAACCGGCGGTGCTCCTCGTCGATCACGCCGAGGGCGGTGGAGAGGGCGGCGAGCGTACGCGGCTGCGGCGCCCGGATCTGCCCCCGTTCCACGTCGCTGATCGCCCGGGTACTGACCCCGGACGCCTCCGCCAGCTGCTCCATGGTCATGCCGGCGGCGCGCCGCAGCTCGCGAAGCCGTTGTCCCAGCGGCATCCGGCCCCTCCTTGTCCGTCGTCCTCGAAACCGACGCTACGGACGGGCGGGGGGTGCTCGCGTACGTAGAACTATGTAATCCGCAGTGCCCGGGACAGCTCCGAGCGCGACCGGATGCCCAGCTTCGGGTAGATCCGGGACAGGTGGGTGGTGACCGTGCGGGGCGACAGGAACAGCCGCTCGGCGATCTCGCGGTTGCTGTGCCCCTCGGCTGCCAGCCGCGCTATCTGCGTCTCCTGCGGCGTCAGGACGGCGGCGGTCTCGGTGGGCCGGCGCAGCGATTCACCGGAGGCGCGCAGCTCGGCCCGGGACCGCTCGGCCCAGGCGGTCGCGCCGAGGGCGTCGAACGTCGCCGCGGCGGCACGCAGCAACGGCCGGGACTCGGCCGGACGTCGCCGCCGGCGCAGCCAGACGCCGTACGCGTGCTGACGGCGCGCCAGCTCGAACGGCCACCCGTCCAGCTCCTCGCCGACCGCCTTCTCGTACGCCTCGGCGGTGTCGGCCAGCATCGCGTGCGCGTACCCCAGACCGATCAGCAACGCGGGGGAGTGGCTCACCTCCGCGACCGGTGTCAGCTCGTCGACCAGCCGCCGCAGCTCCCCGGTGGCGCCGCATCCGGCCGCCGCCTCGAAAACGTATCCCACCAGCGAATACCCGGTCTGCGGGTGGTACGAGTCGTCCGAGGGGTCGAAGATCCGGCGGAACTCTCCGAACGCCTCCTCGGCCCGCCCACCGGCGAACGCGGCCATCCCGCGGACCTGCCGCACCCCGGCGAGCAGGGGGTTGCGCCCGTACGACAGCAGCATGGCCTCCGCTGCGGCGGCCCGCTCCTCGGCGGCGGCCAGCTCGCCCCGCAGCGCGTGCGCCGCTCCGGCGGCCGCCCATGCGGTCGGCACCCAGTTCGGCGTTCCGATCTCCAGCACCAGCGCCTCAGCCTCCGGCAACAGCGCCATCGCGGTCTGCGCGTCACCGAGGTACGTCGCGAGCATCGCACGGGAGATCTGGGCCCGGTAGAGCACACCGAGGCGGCCCTGCGCCCGCAGGCCGACCTCGGCGATGGCGTGGAAGTCGCACGCCATCGGGCAGTCGCCGATCGCGCCGGCGCCCAGCCCGAGCTGGTGCGTGGCGTACGGATCGGTGCCACCCCGTAGGAGGATCTCCCGCAACCGCTGGCGGGACTCCCGGCCGCGGATGACCGGCGCGATCATCGCCAGGGAGGCGGTCAGCTGTGGGTTGTCCGATACCGCCATCACCCGGTCGATCGCCGCGACCAGGCGCGCGACGGCGTCCGGGTCCGGGTCGGAATAGAGGGTACGCAGGGCGATGGCGTCCAGCAGCCGTACTGCCTTGCCGGCATCATCGACCGTGGCCAGCCCCTCGATCGCCTCCGCGAAGCGCATGAGCCGCTCGGCGCCGGACCAGTGCGTGGCGTGGTTCGCCTCGAGCAGCAGTTCGTACGCGACCCGGTCGCCCGGGGAAAGCTCATGCGGGCGAATTTCCGCCAGCAGGCGACCGGTCGCCGGGGCGTCCCCCTGCTCGGACGCCATGTCCACCGCGGCCAGCAGCCGGTGGCCGCGTGCGGCGGGATTCTCACTGAGTCGGGCGGCCTGCTCGAAAGCGGCCAACGCGATACCGGGAGCCTGCCGGTGCTGGGCCCGCGTGGCGACCTCGGTCAGCTGCCGGGCCAGTTCCTCGTCCGGCCCGCTCGCCGCCGCGGCCCGATGCCAGACGCTGCGCTCGGGATCGCCGGACAGCACCTCGGCCAGCGCGGCGTGTACCCGTCGGCGTTGCCCGGCGGTGGCCGACTGGTAGAGCGCGGAACGCAGCAGCGGATGCCGGAACCGCAACCGGAACCGGTCGTCGACCTGCACCAGCCGGGTCGCCACCCCCGGGTCGATGTCCTCGTGCCCGACCGTTCCGGTAGCCAAAAGGCGACAGGCGCTCAGCACCTCGTCCAGGTCGTCGCCGTCGTCCACAGCCGCCACCAGCAGCACCGACCGGGTGACCGCCGGCAGCTCGGCCACGAGGCCGGAGAAGGTCCGCTCCAGCCGCTCGCTCAGCGGCACCGAGGTCGGTAGGAGCGCGGCGTTGCCGGAGCGGGAAGCCGCCTCGCCCAGCTCCACCAGCCCCAGCGGATTGCCCTTCGCGACGTCGAGCACCCGTATGCGCAGGGTGGGCGTGAGCTGCGGAGCCACCCGGTCCAGCAGGGCACGCGAGTCGTCGTGGTCCAACGGGCGCAACCGCGTCTCCGGCAGGCCCGAGCGGGTCAGTCTCCGGTCGATGTCGCCGCCGTCGCGCGCGGTGAGCAGCATCGCGGCCCGCTCCGCGCCGAGCCTGCGGGCGACGAACGCCAGTGCCTCCCAGCTGCTCTCGTCCAGCCACTGCAGGTCCTCGACGGTGATCAACGTCGGGGCGTCGGCGGCGGCGACCGCGTCGAGCAGGATGGTCGCCGCGCGGAACGGCAACGTGCCCGGCGAGCTCAGGACCGTCAGGGCCACGTCGGCCAGGTCCGGCGCACCGCGCAGCACGCGATGCAGAGCCGCGTACGGAATGTGCACCTCTGCCTGGATACCGGCGGTGCCGAGCACCCGGATGCCCCGCCCGGCCGCTTCGCGGGCGGTGTGGTCCAGCAGCGCCGACTTGCCGATTCCGGCCTCGCCGTGCAGGACGAGCGCGCCGCCCTCGCCGGCCGCCGCGCCGCCGACCAGGGCCGACAGTTCCTCAAGTTCCGATCGGCGCCCGAAGATCACCCAAGCATCCTACGTTCGACACCCACCCGAACTCCTGCTCAGGCCCGACCCTGCTCCTGCGCCGGGCGACGACGGTGAATCGGTGCTCGCTCCATTGATTGCGTACCCGATCATGTCCGCAATGGTGGTTGCGGGCAATGCTCCACGGGTCGTCCGTCGGGCGTTGCCTGTCTGGGACAAGATCAGGCAAGCCTTTGAACAGGCCGGACAGGCGTGCGCTGTCCGGGACATGCATCGACGGTGGTGAACCGCCGTACCGCGTTCCTACGCTGAGCCGCGACGCCCGATCCCGTTGGCGAACCAGTCACCGGAGGAGGGCCACATGCACGGCTCGGTGGCGTCTCTGTTCCAGAGGGTCAAATCCGCCAATCGACATGAGAGCGGTCGCGGAAGGCGATCGTGTGGCGTGCGGTGTCACGGTTTTCGCGACGGGTTGGAGGAAAAGTGGGGCGCAGGAATCAGCGTGGAGCATCGAAGGAGGTCGGCATGGAGTCCGTAGGTGTGATTCGGCGCAGGTGGACGCTGCTTCTGTTGACGCTGGCGAGCGTGTTCGCGGTGACGCTCGCCGTCACCGGCCCGGCGGGCGCGGTCCCGCCGCCCGACCCCGACGTCAACCTCGCCCAGCGCGCGACGCCGGGTAGCGAGGCGAAGGTGTGCCGCAGCACGCCGACCAGTTCGATCCAGGGCTGCTTCCAGAAGTACGGCGACCGGTGGTGGATCAACCTGAGCCCGGGGTGGGACGAGGGAACCATCGAGTGGTCGAACGAGCTCTGGGGGCCCAACGACTGGGAAGAGTACCGGGACGGCACGTGCATCAGCCAAAGTTCGGGATGGGCGGCCTGCAACAAGGACTACTACGAGGACAGCACGGTACGCGATTACGGCTACCACGGCAGTCGACTGACGTTCCGAGTCTGCGCCGGAGTGTGCGTGACCGTCATTCCGTCGTACGTCTACAACGACGCCTGACGCGTTTCTGGGTGGCCGGGCCCCGTTCAGGGCCCGGCTACTTCGTATCCGGGCCGAGGCGGCGCGACCGCCTCCGATCCGGACCCCGTGCCACAGGGCCCGGCGGGAAGTTCGGCGTCTGGACCACCCGTTGATCCGACAACCCATCAGATGAAGAAGTGTCCGAGCATCGTCGGCTGTCTCATATGCCTGGTGAGGACGTAAGCCGGCTCGGATGACGGCCAGGTCGACGTTGTGTGGCGCTTCCCGTACCGCCCCTGATCGGAGGCGCAGATGACCGCCCGCGAGTACGCCGACCCCGACGAGTTCCTCGCCATGATCTCGGCCGCCATGGCTATCGTGACCGACCCGGAGCGGCGGTTCGATCTCGCCGGGCAGCAGGAAGCGGCAGAACTGCTGAGCCGTGCCGACCTGACGATGCCCTGGGTGACGGCCGAGATCCGGGACTCGGTGCTGAACATGCTGGGCGGGACGCTGGCCAACCTCTTCGAGCTGACGCACGACCGGCAGTTCATCAAGGAGGCTGTCGACGTACTGTCGCGTGCGGCGGCCGGCGGAGATCCGTACGCGCTGGCGAATCTGGGGGACGCCCTGCGTACCCGCTTCGAGCACCTGGGCGATCCCGCCGACCTGGAGCAGGCGGTATCGGTGACCCGGCGGGCACTGGCCGGCGAACTCCCACCGGTCGAGCGGGCCGGACTGCTGTCGAACCTCGGGGTCATCCTGCAGGTCCTGTTCGTGGTCGGGAGCCGGGCGCACCTGGACGAGGCCATCGAGGCGGGGGAGGCGGCGCTGCGCGAGGCACCACGTGCGGCAGAACGACCCGAGTGGCCGTCCAACCTTGCCAACACCTACAGCGTCGCGTACCTGGCCACGGGGGAGCGGTCCTACCTCGACCGGGCGATCGACCTGATGGACCTGGTCGTCGGGCGGCCGGACGTCCTCGGCCGGCAGCCGACGGCACTGCGCGCCGCGTACCTGTCGAACCTCGGCGGTGCGCTGGGCCAACGTTTCGGTCACGTCGGGGACCGAGCCGACCTCGACCGTGCCGTACAGACCTTCCGGGACGCGGTCCGGGCCGCCGGCGGCTCGGCCGACCGAGCCGGGCACCACTCGAACCTGGGTCAGGCACTCATCATGCGGTTCAACCACTTCGGCGACCTGGAGGACATCGACGAGGCGGTACGGGCCACCGAGGAGGCGGTGGCCGCGAGCCCACCGGGGCACGTCGGCCACGGGGTCCATCTCTCCGCGATGGCCACCGCACGGGTGACCCGGTTCCAGCGGACCGGCGCGCTGGCGGACCTCGACGCGGCGATCACCACCGAGCTGGCCTGCGTGTCGACCACCGGTCCGGAACACCTCGACCGGCCGGGCTGGCTCAGCAACCTCGGCGCCTCCCTCACCCTGCGCTTCGAGCGCACCGGCGACCCCGTCGACATCGACGCCGCGATCAGGTACTGCACGGAGGCGGTGGCAACTGCCGGCCCCGCGCACCCGATGCGCAGCCGGTACCTCGGCAACCTGGCGAACGCCCAGCGGCGCAAGGCGCTGCACTCCGGACGGGGCGAGGACGCCAGCGCCACGGTGGCATCCGCGCGAGCCGCGAGCGACCCGCTGCCGGCCGACCCGGCGCGGGCCGCGGTGGCGCTGAAGAACCTCGGCGCGGCGCTCGCCGTCCGCTTCGGCATCACCGGCGACGAGTCGGACCGTCTGGAGGCGGCGTGGGCGCACCGTCGGGCCGCCGGCGTACGGGCCGCGCCGACCCCGGTACGGGCGACGAGCGCGATGGGCGCGGGTGAGATCTTCGTGGCAGCGGGCAACTGGCCGGCCGCGTTGGAATGCCTCGCGGAGGCGGTCTCCCTGGTGGTCCGGCTCGCCGGACAGCGGATCGCGCGATCCAGCAGGCAGTCCCAACTCGCCCGGTTCAACGGAGCGGTACGCGACGCCGCGGCTGCCGCGATCGAGACCGGCGACCCGTACCGGGCGGTCGCCCTGCTGGAGCAGGGACGGGCGGTGCTGCTGGCCCAGTCCCTGCAGTCCCGGCAGGACCTGACCCGGGTCCGTACGCTCCGTCCGGACCTCGCCGACCGGTTCAGCCGGATCGGCGCGCTGCTCGACGCGGACAACACCGGACGGCTGATCCAGGACCCTCGGGGCGCGGATCCGGTCACCGACCTGCGCCACCGCCTCGCCGACGAGTGGGAGGAGACGGTCGCCCGGATCCGGGCCCTGCCCGGACTCGGCGGGTTCCTCCAGCCACCCGAGATCGGGGCCATCCTGCCCGCTCCCGGGCAGGGGACCATCGTCCTCGTCAACGTCTCCCGGTTCCGCAGCGACGCGCTGCTGCTCGACGCCGACGGAGTCGACCTGCTTCCGCTACCCACCCTCGGTGTCGAGGCCGTACGGGAGCGGGCCGAGGCGCTGTCCGCCGCGACCGACCCGAGCACCCACGACGGGTTGCTCACCGAGACCCTGGAATGGCTCTGGCAGCACGTCACCGGTCCGGTGATCGACCGGCTCGCCCTGCGGGCGGACCGTCCCGCACGTGTCTGGTGGGTGCCGACCGGCCCGCTGGTCGCCCTGCCGCTGCACGCCTCCGGATGTGCCGACCAGCCGGGGAGGAGCGTCCACGAGCAGGTGGTCAGCTCCTATCTGCCGACGGCGGCGGCGCTGCGTGCGTACCGGTCCGGCGAGTCCGTGACCCCGCCGCGGGCCGTACGGGCGCCCGTTGTCGTCGCGGTCGCGGACTCGCCCCACGGTGCCTTCCTGTCCGCGCCCGCCGAGACGACCAAGGTGTGGGAGAGCTTCGCCGGCACCGCACGGGTGCTCGTCGACGGTGAGGCGACCGTCGACGGCGTACTGGCAGCCCTCGCCGACAGCGAGTGGGCCCACCTGATCTGCCATGGCTTCACCAACCCGGCCGATCCGTCGGAGAGCTACCTCGCCCTCACCGGCGGCGACCTCACCGTACGGCAGCTGATCGGCCTGAATCGGCAGGACGCGCACCTGGCCTACCTGTCGGCCTGCTCGACGGCGACGGCCGGCGACGTGCTGCCGGACGAGGTGATCCACCTGTCGTCCGCGTTCCACCTCGCCGGCTTCCGTCATGTGATCGGCACCCTGTGGCCGGTCACCGACCGGGTCGCGCTGACCATGGCTGACGCGGTCTACACGTCGCTGCACGACACCCCACCCGCCGAAGCGGTCCACCGGGCGGTAACGGCGCTGCGCAGACGCTACGCCCGCCGGCCCCGGATGTGGGCCGCACACGTACACATCGGCCCCTGACGGACCACGGCGTCCGCCGCCCGTATGTGCCATCGCGGCTGTCGAACCAGTGGAACGGAACGGACCATGCGGATCAGTGAGTTGGAACGGACCATGCCGATCAGCGGGACGGAGCCGACCATGCCGACAGCCGGACAGCAGCCAGTGGGCGGAGACTAGTGGGCGGCCGGGGTCCGTGGCCCGGTGACCACGGTCGCCACGTGGACAGGTTCGGGCCCGTCGACGCCGAAACCGTCGAAGACGCCCTGGACGTGCTGCGTGACCTGGTGCTGTGGGAGCTGACCCCGCAACGCTGGGCACGGCTCCAGGAGATCCTGGAGCGGGTCGACGAGGCTCTCACCGCAGGTGACGGCGACAGTCTGCGTGAGGCGATCACGGATCTGGAGCTGAACGGGCCGGAGCGGATCATCTGGGTTGGTAGTGCCGCCGTCACCGGCATCCAGCCGAAAACCCTGGAGCGACAGAACGAGCTGGTGCACCGGCTCGTCGACGAGCGCTCGAGCCAGCGCGCCGGAGCGGAACCGACGAGGGATGACCATGGCGACGAACCAGCCCGTTGAGCAGGAGTTCATCGCCCACCTGTTCGCACCACTGACCGGACCGTACGCGGAGACGGCCCTGAGTCAGCTCCGCCGGCTGTGGAGCGACTGCCGGGACGACCTCGGCATGACCCGGGCAATCGCCGGAGTCCGGCTGAGCACCCGGTGGCCGGAGGACCCCCGGGCCGAGCCGGACGGCGCGCTCGCCGGACTGCAGGACCCGCTCTCCTTCCAGGCGCTCGTCCGCAAGGAACACGACGTGCTCAGCGTGTCGCTGGCCATGGCGTCGCCGACCGCCCCGCCCCGGTCCCGCCGGGGTATCGGGTCCGCGGCACCGCCGACCTGGCCGGAGTTCGCCCGCTGGTGGCGGCTGCTGGCCGGACGGGACCTCGGTGCGCTGCTCGGGGTGGCGACCGTCTACCAGGCCAAGGCCGCCGACCCGGCGAAGGTCGACGTCCGCGCAGCCCTGCCCAGCCAGGACGATGACGCCGCCGCCTGGTGGACGCAGTCCAGAACCGTGAACGACTTCGCGGTCTGGGAGGCGACCCCGCGCGGCGACCATCCGCACCGGCGACTCGTGGTGCTGGCCCGTCCGGACGAGGACGTCCGGCTCAGCCGGTTCACCTGGAACGAGGGGGAGACCTCGCTCCCGCCACTGGCCCGTTACCTCATGCATGCCGCCAAGCTTCGCTACCACTCCCGGGTGTACGGCGACGGGCGGGAACTGCGCCGGCTGCGCGAGCGCGTGGTCGAGCGGCTGGACCGGCTGACCGAGTTGCTGCGGACCTCCTCCGGTGGTGCCGACCGGGCCACCGAGGCGAGCGCGCTCGCCGCCGACGAGGCCGAACTCATCGCGGTGCTGGAGCGGCTGCGCCGGATGAGGCGGAGTGTCGACATCGCACGCGCCGACATGGGCGCGCTGCTGACCGAGCGGATGCCCACCGACGCGGTGCTCGGTGACTGGCTGACCGAGCAGCTCCAGGACGACGCGGAGTACCTCGAAGCGACCCGTGAGCGAGCCGAGCGGCTCCGGGCCATCACCGGTACGGCGCCAGCGCCGCCCGTACCGTCGTGGTCACCGGTGCTCAACCCGCCGGTGCCCGATCCGCCGGCCTCCCGCAGCGAGCGCTACGACCACCGGATCGGCTTCGGTATCGACGTCATCAGCTACAGCAGCCGATCCGCGCAGCAGCAGGCGGTGGTGCAGACCCGGGTGGCGGCACTGGTCGAGCGGGTGGTCCGGCGGACCGGCCTGCGGCTGGACGACACCGACCGACAGGATGCCGGGGACGGCATGCTGGTTGTCCTTCCGGCCGGGTTGGAGGTGCACCGGATCCTGCCCGAGTTGCTGCACGGTTGGCGTGCCGAACTCGTACGGGACAACGCGGCGCATCCCGAGGCCCGGATCCGGATGCGGCTCTCGGTCGCCGCCGGTCCGATCGCCGCGAGCGCGATCGGGTTCAGCGGCGGCACCGTCATCGAGGTCGGGCGCCTGCTCGACAGCGCACCACTGCGCGCACTGGCGGTCCACCATCCCGAGGCGGACGTCGTCGCCGCGATCTCGGACCGGCTCCACCTCGACGTCGTCCGCGAGGGGCATCCCGGGCTGACCGCCGACGAGTTCCAGCCGTGCCAGGTCCGGAACAAGACCTTCGAGGGCAGCGCCTGGCTCTGGACCGGTGCGGCCGTACCCGCCGCTCCCACGCAGGACCCCGGCCCGGCCGTTGCCCCGGCGGGTCGCACCGAGCGGAACGTTTTTGTCATCCACGGTCGGGACGGGCAGGCCGCCAGCGCGGTGTACGAGTTGCTCCGGGAGCTCGACCTGCGCCCGTACGACTGGAATGAGATCGTCGCCCGGACCGGGGAGCCGGTGCCGTTCCTCGGCGAGGTGTTCGAGCAGGCGTTCGCGGACAATCAGGCTGCCGTCGTGATCCTCACCCCGGACGACGGCGCCGTACTCCATCCCGACCTGCGGCATCCGGACGATGACCGGTACGAGCGGATGGCCATGGGGCAGAGCCGCCCGAACGTGTTGTTCGAGGCCGGGATGGCGCTCGCACTGCGGCGCGACCGGACGCTCGTGGTCGAGATCGGCAACCTGCGACCGTTTGCCCACCTGGGCGGCCGCGATGTCGTCCGGTTCACCGCCGATCCGGACCAGCACCTGGTGAACATCCACAAGATCGCCCAACGGTTGCGCAACGCCGGGTGCGCGGTCGACACCGACGGTACGCGCTGGCTGGACACCTCGCGCTTCCGTGACCTGGACGCGTACACCAGGATGTTCGACCCGGACGAACCCGCCGGCCCGCGGCGCTGATGGCCGCCGCACCACCACGGCGGCGTCTATCCGGTTGTCAGGCGCGGACCGTTCGGCACCGCCGGTTGGGGGATCGGCGGGTTGGCGTCCGTCGCGGCCTGGACGAACTCCTGGATCCGGGTGGTCGTGTTCGCCTCCAGCCAGATCGGTCCTCGTTCGATGGGCGGGGCGTCGTGGATCGGTACGTAGACGATGTCGGGGCGAGGGTAGTAGCGCTCGGTCTGCTCGCCCACCGGCAGCACGCCCCGGCCCATCGCGACGAGTGACAGCATCTCGGAGAAGGTGTTGCCGTGCGGGCCCTTCATGGTGGGGCGGCCATCCGGCGTGTGCTCGGGTGTCCGGTCCCGCTTGAACGCCGCCGACGTAATCGCCGGGTACTGGACCACCGGATGGTCGGCGAGCACCTCCAGCGAGACCGATTCGGCATCCGCCAGCGGGTGGGTCGCGGCGACGGCCAGGACGCGCCGTTCCACCATGAGCGCGGGCCCGCGAGCCATGCCGTCGAACGGGTACGAGGCGACGAGGATGTCGATCGAGCCGTCCAACAGGCTGGCCCGTGAGCTGGACAGTTGCACCTCGCGTACGTCCACGTCGCAGTCGGGGTGCCGGGCGGTGAACAACCTCACCGCCTTGAGCAGCACCGGTGCCAGGTACTCACCGAGGAACGCCACCCGGAGCTGGCCGGTCACGCCACGGCCCGCCTCTACGGCTCGGCGCAGCGCCGTGTCCATCTGCTCGACCAGCGGGGCCAGGTCGTCGGCCAACTGCCGGCCGATGGGCGTGATGCGGACGACCCGACTGGTGCGCTCGAACAGCGGAGCCCCGATCCGCCGTTCCAGCTTCCTGATGACGTGGCTGATCCGGCCGGTGGTCACTCGCAGGCGTTCGGCGGTACGACCGAAGTGCAGCTCCTCGGCGAGCGTCAGGAAGGTCTCGATCTCGTGGCGCTCCAGCATCCTGCCGCTCTTTCGTTGAATCCGGTTCAACGATCGTAATCCGATCATGGCTTGGTCGGGGTCGCCGTCTCGCGAATCGTTAGGGGCGTCACCGGGGCCACCGGACAGGCAGGCAGCAATGGCGCACCGGGGCTCCCCGCAGATCGAGAAGGAAAGATCATGAAGGCGACAAGCATCAACGATTTCCTGGCCGGACTCGACGCCCCGTTGAGGGAGACGGCCGAGGCGGTCCGCCCGGTCATCGACGGGACGCTGACCGACGCGACCGGGGTGATGTGGCACGGCCACCCGGTGTGGGGCCTCGGCGAGGTCCCGGGACAACGGCCGATCTGCCTGCTCAAGGCCTACACCTCGTACGTCACCTTCGGGCTGTGGCGCGGCCGGGAGGTCACCGATCGCTCCGGCCGTCTGATCCCGGGGGCCCGGCAGATGGCCTCGGTACGGCTGTCCACCACCGGGGACATCGACGGGCCGCTCTTCGTCGACTGGCTGCGCCAGGCGCGGGCCCTGGAGGGAAAGTGAGCACCGTGCGGGTCAGGGAACTCGACCACCTGGTCCTCAACGTCGAGGACGTCGAGCGATCACTCGCCTTCTACTGCGCGACGCTCGGCCTCGAACCCATGCGGGTCGACCAGTGGCGGGCCGGGCGGATCGGCTTCCCCTCCGTCCGGATCAGCCCGGACACCATCATCGATCTGGTCCAGCGCCGCCGAGGCGAGTCGAACGTTGACCACATCTGCCTGGTGGTCGACCCGCTGGACTGGCACGACGTCATCGCGTCCGGTGTGTTCACCGTCCTCGAAGGACCGGTGGGCCGCTACGGCGCCCGGGGCGAGGGCCTCTCCCTCTACGTCCAGGACCCGGACCGCAACACCGTCGAACTCCGCTGGTATCCGGCGGACGCGCAACCGACGACAGTCCCGAACCCGTAACGACAGCTTTGGAGAATCAGGTGTCCCTCACCACCGCCGTCGGCGCGTCTGCCGAACCCGCCGCCGGCACACGTACAAGGCCGCCCCGCCTTACCTCCGTCCTACTCGCGGCGGGTGTGCTCGCCGGGCCGCTGTTCCTGGCCACGACCCTTCTCCAACTCGCCCTGAAGGCCGACATCGGGCCGTCGCTTGACGCGACACGTATGTCGTGTAATCTAACTGCCGTGACCGGGAACATCGAACGAACGGGAGGTCGACCGTGCGCTCCGCCGAGGAACTCAGGTACCTGATCCTGGCCGCTCAACGCGAAGGTAATCGCCTGCTCGGACAGGCGCTGCGGCCACTCGGCCTCACCCCGTCCCAGGCCGAGGTTATCCGGATCCTCGAAGACCGCGGTCCGCTCACTCTCAACGGCCTGGGTGAGCTGCTCGTCTGCGAGAGCGGCAACAGCCCGAGCCGGCTCGTCGACCGGCTGGTCGCCGTTGGCCTGGTCGACCGCAAGGTGGCGATGCACGACCGCCGCCATGTCGAGGTGTCCATCACCGAGGAGGGCGCCCGCCTGTGCCGGCGGGTCGCGGAGATCGAGGACGACCTTTACCGGTCGATCGACGCGGCGGCCGAGAAGCGCGACCTCGGACAGATTCGCGGCTTCCTGTGGGACTTCGTCCGCGACCTGCCCGCTGGCCAGGCCGTCGCCCGGCGCGCGGAAGCCGACCGACAAGAGACGGATGTACGCGACCCGCGGGAGTGATCTCCCGCTGGGCGAATTCGACCCCGATCGAACCGTAGAACTGAAGGAGCAGGAAATGACCTTTCACATCTCGCTGGACATCCGCCGCCCCGTTTCGGAGGTGTTCGCGTTTCTCGCCGACTTCCGGAACATGCCCCGCTGGTACGAGGCGGTGGAGCAGGTCACCGCCTCGGCCGACGGCTCCCACTTCCACCTCGTACGGTCGTTGCCCGGTGGGCGCGCCCACAACGACGTCGAGATGACCTCCTACCGGCAGGACGAGGAGGTCACGTTCGCCTCGATCAACGGTCCGACGCCGTTCCGATACAGGTACCGGTTCGAGTCGCTGCCGACCGGGACGAGACTGACCCTTGACGGCAGCATCAGCGGACAGGGGCTGCCCGGGCCCGCCGCGCACCTCGGAGGTCTCGCGGAACGGCTGTTCGGCGTGGGTATGAAGAAGAACATGCAGGAGTTGCGACGCATCCTCGAGGCGGCGCCGGGCGCGACCGGCGGCCGTACCGCAGGGATCTAGTGGGTTGGACCGGGTTTTTTTTGGCAAAATACATGTCGTGTAATTTAATGTTTCGACACACAGATTAAAGGAGACTCCAACATGGCCCGTGCTTCATTTCCGGCTGCCGTCGCGGTCGCCGCGTCGGCGGTCGTGCTGCTGACCGCCTGCGGCGGAGCCGGCGCGGACGGGGTGGACAAGGCGGATCCGTCGGCCAGTGCGACGCCCGGCGGCACTGTCTCGCCGAGCGTCACCGCGAGCCCGGCTACGGCGACCGACTCGGCCCAACGGCCGGCGATCACGCTCCCCGCCGGGACGGAGAACGTCTTCGAGGGGCAGCACACCGGTGATCCGAAGAAGGACGCCGTACTGGCCGACAACGCGGAGTGGGTCAACTCCATGGACGAGGCGATTCTCAAGGGATCACAAACTCCGGCCATCGGTTTCTACAGCACTGACAGGGCCCTGGAAGGCTCCGTCACCTTCGTCCAGGGATACCTGGACAAGGGTCACACCTGGGTCGGCGTCACCCGATTCTTCGACCGGAGGGTCAGCTTCAACAAGGACGGATCCGCCGGACTCATCTACTGCTCCGACGAGACCAAGTCGTACATCAAGGATCGGAAGACGGGAAAGGTCAACTATAAGAACGCCGACGATCCGGGCGACGACTACGTGCTCTACAACACGAGACTGGTGCAGAACGCGCAAGGCGTCTGGCAGACCACCAGCGTGGTCTCGGATCGAGGAGCCGAGCAGTGCCAGCCGTAGACGCCGCCGAGGGCACCCGTCGCCCGTCGACCGTCCGAGGTCGCCGAGCGGGTCGATAATGGATCTCGTCCGGACGCGTACGCGGGCACAATGATCGCCGTGCTTGCCGCCACCCGTACCCTGCTGAACTCGCTCGATCCGCTGCCGTACGGCAGGCGGATGAACCGCCTCGCGGACTGGGCGCGTACCGCCCCCGACCGTGCCCGGGTCTGCGCCGACCTGCGCGAGCAAGGGTCCTACGAGCGGCAGCTCGCCCTGGTCGCCGCGATGGTGACCCGGGACGGCGACGGCATCGCCGCTGCGGTGCGTGATCCTGATCCGTCGCTCAGGAGCGCGGCGCTCATCGCTGCGGTGCGGGCCGGGATCCCGGTCGGCAGTCACGTGGACCGGCCGGCGGTGGAGCGGCGCCGCGTCTATCGGGCCCTGCGCCGCAGGCGGGCGCCGGCCGTCGCCGACGCGCTGATCGGCGAGATCCGCGCCCGGGTCGGCGACGAGGAGGCCGCCGCGCTGCTGCCGGCCTGCGGCGCCGATACGGTACGGGCACTCCTGCCCGACCTGGAGCACGCACTCAACCTCGAGCGGCTGGTCCGCTGGCACCCGGACCCGCTGCTGGACCGGGTGCGCGAGCGGCTGGCTGCGGCCACGCCCGAGTTGCGCGGAAGGATCTGGGCGACTGCCGCCGGTGCGGTGCTGCGGTGTGATCCCGCGCAGGTGCTCGACCTCCTCGAACGGTACGCACCCGAGGAGTCGATGCCCGGCCCGCTCACCGCGTACGGAATGCTCGCCGCACATGACGCGGGTCGCGTCGTACGCCTGCTCACCACGCCGGGCCGCGCGGCCTGGCTGCGGCGGACCGTGCTGCCACCGGCCCTGCTGCGTCGCCTCGCGACACTGCCGACCGAGGAGCTGGCGCCGCTCGCCGGCCGGCTCCGCGAGAACAGCCGGGCGCTGGCCGCGCTCCTGGACGCCGTCGCGCCGAGCCGCCGTGCCGAGCTGTACGACCTGGCCGTGGCCGACGCCGACACGGCCGCGCTGATACCGGCTGCCGAGATCATGGAGGTGCTGCCGGTCGCGATCCGGATCCGCGAGGCGACCCGGGTCCTGGCCCTGTCGAAGACCCGGGAGTGGGAGGCCGAGGTGCGCACCTGGAGTGCGTACCTCGCCTGGCCGGAGGCGTCCGAGGCGCTGAACGTCGCGCTCCGCTCGGGTGAGGCCGACGAGCGGGCGCACGGCTACGTGCTGCTGGCGGAGGCCGCCCGCCGCTCCCGCGACCCGCAGGCCGTGGCAGAGGTGATCCGCCGGCTCGGCCGGCTACGCAACGAACAGGATCCGGTACGCGCCGCCGCGCTCACCGCGTTGGCGAAGGTGGCACCGCTGCTCACCTCGGACACGGCGGCCGGGCTCACCGCGCTGACCACCGACGCGGTCGACGCCCGTGACGCCTCCGTCGCCACCACGACAGCACTGAGCACGCTCGCCGCCGACGTCCTGCAGCATCACGTCGCCGTACCGGAGCTGCGCGAGTGGTCGCTGCTCACGATCGACCTGGTGAGCACCGGCGCGAGCGCGCCGGTCCTGCGCCGGTTCGACACGGTGCTGCGCCGTGGGCAGGAGACGATGGTCTTCGAACGGCTGCGTGGCTGGGTCGAGGCCGGCATCGCCCGCGGCCGGTACGGTCCCCTCTTCGCGCTCACCCACGCGTTCGGGAACCGGGCCTGGCGGCTGCCGCAGTTGCAGGAACTGCTGCGTCGGGCGATCGGCCCGCGCACCCTGCCCTCGGTGGCCCGGACGGCGATCGAGCTGTGGCTCGACGATCCCCGTACGCGTTCCGAGCGGGTCGCCGAGGTGGTCAGGACCGAGGCGACGGCGGTGACGATCCACCAGGTGTGGGGGACGATCTGCACCTCCCGTACCGACCTGCTCGACCGGGCGCTGGACCGCCTTCCGCGCGGCCGGTTCGTGGAACGGGGAAAGCGATGGGTGCCCGGCCGGGCGCAGCACGCCGAACGCTGGCTGCCCCGCCAGCAGGCCCGGTTCGTGGACCTGCAGGGGCTGATCGTCGCCGACTCCGGGCAGGAGGTTTGGCAGCGCGCGGCGGCGATCCGGGCCGCCGCCCGTGTCCCCGGCGCGGGCCGCGAACTGGTGCTGCGCCACGTCGACGCCCCGGAGGTGGCGATCGCCGAAGCGGCGCTGGGCGCGCTGGTCTGGACCGACCGTCCGGACGAGGCACTGCCGGTGCTGCTCCGGTACGCCGACGGCGACCGGGCGCGGGTCGCGCTGTACGCCGCCGGAAGGGCTGCCCGGCACGTCCCGCCGTCCCGGCTGGCCGATCTGCTCGGCGGGGTGGTGACCGGTCCCGCGAAGGTCACGAGCAGGAAGGAGGCGGCCCGGCTGCTGGCACGCTACGGGCCACCGCAGGCGATGGCGACGCTGCTCGACGCGTACACGCATCCGGACGCGCACCGCGACGTGCGGGCGGCGATCGTCTCCGCCGCGCGGCAGCGGCTGCAGACCGAGGCGAGCTGGACCATCGTGCGGACGGCGGTCGACGGCAGCCGGGAGGAGCGGCGCGCGGTGCTGGGCGTGTACCCGTCCACGATCCCGGAACGGCACCGCCCGCGCTACGGCGCGCTCATCGTGGCGGCCTGCCGCGCCGACGACCGGGAGGTCCGACGTACGGCCTTCGGCCAGCTCGGGGGATGGTCGCCGTGGCTCACCGGGATCACCGACCTGATCGTGGACCGGCTCACCGACCTCGGCGAGACGATGGTGCACCTCCAGGTCGCCAACCTGCTGAGGGCCGGCGGCGACCCGGTACTCGGCGCCGCGCTGGCCCGGCTCGTGGACCGCGACGCCAATGACGATCATCCTGGCGACCCGGCCACGGACCGCTCGGCCCGACGCCGCATCGAACTCCTCGCACGCGGCGCGGTGGTCCGGTCCGGGAACCGGCCGGCCAACGCCGACCGTGCCGCGCTGGTCGAATCGGCGCGGTGGCTCGCCGGCCAGCCCGCCTTCGCCGGTACGGCCACGGGGCTGCTGGTCAACCTGGGCCGGCTGGACAACCTGGACGAGATCGCCGGACTGTGTACGGGTCGGCCCGTCCTCGCGACCCGTACCGCCGAACACGTCGGCGCCCGGCTACGGGGCCTGCGTGAGTGGCCCGACCCGGCGATCCTTGCCGAGACCGTCACGCGACTGGCGGAACGTGGCGACCTTGCCGGCGGGCTGTTCGCGGTGGCACTGGTCCGGCACGGGGCCGGCTTCGGTTGGAAGGCGCCGTGGCGGGACCTGCTGATCGGGCTGCGCCGGCACCCCGACGCCGACGTACGCGAGGAGGCGTACGCCCTCGACATGAGCTGACCGGGCTATCCGCTCTCTGCCAGGTAGTCGTACACCGGCCGTACCGGACCGAGGCTCAGGTCGGTGACGATGTGCGTGGCCGAGACGATCTCGCGTACGGGCAGGTCCGCCAACGGGGCGAGGACATGCTCGAACAGTTGCAACCGGGCTGGGCCGGTCCACGCCTCGATGACCGTGACGTCCTCGATCTGGGTACGGGTCAGCTCGCACACCCGTCTGGTGGCGTCGTAGCCGACCACGTACTTCACCGCGTAGGTGGGCACGGTGACGCTGGCTCGGGCCTCGTCGGGATCCAACGCGTGGTGCTTGTAACCCATGGTGGCGGTCGCCACCCGCAACGAGCCGTAGTCGAGGGTGCCGACCAGGGCCGCCTGGTCCACGTAGAGCCGGGGTGTGCCGAGGACCTTGGGATAGGCGTTGATCTCCCGGCCGATGGCGATCGCCGGGAAGTTGTCGACGTACATGGCGGTCAGGTACTCGCCCCGCTCGCCGTCGAAGCTCACCGCCACCGCCTGACCCGCCTCGACGTAGGGTCCGTACGCCGTCACGTCGCCCATGTTCATCAGCTCGAACCGGACGATCGGGTCCTCGACCACCAGCGGTTCCGGGGTGACCGCGCGGGCCGCTTCGAAGTCCGTGCGGTAGTAGATGTTGAGGTACTCGCGGTTGGTGAACCGGGGGATCGCGGGGGCGTAGGCGGGCGCGGTGAGCGGGGTGGTGTAACGCTGTCGGACCTCGTCGGCGCGCATCGTCACCCGTTCCGGCCCGGGCCCGGCACGGACCGGGTCCGGCCGACCCGCAGCGGCAGTGTGGTCGGGCTCCGGTGACCCCGGGTCGCGCTCATCCGGGGCCGCCCCGCCAGTTGCAGGTCGGGAAAGCGGGTGAAGACCTCACCGACCATGATCTCCGCCTGCAACCGGGCCAGACCTGCCCCGATGCAGTGGTGCGCGCCGCCGGAGAAGGTGACGTGCTCGCGGCTGTTCTGCCGGGTCACGTCGTACCGGTGCGGGTCGGTGAAGACACCGGGGTCGCGGTTGGCTCCCGCGATGAAGTGGATCAGGATCGAGCCGGCCGGGATGTCGTGCCCGCGTACGGTCGAGTCCTCGGCGGCCAGCCGTACGATCAGCCGGCCGGAGGGGTCGTACCGCAGTGACTCCTCGACCACGTTCGGCGCGATGTCGGGGTCGGCCAGCAGCAGTTCCTTCTGCTCCGGATGTTCGAGCAGCAGGCGTACGCAGTTGTTCAGCAGGCAGGCCGCGGTCGGCTGTCCCGCGATGAAGACCAGGCCGAGCAGGGCGACGGCCTCCTCGTCGTCGGCGTCCCGGACCACCGCGCTGACCAGGTCGTCGCCCGGCGCCCGTCGACGTTGTGCGACGAGCGTGGCGAAGAACGCCGTCATCTCGACCAACGCGGTGTGCACCGCACGGCGTTCGGTCATCGTGTGCGGACCGTCGACCGCGTTGACGAGCACACCCGCCCACCAGATCAGCCGGTCCCGGTCGTCGGTGGAGATGTCCATCATGTCCCGGAGGATCTCGAACGGGACGTACTTCGACACCTGGCTGACCAGGTCGAACTCGCCTCGGTCCGCGACGCCGTCGAGCAGCCGCCCGATGATCGCGCGGATTCGGGGCGCCCTCGCGTTCAGCGCCCGGGGGGTGAACCAGGGGGAGACGAGGTGGCGCAGTCGGGTGTGGTCCGGCGGGTCGAGGGAGAGCAGGGACCGCTCGATCGGATGCACCAGTCGGGTCTGGTCGTCGCGTCCCACGGTCCAGTCGGGCCGGCCGGGTGCCGGCGGGAGCGCCCCGAACCGCGCGTCCGTGGTCACCGATCGGCAGAGCGGCTGGGAGACGGTGCAGAGCACCCCGAGCCGGCTGCGATACACCTCGCCCTGCTCGCGGATCCGTTCGTAGATCGGGAAGGGATCGCTGGGCTGCCGTACCCGCAGCAGGTTCGCCGCGTGGTCGCCGCGCATCGCGAGGTACTCGGTCCGTCGCTGGTACCGGCCGAAGTTGAGCGCGGCCCGGGTCGCGTACGTGATCGCCATGATGCTTCCCCTCAGTTGACCTTGCGTTGCCGGCCAGCCCACAGCCGGTCCCGCAGGGCTCGCCGGAGGATCTTGCCGCTGGGCGTCCTGGGTACGGTGTCGACAAACTCGACACTGGTCGGGATCTTGAACTGGGCCAGCCGCTCGCGCAGGAACGCGGTCAGCTCGGGAGCGGTGAGACCCTGTCCCGCTCGCAGCACGACGAACGCGCAGATCCGTTCGCCCCAGGTCGGGTCGGGAGCGCCGACCACGGCTGCCTCGACAACCGCGGGATGCCCGCTGATCGCGTTCTCCACCTCGGCCGGGTAGACGTTCTCGCCGCCCACGATGATCGTGTCGTTGATCCGGTCGCGGATGAAGAGGTACCCCTCGTCGTCCAGGTAACCGGCGTCACCGGTGTGTATCCACCCGTCGACCAGCGTCGCGGCGGTCTTCTCCGGCTGGTTCCAGTACTCCACCATCCGCGCCGGGGTACGGAGCAGGACCTGGCCGATCGCCCCGGTCGGCAGGTCCGCGCCGTCGCCGTCGACCACCCGCAGCCCGACACCCGGGTACGGACGACCGGCGGCGGCCAGCCGCGTACCGTCCAGGCGGTGTTCCGCCGGGGGCAGGCAGACCGCCGTGTTCCCGGTCTCGGTGAGCCCGTAGATCTGCACCATCTCGCAGTTGAACATGTCCAGGCAGCGCCGCAGCAGGGCCTCGCTGATCGGTGAGCCGCCGTAGACCACCTTGCGTACGGAGCCGAAGTCGGCCGGGGTGACCCCGGGCTCGTCCACCACCAGCCGGAGCATCGCCGGCACCAGACAGGTCGTGGTGATGCCCAGTTCGCGGATCAGTTCGACCGCGCGTTCGCTGTCGAACACGGGCAGCACCACGTTGGTGATCCCGGCGTTCAGCCCCTGGGTCAGCCACCAGATCCCGCCGATGTGGAATCCGGGCAGGGCAACCAGGCTACGGTCGTCCACCCGCCAGTCGATCCAGTCCAGCCCGTGCTCGGCGAGCAGCCCGGTGATCGCGAAGAACGTACGTTGGGCGAGGACCACGCCCTTCGGTGCGCCGGTCGTACCGCTGGTGTAGACCTGTAGCACCGGTGTGTCCCGGTCCGCCGCGACCGCGCCGGGGTCCGGGGCCGGGTGGTCGGTGTCCCGCCACCGCGCGTACTCGGTCTCGGCCAGTGGCACCGTCGCGCGCAACCGGGGCAGTCCCGCCGCGATCCCGGCGACCACCCCGGTCAGCCTCGGTTCGACGAAGACCAGCTCGCTGCCGGAGTCGCGCAGCACGTGGTCGACCTCCGGTCCGGTCAGGCGCCAGTCGATCGGCACCAGCACCGCACCGAGCCGGGCGCACCCGAGCAGCAGTTCGTAGTACAGCTCGGAGTCCCGGCCGAAGTGCGCCACCCGGGAGCCGGGGCCGATCCCGGCGCCGGCCAGCGCGGTTGCGGTGCGCCCGCCCCGCCGGTGCAGCTCGCCGTAGCCGATCACGGTCGGGCCGGCGACCACCGCCGGGTGGTCGGGCCGGTCCGCGGCGTGCCGCCCGACGCTGTCCTGCAACGTCTGTCCCGTACGGGACGTGAGGGTAGTGGTCACGCGATACCTTTCCGGACGATCAGTGCCAGGTGTACGAGTCCAGCCAGTGCCGCTGACCCGGGGTGGACGGTGGTGCGGGGCGATCGGGTCGTGTTCGCGCCGAGGCTTCGAGGAGTACGTGTGCGCTGGTGCCGGTGAACCCGTACGCGTTGACCCCGGCGAGCCTGCGCCCCGCCCCCGGCCAGGACGTGCCGGTGGTCGGCACGCTGACCGCCAGCCGTGACCACGGGATCCGCGGCGACGGGTCGACGAAGTCCGGCTGGCCGGGCACGGTGTCGTGGTGCAGGGCGAGGATGGCCCGCAGCAGCCCGGTCGCGCCGGCCGCCGTTTCCAGGTAGCCGATGTTGGCCTTCCCTGACCCGACCAGCAGGGGTGGGGCGTCGGCCCGCTGCCGGCCGTAGGCGGTGGCCAGCGCGTCCAGCTCGACGGCGTCGGCGATCGGGTCGGAGCTGCCGTGCGCCTCGACGTAACCGACCTCGGCCGGCGCCACCCCGGCCCCGCCGAGGCAGTCCCGGATCGCGCCCTGCTGACCGGTGGCGGACGAGCCGACCAGCATCGCCCGCCCGCCATGCTGACCCAGCGCGCTGCCCCGGACCAGCGCGTACGGCGCCAGATTCTCGGCGTGCGCGTCCCGCTCCCGGACCAGGACCAGGACCACCCCGCCCTCGCCCCGGACGTAGCCGTCGGCGCGGGAGGTGAAGGGACGGCAGTGACCGGTCGCCGACAGCATCCCCGCCCGGGCCGAGACCGCGGTGGTGAACGGGGAGAGCACCAGGTGGGCGGCGCCGACGATCGCCACGTCGCACTCGTCGCGTCGCAGCGCCACCCCGGCGAGGTGCAGGGCGGCCAGCGCGGACGAGCAGGCGGTGTCGACGGTGAGCGCCGGACCGTTCACTCCGAGGGCGAGCGCGATCCGTCCGGCCGCCGCGCTCGGGGCGACACCGGAACTCATCCAGCCGGAGAGTTCGCCGTCGGGTACGCCGTTGCGGACCCCGGCCACGCCGTACTCGGACGGGCTGACCGCGATGAACACCCCGACCCGGCGGGTACGCAGGTCACCGAGCCCGGCGTCGGCGACGGCGCGCCCGGTCTCGGTCAGCAGCAGCCGGTGCTGCGGGTCCAGGTAGCGCGCCTCCTGCTCGGGCACGCCGGAGCCGGCGGCGTCGAACAGGTCGATGCTGTCCAGGTAGGCGCCGCTGCGCAGCAGGTCGGCGTGGGGCGCGACATCGGCGGCGGTCAGGTTCCACCGGGGCCGGCCGAGGCTGTCCACCGGCACCCCGACCGACTCCGTGGCCACCGCCCGACCCTCGCGCACCACCGCCCAGAACCCGTCCGGGTCGGTGATCCCGCCGGGCAGCCGGCAACTCGCCCCGACCACCGCCAGGCCCTCGGTCTCGGCCTGCCGCTGCCGCGCCAGCAGCAGAATCAACTGGCTTCTGGTGAGCGCCTCCAGCGACTCGATGTACGCCTTCACGCGCCCAGTTCCTTCAGCGCGGCAAGCTGCGCGTCAGCGTCGTCGAGGTTCGTACCGGATGGGACACCGGCCGTGGCGTCGATGCTCGGGTCGTCGGCGACGGTCCCGGCGAGGAACACGGCGAGCAGGTCGGCCGCCGGGTGGTCCAGGGTCACCGACACCGGCAGCGGGATGCGCAGCGCCGACTCCAGTTTGTTCTTCACCTCGACCGCGGCCAGCGAGTCCAGGCCCAGGTTGGTGAAGCGGGTGTCGAGCGGGATCTCGTCGCTGGTGTCGTAGTGCAGGACCTCGGCGACCGTGTCCCGGACCAGTTCGACCAGGAGCGCGGTACGTTCGGCGGCGGGCAGGACCCGCAGCGCCTCGGTGTCGACCGTGCGTACGGTGTGCGCCGCCCGCCGGGCGACCAGTTCGTAGAGCGCGTTGGGCAGCGGCCTGGTGGCGGCGAACGTCGTCCAGTCCGACTCGCCGACGATCACCTGCGGTGGTGTCGGCCCGGTCAGCAGGGTGGCGAGCGCACGGTGGCCGTCGCTGGGCTGGATGAACCCGATGCCCTGCTGGGTGAAGGAGGCACGCCGCTGCTCGCTCAGCCCGGCGGCCATGCCGATGTCCGTCCACGGTCCCCAGTCGACGGCGACGCCGGGCAGTCCCTGCGCGACCCGCGAGTGCATGAGCGCGTCCAGGAAGGCGTTCCCGGCCGCGTAGTTCGCCTGTCCTGCCTGCCCGAAGACGCTCGAGCTGGACGAGTACCCGACGAAGAAGCGCAGCCCCGGCAGTTTGGCGGTGGCCTGGTGCAGCAGCCAGCTTCCGTACACCTTGGCCTGGAAGACCGTCTCGAAGTCCTCCCACCGCAGGGCGGTGACCGGCCGGTCGGCGAGCACACCGGCGGCGTGCACCAGGCCGCCGAGCGGGGGGCCGTCCTCGGGCAGCGCCTTGAACAGGGTCTCGACGTCGTCGGGCCGGGCGATGTCGGCGGCGTAGGCCCGGACCGACACCTGCGGCCCCAGGTCCGTGCGGATCGCGGCCAACGCGGCCGGGTCCGGCACGCGCCGGCCGACCAGGGCCAGGTGCCGGGCGCCAAGATCGACCAGCGTACGGGCCGCAGCCAGGCCCAGGCCGCCCATCCCGCCGGTGATCAGGTACGTGTGGTCCGGGTCCACGACCGGTGCACCGACCTGCCGTGCATCGGGCTCGTGCACCTCGATCCGGCGGGTGTACCGCCGCCCGTCCCGGTACGCGACCTGCAACTCCTCCGGCTCGCCGGCCCGGCTCTCGGCGAGCAGCACCTCCGGGGCGGGTGCCGTTCCGGGCGGCAGGTCGAGCAGGGTGACCCGGTAGTTCGGGTACTCGTTGGCGAGGACCGCGCCGAACCCCCACACCGTGGCCGAGGTCAGGCGCCGCTCGTCACCGGGGTCGTCACCGGGTAGCCACTGCGCGCCGCTGGTGACCAGCCACAACCGTTGGTCCGGTCCGAACCCGTGCTGTTCGAGCAGGCGGACGAGGTCCAGCAGCCGGGTGTACTGGCGCCGGCACTGCTGCGCCAACCCGGCCGAGGTGTCGGCGTCGTCCGGCTGCCAGCACCAGAACACGTCACTCGGGCGCTGGGCGAGCAGATCGGGCAACTCGGTGAGATCGTCGGCGAAGCTGATCCGCGTACCGGTGTCTCCGGTTCCGGTGCGGGCCGCAGGTTTGGTCCGGGCGTGCACCAGGACGGCGTGCGGCGGCTCGACACCGGTCGCCGGCAGGGGCCGCTCGACCCAGGACGCCCGGTGGAACAGCCGGCGCCGGGCGGTGCTCGCCTGGTTGATCCGCCGGAACTCCAGGTCGTGCAGTACGCAGACGACCCGGTCACCGTCGCTGAGCACGACGGTGGCGACGGCGTCGATCCCCGAGGCGGGATCGGTCGGCACCAGCCGGACGACGCTGCGCAACCGTCGGCCCCGGGGCCGGCTGAACAACTGGAAGGAGCCCAGTCGCACCGGCAGGCCGGGACCCTGCCCGGCACTGTCCGCACGCAGCGTCCAGTCCAGGAGGGTCGTCTGCAACGCCGAGTCGAGGATCGGCGGTGGCAGGTGTTCCGCCGGAACCCCACCGGGTCCGGCGAGGTCCGCGACGGCGATCTCCTCGCCGTACGGGGTGAGCGACCGTACCCGCCGGAACTCGGGACCGTAGTGCAGCCCGCTGGCGGCCAGGTTGGCGTAGAGGGTGTCGACCCGGGCCAGCGCCTCCGGTTCCGCCCCGGTCACCGAGTCGCTCTCGGTGCGCAGCCGGGTGCCGTGACCGAGCAGTTCGGTGTCGACGGCGCCGGACGCGGTGGCGGTGGCGGTGATGTGCCGCCGTTCCGGGCCGGACTGGTCGGCCGAGCTGAGCACCTCGATCTCGTCGCCCCCGTCGGCACCCGGCCGGATCCGGGTGATCAGGGTGCAGGCGCCCTCGCCGAGCAGCAGCGGCTCGTGCACACGCAGGTCGCGTACGGGTCGGGTGACCTCGCCGTGCACCGCGTCCAATCCGGCGACGACCACCTCGATGAACCCGGCGACGGGGAAGACGACCTGGTCGCCGACCACGTGGTCGGTGAGATAGCGGGGCGAGTCCGGCCCGACGGTACCGGCGAACTCCCGCTCGCCCCGGGACAACTGCTCGGCCGTGGATCGCTCCGTACCGAGCAGTGGGTGGGCGGTGGCCGCCGACCCGATCGAACGGGCGGGCGGCATCCAGTACCGTCGCCGGTCGAACCGGTAGCCGGGCAGGGTGAGGTGCGGTCGGGGCCGGCCGTCGTGGAAGCCGGACCAGGAGACCGGCAACCCGGAGGTGTAGAGCGCGGCCACCGTCTCGCGGCTGGCGCGGGCCCGTTCGTCGTCGCGCTCCAGGGAGCCGAGCCACTGGTGCTCCGCCGCCGGTACGCAGGTCCGGGCGGTGTTCACCAGGGTCCGGGCGGGTCCGATCTCCAGCATGGCGTGCGCCCCACGGGCCGCGATCGCCCGTACGCCGTCGGCGAAGAGCACCGGTTCGCGGATCAGGCGTACCCAGTAGTCGGGGTCCCGTACGGCCTCAGGGGTGGCCACCTCCCCGGCGAGGTTGGAGATGAGGGTGATCTCCGGTTCGGCGAACCGCATCCCGTCCAGGGCGGTACGGAACTCGTCGAGCACCTCGTCCATCAGTGGCGAGTGGAACGCGTGCGAGACCGGCAGCCGCTTGACCCGCAGCCCACGGTCGGCGAGCTGCGCGCCGAACCCGTCGAGGGCGTCCAGCGCACCGGAGACGACACACTGGTCGGGACCGTTGTGGGCGGCCAGCGACAGATCGGTCCGCCCGGCGAGCAGGGCGCCGAGTTCCTCGGCCGGCGCGCGGACCGCCACCATCCCGCCCGGCGTACGCACCGACTGCATGAGCCGGGCCCGGGTGGCGACCAGCCGTACCGCGTCCGGGAGGGCGAAGATCCCGGCGACCGCGCCGGCGGCCACCTCGCCGATGCTGTGGCCGAGCACCACGTCCGGTCGGATGCCCCAGGAGGCCCACATCGCGGCCAGGGCGTACTCCAGGGTGAACAGCGCAGGCTGGGTGTACCGGGTCTGGTCGAGCAGGTCGGCGGCGTCCGGATCGGTGCCGAACATCAGCGCGGCGACGCTGCGCCCGTCCAGGTACGGCGCGAAGAGCCCATCGCACTCGTCGACCGTCGCGGCGAAACTCCGGTGCCGCCGGTACAGCTCCCGGCCCATGCCGGGGTACTGGCTGCCCTGGCCGCTGAACAGGAACGCCACCTGGCGCAGGTGCCGGGGCTCGGCGGCCGGCCGGGCGAGCAGGTTCGTCAGGTCGGCGCGGGTGGACACCGCCCCGGCCAGCCGTACCGGCAGGTGGGTGCGGCTGACGTTGGCGGCGTGGCACAACCGCGCCGGGTCGAGGTCCGGACGCTGGTCGAGGAGGTGCTGGTACCGCTCGACCTGGAGGCCGAGCGCCCGGCGGGTCTTGGCCGAGAGCGTGAACACGTGCACGTCCGGGTCGACGGGATCGCCGGTGCCGGGCGGGTCGTCCCCGGGCCGGACGTCGGTGAACTCGGGGGCCTGCTCGAGCACGGTGGACGCGATCGTGCCGGCGAAGCCGAAGGAGTTGACCATGGCCCGTCGCACGCCGGCCGCCGGCCACCGCTCCGCCCGGGTGGGCACCGCCACCGGGATCTCGTCCCAGGCGATCCGGGTCGACGGGGTACGCAGGTTCAGGTGCGGGTAGACGCGACCCTCGCCGAGTTGGAGGACCGTCTTGATCACACCGCTGACCCCGGCCGCCGGTTCACTGTGGCCGATGTTGGTCTTGACCGAGGCCACCAGCAGCGGCGCCTGCCGGGTGTGCGAGTCGGCGAAGACGGAGGCGATGGCGGCCACCTCGATCGGGTCACCGACCGCCGTACCGGTGCCGTGCGCCTCGACGTACTGGATGTCGCCGGGGGTCAGGGCCGAGTTGGCCAGCGCGGCACGCATCACCCGCTGCTGGGCGCCCCCGTTCGGTACGGTCAGCCCACCGCTCTCCCCGTCCTGCCGGATCGCGCAGCCCCGGACCAGCGCCAGCACCCGGTCCCCGTCCCGGCGGGCGTCGGAAAGCCGCTTGAGCGCCAGCATCCCGCTGCCCTCGCTGCGTGCGTACCCGTCCGCGCTGTCGTCGAAGGTCTTGCACCGGCCGTCCGGCGCCAGCATGTTGGCCTGCGTGGTCACGATGTGTGCCTGGGGGTGGATGGCCAGGTTGACCCCACCGGCCAGCGCGATGTCGCACTGCCGTTGACGCAGGTCCCGTACGGCCATGTCGAGGGCGACCAGCGACGAGGAGCAGGCGGTGTCGACGCTGGCGCACGGACCCTGCCAGCCGAGGAAGTACGAGAGCCGACCGGCCGCGGCGCTGTGTGACGTACCGGCACCGAGGTAGCCGTCGATCGCCTCGTCGGGCAGGGCACCGGCGGCCACCATGTAGTCGGCCGAGCTGATGCCCACGTACACCCCGCCGTTGGCGCCCCGCAGCGCGTCCGCGTCCAGTCCGGCGTCCTCGAGCGCCGCCCACGCGGTCTCCAGCACCAACCGTTGCTGCGGATCGACGTAGCCGGCCTCCTTGGGCGAGATCCCGAAGAAGGCCGGGTCGAACTGGTCCACCCCGTCGAGGAAGCCACCACCGGCGGTACGGATCTTGCCCCGTGCGCTCGGTTCGGTGGTGGCGAAGTTGTCCACGTCCCACCGGTCGGGTGGGATCGGGCCGATCCCGTCGGAACCGGCCCGGAGGAAGTCCGCGAAGGACTCCCGGGTGTCGTTCCCGCCCGGCATCCGGAGCCCGATCCCGACGATCGCGATCGGCTCGTACTTCTCCAGTAACAACCTGGTGAGCAGGTCGTCGCCGCTCGGCGGCTGCTCCGGGGAGGACGGGGCCGGCATGGGACTCCTTCAGCGGTAGAGCTGCTTCAACACGGCGTCCAGCATCGGCGGCGGGACGTCGGTCGAGGCCCGGTCGGCGTCGGTGTCACCCGGGCCGGCATCGGCGGTGGCACCGGCGACGGTGGCGAGATGGTCGAGCAGGCGGTCGAACGTGGTGTGCTCGAACAGCGTTTCGAGGTCCAGCCGGCGGCCGAGCCCCCGGACCAGCCGTTGGCGCAGCTCGGTGACGCGCAGCGAGGTCATGCCGAGATCGAAGAAGGCGACCTGGCGCGGCACCTCCGCGTCCTCGGGCAGGAGCAGGACCTCCCGGAGTTCGGCGAGCAGCAGTTCCTCGACCGCACGCCGCCGCTGTGCCCGTGGCATCCCGGCGACGTCGACCGGCGCCGGGGCCGTCGTCCCGGCCGGCGGTGGGTCGGTCCGCTCCGGTGTCGCGTCCGTGGGCGTCCGTGCGGTGCCCCGGGTCAACGGCGGTGGTGACCCGGGGGGTTCCGCCGTGGTCATGCGTCGACCGCACCCGTGGGTGGGTCGGTCAGCACCAGCCTGACCTCACCGTCGCAACGCCCGCCCCGGTCGTCCCAGAACCGGCACTCCGTGTCGATGATCAGCAACGGGGTCCGGCCCTCGCGCCCGGCCCGTAGCTGGGCGTTCGTGAACGCGAGTTCGCCGGTGAACCGGGTCGGATCGATCGCACGCCGGAACCTGCTGCGCAGTTCGGTGATCAGCACGTTGGGTAGTTGCCGCTGCCAGTAGTCGGCCATGGTCCAGGTGTCGAACACCGGCAGCAGGTGTTCCCGTACGGACATGGCCAGGAGGTAGTAGGCAACCTGGTTGTAGCAGATGTTGAACTCGACCGAGTTGAAGTGCCCGGTGCTGTCGATGTACCAGGACTCCGCGACGCCGAACTCGCACAGGGCCGTCACCCGGTCGCCGTCGGTGCGTACCCGGGCCGACTTGAGGTACTGCGCGTGCGGGCGGTAGGGGCGCAGCACCCGTTCCCGGACCGCCGGGTCGTCGGGGAAACCCACCGTCGCGGTGCCGTTGGCAGCGCTGGTGGTCGTCCCGGCCTCCGCGGTCACCGGGCCAGGTCCGAATAGAACGGGTACGCGTCGTGCACGGTGACCCGGTGCGAGACGGCGGGTTCCGGTGCCGTGGTGTGCAGTGCCCGGTGCACCAGGCTGCGGTTGTCCCAGATGAGCAGGTCACCCTCGGTGAAGGTCTGGGTGTGGATGTTCGGGTGGGTGAACGTGGTGTCGAGCTGCCCGCTGGCCGCAAGTAGCCGATCGAGCAGCCCGTCCTCGACCCGGCGACCGTCCTCGTCGAGCAGTTCACAGGCGAGGCCCTGGCTGAGGTAGAGCACCTCCTCGCCGGTCACCGGGTGGATGAAGACGGTGGGATGGGTGGCCGGCGGGGTCTTCCGCTCGATCTCGTCCTGCAACTCGGAGATCGGACGGTAGACGTCGCTCGGCCGGATCTTGAAGTAGCGCCGTGGGCTGTGCACCACCCGGGTACGACGGGCCGCCTCCTTGAGGTCGTCGGGCAGTTCCTGGAACGCCCGACCCATGTCGATGAAGTACGTTCCCCGGTTTTTCTTCGGCACCAGTTGCGGATAGATCATCGTGATGCCGAACGGCGTCGGCATGAACGAGTAGTCCGCGTGCCAGAACTGTCCCGTCTTCGGCACGCCGACCTGCGGACCCTCCGGCGGTTTGGTGGCGGAGACGAAAATCTCGGGGTACTCCGGGTGGTGGTACATCGGCTCGTAATAGGTCTCGACCGTGCCCAGCGCCCGGCCGAATTCGATGAACTCGGCCGACGTCAGGTGCTGGTCCTTCAGCACCAGAATCTTGTCCCGGTAGATGGCCTGGCCCAGTTCGGCGAAGTCCGCCTCGGTCGCCTGGTCCAGTACGAACCCCGTGATGGAGGAACCCATCGGGCGATTTGCCTGCGAAACAATCGTCATGGGAGCACACTTCTTTCCGCGCTTGTGGGCGAGGTCTCCGATTCTTTTGCGGGGGAGCCGAGTCCCCGTCACATCGTCACAATCGAGGGTGGCGGAAGCATCTTCGACATTGCGGCGTCAACCGCTGGAACGCGATTTTCGTCCACCCAGGAACACTCGCAACAGAATGCCGGGTGCCAGGATCGCCCCCGGCGGGTCCAGCAGTCCGGCGACCCGGGAGAACGTGGCCGCCACCCGCTTGTCGTGCGCCGCGACCCGGTGCAGCCGGGCGACGTACCGGTTGATCAGTCGGGTGGCCAGCGGGCGGTGACCCTCGATCTCCGGGAGGGCCAGGTCGCCGCCGGCATTGAGCTGCCAGACCGGGTCGATCACCTTCGCGACGGACCGGAAGAACCGGCGGGCCAGGTCGTCGTCACCGTGTTGCAGACACTCCCGCAACGCCGTCGCTTCGAGCGCCGCCACGGTCATGCCCTGCCCGTACACCGGGTTGAAGCTGCAGATGGCGTCGCCGAAGACGAGCAGTCCCGGCGGGAACCGGCGAAGTCGCTCGTAGCGGCGACGGATGCTGGTCGGGAACCGGAAGGTGGCGAACTCGGTGACCGGCTCGGCGGCACGCAGCGCCGCGTACACGTCCGGCTGTGACACCGACTCGGCGAAGGCGAAGTACGCCTCCTCGTCCAGGTGCGGTGGCACGTCGCCGGCCATTCCGACCAGGGTGAACAGCCATCGGCCACCCTCCTGTTCGGCCAGACCGAAGCCGCGCGGGCGGCCGGGCAGCGGCCCGACGAGCAGTTGCCTGTCCGGGGCGAGGGCACCGGGCGGCATCCGCAGGAAACGGCTGACGTAGGCCATGTCAATCTTGATCCGGTCCTGGGTGGGCGGCTCGTACCCGAGCTCGGCCAGCCAGGTCGCGGCCCGACCCGCCCGGCCCATCGCGTCGACGACGAGGTCCGCCCGGACGGTCTCCTCGACGCCGTCCGTGGCCCGGTTCCGGATCCGCGCCCCGACGACCCGCCCGTCGACGGCCTGCACACCCACCACGTCGTGGTTGTCGACGATCTTGACGTTGGTCAGGGCCGCTACCCGGGTGCGTACCGTGGTTTCCAGCAGTGGCCGGGTCATCTGGATCGCGGCGGCGCCGGTGTCCGCCCTGGCCAGTTCGTGTCCGGACAGCACCAGGCGGACCTCGCGCAGCAGGTGCGCCCGGGGTGCGCCGGCGGCGGCGAGTTCCTCGACCAGACCGGGGAACATGTCCTCGAAGGTCCTGGCCCCCCGTTCGAGCAGCGTGTGCATGTGCCGGCCCTGCGGGATGCCCTGACGGTCGCGGGCGTCGGCCGGCAGCTCGTCCCGCTCCACCACGGTCACGTGCTCGTAGAAGTCGGCGAGCGTACGCGCGGCCAGCAGGCCGCCGATACTCGCGCCGAGAACCACCGCGTGCCCACCCACCGTGCCCATCCGCGTGTCCCCTCGATCGGTGTGTCACGAGTCGGCCCGTTGACAATGACACCGATCGATGCTGGATCCTTCTCTGAAAATGCCCTTTCTCGTCCGTCCGGGGGCCGCACGGCGGCAGCGTCGAGCCAAGGCGGGTGAGGCGGGGCAGTCGAGGAAGGGAGCGGTACGCCGTGACGCCGGAGCTTCAGGAGCAGGAAGAACGTCTCCAGTTCGACCGCTTTGACCATGACGACGCCTGGGACCTGGGAACTCGCCTGGTCGGGCTGGCCAGGGAGCGGGGCCACTCCATCACCGTCGACATCCGTCTGGGTGACCAGCAGCTCTTCCACTACGCGCTGCCCGGCACCTGCGCCGACAACGACGACTGGATCGAACGCAAGATCCGGGTCGTACGACGGTTCGGGCACAGCTCGTACCTCGTCGGTCAGAGCTTCCGTGACCGTGGCACCACCTTCGAGGAGCAGTCCCACCTCGAACCGGCCCGGTACGCCGCGCACGGCGGATGCTTCCCGATCATCCTCAGGGGCACCGGCCCGGTCGGCACGGTCACCGTCTCGGGCCTGCCCCAACTCGACGACCACCGCCTCGTCGTCGAGGCCCTCGGACTCTTCCTGGACGCCAAGCGGGGGTGAGTCGGCTGGGCCCCTGCCGGGAACTGGTCGCCTCCCTCATCGCTCGTGCTGACGAACGGCCGGATCGACGGTGAACTCGAACGAGCGTACGCAGAACAGCGTCGGCCGGGTGAAGTCCCGGTCGGCGCCGCCGCAGAAGTGGGCGAGTAGATTGGTCAACGCCGGCGCCGCCCGATCGGTGGCCCACACGCCCGCCTGGTGCAGCGGGCTCACGTTCTGCGGCTCGGCGCTGATCAGCACGAGGACCGTCTCGGGACGCGGCGAGCCACGTTCGAGGTTCTTCGGCCAGTTCACCTCCCTCCCGATGAGCTGATCTCCCCAGTCGTCGCCGCCGAAGACGTACTCCTCGCCGCCGGGTAGCCGGATGCCGCCCGGGTCCAGGTCGGTGAGTACGGAGACGGCGTACGCCATCCCGATGTCGATCAGAGACACGTACAACTGCCGTCGGGCGTTGTTGCGGATCCGGAAGTAGACCAGGTCGCTGGCGTGGACGGTGGCGCCCGCCGGTGTCAACGGGTACAGCATGCCGGCGCGCACGTGTCCCCACTCCAGGGTGACGGGCGGGTTGAAGGTGCTGCGCGACTCCTCCCGGATGCCGCGCAGCACGGTGGCTCGGGCGATCCGGTTGAGGTCCGCCCGGACCCGGGCGACGGTCCGGGGTCCGGGCTGGCGCGGCTCGTGCAGCGGCCCGATCCCGTCGTGCACGACCAGCGCACCGTCCGGCGACTCCACCACCCGGACCGGTGCGTCCTCGCCCGGCCCGGCGACCCGGACGAACGCGCTGTTCTCGAGGGCGGGCACCAGGGCAGAGGGGACCAGGACCGGAACGCGGGGCGCGACCGCCGTGACCCGGTAGGCACGGGCGTCCGCCGGCAGGGTGGTGCCGGGCACGTGGAACACCAGCCGGCCGGTCGCCACCGTCAGCCCGACGTCGTCGACGCGTACGAAGGCGATGCGCCCTTCGGTTGCCGGCCCGGCGGCCGACCCCGGCATGATCGCGAACTCGTCGCCGGTCTGCACCCCCAGCAGCGCAGCCCCGGCGATGCTCGCCCGCCCGTCGCCGGTGTCGGTGACGAACAGCCAGCCGGCCGAGTCGTCGTTCTCGGTCTCGAACAACACCCGCTCGAACGGTCCCTCGACGTCCGGCCGCTGGTGCGGTACGTGGAGTTGGACGAGGTGCCGTACCCGGATGATGAGCCGGGACCAGCTCACCCTGAGCCCGTCCGCTTCGTCCAGGGCCTGGATCAGCGAGCGGGTGAGCAGCCCGTACCGGCCGGGGCCGTCGGATCGGGGCAGTTCGTGCGCGAACTGGTCGGTGGCGCAGGCGACCAGGCGTACGGCGTTCTTGTTGCCCGTCGGGTCGACCAGGTGGACGGGCAGCCCGGCCCGGATCCGGCGTTCGTGGTGCGCGTCGAGATCGGCCCGGACAACTCCCGGCATCTGCCGGACGTGTGCCGCACCGAGATTGCGTGACATCAGCCCCGAGTGACAGCAGTCGAGGATGACCGTGGCGTTGCTCGTCCGCTCGGTGAGGCGGGCGAGCAGGACGGACAGTTCCAGGGCAGTGATGCCACGGAAGTCGTCGGCGGTCGGGGCGCGGAAGTCGGTCGGCACGATGAACTGCCGATCGTTGCGGGCGACCTTCGTCGACTCGCCCTCCAGCGGCCACGCGTACCCGCCGTGTCCGGAGTAGTAGACCAGGGCCGCGTCCGCGGGACCGGTGTCCGCGATCAACCTCTCGTACGCGGCGACGATGCCGTCGCGGGTGGCGTCCGGACCCACACAGCGCTCGACGGTCATGCCCCGCCTGCTCAGCGCCTCGTCCATCGCCGCGATGTCGTGCTCGACCCCCGCGAGCCCGAACGTCTGGGCCCCGATCAACAGTGCTCGGCGCGTCATGACCTTCCCTCCCACGGTGGTGTCCCACCGAGTTCTGACGGACGGGCCGCTGACGGACGGGACGCCGTCCGTCAGTAACCGGTGGGAAGGTGTGTGTTGCGGCTCCGCCCTCACCCGATCGGATCGTCGCGGTCCGCGTCCGTCGGCTCACGAGATCGACGATCGTGTTGACGCTCTCGGATGAAGGGTCGGAATCCCGTCTTTTGACGAGATCTGAACGCCGGACCTATCGCATGATCGACTGGCGCTCATTACGGGCCGCCTCCACACGGGACCTCGGAAGGGAGTCGTCCGTGGGTGTTTCCGCCGAATCGTCGAGAAACCTGGCCGCCAATCGGTTCCGCACCGCGCGCCACCCCGCCCGCGCACAAGCCAACCCCTACCTGTCCAACAGCACCGTCGGTCTGCCGGTCACGTCGGCCAGACGCTCACCGAGCGCGGACCGGCTCCGCAAGCTGACCAAGGAGGGTCGTCTCGCCGAGGTCGCCGCCACCGCCGCCGACGCCGAGCGGGCCGCGCTCACCGCGGCGGCGTACGAGGTCGCCTGGCCGGTCGTCTTCGCCCGGCTGACCCGCCGGTTCGAGCAGCGCCGGGGCCACAACGTCTGTGCGCTCGGGGTGAACCGGCTGGCGGACGAGTGCCTGGACCGGTTCCACGACGACGTCGAGGCGGTTGTCCACGACCTGCTCGCGCACGCCCGTAAACCGGTCCGGGACCTGGAGGGCTGGATCGCCAGCCGGCTGAACGCCGCCACTGTGG
Organism: Micromonospora sp. NBC_01796; assembly: GCF_035917455.1. Lineage (NCBI taxonomy): Bacteria > Bacillati > Actinomycetota > Actinomycetes > Micromonosporales > Micromonosporaceae > Micromonospora > Micromonospora sp. NBC_01796. Next base: position 701,553 of record NZ_CP109078.1, on the reverse strand, counting down.
ATGGTCACCGACGGCAGCGTGGCCAGCGTGGTGCGCTGCAACGGCCACGGGTACCCGGTTGGCTGGCCGTCGCGCTGGACCACGACCGGTGGCTGACCACCCTCGCCGTGGAGATCCTGGTGTGGGTGGGCGTACGGACCTCCGCCGGCAGTGGCCTGTGGCCGCTGGACGCGTGGGCCCAGCAGCGGGCCACGGTCACCGGCGACTGGCAGCTCAGCGATCCGTCGCGGGTCGGCCGCGACGTCGAGGTCGTGCTCGCCGCGATGCGCCGGCGACCCACCTGGTACGACTCCTACGTGGAGCGCCCGCTCGGCCACAAGCACGCGCCGGTGTGGACCGGTGAACCGGCCCGCGAGCTGTTCCTCACCAACCCGCACGAGCAGGTCGACGCCGAGCTGCTGCGGCTCGCCGCGGAGGCCGTACGCGTCATCGACCACCGGCTGGCCGGCGGCGAGGCGGCGGAGGCGGTCGTGGTCGACGTCATCCAGGCGGTCTTCGGCCGGTCGGTGGCGATCGCGGGTCTCGACCACGCCCCGCACGGAACGGCCGATCCGGTGGGCGACCTGTCTGGTGCGATGACCGACACCGCCACGATCGACCGCATCGTGGCCACCGTCCTGGACATCATCGGGCACCGGTAACCCCTCCGGGTGAACCCGACCGACAGCGGAGGCCGCCCGGCGACAAATCAGGCGGTCGGTCGCGTTACGGGCCGACGTTGTCACCATCGAGCGGATCGTCGGAGACGCCGAGCGGACCGTCGTCCCCGCCGAGCGGACCGTGGTCTCCGCAGGCTGGATCGTCGTCGCCCTGACGCAGCCCGTCCAGGGCGCGGCGGCGCTCGTCCAGATCGGTGCCGGGTGCCACCGCGGGAGGGCCCTCGACGATCGCGGCGCGCAGTTCGTCGACCAGCAGCCGCCGCAGCCGCTCACGCTGCTCCGGCGAGAGGCTCACAGGCTTCTCACCTGCGCGTTCGGTGATCGTCATCATGGGATTGTGCCCTGGTAGCGGGCGTGTGGCAAAGCCGTCGGACGGCCGCGAGACTGCCGAGCATCTCCCACCTTCCACCGGTCCCTCCTCGTTCTGACGGACCCGCCGACGGGGTCACCGAATGCGCCGACCCGGGCCGGGCAGGCCCGACTAGCCGACGTAGAGCCAGGCGTGCTCGACAAAGCCCTTGTCCGGCAGATCCACCGTCATCGCGGTGAACTGGTTCGGCAGGGGCGGCTCGGCCGCGGGTACGACAACATCGCGGTAGAGCACGTCGGGCACCCCCAGCACGAAGTCGGCCTGCGGATGCGCGGTCAGCGCCGCGCGCATCGGCGGGCTGTCCAGGATCCGGTGCACCGCGATCGACGCCGTGCCCACCCAGCCGTTCGCCCCCTCCAGGAGCAGCCCACGATGCAGGGCCACCCGCATTCGCAGCCGATCGCCGTTGGCGCTGTTCAGCTCGCGCAACGCCCGGTACAGCTCACCGAGCATCCGGGGGATGACCACGGACTCGTCTATGCCGACCGGCAGCACCGTGAACTGGCCGTCGCCCTGCGGCTGGGGACGTACCGCCCCGTCCGGGATGCCGGCGGCCCGCCGTACCCGCGACAGCAGTGCGACGATCTCCTGCTGGACGCGCTCGGCGGCCGCGTTGCCGCGTCGGCTGTAGCCGGCCACATCCGCGGCCACGCACAACCGGACGGCGGCCCTGCCGCTCGGGACGGTCGGGCTCACCGGCTCGGCGAACCCGAGGTCCTCCCGCAGGCTGATCGTCCGTCTGCGGCCGACGGCAACCTCGACCTGTACGCCGATCGTGCCGGCCACCCGGGTAGCGCCCTCCGGCACCGCGAGTACGGCGTGCATGCCGTAGTTGCGGGGCAGCAGCAGGTCGCCGTCCGGATCGTCGTAGATCCAGCCGAACCTCGTACTCTGCACACCCGTCACCCACGCGCGCGGTGCCCGCTCCCGGCCCGTCAGGCGGCGCAACCAGCCGGGCCGCTGCCGGGCCGCGTCGATCGTGTACGCGGCGGCAGTCGCCGCAGGATCCCCCTCGTACGTCACACCCAGCGCGTCCCCGTCGGCGTCGACCCGTACCGCGATCGACTCCGGGTCGGCGAGGGTCACCTCGAACCGGGCCGAGACGTACCGTCGCCCGCGCGGCAACGGATCGAGGTCGAACGCGAACAGCGCGCCCCGGTAGCGGTCGCCACCCGACTCGGCCCGGTGCCGCAGCGGTCCGGGCAGGGCAGCCAGCGGAATCGGGTACAGCAGCGGTCGACCACACCGCACCCCGCCGACCGGACCCGGGTCCGGCTCGCCGCGCGCACCGGCGGGCAGCAGCTCCCGGTACTCCAGCAGCTCGGCCCCACCCAGCTCTTCGATCATCACCGCACCCCCGGTCCGTCGCCGCCATGCGTCATTGTTCTGACGGACCACGCGCGAGCGCGCGGGCAGCGGGATCCGGATCCGGGCGCCGGCGGGAGCGGGCAGCGGGCGTCGCAGGCGGGCGGGACAGCTCGCGGATCCTCATCCGATAGGGGTGATGCGATAACACCCCACGGTTGGTCAGGCTGACTTTGGGGACGCCTGGGTGCGTGGGTGTGGTGGGCGGAAGGGGGAAGCCGGTGAAGGACCGGACAGCGGAGTACTTCGCGGGTCCGGCGCGGCAGCGGGCCTGTCTGCTGCCCCGTGGCTTCTCGGCGACCGTTCGCCTCGACCTGGGCAGGCCGGGTCGAACGGCCCACTGGTATCTGACGTTGAACGAGGGCGACATCTTCTGCGAGGCCAGCAGTCGGGAGGCGGACTGTGTGATCTCCGCCGACGGTGATGTCTTCGACCGGCTCGTCGCGGGCGGCGATCCGACCACCGCGACGCTGCGCAACGAGATCACGTACAGCGGACCGCCGATCACGATGATCTACTTTGAACGGCTCCTGCCCGGTCCGCCCGGCTCCCACGGGCCCGCGCGCGTGACCGACGGGGACGGTGAAGAGCGTGGACGCTGACCAGGTCAGCATCCTCGAAGGGCTGACCTTCATCGTCAGCCACAGGAGCGGAGACGTCGATCCCGCACCGGGTGATCCGGCCGGGCTGTACTTCCTCGATACCCGGTTCCTGTCCAGGTGGATCGTGACGGTCAACGGGGAGCGGTTGACCCCGCTCTCCGTCGACGACCTGCAGTATTTCGAGGCACGGTTCTTCCTCGTACCCGGTGAGCCGACGCACTACGTCAACAGCACCCTCTCGGCGATCCGGCACCGGACGGTCGCGGGTGGTCTCGAAGAGGAACTTTCCATCCTCAACAGCAGCGCCGAGCCGGCCGAGCTGACGGTCCGGCTGGAGGCGGCCAGCGACTTCGTCGATGTCGACGAGGTCCGTCAACAGGGCGTCCCCGGCGACCCCAGGCTGAGCAGGAAGGGCCGTTTCTATCACCGGATCGGCGACCGCTACCTGCACCTGCGGTACGTCCGCGAGGGTTTCCACCGGGCGGCCCTGATCCACACCACCGAACCGGCCGAGATCGACCAGGGCGGAATGACGTTCACCGTCCAGGTCGCTGCCCACGGAAGCTGGTCGACCCGGTTCTGGGTGTTGACCGACATTCGCGCCCCGAGCGGTGAGGACGTCTCCGGCGGCGCATTGCACCTCGTCCGTGAGATGAAAGAGGGGATGCGCAGCGAACTGGACCGCTGGCTCGCCCGGGCACCCCGGCTGAGGTGTGGCTTCACCCCGCTCGCGACCGCCTACCGGCGAAGCCTTGCCGACCTGGCCGCGCTACGGAATCCCGGCCTCGACGGCGGCAAGCAGTTGTCTGCGGGACTGCCGTGGCTGAACACGTTGATCGGCCGGCAGAACATCATCACCAGCCTCCAAACCCTGCCATACCTGCCCGAACTAGCCGCCGCCACGCTACGCGTACTGGCGATTTTCCAGGGGACCAAGCTCGACGACTTCCGGGAGGAGGAACCCGGGAAGGCACTCCATCTGCTCAGGTGGAACGAGGCCGCCTCTTTCGAGGAGAGCCCCAACGCCCGGTACTACGGCTCGGTCGACGCCACACCACTCTTCGTGGTCCTGCTCGACGAGTACGAGCGTTGGACCGGTGACACGGACCTGGTACGACAGCTGGAAAAGGAGGCGCGGCGGGCGCTCAACTGGATTGACGAATGGGGCGACCTGGTCGGCGACGGTTACCTCTGGTACCAGAAACCGCGGGCGCCGGGTCAGCAGCCCAATCAGTGCTGGAAGGAATCCGAACGGGCGATCTGCTACGCCGACGGCCGGCTACCCGGCTTTCCCCGGGCCACCTGCGAGGTGCAGGGCTATGTCTACGACGCGAAGATGCGCGGCGCCCGGCTCGCCCGTACGTTCTGGAACGACCCCGCGTACGCCGACCGACTGGAGCAACAGGCCGCAGAGCTGAAGGCACGGTTCAACCGGGAATTCTGGCTGCCGGACCGGCGGTACTACGCACTCGCCCGCGAGCCCGACGGCAGGCAGGTAGACGCTCTCACCTCAAACCTGGGACACCTGCTGTGGAGCGGAATCGTCGACCAGGACCGTGCACACTTTCTGGTCGAGCACCTCATGGGGCAGCGACTCTTCTCCGGCTGGGGAGTCCGTACCCTCGCCGAAGGGGAGGCCAACTACAACCCGGTCGGATACTACGTCGGTGCTGTCTGGCCATCCGACAACTCGATCATTGCCGATGGAATGCGCCGGTACGGATTCACGGCCGAGGCGGGGAAGCTCGCCGGATCGATGTTCGAAGCCGCACCCTACTTCAACGGTCGGCTGCCCGAAGCGTTTGCCGGCTACGACCGGGAATTCACCACCTCCCCGGTGCCCTATCCCACCGCCACCAGCCCGCAGGGTTGGTCCGCCGGAGCCATCCTGTCGTTACTGCGTACCATTCTCGGCCTGCAACCGTACGACGACCACCTCGGTATCAAGGCCGCGATACCCAGCGAGCTGGGGCAGGTCACCCTTCTCGGCATCAACGGGCGATGGGGCAGCGCGGACGCCCTCGGCCGCCCGACCCTCACATCCGACGACTAACCTTCCCCGGCGTGAAGACCCCGATCAGCGCCGTGCTGCTGGATCTCGACGGCACCCTGCTGGATCACAGGGGAGCCGCGCGCGACGCCTTTTTCGCCGCCTGCGCCCACTGGCTCCCTTCGCTCGACACCGAGGCTCGACACCAGGCGTACGCGGTGTGGCAGCAGCTTGAGGACGTGCACATGAAGGCGTACCTCGAAAAGGCCGTGACCTTCCAGGAGCAACGTCGGTCCCGGGTTCGCGACCTGCTGACCGCCCATGGGAGCGCCGGTGAGGCCTTGGGTGACGGCCGGGTCGACGACCTGTTCTCGGTCTACCTGCGCCACTACGAAGCCTCGTGGGTCCGGTACGACGATGTCGCCGAGGCGATGCGATTCCTGTGGCGAGCGCCCGCCGGTGTCGCGGTGCTGAGCAACGGTGATCGCCACCAGCAGTTGGCCAAGATGCACTCCCTCGGGCTTTCCCCGATGCCGCCCCTGTTCACCCCGGACGAGGTCGGAACCCCGAAGCCGCAGGCCGCGAGCTTCCTTGGGGTGTGCGGGCAGATGGGGTGGGATCCCGCCGAGGTCCTCTACATCGGTGACGATCTGCACGTCGACGCGATTGCGGCAACGCGGGCCGGACTGCGTGGCTGCTGGCTCGACCGTCAGCGGACCGAAGCAGGCGATGCGCCGGAGGGCATTCTCCGAGTGCACAGTCTGCTCGACGTGGTCGGAGCCGTGCAGTGGCTATCATGCTGACCGGATCGTGAGCCGATCCGTCGCAGATGGTTTCACCGTCCCCGGCCCGTAGCAGAGTCCACATTGGCAGGCGCAGTCATGGGAGGCGCGGTGTACACCCGGCAGGAGTTGGTCCATGCGTACCTTGGTGCCCAGGGTCGGAGTTTTGGTGGCTACTATCCTGAGTCCTCCGTCTTCAACGCCGCGCTGAAGACCTACCACACGGCAATGCTCGAGGGCCTTCAGGAGCTGTTCGGCCTTCGTATGCATCCGAAAGGGGCCGGCTCGTTCGACAGCCGCGTGTTACTCATGCTGTTCTATTCCACCGCAGAATCTCTGCTGGCGCTTCGTACACCATGGTCCGGGTTTCTCGAGGCCGGTTTGTTGGTCCGGAAGGTCGAGGAAACGGGTGAACACGGCGCACGCGTCATGTCAGCCAGCCAGCGGATAGACACCCTCGTCACCGAGTCGCGCCAGACCCATCTGGAATTGCTTGACGCACTGGTGGCGGCGATGCTTGGCGACCGCGCCGACCTGACATTCACCCGAGCCGACCTGCAGCTCATCGGCATCGACGACACAAGGCCCAGCCCGGCCGACTACCCACTCTACGAGGACTGAACGGCGCATCCGTCGCTCGTGCCGCGTACCATGCACGTGGTGTTGCGGACCGAAGAGATTCTCGCCGTGTTCGACCGGGCCGCCGAGCGGGGCCGGTTCCGGGAGCCGGGAAATCCGCGCAGCTACCAGATCGCGACCAGGCTGCACGCCTTCAGCGACTCCGTACGCTGGGCGCTGGTCATCGAGGCCGTGGGGTATGACGCCCGAGCAGCCAATGTCGTGGACATGATGGAGGCGCTGGGCAACTGCCTGGTCGGCACGACCGAGAGTTGGGAGGCGCTGTACCTCCGCCGGGTCGAGAACTTCCTGGACCTGTTCGATTACGGGGACCCGGTCGACGAGGGGCTGGAGCCGCCGCGGTACCGACAGGTGCCGATCATCGTCCGGGGTCGGGAGTTGCACGTCGACGCCGCCGCGACGATCCCTCAGGAGGAGCTGTTCCGGCTGCTCGAACCGGAACACCGCGATCTGCTGCTCGGCGACGAGGCCGAGCTTCGCCGACTCGTCCCGGCGGACCTGCCGCAGGTGTTGAGCCTGGACGACTGGCATCACGTCACCCTGCGGGTCAGGCCGCCCGGTCCGGACCGGGAACGGCGACGTCGCCAATTCGAGAACCTCGTTCGGCACGGGCGGCCCGAGGACCGGGTGCCGTTCGAGACTCGGCCGAGCGATGTGGAGACCTACCGGCAGATCGCCGAGGTGCTCGCCACCGGCGACCCCTCCCACTACCGGCCGACCGCCCCACCGAACACACACTGGAGCAACTGGCCCTGGTCCGGGCGCATGTAGTCCACGACCCCGCCGAACCCGTCGCCGACGGGCGAGCCGGGAACCCGGCACCGGGCGGGGCCTGGTGCCGGGTGGGCCGGTACGACCCTGTGCTGCGCCTGCCTGTGGTCAGCTCGCCGTACAGGTCAGAACGGGGGTGCCGGGGGTGCCGGTGGACGACCCGAGGAACCCGAATGTGGTGCCTGCGCCGGGTGCGAGCGCGCCGTTGTAGTCGACGTTCCTGGCGGTGACCGCCGACCCCTGGCTCGTGACGGTCGCGTTCCACGCCTGGGTGATCGTCTGACCGCCGGCGAATGTCCAGGTGACGGTCCAGCCCCTGATCGCCGAGGTGCCGGCGGTGACCCGTACCTCGCCCTGGAACCCGCCGGACCACTGACTCACCACCGTGTACGTGGCGGCACAACCGGCCGCACCCGGCGGCGGCGTTGTCGGCGTCGGGGTTGGCGTTGTCGGAGTGGGTGTCGGTGTGGTCGGAGTGGGCGTGGGAGTGCTGACCGGGCCACCCCAGCCCGCTGTCGTGTCCAGCCAGGCGGCGCGACGTTGCATCCAGTCCCGCATCGTCTGGACCTGCCCCTGCCAGGTGGGAGACGTCGGGGTGAAGAAGGGGCCGATCATCGACGTCGTCAGGTTGGGCCAGCGCTGGAAGTTGCGCTGCGCGCCGTTGGTGAGCGGCGCGGTGAGGGCGTTGATCCGGGTCTGCAGGGCGGCGTCGGAGAGCGGACCTCGGCGCAGCGCCTGCCAGCGCGCCTTGACCTGGTTGACGAAGGCGGGATCCCGCAGCAACTGGGGGAACCAGTCGTTGGCCTGCGGCTGCCGGGTCTGCTGGTACTGCCAGCCGGAGACCTGGTTGTTGTTCAGGTATCCGCCCACCCCGAACGTCAGGTCGAAGTCCCAGAGCGGACCGGCGAAGATCTTGGAATCCCGGTCCTTGTAGAAGTGTGCGCTGCGGTAGTACGCGTCCATGTTCCGGCTGAACTCGTTGATGATCAGGTGGTCGACGAACGAGTTGACGTCGATGTACGCCCGGTACCCGGTGTTCGGATCGGCGAAGTTCGGTGAGCGGAGGACGTTGTGGAACTCCTGGAGGTAGTTGCGCAACCAGTCCCGCTGCTCGGGTTGCAGCGGCGACGGGTCCGCCACTTCGAGGTAGTTCCAGCAGGTCGTCGTCGGTCCGGTGCACGGCAGGGTCGGTTCCTCGGCGGCCAGCCACTCGAACTTCCAGATGTATCCGCCGCTGATTTTCGGCAGGGTCAGGTCGTCCTCGTCCAACTGCTTGAGGTCGAGGCGGTCCTTGGAGTTCTTGATCGTCTCGACGATCATGTAGACGCCCATGTAGTCGTCGGCTCCCACCGGGCCGGCATCGGTGTTGAGGTAGAACTCCGCGAACGCGTACCGGGGGGCGTGTAGTCCCATCTCCCGGCCGAGGTCGTAGACGAGGGCCTCCCGTACCAGCGCCTTGTCGGGGAACGGTCCGCGCAGCACCCAGTCGGAGTCGGCGGGCATGCCGAGCACCGGGTAGTCGGCGTCGTCACTGTCGTTGTCCCAGAACTCGATCCGGTACGGCGTCTTCTCGAGCGTTGCCGACGACTGGCCACGCAGGTGGAATCCGGCCCGGGTGGCGACCGCCGGAGCAGCCGCCAGCGACGTGGTGCCACCGGTGCCCGGCTGGAAGATCATGGTGGCGGCGTCGAAGTACTCCCGATCGGGCCGCCCGGCACCGTACGAGTCGATCAGCACCACCGGCAGGTCGTGCGCGGTCGCGGAGGCGCGGGCGACGTACACGGCGGTGCCGGGCGCACCCGACGCGGTCTGGCCGACGAAGGCCTGTGCCCGTACCTGGGTGGTCCGGGTGAGTCGCAGGGGAGTGCCGGGGTAGAGCGGTGACGCGGCGGTGGGCAACTGTCCGTTGGTGGTGTAGCGGATCTGCGCGCCGCTGACCGTGGTGCCCAGTGACACCGTCAACTCTCCCTGGAAGGTGCCACTGGGCACGGAGAAGGTGATGTCGCCGACCAGGTCGTCCGCTGCTGCGGCCGCTGCCACGTCGGCGGCCGAGGTGTCGGCGTTGTCGACGGCTCCGGCGCGGGCGAGGGACGGGCTGCCGGCAGTGGAGCCGGTGCCGGCATCCGGTCCGGCGTCGGCCGGCGACGGGTACGAGACGAGGAGCCCGGCGACGAGCATGGCGGCTGTCGCGACTCCCGCGACGCGGAAGGTCCCCGCCGTGGCGCCGGTGCCACGGGATGTCAAACGCACGATGCCTCCTGATCGAGATGGTGGATGAGGGTCGGGGTCGGGCCCGTCGACGATGCGGCGCCGTGGAAGTGGCGGCGCATCGTTCGTCGCCACGGCACGCTCGGCAGGTCCAGTCGGAGGGCGGCCAGGCCGGTGGCGTACTTCGAGATGCGCGCGGGCCTCGTCCCGCCCTGCCACAGCAGACGGTCGACCGGTGAGGCGGCCGATCTGGTCTTGGTCTCGACCACCGCGAGGTCGGGCAGTTGCAGCGTGGCGCGGCCGTCGTGCCAGCGGATTCCGGTGTCGATGGTGACCCGGCTCGCGCTGTCCGGCAGCAGCAGGGTGGTCCGGTGGTAGGTGCTGACCAGCATCGGTTCGAGGACGGCAGGGGCGGTGGGGCAGATCGACTCGCGGGTCAGCGTCTCGTCGACGAAGCCGCGCCCTGGGTCCACCGTGCCCCGGTCCTCCGGGCGGTACGGCAGCCGGTGTTTGGTGATGCTTCCCCGCGCTCCACTGATCTTGACCTCCAGCCAGCACTGGTCGGAGTCGAGGTAGGTGCGGGTCCGTACCTTGAACCGCCGTCGCCGGCGGTACGCCGCGCAGTGGTAGCTGTCCAGCCACGGGGTGTCGAAGTAGACCGACTCGTAGCGGAAGGCGCGCTCGCCGTCGATGTCCAGCACCCGGGCGTACGGGGCGAGCCGGTCCAGCAGGTACGGCAGTTCGTCCACCGGTACGAGGTACTTGCGGTCCACCCGGGTCTGCAACGCGGCCCGGTCGATCAGTTCGGCCAGCCCGATGGGGGTCAGCTCCGCCAGCGACGACGCGATGGGCAGCGGGTTCATCGGCGTGCTCCGGCCGCAACGGGGGCGCCGGTGCCGACCGCCGGGCTGCGACCGGCAAGCGAGTACCGGACGTCGACCACGGTGGTCTCGTTGACCAGGTCGACCCGCTGGACGGTGGCGACGTGCACCCGGGCGTTGAGCAGTTGTTCCAGTTGGGCGACGAGCGCGACGTGGTCGGTGACGGCCGAGTCGAGCACCATGATCTGGTGTCGGTAGTGCCGGAGCAGCCGCCGATGGTCGCCCAGGAACATGGTCGTGACGATCAGCGCCATCAGGCCACCGCTGAGCCAGACCGAGGTGGTGCTGAGCGCGCCGAGGATGCCCAGGGCGAGGGCGGAGAAGTAGTACGCCACCTCGTGCTGGTCGAGTTCGGTCGAACGCAGCCGGATGATGGACAGTACGCCGAACAGGGCCAGCCCCAGCCCGAGTCCGGCGCCGACGTTGCTGGCGCTCAACGCGCTCGCGACCGCGAGGACACCGACGTTGACGCCCAGGTACGCGACGACGAGGTCGCGACGGCGGTGGCGCGGGAAGTAGAGCCCGAAGACGAGCAGCACCACCGCGCAGATGTCAATCGCGAACAGGACGAGCTGCGACATCTTGTACGTTCCTCCCGAATCGCTGCCGGGCCGGCCCGTGCCGTCCGTGCCTGGGGACGAACTGCGGGTAGCGGTCGAAGGCAATAATTTCCGGTAAACTTTCGGTACCTTTTCCGAGACGGTAAGGGAAACATCGATCGAAGTCAATGGATGTCCTATGCTTCGACCTGCACCGGAAGCCCGGCCGTCCTGATTGGAGCCCGATCATGAGGCGTTGCCACTGCTCGATGAGGATGGTCGAGGCTGGACGGCCGTGATCGGGGACCGAAACTTTTCAGGATCGGCCTTCGGGAGGTAAGTCGGGTACCGGTTGTCGCCGATCCACCAGGATCGCCAACCCGGCCTTTCTTGACCTCAACCGAAGTTGAGGTTCTAGATTCGCCTCTACCGGCAATGTCTGTTGGAGGCACTCATGGCGGCGCAACACCTTTCCGACACCGAACTCGCGGCCCAGCCGGCCGCGTACTGGACCGGTGTGGCCTACCAGGCCCTCATCGCCTTCACCCGGGCCCGGCAGGCCGAGTACGGCTTCACCCAGCCCCAGTTCTGGCTGCTGCGCAACCTGTCGAGGAACGACATCTCGCCCGATGGTCACGGCATGACGATCGCCGAGCTTCGGTTCGCGATGCGCACCTACCTCAGGCCCGAGGATGAGCTGGAAGCCGAGGCGGAGGTTCTGGTGGGGCGGGGTTGGCTCACCCGTGACGGCCAGGAAAGGTTGTGGATCACCGAGGTGGGCGAGGAGGCCCGTACCGACCTCGGAAAACACGCTCCGGCGATCCGCGACCGCATCCACCAGGGCATCGACGACGCCGACTACGTGACGGCACTGAAGGTCCTCCGGCAGATGATCCGGAACACGGACGGCTCCGCGAGCTGATTCGGTATCCGGGTTCTCAATCCGGAGCGGACCGGGCAATCCGGGAACGGGCGTCCGCGACCAGGTCCGGCGCGTACGGGCCGGCGGCATAGCGGGCCGCTTCGAGGGCCTCCGAGGCTGAGGCGACCGGGTCCGGGTTGGTGGCACGGTGCAGCGCGAGCCAGACCCACCGGTGCTCGCCCTCGTGGAGCTGGGACCGGCGGGCCCGCAGGTACGCGTCCGGGAGCAGCGTACGGGCGGCCACGCTGGCGACGATGTCCGGATCCTCGCCGAGCCGGCGAACCGCTCACCGGGACGGGCCGCCGTGCCGCTATGGCTTCCCGGCGAACTCCCAGGCGGCCCGTACCAGGGTCGGGAGGATCTGGGCCGCGGACCCGCGCAGGTTGACGGCGCTGATCTCGTCCAGCGGCGTCGGCTGCGGGTTGATCTGCATGACGGTGGCGCCGGAGTGGGCCGCGATGTGGGGGATCTCGGCGGCCGGGTACACCAGGCCGGAGGTGCCGATCGTCAACAGCACGTCGCAGGCGGACGCGGCTTCGACGGCGGCGGTGAGCGCCGCCCCGGGCAGCGCCTCCCCGAACCACACCACGCCGGGACGGACGAGCGCTCCGCAGCGTACGCACCGGGGCGGCGCGATCCGGCCTCCCTCGTCGTCGGCGACCTCCTCCCCTGTGGTGGTCGGAAAGTCGGCCGGGTGGGCGGACTCGGTCACGCAGCGGGGTGCGAACAGGCTGCCGTGCAGGTGGACCGGTGCCCGCGACCCGGCACGTTCGTGCAGGTCGTCGACGTTCTGGGTGATGACGACGGTGCCCGGGATCAGGTCCTCGATCGCGGCCACGGCTAGGTGTCCGGCATTGGGCTGGGCCCGGCGCACCCGCGCCCGCCGCCACTCGTACCAGCCCCAGACCAGTTCCGGATCGGCGAAGAACGCCTCCGGGGTGGCGAGTTGTTCGGCGTCGAACCGGGCCCACAGCCCGGTGAGGTCGTCACGGAAGGTCGGTACCCCGCTCTCGGCCGAGATCCCGGCCCCGGTGAAGACGACAACCCGACGCGCCCGGCCGAGCAGCTCGGCGGCGCCCGGCGGCAGAACGGTCTCCATCAGGAGATCGTGCCATCCCGTACCTCGGTCCGGTTTTCGAAGTAGTGGCCGGCGTCGAGGTCCGCGATCAGCCCGGCCTGTACGGGGTTCCACCCGAGCAACCGCCGGGTCGCCGAGTTCGACGCCGGGGCGTCGGCGCCGAAGAAGCGTCCGATCCAGCCGAAGTGGTCGCCGGCCTTGTCGGCGGGAACGGAGACCACGGGTAGGTCGAGGCCGCGACCGATCGCCTCGGCGATGGCGCGGGTGGGCACACCCTCCTCGGCGGTGGCGTGCAGTGCGGAGCCGGCCGGGGCGTTTTCGACCGCGAGTCGCACGAGGTTCGCGGCGTCGAGTCGATGCACCGCCGGCCATCGGTTGGTGCCGTCGTCGATGTAGCCCGAGACACCCTTCTCGCGGGCGACGCCGACCAGGACGGCGATGAAGCCGTGATCGCCGGGCCCGTGGACGGTGGGCGCGAACCGTACCGACGAGGAGCGCACCCCACGCGGGACGAACGACATGGCCGCCTGGACGCCTGCGATCCGTGGGTGGGCGCCCGGATCGGGCAGGTCCAGCTCGGTGGCGGCACGGCCGGACACGAGGCCGAGCAGTCCCGAGGCGACCACGAACGGCCGGTCGGTGCCCTCCAGTTCGGCGCCGATCGCGTTGATCACCGCCAGGTCGGTGCGCGCCGCCGCCTCCATCCGGGAGAAGTCGTGGTTGTAGCCGAGGTGGATCACACCGTCGGACGCGGCCGCACCGGCGCGCAGGCTGTCGAGATCGTCCAGGTTGCCGCGCTGGACCTCGGCGCCGAGAGCGGTGACCGACGCGGCGGCGGTGTCCGTACGTGCGAGGCCGAGAACCCGATGTCCGGCGTCGAGCAGTTCGGGGATGACGGCGGAGCCGATCCACCCGGTCGCGCCGGTGACGAAGATGCGCACGAGAACCTCCAGGGGCAGGATCGCTGCGAGGGGCAGCGATGTCACTTGGTGACATCACCATAGCAGATGATGTCACCAAGTGACATGACTAGACTGGCCCCGTGGTGCGATGGGAAGCGGACGCGAGTGGCCGGCTGCGCGAGGCGGCGATGCAGCTCTACGTCGAGCGCGGCTTCGAGCAGACGACCGTGGCCGACATCGCCAAGCGGGCCGGGCTCACCGCGAGGACGTTCTTCCGTTACTTCGCCGACAAGCGCGAGGTACTCTTCGCCGGCTCGGCCGACCTGCAGGAACAGCTCGTGCTCGCGCTTGAGGCCGCCCCCGGGTCCGCCTCACCGATGCAGGCCATCTCGGCCGCCCTCGACGCCGCCGCCACGGCACTGGGGCAACACCCCGAACACTCCCGCAAGCGCCAGTCCGTCATCAACGCCCACGCGGAGCTGCGGGAACGTGAACTGATCAAGTTGGCGTCACTCTCCGCCGCCCTCGCCGACGGCCTGCGCCGCCGCGATGTCCCGGAGCCGGACGCGAGCCTGGCGGCCGAGGCTGGGATCGTCGTGCTCCGCGTCGCGTTCGAGCGCTGGATCAACGAACCGCACGGCGCAGACCTGTCGCAGACCATGCGCGAGGCGCTCGACCGCCTCCGGACGGTCACCACCGCTCGCTGACCGTGCCCCGGTCCTCAACCTCAGAACAGGGTGGGGCGGGGACGGGAGGCCGGCGCGTACCGACTTTGTCGGGAACCCCGAGTACGGTTTCGGTGATCGACAGGCATGAGCGTCGGTGACAGGTTGTCGGGGCGGGAGCGGCCGGCCCGGCGGCGAGGGACCGTGGGAGGGAGCGGGTGTGGCGCAGCCGAGGGCACTGGTGGTTCGAGGCGGTTGGGAAGGTCACCGGCCGGTCGAGGCGACGGAGTTGTTCATCCCGTTCCTCGAACGCAGCGGTTACGCCGTACGGGTCGAGGGGTCGACCGAGATCTACGCCGACGCCGAGGAACTGGCCGGCACCGACCTCGTCGTGCAGTGCGTGACGATGTCGCAGATCACCGCGGAGCAGGTGGCCGGGCTCAGTGCGGCGGTCGTCGCCGGTACGGGCTTCACCGGCTGGCACGGCGGCATAGTGGACTCGTTCCGCGCGTCATCGGATTACCTGCATCTGGTGGGCGGCCAGTTCGCGACCCATCCGGGCAAGGAGCCGTGCGAGCGGCACGGTGGCGCCGAGGACAACTTCCTGCCGTACACCGTGCGTGTCACCGACCTCGGCCGGGAGCATCCGATCACCACCGGGATCGAGGACTTCGACCTGGTCACCGAGCAGTACTGGGTGCTGCACGACGACCTGATCGACGTACTGGCCACGACCGTCCACCCGACCCGGGAATGGCACCCGTGGCAGCGGCCGGTCACCTCGCCGGCGATCTGGACCCGTCACTGGGGGGCGGGACGGGTTGTGGTGACAACTCCGGGGCACGACCTGGACGCGCTGGAGCATCCCAGCGTCCGTACCGTCATCGAGAGGGGGATGCTGTGGGCGACCCGCACCGCGTAGGCGTCGTCGGTCTCGGGGTCATCTCCCGGGCGTACCTGGAGACGCTGGCGGACCATCCCACGGTGAGCATCGTCGCGGTGGCCGACCTCGACGCGTCCCGGTCGGCCGCGACCGCCGCCGTGCTCCCCGGTGCCGAGGCGATGAGCGTCGAGCGGCTGCTCGACCGCCCGGACGTGCAGACGGTCCTCAACCTCACGATCCCCGCGGCACACGCCGAGATCTCGCTCGCCGCGATCGACGCGGGCAAGAACGTGTACGTCGAGAAGCCGCTCGCGGTCACGTTCGCGGACGGCCGCTCGATCATGGACCGGGCCGCGTCGGCCGGCGTCCGGGTGGGCTGCGCACCCGACACCGTCCTGGGCACGGGTACGCAGACCGCCCGCGCCGCGATCGACAGTGGCCTCATCGGGCGCCCGCTGTCGGCGTCGGCCGTCATGGTCACCCCGGGGCACGAACGCTGGCATCCCCACCCCGACTTCTACTACACCCCCGGCGGCGGCCCGTTGCTCGACATGGGGCCGTACTACATCTCCGCCCTCGTCCACCTGCTCGGACCGGTACGCGCGGTGGTCGGAGCCGCCAGCCGGTTGCGCACCGAGCGGGTCATCGGTTCGGGCCCGCGCACCGGCCAGCGGATCCCGGTGGAGGTGGACACCCACGTGTCCGGGGTGTTGGAGCACGTCAACGGCGCCCTGTCCACCATCACGCAGAGCTTCGACGGTGTGGCGACAACCGCCGCCCCGATCGAGGTGCAGGGGGAGGCCGGGGCGCTCGCCGTACCCGACCCGAACCGCTTCGACGGCGAGGTCCGCCTCTTCGCGCTCGGCTCCGACGAGTGGCGGGTGCTCGAACCACGGGCGGGCTACGTGGGCGCGTCCCGGGGCGTCGGTCTGCTCGACCTCGTCCGAGCCGACGGGCAGCGTCCACCGCGTGCCGGTGGTGAGGTCGCACTGCACGTGCTCGAGACGATGACCGCCCTGCTCCGTTCGGCCGCCGAAGGTCGGCGGATCGAGCTGACGACAACGGTGCGGCGGCCCGTACCCGTTCCGCTCGCGTCCGTTGATGGCGTTTCCTCGCTTCCGTGAGTGAGGGGAGAGGGTATGGGCTACGGGTTCAGGACGACCTTGCCGGCGATGGTGCCGGACTCGGCCAGCCGCAGGGCGTCGGCGGTGCGGGCGAGCGGCAGTTGGGCGGCGATCCGGGCGGTGACGTCACCGCGTTGCAGGGCCGCGAACACCTCGATGAGGTCGGCGCGCAGCCGGGCCCGGAACCGGCTCTTGGCCAGGGCCTGCCCGGCCCAGATGTTGTAGAAGTAGGCGTGCCGGCGGTTGGGTAGGGCGTTCCACAGCCACACCCGGCCGAGCAGCTTGAAGACGGGCCACTGCTTCGACCCCGTGTCGTCGCGGGTGGAGGCGGTGCCGTACGAGACGAGGGTGCCGCCGGGTGCGAGGAGTTGCCAGGAGTCGAGGATGCTGCGACCACCGACGTGGTCGAAGACGGCGTCCACCCCGTCCGGCGCGAGTACGCGTACCCGCGCGGCCACGTCCTCGGTGCGGTAGTCGACCGGGATGACGCCCTGCTCACGTAGCGCGTCGTGGTGGCGGGCGGATGCCGTACCGATCACCGTCACGCCCGCGGTCCGGGCGAGTTGCACCAGGACCGAGCCGACGCCGCCGTTGGCGCCGTGCACCAGGATGGTCTGCCCGGTACGGATCCGGGCCTTGCGGTGCAGCATCTGCCAGGCGGTGATGCCGTTGAGCACCATGGTCTCCGCCTCCGCCGGGCCGACCCCGTCGGGCACCGGCACCACGTCGGCCGCCTCGACGAGCACGTGGCTGGCCCAGCCGCCGACCTTCACCAGTGCGGCCACCCGGGTGCCGGTCAGGCCCGGCTCCACACCCTCGCCGGTGGTGACGACCGTGCCGACCAGGTCATAGCCGGGTACGAAGGGGAACGCCGGCTGGTCGTAGTAACGGCCGCGACGCATCTGCTGCTCGGCGAAGGAGACCCCGGTCGCCTCCATCCTGATCAGGACCTCGCCCGGACCGGGGGAGGGGACCGTTCCGCGCCGGATCTCCAGCCCTTCCGGCTCCACCGGACCCGGCAGGACAACCTCGACGAGTTCCTCGACACCCATGACGACCTCCGCTGTGGTTCGCATTAGTTAGCTGTCTTCGCGTTCGTTATAAGTTCTAACAGCTCGCTTAGGAGAGAGTCAAGAAGTTTCGTGATAGCGTCTAACTAAATCTTGAGCATCTAGCGGCACGTGGTCGGGTGGCTGCGGACGGCAGGGAGGACGGCGGGCCATGGCGGAAGCCGGCACGGAGACACCGCGCGAGCGCTACCGCGCCCAGGTGCGTACGGAGATCAAGGAACACGCGTGGGGGCAGATCGCCACGGCCGGGGCGTCCGCGCTCTCGCTCAACGCGATCGCCAAACAGATGGGCATGAGCGGACCCGCGCTCTACCGGTACTTCGCCAACCGCGACGAGCTGATCACCGCGCTCATCACGGACGCGTACGGCAGCCTCGCCGAGACCTTCCGGGTCGCCGCCGGGTCCGGCGCCGACCTGGCCGGGCTGGCACATGTCCTACGCGCCTGGGCGCTGGAAGACCCGCAGCGGTACTTCCTCATCTACGGCACACCCGTCCCCGGCTACCACGCGCCCGACGACGTCACCCGGATCGCGTCCGAGATCATGACGATCCTGCTCGATGCCTGCGCCGCGCTGCCCTCGGGCCGTCCCGCGACACCGTTCGACGCGCACCTCGAAGACCACCGGCAGTGGGCGGCGGAGCACCCTGCCTCGGCCGCGGCCCTGCACCGCGGCCTGGTCTCCTGGACCCGGCTGCACGGCATGCTGTCCCTGGAACTCGCCGGCCACTTCACCGGGATGGGCTTCGATCCCGCCCGACTGTTCGCGGCCGAGGTGGACGACCTCACGGCGCGCTGACCGCGCCGCACCCCACCCGATCAGTCCCGGGGCGTGAGCAGGACGTCGACGACATCGCGCAACGGGCCGACCAACTCCTCGGAGGTCGCGTCGCCCAGTGGCTGCAGACCAACGGCGGACCGTACGACGGCAACACCGACCCCCAGCGCGACCACCAGTTCCGCCCGCAGCAGCCGCTCCCGGTCGTGCTGTTCTCGCGACGGGGCGTCGTCGGGCCGAGAAGCGTCCGAGGCTTCGAGCACTCGCCGGCTGAAGTCCTGTAGGGCCTGCCGGCGCAGGCTGTCCACCCGCTCGTCGCCGGAGACGCGCAGCAACAGCAGCACCGGGTGCTCGCTGAACTCCGGCCAGGCGGTGGCGGAGAGTTGGTGGGCAAGTGCCTCGGCGAGGTCGGCATGGTCCCGGGGGAACTCGCCCTCGGGCCCCGGGAACCGGGGAGTGGCCGCCAGGGCGGCCTTGAACAGGCCCTCCTTCGAGTCGAAGTACCGCTTGATCAGTGCGAGGTTCACGCCGACATCCGCGGCCACGTCCCGCAGTGTCGTGCGGTCGTACCCGAGGCGGGTGAACCTGCTGCGCGCGGCCTGGAGGAGCGCGTGCCGGGTCGCCGCCGCGTCCCGCCGCCGCCGATCCCCTTCGGCCGGTCCGGCGGTAGACGCGTCGTCGTCTGCGTCGCCCACGGACCCACCGGTTCCGCTCGCCGTCACCGTCGACCTCCCCTCAGTCCCGCCCGAAGCCGCGCCATGTCGCCGCAGCATAACCCCGCCGCTCATAAGTAATCACACGTTGACATAGTCTGCCGGCGCGGCTACGGTCCGAAGTAATCAACCGATGACTTACTTCGTCGTACGGAGAGGCGACCGTGGCCAAGCAGGCTCTTCTCGTCATGGACGTGCAACATGCCGTGGTCGAGCGTTACCCCGATCCCGACTATCTGCCGGGCCTGGGCGAGGCGATCGGTGCGGCCCGCACGGCCGGCCTTCCCGTGATCTACGTGGTTGTCGGGTTCCGCCCCGGCTACCCGGAGATCAGCACCCGCAACAGGATGTTCGGCGGGCTCGCGGGACGCACCGGGGCGGCCGGCGACGACCGCGCCATGCAGATCCATCCCGACGTGGCACCCGAGCCCGGTGACATCCTGGTCACCAAGCGACGCGTCAGCGCCTTCGCCGGCAGTGACCTCGACGTGGTGCTGCGGGCCGGGGCCATCGAACATCTGGTCCTCACCGGCATCGCCACCAGCGGCGTGGTGTTGTCCACCCTGCGTCAGGCGGCCGACCTGGACTTCGGCCTCACCGTCCTGGCCGACGGATGCCTCGACGCGGACCCGGAGGTGCACCGGGTGCTCACCCGGAAGGTGTTTCCACACCAGGCGGACGTCACGACCGTGGCCGACTGGGTGACGGCCCGCTGACGGCCCGGGTCGGCCCCAGCGGGTTCCTCAGGACTGCCCGTTGGCGGTGTCGCCCCGGTGGGCGGTAAGCCCCGTCGACTGTGGCTCGGGTGCGAGGAACACGTCGAGCCCGGTGGCCGCGAGGACACGGGCGACAACACCGGTGGCCCCGGTGACCCGCAACCAGCCGCCCGCGTCGGTGCAGAGGTTGTTTCCGCGTACGAAGCCGCCGAGGCCGGTGGAGTCGCAGAACGACAGCTCCGACAGGTCGAGCAGGATCCGGTGGTGACCGGTGTCCAGGAGTTGGTCCACCTGGTCGTTGAGCTGGACAACCGTTGCCAGGTCCAACTCGCCGGCCAGGCGGAGTACGGAGGGGTCGTCACTGCCGCCAGTCGCGATGGTGAAGGTCATGCGCCCGTTCTTCCTTGCCGGAATCCTGCCAGTGAAGCTTCGCACGCGACCACCCGTGCAACTGCCACCGCTAGGTAACGATAGAGGCGGTTGACAGACGGCCTCCCTCAGGCAACTCCTCTTGGAAATCTTGACGGGTTTCATACATTTCTGAGCTTTCATGATTTCGTGAAATCTGTGTAGCGTGGATGGCATGACAACAGCTATCTCGGTCTCCGGCCTGGTGAAGTTGTTCGGCCGGAGCCGCGCACTGGACGGGCTCGACCTGTCCGTCGACACCGGTGAGGTGCACGGCTTCCTGGGCCCGAACGGCGCCGGCAAGTCGACCACCATTCGGGTCCTGCTGGGGCTCCTCCGCGCCGACGCCGGCCAGGTGAGCCTGCTGGGCGGCCACCCCTGGCGGGACGCGGTGGCACTGCACCGGCGCCTGGCGTACGTGCCGGGCGACGTGAACCTGTGGCCGAACCTGACCGGCGGGGAGGCGATCGACCTGTTCGGGGCACTGCGCGGGGGCCTGGACCGGCGACGCCGGGACGAACTGGTCGAACGGTTCCAGCTCGACCCGTCCAAGCGGGCCAGGACGTACTCCAAGGGCAACCGGCAGAAGGTCGCGGTCATCGCCGCGTTCGCCTCCGACGTCGAGCTCTACATCCTCGACGAGCCGACCTCGGGGCTCGACCCGCTGATGGAGGCGGTCTTTCAGGAGTGCGTACGGGAGGTCAAGGCGCGGGGGCGCACCGTCCTGCTCTCCAGCCACATCTTCTCCGAGGTGGAGGCGCTGTGCGACCGGGTGAGCATCATCCGGGAGGGGCAGACGGTCGAGTCCGGGACCCTGGCCCAGTTGCGGCACCTGACCCGTACCTCGATCTCGGTGGAGACCGCGCGTCCGATCACCGGCCTGGTGGACCTGCCCGGGGTGCACGACCTCGACGGGGACACCACCCACGCCAGGTTCGACGTCGACACCGCGCAACTGGACCAGGTCCTGCGGCACCTGACCCAGTTCGAGGTCCGCTCGCTGGCCAGTGCCCCGCCCTCGCTGGAGGAGCTGTTCCTGCGGCACTACAGCAGCGAACTGGCCGCCACGGACAACCAACTGGCCGGTACCCGATGAGCGCGTTCACCGGCACCGCCCGGCTCACCCGGCTCGCCCTGCGCCGGGACAGGGTGCAGTTGCCGATCTGGATCCTGAGCACCGCGCTGATGGCGGCCGTCTCGGTCTCCGCGATCCAGGCGCAGTACCCGACGGAGGCGGACCGGATCACCGTACTGCGGACGGCCGTGCAGACCCCGGCCCTGCTCATGCTCCGGGCCGCACCCACCGGGGCGAGCACCGGTGAGATGGCGATGTTCCAGGTACTGGCGTTCCTCGCCGTACTCGCCGGGTTCATGAGCACCCTCGCCGTCGTACGGCACACCCGGCAGAACGAGGAGACCGGTCGGACCGAGATGATCGGCGCGACGGTGGTCGGCCGGCACGCCAGCCTGACCGCCGCACTGATCGTCACGGTCGTCGCCAACGCCGTACTGGGTGTGCTGGTCACGCTCGTGCTGACCGGCAGCGGCGAGCCGACGGTGGGTTCGGTCGCGGCGGGGCTGGCGGTCGGCGCCGCCGGTGTCGCCTTCGCCGCGGTCGCGGCCGTCGCCGCCCAGGTGGCGGGGAGTTCGCGCGGGGCGAACGGGATCTCCGCCGCCGTGATCGGCGCGGCGTACCTGGTCCGTGGGCTCGGCGACGCGTTCGGCGAGGTCCTGCCCAACGGCTACACGATGACCAGCGGGTGGGCGTCGTGGCTCTCCCCGATCGGTTGGGCGATGCGGGTGCGTCCGTTCGCCGACGAGCGGTGGTGGGTGTTCGGACTGCCGCTGGCCCTGTTCGTCGGCGCGGTCGGACTGGCGTTCGCGCTGACCGTACGCCGGGATGTCGGGATGGGTCTGCTCGCGGCCCGCCCCGGTCCGGCTCGCGGTGCTCGGGGGCTGCTCGGCCCGCTCGGCCTGGCCTGGCGGTTGCAGCGCGGCACGCTGCTGGGCTGGGCCGTCGCCCTCGCGGTGACCGGGGTGGGCATCGGTTCGATCGGTGGCGCGGTCGAGGAGGGGTTGGGCGGGAACGAGGGCGTCACCCGGACCATCAACAACCTCGCCGGTGGCGGTGGCGGGGGAGCGCTGGTCGACGCGTTCTTCGCCGCGATGATGGCGCTCGTCGGGGCGCTGGTCGCCGGCTACCTGGTCCAGGCGTTGCTGCGGCTGCGGGCCGAGGAGTCCACGGGGAGGGCCGAGGCCGTGCTCGCCACCGCCACCGGCCGGTTGCGCTGGCTGGGTGGGCACCTGGTGGTCGCGATGGTCGGTGCCGCGGTCCTGCTCGGGCTCGCCGGGGTCTCGATGGGCCTGTCGTACGGGCTGAGCGCGGGCGACGTCGGCGGCGAGTTGGCCGAGCTGACCGGGGCGGCGTACGTGCAGTTGCCGTCGGCGTTGATCCTGGCCGGGTTCGCCGTCGCGGTGTTCGGGCTGGTGCCCCGGATGGCCGTCGGGCTGGCCTGGCTCGGGTTCACCCTCTGCCTCGTCCTCGGGCAGTTCGGCGGCCTGCTGAACCTGCCGGCGTCGGTGCGGGACCTCTCCCCGTTCAGTCACGTGCCGGCGCTGCCCTCGGCCGAGATCACCGCGACGCCGCTGGTGGTCCTCTCCGCCGTCGCGTTGGCGTTCGGCGCGGTCGGCCTGGTCCTGTTCCGGCGGCGCGACCTCACCCCGTGACGCCGTACCGGGCCACCTCACCGTGATCTTCACAGAATAGTGAAAGATAGGAAGATGCAACCTGACGGCCGGCGCGACGAGGAAGCGGTCCGTCGCTTCATCGAGCACTTCGCTCTCACGCTCAGCGACATGGGTATGCCCCGGATGGCGGCGCGGGTGTTCGCGGCGCTGATGGCCGCCGAGGAACCCGGGCTCACCGCGAGCGAGATCAGCGAGCGGCTCGGGGTCAGTCCGGCGGCGGTCTCCGGTGCGGTCCGTTACCTCATGCAGGTCGGCATGGCGGTGCGTGAACCGGCGCCGGGCTCGCGGCGGGACCTCTACAAGGCGCCGAGTTCGTCCTGGTACTCGTCCACCGTCCGGGGCGGGGTGTACCAGCGGGTCGCCGACGTGGTCCAGGAGGGCGTGCTGGCGGTCGGCGACGAATCGTCCCTGCCCGGTGGCCGGCTGGCCGACATGCGGGACTTCTTCCACTACGTCCAGGGCGAGATGGGGGTGCTCGTGGAGCGGTGGGAGCAGGCCCGCCGCGAGGCCCGTACCGGGTCCTGACCCGAGCCGCCCTCGGGAGAAGTGTCGGGGGGCGGGGCGATACTCGTCGCGGCGGAGCCGCCCGGCACCGCGAAGGTGAGGGGGCGCGGTATGGCCGAGGTGTTGCTGTTCCACCACGCGAACGGACTGACGGCGGGGGTGCGCGAGTTCGCCGAGGGGCTCCGGCGGGCCGGTCACACGGTGCACGTACCGGACCTCTACGAGGGGGAGGTCTTCGACAACCTCGAACAGGGTGTCGGGCACGCCCAGAAGATCGGGTTCGACACGGTCCTCGACCGTGGTCGGGCCGCCGCCGAGGCGCTGCCCGCCCACCTCGTCTACGCCGGGTTCTCCCTCGGTGTCCTGCCGGCGCAGCTACTGGCCCAGACCAGGGCCGGTGCCGCCGGTGCGCTGCTGCTGGAGGGCTGCGTCCCGACCGCCGAGTTCGGCGGGGCGTGGCCCCGGGGCGTACCGGTGCAGATCCACGGGATGGACGCCGACCCGTTCTTCGCCGGGGAGGGCGACCTCGACGCCGCCCGCGCCCTGGTCGACAGCACCCCGGACGCCGAGCTGTTCCTCTACCCCGGCAACCGGCACCTGTTCGCCGACAGCAGCCTGCCCTCGTACGACGAGTCCGCCGCCACCCTGCTCACCACGCGGGTGCTCGCCTTCCTCGACACCCTCGGCTGACCCCGTGCGGCCCCGCCCCGGTCCCGCGCACCGAGGGCGGGGGACCGGGGCCACCGGTCAGGGACCGCAGTAGAGCAGGCGGTTGGGTGAGCCCGCACCCGGGTTCGACACCACCCCGCCGGTCGACACCGCCGCCAGGTGGCTCGCCACCTGCGCCGGGGTCCACGTCGGGTGGTCCTGGAGCAGCAGGGTGACGCAGCCGGCGACGTGCGCGGACGCCGCCGAGCTGCTGCTGATCGTGTTGGTCGCGGTGTTGCTGGTGTGCCAGGTCGACGTGATGCCCTGGCCCGGCGCGAAGATGTCCACGCAGCTACCGAAGCTCGCCGAACCCATCCGGGCGTCGGTGATCGTGGTGCCGGCCACGGTGAGCGCCTGCGGGACCCGGCCCGGCGAGTAGTTGCAGGCGTTGCTCGCCGAGCTGCCCGCCGGTACGACAACCGGAATGCCCCGGTTGATCGTGTTGATCACCGCGGCGTCGAGTGCGGTGCTGGCGCCGCCACCGATGCCCATGTTCACCACCGCCGGGCGGACCGCGTTCTGCACGGTCCAGTCGATCCCGGCGATCACCTGCGCGAAGCTGCCGCTCCCGGTGCAGTTGAGTACGCGTACGGAGACCAGCCGGACGTCCTTGGCCACCCCGTGCAGTTGGCCGCCGATGATGCCGGCCAGGTGGGTGCCGTGTCCGTTGCAGTCGTCCGCAGGCAGCAACCCGTCGACCGCGTCGAACCCGTCGACCGCCTGGCCGGTGAAGTCGACGTGCGTCTTGCGGATCCCGGTGTCGATCACGTACGCGGTGACGTTCGGCGCGGTGTTCGGGTAGACGTACTGCTGGTCGAGGGGGAGTTGGTGCTGGTCGATCCGGTCCAGTCCCCAGGACGGCGGGTTCGGTTGCACCCCGGCGGCCAGCGGGACGATGAGATGGTTCTGTTCGACGTACGCCACCGAGGGGTCGGCGGCCAGTCGTTTGGCGGCCCGCTCCGGCAGGCGTACCTCGAAGCCGTTGATGGCCGCGTGGTAGACGCGTACGACCGTACCGCCGTGGTCGACGGCGAGTCGGTCGGCGGTGGCGGCGACCGCGGCCGGGCCGGCGGCGGTGGCCGCGTCGCGCAGGACGACCAGGTAGCTGTCGGGTACGGCGGTGGCCCCGCCGGCGCGCAGGATCCGCCCGTCGGGCGGGTCGGCGCCCGGTGCGGCGGACGCCGGGGTGGCGGTGCCGACGGTGAGCACCGTGAGCAGACCGGCTGCGAGCAGGCGCCGGCCTCGGATACCTGATGGGTTCATCGTGTGGTCCCTCCGGGCAGGCGGCCCCGGGGCGAGTGTCGCCCCGGGGCCGGTCGTTCGTTTCGGGTCAGTACGACGGAGGCAGGTAGAGCAGCCGGTTCGGTGAGCCGGGACCGGGGTTGATCACCACGCCGGGCGTGGCGGTGGAGTTGATGAAGGAGTGCACCGTGGCCGGTAGCCAGCTCGGGTTGGCCTGGAGCACCCTGGCCGCCGCCCCCGCGACGTGCGGCGAGGCCATCGAGGTGCCCTGGAGGCTGGCGCTGGCGGTGTCACTGGTGTACCAGGCGGAGAGGATGCCGACACCGGGCGCGAAGAGGTCCAGGCAGGTGCCGTAGTTGGAGAAGGTCGCCCGGACGTCGTTGCTCTGGGTCGCGCCGACGGTGAGCGCGGTGGTGACCGACGCGGGGGAGTAGCCGCAGGCGGGCAGATTGTTGTTGCCCGCCGCCACCGCGTAGGTCACACCGTCCAGGATGGAGCCCTGCACGGCTGTGTTGATCGAGCCGTTGAGGGTGCCACCGAGGCTCATGTTCGCCACCGCGGGCTGACCCGCCTGGTGGTTGCTGGTCACCCAGTTCACCCCGGCGACCACCCCGGCGAGGGTGCCGCTGCCGGCGCAGTTGAGGACCCGTACGGCGACCAGTCGGACGCTCTTGGCCACGCCGTACGTGCGACCGCCGACCGTACCGGCGACGTGGGTGCCGTGGCCGTTGCAGTCGTCGGCCGGAAGTGCGCCGTCAACCGCGTCGTACCCGTAGATCGCCCGGCCGCCGAACTCGCTGTGCGTGATCCGGATACCGGTGTCGATGACGTACGCGATCACGCCGCTGCCGCTGCGGACGTAACTGTAGGTGGCACTCAGCGGGAGGTTCGGTTGGTCGATCCGGTCCAGCCCCCACGGCGGGTTGGTCTGGGTCACCGAGGTCGTGACGGTGTAGTTCTGCTCGACGTACGCGACCGCCGGGTCGGCGGCCAGCCGCTTGGCGCCCGATTCGGACAGCCGGGCCTCGAAGCCGTTGAGGGCGTCGCCGTACACGTGGCCGGTGCTGCCGCCGTAGCGGGCGGCGAGGCTGCCCGCGCTGCTCTTGACCTCGGCCTGGCGGGTGCCGGCCCGGCCGCCGACCGCGCTGTCCTTGAGCACCACGATGTAGCTGCCCGGTACGGCGGTGGTGCCGGCGTGGTACCTGATGTCACCGCTGGCCGGGGCCGCGGTCACCGGCCCGGCGACCAGGACCGTGGCCACGGTGGTGGCGAGCACGGTGCCGATGGCGGCCATTCTGCGCTGGAGCGTGCGTGGAAGCGTCAACGTCCGAACCTCCCTCGATCGGGCCGCTCCCACGGGCGTTGTGACGCCGTGGAAGGTGGACCTGAATGATTGCGGAGATCCTACAGCGACATTCATTAACGTGTATATAGCTGATCTAGCGAAACCCTTTGGAATGATTCGCCATTAGCAATTGTCGTTGATTATCGCCAGGTCCGGTAAGGAGTGAGTTTTCATACTGGACCTGCCGACGGTGCGGTGTGCGGAAGTGGCGTTCAGTCCGCGAGGCGTACGGACGCCGTGTCCCCGGTGGCCTCGACGTTCCACAGCGTGCCCAGGGCCGGCACCCCGTCCATCGCCACCCGCCCGAACTCGACCGGCAGGAGCGGATCGGCGACGAGTCGACCGTCACGGATCTCGAGGCCGAGCAGGGTACGGACGAACAGCATCGGCGCACCCGCCGACCACGCCTGCGGGCTGCACGCGGTCGGGTACGGCACCGGCAACCGGCCGTACGGACGGTCATAACCGGAGAATGCCTCGGGTAGCCGGTAGTTGGAGTACGTGGCCGCGTCCAACATCGCGGTGATGATGCGGTTCGCCTCCTGGCGGAAGCCGTACCGGGCCAATCCGTGCGCGATCAGCGAATTGTCGTGCGGCCAGACCGTACCGGCGTGGTAGCCGATCGGGTTGTACCCCTCGTCCTCCGTGGACGTGGTCCGTACGCCCCAGCCGGAGAACATCGCCTCCGACATCAACTGGTTCGCCACGATACGAGCCCGCTCGGGCGGGACGATCCCGCTCCAGAGCAGATGTCCCATGTTCGACGTCATCGAGTCGATGCAGCGCTTCTCGCCGTCCAGCCCGACCGCGTAGTATCCGCCGCGCGCCTCGATCCAGAAGTCCCGGTTGAACCGGTCGTACAGCTCCCCGGCGAGGGTACGTTGCCGGTGCGCCAGAGCCGGATCACCCAGCGGCCCGTCGGCCAGCTCCGCCAGCCGGATCCGCGCGTCGTAGGTGTAGCCCTGGATCTCACAGGTGGCGATCGGCAGCACCGGGATCGTCCCGTCGGCGAACTTGATCCCGTCCCAGGAGTCCCGCCAGCACTGGTTGCCCAGCCCCTGCGCCGAGCGGGTGGCGTACTCGATGTAGCCGTCACCGTCCAGGTCGCCGTACTCGTCGATCCAGCGTACGGCCGCGTCGATGTTGTCCCGGAAGCCGCGGACCAGGTCGTCGTCGCCGCTCCACCGCCAGTACTCGGAGAGCAGGATGAGCCAGAGCTGGGTGGCGTCGGCGGTCCCGTAGTACGGGTTGTGCGGCTTCTGGTTCAACTGGGTCAGCTCGCCGCTGCGGATCTCGTGCAGGATCTTGCCGGGCTCCTCGTCCCGGAAGTCGTCGAACCGGGTCCCCTGCGCGGACGCGAGCGCGAGCAGCGTGCCCCTGGCCAGGCTCGGACCGGCGACGATCGTCTGATAGGCGCTGATCAGCGAGTCCCGCCCGAAGATGGTGAGAAACCAGGGCAGCCCGGCCGCCGGCAGGACGATCGGCACGCCGCCGGCGGACTTCTCGATCCGCAGCGCGGCCAGATCCGCCTTCGTCTTGTCGAGCACGCCCCGCAGCAGCTCGGAGTCGAACCGCAACTCGGCGCACTCGTTGCTCCAGACGCTCACGGCGTCCTCGCGTACGCCGTCGAAGACCTCACCGAATTGTCGGTGTTTCGGGGTGACCTGGAGTGCGCCGAACTGGAGCGGAACGGTCAGCTCGCACTGCCATTGCTGGCCCGGTTCGAGGGTTACCTGCCAGACCAGGTCGTCTCCCTCGGTACGGCTGGCCGGCGGCACCGCCTCGACCCGGGTGCTGGCCCGGAAGGTTCCGTTCCGGTAGGAGAAGTCGAGGTGGGTGCCGTGCGAGCCGTGCGACCGGACGATCGTCTGCGACCGGTCCGGAATCGAGTCCTTGATTTCGAAGAGATCGGCGAAGTCGGCACCCGCCGACAGTCGCAGATCGAACGTGATGGCCTTGTTGGCGAAACACTCCAGCGTGACGCGTTCGTGCATTCCGTCGCCGATGAAGCGCTGCCGGCGTACGCCGATGCTGTTCGCCTGGATGCCGTCGATACCGGGGTTGGTGAGGAAGAAGGCGGCCGAGTAGTCCTCGACCGTGCCGGAACTCAGCAGCAGGAGTGGTGCGCCACCGATGCGCAGGACCCAGCGGCTCAGGAAACGGGTGTCGTCGTGGACCAGCCCGCCGATGGTGCCCTCGGGAATGTCGCCGGTCGCGTCCGAGATCATGAACGTCCGACCCTCGACCACCGCGACCGCGTCCGGGCCCAACTCGGGGGGTAGGTTGCGGATGACCGCGCTCGGCAGCCCGGATTCCGACTCCAATCCCGGCATCGGGTCGGCCGGAGTCGGCCTACGCACAGCGTCTGTCACGTGCGCCTCCAGCCGAGAGAAACGGTGACATTCATAGGCTCAGGGCCAGCCTAATGCCCACCCGACAGCGCGGCCGGGCAGTCCGGAATAGCGAATTCGGACGTTGTTTCCCATCGTGTTCCGCACGGTCCCGGACGTCGGAATCAGGGCGCGACCGTGGGCGGGCTCAGGTCCCGGGAGGCGCGGGCGAAAACGGCGATCGCGGTACGGCGCGGAAGCAGTCGGGACATCAGGGCGGACGCGACGCGCATGGTCACGCCCCCGATCCTAGGAACCCGAACGGTCCCCGGCGGCCCCCGAAGCGTGCCTTTCCCGGGCCGCCTCGTAGTGGCCGGCGGCCTCGACGGGAAGTCCCAGCGCGGTGGCGAGGTCGCCGAGACACCCGGCCACGGACCCGAAACCGAGTACGCCGCTACCCGCCCCGGCCAGCTCGTGCACCGCCGGCAACAGTCCCCCGTAGACGGTTTCCATCGCGGTCCGGTCACCGAGGGCGAGGGCCGCACGGGCGACGAGGCTCAGCCGGGCCTCCCGCAACAGGTCGTGCGGCGACTCCGGGACCCTCGACAACGCGTCGGCGGCCTCCTCCCGGCGACCGGCGGCGAGCAGGGTCAGGGGCAGGATCCACGGCTCGTACGGGCCCCAGTCACGGTCGGGCCACCCGGTCCCGTCCGGCAGGGGCTCCCGGAGGTCCAGCGAGAGCAGGGCGAGCGAGAGCAGCCCCGGTTCCATGCCCGGCATGCTCCCGCCGCGCAGGCGGGTGGACGCGGCCCGGTACGCCGCCTCCGCTTCGGCCGGGTGCCCGGTGAGGGACAGGCGCAGGGCGGCGTACCACTGGGTGAAGACGCCGACCAGCGGCAGGTCGTACCGGTGCGCGAGGCGGTCGGCGGCCTGCGCGTGCGTGTCGGCGTCGACCAGGTCGGCGACCGCGCACCGGGACTGGAGCAGGATCAGGTGACCCAGCACCTCGAAGGTCACCAGCTCGTGCCGGGCACCGAGGTCGACCAGTTCGGCGCCGATCCGGGCACGCTCGCCGGCCAGCCCCGCCCGGTGGAAGGTGTGCATGAAGCGGGCGTTGAGGGCGAACGCCAGCAGCGCCGGGTCGCCCGCCGTCCGGGCGATGGCCTCCGCCTCGTACGCCGCCCGCCGACCACGGTCCGTGGTGTCGCCCCGCGTCTCCAGGGCGATCGTGCTCAGCAGGCGGCTGCGCTGCTCCGCCCGATCCGCGCCGAGCGCGGCCAGGGTCTGTTCGGCGGCGTCGACGATCAGCCGGGACAGCTCCTCGTCGTCGTTGCGGGTCCAGATCGCCGGTACGTCGAACGCGGTGACAACCGTCGCGGTCAGCTCCGGATCACCCAGCCGCACCGCCGTGGTGACCGCCTCGGCCCGGTACCGGCGGGCCCGGTCCAGGTGCCCGGTCACCGCGACCGTACGGCCCAGCCCCATCACCGCCGCCAGCCGCTCCCGTACGTCACCGCCGCCCGCGCGGTCGTGGGCGGCGAGCGCCTGCCGCCACAACCGGGCCGCCTCGTGCGGGTTGAAACGCCGTTCGGCCTGCTCGGCGGCGGCACGGGAGTAGTGCGCGGCACGGTGTGCGGTGGCGGTGCTCCCGGCCCGGTCGAAGTGGTGGGCGAGTGCCGTCACGTCGTCCGGGTGCAACCGTTCGATCGCCTCGGCGACCACGGCGTGCCACCGGGCCCGGCGCAGCGCGGACAGGTCGCCGTAGAGGGTGTCGCGCACCAGGATGTGGGTGAAGACCGGCCGCCCGTCGGTGCCCCGTTCGGTGAGGAAGCCGGCCGCCAGGGCGCTGTCGAGGGCGTCGAGGATCGGCGCGTCATCCCCGGCCAGGGCGGTCAGCACCTCCGGGTCGATGTCCCGGCCGATCACCGCCGCCTGCCGCAACAGGGTCTGTGCCGGTTCCGGCAGCCGAGCCAGCCGGTGCCGGATGACGTCCCGTACGCCCGCCGGGACGGTTTGCAGCGCGGCACCGCCCTCGGCGGCCAGCAGTCGCGCGAGTTCCCGTACGAAGAACGGGTTGCCGCCGCTGCGACGGTGGATCAGGAGCGTGGTCGGGGCGTCCAGGTCCTGCCCGGCGACGGTGCGGGCGAGCTCCCCGGTCGCGGTCTCGGACAGCCCGCCCAGGTAGATCCGTACCGGCTCGGTGCGGGCCAGTCGGGCCAGGGCCCCGGTCAGCTCCGGGGTGATCTCGGTGGCGCGGTAGGTGCCGACGACCAGCACGGGTCCGGTGACCGGCTCCGGCTCGACCAGCAGCGCGGCCAGCAGGTCCAGGGTGCCTTCGTCGGCCCGGTGCAGGTCGTCGACGACCATCAGGGTCGGTCCCCGGCTCGTCACCGCCGCGAGGCGGGCCACCGCCGCCCGGCGCAGACGGAACCGGGCCACCGCGGGGTCCTCACCCGACTCCGGGTCCGGGTGGTCCGGTTCGGACGTCGACCCGGTGAGGGCGTCGGTGATCTGCACCCACGGCCAGTCGACCGGCGCGCCCTCGTACTCGGGCACCCGCCCCCACGCCGTGGTCCAGCCGCGCGCCGCCAGCCGTTCGGTGAGCGCCTCGGCCAGGGCCGTCTTGCCCGCGCCCGCGTCCCCGGAGACCAGGGCGAGTGTCGCCCGGCCGTGCCGGGTCACCGCGTCGGCCGTCTGCTCCAGCCGGCCCAGTTCCTCGTCCCGGCCGACGAACGGGCGCGGTTCGTCCGGCGAGGGCTCTCCATCGGGTACGCCCACCGCCCCGACCCGCGCGGCCGGTGCCGCCCCTGCATTGCCCGGCGGTACGGGAACCTCGGCGGCGGTCCGGGTGACCGGCGGGTCGAGGTGCGGGGCGTGGGCGAGGATGTCGGCCTGCAACTGCCGGAGTCGGGGGCCCGGGTCGACGCCGAGTTCCGTGGCCAGGGTCTGCCGTGCCCGGCGCAGGGTGGCCAGCGCCTCCCCCTGGCGACCCGACCGGTACAGCGCGGTGGCCAGCAACTGCCAGGTGTCCTCGCGCAGCGGATGACCGTCGGCGGTTGCCCGCAGGTCGAACGCGGCCTCGGCGGCTCGGCCCAGCGCCAGCAGTGTCTCGGCCCGCCGTTCCACGGCCAGCATCCGGACCTCGTCCAGCCGGTTGATCTCCGCCCGGGCCCAGGTCTGCTCGGCGTACTCGGCGTACGCGGGCCCCCGCCACAGGCCGAGCGCGTCGTCCAGACCGGCCAGCGCCTCGGCGGCCCGTCCGGCGGCGAGCAGTGTGGCCGACTCACCGACCAGGGACTCGAACCGCCAGGCGTCGACCGCGTCCGGTGCGGCCCGCAGCGCGTACCCGGGTGGTGCGGTGACCAGCAGCCGGGCCGGCTGGCGGGGTGGCCGGTCCGGTTCCAGGGCCCGCCGCAGATCGGACACGAACGTACGGATCGCCGCCACCGCGCCCGGCGCCGGCTCCTGCCACAGGTCCCCGACGAGCCGGTCGACCGGTACGACCCGGCCCCGGGCGATCAGCAGCCGGGCGAGGACCGCACGCTGGCGGGCACCCTTCAACGGAACCGGGCCACGGTCGTTGCCGGCACCGACCGGACCCAGTACGCCGAAGGTCACCTCCGGTGCCGTCGCCTGCCTGGTCATGGCACCAATCTATGCGGCCGACCCGGGTTCGCCGCCCGTGCGCGCCGCGTACTCATTCGTTGCTGACCCACCGCTCATCACCGCCCGGCAGGCTCGACAGGCAGGACGCGGTACGGCGGCAGAAACGCCGATACCGCGCGAAAAGGCACACAGCAATCACTGTCCCCCGGAAAGGGCCCACCGTGGAACCCAGGATCGTCGGATTCGACTACCAGCGCGTCACCGTTGCCGAGAACGTGGCACTCAACGTCGCCGTCGGCGGCTCGGGCAGCCCGTTCGTGCTGCTGCACGGCTTCCCGCAGACCCACCTCATGTGGCGGCACGTCGCGGCCGACCTCGCCGCCGATCACACCGTGATCTGCCCCGACCTGCGCGGCTACGGCGCCAGCGACAAACCCGCCGAGACCGACGGGAGCACGTACTCCAAGCGGACCATGGCCGCCGACATCGTCGCGCTGGCCCGCGCCCTCGGCCATGACCGGTTCGCCCTGGCCGGGCACGACCGGGGTGCCCTGGTCGCCATCCGCGCCGGCCTCGACCACCCCGACGCGGTCACCCGACTCGCCTCCCTCGACGTGCTGCCGACCCTGGACATGTGGGACGTTCTGCAGGGGGCCAGCGCCGCGGTCGGCTTCCATCTCTACCTGATGGCCCAGCCGCCGGGTCTGCCCGAGCAGATGATCAGCGCCAGTGCCGACGCCTTCTTCGGCTACTTCCTCGACATCTGGACCCGCAACCCCGACGCCATCCCGGCCGACGTGCGGGAGGCGTACCTGAAGGCGTCGCGTGAAGCCGTACCGTCGATCGTCGCCGACTACCGGGCGTCGGCCGGTATCGACGTCGAGCACGACCGGGCCGACCGGGCGGCCGGGAACCGGCTCCGCATGCCGGTGGCCGTCCGCCAGCAGGACTGGGGCGACGCGCTCGGCTTCGACGCGGCAGCCCTGTGGCGGCCGTGGGCGGCGGATCTGGACCACGCCACCGTCTCCAGTGGTCATTTCATGGCCGAGGAAGCCCCCGCCGAGGTGGTCAAGACCCTGCGCTCCCTGCTGGCCCGGTAACCGGCTCCGGACCAGGCCGAGCTGGGTGTTCGCCGACGATCATCGGCCTCGGAACGCCTTTCCCGGCACCGGACCCGTCCGCTGACGGTCCATCGTGGAATGCGAGCATGTCGGGCATGCAAATCTACGAGGACGCCCGTACGGTGTCGCGGGCCGATCTGGCCGCGTGGCTGCGCCAGTTGGCCAGCCAGTTGGAGTCCGGTGGACAGATCTTCTACGGCGCCGCCGGCGCGGTGACGGTCGCCGACCAGGTCCGGTGCGAGCTGGAGATCGAGCGCGAGAGCGGTACGGAGATCTCGGTCGAGATCGAGTTCTCCTGGACCGGTCCCGAGGTGGCCGGATCGGCCGACGATTCGGACGAGGCGGAGACCGACAGCGAGGACGACGAGGAGGAGAGCGAGGAGAGCGCCGCCACCGAAGCGGACGGTACGGCGGACAGCGAAACCGAGCCGGCCGAAGCTGAGCCTGCCGCGACCGAGCCTGCCGCGACCGAGCCTGCCGCGACCGAGTCCGCGGAGGCTGAGCCTGCGGCGACCGGGTCTGCGGACGCCGAGCCGACGGAGGTCAAGCCGGCCGAGGCGAAGCCCGCCGACGCCGCGTAGTTGTCCGGGGTCGGGCGGGCGTTCGGGCTAAGTGGCACGGCGCCCACCGGCACGGAAGAGGTCATGTCCCCGTTGGTGGACATGGCCTCTTCCGGACTCCGGCATCAGCCGACGGTGCTGGTCGGATTGGCGTGCCCGGTGACGTACGCGCAGTCCGCGGCCGTGTCGGCGGCAGGCAGCGAGGCGATCCGGCGCGGGGCGTTCAGCGCGTCGCCCGTCGACAACTCCGAACCGAGCGACCACGCCCCGAGCGGCCCGCTGCCACCGGCTCAGGTCAGGCCGAGACGTTGCAGGGAGAGCGCGACGAACCCGCGCACCGAGCGGTCCCAGCCCGGGGGTGACTCGGGTGGCGGGTCCTGCTCCCCGGCCCTGATCAGGATGTCGAGGGCCCGGTCGGGAAGCCGATCCCCGAGCCGGTACGCCAGCGCGACGGCGGCGGTGACGTGTACCGCCGGCGGTGGTGTCGTCAGGAGTTCCCGCAGCCGGTGCTCGATCCCGACCGCCTCGGTGTCCAGGTGGGCGAGGGTGAGGTTGGCGCTGGCCCGTACCGGGGCACGTACGGGATCGGCCGGGACCATGAGCAGCGCGGTGACCGCGGCGTCGGTTGGGGCGAACCAGGCCAGCAGTTCCGCGGCCCTCGCCGCCACCTCCGGGTCGGTGTCGCCCACCCAACGCGCATAACGGTCGGTGTGTTCGGCGGCGGCCCGGAAGGAGTCGGCGTCCCACCGCAGCGCGGCGGCGTCGCCGAGGTCCGTCATCGTGTCGTCGGCGTACGGGTCGTCGCCGTGGTAGAGCCACCGAATCAGCTCGGCGAGCTGTTCGTCGCCCACCGCGTCGGCATCGGCGAAGGTCCGATCAGGGCGGAACGGAAGATGATCGTCGCGCCGGTCACCGACTCCGACCGCACGCAGCAGTCCGAGCACCGAGGCCCGGTCGGGAGTGGCGGGGTCGTCGACCAGCGCCACCAGGAACCGTACGGTGTGACAGCTCGCCTGCCAGCGGGTCCCCTGGTGGTAGACGTTGCCGGACAGTTGGTTCAGCGCGGCGTGCCGGGTGTCCCGCTCGGGTGAGCGAAGCCCCCGAAGCTGGTCGGGTACGTCGATCGCGCTGCCGTAGGCGTGGTGCAGTGCCCCCCACGGCACCACGTCCAGCCCCGTCAGGCCACCGTCGTCGGTCATCACGCCTCGATGACCGTCAGCCACTCGCCCGTACGCGGACGGTAGCCGTGCCGTTCCGAGAGTCCGCGTACGATCGCCGGCATGTGAGCGGCGCCGTAGACGACCGCCACGTCGATCCGCTCGGCCGAGCGGGTACGGACGAGTTCGGCGAGCGCCGCCAGCAACCGCTCGTCTCGTTCACCGCCGAGCGTACGTTCGAGATGATCGGTGCCCTCGTGGTCCGAGTAGAGCTCCGCCCTGCCGCTGGGCAGGTCGCTCAACTCGATCTCGGGCGAGAGCAGCCGCCGGGTGCCGCCGAAGAAATGTGCCACGGTCATGAACGGGATCAGGCACCACACCATCAGCCGGTAGTGCAGTGGCATGGCTCGCCAGCTCCGGGCGAACTCCTTCGTCGTGACGTCCGGGTTGATCAGTTCCACCCCGAGCGACCCGTACGGGATGTTGTCGACCACCAGCCCGGATCGTTTGTTGGCCGGCATCACCCGGTAGGTGAGCGTGATCGCCGAGGCGAGCACGGACGGGCCGCCGCTGACTCCCTCGACGACGAGCAGGTCACAGGCGCGCAGCCGGTCGGCCACCGCAACGTAGAACTGCGGGTTCGCCACATGGAGCATCGGGAACAGCACGAACTGCAACTGTGCGTCGTGGCGCCGAAGGCGCAGTACGGCCGACCGGGTGCCGATGACACTGTGCTCGATGATCTGCATGCCTGCCCACCCCGTGGTCTGCGAGACTTCAGTTCTGGAAGGTAGGGCAGGGCGGCAAGCGGCACTGTGCCGTGGGTCTGCCGTCCCGGACGGGTGGAGGTCAGGTGCGCCAGGCACGGCCCGCCGCCGGTGGTGGGCGTTGGGTGGAGATCTCGCCGGAGCGGATCCGGGGGTGGCTCGACGGCTTCTACGGCCGGCACGACGGCGCCACCGAGCAGGGCCTCGTGCTGACCGGGGTGAACAACGGCGACACCGCCACCCTGTATCCGCCACCGGGGCTCGCCACCGTGGGGGATGTCGACGCCCTGCTCGCCGAGGTCGTCCGACCACCCCGGATCGCCCTGCTGCTGGTACGCAAGGGCGCGGTCGCCACCGGTGTCGCGGACGGTACGAGCGTGACCGTGTCCAAGGTCGAGCGCTTCTACGTACAGGGTCGCACCGCGGCCGGCGGTACGTCACAGCACCGCTACGCCCGTCGCCGCGAGAACCAGGCCCAGGCCGCCGCCCAGCGGGCCGCCGACATCACCGCCCGGGTCCTGCTGCCCCACGCGCCGGGCGTGCCCGCCGACCCCGACGACGCCGTACGGGCACTGGTCTGCGGTGGGGACCGGTCGATGATCGACACGGTGCTGGCGGACCGGCGGTTGTCACCGCTGGTGCCGCTGCGCCATCCGCGACTGATCGAGTCCCCCGAACCGCGACTGGCCGTACTCGAGGACGCGGTGGTCACCGCCAGGAAGATCCGCATCCATCTGGTGCCGTGATCCGTCGCCGGCCGTGTGACGGGTGGCCGGAGCGGCCACTGTGTCCGGTCGGTGTGGTCGGTCGAGCGGGAGTGTCGTACCCCGGGGGCAGCATGTGCGCATGGCTGCCCCCGCCCTGGCTCACAGCATCGACCAGTCGCGCGTTCTGCCGCTGCGCGAGGTCCGCACCCGACTGACCCAGCTCGTCGCCCTGGCCGAGCTGACCGACACCGTCACCGTCGTCACCCGCGACGGCGACCCCCGCCCGGTCGCCGCGATCGTGCCGGCATCCGCGGCCCGGTCCGTGGCCCAGGCACGCGCCGACGCCGAACGGGTCGCCACGGTCTCGGCCGGTTGGGCCCGCCGGCTCGACGAACTCCACCAGCAGAGCATCCGCCGGCACGCGGCCGAGCTGCGCGCGGTCACCGACGCCCTCGCCGAAGCCTGGGCCGAGCTGGACCGGCGGGCCACTCCGGGCGGTGACCCGGCGCTCGCCCGGCTGCGCGGCGCGCACGCCGACCTCCTCCGCGGCTGACGGCGAGCCTCTGCCGCCGTCAGCTCGCGGCGCGCAGCCAGTCCATGGCCACCGGGGCGGCGTCGAGGACCGAGACGTGGCCGTCGCGGGGGCGCAGCCAGAGTTCGGACGACGGGCAGTTGCGTACCAGCCAGTCGGCGTGGGAGGGCGGGATGACCCGGTCCTGCCCGCCCTGGACGAAGAGGGCGGGTGCGTCGATCCGCGTCACGTCGAAGCCCCAGGGCGCGGCGAAGGCGAGGTCGTCGGCGATCAACCCGTCCGGTCCTTCGCCGCCCGCCCGTTGGGCGTCCGCACCCAGCGACGACCAGGTGCCCGCCAACGCCGCCCAGTCGGCCGGGGTGAAGCTGTTCTCGTCGAACGTGTCGGTGGCCGCGTAACGCTCGCGCGCCTCGCGCCCGGCTGCGGCGGCACGCAGACCTCCGGGGGAGACCATGCCGGCGTACCAGTCGAAGGTCTCGGTGAACGGTGCGATACCGGCCAGGCAGACCACCCCGGTCACCCGCTCGGGCAGCAGGGCGGCACAGGCGAGGGCGTGCGGGCCGCCGCCGGACGCACCCATCACCGCGAACCGGTCGACGCCCAGCGCGTCGGCGATCTGCGCGACGTCGGCCGCCGCGGACGACACGTCCCGGCCCGGACTGGGATCCGACCCGCCGTATGCCGGCCGCCCGTACGACAGCAGGCGAATGCCCCTCGTGCGGGCCGCCGCCAGAAGGGGTTCGAGCAGGGCGCCGGTCTGTGGTGATCCGTGGTGCCAGAGCACCGTGAACGCGTCGGCGCCGTTCTCGACGCCGCTGTCGTAGGCCTGCACCCGGCGGCCGTCGCGCAGCCGTATCTCCTGCTGGGACACCATGATCGGACTGTAGCCCCCGGGTCCGACAGAAGATCGCCCCGGATCGGCCGGCGCACCCGTGGCGGTCAGGAGTCGATGGGCGCGGTGCGCTCGGGCGACTTGCGCGTCGTCGGTACGAGGGCGAGCGCCGGCACCAGCAGGATGGGCACCACCAGCAACGCCTGCAACGTACCGACATGGTCGCCGAGCAGTCCGACCACCGGCGGCCCGGCCAGGAACGCGGTGTAGCCGATGGTGGCGACGACGCTGACCCGCGCCGGGGCCCGGCTCTCGTCGTCGGCGGCGGCGCTCATTCCGACCGGGAAGCCGAGGGAGGCGCCCAGTCCCCAGAGCGCGACCCCGGCGAGTGCCACCGGGGTCGAGTCGGCGAAGACCGCGATCGCCACGCCGACGACGGCCAGCCCGATCGTGGCGAAGAGCACCGGCACCCGGCCCCACCGGTCGAGGGCGATGGTGCCGGCGGTCCGGCCCACTGTCATCGCGGCGACGAAGATCGCGAACACGGCGGCGCCGGCCGCCTCGCTCACCCCGTGCCCGTCGATGAAGGCCACCGCGACCCAGTCGTTCGCGGTTCCCTCGGTGAAGGCCATGACCAGCACCAGCAGGCCGACGAGCAGCGTGCGGGGTTCGCGCCAGGCGCGTAGGACGCCGCTGTCGCGGCTGCGGCCGGCGGTGGCCGACGCGTCGTCGGCCTGGTCGGCGTACCCGTCCGGGCGGGCGGTCAGGAAGGAGCGGACCGCGACCAGCGTGCCGAACAGGACGAGGGCGGCGGTCAGGGCCAGGTGCGCGAGGACCGGGAAGCCGGCGTGGGCACTGGCGGCACCGAGCCCGGCTCCGGTGACGGTGCCCAGGCTCCAGGCCGCGTGGAAACGGGGCATGATCGTGCGCCGCAGCCGCCGTTCGACCAGCGCGGCCTCGACGTTCATCGCCACGTCGGTCAGACCGGAGCCGTACCCGATCGCGGCGAGACCGACGGCGACCACCGGAACCGAGGCCCACCCCCCGATGCCGAGGCCGACGACCACGAGCCCGACCGCGAGGAGGGCGGTGGCGCCGGCGGCGGTACGGGGGGAGCCGGCCCGGTGCACCACCGCACCGGCCGTCACCATCGCCAGGATCGCGCCCAGCGACATCGCGAGCAGCAGCAGCCCCAGTTGCCCGGCGGTGAGCCCGAGTCCCTCGCGGGCGGCGGGCACCCGGGAGAACCACGAGGCGACGGCCAGGCCGTTGAGCGCGAAGACAAAGGCGACGGCGGTACGGGCGGCGAGGACCTGCGGTGCCGGCGGTACCGCAGCCGGGGGCATCGGTGCGGCCGGACCGGCCTGGGTCGAACTCACGGGTGGGCTCCTTCCGCGTCGGGGTGGCCGACGCACTAGAAGATCGCACCCCTGAGAGCGCTCTCACCGCAAGAGTAACCTTGCACCGTTACCCGGACCGGGGCCACCCGGCGTCGGCCCCGGTGCAGGTGGAGGCGGGCCGGAAGGCTCAGAGCGGAGGTTGACATGACGATGCCGCCAACCCGGCGGATGACGCTCGAGGACGTGGCGAAGGCCGCCGGTGTCTCCCGCGCCACCGCCTCCCGGGTCATCTCCGGAACCGGCCCGGCGTCGCCGGCCGTGTGGGACCGGGTCCGGACCGCGGCGCGCCACCTCGGCTACCAACCCGACCAGGTAGCCAGATCACTGGTGAGCGGCACGGGATTCCGGCTGGTCATCGCGGTCGTCGGTACGACATCCCGGGTGCTCGACGACCCGTACGTCGACCGGGCGGTTGCCGCGGCGGCCGAGACCGCGGCCCCGTACGGCGTCGGGGTGTCCCTGCAGTGGGTGCCGCGCGGCGCTCCCCGGCTGGACCGGCTGGCCGAGGACCGCAGCGTACGGGGCGTGGTGCTGATCAACACGACCGAGGCCGCCCTCGCGGCGGTGCCGGCGTCACTGCACCGACGGGTCGCCTCGATCGGCATCGGCTCCCGCCGGGTTCCGTCCTTCGACGTCGACAACGGCGGCGGTGCCAGCGCGATCGTGCACCATCTGTACGCGGGCGGGCGGCGTCGCATCGCCATGGTCACCGGTCCGCCGTGGCTGCCCTGCGCCTGGCGCTCGGTCAGGTCCTACCAGAACCTGATGCGTTCCACCGGGCTCCCGGTCCGCCTCGTCGCCGGGGACTTCTCCGCCGCCGCCGGCCAGCAGGGGATGCGTACGGTGCTGCGGCGCTGGCCGGACACGGACGCGGTCTTCGCGATCAATGACGCCACCGCGCTCGGCGCCATCGCCGCGCTGCGCGAGGCCGGCCGCCGGGTGCCGGACGACGTGGCGGTGGCCGGATTCGACGACATCCCGTTCGCCGAGCTGAGCGCCCCGCCCCTGACCACGGCGAGCCACCCGGTCGGCCAGATCGTCGCCGCCGCGGCGAGCGCGGTCCTCGCCGGATCACGGGTGGCCCCGGACGCAATCTTCCCCTCGACCCTGGTCCGCCGGGTCAGCGCCTGACCTGCGACGTCGACTCCGGGGGCTGCGACGCGCCCCCGGAGTCCCCGCTCACACGTCGCGGCGTCGTACGACAACCAGGGCCAGGACGATCGCGACCAGGGGCCAGACGGCGTACACGATCCAGGACTCGGTGATCGTGGCGATCCGTACGTCGGGCCCGGTCGGGACCCAGGCGACGGTCAGCCGCTGCCAGGCGGTGAGCAGCATCGCCTGGTCGAGGGTGGCCGACCAACGGCTGGTCGAGGCGAAGAACAGCGGCAGCATCAGCAGGACGAAGATGCTGGTGATCATCGTGGCGGCGCCGTGCCGGATCAGGACGCCGAAGCCCAGGCCGATCAGCGCACAGACCGGGGCGAGCAGCGCCGAGACCACCATGGCCCGGAACACCGACGGGTCGGTGACCGAGATCGCGGCGCCGCGCAGGTCGAGGATGGACTGGGAGACGACGAACGTACCGGTGGCGATGAACGCGCCGGCCACGGTCCAGACGGCGGTCAGGACAACCGCCTTGGCCAGGACCACCGAGCCACGGGCGGGTACGGCCACGGTGGTGGTACGGATCAGGCCGCTGCCGTACTCGCTGACCATGGTGATCGCCCCGACGCTCGCGGCGACCAGCATCAGGGTCAGGTACCCGTCCAGCGGGTAGGCGTCACCCAACGAGAACATGTGCTCCCGCTGCACCTCCGGGGGATAGCGGGGGAAGTTGTGGTAGTCGCCCAGCGCAGCCAGCGCCGCCGACCCGAGGGTGAACAGCGTGGCCAGGGCGAGCATCCATCCGGTGGACCGCAGCGACCACATTTTGATCCACTCGGCGCCGAGCAGGTCCCGGAACCGGGCCGGCGGTTCGACGACCGGGGCCGGCGGGGTGACGGCGTACGCGCTCATCGGGTCTGCCCGGCCAGGTACTCGACGCTTCCGGCGGTGAGTTCCATGAATGCTTCCTCCAGCGAGGCGGTACGGGTGGTCAGTTCGTGCAGCAGGATCCGGTTGTCCAGGGCGAGCGCGCCGATTCGCTCCGCAGGCAGCCCGGTCACGGTGAGTTTTCCGTTCCCGGCCGAACCCTCCGGCTCGACCGTCGCACCGGCCGCCGTCAGCACCGCCGTGAGTTCGGCGGGCTGCGGGGTACGGACCACCACGCTGAGCCGGGTGCTCCGGGCGGCAAAGGATCCCAGCGACTCGGCGGCGATCAGCCGCCCCCGCCCGATGACAACGAGCTGGTCGGCGGTGTTCTCCATCTCCGTCATCAGGTGGCTGGAGAGGAACACGGTGCGGCCCTCGGCGGCGAGGCGGCGGAACAGGTTCCGGACCCAGAGCACCCCCTCCGGGTCCATGCCGTTGATCGGCTCGTCGAACATCAGCACGGGTGGGTCGCCGAGCAGCGCGGTGGCGATGCCGAGCCGCTGTTTCATACCGAGGGAGAACCCGCCGATGCGGCGCCGGGCGACCTCGGACAGGCCCACCTCCCGCAGTACCTCGTCCACCCGTCGGCGGGCGATGCCGTTGCTGCGGGCCAGCGCCGACAGGTGCGTCACGGCGCTGCGACCGCCGTGGACCTGGTGCGCGTCGAGCAGCGCGCCCACGTGGCGCAGCCCGCGCGGGTGGCTGCGGAACGGGACGCCGCAGACCGTGGCGGTGCCACCGCTCGGGGTGTCCAGCCCGAGGATCATCCGCAGGGTGGTGGACTTGCCGGCCCCGTTCGGACCGAGGAACCCGGTGACCTGTCCGGGCCGTACGGTGAAGGAGAGGTTGTCGACGGCGGTGGTGCCGCCGTAGCGCTTGGTGAGTGCGTTGACTTCGATCACCACACCGATCCTGCCGAGCGGAACGGGCCCGGACATCGGGCCGTCGGCGGCAATCACGGTCCCGGCTCAGCCCGGGGGCGTACGCCCGTGGCCTGATGTCCCACCGGACGGAGCTGGCTATTCTCGCTGCGTGGACGCCATTTCCCAGTCCTTCCGGCCACCGTTGCGCGACCGCCTCCCGCCCCCGGTGTGGGCCGCCCTGGCCTGGGGCGGGGTGGTGCTGTTCCCGCTCGTCCTGGCCGTCACCGTGACCAACGGCGCGAACGACGGTGTCCTGGGTCTCGACGTGCTGGGCGTTCCCCAGCGGTACCTGCTGCCGGCGATCACCGTGGCCCTGCCCGCCACGCTGCTGCGCCGCCACCCCCTGGTCACCCTGGCGTTGACGCTCACCAGCCTCCTGGTCGTGACGACCACCCTCCAGACCTCGGAGCGGGGATACGTGACCGACCTGCGCAACCTGCACCTGCTCGCGATCGCGATCGCGGTGGGCTGTGTCGCCGCGACCCGGAGACGCCGGGTGTCGGTGACCGCAGCAGCCCTGGCACTCGTGGTCCAGGTCGGCAGCGGCCTGGTCAACGGCGGTGCCGGTCCGACCCTGCGCCCCGAGGTCCCCACCCTGGCCCTGCTCACCGCCTGGATGATCGGCAACTCGGTACGCACCCGCCGCCGCCACGCCGAGGTGGTACGCGCCCAGTACGCCGAACAGGCGGTCACCGCCGAGCGTCTGCGGATCGCCCGCGAGCTGCACGACATGGTCGCCCACAGCATCGGGGTGATCGCTATCCAGGCCGGTGTGGGCAGCCGGGTGATGGACACGCAGCCGGCCGAGGCCCGCAAGGCGCTCGGTGCGATCGAGGCCACCAGCCGGGAGACCCTCGCCGGACTGCGACGGGTCCTCGGCGGCCTGCGCCGCACCCCCGGGCACACCGGTTCGGACGTACCGGCGCCACCGGCACCGGGACTGGGTGACCTGGACCGGTTGGCGGACACCACCTTCCAGGCCGGTGTCCGGGTCGAGGTGCGGTGGCAGGGGGAGCGGCGCACACTGCCGGCCGACATCGAGCTGTCCGCGTACCGGATCGTGCAGGAGGCGGTGACCAACGTCGTACGCCACGCGGGGACGCCGCAGTGCCGGGTCACCGTCGACTACCGGGACGAGGAACTCCGGATCGAGATCACCGACAGCGGTCGGGGGTGCCCGTTGCCCGGCACCGGCTACGGCATCACCGGCATGCGGGAGCGGGTCGGCCTGCTGCACGGCGAGTTCACCGTCGGGCCGCGCCCCGAGGGCGGTTTCCGGGTGGCCGCGACGCTGCCGCTGCCCGAGCCGGTGCGGCTGCCGTGACCGTACGCGTCGTGCTCGTCGACGACCAACCGCTGGTCCGCTCCGGCCTGCGGGTGCTCATCGCCGACACCCCCGACCTGGACGTCGTCGGCGAGGCCGGTACGGGCACCGAAGCCGTCCGGGTGGTCGGGGAGGTGCGGCCGGACGTGGTGGTGATGGACATCCGGATGCCGGACATGGACGGGATCGAGGCCACCCGCAGGATCACCGGCGGACCGGGGACGGCACGGGTGCTCGTACTGACCACCTTCGACGAGGACGACCACGTCTACGGCGCCCTCCGGGCCGGGGCGAGCGGGTTCATGGTCAAGGACATGGCCCTGGACGACATCCTCACCGGGATCCGGGTGGTCGCCGCCGGGGATGCGCTGATCGCGCCGAGCGTCACCCGGCGACTGATCGCCGACTTCGTGGACAGCCGCCGGCCCGCCCGCCGACCGGGGCGACCGGCGGTCGGCATCACCGACCGGGAACGGGAGGTGCTGACCCTGATCGGCAGGGGGCGGTCGAACGGGGAGATCGCCGACGAGCTGTACATCAGTGTGGCCACCGCCAAGTCGCACGTCGCCCGGCTGCTCAGCAAGCTCGGCGCCCGCGACCGGGTGCAGCTCGTCATCACCGCGTACGAGCTGGGGCTGGTGGCGCCGAGCGACTGAGGGTCCGTCGCCCGGGATTCCGGCGACGGTTCGGGCGGGCGTCGAACCTTTCGCCGTCGGTTTCCGTACCTGGGTGCGGGAGGTCGACCAGGATGACCGTACG
The DNA here is from genome assembly GCF_035917455.1 of Micromonospora sp. NBC_01796. Classification (NCBI taxonomy): domain Bacteria; kingdom Bacillati; phylum Actinomycetota; class Actinomycetes; order Micromonosporales; family Micromonosporaceae; genus Micromonospora; species Micromonospora sp. NBC_01796. The sequence goes on along the minus strand of NZ_CP109078.1, from coordinate 656,889 downwards.
TCGAAAGCTCTTCGTCCTCGCCGCCGCGACGGTGGTCGCGGCGCTGCTGCCCACCGGGCCGGCCCTGGCGCACGGCGCGCCCGGCAACCCGATCAGCCGGTCGGCGGCCTGCGGCCCGGAGGCACCCCGGACCAACGGCTCGGCCGCGTGCCGGGCCGCGGTCGCCGCCGGCACCGTCGTGGACCAGTGGGACAACGTACGGGTTGCCGGGGTGAACGGGCGGGACCGGGAGAAGATCCCCGACGGCAGGTTGTGCAGCGGCGGCGTCGCCAAGTTCCGGGGCCTGGACCTGGCGCGGGCGGACTGGCCGGCGACGAGGCTCAAGGCGGGTGCCGAGCTCACCTTCACCTACCGGACCACGATCCCGCACGAGGGCACCTTCCGGTGGTACGTGACCGGTGACGGGTACGACCCGACCCGACCGCTGGCCTGGTCCGATCTTGGTGAGCGCCCCTTCCTGACCGCCACCGACCCGCCGCAGACCGACGGCGCCTACCGGATGCGGGGCCGGCTGCCCGCCGGGCTCTCCGGCCGGCACGTGATCTTTGCGATCTGGCAGAACTCGTCCACTCCGGACACCTACTACTCCTGCTCGGACGTGATCTTCGAGTCCGGTGCCGGACCGGCGAGCGCCGCTGCCCGTCCCGGCGGTGCCGCGTCGGCGAGCGCCCGCCCCGCCACGACTGCCCGCCCCTCCGGTACGCAGACCGGCCCGGCGACCGTGACCGGCATCGGATCCCCGGCCGACCCGCCCGGCGCCGGTGCGGGTACGGCCACCGCCGCGACGACCGCCACTGGTGGCGGGACGCTCTGGTTCGGCCTGGCCGGGATCCTGCTCGCGGCCGGGGTGGTGATCCCGGTGCTCCTGAGGCGGCGGTCCCGACGTGCCGTACGGCCGGTGTCACGGCGGCTGGCCTGGCCTTCCGGATCCTCCGGTCCGGGGTGAGGCGGCGAATAGGGAATGTCCCGAAGGTTCACTAAGATCGTTGTTTGTGTCGGGTGTGGATGCGCGTTTTCCACTGCCCGGTCGGGCCGACGGCCCGACCGAGTTCGTGGCCCTCTTGCAGCAGCTCAAGGAGCGTTCCGGGTGCACCTACCGGCAGCTTGAGGAACGGGCGGCCAGTTCCGGTGACGTCCTGCCGCGCAGCACCATCGCCGACGCCCTGCGCCGGCAGTCGGTGCCGCGTCCGGAGATGGTCGCCGCCTTCGTCCGCGCCTGCGGTGCCGGCCCGTCGGAGGTCGAGATCTGGTTGGCGGCCCGGGACCGGATAGCGTCCGCCGGCCCCACCCCGCCGACGCAGTCCGGGGACGGTTCCGACCGCACCGCGCCGACGAGCGAGGAGGCGGACCCGGCGTCGCCCGGTCGGGGGTCGACCTGGCTGCGTCAGCTCGTGGTCCTGCTGACCACCCTCGCGGTGGTCGGCGCGGTCATCGGTGCGGCCTGGCTGGTGTCGCGGCCGGACGGACCGCCACAGACTGATCGCGACACCGTCGCGCCCGACGATCCTCAACCCACTGCTTCGGCGGGACGGCCGGAGTTGTCGGGATGGGTACGCATCCGCATCGCCGACCGGCCCGAGCGGTGCGTTTCCGAGGGCCGCGAGCACACCGGCCGGTACCGCAGCGAGGTCGCGGTCCAGCGGGCCTGCGCCGGCGCCGAACCGCCCCTGACCCTGTTGCAGCGGGTGGGCGGTGAGCACTACTTCATCAAGTGGGTCCATCCGGTGCTGGGTACGGGTTGCCTGACCGTACTGACCGGCGGGTCGGTGGTGGGGGACATGCTCGAACCCCGTAACGAGTGCTGGGAGGACCAGGCCGCCCAGCTCTTTCGGATCGAGCCGGTCGATGTCCCGGTTCCGGGCGGCTACCGGATACGGCCGGCCTACACCGACCTCTGCCTGGGCTTCCCCGACGGTGGTCCGGGTTCGGGTGCCGAACTGCTCCGGGAGCCCTGCACCGGTGCGGCCGAGCAGGAGTTCCTGATCGAGCCGACCTCTCCGACCGCTGTCCCGGACCCCACCGGTTGAGCCGGTCCCGGTACGGCGCTCAGCGCTGCCCGGCGAGGACCTCCCGGGCGATGACGTCGCGCCGGGTCGCCTCCGCTTCCGCCGCCTCCTGCTGGGCGGCCTCCCGGACGTCGTACGCCGAGCGGGCGGCGGCGATCTCGTTCTGGTGCCCCTCGGTCCAGGTGACCAACGCGCGGATGGTCTCGTGCAGGGTCGAGCCCAGCGGCGTGAGCTCGTAGTCGACCCGGGGCGGCACGGTGGCGTGCACCGTCCGGCTCACCAGGCCGTCGCGTTCCAGGTGCCGCAGCGTACGGGTGAGCATCCGCTGGCTGACTCCGTCGATCGACCGGCGTAGCTCGGTGAAGCGCAGGCTGCGCCGGTCGAGCAGGGTGATGACCAGCAGCGACCACTTGTCGGCGATCCGGTCGAGGATCTGCCGGACCTCGCAGTCGGCCCGCGTGTCCCACTGGAGGACCTCGTGGTCGTCGGTATCCGCGCAGTAACCGGGGGACATTGAAGTGCCGTCTTCCATGCCTACCGATGGTGCCTGACGATGCTGTTGGTTACAAGAGGGAACCGGCAGTCGTCGGAAGAACCGACGCCGGTCCCGCCACACTCGTGAGGAGTCGGCTGGTGTCCATATCGAATCACCGGATGGACGGTCGCGCCCGAGCCGTCCTCTTTGTGCTCTGCGGCGCGATCTTCCTGGAGGGGATCGACGTTGCGATGCTCAACGTCGCACTGCCGTCGATCCGGGCCGACCTGGGTCTGAGCACCGGGATGCTCAGCGGGGTGGTCAGCGCCTACGTGCTCGGCTACGGCGGCTTCATGCTGCTCGGGGGCCGGGCCGCCGACCTGCTCGGCCGCCGGCGGATGTTCCTGCTCTGGCTGGTCGTCTTCCTCGTCTTCTCCGGCCTCGGCGGATTCGCCACCGAGGGCTGGATGCTGCTGGTGGCGCGGTTCGTCACCGGGGTCGCCGCCGCGTTCCTGGCACCCGCCGGGCTGTCGCTGATCACCACCAACTTTCCCGAGGGTCCGCAGCGCACCAGGGCACTGGGGATCTACGCCGGCATGGCGGCCGGCGGCTTCACCCTCGGCCTGGTCGCCGGTGGCCTGCTCACCTCGATCGGATGGCGGTGGGTGTTCTTCGCCCCGGTCATCATGTCCGCGCTGATCCTCGCCGCGGCCATCCCGCTGGTCCGGGACTCGGGACCGAGGCAGCGTCCGACCGGCGGGTTCGACCTGGCCGGCGCGTTCAGCATCACCGGCGCCATGCTGCTGCTGGCGTACGGGGTGGTGCGGCTGGAGCATCCGGGTGACGGCCCGGCCGCCACGGCCGGCGCGTTCCTCGGTGGCCTGCTGCTGCTGGTCGTGTTCGCGACGATCGAGCGACGGTCGGCCAACCCCCTGGTACGCCTGGGCATCCTGCGCAACCCCGCCCTGGTACGCACCAACCTGGCCGCCCTGCTCTTCGTCGGATCCTTTGCCGGGTTCCAGTTCCTGGTCACGCTCTACCTCCAGGAACTGCGCGGTTGGAGCGCCCTCCAGACGGGTCTGGCGATGTTGCTGATCGGCCTGGACGTGGTGCTGTCACCCCTGCTCACCCCGCGCCTGGTCGACCGGTTCGGCAACGTACGGGTGCTGTTCGGCGGGCTGGTGCTGGCGGCGCTGTCGTACGCGCTGTTCCTGCCGGTCGGGCCGGACTGGACGTACGCCGCCATGGTGCCGACGATGCTCCTGCTCGGCCTGGCCTTCTCCCTGGCGTACGGGCCGTTGACGATGGCCGGCACGGACGGTGTGCGGGAATCCGAACACGGTCTCGCCGGGGGCCTGCTCTACACCGCGATCCAGTTCGGCACCGCGCTCGGCCTGTCGGCGGTGACCGCCGTCAACGTCGCCGCGCTCGCCGACGACGGCTCACCCGGAGCGGCGCTCGACGCCCTCCGGTCAGCGCTGCTCGTCCCGCTCGCCCTCGTGGTCCTCGGCGCCGCGATCACCGCCTTCGGGCTCCGCTCCGGCAGGTCCACGGGGACTGCCGGGACGATCCCCGTGCCGGCACCGGTAGGTGCGCCGACCTGAGCGGGGCGGGTCACCGGGCGGCGGCGGATCTGCCGGCCGGGAGTTCACCGGGGTCGGGGCCCGCGCTCCGTCTTCACCGCCTCCTCCGGCGGGGGAGGCGGTTCCCCCGCCGGAGGGAGTCGTCAAACGGGCGGCTGCACGACCGTGGACCTGGGCGAACCAGCGCCCGGTAACCGAATCCACAGGGGGAAACCATCATGACTCGAACACCGCGGTGGCGGAGCGTACTGGCCGGCATGTCGGCGCTCGCACTCTCGGCCACGCTCTGGGGATCGGTGCCGGCCTCGGCGGCGACCCCGGGTCCGGCGCTGAGGGCGGTCGGACAACAGGAACGGGATCCGCGCCCGGACGGACTCCGGCCCGGGCCGAAGCCGACCGAGCCGATCCTGGTGGGCGCGGCCAGGACGTACCGGGCGGACGGGCAGGATGTTCGCTTCGCCTTCGACGCGCGCGGCTTCGCCACCGCCGCCCGTGGCACCTTCCGGGTCAGCCACTACGAGGGTGACGAAGGCGGATGGTTTTCCGGGCGGATCGACTGCCTGATCGTCGCGGGACCGGTGGCGGTGGCCACCGGTGTGGTGACGGAAACCAGCTTTCCCGAGTTCCTCGGCGTCCGGAAGGGGTTCACGGTGTACGACGACGGACGCCGCGACCGGGTGGGGTACAGCTGGGCCCTCGACTCCGGCAGCACCGAGTCGGTTCCCCTCTGCCTGAGCGGTGCCCCGTACGAGACGCTGGAGAGTGGCGATTTCCGCGTCGTCGAGTGGTTCCCCACCCAGTCCGGCTGACCGGATGCCGCGACACTCCGGCAGCCGCCGGAGTGTCGCGGTTGCCGTGCGGGGGTATGGGTGTGCGGTATGAGCACAGAGAGCAGTGACCGCAGTCAGGTCGAGCGGCGCGCCGAGTATCTGCTGCCGGAGGAGCGGGCGGTCGGCAGCGAGGACCCGCTGGCGCAGGCGGAGGCGATTCTGACCGAGTCCGACCGGCGTACCGCCGGGCTTCCGGCCGGTCGCGGATCGGAGGTCGAGCACCGTACCTCGGAGCAGACCGTGAGCCCGACGGACTGAGCGCCGAGGCCGACCGGCGGCGCCCGGTGTCGCTTTGATGGCCGACTGGCGGGTAAGCCCGGATCGTCGTAGTCTTCCCGCGGTTCGGCGCGGTGCCGGACTGTCTAAGGAGGACAAAGGGATGCTGGGACTCGAGAAGAAGCTCTCCAAGGCGTGGGAAGGCAAGAGCGCCCAGGAGATCGCCGACGCACCGGTCACCGCCATCGAGGGTGTCTCGGCCGGCGACGCGGAGCTGCTGCTCAAGGCGTTCGGCATCAAGACGGTACGTGACTTCGGCACCAACAAGTACTTCCGGTGGGCCGAGTCCATCGTGACCCTGGCTGACTGAAAACGCTCGTACGCCCGACGGTGAGGTGCCGCGCCGTCGGGCGTACGTCCGCCCACCCGGCGGCCGGTGGCGCAGTCAGGGTTTCACGGCTGGAGCCACCAGGGGCTGGAGTAGGCCACACCCCAGTCGTTGCAGGGGTGGCCGGCGGGACCGGGGCTCGGGTTGGCCTGGGTCGGGTCGGACACCCGCAGGACCACCCAGTTGCCGTCGGCGAGGTCGAGCGGGACGGTGAACCGGGTGACCTGCCCGGCGACGGTGTCGACCACCAGCGGCACCGTGGGGGCGTCGCTGCCCGGGCGCAGCACCTGGATCCGCAACGGCTTGCCGACCCACTCCGGACCCCGGTCCAGGTCGATCTCGAAACCGACGTCCCCGCGGATCACCGGGACCACTCCGCCCATCCGTACGCCGTTGGCGGTGGCATCGAGGCGCAGGCCGGAGACCCGGGTGGCGAAGAACCGGCGGGCCCGCATCGCGGCCAGCACCTCCTGCCGGGTGTTCTGGGCGACCCAGAGACCGGTACGCCCCTTGCCCTCGGGGAAGCCCCAGTTGGTCCCGTGCTCGTCGGAGACGCCGGTGAGGCCGGGACGCCAGCCGGCGTTCAGGCAGGCCACGAGCGGTGACGTCTGCCCGCCGCCCCAGCCGTCGAAGAGGTAGTCGTCGCCCCGGTTGAACATCTCCAGCCCGATCATCGGCTCCCGGACGCTCGACGTGTAGCGGAAGTTGTCGAACCGTCCGATCTCGCGTCCGGGGTGGTTGAACCCGGCCACGCCGCCGGAGCCGGCGAGCCAGCTGTAGAGCCGGCTCATGCTCGACGACTGGAGCAGGTCGGTGTAGTTGCCGGAGAACCAGACGTTGACGTGGCCGAGCAGCGGGTGGGACCACTCGAAGCCCCGGATGGCGGTGTACTGGCCCGGATCGTCGGCGGCGTCGGCGAGGGCCCCGGTACGGTCCCACTCCGACCGGGAGATCCCCTCGATGGAGAAGAGCGTGGCGTGGTCGGTGAGGGCCGCGACGTCCAGGCCCGCGTCGCGCATCGAGGCGAAGGCGAGCGCCGGATCCCCGTCGCCGTCGGACATCACGGTGTGGTTGTGCAGGTCGGCGTGGACCAGGGTGGTGCCCTGGGTCAGCCGCGAGGCGCGGGCGGCGCCGGTTCCCGCCGCCCGGTTCGGTCCGGCGGCGAGCGCGGCCGTGGCCGCCTGTGCGGTGCCCGGTGCGGCGGCGAGCGTCAGCAGCCCGCCGGCGGCGCCGGCGATCAGCGTGCGCCGGGTCGTGCCGTCATGGGTGTGTCCGGTGTCCGGATGGTGGTGAGTCATGCCGGACAGTGCATCCGACGGCCGGCAACGGATAGATAGGCGCAGTTGTCCATCCGGTGAAGTCTGTCAATCGCTTACCCGTGCGCGAGGCCCTACGCCGCAGTCAGTGGTGGATCGCGGCGTCGACCAGTGTCTCGGCGACGATACGGGCGGCGGCACCCGCTCCGGCGTTGCCGTCGAGCTGGGCGGCGATCGACGCCCCGTCGTAGAGCAGTACGAGTTGCTCCGCGAGCCGGTCCGGATCGGCGACCCCGGCCTCGGTGGCGAACTCCCGGAACGTCGACCGGGTCCAGCCCCGGGAGGTGGCGCAGGCCTCGCTGACCTTGCCGCCCGGTGTGACCTCGGCGCTGGCGTTGACGAACGCGCAACCCCGGAAGCCGGGCTGGTTGAACGCGTCGGTCAGGGCGTCGAACACCGCGAGGATCCGGTCGCGGGGCGAGTCCACCCCGACGAGCCTGCGGGCCACCCGCTCCTGCCGGCGGGCAAGCCGCCCCAGCAGGTACGCCCGGATCAGCTCGTCCTTGCTGCCGAATGCGTTGTAGAGGGTCGCCTTGGCGACGCCCGCGTGCTCGATCACCCGGTCGATGCCGACGGAGTGCACGCCCTCCGCGTAGAACAGTTCGTCGGCCGCTGCCAGCAGCCGTTCCCTGGCCGACGCCCTACCGGTGGTTGTCACGGACATCCTCCGAGATTACTGGACCGGCCTTCCTGCCCGACGCCGGGATTGAACATAACGGTCTGTCTAGCCGGTTTTCCCGGTGTGACGTCCGCGACTCCGCGTGGTCGGGGTGTCGAGGTCGATCCCCGAAGACTCTTTATCCCGTAAGGTATTGTGCCTCGCGGTATTACCTTATCCCGTACGGAATTATTTCCGTGCTCGACGAGCCGAACCAGGAGACCGCTCATGCCCGAGGTGACCCTGCCCGACGGAAGCACGATCGAGGTGGAGGTGCACGGGACGGGACCGACCGTCCTGCTCCCGGTCGACCCCCGGCCGACCGAGGGAGCGGCGGCCGACGAAATGCGCCGCTGGGGAATGGATCCGGCGCTGGGCAGGACCCTGGTCGACGGGCTCGCCGACGCGTTCCGGGTGGTGGCGTTCGACTACGAGGGGCACCTGCGGGCCTTCCCGAAACCGGACACCCTGACCCCGGACACCATCGTCGAGGATCTGCTCACGGTCGCCGACTCGGTGGGCGCGCAGCGGTTCGCGTACTACGGGTACTCGTGGCTGGCGCTGAGCGGGTTGCAGCTCGCGATCCGTACCGATCGCCTGTCCGCGCTGGTCATGGGCGGCTTCCCGCCGATCGACGGACCGTACGCGGAAATGCTCGCGGTCACCACCGCGACCCACGCGATGTCGCCCCCGGCCCCGACCACCCCGGTCGCCGACCCGCCGCAAGCCCCGACCGGGGCGGACGCCTGGACGGACCCGGCCGACTTCGACTGGTCGTCCGTGCAGGTGACGCTCCCCGAGCCGCAGACCCGGCAGTTCATGACCCTGTACCTGGCCCTGCGCGGGTTCGACGACCGGGCGGCCCAGGACCGGATCACCTGCCCCCGGCTCTGCTTCGTGGGCTCCGCGGACACGATCCCGTACGACGAACGCTGGGGCGGCGTGACCGTCGACATCGCCGGCCCGGTCGAGAAAGGGCGGGGCGAGTTGGCAGCCCTCGGCTGGCAGGTACGGGTGCTCGACGGGCTCGACCACACCCGGGCGATGCAACCGGGCAACGTCCTGCCCGTTCTCCGCCCCTGGCTCGTCGAGTCCCTGTCCCGCTAACGCCGTGGCAGCTCGGCCGCACGGCGCTCGAAGTATCTTGGTAGCTCCGCATCGCGCGGGTCGGACAGTCATCGGGAGGCAGCCGCGTCCAGGGAACCGGAGCGCAAGCTCATCGCCTCGAACAAGAAGGCGCGGCACGACTACGCGATCCTCAAGACGTACGAGGCGGGCATCGCCCTGCTCGGCACCGAGGTCAAATCGCTGCGGTCCGGGCGGGCGTCACTGGTGGACTCCTTCGCCCAGGAACTCGACGGCGAGATCATGCTGTACGGCCTGCACATCGCCGAGTACGCGTACGGCACCTGGACGAACCACCAGCCGCGCCGGACCCGGAAGCTCCTGCTCCGGCGTACGGAGATCAACAAGATCCTGGACCGGGTACGCGACCCGGGGCTGACGCTCGTACCGCTGTCGATCTACTTCTCCAACGGGTGGGCGAAGGTCGAACTCGGCCTCGCCCGGGGCAAGCGGTCCTACGACAAGCGGCAGACCCTGGCCGAGCGGGACGCGAACCGCGAGATCGCCCGCGCGCTCAGCCGGCACCTCAAGGGCCAGTCCCGCCAGCGCACCTGACCGCCCGGAGGTGCCCCTTCCTGCCCGCAAACGCGACAGCAAGGGGCACCCCTTCCTAGCGGACGGACCAGCGCTGGGCGGCGGTGCCGTTGCAGGTGTAGAGCTGGGCGACGGTGCCGTTGGCGGTGCCGCCCCCGGCCGCCTCGACGCACTTGCCCGAGGCGGGCACCACCATCGAACCGTCGGTGCCGAAGGTGAAGCGCTGCGCGCCGGTGCCGTTGCAGGTCCAGATCTGCACCTTGGTCCCGTTGGCGGTGCCGCTGCCGGAGATGTCCAGGCACCGGTTGCCGTACACCCGCAGCTCACCGCTCGCGGTCCGGGTCCACCGCTGGTTCGTTCCGCCGTGACAGTCCCAGATGTGCACCTGGGCGCCGGCGACGGTGCTCACGCCGGAGACGTCGAGGCAACGCCCCGACTGCGGGTTGACCAGCGACACCGCGCTCCCGACCGGCGGCACACCCGGCGGGGTCAGGCTGGCCGGTACGGACTGCAGTGCGGTGAACCACCGGGCCGCCATCTTGTCGTACCCGGCGGCGTTCGGGTGCACCCCGTCGGCGAGGTCGGCCGTGGTCAGCGCCGAGAACATGTCGACCAGGTGGGTCTGCGGCCCCTTCTGCGCCACGATCCCCGGAATGGTGGCGTTGTACGCCTGGACGCGCGCCTGGAGGGTGGGGTTGGTCTCGGGGGTGATGGTGGCGACGAAGAGTTCCACCGAGGGTGCGTTGGCCCGGATCTTGTCGATCAGCGCGGAGAGCCGGGCCGGTGCGTTCGCCACGTCGTAGTTCTGGTTCATGTCGTTGGTGCCGATGTGCAGCAGGACCGTACGCGGGTTCGTCGCCTGGAGCCAGGCGACGATGTTCGCGTCGAGCTGGTCGATCCGCCACCCGGAGTGGCCCTCGTGATCGTGGTCGCCGAGGCTCGCCGGCCCGTTGAAGCCGGAGCCGACGAAGTCGACGGTGTACCCGCTGGCGACAAAGCGCTGCCACAGGTTGATCCGGTACCCGCCGGGCACGTTGAAGCCGTCGGTGATCGAGTCACCGAGCGGCATGATCCGTACCCCGCCGTTGGACTCGGCCAGCGTCACGGGCGGTGCCTGGGCGGTGGTTGCCTGCGCCGGGACTGCCTGGGCCAGGGCGATCCCGGTGGTCAGGGCGAGTCCGAGGCCGGCTGCGGCGAGCCGGCGTCCGTTCCATCGCATGGTGGTCCTCTCGTCGGTGCCGGCCGGGGACGGTGGCGCGGTTGCACCGCTGGGCGAGAGCGGAAGCGCCGGTACGGTCGGCTGTATCGAGACTTCGCGATGGGATCGATCCCACGCGAGACCATTGGCGGCGCGGACCCGACGAACGCCGCCGCCACTGCGCCGAACGGTCCACCGGCATCGACGGCCGGCACGGGGCAGCCACCGCGCCGACGCGGCTATCGACCGTCCGGGACGGCGGAAGCGGGGCTGCCGTAGACGTACGCGCGCAACCGGGCGTGCGGGTTCGGCAGGCCGTACTCACCGATCAGCATGCTGAAGTTGCCGAACTCCAACTGGTCGTAGCGCCAGGTGTCGGGTGCGTCGGCGAGCACCCGTACCAGGTGTCTCTGGTCGGGGTCGAGGCTTTCGAACGGGGTGCCCGCCGGCACCGGACCGGACGGGAAGGCGTACCGCAGCGCCTCGCCGAGCACGGTCAGCGCCTCCACGGCGTGCACCAGCGGCAGCCGGGCCAGGTTGGCGGCGAACGCCGCGTCGGCGTGCGCGGCACCGAGTCGACCGAGCGCCAGGGTCGCGTACCCGGCCAGGTCACCGTCGAGGTAAGGGATCCGGTGGTCGGGCCGGGTGCCGCCACCGGCCCAGCGGAGCAGTTCGGCCGCCACCGCCGCGCCGGCCGCCGGGCCGTGCAGCCGGGCGAGTGCGACCGCACCCGCCCAGCGGACCAGCGGGGACCCACTCTCCAGCGCGGTGGACGCGATCCGGTCGGCGCCGTCCGCGCCGAGCAGTCCGGCGGCGACGACCGCGACCGCCGCCGGTCCCTCGTCCGTCCCGGCCGCGATCTCGGCCAGCGCCGCGAGACTCGCCGCCGCATGCTCCGGTGCCGCCGTCGCGGGAAACCACGCCAACGTGTACGCGACGACGGTGCGCAGGTCGGAGTCGTCCTCGCGGAGCAGGGCGCGGAGCACCGGAAGTCCGTCGCGGACGGCCTCCCAGGCGGTCAGGTCGGCGTGCGCGTCGATCCGGCCGTGATCCTCCGGGGCCAGGTCAGCACCCTCCCGGTAGCGCCGTAACGCCTGCTCGCCACCGTCGGCGCGGGTACGGAGGTGGTCCACGTCGATCCCGTCGGGCAGCCACGCCTCGTCGGACCCGATCGCGACCAGCGCCAGGAACCGGGCGACCAGGAAACGGTCCGGAGTCGCCGGGTCGGCGACCAGGTCGAGCAGGAAGGGGACCGCGTACGCGCTCGCCTCGTAGCGGCTGCCCTGGTGGACGAGGCTGCTCCACAGCTCGCCGAACGCTCCGTGGCGTACCGACTCGTCCTCGTCGGCCAACTCCCGCAGGTTCGCCGGTACGTCCTCGGCGGTGCCGTACGCGTGCCGCAGCTTCGACCAGTCGACGGTGTCGATCCCCGGATGCATCGGCCCATCCTGCCCCATCCGCCCTTACCGTCCATAGAGGAGTTCGGCACGGCGTGCGACCCGTGTAGGGTCGCCTGCACGAGTGACGGCATCGTCTACGGAGGCTTTGGTGGAACGTCGTGGCGGGGATGCTCGCGGGGTCGATCTGCGTACCGACCGGGCGCACGGCGCACGGATCTACGACTACATCCTCGGCGGCAAGGACAACTTCGCCGCCGACCGCGAGGCGGGCGAGGGCTCGTTGCGGATCTGGCCCTCGTTGCGGGTCCACATGCAGGCCAACCGGTCCTTCATGCACCGGGTGGCGCGTTTCCTGGCCACCGAGTGCGGGATCCGGCAGTTCCTCGACATCGGCACCGGACTGCCGACCTCGCCGAACCTCCACGAGATCGTGCAGTCGGTCGACCCGACCGCGCAGGTGGTCTACACCGACAACGATCCGCTCGTCCTCACGCACGCGCGTGCGCTGATGGTCGGGTCGGCGCAGGGACGCACGGCCTACGTGGCGGCGGACATGCGCGACCCCCAGTCGATCATCTCCGCCCCGGAGTTCCAGCAGACCCTCGACCTGAACCAGCCGGTCGGGTTGCTGCTGATCGCGATCGTGCACTTCATCGAGGACGACGCCGAGGCGCTGCGGGTCGTACGGCAGGTCCTGGACGTGTTGCCGTCCGGCAGCTACCTGGCGATGTCCATCGCGACCGACGAGTTCGACCCGATTCCGCTGGCCGAGGTCCAGCGGGAGTACAACAGGCTCGGTGAAACCCTGATCTTCCGCGACCGTGCCACGGCGCTGGGGTTCTTCGACGGCCTGGAGTTGGTCGAGCCGGGGCTGGTCCAGGTGCACAGGTGGCGCCCCGACGGGTCCGAGACTGCAGAGATCGCGGACAAGGACATCGCCATGTACGGGGCGGTCGCGCGCAAGCCCTAGTCAGTCCCGTGCCGGCGTAGCGAGGTCGCCGTCAGCCCCTGGCGGCGCCCAGCAGCTCCCGTGTCTGTTCGGCGGTGTGCGGGTGGTCGTGGCTGTCGACGTACCAGTCGAAGCGGCCGGTGACGCGCTCGTCGAGCAGCCGTCGGACCAGGCCCACGTCGTGGCCGTCGCCGGGTTGTCGCAGGTGCCACGGTGGCGGGTAGAAGCAGTCGCCGAGCAGGAGCACACCCGAGTCCGGCACCGCCACCACGGTCGAGTCCTCGGCGTGCCGGCCACCGACGTGGCGTAGCTCCACGCCGGACGGCAGCGTGAGGGTGTCGTCGAACTCGGTGTGCGGCGGGATCACGGCAAAACCCGTCCAGTCGGGCATCGCCCACGCCCGGCCCCGGAAGCTGGGGCCGAGCAGCGGGTTCGCCTCGACCTCCGTGCGCAGGTAGGGGTGACTCCACGGGCGCAGGGCCTCCTCGGCCAGGATCCGCGCACCGGCCCGGTGACCGATGACCTCGACCTCCGGCCAGGCACAGGCACCCCAGACGTGGTCCCAGTGGTGGTGGGTGTAGACCAACCGCCGTACGGCCGGCAGCCCGGCGGCCTCGATCGCGGCCCGGATCCGGCGCGCGTGGCCCGGACTGTTGCCGGCGTCGACCAGCACGCTGCCCGCATCGTCGGCGATGACCGCGACGCCGCCCTGGACATTGTCCGGGTCCTCGTCGTGGGGGTACCACCACACCCGTCCGGCGAGGTGCCGCAGCGACTGACGCATCAGCGCACGTTAACACCGGTGCGCCAGGTCACCCTCGCTTCATCAGCCGGCCGACGGCGGCCATCATCTCGTCCGCCATCTCGTCGGCGCGTCCCTCGGCGGCGCCCTCGTGCATGCAGTGCCGGGCGTGGCCGTCGAGCAGGCCGAGGGCGACCTTGTCGAGGGCCGCCTGGACGGCCGAGATCTGGGTGAGTACGTCGATGCAGTAGCGGTCGTCCTCGACCATCTTCTCGACGCCCCGGACCTGTCCCTCGATGCGTCGCAGCCGGGAGAGGAGCTGGTCCTTGCTGGCGGTGTAACCGCGGGTCGGGGGAGGGGCAGGTGTGGTCATCCGCCAACTATAGCTAACCCCCCGGGGGTATGTTACGGTCTCGCTGTGGATACCTCCGGGGGGTATGCCTCCGAGGTGATGGCGAGGGGGTCTGGGGAATGCGAGCCGACATGGCGACCGGGGCGGATCAATCGGACATCGAGCCACATGACCACCACCAGGGACACCACGGGACGGGCGGCGGCCACCAGGGACACGACAAGCACGCCGGCCACGACCCGGAGGTGTTCCGGCGGAAGTTCTGGCTGAGCCTCGCCCTCACCGTGCCGATCGTCGTCACCAGCCACATGGTGATGGACTGGTTCGGCTACTCGCTCGACTTCCCCGGCATGTCCTGGGTCGGCCCGGTGCTCGGGTCGGTGGTGTTCTTCTACGGCGGCTGGCCGTTCCTCGTCGGCGGCCTCGCCGAGGTCCGGGACCGGGCGCCGGGCATGATGCTGCTGATCTCGATGGCGATCACCGTCGCGTACGTCGCCTCGCTGGCCACCAGCGCCGGCGCCTTCGACCTCGACTTCTGGTGGGAACTCGCCGCCCTGGTCACCATCATGCTGCTCGGCCACTGGCAGGAGATGAAGGCCATCGGGCAGGCCCAGGGAGCCCTGAGCGCCCTGGCCGCGCTGCTGCCCGACGACGCCGAGCGGATCGGGGACGACGGTCGGGTCGGTCGCGTACCGGTGCCGGAGCTGCGGGTGGGGGACCTGGTGCTGGTACGCCCCGGCGCCCGCGTACCGGCCGACGGGCAGATCACCGACGGCCGGGCGGAGCTGGACGAATCGATGATCACCGGAGAGTCCCGCCCGGTACGCAGGGAGCCCGGCGACCGGGTCGTGGCCGGCACGGTCGCCACCGACTCGGCGATCCGGGTCAGGATCGCGGCCGTCGGCGACGACACCGCCCTCGCCGGCATCCAACGACTCGTCGCCCAGGCGCAGGCGTCGAGCGGACGTGCGCAGGTGCTCGCCGACCGGTTCGCCGCGCTCCTGTTCTACGTCGCCCTGTCCGCCGCCGTACTGACCTTCGGTGCCTGGGCGGCCTTCGGCGACGTCGACGAGGCCGTGGTACGCACCGTCACGGTGCTCGTCATCGCCTGCCCACACGCCCTGGGACTGGCGATCCCGCTGGTGATCGCGCTCTCCACGGCGGTGGCGGCGAAGGCCGGGATCCTGGTCAAGGACCGGCTGGCGCTGGAGCGGATGCGCACCGTCCAGGCGGTTCTGTTCGACAAGACCGGCACCCTGACCAGGGGCGTGCACACGGTCACCGGCCTCGCCGTCGCACCCGGCCAGACGCAGGACGAGGTGCTCCGGCTCGCGGGTGCGGTCGAGGCCGACAGCGAGCACCCGCTCGCCAGGGCGATCGTCGCGGCGGCTGCCGAACGCGGCGTGACGGCCACCGCGACCGACTTCCGGTCACTGACCGGGCGCGGGGTACGGGCCACCATCGACGGCCGGGATTACGCCGTCGGCGGTCCCGCCCTGCTCCGCGAACTCGACGTACGGGTGCCGGCCGAGTTGGCGGCGACCACCGACGTCTGGTCGGGGCGGGGTGCGGCCGTACTGCACCTGGTCCGGATCGGGGACGGGTCGGCCGAGGCGCTGGGCGCGCTCGGGCTGGCCGACGAGGTCCGCCCCGAGGCGCGGGAGGCGATCGCCCAGTTGCGCCGGCAGGGCGTACGGAAGATCGTCATGATCACCGGCGACGCCCGGCCGGTCGCCGAGGCGGTCGCCGCCGACCTGGGCTTCCGGCCCGGTGTCGACGAGGTGTTCGCCGAGGTGCTGCCCGCCGACAAGGACCGGGCGGTGGCCGAGTTGCAGGCCCGTGGGCTCCGGGTGGCGATGGTCGGTGACGGGGTCAACGACGCCCCGGCGCTGGCCCGCGCCGACGTCGGGATCGCGATCGGTGCCGGCACCGACGTGGCGATCGAGTCCGCCGGGGTTGTCCTCGCCTCGTCCGACCCGCGCGGCGTGACCGGCGTGATCCGGCTGTCGAAGGCGTCCTACCGCAAGATGGTGCAGAACCTCGGCTGGGCCGCCGGCTACAACGTCGTCGCGATCCCGCTGGCCGCCGGAGTCCTCTCCTCGGCCGGCCTGACCCTCAGCCCAGCTCTGGGAGCCGTCCTCATGTCCGCCTCCACCATCGTCGTGGCCCTCAACGCCCAACTCCTCCGCCGCCTCCCCCTCACTCCCTGACACCTCGCGACGATCTTGCACTTGTGGTGGTGTACAAACCCGGACCGGTAGCTCGATTCGGGCACCACAAGTGCAAGATCGTCGGTGGGTCAGCGCGGGGTGAGGTCTGTGAGGGTGGCGTTGGCGGGGGGCGCGAACAAGCGCTCGTCCACGGAGTCGGCGAACTTGACCAGTTCTATGGAGGCGTGGGTGCCGGTGTTCGAGGTGCCGGTGAACGAGGCCAGTACGCCGGAGTCGGTGACGCAGACCGAGAAGTCCTGGAGGAGTTCGTCCGTACCGCCCTGCGGGTCCTTGATTCCGGTGACGTCGGCGCAGAGCGAGTCCTGCCCGGCGATCGTCCTCTCCGAGGTGTCCACATCGGTGTTCGGCACTATCGCGGCGGCGGCCACCATGCCCAGGGCCAGTTCGGGGGTGATGAACGCGGGTCCGGCGACCCCGGCGACCATGGCGGCGTCCGGCCCGGTGGAGGCGTTGTTCGGCGTCCGCTGGCACTCGCCACCGTCGCAGATGATCATGCTGTCGGGAGTGGTGATCAGCCGGCCGTCCCCGTTGACCAGGACCGACCGGGGCGGCTGCTGGGCAAGGGTGACCGACGCCTGTTCGGCGCCGACGATGGTGTACTCGGCGGTGTAGGTGAGCGCGGCGGCCTTACCGAGCCGGTCGGCGAACTCCGACAGGGCACCCGCGGTGTCGACGGCGTTCTGCACGGTGCTGATGACGCCGCATCCGGCGCCCAGCGCGGCAACGGCGGTGAGGCTGAGGAGCAGGCCGGCGACGCGGCCACGAGACGAGGTCATGCCAGTCACTCTGCGACCGTCCGGGCTCCCCGAACGGGTACGCGACCCGACGCGGCACGAATCCGGGAGAACCACGCGACAATGCCACGATGAGCGGGCAGGCGGAGCAGGGCGGAACGGACCATCACCCCGGCCCGCCACCGCACCCGGTGCCGGCCTGGCGACGGCGGCATCCGGGGGAGCACCGGTGGCCGGTGACCCTGGTGATCGCCGCCGCGATCGTGCTGCAACTGGTCACCCCGCCACAGTTCGCGTTCAGCCCGAGGTGGCTGCTCCCGGCCGTCGAGGGGACGCTGCTGCTCGTACTGCTGGTGGTGAACCCGTTCAGGATGAACCGCGAGTCGGCCGCCGTACGCGTGCTCGAACTGGCCCTGGTCGCGGTGGCGACGATGGCGGTGATCTGGTCCGCCGGGCGGCTGATCGTCCTGCTGGTGGCCGACGCCGCACCGGAGGACCCGGCGACGATCCTGCTCAGCGGGGCGGCCATCTGGCTGACCAACGTGATCGTCTTCGCGCTCTGGTACTGGGAACTCGACCGGGGCGGGCCGGCGGCGCGGGCGAACGTGCGGCGCCCGTACCCGGATCTGCTCTTTCCGCAGATGACCGCCGCGGACCTGGCGCCGCACGACTGGCGGCCGGTCTTCCTCGACTACCTGTACGTGGCCTTCACCAACTCGACCGCGTTCAGCCCGACCGACACGCTGCCGCTCAGCCGCTGGGCGAAGACGGCGATGATGCTCCAGTCGGCCGTGTCGCTGCTGGTCGTGGCACTGATCATCGCCCGAGCGGTGAACATCGTGCAGTAGCGGCGTGGCCGCCGCGCAGACCAGGACGGCTCCCGTATCCATGATCACAGTCCGCCGTAATTGCGTTGAGTGATCCCGGATTTACCGCCAGGCTGGAGGCTCCGCCCACTACGCCCTGGAGCTTCCGATGCGCCTGCTCCGCGATCTGTGGGCCACCTCACCGCGCCGTGTCGCGGCCGTGGCCTGTCTCATCGTGCTCGGTGCCGCCGGGCAGTCCGCCGCGTTGGCGCTGGCCGGGCCGGTGCTGGTGGACCGCTCGACCACCCTGTTCGCCGTGCTGGCCCTGTCCCTGGTCGTCGCCGTGCTCAGCGACCTGGTGGTCGGCCTCGTCACGGCCGGGCTGACCGCCGACTGGGCCGCCGACGTCCGCCGCCGGCTCTGCCGGGTCGCCCTCGGTCAGGACCTGCCGAGACTGGAGACCACACCGGTCGGGGAACTGCTCGACCGGATCGACGGCGACGTCTACCAGGTCGCCGCCGAACTGCGCGGCAGCGGCGTACGGATCGTGCAGATGCTGACCGCCGGGGTGCTGTCGATCGCGCTCGCGGTCGGCGTCTGGTGGCCGGCCGGAGTGGTCATGCTGCTGCTCGGCGTACTGCTGGCGATCGGCCTGGCCGGACCCACCCGGAAGATCGGTCCGGCCCGGATGGGCGAGGAGGAAGCCTGGTCGGACCTGGCCGCGGTGATGGAGGAGTCGATCCACGGACAGGACGACATCCGTACCAGCCTGGCCCGGCCGTACGTGCTGCGGATGTACGCCCAACGCGCCAGCCGGGTACTGGCCCGGGGACGGGTGGTGTGGGTGCTCTCCGCACGGGTCACCACCGTCGCCGTCGGTGTCACCCGCGCCGGCATCGCCGCGGTGGTCCTCGGCGGGGTCTGGGCGCTGACCAACGACCGGATCGACGGGGCCCGGCTCACCGCCGTCTGGCTGCTCGCCCTCGCCTTCGGCGCGACCGTCGAACACGTCAGCCGGATGGTGCCCGAGTTGCAGTACGCCCTCGGCGCCTGGGGGCGGGTGCAGTTGCTGCGCGACTCCCCGCAGGAGCCGGCCGGTGGCGCCCAGCCGGCCGACGGCGACCTGGAGATACGCGGCCTCACCTTCGGCTACGGCACGACCGGGTCGGACGGCGGACGCCGGCTGGCCCTGCGGGACGTCCGACTGACCTTCACCCGTGGCCACTCGTACGCCCTGATCGGGCGTACCGGCTCCGGCAAGTCGACCCTGGCCAAGGTGCTCACCCGGGCCGTCGACGTACCGCGCGGTGCGGTGTTCCTCGGCGGGACCGACCTGTGCGACCTGGACCTGGAGGGCCTGCGCCGGTGGATCGGCGTGGTCCCGCAGCGGACCGAGATCCTCGCCGGAACGCTCGCCGAGAACGTCGCCCTGTTCGACCCGCAACTGCACGCCTCGGCCGCCGGGGCGCTGGACGAGTTGGGCCTGACCCCCTGGGTCGCGGACCTGCCAGACGGGATGGAGACCAAGCTCGGCGAGGGCGGGCACGTGCTCTCGGCCGGGCAGGAGCAACTGGTCGCGTTCGCCCGGATCCTGGTCCGGGATCCGCACGTGGTGATCCTCGACGAGGCCACCGCCCGGATGGACCCGGTCACCGAGTCACGGGTGCAGTTGGCCACCGAACGGCTGCTGCGGGACAGGATCGGGATCGTCATCGCGCACCGGCTGTCCTCGGTGCGGCGCTGCGACGAGGTGGTGGTGCTCGCCGACGGCGAGGTGGTCGAGGCCGGACCGCTGCGCGAGTCGGAGCGCTTCGCCCGGCTGCTCGCCAGTACCCAGGCCACCTTCGATGCCGAGCCGGAACCGGTCCGCCGGATCGGGATCGGGGTGGGCGTCGGTGCCGGCGGCGGGCTCGCGCTGGCCCCGCCGGACGGCGACACCCTGCTGCGGGTGGACCCGGTCCGGGGCGCGGGGAGCGGCGCGGCGACGGCTAACGGCACCGCCACGGCGGTGGTGCCCGCACCGGAACGGACCGCCGTACGGGCGAAGGCCGATCCGCCGCCGCTGCCCGAACCGGCACGTGCGCGTACCGTTCGGGAGATCTTCCGGCTGGCCGGTAACGACCCCCGGTTCGGGCTCGGCGCGCTCGGGATGTTCCTGTTCATGGTGCTGCTCGGACTCGACGGGGCGATCCTGCCGTGGCTCTGGGCCGACCTGGTCGACGGACTGGGGGACCCGTTCTGGCCGGCCGTAGGGATCATGGCCGGGCTGGTGGCCGTGGTGCCGATGTCGTACTTCACCGGGCGGTGGTTCCCGGAGTGGTGGGTCCGGCAGATGCTCCGGATCAGCCTGCGGCTGGTGCACGGACAGACCGGGGCCCGCCGGGTCAGCGGACACACCCCGGCCGAGGTCGTCGCCCAGGGCGGCGACACCGAACGGGTGGTGATGCTCGCCGACAACCTGCTCGACCAGGCGGCCTGTTTCGTACTGCTGATCTCGATGACGCTGGTGTCGGGGACGCCGGTCCCGGCCCTCTTCTTCGGCGGCACGATCCTGTTCTCCGGACTGGCCGCCGCCCTGTTCGGGCCGATCCTGGAGCGCTCCGCGCGCAAGACGGTCGCCGCCCGGGCCGCGTTCGCGACCGCCCTGGTGTCGTCCCTCTCGGCCGCCCGTACGGTGAAACTGGCCGGTGCGACCCGGTCGGTGCTGGCACACCTCGCCCGACTCGACGTCATCCGCAGCGATCGGCAGCGGCGGGAGATCTCGACCCAGGTGTGGGCCCGCTCCACCCCCTCGATGATCGGTGGACTCCTGCCGATCGCCGCCTGGGCGCTCTACCTCAACGGCTCGCTGTCGTCGGGCGCGACCCTGGTGGCGGTCTCGACCCTGGGAGCGGTGCGGTGGTTCGCCTGGACCACGGCGTCCCTGGTCTCGCAACTGCCCTCGGCCCGGGTCTGGACCCGGCGTACGGTCGCGATGAGCGGGGTCGGGGCGTACTCGGCGGCGGTGCCGGGGGTGGACCTCTCCGAGGGAACCGCACCCGCACCGGAGGCGGCACCCCGGCATCCGCTGCGCCGGCTGGACCTGGTCGGCTTCAGCGCCGTCCACGAGGACGGGACGGTCGGCGTACACGAGGTCGACCTGACCGTCGAGACCGGGCAACTGGTGCTGGTGGTCGGGCCGGTCGGCGCGGGCAAGTCGTCGCTGCTGCGAGCCCTGGCCGGGATCGTCCACCACACCGGGGACATGCGCTGGAACGGGCAGCCGGTCACCGAACCCGAACTGTTCCTCCGCCCCAACCAGGTCGGTTACGTCGCACAGCTCCCGCGGGTGCTCTCCGGCACGGTGGCCGACAACATCCGGCTCGGGCACGAGGTGGACGCCGTCGGTGCGATCTCGACCGCGCAGCTGGAGCACGACCTGGCGGCGGCCGGGGGCGGGCTCGGGCTGCTGATCGGGCACAAGGGGACACGGCTGTCCGGTGGGCAGTTGCAGCGGCTCGCCCTGGCCCGCGCCCTGGCACCGCGTACGGAGTTGCTGATCGCCGACGACGTCTCCTCGGCCCTCGACGTCACCACCGAGTTGGAACTGTGGCGGGCGTTGCGCGGGCACGGGGTGACCGTGGTCGGATCGACCTCGAAGCGGGCCGCGTTGGCACAGGCAGACCTGGTGGTCGTGCTGGTCGACGGCGCGGTGGTGGCCCGGGGTACGTGGCGGGAACTGGCCGACCGTTGGGGTCACCTCGCGGGGTGACCCCAACGGGGGCGATCTCCCCGGCGCCCGTCGGCACGGTTCGGGCGGGTCGGTCAGCGGCGGTCGACGGTGAGGGTGGAGACGCCGGCGGTGGCGTCGATGTCGTACCGGTCGGTGGCGGTCTCCCAGGCCGGCGGTGTGATCACCGTGCCGCCGGCCACGCCGGACCGGCTGCTGCCGTCCACGGTGACGGTTCCGGCGCCGCCGCCCGCGCGCACCCGTGCCGGTGCGTTGCCGGTCAGGTGGACCAGGAACTGGCTGGCGCCGCCGCCCATCACCACCCGGACCGTGCCGCTCGCGGGTGGCAGGGTCACCTCGGCGCGGTTGGTGCCGGCGCTGAAGTCGACCTCCGCGACCCGGCCGCCGGTCAGGTCGACGATCTCCTCTCCGGCGCCGCCACCGAGCCGGATCCGCCAGCGGACCGCGTCGCTGAGCACGATGGTGACGATCGCCGGTCCGGCCCGACCGGTGCCGGCGAGCCCGGCCAGCACGGTGTCCCCGTCGACGTGCACCGACGGCCGTACCTTGGCGTCCTGCGGGGTGGAGATGCGGTACAGGTCGCCGCCGATACCGGCGGTGGTCACCCGTACCACGTCGGAGCCGTTGAGCAGGTCGAGCGTCGCCTCCCGCCGGTCGTTGCGCGCCCCGGCGACCGCGTGGTCGGCCGCACGGTCGGATTCGGCGGCGGCCGTCCGGTCCGGGTTGTCGTCCGACCAGCGGCCGTCGTGCCAGGTGCAGGCGGAGAGCAGCATGGCGGCGGCGAGCAGACCGCCGGCCGCCCGTCGACCCCGGACCAACGTACGGGTCACTTCGTCGCCTCCTCGTTGCCGATCTGTACGCCGCTACTACCCACCACGGCGCCCGCCGACGCCCCGACCGGCGCTGGTGTGCCGGTGATCATCGGCGGAAGGCGAGCACTCCGAGCACGCCGACGACGGCGAGGGCGACCATGGCCAGACCGAGCCCGCCGAGCAGGCGGGCGACAAACGCGCCGTCCGGCCCCTCCGACGGTTGCGCCCGGCTGCTCGCCGGGGACGCGCTCGACTCCGACGTGCTCGCTGATCCCGGCCCGGTCGCGTTCGCGGTGGGTGCCGGTGCGGGCCTGCCCTCCGGGGTGTAGCCGAGTACGGTCGGTCGGGTGGTGGCCGGTTGATCCGAGGTCTCGGAGACGGTCAGCAACAACCGGCCGTCCCGGCTGTACGTGATCGACTCTCCCTGGGGTTCGTCGGGCAGTGGGGTGATCCGGGGCACGCCCCGGGTGACGGCCTCGACCACGTTGCCGTCGGTGACGTCGAACTCGATCGCGTCGGCGTAGGTACGCAGCACCACCCGACTGCCGTCCGGTGCGGTGGCACCCCCGGTGACCATCAGCCGACCGAAGGCGGACCACGGATTGTCCGTGCCGGTACGCGGCAGGACGAACTCCCCGGCCTTGCGCATCCGTACGGTCGCACCGGCCTTGAGCGGCCCGTCGGGTACGTACAGCCGGGGTGTGCCGGGGTCCTTGGTGACGACGATCGGTGTGCCGTCGCCGGCGAGCAGCAGCGCCTCGGCGTCGTGTGCTCCGTCCGGATAGGACAGTCGGTGCAACACCGGCGCCTTGGCGCCCTTGGCCAGTCGCCAGAGTGCGATGTTCGTCCGGGCCCGGTCGTTGTCGCCGATGTCGGCGATCCAGATGGTGCCGTCGCGAGCCATCGCCACGTCCTCGGTGTCACGCGGGCGGCTCGGGTACGACACCGTCCTGGTCACCTTGCACGACCTGTCGAGGAAGAAGATCTTCCGGCGGCTCTCCAGGTCGGCACTGTCGTTGACCACCACGTATCCGTCGTCGGTGGCGACCATGCCGGAGATCTCGATCAGCCGTTCGTCGGTGACGACGCAGACCTCGGTGCCTTTCGATGGAGCCGCCACCACCGGTGTCGGCGCCATCGCATGCGCCGGTGCCGCCGTGAGTCCGACGAGCGGGGGCGCGGCCGTGATACCGACCAGTGCCGCCACGAGGATCCCGACGCGCAACATCGCGCAAGTCTGGCACCCGCCGCGTCCGTCCGGCCGACAGGGGAGGCGGACCGTCGCGGCCCGCCTCCTGTCCCGTCGGCAGTGCGGTCAGTGGCGGCGGGTGGCCCGCAGGACGGCGTCGTGGATGGTGATGGTCCGGCCCTCCGGATCGGTGGCCTGCCGAGGCGGCGTCGCGGCGGTGATGTCCCATTCGTTCGGGTCCAGGGTCGCCGCGACCTGTTCGGCGGTGAACATGAGGTCGGCCCGGTCGGGACGCCCCATCGAGGTGTCCAGGTCCGACGGGTGATGACCGACGATGAGCAGGGTCCCACCCGGCCGTACGGCCGCCGCCAGCCGGCGGTGCAGCGCCCGGAGCGCAGGCCGGGGCAGGTGCATGAACTGGGCCGACACCAGGTCGTACCGTGCCGGTGCGGGATCCCAGGACATCACGTCGACCTGTTGCCAGGTGAGCCGGTCGGCGATGTCGGCGCCCTGCTCGGTGGCCCGCTCGGCGGCGCGTTGCAGTGCCACTCCCGAGATGTCGACACCGGTGACCTGCCAGCCCCGGGCGGCGAGCCAGATCGCGTCGGCGCCCTCACCGCTGCCGACGTCCAACGCGGTAGCCGGGACCACGTCGGTGACGGTGTCGACGAGGTGCGGGTTCGGGTTCCCGCTCCAGATCCGCTCGGCGGAACCGTACCGCTCGTCCCAGAACTCGCGGGTGAACAGGATGGTCTCCGTCGAGTCGTGGTGGCCGTGCCCGGCTCCCGCCGTACGCGCCTCGCGGTACGCCGTGACAGCCTGCTCGGTCTCCTCAGCGATCAGGTCCGCGTTGATCGCGGCGGCGGCGGCGACCCCACCGGCGGCAGCCATGACAACCTGCGCGCTGAGGTCGGTGACGTTGCCGGCGACCCACACGCCCGGGACCTCGGTCAACCCGGTGGGGCCGGCGGCGATGCTCGCCCCGATGCCGCGCGGGTCCTCGACGGGTCGCAGTCCGAGGGTGGCCAGCACCTGCGAGGCGGCCACGAACCTGGGGGCGACCACCAACGCCTGCCGGGCGACCACGGTCCCGTCGGTCAGGCGTACGCCGGTGAGGTGGTCGTCGTCCACGTCGAGGGATTCGACGGTGCCCGGAACCACCCGGATGCCCCGGGCGGCGAGCTGCTCGGCCTGCTCGTCGGTCAGCTCCGGGGCGGTGTGGGTGAACAGGACGAGGTCCGATGTCCACTGCCGGAACAGCAGGGCCTGGTGTACGGACCACGATCCGGTCCCGAGGATCCCGATCGCCCGGTCCTGCACCTCCCACCCGTGGCAGTACGGGCAGTGCAGCACGTCCCGACCCCACCGCTCCCGTACGCCGGGGACGTCGGGGAGTTCGTCGACCAGTCCCGTGGTCACCAGCAGCCGCCGGGCGGTGACCAGCCGACCGTCGCCGAGAGTCACCTCGAAGCCGTCGCCGGTACGGCGGGCGCGGACAGCCTCCCCCGGCAGCAGGAGGCCGCCGTAGTGGTCGACCTCCTTGCGGCCGGTTTCGAGCAGTTCGTGCGGGGAGATCCCGTCATGGGACAGGAACCCGTGCACCCCGGCGGCAGGGGCGTTGCGGGGCGTTCCCGCGTCGATCACGATCACCGAGCGCCGGGCCCGGCCCAGCACCACCGCCGCGCTCAGCCCGGCGGCACCCCCGCCGATGACCGCGACGTCGAACGTCCGGGTCGGCTGTTCTGCCTGTTCACTGGTCATGGTGACCACCTCCGAGACCACTGTGCGGCGGTCGGCACAGATCGGCAAACATTCTTGCCGTTGTGGCAAACTGGGGCGATGGACGACAACCTGGAGAGCGTGCTCACCGCGGTCGGGCCCCGGCTGCGTACGCTGCGCCGGCAACGCGAGATCACGCTGACCAGCCTCTCCGAGGCGACCGGCATCTCCGTCTCCACCCTGTCCCGGCTGGAGTCCGGTCAACGTCGTCCCACCCTGGAACTGCTCCTGCCCCTGGCCCGCGCGTACGGGGTCCAGATCGACGAGCTGGTCGGCGCCCCGCCGACCGGGGACCCCCGGGTCCACCTGCGCCCGGTCAACCTCAACGGGATGACCCTGGTGCCGCTGACCCGTCGCGCCGGCGGGCTCCAGGCGTACAAGATGCTCATTCCGGCGGCCCGGCCGACAACCGTGCCGGAGCCGAAGACCCACGAGGGCTACGAGTGGCTCTACGTCCTCAGCGGGCGGCTCCGGCTGGTCCTCGGCGACCAGGATCTCGTCCTCGTACCGGGTGAGGCGGCCGAGTTCGACACCCGCGTACCGCACTGGTTCGCCAGCGCCGACTCCACACCCGTCGAGGTGCTCAGCCTCTTCGGACGCCAGGGCGAACGCGCCCACGTACGCGCCAGATCCCTACCCTGACGGCAGCGCCGGTGTCCCGCGCGCTCCGGGCGCCCACGACGGTCATCGACAGTTCGTCGCGTCGACCCTGTCGGGCGCCGACCCCGGTGACTCCGGCCCGGAAGGCGCGGCGGCCATCGTCGGGCCGACCGTCGCCGCCGGACGAACCGCCAGGATCCGGAACAGCAGCGCGACGATCACCGCGAGCCAGAAGATCGACAGCCCGTCGTAACCCAGCGCGGCGGCCATCACACCGGCCAGCAGGGCACCCAGCGCGGCGGCGAGCTGGACGAAGAAGTCCGAGGCGCCCTGCGCCATCGTCCGGAGCTGGCCCTCGGTGGCAGAGGTGATCAACACCGAGCCGGCGAGATAACCGGCGGCCCAGCCGACGCCGAGCAGCGTCAGCCCGAGGCCGACCATGACCGTGTCACCCGCCGGTGACATCGCGAGCACGAACGCGGCCGTCGCCATCACGCCGAGACCCGTCACCAGCAGTGGGTACGGCCCGAGCCGGTCGGACAGGTAGCCCACCACGGGACCGGGCAGGTACATCGCCGCGGAGTGCGCGCCGATCACCAGGCCGATGGAGGTGAGCGTCACGGCGCCGTGGCTCAGGTGGATCGGTGCCATGTTCATCAGCGAGATCATCGCGGTGTGGACGGTGACCACCACCGCGATCCCCCGTCGGATCACCGGATTGCGCAGGCTCGCCCTCAGCGCGGCACGGGTGTTGCGTCGCTTGCGTACCGGCTCGCGTCCCATCGATCGGGCCAGCAGCAGGGGATCCGGCCGCAGGGCCACCAGCACCAGCAGACCGGCCACGGCGAGACCCGCGGCCACCGCGGCGAACGGTGCGGTGAACTCCGCGAGGCTTCCCGCACCGAGCTGTTCCACCCCACCGGCCAGCGGTGGGCCGAGTACGGATCCGGTGATGGCGCTCCAGGACAGGATGCCCATCGACCGGCCGATCCGGTCGGCGTCGGCGAGGTCGGTCACGGCGAATCTGGCCTGGAGCCCGGCCGCGAGCGCCGCGCCGACGCCCAGCGCGCCGAGGAGCAGCAGCGGATAGCTCGACACGGTCGCGCTGACCACCACCAGCGCGGAGCCGGCGGCACCGGCCAGGTAGCCGGTGGCGATCCCCGCGCGGCGACCCCGTTTCGCCGACAGCGCGGCCAGCGGGATGCTGACCAGTACCCCGCCGCAGAAGATGAGGGCCTGCGCGAAGCCGGCGCCACGGGCCGATCCGGTCATCCGCTCGGCGATGAGCGAGACGAGCGGACCGGTCATCGCGAAGACCAGGAAGAACACCGCCTGCACCACCAGGATCGACACGACGACGCGGCGCTGGACGCGGCGGAGCGCTGGATAGTCGGTTCCGGTGGCTGGATCCGGGGGGCCGGGCTCGGTCTGCACGGTGCTCTCCTCGATGGGAGGTGGGGCACCGTGGTCGCCGGTGCCTATGCGGCTGGTCTCTGCGCGGTACGGCGACCCAGCCCGTCCGGTGTCGACATCACGGTTGGACGTCTCCGGAGCCGGACCACCGGCCCCGGTCTCGACGGGGACGGCGGTGCGACCAGCCACGACCCCGGAATCCGGGCGACCGGACAGATGAAGAGGGGGGACGGGATCTCCGTCGCCCTTCTCCGGAGGAGGTCGAAGCGGTACCCGTTCTGCCCCGAAGGGTGCTTCTCGCGCAGAACGGTCTTGCGCGTCTTCACCGAAACCTTCTTCCGTTCGTCACCGTCTCGTCATCGTTTGTGAACATCCTTGGCTTTCACATTCTGCGGCCACAACTTCGAGCGTGCTCTCGTCCGGAAAGCGGTGCCGTGGGGAGTGGGCTGCGGCGGGGTTCACCTTGAATTCATCGCCCTGAATTCTCGGAGCCTGCTGGCCGGCCTCGCCGGCGGGAGCGGACCGGGGACCGGGCGGCCACGGGCGGGCGCCCGGAAATCCCGGCGGAAAAAGTTCGGCGCCGGTGTCGAAATCGGGTCGTCCCGTTCGAGCTACAGGTAGCGGGCCGGCAAGGCGGCCCCCGAACCCGAAGGGGACGGCGATGTCCCAGACGAATCCGCCCGTCACGGCCGAGGCGGCGGCCGACCGACCGGCCGCCGCCGGGCTCAGGCTCACCGGGCGGCTCCTGGCCGCCGGTGTCGTCGCCGGTCCGCTGTACGTCCTGGTGTCGGTGGCCCAGATGCTGGTACGGGACGGCTTCGACCCGACCCGGCACGCCTGGAGCCTGCTCGCCAACGGCACGGCGGGATGGGTCCAGAGCACCAACCTGATCGTGACCGGCCTCCTGGTGGTCGCCGGGGCGGTAGGGCTGCGACGCACCCTCGACCCCGGACGGGCCAGCACCTGGGCGCCCCGGCTGCTCGGGAGCTACGGCCTGGGTCTGGTGTCCGGCGGGATGTTCCGGGCCGACCCGGGACAGGGCTTCCCACCGGGTACGCCGGAGCAGGGCACCGGCACCTCCTGGCACGGTCTGCTCCACTTCGGCCTGGGCGGCGTCGGCTTCGTCGCCTTGGTCGCGGCGTGTTTTGTGCTCGCCCGCCGGTTCGTCGCCGACGACCAGCGAGGATGGGCGGTGTTCTCGCGCCTGACCGGGGCACTGTTCCTCGCCGGGTTCGTCGCCGTGGCCGGTGGTGGCGGCAGTTCCTGGGCGACGCTGTCGTTCACCGTGGCGATCGTCCTGGCCTGGACCTGGCTCTCGCTGGTGTCGGCGTACCACCATGGCCGGTCCCGCCGGCTCCACCGATGATCCTTCCGCCCCACCACCATCCGAGGGAGTTCGACCATGCGATACCTGGCACTGCTCCGGGCCAAACAGCCGACCACGCCCGTACCACCCGAGTTGATGGCGGCGATCGCCAAGCTCGGTGAGGAGGCGACCACCTCCGGCAGCCTGCTCGACACCGGTGGCCTGGCGCCGAGCGCGGCCGGCGCGCGGGTCACCGTCGCCGGCGGGGACCTGACCGTGACCGACGGCCCGTTCGCCGAGGCGAAGGAGGTCATCAGCTACGCCCTCTACGAGGTACGCGCCAAGGAGGAGGTGGTCGAGTGGACCTCCCGGTTCATGAAGGCGCACCGGGACCTCTGGCCGGGTTGGGAGGGCGACGCCGACATCCTGAAGGTGTTCGGGCCGGAGGACTTCCCGTTCCCGGAATGACCCGACCGGTGGTTGGATCGGTGGTCGTGACGGCTACCGATCCGGCACCGGACGATCCGGGGCAGGCCGCCAGGCGTGCCGTGGAGGCGGTCTGGCGGATCGAGTCCGCCCGGCTGATCGCCCGGATCGCCCGGCTGGTCCGCGACGTCGGGCTGGCCGAGGAGATCGCCCAGGACACCCTGGTCGCCGCGCTCGTGCAGTGGCCGGCGACCGGCGTACCCGATGATCCCGGGCCGTGGCTGACGGCGACCGCGAAACATCGCGCGGTCGACCTGCTGCGGCGGCAGCAGCGGTACGCGACCAAGCTCGACCTGCTCGGCCGCGACGTCGAGATCCAGCAGGAGTACGCCGAGGCGGCCCTCGACGACATCCTCGACGACCACATCGGCGACGATCTGCTGCGGCTGATCTTCACGGCCGCGCACCCGGTGCTGCCGGTGCAGGCGCGGGTGGCGCTGACCCTGCGGATGGTCGGCGGCCTCACCACCGGCGAGATCGCCCGCGCGTTCCTCGTGCCGGAGGCCACCGCGGCCCAGCGCATCGTCCGGGCCAAACGCGCGCTCGCCGCCGCGCGGGTCCGGTTCGAGCTGCCCACCCCGGCCGAACTCGTCGACCGGCTCGGCTCGGTACTGGAGATCGTCTACCTGATCTTCAACGAGGGGTACGCCGCGACCGGTGGCCCGGCCTGGTCCCGACCCGAGCTGTGCCAGGAGGCGCTGCGGCTGGGTCGACTCCTCGCCGGCCTGCTGCCGGACGAACCCGAGGTGCACGGCCTGGCGGCCCTGATGGAGCTGCAAGCCTCCAGGCTGGGCGCCCGGACCGACCCGGACGGGCAGCCGGTGCTCCTGCCGGACCAGGACCGCCGCCGCTGGGACCGGCTGCTCGTTCGTCGAGGGCTCGCCGCCCTCGACCGTGCCGAGACACTCGGCGGCGGCGTCTACACCCTCCAGGCCGCGATCGCCGCCTGCCATGCCCGCGCCGCCCGCGCGGACCTGACCGACTGGTCCCGGATCGCGGCACTCTACGAGGTGCTCGCCCACCTCCAGCCGTCCCCGGTGATCCTGCTGAACCGGGCCGTCGCGGTCGGCCTCGCCGACGACCCGGTACGCGGACTCGCCCTCGCCGACGACCTCGCCCACGAGCGGGCGCTGCGTGACTACCCCCAACTCCCGGCCGTGCGCGGAGAACTGCTGGCCCGGCTCGGACGGGCGGACGAGGCACGCGCGGAGTTCACCCGAGCCGCCGCCCTCACCCGCAACGACGGCGAGCGGACCCTGTTCCGGCGGCGTGCCGAGGGCCTGCGCGGCCCGACCGGCTAGTCCGGCAGGCGGGCGTCGGAGAGCTTGGCGAGGATCTCGTCCACGGTCTCGTCCGGTGTCTGGTCGGAGTTGTCCAGCCACAGTCCGATCCTCGGGGTGTCCCGACGCAGCGACCGGTCCAACACCTCGACCGTCCAGTCGCCGTACCCGCGCTTGCCACGGGTGTTCTCGCGGGTCTGCACCACCTCCGGCCTCGGCGCGAGGACAACCAGGTGCCGGGGTCGGGCGGTCAGGAGGTCGACGTACTCGGTCAGTTCGGGGCCGAGGACGACGTCCTGCACCACGGCGGCGAAGCCCGCCTCGGCGTACGCGTCCGCGACGCTCGCGGCGAGGCGGTAGCGCAACCAGAGCTGGGCGGTCGCCTCGGTGGTCTGTTCCGGAGTCAGCTCCTCCCGGTTCGTGACCACCATTCTTCGGAACACGTCACCCCGGACGTGGGCCGCGAGGGGAAGCCGTTCCGCGAGGAGTTGCGCCACGGTCGACTTGCCGGCTGCCATCACGCCGGTGATGACGATGACGCCAGGGGTCGGGACGGACACTCCAGCCTCCTCCGGTAACGCGGGTCGGGCCAACCCGCCGGGTCCAGTCTCCCAACGGACCGCCCGCCCGGTGTGTCCTACGGCAGGCGAGTCCGGCGGGTGGTCCGAGGACCACCCGCCGACGTCACCCGCTTCACCAGCCCCGAGACGGCACAGAACCGATGATCAGGCCCGCTCCCGGCCAGCCGTAGTCGTTGGTGCTGATCAGCCGCCGTGGCTCCACCCGTTGCTTTCGACCACGCCGGGGTGGTCCCAGCCGTTGCTGTCGACCACGCCGGGGTGGTCCCAGGTGTTGGTGGCGACCCGGCCGGGGTGGTCCCAGCCGTTGGCGTGCGCGTCGCCGGCCTGGGCCGGTGTAACCATGATGCCGAGCGCCAGTCCCGCCGCGAATGTCGCGCCGACCAGCAGACGTCCTACTCGCATGACTTCTTCCCTTCTGAAACCCCCGTTGACACAGTCGAGTCTGACCGGCACGGTCGGGTCGAATCCACTCCGATCTACACCATTCGGATTGCGCCGAATTGCTTGCGAACAGGTCCCGGTGCCGGTGGCGGCGCCCCCGCCGGGGTCGGGTCGGCCGGGTTCGTGCGGGTCGTCCGCGACCCGCCGGGGGCGTACGCACGGTCGGGTGATGTCCCCGCCGAGCCGCCTCGGCCGGCCCGTACCGCTGGCTACTTTGCCGGGGTGAACCAGAACCGACCGCGGGTCGCCCGGCACCGGCGAACTGCCGCCATCGCCGCCACCGTCGCCCTGCTCTGCGGTCGGCTGGCCGTGGTGGCGGTGACCACCCTGATGGTGATCGTCGGGATGCCGGCACCCGCGCACTCCGGCCGTCCCGACACCGGGCCCGCCGATGGTCGTGACCCCTGGTCCGCCGACCACGCCGACCCGTTGCCGCCGCGAGCCGAGCTGGCCTGGCTCGCCACCGAGAACGCCATCTTCGCGGTCGACGCGGCCGAACGCATCGTCCGGTACCGGGGCTGCGACGGCGACACCGGCCGGGTGTTGGACCAGGGGATGGTGGTGACCGACGGGGTCGCCACCGGACGGGTGACGGTCAACGGCATCACGTACGTCTACCGGGTGCCGTTGCGTGGCCGGGCCGAGGGAGCCGTCGAGATCCACCGCCCCGACCTGGAACCCGTGGTGCTGACCGGGGAGGTGGTGACCAACCCGCAGCCGCCCGTCGACCGGCGACGCGGTGCGGAGCTGTTGCCGCTCACCGAGCAACTGCGGGAGATCGTCGCCGCCTCGCCCAACCCGACCGGTGTGGCCGTACGCGACCTGTCCGGCCGGTACGGCGACCAGCAGATCGAGGTGAACGGGACCTTCCGCCCGAAGGCGGCGAGTGTCATCAAGCTGTGGATCCTCGCGGAACTGCTGCGTGAGGTCGACTGCGGGTGGGAGTCGTTGTCCGACGGTGTGCTGGTCCGGCCCGAGGACGTGGTCGGCGGCTCCGGTGAGTTGCAGCACGAGACGTTCCCGCAGGTGGTGACGCTGTACCGGCTCGCCCGGTACATGATCATCTACAGCGACAACACGGCGGCGAACGTACTGATCAATCACCTCAACGGGTTCGTCCGGGTGAACGCGCTGATCGACACGATGCTGCTGAAGCAGACCGCCCTCAACCGCCGGATGCTCGACACCGCGGCAGCCGCGCGCGGCGAGGAGAACTACCTCACCGCCGACGACGTCGTGTCCCTGCTCGGCGCGGTCTGGGACGGGAACATCCTCTCGCCCGCGTCCCGGGCGCTGATGATCTCGTTCATGCTGGAGCAGACCATCAACACGAAGATCCCGGCCGCACTGCCGCCGGGCGTACCGGTCGCGCACAAGACCGGCGAGCTGCCGGACGCCTCGCACGACGTCGGTTACCTGCTCATCCCGCACTCCGAGGTGGCGGTCGCCTTCGTCACCTCCGGCCCGGAGGCCACCGGCGCCGAGACCGTACGCCAGCTCGCCCGAGCCGTGTACGACTACCTCGTGCCCGTGGACGCCGCCGTCACCGGCTTCGGCCCCGCCCCGGACGGCGGGAAGTAGCCGCTTCCTCCGGCAGGGTGACCACGGTCAGGGCCGGGGCGATTCGAAGGTCCTCGTACGAGCGGCGCTTTGTCCCGCCGATCGGGCGGATCGCCCGGGTCCACGGGACATCCCCCGCGCGACGATGGTGACCGGGCGTTCGGCAACGAGGCTCGGACCTCAACGACGATCCCGAGTGGACGTTGTCTCGCCTACGCTCCGGCGAGCCGGCGCGCTGCCCGTACGGGCGCGCGCCGATCCACCTTCGACCATCGAACCGAGGAGTCACGATGACCGACGTCCCCACCGAGACCGACGGGCAGATTCTGCTGCTCGCCGCCGACAACACCTTCGCCCATCTCTACGGCGACCTCGCCGCGGTGCTGGCCGAGCCGGAGCAGGGTGACCGGTTCGGTGGCGCGGTCGAGTTCTTCCACACCGACGGCCGGCGCCTGGCCCCGTACTTCGGGGTCGACTGGCGGCTGGCGGATCTGCAACCGAGCGCCGAGCCGGCCGATCCGGACGAGCTCCAGCGGCGGCTCCAGGCGGTCTTCGAGCACGTGGAGCGGTACCTGAAGGACCACCCCGAGTTCACCGACCGGTTCCGGGTCAGTGTCGAGCAACTGGTCGACGAGATGCCCGCGCCCACCGGCGGCACGTTGCAGGACGCGATCGAGGCGCTGCCGTGGCACATGCACGGCAACAAGGGCAATTTCCTGCACAACGCCATGCACGCCGCCGGCTGGGCCTGACCAACCGTCGGCGCCCCGGGGAGGCCCTACTTGATGTCGACCGCAGCACCAATGATCAACCGCCGACGGGTGCTCGCCGCCGCGGCGGTGGTGATCGCCGTACTCGTGGTGGTGGGGCAGTGGTTCCAGCCGGCACCGGGTGGGCCGACCGCGATGACCGCGGTGATCGCCGCGTCGTTCACCGCGCTGGGCGGCCTGGTGCTGGCCGGCGTGCCCGGCCACCCGGTCGGGCGGTTGATGTTCGCGGCCGGACTCACCGCCGCCGTCGCGGTCCTGGCACTGAGCTGGCTCGCCTGGTTGCCGCTGGCCTGGCTGGTCCAGTGGCTGTGGTGGCCGCCGTACGGCCTGATCTTCCTGGCGCTGCTGTACTTCCCGGACGGAAGGCTGCCCGGCCCGCGTTGGCGGGTGGTCGCGGCGGCGATCGTGGCGTCGACCGCGCTCACCACCGGGGCGCTCGCCGTGGCCGCCCTCGACGATCCCCGCAACCTGCTCTTCTCCGGTGAGCCGGCCGCGACCGAACGGGCCCAACTGCTCGTACGGATCGCGTTGCTGTCGATCGGGGTCGGCCTGCTCGGGCTGGTGGCGGTGCTGGTGTCGCTCGTACAACGGTGGCGCCGGTCGGTCGGGGAGGTTCGCCAGCAACTGGCCTGCCTGCTCGCCGCCGGAGTCCTCTTCCTGCTCGGGCTGCTGCTCGACGGGATCAACCTGGCCGGGGCCTGGGTCCTGATGGTGATCGCCATCCCGGCCGCGATGACCCTCGCCGTGCTGCGCTACCGCCTGTACGGGCTCGAGCAGGTGATCAACCGGACCCTGGTGTGGCTGGTGATGAGCCTGCTGGTGATCGCGGGCTTCGTGGCCATCGTCACCCTGCTGCGCGACATCCTGCTGCGCGGCAGCACCTCCAACGCCTCGCTCGTCGCGACCGGCCTGATCGCGGTGACCTTCGAACCGTTGCGGCACCGGGTGCAGCGCGGGGTGAACCGGCTGCTCTACGGCGACCGGGACGACCCGTACGCGGTGCTCGCCCGGCTGGGTGACCTGCTGGAGCGGACCGTCCAGCCGGATGCGGTCCTGCCGCTGCTGACCGGCACCATCGCGCGCTCGTTGCAGGTGCCGTACGTCGCGGTCGAGGTCGACGGTGCGGACGGGCCGAGACTGCACGCCGAACACGGCCGGGCGACCACGTCGGTGGAGAGGTTCGACATGCTCACCCACGGCGAGCGGGTGGGGAGCCTGATCGTGGCCCACCGCCGCTCCGGCAGCCGGTTCACCCCGGTCGAGCGCCGGCTGCTCAGCGACGTGGCGCTGCACGCCTCGGTCGCCACGGCCACCGCCCGGCTCATCCGTGACCTCCAGGAGTCCCGGGAACGCCTGGTTATGGCTCGCGAGGAGGAACGGCGGCGACTGCGCCGGGACCTGCACGACGGGCTCGGCCCGACCTTCGCCGGGATGTCGATGCAGGTACGGGCGGCCCGGAAGATGGCCGACGGGCAGGACCGGCTCGGCCGGGTCCTCGACGGGCTCGCTGACGACCTGCGCACCTGCACCCAGGAGGTGCGGCAACTGGTCGACCAGTTGCGGCCGGCGGCGCTGGACCGGGGGCTGGAGTCGGCGCTCCGGGTCGAGTGCGAGCGTTTCGACGGTCCACAGTTGTCGGTACGGCTGAGCGTGGAACACGACCTGCGCGGACTCTCCGCAGCGGTCGAGGTGGCGGCGTACCGGGTGGTGTCGGAGGCGCTGGCGAACGTGGCCCGGCACGCCGGTGCGAGCGCCTGCGAGGTGACCGTACGCCGGGACCACCAGCTCGTCGTCGAGGTGGTCGACGACGGGATCGGGTTCGCCGGTCCCCGGCCCGGTGGAGTCGGTGTGGAGTCGATGCGGGAACGCGCCGCCGAACTGGGTGGGGACTGCGAGATCTCCGAGGTGTCGCCGCACGGGACGCGGGTCCGGGTCCGGCTGCCCTGTGCCGAGTTCGCGCCCGACGCGACCGGTACGGTTGCCGTACAACAGGTTGGTCCCGGTGACCCGGTCGGGCCCGGCGGTGCCGTCGGGCCGGAACCGGCCGCCCGGTCGCTGGGTGAGTGAGGCGGCGAGTCATGTCCGATCGGGTACGCGTGTTGATCGTGGACGACCATCCGGTGGTACGCCGTGGGCTGCGCACCATGCTCGAGGACGAGCCCTGGGTCGAGGGTGTGGTGGAGGCGGCCTCGTGCGCCGAGGCGCTGGTCGCCGCGGTGACCGAAGGGGTCGGGGTGGTCGCGATGGACGTCGCGCTGCCCGACGGTGACGGGGTGGACGCCACCGCCCGGATCATCCAGAGTCGACCCGACGTGCACGTCCTGATGCTCACCATGGCCGACGACGAGGACGTGGTGAACCGCGCGTTGCGGGCCGGCGCCCGTGGTTACGTCCTGAAGGACACCGATCCGGACACCATCCTGCACGCGCTGCGTACGGTCGCCGGCGGTGGTCTGGTGCTCGGCCCCCGGATCGGGCCGCAGGTGCTGACCACCCTGCGCCGCCAGCCGGTCGAGCTGCCCGCGCCGTTCGACCAGCTCACCCCGCGCGAGCGGGACATCCTGCGGTACCTGGCGGCCGGTGAGGGCAACGCCCGGATCGCCCGCCGGTTCGGGCTGAGCGAGAAGACGATCCGCAACCAGGTCTCGGCGGTGCTGGCCAAGCTCGGGGTCGCCGACCGCGTCCAGGCGGCCCTGCTCGCCCGCGACGTCGGCCTCACCGGATAGCCCCGCCCGGCGACCGTACCTGGTTTAGTCGTTTTCGCGGCAAACGTCCGTTTGGCTGGTTAACGTGACATCGGCGTCACGGCTAACTGTCAAGGGGTGTCTCTGATGTACGGACCACGACGTGCGGGCTGACGACTCGGCCACGTACGAGGTCGTCGTGCTGCTCGGCACCAGGTCGGAGGCGGTGAAGGCCGCCCCACTGGTACGCCGGTTGCGGCTGGACACCCGCGTCACGGTCACGGTGGTCGACACCGGGCAGCACCCCGGACGGGTGGCGGAGGCGCTGGCGCCGTTCGACCTCGCCGTCCAGGTCACCCTGGAACCCGTACGCCGGACCGGGTCGCTCGCCGAACTCGCCGCCGCGCTGCTCACCGCGACCGACGGGGTGCTCGCGATACGCCGCCCCGCCGCGGTCGTGGTCCAGGGGGACACCCTCAGCGCACTGGTCGCCGGGATGGTCGCCTTCTGGCAGCGCATCCCCGTGGTGCACCTCCAGGCCGGTCTGCGTACCCACGACCTGGACCGGCCCTTCCCGGAGGAGGCGAACCGGTCGATGCTGTCCCGGATCGCGGCCCTCAACCTGGCACCCACCCCGACCGCCCGCCAGCACCTGCTCGACGAGGGAGTCCCGGACGACCGGATCGTGGTCACCGGGAGCACCGTGGTCGACGCGCTGCACCACCTGCTCGACCACCAACTCGCCCAGCCGCCCGACTGGATCGACCCGACCCGCCGGGTGGTCGTCGTGACGCTGCACCGGCGGGAGAACCGGGGCGGTGGCGTCTTCGGCGTCTGCTCCGGGCTGCGTTTCCTCGCCCGCCGCTTCCCGGACGTCCAACTGGTCATGGTGACCCATCCGAACCCGACGCTCGGCGCGGCGATGACCGCGCAACTCGGGCACACCCCCGGCATCCGGCTGACGCCGCCGCTGGTCTACCCCGAGATGATCGGCCTGCTGAGCGTCGCCGACCTGGTCATCACCGACTCGGGCGGGTTGCAGGAGGAGGCCGGCACGCTCGGCGTACCGGTCCTGGTCGCCCGGGACACCACGGAACGCCCCGAGATCATCGACTCCGGCCACGGCACCCTGGTCGGCACCGACCCGGAACGGCTCGTCGCCGCCGCCACGCAGGAACTGAACGTACGCTCCACCGCTCAGCGGGCTCTTCCGTTCGGCGACGGCCGGGCCAGCGTCCTGGCGGTCTCCGCGATCACCGACCTGCTCGGCCTGCCGCCGCTACCCGCCGAGCCGACCCGCACCATTGCCCCCGCCTTCCACCCCGGCCACCTTCGCCCCACCCCCCAAACCCCCGCCGCCCTCCGCTGACCCCCACCCCCATCGAGGCCGCGCCCACTCTTGTAGAGAAAGAGTGCCTATCCGGGGTGCAGTAACCACTCGTTCTCTACAAGAGGGGGGGTCTTGGAGGGGGGAGGCGGGTGAGCGGGGACGTTAGGTTCGGCGGGAAACGGGAATCGACCGATCTCCGGGCGACGGAGGGGGACGGGCGTGTCGGTGCCTGAGGATCTGGTCTGCAACGCCCGTGATCATGGCTTGGTGGGGGACGGGGTCACCAACGACCAGCCGGCGTTACAGGCGCTGGTCGACCGGCTCGGTACGGCGTACGCGGCCGACGGGCTGGCCCGGACGATCCACTGCCCGCCGGGCGTCTACTCGATCCGGGACACCGGCACCGTGTGGCGCAGCGGGATCTCCCTGGTCGGTGACGGGATCGGCGCCACCAAGTTCGTACTCAGCAACGAGGGGAACCGGGTCGACCCGGTGCCGCTGGCCTACTTCACCGCCGTACAGCACGGGGCGAGCCGGGAGAACCACATCGCCGACTGCACGTTCGCCAGCTTCGAGATCGACGGCTCCGGTGTGCAGTTGGCCCGCTACGACTACCTGGCCAAGGGCCTCGGCCTCCAGTACGTGATGCGCGGCCGGTTCCGCGACCTCTTCATCCACGACACCGCCGCCACCGGTCTCGGCTGCGACTTCCTCCAGGACACGGTGGTGCAGGGTGTGGTCGCACTGCGCTGTGGTCGGCTCGACACCGGGCAGCAGATGGGCGGCGCCGGCATCGGCATCGGGATCGGCGGGTGGGGGGCGAGCGAACGACTCACCGTCTCCACCTGCACCGCCGTCGGCAACGGAACCAACGGCATCTTCCTCGAACTTCAGCAGAAGATGTGGCCGCCCCCGCGCGGCATCCGGATCACCGCCTGCCACGCCGAGGACAACCGGTTCGGCATCTCCGACTGGGGCGCGGACGGCCTGGTGGTCAACGGGTGCACCATGATCGGTAACCACGAGGCCGGGTTCGACGTCTCGGCCCAGGGCACCTGCGGGATCGCCGGTCGGGGCGGGATCGTCGCGGACTGCATTATCGACGCGAACATCCTGGACGGGCTGAGCATCGGCAACACCCCCGGCCGCTACATCGTGCGCGGCAACCGGATCAGCCGCAACGGCCGCTACGGCTACCGGGAGCACAACCTGGCCGAGGACTCCATCCCGGCTCACGAGGTCGTGATCGACGGCAACGAGATCTGGGAGAACGGCCTGGACGGCGTACGGGTCGACGCCGGTCTGCTCGACGGGGCGATCGTGAACAACCGCATCCGGGACAACGGCCGGCGGGAGGCCGGTGCCGCCGGCGGCTCGGGGGACCGGGTCAGCTACACGCGTACGGCCGTGCGGGACGACGGCGCGACCTGGTTCCCGGACGGGCACCGGGGCAAAATGGTGACGGTAGGTAACTGGACCGCGATGGTCGCCACCAACACCGCCACCGAACTCGTGCTCGCACCGGTCCGGCCCGGTGCCACCACGGCCTGGGCCGGGGGTACGCCACCAGCCGGCGCCACCTACCGGCTGCCCGACACACCCCCGAACCGGGCCGGGATCACCCTGGCTGCCGCCACCTCGGACCTCACCCTGCGCAACAACCGGGTCTGGGACACCCAGCGGTACAAGTCGCAGACCCACGGCCTCTGGGTCACCGGTGAAGGCACCCGAGGCTCGGCCGACTTCCAGGACAACGACTTCGCCGGCAACGCCGTCGCACCCACCCGGGTCGACACCCCGCAGTACGCCTGACCGCGCCGACGCCTCGAACAGAGAATGAGTGGCTCTCCGGGTACGGAAAGCCACTCATTCTCTACAGGTGCGCGAACTCGGTTACGGGGTGGTGCTTCCGAACTCGACCCAGTTGAGGTTGACCAGGGCCGTGGTCGGGCCACCGGTTACCGGGGTGAACACCAGGTAGAGGCGCTGGGGGCCGGCGGGGTAGGTCACCGGAATGGCCTGACTCGCGTAGGCACCGTTGCCGCTGGTGGCGTTGAGTACGGCGGTGGCGACAACCGCCCCGGTCGGCGAACCGACCCGGAGTTCCACGTTGGCACGCGGGGTGCCGACCGTGGTGGCGGATCCACCCGAGTAGCGCAGGGTCACCGTGTTCACGCCGTCGAAGTTGATCGGCTCGAACGCGATGTGGTCGCCGGCATCGATCCCGCCGACCTGTGAACCACCACCGGTGTCGGTGCTGGCGGCGATCGTCACGCCCTGCTGGACCTGGGCGTGCTCGGCCTGCTGCCGCCGTACCTGGATGATCGCCTGACCGACCGTGGTCAGCGCCGGCTGGCCGTTGGCGCCGAGGTCGGTGTACGTGGCGCTGATCCCGCCGTAGAGGTAACCACCGGCGTGGTCGGCACCGTCGGCGGGGGTGGGCAGGGTGCCGGTGCACCCACTGGTCTCGGTCTCGCCGTGGCCGTGGGTGTCGTGACCGAGTACGAACGAGACCGTGACCCGGCTGCAGTCGATCGTCCCGTCCTCGGGGTCGGTGACGGCGACCGTGAACGGCACCGTGTCACCCCAGTTGAAGAACGTACCGCCTGCCGGCACCGTCACCGTGACCGTCGGCGCGGTGTTGCCGACCACGATTTCCCTGGTCAGCACCGCCGTCTTGCCGCTGGAGTCGGTCACCGTCAGCTTGGCGTTGTACACCCCGTTGGCGGTGTACGTGTACGTCGGGTTCGGGTCGGCCGAGTCGACCGTGCCGTTGCTGTCGAAGTCCCAGGCGAAGGAGATCGACTCACCCGGGTCCGGGTCGGACGAACCGGCGCTGGAGAACTGCACCGGCAGCGGGGCCTGGCCGGAGGTCGGGTTCGCCGACAGCGCGGCGACCGGGGAACGGGTGCCCTTCACGTACCGGATCATGGAGAGTTGGGCGTCCGGGTTGGCCCGGAAGAAGCCGTCGCCGTACTCCAGCACGTAGAGGTTGCCGTCCGGCCCGAACTCCATCTCCATCGGGTTGTCGAAGATGACGCCGGGCAGGAACGCCTCCACCCCGGTCAGCTGGCCGCTGCCGTTGGTGCGCATCATGAACAGCTTGTCCCGGGTGAACTCCCCGAACACCACGCTGTTGTTGTAGTACTCGGGGAACTTGGTCTCCGAGGTGCTCTCCGAGTCGTACTTGTAGATCGGTCCGCCGTGCGGGCCGACGCCACCGGTGCCGATGACCGGCCACTGGAAGTCGCAGGTCGCGGGCGGGGTCTGCAGGTACGCCCCGGCGCAGGTGGTCCGGGCCTCGTAGGTGTACCAGAACTGGGGCTGCGCCACCGCCGGCAGGACCGTACGGCCGGTGTTGCGGGGCGAGTTGTTCACCGGGGCGCCGCAGTTGAACGGCTCACCGGAGGTACGGGTGACGAAGTCGTAGTCGATGTACGGCAGGCTCGGCGAGTAGCAGTACGGCCACCCGTAGTTGGCCGCCTTGTTGGTGGCGAACCACCGGCCGGTGCCCTCCGGACCACGGGTCGCACTCGGGGTACGCGAGTCCGGCGAGTAGTCACCGACGTACACGAAGCCGTTGCTGTCCACGTCGAACCGGAACGGGTTCCGCAGGCCCATCAGGAAGATCTCCGGACGGGTCTTGTTGTCGTAGTCGGTGTTCTCCGGGAACAGGTTCCCGGCCGGGATGCTGTACGTACCGTTTTCCTTGACCTTGATCCGCAGCACCTTGCCGCGCAGGTCGTTGGTGTTACCGGCCGAGCGCTGGGCGTCGTAGCCCGGTCCCTGGGTGGGGGACTCGTTGATCGGGTTGAAGCCGTCCGAGCCGCTGGCGTTGGTGTCGTCGCCGGTGATCAGGTAGACGAGACCCTTGCCGTCGAACTTCACCTTGCCGGCGACGTGGCAGCAGATGCCCCGGTCGGTGTCGACCCGCATGATCTGCTGTTCGGTCGCCATGTCCAGCCGTGGGGTCGGTCCGTCGACGAACTTCACCCGGGAGAGCTGGTTGTACCCCTTGAACGCGTTCCAGACCGTCGGGTCCGTGCTCGTCGCCGGGGCGTCGCCCTCGTTGACACCCGGGGTCGCCGGGTTGTCCAGCGGGGTGTTCAGCGGCGGCGAGTAGTAGATGTAGACCCACTTGCTGGTGGCGAAGTCGGGCGCGATCGAGATCGTCTGCAACCCGTCCTCGTCGTGCTGGTACACCGGGACGGTGGTGATGACCGGGCTGGCACCCGTCGCCGGGTCGTACAGCCGGATCTCGCCGCCACGGGTGTTGTGCAGCACCCGGCCGTCGGGCAGGACCGACAGGGACATCGGCTCGCCCGGCTCGTCGTTGAGGGTGACCTTCTCGTAGTTGCCGAGTACGGTCGCCCCGCAGTCGCCCTCGACCACGCCGGCCGCCCACTGGATGCCGCCGAGCAGGTGCTTCTTGAAGCCACCGACCCGGTAGGTCTCGATCGAGTGGCCGAGCCCGGTGTAGAAGGAACGCCCGCCCTGGTAGTCCTTGCACCAGCTCACCGGGTGGTCGAAGCCCATCGTGCCGCCCGCGAAGCTCTTCTCCTGCGCGGTGGCGAGCACGTGCGACGAGCCCCGCACGTTGGTGGTGAAGTTGTACCACTCCTCGGTGAGGGTCAACGTCTGCGGCGTCGCCTCGGTGGCCGGGTGCACCCGGTCGGCGACCTCGACGACACCCGCCTCGGTGCTGGCCACGCCGGACGCCTTGGCGCCGACCAGGTTCTGGTAGAACGCCCAGTCCGGCTCGGTCTCGGCGGCCGCGTGCACGCCGACGTAACCGCCACCGGACTTGACGTACGACTCGAACGCGGCCTCCTGGCCGGGGTTGAGGACGTTGCCGGTGGTGTTGAGGAAGACCACGGCACGGTAGTCGGCCAGGTTCTCCGTGGTGAACGCGCCACCGTCCTGGGTGACCGTGACCGAGAACCCGTTCGCCGCGGCCAGCGACTGGATCGTACGGACGCCGTCGGTGATGGACGGTCGGCGCGTACCGGCGGTCTTGGTGAAGACGAGCACCCGGTAGTCCTCCGGGGCGCGGGCCTCGGAGCGCAGCGCCGCCGGTCCGTTCTCCTCGGTGACCAGGCGTTCCTCGGCGGCGCCCCGATCGGGCGCGGCCGAGGCCGGTACGGCCACCAGGCCGGGAAGCACGATGGTGGCGCCGGCCATGGCGGCAAGCCACCGGCGCAGGGGTCTTGTCATATGTTCCTCCGGGGGTGTGGAGCGGGCATGCGGCGGCACCCGTCGACACCGGACGCGCACGGGTCCGGTGTGGTGGTCTGGTTGTCACGGTGGGGTGTGGCGCCGCATCCGTCTGGATGGTGCGCGATCTCGCAGGAGCCGCCATCGGCTGCCGACCGGTGACGCCGGGTGCTGTCCGCTACCGGGTGGTCGCGCGCGCCGACACGACGATCCACGTTTCCTGCTGTCCGGGCCGGTCGTGGTGCACCGGTCCCGCCACCCGCCTGTACGGCGGAGGATCGTGGGCTCGGCCCGTTCGTGTGGCCGAGGTTCCGGGTACGTGGACGGGGCCGCCTGGCCACCGTCCTACCGGATCAACTGGCCGCAGCGGGCCAGGGGAGCGTTCGCGGGCGGCTGGAGGCTGTCTTGTCCATGTCTCGCTACCTTCCTCGCGACCTGGGCCGCGGCGACGATGCGGGAGTCGGGGGTGGGACAGTGGCGCCGCCGATGCGCCGCTGAAACGTTTTTGTGGGTCCCATGCAGGGGCTCTGGAGTGGCTCTGGCTGAAACAGAACCTTAATCCGTGGGCAACACGAAAGATAGACCCAAGACCAACTAACTTCCGTCGATCCCAGCAGAAGCCCCTGTCTGCTTTGACAAAAGTCCCCCGCCCGGTGCCCCTGCGGAGGTACGCGGCAGTACGCCACCATCTGCCCCGGATCGGCGGGCAGTGAACTGGGTGGGTGGTGTGAATCTTGTGTGAGGGTGCTCGCCGGACGGGGCCCGGTCCACCCGGGACTAACTACGCTGACGGTTCGTGAGCACCCTTACCCGCGTACGTGTCTGGCTGGTGGTGTTTGTCATCGGCCTGGTTGTCAGTGGCGTCACCGCGTTCCCCCTCGAAGCGGAGAGTCGCCTGCTGGTCCGGCTGCTGCATGCCGACTGGTCGCCGGCACCCGAACACCTGCCGGTGCTGGTCGAGTGGATCGACCACGTGCACCGGGGCATCGTCGCCACCAACGACGAGTTCCCCTTCCTCGCGTACGGAACGGACTGGCTGGCCTTCGCCCACCTGGTCATCGCGATCGCGTTCTGGGGCCCGTACCGCGACCCGGTGCGCAACATCTGGGTGGTCCACTTCGGCATGATCTCCTGCGTCGCGATCGTCCCGCTGGCGCTGATCGCCGGCCCGGTCCGGGGCATTCCCTGGTGGTGGCAGCTCATCGACATCTCGTTCGGGGTCTTCGGCATAATCCCGCTGCTCTTCGCCCATCGAGGCATCCGGCAGCTCGCCGCCGCCCCGCCCGACACCGCTGCCCTGCCCGACACCGCCGCCCCGTCCGACGCGACGGGTCCGGCCGACGCCCCGGTCCCGTCCACGACGCCGGTGTCGGAGGAGTCCGGTGTCGGCGTGGGCGAGTCGGGTGCGGTTCGGCGGCCCGGCGTCCCGGCCGGCGGGTCATAGGGGTACCCGGGCGGCCGGCTCTGTTCCGGCTCCGATCGTTCCGGTCCCGATCGTTGCGGTCCCGCATCCCGCAATCCGTACGCCGCTTGCACCGCTCCGGCATCGGGTGGTGACCTTATGATGTTTGGGCGGTGTGTGTTGTCGCGGAGTTGTCGGTGACGGTAGAGGCGAGGTTGGGCGCGGTGGTCAGAGGTAGGTTCATCAGGTTCGACGAGGCGCGTGGATACGGATTCATCACGCCGGACGGTGGCGGCGAGGACGTCTTCGTACACGCGAATGTCCTGGGCGACGGGAAATACGCGTTTGTGCCGGGCGTACCAGTGGAGTTCGACGCGGTGGAGAGCGATCGGGGGATGAAGGCCCTCGCGGTCCGCATTCTCAAAACGGAACGTAGCGGAACCCCCGCCGGCAATGGAACGCTGTCCGGTGTGATCGCGGGCGGGACGGAGCGCTCCGACGACGACGGCATGTGTGACGTACTCACGTCGGCCGGGTTCCGGC
The DNA here is from genome assembly GCF_035917455.1 of Micromonospora sp. NBC_01796. Classification (NCBI taxonomy): domain Bacteria; kingdom Bacillati; phylum Actinomycetota; class Actinomycetes; order Micromonosporales; family Micromonosporaceae; genus Micromonospora; species Micromonospora sp. NBC_01796. The sequence continues at coordinate 612,226 of NZ_CP109078.1, read as the reverse complement.
ACGAGGTGACGGAGTTGCTGCTCGAAGCCGTACCGACGTTGACCGGGGCGCAGATCGTGCAGGTGCGGCAGGGTCTGACCGTGCTCGCCCAGCGCCACGGCTGGGTGGAGCACTGACGGTGGGTCGGCACCCGACGGGCGGGCCGCGGCAGGTGTCGCGACCCGCCCGCGGTTTGTGAAGGCGCTTTTATAACTCACGAATCCGCCGAAGACCACTATTCTGTGGGTCATTCGCCATGAATACTCGTACGGCCCGGATAAGACAGCTCTCATCGGCGTCGCATTGACTTGGAATTGTTCCGCTACCTAGATTTCCAGCTATTCACGTCGCTCCGACAGCGGGTGTTGCGGGCGACGTGTTCCGGCAGGAATACCTGGAGGCGGCACATCATGTCAGAAATTCGCGCAATGCGGCGGGCGCTGGGCGCGGTACTCGGCGGGCTGGTTGCGGCCCCGGTCGTGCTCGTCCTTTCCGCAGGACCGGCGCAGGCGGCGCCGAGCTGCGGCGCGGTGGTCACCGTCAGTACGACGGTCACCGCGAACCTGGTCGACTGCCCCGGAGACGGACTGGTCATCGGGGCCCACAACATCGTCCTCAACCTCAACGGCCGGAGCATCGACGGCGTCGGGCTCGGTGTGGGCGTACGCAACGGCGGCTTCGACGGGGTGACCATCCGCAACGGCACCATCAGCGGGTTCGACCACGGGGTCCAGCTCAATCCCGGCACCACCCAGAACCTGGTCACCGCGATCACCGCCCGGCACAACGAGGTCGCCGGGGTGGAACTGGTCAACGCCGACACCAACAACCGGGTCATCGGGAACCTGCTGGAGTTCCAGTCCCAGCGCGGGGTTGCCGTGCTCGGCGGTTCGACCGGCAACATCGTGCGCGGCAACACCGTACGGGACAACCGGGACGGCATCTACGTCGAGAACTCGGCCAGCAACACGGTCGAGACCAACCAGGTGATCGACAGCAGCGACCGGGGGATCGAGGTGGTCGGGTCGCAACGGGTCACGCTGCGGTCCAACACCCTCACCGGCAGCGGGGACGCGGCGCTCGCCCTGACCGGCTCCAATCTGAACACCGTCGACGGCAACACCGTCACCGGCAGCGGCGACGCCGGGATCCTGCTCGGCACCTCGCACGACAACCAGGTGGTCAACAACCGGGTCTCCGGTAGCGGTGACGCCGGGATCCTGCTCGACCTGGCGCAGCGCAACACCGTACGGGGAAACAACCTGAACGTCACCGCGCCCAACGCCAGCGGGATCGAGCTGATCGGGGCGAACGGCAACGTGCTCCAGTCCAACACCGCCAACGCCCAACTGGGCAGCGGTGTCGAACTCCAGAACTCCTCCGCCAACCGGTTGCTGACCAACACCGCCAACACCAACAACGGGGCCGGTGTCTTCGTCACCGGTGGTGCCGAGACGGCGGGCAACGTACTCGACGGGAACACCGCCAACGCCAACAACGGCAACGGCATCGTGGTCGACAATGCCGGCAACACGGTACGGCGCAACATCGCCCGGAACAACAGCGGCTGGGGGATCTACGCCGCTCCCGGCAACACCGACGGCGGCGGCAACCGGGCCAGCGGGAACAGCCAGGTCGGCCAGTGTTACGGGGTGAGCTGCACGGCGTGACCCAGGGCGGTTCCGGGCGGTTCGGGCGCACGCCCGCCCCCGGAACCGCACCGGGCCGTTCCCGGCCAGCCCCGACCAGGTGCTGCCCGGACGCGACTTCCCGATCCCGGGACCGTCCGGTCGGGGTGTGACCCTCCCGGCTAGCGGGGCGGTTCGGGGTCGGTCACGTCGGCGACGGTGGCGGCCAGGGTACGCAGTGCCTCGTCGGCTGCCAGGGCGATCGCGACGCCCCGCTCGCCGGCGCCGAGGGTGATCCGGCGCCCGCGTACCCGCTCGTCGGCGACAACCGGCCATGCGGTGGTGGAACCGAACGGGGTGATGGTGCCGCGCTCGTACCCGGTCGCGTCCATGGCCGCGCCCGCGTCGGGCAGGGAGAGCCGGTTGACGCCCAGCAACGCGCGCAGCCTGGGCCAGGAGATGACCCGGTCACCCGGTACGAGGACAAAAACGTAGTCGTTGTCGCCCCGACGGATCACGATCGTCTTCACGATGTCCGCGACCTCCATGCCCAGCGCGGCGGCGGCCTCGGCCACACTGCCCACCGGTCCGTGCCGGATCACCTCGTAGGGGACGGCGGCGGAGTCGAGGGCGGCGGAGGCGGAGCCGGACATGGCTGCACAGTACCTCCGGCCGGGGTGAGCCGGTCCGGGGTTCGGTCAGCGACCGCCCCACCTGCGTATCCATCGGATGTCGCCCCCTCGAACGCGGTCGGTGACCGGCCCGGGAACACGGGGTTTGTCGGCTCACTTACCCACCGTGGTTGTGAAAGCGTTCAAGAGGCTGGTAGACATCGGATGTATCACGGCTGTTGGGTGCCCGAGAGCCGGATGAGTCGCACCGCACCGGGCGGTCGGCGTGGCGCGCCGGGTGCAGCGTCGCCGCCACGCCGGGCGGTGCGGGCTCGCCGACTCCGTGGCGCCGCACTGCGAGCCTGTGAGCTGACTGACCGCGCGGGCCGGAGGGGAACGAGCATGGCGCTCACCGACGAAGCGATCCACAAGATCAAGGAAATGATCGTCTCCGGCGAACTGCGCCCCGGTGACCGGCTGCCCAAGGAGGCCGATCTGGCCGACCGGCTCGGGCTGTCCCGCAACTCGCTGCGCGAGGCCGTCAAGGCGCTGTCGGTGATCCGCGTCCTGGACGTACGCCAGGGCGACGGCACCTATGTGACCAGCCTCGACCCCGGTCTGCTGCTCGACGCGATGAGCTTCGTCGTCGACTTCCACCGCGACGACACGGTGCTCCAGTTCCTGGAGGTACGCCGGATCCTGGAACCCGCCGCCGCCGCGATGGCCGCCCAGCGGATGACCGAGGAGGGCATCGCCAAGCTGCGTACGCTGCTCGACGGACTCGGCGGTGAACCGACCATCGACGCACTGGTCGCCAACGACCTCGAATTCCACCGGCAGATCGCCGCCGGTGCCGGCAACGACGTGCTCTGCTCGCTGATCGACAGCCTCTCCGGCCCCACCACCCGGGCCCGGATCTGGCGCGGCCTCACCCAGGAGAGCGCGGTCGCCCGCACCCGTGAACAGCACGCTGCCATTCTCGACGCGATCGCCTCCCGCCAGCCCGAACTGGCCCGGTCCTGGGCCACCGTGCACGTGGCCGGGGTCGAGGAGTGGCTGCGCCGCGCGCTCTGAGTCCCACTCGTCCCGGAGCCGCCGTGGCCGATGGGGTTTCGTGGCGGACCCCGGCTACCCTGCCGGCGTGCATGTCATCGGCAGGACCGACCCATCGTGACCGTGCAGCCGCCGACCCCGGGCCCGTCCCGCGCGGTGCAGTACGCCGTCCTTTTCGGATACGTCGCGTTCCTCGTCGCCTGGCTGCTCGGTGCCGGCCGGCTTCGGGATACCGGATACGGGGAGCCGGTCTACCTCGCCGGCGGCCTGGCCATCCTTGCTGCCCAGTTCCTCCTGCTGTGGGTGAACGGCCGGGACGAGTCCGTCCGAGCGGTGACCGGTTTCGCCCCGCCCACCCTCGGGGGGCCGCCGGTCCTGGTCGCGCCCGCCCGCGCGTGGTGGCGGACCGACCGGGCCTGGGTGCTCTTCGCCGGCCTGCCGACGATCCAACTCTGGATCTTCTCGTACGAGGGTCTGGACGGGGACGGTTGGGTCACCTGGTTCGCCTGGATCGTCACGCTGATCGCCGTGACGGGCGTGGTCGTGGCCATCGCGATGGTGCTGCTGGAGATCCGTCGCGGCGCCGACCTGGAACTGCGACGGGACGGACTGTTCCTGCCCGGACCGTTCGGGGGTACGGAGTTGCCGTGGGCGGAGGTGCCGTCCGGCCGGCTGAAGGGACGCCGTCACAACAACCGGCTCGTCCTGCGGGTGCGGCGGCGGGACTCGACCAGCCTTCTGCGGCGCAGGCGGGCAACGGTCTGGTTCGACCGGTACGCGGTCTCCCCGGAGTTCCTGACCGGCGCGATCCGGCACTACCTCGATCATCCCGCGCGCCGGGTCGCCATCGGCACCCACGAGGAGCACGCGCGCCTGCACGCCCTGCTCTACCGTGGGCCGGGTCTGCTCGGCTAGACGGCGGTACCGGTCCTAGCTTGTCGCATTTCTGACCGATTGCCCTGGGCCGTTCGGCTAGGGGCCGCCCGGCTACGGGTCTTACGCTCTGCATCATGTTCGATACGCTCCGGCAGGACTTTCGGCGGAACCGGGACCCGTTGGTACGGCTCGTGCTAGCGGTCTTCCGCTTCGGGCAGTGGACGGTCGCCCGCCGTACCCTCACGCGCAGGTGCTGGACGGTGCCGTACAAGGTGTTGAACCTGCTGGTCATCCGCCTCGGTACGAACAGCGACCTCCCCCGGGAGCTGAACTGCGGCCCGGGACTGCGCCTGTTCCACCCGTACGGGCTGGTGTTCCACCGTGACGCCCGGCTCGGGCGGGACGTGAACGCGTACCACCAGGTGACGATCGGGCGACGGGACCACAGCGGTGAGCCGGTCATCGGTGACGAGGTGACGCTGGGCGCGGGTGCGACCGTACTCGGACCGATCGTGATCGGGCGGGGCGCGAAGATCGGAGCGGGCGCCACCGTGCTGGACGACGTCCCGCCCGGCGGTCGGGCCCTCGGACCCCGGGCACGGGTCACCGGCACCCTGCTCGAAACGGCCGAGTGATTCGCGGCCGGGTGATTCGCGGTCGGGTGATTCGCGGTCGGGTGATTCGCGGTCGAGGGGCTATCGGGCGGTGTCCGGCGGAAGCTCGCGGATCACCGCGACCGGGGACTCCGCGTGGTGCAGCAGTTGCTGGCTGACCGAGCCGAGCACCAGCCCCCGGAAACCGCCGTGACCGCGGGTGCCGACCACCACCAGTTGGGCCTGCCGGCTCGCCTCGACCAGCACTTCGGTCGGGTGACCGGTCACCACCTCGCCGGTGATCGGCAGATCCGGGTACCGGTCCCGCCAGCCGGCCAGCTCCTCGTCCAGCGCGTTCAGCTCGGTCCGGGTGACCTCGGCCGGATCCAGGTCGGCTGGACGCCAGGGTGCCCTCGGCTCGGCCCAGGCCCGGATCGCGTGCAGCGGGGCGGCCCGGCTCACCGCCCGCTCGACCGCCCAGGCGAGCGCGAGCCGGGCGTACGGCGAACCGTCCGCCCCGGCCACGATCCGCCTCCGTCCGGGTTCGGCACCCGGACCAGCGTCGGGCAGGGGGCGCACCACCACGACCGGGCAGTGCGCGTGGGCGCTGACCGAGATGGTGGTCGAGCCGGCGAGCAGGCCGCTGAAGCCACCGTGCCCACGGCTGCCCAGCACCACCAGCGCCGCGTCGGCGGACCGCTGCGCCAGTCCGATCCCGGCCGGGGTGTCGAGCACCTCGCCCCGTACGGTCAGGCCCGGGTGGGCGTCGGTGGCCTCGGTGACCGCGGCGGAGACCATCTCCCCGACCGCCCGCCGGGTCGTCTCGTCCGGCCAGGTGCCGGGGCCGGGACCGGGTCCGATCCAGGTCGCGGCGGTCATCCACTCGAAGGCGTACGCCAGCAGGACCGACGTGCCGGTCCGGGCGGCCTCGTCCAGCGCCCAGGCGAGCGCGAGGCGGGCCCCCTCGGAGGCGTCGTAGCCCACCAGGATCGGTCTGTCGGTCATGTCTGCCTCAGTTCGCGGTGCCGGGGTCAACCGCGGGTGCCGATCCAGCGCCACTCGGCCACCCGTGGGGCGTCCTCGCCGTAGCGGCGGGTGTAGTCCTGGCACTCCTGCCGGGCGTCGATCATGGACTGGCGCAGGTGCGCCGCTCGGGCGGAGAGGCCGGGTACCCGGTCGATCACGTCGACCACCAGGTGGAACCGGTCGAGCTGGTTGAGCATCACCATGTCGAACGGCGTGGTGGTGGTCCCCTCCTCCTGATAGCCGCGTACGTGCAGGTTGTCGTGGTTGGCCCGGCGGTAGGTCAGCCGGTGGATCAGCGCCGGATAACCGTGGTACGCGAAGATCACCGGCTTGTTCCGGGTGAAGATGGTGTCGAACTGGGCGTCGGGCAGGCCGTGCGGATGGGCGACCTCGGACTGCAGGCGCATCAGGTCGACCACGTTCACCACCCGTACCCGCAGGTCGGGCAGGTGCCGCCGGAGCAGGTCGGCGGCGGCCAGCGTCTCCAGGGTCGGTACGTCACCGGCGCAGGCCAGCACCACGTCCGGCTCGGACCCCTCGTCGGTGCTGGCCCAGCCCCAGATCCCCAGCCCGCGCTGGCAGTGCAGGACCGCCTCGTCCATCGACAGCCAGTTCGGGCTGGGCTGCTTCCCGGCGACCACCACGTTGATGTAGTGCCGGCTGCGCAGGCAGTGGTCCATGATGGACAGCAGAGTGTTCGCGTCCGGCGGCAGGTAGACCCGGACCACCTCGGCCTTCTTGTTCACCACGTGGTCGATGAAACCCGGATCCTGGTGCGAGAAGCCGTTGTGGTCCTGCCGCCAGACATGGCTGGAGAGCAGGTAGTTCAGCGATGCCAGCGGCCGGCGCCAGGGGATGTCGCTGGTCGTCTTGAGCCACTTCGCGTGCTGGTTGACCATCGAGTCGACGATGTGGATGAACGCCTCGTAGCTGGTGAAGACGCCGTGCCGGCCGGTGAGCAGGTAACCCTCCAGCCAGCCCTCGCAGAGGTGTTCGGAGAGCACCTCCATCACCCGGCCGTCGGGGGAGAGGTGGTCGTCACCGGGCTCCCGGTCGGCGACGAAGACCCGGTCGGTGACCTCGAAGACCGCGTCCAGCTTGTTGGAGGCCACCTCGTCCGGGCCGAAGAGCCGGAACCGGTCCGGGTTGGCCACGATCACGTCACGCAGCCACCGGCCGGTCGGGGTGGTCGCGCCGGTCGCGGTGGCGCCGGGCTCCGGCACGGCCACGCCGTACTCGCGGTATTCGGGCAGCACCAGGTCGCGCAGCACCTCGCCACCATTGGTACGCGGGTTCGCGCTCATCCGCAGGTCGCCCTCGGGCACCAGGGCACACACCTCGGGTACGGGTGAACCGGTGGCGTCGAACAGCTCCTCGGGGCGGTAGCCGCGCAGCCACCGCTCCAACTGGGCCAGGTGCTCCGGGTTGTCCCGTACCCCGGCCAGCGGGACCTGGTGGGCGCGGAAGGTCCCCTCGACCCGGCGTCCGTCGACCTCGCGCGGTCCGGTCCAACCCTTGGGCGTACGGAGCACGATCATCGGCCAGCGGGGACGTTCGACCACGCCGGTGCTCCTGGCCCGGCCCTGGATGGTGGCGATCTCGTCCAGGGCCCGGTCCAGGGTGGCGGCGAGTTCCCGGTGCACCCGGTCCGGATCGTCACCGGCAACCACGTACGGGCGGTAGCCGTAGCCGTGCAGCACGGAGAGCAGGTCCTGCTGGGGGATCCGGTCGAGGATCGCCGGATTGCCGATCTTGTACCCGTTGAGGTGCAGGATCGGCAGTACGGCCCCGTCCCTGGCCGGATTGAGGAAGACGTTCGACAGCCAGCTCCCGGCGAGCGGCCCGGTCTCCGCCTCGCCGTCGCCGATCACGCAGGCCACTATCAGGTCGGGATTGTCGAACGCGGCGCCGTAGCTGTGCATCAGGGAGTAGCCGAGTTCACCGCCCTCGTGGATCGAGCCCGGCACCTCGGCGGAGACGTGGCTGGGGATGCCGCCGGGGAAGGAGAACTGGCGGAACAGCCGTTCCATCCCGGCCTCGTCCCGGTCCACCGACGGGTACCGCTCGCTGTACGTCCCCTCCAGCCAGGTGTTCGCCACGACCGCCGGGCCGCCGTGTCCCGGCCCGGTCACGAAGATCATCGGCAGCCGGCGCCGGACGATGGTCCGGTTCAGATGCGCGTAGATCAGGTTCAGCCCGGGGCTGGTGCCCCAGTGTCCGAGCAGCCGGGGCTTGATCTGGTCCGGGGTCAGCGGCTCCCGCAGCAGCGGGTTGGTCATCAGGTAGATCTGGCCGACGGTCAGGTAGTTCGCCGCCCGCCAGTACGCGTTCAGCCGACGCAACTCGTCGTCGGTGAGCGGGGCGTGCGGATCCAGCGCGGTGTCCATCGGTCTGAGCCTGCCGCCTGCCGGGTGCTCGCGCAGCCGGATCGGTGGATGTCCCCCGAGCGGGGACGCTCAGGCCTGCACGTACAGCTCGTGGGCGGTCCGGACGATGACCACCGGGGCGGGGGAGTGGTAGAGCAGGGTCTGGCTGAGCGCCCCGAGCATGCTGCGCGAGGGTTGTTCCCCGCGCATGCTCACCACCACGACCTCGGCCGCGTGCGACTCGCCGAGCAGGATCTGCTTCGAGTCGCCGCTGCGGACCCGGGGGACGACCCGTACGTCCGGGTACTTCTGCCGCCAGGGTTCCAACGCCCCGTCGAGTTCCTCGGCCACCGAGGGGTCCGGCTCCTCCGACGGATCGTCCGCCTCCCAGATCCGGAGTGCGACCAGTTCGGTGTCGCGCCAGGAGGCGGAGTCGAACGCGAAGCCGAGGGCGTTTGTCGTACCGGCGCCGCAGTCGATGCCGACCAGCACCGGCCCCGGCGGTGGGGAACTCTCGCGTACGACCAGCACACTGCATCCGGCGCGGGCGGCGACCTGCACCGACAGGGCGTCGATCGGTACGGCGGTCTGGCCGGAGAGCCCCCCGTCGCCCAGGACCATCATCGCGGCGCTGCCCGACTCCCGCAGCAGGGTGGTGAGCGCCGGTCCCTCGATCAGGGCGCAGGAGAGCCGGAGTTCGGGTTCGGCCTCCGTCGCGGCGTGGGCGGCCTCGTTGAGAAGCCGTTCGGCGGGTCCACGAAGCTCTCCCTCAAGCGGGGTCGACGGGTCGGCCACCCAGTTGAAGGCGTGCACGATCCGTAACGTCCGTTGGTGTGCCGCCGCCTCGTGGGCGGCCAGCCGCACCGCCGTCATCCCCTGTACGGAGTCGTCCACCCCGACCACGACCGGCGCGTTCGCGGGCAGGCTCATCGTCGTCACCTCCGGGCCCGGTCGCCGGCACCGGGTGGCGGGCTGGCTCGCAGCGTCTGTCTCCGGTACTGACAGTAGTGGCGGCTTCGAGCCGGCGGACCGGGTTCGGTAGGTCGGGCGCGGCGACTCGGTCGAGGGTGCGGCGACTCAGTCGAGGCAGAACTCGTTGCCCTCGACGTCCTGCATCACGAGGCACGACTCGTTGTCGCCGTCGGCGGTCAGTAGTCGTACGCGTACCGCGCCGAGCGGGATCAGTCGTGCGCACTCGGCCTCGAGTGCGGCCAGGCGTTCCTCCCCCACGAGCCCGGTGCCGACCCGGACGTCGAGATGCACCCGATTCTTGACGACCTTGCCTTCGGGTACGCGCTGGAAGTACAGCCGCGGGCCCACCCCCGAGGGGTCGACGCAGGCGAACGCCGAGCCCTGCCGCTCGGGCGGCAGGGAGCGATCGAAGTCGTCCCAGGTGGCGAACCCCTCCGGCGGCGGCGGTACGACGTACCCCAACACCTCGCACCAGAAACGGGCGACGCGCTCGGGTTCTGCACAGTCGAAGGTGACCTGGAACTGCTTGACCGATGCCATCGGCCCACCATAGAAGCAGGGGTCCTCTGCCCTCCTCCACGGCCCACCCCGGTTCCCCTTACGCCGGAAACGACCGCCGCCGTGGAATCACGCCCTCGGCGCGGCTGCCTGACGTACGCCCGACGTGCCGGCGCCGGTCCCGACCGGAGCCGGCGCCGACCGGCCCGGATGTGACGGTCGCCGGCTTGTCGACTGCAAGGTATGACATAGAGGATATGTATTTGCATCAATCGATTGGGGCTAGCGTGAGGCGCACTGAGGGCGTTGCCGCACCGGACCGGGATCCGGACGGAGCGTGCGCAGCGTTCCTCAACCCCCAATCGAAGGGACCGTCAATGCAGCACAGATCCTCGTCTGTCGCAGCGGCAATCCTGCTCGCGGCCGGCATGCTGGCCACGCTGCCGCAAGCGGCCTCGGCCAAGCCCACCAGCGAGGCGGCACCGGCCGTCTCCGCGGAGATCCTCAGCGCGATGCAGCGCGACCTCGGCCTCACCGCCGGCCAGGTGCAGGCGCGGCTCGCCGCTGACGACCGGGCCGCCAAGGCCGAGGAGTCGCTGCGCGGCACCCTCGGCGGCAGCTTCGGCGGCGCCTGGCTCGCCGACGGCAGCCAGGTTGTCGTCGCGGTCACCGACGCCGCGTCCGCCGAGCGGGTACGCGCCGCCGGTGCGCAGCCGAAGGTCGTCGCCCGCAGCGAGTCGGCCCTGACGGCGATCAAGGACACCCTCGACGCGAAGGGCACCGCCGCGCCGAAGGCCGTCACCGGCTGGTACGTCGACGTCACCAGCAACACCGTGGTCGTCGAGGCCACCGCGGACGGTCTCGCGGCAGCCAGCACCTTCGCCGCCACCAGCGGTGCGCCGGCCGGCTCGGTCCGGATCGCCGTCGCGGCCGAGGCCCCGAAGACGCTCTACGACATCCGGGGCGGGGACGCGTACTACATCGGCGGCGGGCGCTGCTCGATCGGCTTCTCGGTGAACGGCGGCTTCGTCTCGGCCGGACACTGCGGCACCACCGGCTCGGCCGTCCAGGGTTCGAACCGGGTCGCCGCGGGCAGCTTCGCCGGCTCCTCGTTCCCCGGCAACGACTACTCGTTCATCCGGACCAACTCCAACTGGGTCCCGCGCGGTGTGGTGAACCGGTACAGCGGCAGCACCACGGTGGCCGTACGCGGCTCGACCGAGTCGGCCGTCGGCGCCTCCATCTGCCGGTCGGGCTCCACCACCGGGTGGCGCTGCGGCACCGTCCAGGCGAAGAACCAGACCGTGCGCTACTCGCAGGGTTCGGTCGGCGGCCTGACCCGTACCAACGCCTGCGCCGAGCCGGGTGACTCGGGCGGCTCGTGGCTCAGCGGCAACCAGGCCCAGGGGGTCACCTCCGGTGGCTCGGGCAACTGCTCCAGCGGCGGCACGACCTACTTCCAGCCGGTCCGGGAGATCCTCTCCGCGTACGGGCTGAGCCTCGTGCTCGGCTAAGCAGCGGCAAGACCACGAACGGGCCGGCGTACCCACGCCGGCCCGTTCGCCAACGTCATATCGATGCGGGGTACGTCACGGCCCGCCGGGTCGCTCGGCTCCGCGACTTGCTGCACACTGACGCCCGTGAGCCAGCGAAGCGATACCAACAGTGATGGCGGCCTACGCTCCGCAGTCGTGGTGAACCCGACCAAGGTCGACGCCGCACAGTTGCGCACCACCGTCACCGGCGCGCTCGCCGACGCCGGCTGGCCCGAACCGCTCTGGTACGAGACCACGGTGGAGGACCCCGGCCGGGGACAGGCCCAGCGGGCGGTCGAGGCCGGGGTCGAGGTGGTCTTCGTCTGCGGTGGCGACGGCACCATCCTGTCCTGCGTGAACGCGCTGGCCGGCACCGAAGTCGCGATGGCGGTGCTGCCGGTGGGCACCGGTAACCTGCTCGCCGCGAACCTCGGGCTCTCCGGCGACGTGGCCGCCGGCATCGAGGTGGCGATCGAGCGGGGCCGCCGGCTGCTCGACGTCGGCGTGGTCGACAACCAGGTCTTCACCGTGATGGCCGGCATGGGCTTCGACGCGCAGATGCTCGCCGCCACCTCCGAGACGACCAAGGCCCGGATCGGCTGGCCGGCGTACCTGGTCGGGGCCGTACGCCACCTGCGCGACCGGCCGATGCGGGTGTCCATCCGGATCGACAACAAGCCACCGCTGCGCCGGCGGGCCCGGACCGTGCTGGTGGCCAACGTCGGGCGCCTCCAGGGCGGCGTACGCCTGCTGGCCGACGCCGAACCCGACGACGGCTACCTCGACGTCGCCATCCTCACCCCGCGCACGATCGGGCAGTGGGCCCAACTGCTCTGGGGAGTGATCAACCGGCACAAGCGGGTGCCCCGGATGGAGGTCTTCCGCTGCCAACGGGTGCAGATCACCAGCAACCGCCGGCAACCGAGGCAGCTCGACGGCGACCTGATCACACCCGACAAGGCGCTGCGGGCGCACATCCGGCCCAAGGCGCTCTGGTTGTGCGTACCGCGACCGGCCGAGGCGCCGGACCTGGCGGTGGACGCCGAGTCGGTGACCGAGCGGGGGGCGCGCCGGGTGGAACGAGTCCACGGTGAGTAGCACCCGCATCGTTCCGGAGACCCGGCTGATGGCGGACGACCAACTCTCCGCCGACGACGCCTGGCACACCCTGCGCCGGTACGGCGGCTGGCACCTGCTCCGGGACGCGTTCATCCGGTTCCGGTACGGCGACGGCTTCAGCCACTCCCGGGCCACCGCCCTGCAACTCTGCCTGGCGGTGGTCCCGTTCCTGATCGCGCTCACCGGCCTGATCAGCGACCTCGGGGTGGAGGACGGCGGGCGGGTGGTCGCCGACACCGTGGTCGCCCTCACGCCCGGCCAGAGTGACGCCATGGTCGAGGAGTTGCTGGTCGACACCGAGCGGACCGAGGACGCCGGTGAACTCGCCCTGGCCCTCGGTCTGATCACCGGACTGTTCGCCCTGACCACCACGATGGCGCAGGTCGAGCGGGGCGCGAACCGGATCTACGGGGTGGAGCGGGACCGGCCAGCGCTCCGCAAGTACTTCCGTGCGGTCCTGCTGGCGCTCGGTGCCGGCGTACCGGCGCTGTTCGGGTTCCTCATCCTGGTCGGCGGCGGACCGCTCGGCGACTCGGTGCAGCGCTACTACGCCTGGGGCGAGGTCGCGCACACGACCTGGAACGTGCTCCGCTGGCCGTTGAGCCTCGGCCTGACCGTCTTCGCCGTCGCGGTGCTGTTCCGGTACGCCCCGCGCCGCCACCAGCCGAGCGTGTCCTGGCTGCTGTTCGGCGCCACCCTGGCCACCGCCCTCTGGTGGCTGGCGAGCGTCCTGCTGGCCACGTACGTGAGTCTCAGCGACGGGTTCGGGGAGACGTACGGGGCTCTCGCCGGCATGATGGCGCTGCTGCTCTGGGCCAACCTCACCGGGATAGCGCTCCTCGGCGGGCTGGCCTTCAGCGCCCAACTGGAGGCACTGCGGATCGGGGTTCCGGAGCCGGCCGAGCCGGACCGCTGGCAGCCCCGTACGGACCGGACCGTGCCGGTCGCGCGTACGGGCGAACACGACGCCACCGCCGACGACCGAACCGACCCGGCACCGCATTCACCCTGAGTCCGGGTGTACCGCGCGACCCCATCGGGTATCGGCACGCCAGGCATCGAGGAGGTGCGGGTGTGAGCGCGGTCAAGGACATACTGCGGCGACCGGGCGGCCAGTTCACCGAACGGAGCCTGGCCGGCCTCGTGTTCATCGTCGGCACCGGGGCGGGATTCGCCCTGCTGCTGACCCTGGTCCGGGTCGAGTGGGGACCGTTGCGCCGGATCGACAGCGGCGTGGCGGCCTGGTTCAACGAGCTGGTCTCCGCGCACCACCCGCTGGTCACGGTGCTCCGGGCGATCACCGACCTGGGCGGTCGACCGATCATGGTCTGGCTGGTCACGGTCGCGGTGGTCGGGCTGCTGATCCGCCGGCAGGGCCGGTTGGCCGGCTACCTCCTGGTCACCGGGGCCGGTGCGCTGGCCCTGGACCCGTCGCTCAAGGCACTGGTCGGGCGCCTGCGGCCGGTGGTCGACGTACCGGTGGCGGCGGGAGTGGGCAACAGCTTCCCCAGCGGACACGCGCTCGGTTCGCTGGTCGCGTACGGGGCCCTGCTGCTGGTGTTCCTGCCGGCCATCCGGCCCCGGTGGCGGCGCCCGGCGATCGCGTTCGTGGCCGTACTGGTGTTCGCCATCGGGCTGACCCGGATCGCGCTCGGGGTGCACTTCGTCACCGACGTACTCGGTGGTTGGCTGCTCGGGCTGGCCTGGCTGGTCGTCACCGGGTACGCCTTCCGGCTCTGGCGGCGCGAGCGGGGCCGCCCGGTCCCGGAGCTCACCGAGGGGCTGGAACCGGAGGCCCGGCAGGACCTGCGGCCGGCGCCCGCCGAGGAACGGATGCTGCCGCACCCCTGGGCCGGCACCGCCGAGCTGGTGACCGGGTGGGTGCTGGTGTTCGCCGCCCTGTACGGCTTCGGCATGCTGGTCAGCTACTACGCCGACGGCACGTTCGTGGCGTGGCTGGACACCGAGGTGCCGCGCTGGTTCGAGGAACACCGTACGGCCACTCTCGACTCGGTCAGCTACGGCTGGAGCAAGGCCGGGGACACGCACGCCATCCTCCTCGTCTCGTTGATCTTCTGTCCGCTGATCCTCGCCGTCTGGCGCCGCTGGCGACCGGTGCTGTTCGTCGTGCTGACCATGTTCGGGGAGCTGTCGCTCTTCCTGACCACCGCCCGGGCGGTCGACCGGCCCCGTCCCGCCGTGGAGAACCTCGACGGCCAGATGCCGACCGCGTCGTTCCCGTCCGGGCACATCGCCGCCACCATGTGCCTCTACGCGGCGATCGCGATACTCGTGATGCCGCGTACGGACCGGTGGTGGCGCTGGCTGACCGTGGTCGCCGCGGTGGTCATGCCGCTCGGCGTCGCGCTCTCCCGGATCTACCGGGGCATGCACCACCCGAGCGACTTCGCCGGTGCCATCCTGCTCACCGTGCTCTGGGTCGGCCTGCTCTACCTGGTGGTACGCCCGAACGCGGACCTCGAACAGGACGACCCGGCGAGCAAGCCGGAACCCGCGGTGCTGGATAGAGTGGCGGCATGAGGATCGGCCCGGAGCAGACCGTCCCGTCCGCCAGCACCGGCCCGGCCCCGCGCCGGGTGGTGCGGGTCCCGGCCAGCCGCGTCGCGGCCACGGTCGGGTCCCCGCCGGCCGCCACCGGTCCCACGCCGCCCCCGCTGCTGCGCCGCCTGATCGGCTCCGTGCTGCGCCGGGTACGGCTGCGCCAGGGACGGACCCTGCGCGACGTCGCCCGGATGGCGGGCGTCTCGGTGCCGTACCTCTCCGAGGTCGAGCGGGGCCGCAAGGAGCCCTCCTCCGAGGTGCTGGCCGCGATCTGCCGCGCCCTCGGGCTGCACCTCGCCGACCTGCTCGAACAGGTACGCGACGATCTGTCCCGGATCGAGCCCGCCCGCCCCGTCGGTCCGCCGCGTGCCGGGGCGCCGTCGTCCGGCGGCCCGGCACGCGAGATCTCTTGCGCTGTCAGCGGATCTCCCGACAGCAGAAACCGTTCCCTGCGCCCCCGCCGCCGAGGGAGGCTGCACGAGTCGGTTATCCGGGCGAGCACCTCGCCCGCCGGCCGGGCAGGAGGCGGGATCTATGAACGGGCACAGGGTGTGGATGCGCGCCGAGGCGCAGGCCTCGTTCGGCGATCAGGTCTACGACCGGTTGCTGCAGGAACGGATCATCTTCCTCGGTACTGAGGTCGACGACGACTCCGCGAACCGGATCAGCGCGCAGATACTGCTGCTGTCGGCCGCTGACCCGGGGCGGGACATCAAGCTCTACATCAACTCGCCGGGCGGCTCGATCAGCGCCGGCATGGCGGTCTACGACACGATGCAGTTCGTTCCGAACGACGTCGCCACGATCGCCCTGGGGCTGGCCGGTTCGATGGCACAGTTCCTGCTCTGCGCCGGCACCGCCGGTAAGCGCTACGCCCTGCCGCACGCGCAGGTGATGATGCACCAGCTCTCCGGCGGTATCGGTGGCACCGCCGCCGACATCGCCATCCAGGCGGAGAACATGCTCCACGTCAAGCGGACCACGCACGAGCTGCTGGCCCGGCACACCGGCCGCACCGTCGAGGAGATCACCCGTGACTCCGACCGGGACCGTTGGTTCACGGCCGAGCAGGCGAAGTCGTACGGGATGATCGATCACGTGATCGCCCGAGCCGGCCAGATTCCGGACCCGGCGCCGGCGCCGGCCTGACCGCATCGATCCGGGGACCGGCCGCTGGTCCCCGGACACTACTGTCGAGCAGGTGATCGGGCCAGAGGTGGACGGTGGGACCCGGCCGGCGGCCCCGCCGCTCGAGCCGGACGTGCCCCGGTGGATCCAACTACCGGTACGCGTGCTCGCCGCGCTCGTGATCGTGCCGCTGGGCCTGCTCTGGGAGGCGGTCCGGCTGACCGGCCGGCTGCTGGACCGCTACCTGATCCGTCCCGTGGGACGGGCCGTCGACCGCCTGCTCTGGCGCCCACTGGTCTGGGCGGCCCGACACCTGGTCTGGCTGCCACTGGTCTGGGTGGCGCGCGGCCTGGTCTGGGCCGCTCGTCATCTGGTCTGGCTGCCACTGGTCTGGGTGGCGCGCGGCCTGGTCTGGGCGGCCCGGCACCTGGTGTGGCTGCCGCTGGCCTGGACGGCGCGGCACCTGGTCTGGCTGCCGCTGGTCTGGGTGGCGCGCTACCTGCTGTGGTTCCCGCTGACCTGGCTCGTCCGTTACCTGGTCCTGGTGCCGCTGACCTGGTTGCACCGGCTCCTCGCCCCACCCGCCCGGGCGCTCATACGGATGCTCGCGGCTGCCGCCGGCTGGCTACTGGCCCGGCTGGCCGCCGTGCTCCGCCTGCTCGGGGCGGGCATGGTGTGGATCGGCCGGGTGGTGGCATCCGGTGCCCGGTTCGGCTGGTGGCTGTGCGGGGTGCTGGTGCGGGCCCTGTACCGGTTCCTGTTGCGGCCGTTCGGGCTGGCGGTGCGTTGGTTGTGGCGTCACGGTGTGGTCCCGGTCGGTCGTGCACTGCGTTGGTCGGCGGGTCAACTCGCCCGCATGCTGCGCCCGGTCGGGCTGGCCGTGGTCTACCTCGGACGGCTGGTCCGGGCCGGGGTGCGGTTCGGTTGGTGGCTGTGCGGGGTGGTGGTGCGGGCGTTGTACCGGCTCCTGTTGCGGCCGATCGGGCTGGCGGTGCGCTGGCTGTGGCGGCACACCGCCGTACCGGTCGGGCGAGCGGTCGGTCGGGTGTGGTCGGGAGGGGTCCTGCCGGCGCTCCGGTGGGTCCGTGAGGGCGTGTTCGCACCGGTGAAGGTGACCACCCGACAGGTCTTCGTCGCACTGGGTTTCCGTCGGCGGGCGTGAGTCGTCGTCGGGCCCGAATCGCCCCGGTGTCGGGGGCTGGCGGGACGTGAATGTCCAGCTCAGTCCGTAATCTGTGGCCATGAACATCGACTGGAACCGCGAACTGCTGGACCAGCTCGACTGGCACTGGCGCAACCAGCTCCGGCCCCGGCTCGACGGCCTCAGCGACCCCGAATATCTCTGGGAACCGGTGGCCGGTTGCTGGAGTGTCCGTCGACGAGGCGAGAGCCGTACGGCGCAGGCGTTCGGCACGGGCGAGCATCTCCTCGACTTCGCCTATCCCGAGCCCGACCCGGCGCCGGTCACCACGATCGCCTGGCGACTGGGGCACGTGATCGCAAGCGTGCTCGGTACCCGTGTCGCCTCGCATTTCGGGGGCCCTCAGGTGGGCTACGACTCGTTTGCGTACGCGGGCACGGCAAAGGAGGCGCTCCAGCAACTCGACGAGGCGTACGCCCGCTGGGTGGCCGGGGTACGGGGGTTGGGCGAAGCGGGTCTGGCCCGGCCGTGCGGTCCCGCCGAGGGACCGTTCGCCGAGTACCCGCTCGCCACGCTCGTGCTGCACATCAACCGCGAGATGCTCCACCACGGAGCGGAGATCGCGCTGCTGCGCGACCTCTACCGGGCCGGGCCGGGGCGGGGGCCGGCACCGGGATCGGATCGACTGGACGCCGGATCGGGGCCGGCACCGGAATCGGCTTGACCGGAGACCGGGCCGGGGCGGAGGCCGGCACCGGATCGACCGGAGAGACGACGGAGCGACGAGACAGTGATGAGCTTGACTATCTTCCGGTGTGGCGGGTAGCGTACCTGGCTTAACCGGTTAAGAGTCCGGCTGGCGCGACATCCTGTGGTGGGGATGACGGCGTCCGGGCGGGTCGGACGGGCGACCGTCGGGCCGCCCGGACGCCCGGGTCCGCCGATCGCGCGATGGCCCTACGTCCGTACCGTCCGGCCCGGTGTCTTCCCCGGCCGGAACGCCGGCACTAGCGTGACGCGCTATGCACATGATTCGACGGATCACGGCGGTCGTCGCAGCGGCGACCCTCACCCTCACCGTCACGGGCGTGCCGGCCAGTGCCGGCAGGAGCAGGGTCGGCGCACCCGGGGCCGGGGACGGCTACTTCCCGCTCGCCGGCAACGGCGGTTACGACGTACGACACTATGGACTCGAGATCCGGTACCAGCCGGCCACCCGGGCGTTCTCCGGGGTGGCGACGATCGAGGCACGGGCCACCGACCGGCTCGACCGGTTCAACCTTGACCTGCGCGGATTCGACGTCCGCTCGGTCACCGTCGACGGCAGGTCGGCGCGCTTCGACCGGGACGGTCAGGAACTGCTGATCTCGCCCCGGCACGGCCTCTCCTCCGGCGAGCGGTTCACGGTCGTGATCCGTTACGACGGTACGACCGGCCAGCCGACCGACAACGAGGGCGCGCTCTACGGTTGGGTCTCCACCCCGGACGGCGCCTTCGTCGCCAACGAGCCGGAGGGGGCGTCGACCTGGTACCCGGTCAACGACCACCCCACCGACAAGGCCAGTTACGACTTCCGGATCACCGTGCCGGAGGGCAAGACGGCGGTGGCCAACGGCGAGTTGGTCAGCCAGCGGACCAGGGGCGGGTGGACCACCTTCACCTGGCGGGCCACCGACCAGATGGCGAGTTACCTCTCCACGGCCGCGGTCGGCGACTACGAGCTGCGGCGCAGCACCGGCCCCAAGGGGCTGCCGATCATCGACGCGATCGACCGGGACCTGGGACCGGACGCCGCGGCCGGGCTGGCGCGTACGCCGGAGATGATCGCGTACTTCAACGAGCTGTTCGGGCGTTACCCGTTCACCTCGTTCGGTGCGATCGTCGACGACGACGAGGACGCCGGGTACGCCCTGGAGACGCAGACCCGGCCGATCTACTCCGGCCCGCCGTCCGAGGGTACGGTCGCGCACGAGCTGGCCCACCAGTGGTTCGGCAACAGCGTGAGCCCGGAGCGCTGGCAGGAGATCTGGCTCAACGAGGGCTTCGCCACGTACGCGGAGTGGCTCTGGACCGAGCACACCGGCGGCACCACGGCGGCGGCCCGGTTCGACACGTACTACGCCCGTCCGGACACCTCCGGGATCTGGAACCCGCCGCCGGGCGACCCGGGCGCGGACAACCTGTTCGCCGGTTCGGTCTACACCAAGGGCGCGATGACGCTCCAGGCGCTGCGGGAGAAGATCGGCGACCGGGCCTTCTTCACCCTCCTCCGCACCTGGTACGCGGCGAACCGTGACGGCACGGTCGGCACCGCCGACTTCGTCCGGCTCGCCGAGCGGGTCTCCGGTCAGCGGCTGAACGCCTTCTTCCAGACCTGGATCTACACCCCGGGCAAGCCCACCACCTGGTGACGTCGGCAGTGGAGGGGGTCCGGTTGTCGCCGAGGCGACGACGGGACCCCCTCAACTTAACCGGTTGCGTTCATCGATGCATGGCCCTACTCTGATCCCTGCGCTTCAGGAAGCCGGGTGGCAGCTGCCGGGCAGCAGTTGCCGAACCCTCACGTCCCCTCCCCGTTCCGGGGCTCTTCCTGAGGTAGGCCATGAAAACACGTGTCTCCGTCGCCGTCGCGGCGCTGCTCGCTGTCCTCGTCTCCGTACTCGCGTTCATCCAGCCGGCGCACGCCGCCGCCGGCTTCACGGTCAGCGGCGGACAGTTGCTCGACGCCAACGGCAATCCGTTCGTGATGCGCGGGGTCAGCCACGCGCACACCTGGTACCCCAGCCAAACCGGTTCATTCGCCAGCATCAAGGCGCTCGGCGCGAACACCGTACGGGTGGTGCTGAGCTCCGGCGCCCGCTGGACGCAGAACACCGCCAGCGACGTCTCCAGCGTGATCAACACCTGCAAGCAGAACCGGCTGATCTGCGTACTGGAGGTGCACGACACCACCGGGTACGGCGAGGAGGGCGCGGCGATCACCCTCGACCAGGCGGTCAGCTACTGGATCAGCATCCAGAGCGCGCTCGCCGGCCAGGAGCGCTACGTCATCCTGAACATCGGCAACGAGCCGTTCGGCAACAACGCCAGCGTCAGCGCGACCTGGCCGACGGCGACCCGCAACGCGATCACCCGGCTGCGCGACGCCGGGTTCGATCACACGATCATGGCGGATGCCCCGCACTGGGGTCAGGACTGGCAGTTCATCATGCGCGACAACGCGCAGTCGGTGTTCAACAGCGACCCGGACCGCAACACGGTCTTCAGCGTCCACATGTACGGCGTCTTCGACACCGCCGCCGAGATCACCGACTATCTCGGCCGGTTCCGCAGCGCCAACCTGCCGATCGTGGTCGGCGAGTTCGGCCACAACCACTCCGACGGCAACCCGGACGAGGACACGATCATGTCCTACACCCAGGCCAACGGGATCGGGTACATCGGCTGGTCGTGGAGCGGGAACGGCGGCGGCGTCGAATACCTGGACATGGTCACGAACTTCGACGCCAACAGCCTGACCTCCTGGGGGCAGCGGATCTTCAACGGCGCGAACGGGATCCGGCAGACCTCCCGCGAGGCGAGCGTCTACAGCGGCAACCCGACCACCCCGCCGACCACGCCCACCACCCGCCCGCCGACCACGCCGCCGACCACTCCGCCCACGACCCGGCCGCCCACCACGCCGCCGACCACCCCGCCGGTGACCACCCCGCCCGCGGGGACGCGTACCTGCACCGCGACGTACACGGTCACGGGACAGTGGCAGGGCGGTTTCCAGGGCGACGTACGGGTGACCGCTGGCGGTGCGGCGATCAGCGGCTGGACGGTGAACTGGACCTTCGGCAACGGGCAGACCGTCAGCCAGTCCTGGAACGCCACGGTCACCAGCGGCGGTTCGGCGGTGACCGCGCGGAACGTGGGCTACAACGGCAGTCTCGGCGCGGGTGCCGGGACGAGCTTCGGCTTCATCGGTACGTGGAACGGCACCAACAGTGTGCCGACCCTGCGCTGTACGGCGAGTTGACGCACCTCCACCAGCGCTGACCCGTTCGGGTGGCGCGACATCGGGACCGATCGGTGGACCGGGGTCCCGTCACCGGTGGCCGGACCCATTCCCGGGGCCCGGCCACCGGCCTTTCCGTCGGGTTCCCGGCCGTTTGCGGGTATGGGTGATCGTCGCCTTCGCATACCGGCAATCGCTGCACTGGAGGACGGGTGGGTGCATTCCTTGGACCCACCCGAAAGGCGATGATAATTGGGTTGCGTGTTGTCGCGTTCCTGCATCGGATACGGGCGCGGCGGAATGGGCGCGACCCGGTTCGGCGCTCTCCCCATTCGGCCCGGCGACCCGTACGGCGGGTCCCGCCGGGATCTGCGCCCGGCGTGGTACGCGCAGCTCAGTGGGGGAGCGAACGTGAATGATCACCTCTCGTCGAATTCCGGGCGGCAGAGCGACTTCTACCGTACCGATGGGATTTAACTCCTTGTCGCGGATCTGACACGGTATATCCCGGTAAAGCCGTCGCGGCTCCCTTCCTTCTCTGTAATCGTCGCTCTACAGTGAGCGATATCAGCAGGTGGGAGTAGTGGCCCACCGCAAGGGGGTGCCGAGTCGAGATTGTCCGGGGAGCCTGAACCGGCAACCGGTTGACGACCGGCATTCGGCATGGCCCGCAGGCGTCTGTCGCGGATCATCGCCGTTATCAGTTCGAATATCCGGCCGGGCCCGTGTGGTCCGGGGCCGAATATCGCCGTGCTCATTAGAGCCGGGTACGTGAGGGAAAGGGAGTTCCCGAATGAACACAAGAAAAGGGCTCGGTCGAACCTGGGTGCGCGGGATGACGGTCATCGTGACCATCATGGCCACCGGTCTGACCGTCGCCACCGCCCCGGCGAGCGCGGAACGGGCCTCGGTCCGTCCCGACACACCGGTGGCCAGCGACGGTTCGCGTATGTCGGTGCCGAGCCGGGCCGCGATCGGCGGCGTTTCCGGCTTCGCCGGCACCGGCAAGATGGTGGGCGCGAACCTGACCGCGCCGAGCGGCTCCTCGACCACCGCCCTCGGTACGGAGTCGATCTTCGGTCCGGACAACCGGATCAGGATCAACCCGACCACGTCGTTCCCGGCCCGTGCCGTCGTCATGATCACGCGGAGTGGTGGTGCGCACTGCACCGGCTGGATGTACGGCCCCGACATCGTGGCCACCGCCGGGCACTGCGTGCACACCGGCGGCAGCGGCGGTTCGTGGTACACCGGACAGCTCACCATCTGGCCGGCCCGCAACGGTGCCTCGGCGCCGTACGGATCGTGCTCGGTGCGTCAGCTCTACTCGGTCACCGGCTGGACGGTCAGCGGCGACGAGGCGTACGACTACGGTGCGATCAAGCTCAACTGCACCATCGGCTACAGCACCGGCTGGTTCGGCTACTGGTGGCAGGCGGCGAGTCTCGCCGGTGCCAGCACCCTGATCAACGGCTACCCGGGTGAGAAGCCCTTCGGCCAGCAGTGGCGGGGCGACTCGGTGGCCCGCACGGTCGCGGTGAGCCAGGCGAACCAGATCTTCTACAGCAACGACACCACCGGTGGCATGAGCGGCAGCCCGATCTACCAGCTCCGGGCGGCGGGCAGCTCGTGGTGCACCGGCTACTGCTCGATGGGGATCCACGCGTACGGCTTCCCGCACATCGGGTACCCGCACAACACGTACAACCACGGAACCCGCATCACCGAGGCGAGGTTCAACAACCTGCAGGCCTGGAAGGCTGCCTGACCGATCAGATGGGTGGGCCGGGGGAACCAACCTCCGGCCCATCCGCCTGTCCGCTCACCGACTGTCATCGCGACGGAACCGGAGTGGCCCCCCCGTACGTCATATGGTTCAGATCATCATAAGGAGCTACCAATGCGCTCAACTCATGCTCGTGTACTCGTCTCC
This sequence comes from Micromonospora sp. NBC_01796, assembly GCF_035917455.1. NCBI lineage: Bacteria > Bacillati > Actinomycetota > Actinomycetes > Micromonosporales > Micromonosporaceae > Micromonospora > Micromonospora sp. NBC_01796. The sequence goes on along the minus strand of NZ_CP109078.1, from coordinate 589,203 downwards.
GCGGTCTTCGCGGTCGCCGTACTCTCGGCCTGCGCCCAACCCGGCAACGCGCCCGGCTCGGCCGGCGGGCCGGGTGGCGACTCGCCGATCTCCGCGTCCGACCCGGCGGCCGACTCCGGCCGCGCCACCAACCGGGGTACGGTCACCGGCCGCGTCCTCGCCGCCGACGGCTCACCCGTCGCCGGTGTCGCGGTCGCCCCGAAGTCGCTGGACGACCCGGCCAGGGCGATCCCGGAACTGGTGGTGGTCAGCGACGACAAGGGCGTCTTCCACTGGACCCTCGAACCCGGCCGGTACGAGTTCCAGGCCCGGCCCGCGGCCGGTGCAGCCGTTTCCGGTCACGCCGCTCCACAGACCGCCACGGTGACCGTCGGCCAGACCGCCACCGTCGACCTCACGCTCGGCTGAGGCATCGGCCGACGCGTTGCGGTCCAATCTGCCGGTCAGTAGCCGCGAACAAGCACCCGCACGCCCGAGCCGAGCCGGTCGAGACCGCGCACATCCTGACCCTTGCCGAGGGTGATGGTGAGACCGCGCCGGCCGGCGAACGGCGACAGGTCCGTGCCACGCGCGATCCCTGCGATCGACAGCGACGACAGATGCGGCAGACCGGCCAGCGGAGCGAGGCTGGTGACCGCCGTACAACCCTCCAGGTCCACGTGCCGCAACTGGGTCAGTTCGGCCAGCGGACCCAGCTCAGACACCCGCGTACGGGGGAGACTGAGCCTTTTGAGCGCCGTCAGCGTGGTCAGCGGCGTTGTGCTTTCCACCCAGTTGCAGCCGCCGAGGGTCAGATGTTCGAGCTGCGGTGCCTTGCCGACAAGTTCGGAGATCCCGTCGGGTGGCGCGCCCACGCCGCTCAGCGTGAGTGCGGTCAGGCGGTGCAGCAGTGCGGTCCTGGTGTAGAAGTCGATTCGCGGGCTGTGCAGCGAGAGGTCGGTGAGGGCCGGCAGATTGTCGAGAGGCGTGTAGTCGGTGACGTTGTCGAGCGAGTTCAGCATGAGTGACCTGAGGTTGGTGAGTTCGGATACGAACGAGATCGCGGTGAGTTTCCGAACTTGCCAGAGGCAGAGGTGGGCAAGCTGTGCCAGTTCAGATAACTCCTCCGGGTTCAGCGCAACCGCCCCGGCGGAGGAGGACACGTACAGGTAGCGCAGGCCCGCATGTTGCTTCAGTTGCTTGATCGGGCTGCGCGTTCCCGCCAGCAGGGCAAGGTCCCGGAGATGGGGCACGTCGTCCAGTTCGGTGAGGTCGAGCACCTTTACGGTGACCAGGTCCAGGTGGGCCAGCCGGCGTAGGTGCGGTAGCGCCGGAAGCAAGGAGAGGTTGGCCAGATCGAGACACCCCTCCAGCAGCGGTGCGTCGGCGAGCACCTGTTGGGCGTATTCGTGGGGATCGAAATAGTCCCAGACCCGGATCAGCTCCTGCTGCACCTCGGCGCGTGGATCGGCCGCGTAGCCGGCCAGACGGCCCAGTGACTGCGGGCCGTTGACCAGGGCGGCGGTCCGTACGGTGTGGGCTGCGGCCTTCGCGGTCAGGCCGTCGAGCGTCGGCGGCAGGTGCCGGAGCAGTGGCTCCCCGACGGCAGCCAGCGTACGAGCCTCGGCGGGGGTCCGAGGTGGGACCAGCGCGTCGATCGCGGACCGCACCTCGCCCAGCAGTTCCGGCTCCAGCGCCGGAACGGTCTCCAGGCAGGAGGCGGCGACCAGCCGCAGCACCCGCCGCTGGTCCGGCTCGGTCTCGGCCCGGCGCAGGATGCCCGCAATCAGCTCGTCGCGGGAGCGGGCGTTCGCCTGGCCGGCGGCGAGGATGATGGTCTCCCGCCAGGTGTCGCGGTGGGCCCGCTCGACCAGCATGCCCATGTCCCCGAGATCGGCGACCTCGCGGGCGGTCAGGTACTCCTGAAACGTCCGGTGCACGAAGTCGACCCGACCCGGCACCGGTTGCCGGATCAGACCACCGCGTTCGAGCAGATAGTCGAAGGTCAGCTCGGGATCGGCGTCGACCTGCGGCATGGAGGCGATCTTGTGGCCCAGCCGTTCGACCACCCGTTCGCGGGGGGTCTCCGACTCGCCGTTGATCGACATCCGGCAGGCGACGTACTGCATCAGGTTGAGCTTGTCCCGGCCGGTCAGGGCGAGGTCCGACCAGACGATGTCCCGCTCGACGTCCCGTCGCTGGAGCAGCAGGTCGACGGCGGCGGCGTAGAGGCTCATCCGGTCCGGTGGCAGGTGGGTGCGCCGGTCCAGGTTGAGCGCGCAGAGCATGGCGCAGAGCAGTGGAGTGGTGGCCAGCGCGTGCAGATGTGCGCTCGCATCCAGCCGGCCGATCAGCGTGTGCTCGTACCGGGAAAGTTCCTCGACCGGGCACGGCAGGTCACCGGAGTCGCGGACCGCGCGGTGCCAGTGGCTGACCAGCGCCCGTACGTCCGCCGGGCTCATCGGTTCCAGGACCGTGCTGCCGAAATCCTCCGCCGACAGCCAGCGCGCGGTGGCCGCCGCCGGGCGCGAGGTCACCACGACCCGGATCATCGGGTACGCCGTGAGCAGCTCACGCAGCCACTCCCGGACCCGCCGCCGGGCACTCGCCGGCAGTTCGTCCACCCCGTCGACCAGGAGCAGCGCCTGACCGAGGGCGAGTTGGCGATGGGTCCAGCCCAGCGGTGCGAGCCCGGCGAGCGCAGTCGTGGTGGCGCTGACCAGTTGCTCGGGGGAGGGCAAAGGACGATCCGGGTAGCGGCGCAGGACAACGAGAAACGGCACCAGCCCGTTCCAGTCGGCGAGTTCCCCGGTGAACGCGCCCCGGGCGGCGGTGATCGCCAACCAGCGCAGGATGGTCGTCTTGCCCGAGCCGGCCTCGCCCCGGATCAGGGTCCGGTGGGAGCGACCCAGGGCCGCTTCGACCCGTACCGCGCCCGACTCGGCCAGCTCCGGATCGGTGTCCTCCCCGCGCCGCAAAGAGCCGGGTAGCCAGCCGTCGGGGCGCGGTCCCCGCCGGGGCAGCAGTCGACGCTGCCCCGTCTCGCTCACCGTCAGGCTGACGTACGCGACGCTCAGGGTGGTCCGGGGCCGGTACTGCCGGACGTCGACGCCGAGCAGTTCCAACTCGTCCAGCACCGTGCTGACCTGGGTCAGGTAACGGCGACGGAACTCCTCGTCCAGGTCGGTGCCGCTGGGCGCGTCCAGGCTCCGAACGGGCAGCCGGGCGAGGATCCGGGTGAGGTATTCGCCCATTCCGTTGAGCTGGGTGCCCTGACTGGTCAGTCGGGCCAGTACCTCCGTGGTCGCCCGTGGCGCGAACGAGTTCAGGTGGATCACGGTCTGGGCGTAGACGTCGCAGCACTCGTCCAGCACCAGGTCGTACATCCGCCGGCCGACTTCGCCGAGACCAGCCCGGTCCGGAGTGTCCGCCGCACCGCTCCTTATCGCGCTGGCGAGCTTCGAGCCGTCCGCGTCGGCCGCGAAGAACGCCTCGTCGGTGGCACCGACCCTGGTGAAGGCGTCGACCACGGCGTCGAGCGCGGCCTGTCGCTCGTGTTCGGGCAGGCTGCGGGCCTTGGTCAGTCCGGTGAGCCGGTGGGCCACCGCGTCGGTCATCGCCTCGATCTCGCGGTGCAGCTTGCGCCGGTCGAACTCGTCGGTGAGGCGCCGGTTGATCAGCTCGGACAGTGGCAGGCGGGCCTCGGCCCGGCGTTGCCGGTCGGTCAACCACGACTTGCAGGCGGTCGTCACGATCGTCGAGCCGAGCTTCATCAGCACCTGTTCGACACCGGTCACGCCCGCCTCCATCAGCCGAGAGTCGCCACACCGCGACGGCTGGCAACCTATCGTCCGAGCGCCAGTCGGGTCCATCGATGACGGATTTTCACGTCCGGATACGTACAGGTGACGATCCGGCTGCTCTCAGCGATCTCACAGGGACGACAACTACCGTGTAGTACGTCGTACGTCGATCCACGGTGGATGGTGTCAAAGCCCATGGTCTTCAAGAAGATGTTAAGCGCCCTCGGTGTCGGTGGTCCGAGCGTGGACACGGTGTTGTCCAACCCGAACACCCGGCCCGGTCTGGTGCTCGACGGCCAGGTCAACCTCCGCGGTGGGGACGCCGCGGCCAATATCGAACACATCAGCCTCGCCCTGGTCACCCGGGTCGAGATGGAGTCCGGCGACCACGAGTACGCCGGCACGATGGAGTTCCACCGGCTGCCGGTCACCGGGGCGCTCCAGCTCGCCGCCGGCCAGCAGCTCAGCATCCCGTTCCAGCTCCCGGTGCCGTGGGAGACCCCGATCACCGACGTCTACGGTCAGCGCCTGCACGGCATGACCATGGGACTGCGTACCGAGCTGGCGATCGCCCGCGCGGTGGACAAGGGTGACCTCGACCAGGTGTCGGTGCACCCCCTGCCGGTGCACGAGCGGATCCTCGGGGCGTTCAACCAGCTCGGGTTCCGGTTCAAGGGTGCCGACCTGGAACGCGGTCACATCCGTGGGGTCCAGCAGACGCTCCCGTTCTACCAGGAGATCGAGTTCTTCGCCGCCCCGCAGTACGCGCACGTCGTACGCGAGGTCGAGCTCACCTTCGTGACCAACCAGTACAGCGTCGACGTGATCATCGAGTGTGACAAGCGGGGCGGGTTCTTCACCGGTGGCCACGACAGCTTCGGCCGCTACTCCGTACAGCATGCCGGTGCCGAGGCGGTCGACTGGACCCGTCAGGTCGACGCCTGGCTGAACGAGACGATCTCCGGTTACGGCAGCCGGGCCAAGCAGGGCGGCCACGGGTACCACGGCGGTCGCGGTGGTCACGGCGGGATGGGCGGCGCTGTCGCCGGTGCCGCGCTCGGCTTCGGCGGCGGCCTGCTCGCGGGCGAGATGCTGGAGGACGCGTTCGGCGGCGACGACGGTGGCGGCGACTTCGAGGAGTAGTCGGTGCCGCTTCGGGCAGCCGGAGCCGGTTCGAGAAGAAGACGTGCGGATGCCGCGGTCGCCAGGGAGAACCTGACGACCGCGGCACCGTGATGCTCAGGGAGTGGACCGTTTCCGGTCACGCCCGAAGGCGCCCTCGTGGTTAGCGGTTGCCACCGCGACGCCACGAGCTGCCGGCCTTCGCGATACCACGGCTGAGCATGTAACCGATGCTCAGCAGGGCGATGAAGAACCAGGCCCGGTCAGCGCGGAACACATCGAGGCCCGCGTTGTCGTTGCCGATGATTACCGAGGCGGCGATCACGCCACCGACGGCTGCCAGAAAGACGTAGAACTCGGTGGTGAGGAAGGCGGGCTTGGTCTCGCTACCCGGCTTGCCACCACGTCGCCCCACAGGCTGGTCGTAACCGGCGTGCCGATCCGACATGTCCATGTCGTACCCCTGCATGTGCTGCTGGTCCGACATGGGCCGGTTCATCGTGGGCTGGTCCGACATCGGTCGTTGCGACCTGGACGGAGTCTGCGTACTCATCTTTTCCTCCTCAGGATTCGATGAGGCTTTCCGAACGCTCCCTCGGCCACGAACCAATCGGCCCGAGGTGAGGGCGGCACCACCTGGCTACCCGACGCACTTTCCGGCAAACGGCCGGTCCTCGATTGGCTTCGTCCCAGGTCAGGGCCGGGTCGGGAACCGTTTAGCGGGCCGCCGCACGGGCAGGCAACCGGTACGGATGGCTTCCCATTGAGGTGGTGTGAACGTGCGCGGAGACGACGAGAAACGACAATCGACCCGGCGGGCCGAGGATCGGGTCGGTCGGGGCGAGTACGGGCCAGCCGCTACGGACGAGGTGACCCTGCCGGGAGACGAACGGCGGGAGGCCCAGTCACGGGACGTCGACGACCCGGCGGACGCGAAGGCGGATACCGGCGTCTGGCGCGACGGTGGCCCGACCCGGACACCACGGGGCATGGTGACCACCACCGGCGGCACCGCCGGCCCGGCGAGTGTTCGCCGGACCGGCCCGCCACGGGGCAAGGGCAAGGTGGCACCGACCACCACCGGTGACGCGACCACCGGCGGGATGAGTACCCCGGCCGGCGGTTCGACCAGCGACCAGTCCAGCGACGCCAGTCAGGTGGGCAACTTCACCGACCGGTGAGACCCGCCCCGGTGGTGCGCAGTACGCCGAGCCGCTGGGTGGCACGGGTGAGCGCGACGTAGAGGTCGCTGAACCCGCGCGGTGACTCGGCCACGATCCGGTCCGGCTCCACCACCAGTACGGAGTCGAACTCCAGGCCCTTGGCCTGGGAAACGGTCAGCACCACCACCCGGCTCTCCAACTCGGGGTGCTCGCCGATGGCCGCCTCCGGCACCGCGTCCGTGATGACCTGGCCCAGTTCGGCGGCCAGGCCCTCGGGCACGATCACGCCGAGCCGGCCGTCGTCGACCGCACCCGCCTCGGCGAGGGTGCACTCGACCAGGCGGACGGCCAGGTCGGCGGGCTCCACCCGGACGTCCCACGGCGGTACGCCGGTGCTGCGTACCGCCCGGGGCGGCTCCAGGGTCGGGTCGATCTCGGCCAGGACCCGGCCGGCGACCGCCATGATCTCGGCCGGGGTGCGGTAGCTGACGCTCAGTTCCCGGATCCGCCACCGGTCCGCCACGTACGGCCCCAGCGCCTGCCGCCACGAGGCGGCGCCGCCCAGCGCACCGGTCTGGGCCACGTCCCCGACCACCGTCATCGAACGGCTCGGGCAGCGGCGCATGAGCAGCCGCCAGGCCATCGGGGAGAGTTCCTGCGCCTCGTCGACGATGATGTGCCCGAAGGCCCACTTCCGGTCGGCCGCGGCCCGCTGGGCGGTGGTGAGCCGGTCGCCGGTCTCCTGCCGCTCGGCCAGCCGGTCCGCGCCGAGCAGGTCCGTCACGCCGAGGATCTCACCGCCCTCGGCCTCGTCCTCGGTGTCGATCGACCGCGAGCCGAGGGCGATCTCGAGCGCACCCTCGGCGTACTCGATCAGTTGCTGGCGTTCCCGCTCGGCCAGCGCCTGCGCGGACCGGTCGTCCTCGCCGAGCAGCTCGGCGCACTCGTCCAGCAGCGGTACGTCGGCCGGGGTGAACCCGCCGGCCGGATCCCGGTGCAGCAGGTCCAGCTCCGCCCCGGTCAGCCCGGCCCCGACCAGGTCCGCCCCGGCGGTGGCGATCCGTTCGGCGGACCCGAGCAGGTCGGACAGGAGCTGCTGCGGGGTGAGTACCGGCCAGAGTTGGGCCAGTGCCTCCTGCACCCCGGATTCCTCGCGCAGCTCGCGCCGGATCTCGGCGAGGTCGGCCTCCTCGAGGAGGTTGTCCCCGCCGAGCGGGTCGGCCCCGATCCGCTCGGCGACCTGGTGGGCCAGCGCATGGATGATCTCGAGGTCGAAGAGCGGCTGGGCCAGGTTGTGCGGCCGGCCGGAACGCCGGGCCCGCTCCCGTGCCGCGAGCACGGTCTGCCGGTCCAGGCGCAGGGTGTCCCGCTCGACCACCACGTCCATGCCGTCCTCGGGCGCCTCCTGCCGGTCCCTGATCGCGGCGGCGAGCAGCTCGGTCATCACCGGCCGACCCTTGATCTCGGCCACGACCGGTGACTCGGCCCGGGTCGCGGTGACGCCGGGGAAGAGCTCGCCCACCGTACGCAGCAGCACGCCGGTCTCGGCCAGCGTCGGCAGGACCTGCGAGATGTACCGCAGGAAGGTGGCGTTCGGGCCGACCACCAGCACGCCACGGGTGGAGAGCTGCTGCCGGTGGGTGTAGAGCAGGTACGCCGCCCGGTGCAGCGCCACGGCGGTCTTGCCGGTGCCCGGTCCACCCTGCACGACCAGCACCCCGGCCAGGTCGGCCCGGATCACCCGGTCCTGCTCGGCCTGGATGGTCTGGACGATGTCGCCCATCCTGCCCGTACGGCTGGCGTTGACGGCGGCCAGCAGGGCGGCCTCACCGGTCAGCCCCTCGTGCTCGGTCTTCCGGGCGGCGGCGAGGTCGAGCACCTCGTCGTTGATCCCGGTCACCTTCCGGAACCGGGTACGGATGTGCCGGCGTCGCCGTACCCCGTCCGGTGAGGCGGCGGTGGCGAGGTAGAACGACCGGGCGACCGGTGCCCGCCAGTCGATCAGCAGTGGCTCGTACCCGCCGTCCTCGTCGAAGACGCCGATCCGGCCGATGTAGCGCGGCGGACCCTCGTCGACGTCGAGTCGCCCGAAGCAGAGACCATCCTCCACCGCGCCGTACTGCTCGACCTGTTCGGCGTACATGGCGATGGTGCTGTCCCGTTGGGAGCGGGCCTGCTGGGTTCCGCCGACGCTGCGCAGCTGTCCGGCCAGGCGTTGTGCGGCCCGGTCGCGCAGCCGGTCGAGGCGGCCGTAGAGCATGGAGACGTAATCCTGCTCGTGGCCGATCTCGTCGGCGTGCTGGTCATCCGAGGTTTCGGAGTACCTTGACAAACCTTCTCCCCAGTAGCTAAGATGCATTGAGAACGGCATTCTTTTGCCGTTCTTTTTTCGTGTTCGAATGACGAACATAGCGCGGTGACACGTACTCCGACCATGGTCCTATCGGTCGGTGCCGCGTTCCGGCTGATCGCCGAAACCATTATCGACTCCGCCGCCGGAGCCCTCCCGCTCCGGCCCGCCGTTGGTTCGACCACTGACGAGTTCCGCCGGCCGGCATCGCCCGTGGGCGACACCGACCGGCGGATGCTCCGATCAGTTTGGCGGTCCGGTCAGCGCAGGCCCCCGGCCACCTCGTACAGCCGTTGCGGGGTGACCGCACCGGCCAGTACCCGGCCGTCGTCCAGGAGCAGTACGTTGACCAGCCGAGTGCTGAACAGCCGACCGCTGCCCCAGTCGCCGCTCTGCTTCGGGAACGCGTCGAGCAGGTTGCCCAGCAGGTCCGCCGAATCGAAGGACTGCGGGCCACCGCCCTGCGCGCCCGCCGGGAGTTGCCCCGCGGCCAGCTCGGCCGGCACCCGGCCGACCACCACGGTGGTCCAACCCTTGCCGACCGTGGTCGGTGCGTTCGCCTTGTCCGCGTCGGTGCCGGTGCCGGGGCTGTGCGGCTTGTCCGTGGCGCGCTTGTCGCCGTTGGCCTCGGTCACCTTGGCGCCCGGCGGCGGGTTGAAGGTGAACTGGCTGTCGCCCGGCCGGTTGAAGTCGACCTGGGTGAAGGCCACCTGGAAGGCGGCCTCCTCGGCGCCCTCGGCGAACAGCTCGAACCGCAGCGGCAGGTGTTCCTTGGCGTCGATGGCGATCCGTACCTGACCGACCAGGGACGCCTCGTCCCGCGGTTGGAGCACCAACTCGTACGCGTCCCGCCCGGCGATGGTCGCGGACCGGCCCACCGTCACCCGGGTGCTCGGGTCGATCGCCGCCAACGCCTGGTCGGCCGCCTCCTGGGGAGTCGACGGCAGCCCGGTCGGGGCGGATTCGCCGGTGTCCGCCGAGGCGGGCAGCCGGTAGTGGGTCGCCTCGTTGCCCTGACTGCGCCAGTTCCAGACGTCGGCGCCGTTGCGGATGAAGTCGCTCTCACCCAGGGTGCCGAGCAACGCCACCCTGGCCTTGTCGGGACCGGCGTACCAGACCCGCAGGGTGTGCGTACCCGAGGCGAGCGCGGTCAGGTCGGCGCTGCCGGAACCACCGAGGCCCGGCAGCGCGGGCAGGCCCAGGTCGGCCCGCTGCACCACCGTGCCGGAGAAGCCCTCCACCTGGGCGGTCTGCAGGTCGACCAGAAGCTGGGCGGCGCTGCGCGGCGGCAGGGCCGGCTCGGCGTTCGCGCTCAGTGTGCCGATCGCGGCGCCGCCGCCGACGACCACCGCCGCGGCGGCGAGCGGTACCACCCAGCGCAGCGCCGGGCGGTTCGTGAAAACTGACATCTGTAGCACCTCCTGCTCCCATGGTGCCCTGTCGGTGCTGTGGTCCGGCTGAGAAGTGGTGTGGTCCGCCCCGGTCACGGTGGCACCCTTGGCGGGTGCGGTTGCTGGTGGTGGAGGACGAGGCGCGGCTCGCCGCTGCTTTGCAGCGCGGTCTGCAGGCCGAGGGGTTCGCGGTCGACGTGGCCGGCGACGGACGGACCGGTCTCGACCTCGCCCGGCACGGCGGCTACGACGCGATGATCCTCGACGTGATGCTCCCCGGACTCTCCGGCTACCGGGTGGTACGGCAGCTACGGGCCGAGGAGCAGTGGCTGCCGGTGCTGATGCTCTCCGCCAAGGACGGCGAGTACGACCAGGCCGACGGGCTGGACTGCGGGGCGGACGACTACCTCACCAAACCCTTCTCGTACGTCGTGTTGCTGGCCCGGCTGCGGGCCCTGCTGCGTCGGGGCGCGCCGCAGCGCCCGGCGGTGCTGACCGCCGGGGACCTCAGCCTCGATCCGGCCAGGCGGCGGGTGACCCGCGACGGCGTGGAGGTCGACCTGACCGCCCGGGAGTACGGGCTGCTGGAGTACCTGCTGCGCCGGGCCGGGCAGGTGGTCTCCAAGACCGAGCTGCTGGACCACGTCTGGGACGCCAGCCTGGAGACCGCGCCGAACGCGGTCGAGGTCTACGTCGGCTACCTGCGCCGCAAGATCGGCCGCGACCGCCTGCAGACCATCCGTGGTGCCGGTTACCGGCTGAACCAATGAGTCTCCGCGTCGCCCTGCGCCCCCGGTCGGTAAGGGTCTCGTCCGGTACGAAAAAGGACGGGGAGGCACCCTTTCTCCGGCTGAGACTGCGTACCCGGCTGATGGTGATCGGGGTGGCGGGACTCGCCGCCGGCCTGTTCGTCGGCGGGGCGCTGCTGGTCGGGGCACTGGGCTGGGCCCTGCAACGCACCGTCGACACCGAGGCGTTCAAGACCGCCGACGCGGTCGCCATGCTGGCCGCCGAGAACGCCCTGCCCGATCCGCTTCCGGTCGCCGGAGGGGAGGTACGCGTGCAGGTGATCGACGAGCGGTTGCGGATCCGGGCCGCCAGCATCGACGCCGATCGCCTCGTGCCGATGCTCAACCGGGAGCAGCTTGCCCGTACCCATGACCGGTCCGGGGTCTACATCCCCGGCCGGCAGATCGGCCTGACCGGTCCGGTACGCGTGGTCGCGGTGCCCGCGGGGCCGCCCGAGGACCCGCAGACCGTACTCGTGGCGAAGTCGATGACCGATGTCACGCAGAGCGTGAACATGGTGCGCAGCATCCTCCTGGTCGGGTTTCCGCTGCTGCTGGTCCTGCTCGCGGTGGTCGCCTGGCGGGTGATCGGTGCCACCCTCCGTCCGGTGGAGGCGCTCCGGGCCGGGGCGGAGGAGATCACCGGAGGTGCCCGTCCGGGGCAGTTGCCCGTACCGGCGTCACGGGACGAGATCCATCGGTTGGCGGTCACCCTCAACGGCATGCTCGACCGGATGGAGTCGGCCCGGGTACGTCAGCGGGCCTTCGTCGCCGACGCCGCCCACGAGTTGCGCAGCCCACTGGCGAACATGCGTACGCAGTTGGAGGTGGCGCAGCACCTCGGCGACCGTACGGACTGGCCGGCGGTCGCCGACGACCTGCTTGCCGACACCAAACGGCTGAGCCGGCTCGTGGACGACCTGCTGCTGCTGGCGCGGGCCGACGACGGGATACCCCGGCAGCGCCGGTCGAGTGGGCCGATCGAGCTGGTGGAGTTGGTCGACGGTGTGGCCCAGCGGTATGCGTCGCCGCCGGTGCGGGTCGTACCGACGGCCGGGGACGCATGGACGGAGGGTGAGCCGGACGCGTTGGACCGGGTCCTGGCGAACCTCCTCGACAACGCGGTACGGCACGCGGCGGGCGAGGTCGTGGTGACCGTGGTTCCGCAGCAGGACGACAATCAGGGCTGGCACCTGGTGACCGTCAGCGACGACGGTCCCGGCATCCCTGCGGCGGACCGGGACCGGGTGTTCGACCGGTTCACCCGGCTGGACGACGCCCGGGCCCGCGACGGCGGCGGAGCCGGCCTGGGCCTGGCCATCGTCCGTGAGCTGGTACGCCGCCAGGGTGGCACGGTCCGGCTGGCCGACGCGGGCGCCGAGGTCGCCGGCACCCGTCCCGGCTCGGCCCCCGGTCTCCGAGTCGAGGTACGGCTACCGGCGGCAGCCCGACCGCCCGACTGACAGCGGCAGCCCGACTCTCCGACTGACAGCGGCAGCCCGACTCTCCGACTGGCAGCGGCAGTCGATTCTCCGACTGACAGCGGCCCGGCCGACCTGGATCAGCTCGACCGGTTGGTGCAGACCGGCTTGGTCCGCCCGACCAGGTCCACCGAGTAGACGACGGCCACGGTGAAGCAGTAGTCGGTGTTCCGGTTCAGCGAGTAGACGATGAAGTTGGTGGTCCCCGGCGCCAACTCGTAGATGGCCCGCGGCTCCTGGCCGGTCCGTCCGGCCGACACCACCACCGGACCCTCGGCACCCGGCGGGTAGATCCAGGTCAGGCTCACACTGTCCCGGCTGTCCCGGATGGCCAGAGCGGTGGGCGGCGCACCGGGGGAGACCTGTGGTGCCGCGACCGGGCCGGGCACGGTTGCCTCGGGTGTCGTGCCCGCGGCCGGGCCGCTCGGCGTCGGTCCGGTGGGGCCGGTCGGTTCCGGATCGGCGTCACCGGTCAACGCGAACCCGGCGACCACCGCGACCGTGCCGAGCAGGACCACCACCAGGCCGGCGAGGATGACCGGCAGGGTGCGCCGCAGCGGCCGGCGCGGTGGCTGGTAGATCCGGACGGGCAGTTTGGCCTGCGTCCGACGTTCCGGCAGGTGCCTGGTCCCGGTGCCCCCACCGGCCTCGCGGAACGGGTCCCGGCCGCTGTCGGGGTCGGCCGTCATGCCGGGAACGGCGGGCGGCAGCGGGGACGATCCGCCACCGGGCGTGCCGTGGTTCCAGGCGGCGCCGGTCGGTGCGTGGTCCCAACCGGACCCGGTCGGTGCGTGGTCCCAGTCGGTGCCGGTCGGTGCGCGGGCCCAGGAGTCGTTGTCCTGGTCGGCGGGGTGTTCGGTCCGCCAACCCGTCCGGCCGGTGGACGTCCAGCCGGCCCGCTGGTCGTCCGGTCCGTCGACGGGCTCGTCCGCCGGGTCGGACTCGGCCCGGTCGGGCGGCCACCACTGGTTGTCCCGGTCCGTCGCGCGGTCGTCGGCCGGTGGGTAGACGGTGTCGGCCGAGGACGCGCCGGGGCCGAACGGCCCGTGGTCGGCCGGTTGCCGGGGCGGTGGCACGCGCGGTGGCGGCATCCGGGGCGGGGGGAGCGAGGGCGCCGGCTCGGCGTGCGCCGGATGGCTGTCGGTTGGTGCCCCGTATGCGTCCACGGCGGAAACGTCCGCCGGGGCGGCGTAGGTGTCGGCGTCCGCCGGGTAGGTGTCGGGGGGAACCGGGTAGGTCTCGGCCGCGGGTGGATATCCGCCGGTCGCGGCCGGGTACGCGCCGGTCGGGGACGGATTGCGGTCCGGGGCGGCATAGCGGTCGGGCGCGGTGTAGCGGTCCTGGGCGGTGTAACTGTCGGGCGGGGGCGCGGGGCTGTCGGCCGGGGTCGGGTAGCCGGCGTTCGGTCCGGCCGTGCGATTGCCCGGCTCGTCCGGATCGGCGGACTCGGCCGACTGGCCGTCGTGGCAGCTGTGGTCGGGATTCGCCGCCGCTCGGGCGAGTGCCGCCACCTGGGCGGCGAGCGGATGGTCGGCGGGCAGGTGCTCGCGACACAGTTCCCGGGCCAGGGCCAGGTGCTCGTGCGCCTCGGTGAAGTGCCCGCAGTCGCGCTGCATCGCGCCGAGCCGGGCGAGCATCCTGATCCCGCTGAGGTGACCGTCGCCGTACACCTCGCGGTGCAGTTCCCAGGCGTCCTCGAGCCGGTTGCGGGCGAGCTGGCACTCGCCCTGGGCGTACTCCACTGTGGCGAGGTCGGCGTGGGCGGCGAGCACCCGCAGGGATTCCGGACCGTCGTTCGCGGTCAGCTCGATGATCACGTCACGGTAGAGCCGGGCCGCCCGTTCGTGGCTGCCGACCCGGTGCAGGACCGCCGCCAGGGTGGCCGCGCTGGCGACCGTACGCTGGTCGGAGGGGCCGTAGAGCCGGTCGGCGGCGGCGTACGCGAACGAGGCCCAGCCCCGTGCGGAGTGCGGTTCGCCGAGGGCGACCAGCACCCTTGCCTGGAGCCCGGCCGCCTCGGTGAGTTCCGGTGAGGCGTTCGCCGGGCTGGGATCGGCGCTGTTGAGGGCGGCACCGAGCAGTTCCTGAGCCCCGGCCAGATCGCCGGAGGCCACGAGCTGTTGCGCCTGAGGGGTGAGATCGCCGAAGCCGGGAGACACGTCCCATCGTGCTGGTCCAGCAACGTTCAGTACAAGGGGCCGATGGGGGGCAGTTTGGTCATGATGCCGGACGTTTCGGGTCGAGATGGTCGACCAATGCTTCGCTGATCCGCCGCAGTTGGTCGATCTGTGCTGGGCTGAGCGGGTCGAACAGGTGCCGGCGTACGCCCTCGACGTGGCCGGGTGCGGCTGCGGCGAGCGCGGCGAAGCCCTGGTCGGTGAGGACGGCGAGCTGGCCGCGCCGGTCGGTGGGGCAGTCCTCGCGCCGTACCCAGCCGGACTGTTCGAGTCGCCCGACGGCGTGCGAGAGCCGGCTGCGCGACGAGCCGGCCGCCTCGGCGAGTTCGCTCATCCGCAGCCGGCGGTCGGGTGCCTCGGAGAGGTGCACCAGGATCACGTAGTAGGCGTGCGGCATGCCGGCGTCGTGTTGCAGCTCCCGGTCGAGGGTCTCCATCAGCGCCTGGCTGGCGGCGAGGAAGGTCCGCCAGGTGCGCTGTTCTTCGGGATCGAGCCACCGGGTCATGATGCAGAGCATAACCCCAGTGGTTGAACGCTCAACTATCTCGCGGTACCGTTGGTCCCATGGGTATCCACCGGCTCAACCACGCCGTACTCTTCGTCAGCGATCTTGCCCGGAGCGTCGCCTTCTACCGTGACGTGCTCGGCTTCCGGCAGGTCGCGATGACGCCGGACAACTTCGCCGGGGCCGCGTTCCTCCAGGCGCCGGGCTCCACCAACGACCACGACCTCGGGCTGTTCGAGCTGGGCACCGGTGCCGGCCCGTCCACCGCCGGTCGGAGCACGGTCGGGCTCTACCACCTCGCCTGGGAGGTCGACACCCTGGACGAACTCTCGGCCACCGCGCTGCGGCTGAGCGAGGCGGGCGCGCTCTCCGGCAGCTCCGACCACGGCACCACCAAGAGCCTCTACGCCCACGACCCCGACGGACTCGAGTTCGAGGTGGTCTGGCTGGTCCCGGCCGACCAGCTCGACGACGCGGCGATCGCGGCGCGCAAGCGCATCGGCCGGCTCGACCTCGACCGCGAGAAGCAGCGGTACGGCGGGCAGACGCGCGGCGGCGTCGGGATCTCCGTACCGGTCTGACGGGTTCGGCCGGTCGCCCGGAGCGGGGCGGATGTGACACCGGCGCGGGTGGCACGGTAGAACCGCAGGATGGTTCCCGATCCGATCGCCGCCGTCATCCGTGACCTGCTCGTTCGTCAGGTCGCCGAGTGGGCCCCGGGCGCCCTGCAACGGGGCCGCCGGGCCACCCTCGTGTACGCCTACACCGGCGCGGACACCGGTACGGTCGAGTCGGTCCTGCGGGTCTTCACCGGCCTGACCGACTCGTTGCGGGGGCGTCGACTGGCGGCGGTGGTCCTCGCCGCGTCGCCGGGCGACCCGGGGCTCGGCGTCGACCAGAGCGGACTGCCCGCCGAGGTGAGCGTGTACGCCGTACCCGGTGGGCTCGACCGGCTGGCGGTGGTGCTCAAGGCGGCCGGCGCGGCCGGCGCCCCGGTCCTGGCCGTGCTGGACGCGAGCCACGGCCCGGCACCGTCCCCGGCCACCCTCGCGGCCCTGGCCGCCGGGCGACCGGCGGAGTTGCTGCTGGTGCTCGGTGACACCGCCCGGGCGGGGTCCGACCATCGCGTGACGGTGCCGGAGGCCGGGTTCGACCTGCTCACAGAGGTGGAGCTGGTCGGTGGGCCGGAGCGGGAGCCCCGGCTGGTGGTCTTCGGCACTTCGTCCGGCAAGCGGCTGGAGGCGTTCATGGACGGGATCTGGACGGTGGGCCACGGCATCGGGGTGAGCTACCGGGATCCGCACGGACCTGGTGAGCCGGTGGAGGTCACGCCGAACCCGTCCCCGGACCCGCTCGCCTCGCGGCTGTTGGACCGGCTCACCAGAACCGGCCCCGGTACGGTCAGCGAGCTGCGCCTGTTCGCGATGACGCGGAGCATCTACCGCGCGGAGGACACCAACCGGGCGCTGGCCGGACTGCTCGCCGCCGGTCTGGTCCGCCGCGAGCCCTCGTCCGGGCGGCTCGGCGGTGACGTGCTGGTCGAGGCGGTTGCGCCCGTGCCGGATCAGCCGTCGGTGGACGGTTGACCGGGCCGGACCCGGCCACAGCGGTCGACCGCAGGGCATCCGTACCTCGGATACGGTGAGGGGCCGGCGGGTTCGCCGGCCCCTCATCCGATTCCTCGGTCAGCGCTTGTCCTGCTTCCAGGACAGTGGTCCGGGCAGGTCGACGCGGTGTGCGCGGGCCTTGGAGTTCCACGACCAGCGGCCGATCTTGATGCTCCAGGAGGAAAAGCCGTTCTCGGTGAAGTTCAGGATCAGTGGGCCGAACTTCTTGCGCTTACGGAACATCAGACCCATGGCCGTGCTCCCTTCGTAAAAACAGTCGGTGTCGGGGGGACGGATCGAAGGTTCCCCCGGCGACGGTCCGGCAAACCTCCCGTTGTCCTCATCGGACGGAGGCGATGCTGGCCAGGAACCCGCCCGAGGACGAAGAACATCAATGAATAATCCTACTTATCACATGGGATTTAAGGAGTTGTTCTGGCCATGACGCCGCAGGTCGATCAGGTAGCCGGGCAAAAGTCCCGAATGGTGGATGGGGGTTGACCGGCTCCTGGTGCAGCGGCAGCATGGGGGGAGGCAAGGGTGGGCCGAGCCTGTCAATCCCATTTCCCACGGCCATGTCCGCTTGCCGGGTCCCGATTATCCGTCCGGCAGTCACCGCCCGTTGTCGCGCTGCTTCGCAGCACGCGCCGCACAACCACCGGTGACGGTCGCTCCCTCCCCGGGTCGCCGGCCACCGATGTCCGACCGACCCGTTCCCCGATCCGTTGTGGATTTCGGCCGCCGCCCGTTCCGTCGGGTGAGCCGGCCCAGTTGCGCCGAGGAGTGACACCATGATCGTCACCGTGTCCGGCGATCCGCGTCCCCACTCATCCACCCTGGACCTGGCCGAACGGGTCAGCGCCGCGATCGCCGCCCATCTCGCCCAACCGGCGCCGGTCACCGTCGATCTCGCCTGGCTGGCCCCTCACCTGCTCACCCCGGACAGCGTCGAGGTCACCCGCGCCGTCGACCTGGTCTGCCGGGCCAGCCTGCTGGTCGTCGCGACCCCGACCAGGCAGGGCGGGTACGCGGGCGTACTCAAGCTGCTCGGTGAGGCCCTGCCCGCGGAGGGCCTGCTCGGGATCGGGGCGGTGCCGGTGGTGACCGCACCCGAGCCGCGGGGCACCCACGAGACCCACCGGCAGCTTGCCGAGTGGCTGACCGCCCTGGGTGCCTCGGTGGTGGACCCGCCGCTGCTGGTGCCGGACACGCTCGTCGCCCGGCCGAGGGCGGTGGCACTCGCGTACGCCGCCCGGCTGTTCGGCACCCGGCCCGCCGTACCGGCCCGTCGCGCGGTGCGACTGTCCGCCTGACCTGGGCCGACCCCGTTACCTGCTCCGGCCGCCCGGACCAGTGGCTCGCGGCTCTTCTGCCGCCCACGTACCAGCTCGGCCTGCGCCTGTCACCGCGAACGTGACCCGCCCCGGGGACCGATGGACGGTCGCCCGGGGCGGGTTCGGGTGTTGCTCCGTGGTTACCAGTTCCCCAGAACCAGGCGCCCGTCGACCGGGCCGAGGTTGTACTGCCCGGAGGTGTACCACCGGCCGAGCGAGCTGATCCCGCTCCGGAACACGTAGTGACCGAAGGTGCCGTCGCCGAGCTGGTACGTCATCACGATGTCGTCGATCCCGTCACCGGTCACGTCACCCGAGGCGGCCCGGTTGCCCACCTGGCTGACGGTGAACGAGGGAGCGGTGAAGTCGGTGGTGCGGCTGAACGACGAGCCGTTCGACGTCCAGCGGTGGATCGTCATGGCCCCGCCACCGTCGTCGTGTACGAGGGCCGGCTCGGCCTTGCGGTCGCCGGTGAAGTCACCCACCACCAGCCGGGCGCCGACCGGGCCGAGGTTGTACTGCCCGGAGGTGTACCAGCGGCCGAGCGAGTTGACCCCGCTCTTGTAGACGTAGTAGCCGAAGGTGCCGTCGGCGAGCTGGTACGCCATCACGATGTCGTCGATCCCGTCGCCGGTCACGTCACCCGAGGCGACCCGGTCGCCCACGTTCGCCAGCTCGAACGACCCCGTGGAGGAGTAGTCGGTGGTCCGGCTGAACGATGTTCCGGTCGAGATCCATCGGTAGATCGTCATGTCTCCGTCGCCCTCGTCGCGTACCAGGGCCGGTTCGGCCTTGCCGTCGCCGGTGAAGTCACCCACCACCAGCCGACCGCCGACCGGGTCGAGGTTGAACGGCCCGGAGGTGTACCAGCGGCCGAGCGAGGTTATGCCGCTCTTGTACACGTAGAAGCCGAAGGTGCCGTCGCCGAGCTGGTACGCCATCACGATGTCGTCGACGCCGTCGCCGGTCACGTCACCCGAGGCGACCCGGTCGCCCACGGCCGCCAGGTTGTACGAGCCCGAGGAGGTGTAGTCGCTGGTCCGGGCGAACGACGACCCGGTCGAGGTCCACCGGTGGATGGTCATCGCACTGCTGCCGTCGTCGTGCACCAGCGCCGGCCCCTTCGCTCCGGCCGAGTTGTCGAGACCGGTACGCCGGATCGGCTTGTACGACAGGAGGTCGCTCCATCCGTTGAACCCGCGTGCCCCGGTGTTGTTGTCCGCGTACGGGTTCTGCACGGTCTGGCCGTCGCTGTTGAAGGAGTAGACGTAGGCGCCCTCGGTGTGGTCGTTGCGGTTCTTCCAGTGCGAGAACAGTTCCATGTGTCCGCTGCGGACCATGGCGTCGCCCGGCTGGAAGTCGTGCAGGCTCCCGAGGGTGTCCCACATCGCGTTGTCGCCCTGGAAGTCGTCGGTGACGTAGCTGCGGGAGAGGTGCCAGGCCATCGAGACCAGGCCGGAACAGTCGCGGCGGTAGGTGTGGGAACCCTCGGGGTCGCTGGCCCAGGTTCCGGTCTGGGTGTACGTGATGTCCCGGTCGACCCAGTTCTGGGCGCGGTCGATGATCTCGTCGCGACCGATCGGCCCGTTGAGGGTCGACGCCTGCGCCGGGGCGGTGGCGACCAGCGTCCCGGCGGCGATGGTGAGTACGCCGAGCGCGGCACCGGTGATCACCCTGGCCAGGCCACGGATCACGGCAATTCTGACGAAAAGCTTCACAGCTACGTCCTTCAGTTGAATGGTGTTTGCAGGTCGGAACGGACTTTCCGGGCGGTGCCGGCATCACGACAGCCGCATTGGCTGCCGTCGAAGCGCCGGCTACAGTCATCGCGGACGCACACCACCGGGAGAGCCGCCGTTCCGGTCGCGGCTCCCTTTTGGTCGTCCGATGAAGTTGTGGCTTGCGGCTCCTTTCCGATGGAGGTCGGGTGAGGTCTCCGATGGCGGGTGGCGGCCTGCCCACCACCACCGGAGCGGTGCGTGGCAAAACGTTCGCAGCCGGGCCGGTAACGAAACTGAACGAATCCTTGACACCCCCGACCAGCGGAGTTCAGAGCCGGTGGAGCGGTGGTCCTACGGGTGCGGGGGCGGTGCCGTGGAACTGCGGATACTCGGCGAACTACAGATCATCGGCGCGGCAGGGCCACTCGAACTCGGCCCGCTGAAACAGCGACTGGTCCTGGCCGCCCTGGCCGTTGACGCGGGCCGGTCCGTACCGCCCGAGGTGCTGATCGACCGGGTCTGGGACAGCTCCGCGTCGATCGACGCACGCGGCGTGCTCTACACGTACGTGACCCGGATCCGGCGGCTGTTGTCCAGTGCGGACACCGGCGACGTCACCCCGATCACGCTGGCCCGACGTCCGTCCGGTTACCTGCTCGGCCCGGCCGGCGATCGGTTCGACCTGCACCGGCTCCGTACCCTTGCCGAGCAGGCGCGCGAGTTGGGGTCGGAGGACCCCCGGCGGGTCCGGCTCCTGCGCGAGGCCGTCGACCTGTGGCGCGGCGACCCGCTGGACGGGTTGCCGGGGGACTGGGCCGCCCGGGTCCGGGAAGGGCTGCGGCAGCAATTGCTGGGGGTACTGCTCGACTGGGCCGACAGCGAACTCCGGCAGGGGCGCCCCGGACCGGTCGCGGATCGGCTCGCCCGGGCGCTGGAGCGCGATCCGCTCGCCGAGCCGGTGGTACTACACCTGATGCGGGCGCTGCACCTCGGCGGCCGCCGCGCCGAGGCGCTCGACCAGTACGCCCGTACGCGTGCCCTGCTCGCCGACGAACTGGGTGTGGATCCGGGCGCCGAGCTGCGGAAGCTGCACCAGGAGATCCTCCACGACGAGCTTCCCACCCGCTTCTCGGTGGCAACCGTCGAGCCGGTGACGCCACCGGTTACGGTGCCACCGCCGGCCGAGCCGGGGCCGTGGGAGAGCGACGAGGTGGCCGACCCGACGGGACCGGGCTGCCAGCTCCCGGCCGCGCTCCCGGACCACACCGGGTGCGAGGCGGAGATCGCCGAGGCGCTCACCCTGCTGGCGGGGCCGGAGCGGTCCTCGACCCCACGGCCGCCGCTGATCCTGGCCGGACCCGGCGGCATCGGCAAGACGTCGTTGAGCATCCGGCTGGCCTACCTGCTGCGGGACAGCTACCCGGACGGTCAGATCTTCGTCGGGCTCGACGGTCGGCGCGGTGACCCGGCCGGCGCCCTCAACCAGGTGCTGCGTGCCCTGGGCGTGTCCAACGTCCAGCAGTTGCGCACCCTGGAGGAGAAGCTCGGGCAGTACCGGGCCGCGCTCAGCGGTCGCCGGATCCTGATCGTGCTCGACTCGGCGGTCAGTGGCGAGGAGGTGTTGCCGCTGGTCCCCGGTGCCGTGGGCAGTGCCCTGATCGCGTCGAGTCGGGCCCGGCTGACCACGATTCCGGGGGCGCACCACCTCGAGATGCAGATGTTCCGAGACGACCAGTCGCTGACGCTGCTCGGGCGGATCATCGGGACGGAGCGACTCGCGGCCGAGCCGGAGGCCGCCCGTACGGTGGTCGAGATGTGCGCCGGCCTGCCGCTTGCCCTGCGTATCGCCGGTGCGCGGCTGGCGGCCCGACCACACCGACGGATCTCCCGGCTGGCCGACCGGCTCCGTGACGAGCGCGGACGACTCGACGAGCTGACCGCCGACGGCCTGGCGGTACGGGCGAGCGTCGCGGTCGGTTACCGCGGCCTCAGCCCGGCGGCGCAACGCGTCTTCCGGCTGCTCGGGTTCATGGACTCGCCGAGCTTCGCCGACTGGCTCGCCGCGGCACTGACCGGTGAGACGGTGGACATGGCCGAGGAGCTGCTCGAACAGCTCGCCGACGCACGGCTGGTGGAGGTGGCCCAGGACCCGGTGCACGGGGTGGTCCGCTACCACATGCACGACCTGGTACGGCTCTACGCCCAGGAGTGTGCCGTCCACGAGGACACCGAGGAGGCCCTGCACCTGGCGGTCGCCCGGGTGCTGCGGGCCGCCACGGAACTGTGCGAACGGCTCGGGGAACGGCTGCCCCACGCGGTGCCGCCGCTGTACCGGCAGCCGCCCATCCCGGTCAGCCTGGAGTCGTACGTGCTCGCCGCGGACCACCTCCGGCCCGGCTGGCTGGACGCGGAGGGCCCCGGCCTGGTCGCGGCGGTCGAGCGGGCCGCCGAGCTGGGCATGGACGGCGCCTCGTGCGCGCTCGCCGACGCGCTGGTCTTCGCGTCGTTCGCCGTACACAACGACTTTGTCGGCTGGGACCGTACGCACGCGGCGGCGCTCGGTGCCGCCCGCAAGGCCGGTAACCGGGTCGCGCAGGCCGTCATCGAGTGCGGCATCGCGCTGCTGCGGTACAAGGAGGACCGGTTCGCCGAGGCCGAACGGTACTTCTCCTCCGCGATAACTCTCTTCGACCAGGCCGGACACCAACCAGGTGCCGCCGCGGCACGCAACGGTCTGGGCTCGGTGTTGCGTGAGGTGGGTCGGCACCGCGACGCGATTCCCCTGCTGGAGGCGGCTGCTGTCGCCCTCACCCGGCACGGTGACGAGGACGGCGCCGCATACGCCCTCTATGGT
Organism: Micromonospora sp. NBC_01796; assembly: GCF_035917455.1. Lineage (NCBI taxonomy): Bacteria > Bacillati > Actinomycetota > Actinomycetes > Micromonosporales > Micromonosporaceae > Micromonospora > Micromonospora sp. NBC_01796. Next base: position 566,928 of record NZ_CP109078.1, on the reverse strand, counting down.
CTCGGGCACTGTCACCGGGAGCGGGGCGACGACGCCCGGTCGATCGAGTGGCTGGAGCAGGCGATCGACCGGTACCGCGCGCTGGACCACTGGCGGGGCGAGACGATCGCGGTTCGGGGCATCGGCCTGGTGCACCGGGCACGCGGCGACCTGGAGGCGGCGGAACTCTGGTGCTCCCGGGCAGACGACATGGCCAGCAGCAGGGCGGACGCGCATCTTGCCTGCTACACCGAGCAGGCGCTGGCCAAGGTCTGGCTGCGACGAGGTGAGGTGGACCGGGCCCGGGAACCGCTGGAACGCTCCCTGTCGGCGTGTCATCGGCTGCACGACCGGCTGGGGGCGGCACTGGTCCGGCGGACGATCGGCGAGATGCACCTCGCCGCCGGCCGACTCGACACCGCCCACGACACACTGCAGCAGGCGTACGGCGCCTGGCGCGAACTGGACCACGACCTCGGCCAGGCGCGGACGCTCCGGGACCTCGGCGCGGTGCACGCGCTACGCGGTGACCGGGACGCGGCCCACGCCGCCTGGGACGAGGCCCGGTCGACGTTCCAGCGGTTGGGTACCCGGGAGTCGGGCGAAGCGGACGGGTGGCACCTGCGGTGGAACTGCCCGTGCGACCTGACGCGGCCCGGTGCGGCTGACCGCTCGGGCCTGGCCGGGGTCGTCTGAACGCCACCCGACCAGCCGTTCAAGGTTTGGTTCAGCTTCGAGAAAGGCGCCTTTCCTACCGTCGTGACCGGACCGGGGCAGTGGCCCCGGAGGGAACTGACGACGAGATGCGAGGCGACCATGAGGACCCGAGGCGCTACCGCCGTACTGGCCACCACGTTGGCCCTGACCTCCGCGATGGTGGGGTGTGCCCGAGCCGACGAGCGGCGTACCACGCAACCGACCCCGCCGACCGTCGCGACCGCCACCGCCTCGACCCCGCCGCGTGTGCCGATCGAAGGCAGCGGCGCGCCGGCGGCTCCGGACGGCGTCGCCCCGGCCAACGCCGACGCGGTGGGCGGGGCAAGCGGTCCGGGCGGGCGGTCCGGGCAGCGCGGTCACGATTCCCCGAACCCGACCGCGCCACCGGCACCGGCACCGACCGCACCGGTGGCGGACGATCCGTCGTGCGCTCTCGCCGTACTGCTGCCGGCGACCCGGGTGTTGGTCGACGACCGGTCGGCCGGGGTGACCGTCGATCGAGTCGAGGTGTTCGGTTGCCGGAACGCGTACGCCCGGCTGATCGCGCTGCCCGCGCGGAGCACCGACGTGATCCCCTCGAATCAGGTCTTCCTGCATCTGGTGGACGCGACCTGGCGCCTGGTCGGCCGGGCGTCGGCGGGTCTGGACTGCGGTGACGACGGCCTACCCACGGAGATCGCCACGGCGTGCGCGGCCCTGTCCCGGTAGGCCGTGGGCAGGTGGTAGCCGCCTCGTGCGCCTAGCGCGGCTGCCAGGCGTCCGGACGGGTGGTCAGCTTCCGTACGTGGGCGGGCATCCGTCCGCTGACCAGCTCGGCCAGGCTCACCTCGTCGACCACGTCGCGTACGGCCGCCCGCACCGCGACCCAGAGCCGGGGCAGGTTCTCGGCGGCGCCGTCGTACTGGGTCTCCTCGGGGCGCAGCCCGCGTACGCCGGCGAGGGGACCGTCGACGGCGCGCAGGATCGTCCCGACACTGACCTCGCGGGGCGGGCTGGCCAGGGTGTACCCGCCCTCCGCGCCGCGCTGCGCCCGGACGATGCCGGCCCGGCGCAGGTCGGCCAGCACCGCCTCGAGGAACTTGCGCGGCATGTCCTGCTGCTGGGCGATGGCCTGGGCCGACATCAGCGACGGGTACGCCGAGGCGAGACTCAGTGCCGCCCGGACCGCGTAGTCGCCGCGCGCTGAGATTTGCACGACACCATCATGCCTGCGGACGCTGTCGAACAGGCAACAGGCTCGCGCTAAGTGCGCACGGACGCGTGCGGTGGCGTTCCGACCAGGGGTCCGGATGTCACCGGCCGCTGCCCCGGCACCCGCTGCTGGCCCGGCTGCCCGGCGCCGATCCCGTCGCCCGGCCCGCCACCGCCACCGGCGCCGGGGCCGATTCCGCCGCCCGTGCCGGCGGCCCGCTGCCGCTCACCGATGGAGCTGCCGCCGATCGGACCGCCGTCGGTTGGGCCGCCGCCGAGAGGGCTGCCGTGCGACGGGCCGTCGAGCGAGCTGCCGCCGGTTGGGCTGCCACGGTCGAGGCCGGCTCGGAACGTACCGGGACTCTGGCCGACCTCGCGCTGGAAGAACCGGCCGAAGTTGGTCGGCTCGGGAAAGCCGAGTGTCCGCCCGACGTCGGCGATCGGCTCCTCGGTCGCCGCCAGCAGCCGCCGGGCCTGCAACGCCACCCGGTCGTCGACGAGCTGCTTCGCGCTGCGCCCGGTCGCCGCCAGGCAGGCGCGGGTCAGCGTACGCACCGAGCAGCCCAACCTGGCGGCGTAGTCCTCCACCCGTCGGCTGGTCCGGTAGTGCTCCTCGATCTCCCGGCGCAGCCGACGGTAGGTGCCGGTCGTCTCCGCGTTCGCCGTCGGTGCGTCGACCCCGGCCTCCTGGTCGGGGAGCAGGGCGAGCCGGAGCAGCAGCACGGCGAGCTGGTGGCGGAGCAGTTCGGCGGCGAGGGGACCACCGCCGTGCCGCTGACAGTCGACCACGAGTTGGCTCACCTCGTTGATCACCGCGTCCTGGTCCTCCCCGGCGAGCTGCCAGTGGGTGGTGCCGAACGGATGTCCCGTGGTCCCGTCGGAGGCGATCCGGGCCAGCACGTCACCCGTCCAGCAGATCACCACCGCGTCCAGCCCGGTCGGGCCGTCGGCGCGGATCAGTTGCCCCGGCCGGACCAGGATCAGCGTGCCGGGCCGGCACTGGTACGTACGGAAGTCGACCTCGTACGTTCCGTGCCCGACGGTCACCAGGATCAGGACGTGGTGATCGAGCAGCACCGGCCGTCTCCGCCCGGGATCGACCGACAACTCGCGCAGCGTCGTGGTGCCGATGCCCGCCCCCGGTGCGGGAGCGGACCCGGCCGTGTCGGGGGAAGTCTGACCGAAACGGACCATCCGCCTGACGGTAGCCGCAGCTCAACCGCCGCGCATCTGCGCACGCCGAGGCGTGACTGATCGATTTGCGCGGGGTGACCGGATGGGACCGGCACCGAGCCGGCTGGCGGGACCCACCGGACGGTGGGCCGGTGCCGGCCCCGGCGGCGGTGGTGATTACTGACCGGGCGTCGGGTCGTCGATGCCGTACACCTTCAGTTCGCGGACCCGCTCGGTCTCGAAGGTGGCGCCCGCGCGCTCCAGCAGCGCCGGGTCGTCGTCGACCGCGAACTCCGGCAACACGTCCGTCTCCTCCACCTGGATGTGGTGGGTGACGGCGTCGGCGAACTCCTTCAACGCCTCCTCGAACCGCTCGCTGTCCGGGTCACAGGACCGCAGCGCGTCCAGCCGCTCCTGCGCCGGGCCGAGGTCCGGGATCGCGGGCGCCGGTCCCGCCGCCGCCTCGGCCGGCTTCGCCGCCCCGGCCAGCAGGGGATACACCTGCTCGGTGGCGCTCCGGTGGGCGGTCAGCCGGGCCGCGACCTCGTCCACCACCGCCACCCGGTCGACATCGGGGTCCCGAAGTTGGTGGAGCAGTTTCTCCAGGACCCGGTGGTCGGACTGGATCAGGCTTACCGCGTCGGTCATGGTTCTCATCCTCCTGGAGCCCGGGCAGTCGCGGGGTACCCGCGCCCAGCCCGGACCAAACGGCCGACGGCAGCAGCCATCGACGTTGATCGTTGACTGGTCCGGTCGCGGATCGGTAACGTGACCGCAGTCCGGGCTGGACGAGCGCGGCGGGAGCACGCCCGTGGGGCGATGGCTGTCGCCGCACCCCCATCACCTCCACCGTCCGCCCGCGCCCGTACGGGCGCCGGAGTCTCCGGGAGTCCGCCCATGCGCCACCGATCCATCCCGCTCGCCGTCCCCGGTCGGCCCGCCCCGCGCGCCCGCACCGCAGGCCTGCTGGTTGTCACCCTGCTCACCACCACCACCGCCGGTCTGTTACCCGCCGGATCCTCGTCGGCCGCCGCCCGGTCCGACGCACCGAGGGCCGGGACGAACGCCGCCGGGCCGGCACTGGAGATCGACCTCGCCGCCGACCGGCAGCCGATCAGCCCGCACATCTACGGCATGAACTTCGCCGACGAGGCCCTCGCCGACGAGCTTGACCTGCCGGTACGCCGGTGGGGCGGCAACGCGACCACCCGGTACCACTACCGCCACGACACCAGCAACCGGGCGTCGGACTGGTTCTTCGAGAACATCGCCGAGGCGAACGAGGACCCCGACGCGCTGCCCGACGGGTCCACCACCGACCGGTTCGTCGAGCAGGACCGGCGGACCGGCAGCGACACCATCCTGACCGTGCCGCTGATCGGCTGGGTGCCGAAGGCCCGCGACGGCTCCTGCGGTTTCTCGGTAACGAAGTACGGGGCGCAGCAGCGTACCGACGAGTGGCGGCCGGACTGCGGCAACGGGGTGCGGCCGGACGGGACCCCGGTCACCGGCAACGATCCGCTCGACACCAGCGTCCCGGCCGGTGGTGCCTACGTACGCGACTGGATCGGGCATCTGACCAGCAAATACGGCACCGCCGCGGAGGGTGGGGTCGGGTTCTACAATCTCGACAACGAGCCGGACATCTGGCATTCCACCCATCGCGACGTACACCCGCTCGGGGCCGGTTCGGTCGAGCTGCGGGACCGGGCGTACGAGATCGGGGCTGCGGTCAAGGCGGCCGATCCCGGTGCGGCCACCCTCGGCCCGGTCGGCTGGGGGTGGAGTTCGTGGGACTACTCGGGCCTGGACCAGGAGACCTGTGGGCGTACCGGGTGCTGGGCCGACCCACCGGACCGGGCGGCGCGCGACGGACTGCCGTTCACCACCTGGTACCTGCAACAGATGAAGCGGTACGAGGACGAGCAGGACCTGCGGGTGCTGGACTACTTCGACATGCACTTCTACCCGCAGGCGTCCGGGGTGGCGTTCGGCAACGGCTCCGACCCGGCGACCAACGCGCTGCGGCTGCGTTCCACCCGCGCGCTCTGGGATCCGTCCTACCTGGATGAGAGCTGGATCAACACCCAGGTACGGCTGGTGCCCCGGATGCGGGAACTCGTCGCGGCGAACTATCCCGGCACGAAGACCGCGATCACCGAGTACAACTGGGGCGCCCTGGACCACATCAACGGCGCCCTGACCCAGGCCGACATCCTCGGCATCTTCGGCCGGGAGGGGCTCGACCTGGCCACCCTCTGGGCACCGCCGTCCGCCGACCAGCCCGGCGCGTACGCGTTCCGGATGTACCGCAACTACGACGGTGCCGGCGGCCGGTTCGGCGACATCGCGGTACGGGCCGGCAGCGCCGACCGGGAACGCCTCTCGGTGTACGCGGCCGAGCGCTCCACCGACGGGGCGCTGACCGTGATGGTGGTCAACAAGAGCGGGGTCGAACAGACGAGTACGGTCTCGCTGCGCGGCCGGACGGCCCCTCACGCCCAGGTCCACCGGTACGCCTCCACCGACCCGACCTCGATCGTGCGGCTGCCGGACCAGCCGATCCTGGTCCCACCGCCGTACGCGGGCGCGCCCTCGGGTGTGCTCAACCACACCTTCCCGGCCGACTCGGTGACCCTGTTCGTGGTCGAGAAGCCGCCGCCGGCCGTCCTGCCCGCCCTGTCCGTACGGCACCGGAACATGGACTGGGCGCCGACCGACAACCAGCTCAAGCCGGTCCTGCTGCTCGACAACGTGGGCGCCGTCCCGGTGCCGCTCTCCCGGCTGACGCTGCGCTACTGGTTCACCAGGGAGGGCGGGACCGCGCCGATCAACGTGTGGTGCGACTGGGCCGAGATCGGCTGCGCGAAGGTCAGCCGTCGGGTGGTGCCGCTGGCGGTGGCGCGTACCGGGGCGGACGGTTACCTGGAGGTGGGTTTCCCGCCGGAGGCCGGCACGCTGGCGGTCGGTGCCGGGACCGGGCCGGTCAAGCTCCGGGTGAGCCGGGCAGACTGGGCTGCGTTCACCGAGACGAACGACCACAGTTGGGTGCCGGCGGCCCCCGGTTACGCCGCGAATCCCCGGGTCACCGTCCATCTCGACGGGGTCCGGATCGCCGGCACGGAGCCCTGACGGGTCTGGGCTGAGTCGCAGGTCGTCAGGGGCGCGGTGGCACCACCGGGGCACGGTCGGACCCGAGGGACGGGCGGGTCCGGAGGGGTTGCCCCGGTGGCGGCACCGCGACTAAGTTACCGAACAGTATCGGATGGGTTAGGGATGTCACAAGAGTGACAAACGGCGATTCCTGGAAGAGGTGCGCATGCCGGGGTTGTTCGCGGTCGAGGGGAAGACGGTCCTGGTCACCGGCGGGTCCCGGGGGATCGGGCTGATGATCGCCCAGGGCTTCGTCGAGGCCGGGGCGCGCGTGATCGTCTCCTCCCGTCGGGCCGACGTCTGCGACGAGGTGGCGCGGCGCCTCTCCGACTTCGGCACCTGTGAGTCGATCCCGGCGGACCTCTCCAGCGCGGACGGAGCGCTCCGGCTCGCCGAGGCGGTGGCCGCACGGGTGCCCGCGCTCGACGTACTGGTGAACAACGCCGGGGCGACCTGGGGTGCGCCGCTGGAGGCGTACCCGGAGAGCGCGTTCGACAAGCTCTGGGCGGTCAACGTCAAGGCGGTGTTCACGCTCACCACCGCGCTGCTGCCGGCGCTACGGGGAGCGGCGACGGTCGAGGACCCGGCCCGCGTCATCAACATCGGGTCGATCGACGGCATCCGGGTGCCCTCGATGGAGGTGTACGCCTACTCGGCGACGAAGGCGGCGGTGCACATGCTGACCCGGAGCCTGGCGCACCAGTTGGCCCCCGAGCACATCACGGTGAACGCCATCGCCCCCGGCCCGTTCGAGAGCAAGATGATGGCTTTCGCGTTGGATGACCCGAATACCCGGGCGGCGATCGAGCACCAGGTCCCGCTGGGCCGGATCGGTCGACCGGACGACATGGCCGGTGCGGCGATCTACCTGGCGTCGCGGGCGGGTGCGTACCTGACCGGGGCGGTCATCCCGGTCGACGGTGGGATCACCACCCACGGCTGACCGGTCGACCCGTGGGCTCACCACCCACGGCTGGGTCGCCACGCACCGGCGTACCCGATCGGGACGGTTCGACGCCGCGCGGACTCGGCAGGTCCGCGCGGCGCCGCTGTTTGTCCGGGCCGTGACTCAGCGACCGGCGAGGAGCCGGTTGACCGCGGCGTCGACGTCGAGGTGCTCGCTCTCCCGGCCCCGGGGCACGACCACGTAGGTCCGCCGGAGGAACCTGACCAGAACACTGCGAGGCACCTCAAACAGGGCATTCCCATCTGGTGAAGAAAGGGCGAGCGCGACGAAGTCCCCCCGAGGTGTGGCCCACGGCCAGACCCGGACATCGCCAATTCCGGCGGGCTCGTCGAGCCCGGTGACGAGTAGCTCTCGGGCGAAGGACCAACTGACCGCTTCGCCGCCGGCAGATTCGGCATGAAACAGGACATGAACCGCGTACGGGTCGGCTGGGTCGTAGCGCAGACTGGCACGCACCGGCAGCGCGGTGGCATCAGGTGCGACGAGCCTTAACGACGTCTCGACCTCGACTGTCGTCGGTCGGATGACACTCATGGACGTTCTCCCCCCGGCACCGCTGCGGGGCGTACGTGCCCCGCTTTTCCCATCCTCAGGTGATGAACCTGGTTACGCTCCGCCATACGCTGATCTCACCCAGTAGTGGGAAGAGGGTCCCCAAACGCCGCTCGAAATCGAAAATTTAGGTAGGATGTCCAGTTCTACCCAGGTCTTTGATCCCACCCGGCGTCGGGTGGTTCACACGTCGACTCACTCCGGTAACGTCCAGTCGTCCTGTTGAGTGACGGGCCGGGCCGACACTGGGGGGCGAATTGGTCATGAAATGCTCCTCAATGGAGCAATAAACCAGTGACGGCGACCACGAGGATCCCGGTCGAGCATGGGGGACACTGGTGGTCGAGGAGCGGAGGAACCACGTGCCCGACGACGAGCGCGTCGCCTACGAGAGCCAGCCTCGGCCGGCCGATGGTGACTCCCTGTTGGCCGAGCGGGAACAGCCGCCGACGGGGTTCCGGCAGCGGGTCCAGACCACCCTGGAGATCATCCGGGCCAACCCGACCGGCCGGATCGCACTCAAGGTCATCGTGGCGGTGGTCGGAGCGATCGTGGTGCTCGTCGGCCTGGCACTCATCCCGCTGCCCGGACCGGGCTGGCTCCTGGTGATCGCCGGCCTGGGCGTCTGGGCGGTCGAATACCACTGGGCCCGCCGCCTGCTCACCTTCACCCGGCGCAACGTCCAGGCCTGGACCCGCTGGGCCACCCGGCAGTCCTGGCCCGTACGTCTCCTGCTCGGCGCGTTCGGCCTGGTCTTCGTCAGCGTTGTCGTCTGGCTGTCGCTGAAACTCAGCCTCGGTATCGACCTCGTCGCCGAGGCGCTGCACTACCTCGCGACGCACTGACCCCGAAGATGCGCGGTGCCGACCGGATCAGGTACAGTCATGCGCGCTGAGGGCGATTAGCTCAGTGGGAGAGCGCTTCGTTCACACCGAAGAGGTCGCTGGTTCGATACCAGCATCGCCCACCAGGTAAGAGGGTATGTCCATTGATGGACATACCCTCTTTTCGTTGCCGGGTGCCCCGCCCCGACACCGGTCCCCAAGTACGCCCGACCGCCGTGGCGCGCCTGCGGCGCACCGCCGAGCGCACACCGAGGGTCCCGCCCGTGGCGTGAGCGTGATCACTTCGGTCGGGACCGGCGGTGGCGCCACTGCGCGGAAACGCCCCAATACGCAATGCCACGGCGCCGCCGATTCGGCCGCCGGCCCGAGCCGAATCAGCGGGATCCCGACGATTGTCGGAACCGTCCGAAGGCTCGACTTACACGACTCGCCCGTTCTCCGGACTCGCTGCTCGGAATGCTCGTCCATTTCCGCATTGGGGGGCGGCGGTACCCGAACGGCCAGCCGGAACCGTCCTGTCGGTGCGGGCATCGGGATCGCCGTAACCCGCGTAAGGGTCCGTCGTTGATCGCGTGAGAAGCGGTGGTGCGACGAGCGGCCGGGCAGCACCGGCCCGCGGTTCGGCAAGCCGTCGCCACTCCTCGGCCGTCTGCCGACCGCCGTTCGCGACCTGTCCGTCCGGACGATGCGAGAGCCGGGCGACCGGTCATGTCGCGCCTGGCGATCCTTATCCACACTGGACGCATGAGCGTGGATGCCCCCGGGCCGTCCGATCCGGGTGGGGCGACCGAGTCGCCCCACCGCTGGGTGTACGACAGCAGGGGTGCACTCGTCTACGACCACGAGCCGGGGCTGCCGGACGGGCCGCTACCGGACGCACTTCGGGCCGCTGCCCACTCCTCGCTGGTGGGTGTCCTGCTCGGAGTGCTGATCCTGGTGGTGGCGGACATCTTCGGGATCAACGAATTCGTCGGTCTGGCCGCCGCCGCGGCCGCCAACGGTCTCGACCAGGTGCGGCGTGGCCACCGGTTGCGCGCCTTCTTCGCGTACGCGATCACCGTCGTCTGCGTGGTGCCCGGCGTCTGGCTGCTCGGAACGTGGCTGCCGGAGCCGTGGCGGTCCTTCGTGCCGTTCGCGGTCGCACTGGTCATCGGGAGCCAGGTGGCCACCGCCGCCCTGTACCTGCGTCGGCGTGGGGCCGCCGGCCCGCCGGACGTCTGACGTGCTCGGTGTTCCTACCATCGGCTGGATGGACATCAATCTGGCCGAGGAACTGCTCCTGCTGGCCTACCGGGAGGACGGGGCGCCCGCCCCGGACTCGTCCTGGCTGGACTACGGGCTGGCCGGCGGGGTGCTGGTCGAGTTGGCGGTCGCCGGTCGGGTCGCCCCGGTCGAGGGCCGGTTGCGAGTGGTCGACCCGACGCCGACCGGTGACCCGGTTGTCGACCGGGGACTGGCCGAGATCGCGTCGGCCCCTACGGACGGTTCCGCGCGGGAGTGGGTGGACCGGTTGCGGGCGGGTCTGCGCGAGGCGGTGCTGGACCGGTTGGTCGGGCGCGGCCTGCTCCGGCGTACGGAGGAGCGGGTGCTGTGGGTCTTCCCCACCTCCCGGTACCCGTCGACCTCCACGGATGAACCCGCACCCGAACTCGACGCCCGCCGCCGGCTCGGACTGGCCCTGGCCGGCACCTCCCCGCCCGACCCGCGTACGCATGCGCTCTGGTCGTTGGTCTGCGGCACCGGCCTGATCGCCTCGGCCTTCCCCGGCCACCCGCCGGAGGAGGTGAAGCGGCGGCTCGCCGCGTTCGGCGAGCCGCAGTGGGCGGACCGGGCGGTACGCGACGCGCTGGCCGAACTGGAGATCGCGCTGGCCGCTACCACCACCGTGATGATCATGGGTGGAAACAGCTGAGCTGGCGCTCGACAATGCTTACGTGACCGATGCGTTTTGGTATGCGGCTGAGTATGCTGCCTCGATGGCAACCGATCGAGTCACCATCACCCTCGATGCCCTCACCCGCGAGGCCGCGCAGCGCAGCGCCGAAGCCGCCGGGGTCTCCTTCTCCGCGTACGTCAACCGGGCGGTCCGCCGGCAGACCCTGGCCGACTCGATGCGCGCCGAGGCCGCGTACCTGGCGGCGCACCCGGCGGTTCGGGCGGAACTGGTCCGGCACGCCGAGCAGGACGAGGTCGAACGGGGCGTCGCGTACGCGGCGGAGCTGGACAGGGTCAGCCGGACGCGCGCGTCGTGAGGCAGGGCGAGATCCGCCCGTACCGCCCGATCGGCCCGCGCCGGGAGCTGTACGTGCTGGTCGTCTCGGCGGACGAGTTCAACGCCGACCCGGTCTCCCGACCGATCTGCGTCGACGTGGTGCCCGGGTGGCCGTCCTCGGGGATCAGCATCCCGCTGACCTCGCGGGACCCGGTCGAGGGTGTGGTCCGGGTGGCCACGATCGGCAGCCGGTCGCGGGACGCGCTCGGCGAGCCGGTCGGGATGATCACCGGCCAGACCCTGGCCCGGGTCTGGGAGGCGTTCCATGTGATCCTCGACCTACCGGGTGGCGCCCGCTGACCGTACCCCCGGGCTGCCCGGCTGCGGTCCGTACCGGCGGTGGCTAGGCTCGCCCACGGCGGGCATGGGTGCCGGCCACGGGCAGCGAGGAGATTCGACATGACCACCCCTGACGGATCGGCCGAGACGGACGTCTGGTTCCCCCACGACGAGGGCCAACTGTCGGCGGACGACACGCTGGAGGACCGCGGGCTCGACGACGCCCTCGACGAGGGCTACTCCCCGCCGGAGAACTACCGGGGCTCGACCGCCTTCGGCGTGACCGCCGAGGAGGCCAGCATCGGCGAGTCGCTCGACCAGCGGATCGCCCAGGAGGTTCCGGAGCAGGCGACCCCGTGGGAACGCCCCGCCCTCCTCACCGACGTCGACGAGGACGCGCTGTCCCGCGAGGCCGACGAGTTCCTCGACGCCAACGAGGTCGGCGACCTGCGCGCGGGCCGGCTGGTCGCGCCCGACCAGGGACTCGGACCGGACCTCGAGGGTGAGTCCGTCGGCAGCGACGTCGGGATCGACGGTGGCGGCGCGTCGGCCGAGGAGGCCGCGATGCACATCGTCGAGTTCCCCTGACCCACCTGAGGGCGTTTCGCCTGGTGTGACGCGGCCCGCACCGGTGTCCGGGAACTCACCGGGACGCCGGCACGACCACCTACCCGGATTCGCGGGCGGTGGAAGTGGGGTCGGTGGTGGTGCACGGTCGGTTGGCGGTGGTGTGGTCCGGGTTGCCGGTGGGCCGACGGGTCGTGATCCGGGTGGCGATGCTGGCCGGGGCCGGTCTGGCCGTGCTGCTCGCCGGTCTGCCGGTCCTCACCACCCCGGCCTGGGCGCACTCCCGGCTGCTCGGGACCGACCCGGCCGACGGGACGACCGTGACCGGTCCGTTGCCGGCGGTGACCCTGACCTTCAACGAGGTTGTCCGGGCCGACCTGAGCACGGTCCTGGTCGAGGGTGCGGACCACACCGGCTACGGCGACGGGCCGGCGCGGGTGGTGGACCACCGGATGAGCCAACCGGTGCACCCGCTGCGATCGGGTGACTACCGGGTGGCGTGGCGGGCCATCTCCGCGGACGGGCATCCGATCGAGGGCGAGTTCCGGTTCACCGTCGCGCTCCCGCCCGGCCGGGAGCCGGCCCCGCCGGCCGAACCGGTGCGGGCGGCGGCGCCGGTCGCAACGACCGGCGGTTCGACTCCGCTGTGGTGGTGGGTGGCCGGCGCGGTCACCCTGGGCGCCGTCGCCGCCGGCTTGATCCGGGTACGCCGACGCCGACCGACCGGTACCACCCGATGAGCGGCGACGGCGTACCCGTGCCCGAGGCTCCCGTCACCTCCTCGCCGGTCCGTGGCGGTCGGCTGTGGTGGTTGCCGGTGTCGGTCGGTGCGGCGGCGCTGGCGGTGCTGCTGCTGGCACTGCGGTACGGCGGCGGGCTGGACAGCACCGTCATCACCGGCCTGCCCGATCCCGGACCGGTCACCCGGTGGGCGATGCCGATCGTCCGGGTGGCCCTGGACGGGCTGGCCACCGTGACCGTCGGCCTGCTGGTCACCGCGGCGTTCCTGCTCCCCGGCGACGGGGCCAGCGTCTCGCCGCGCGGCTACCTGCTGCTGCGCCGGGCGACCGGGTGGGCTGTCGGCTGGGCGGTGGCGGCGACGACCATGCTGGTGCTGACCGTCTCCGACCTGCTCGGCCAGCCGGTCGACCGGCTGCGTTCGGCGACCGTGTTCAGCTTCGCCACCTCGATCAGCCAGGGCCGGGCACTGGCATTGCAGGCCGGGCTGGCGCTGCTGCTGGCCGTACTGACCCGGGTCGGGGTGTCCCGGGCCCTGGCCGCGACGACGGCCGTACTGGCGCTGGTCGCGGTGCTGCCGCCGGCGTTCACCGGGCACGCGGCCGGTGCCGGCAACCACCAGTTGGCGGTGACCAGCCTCGCCCTGCACGTACTCGCCGCCTCGGTGTGGGTCGGTGGGCTGGTCGGGCTGCTCATGCTCCGGCGCAGCCGGCTGCTGCCCGACGCCGCGGCCCGCTACAGCCGGCTCGCCCTGGCCTGCTTCGTGGTGGTGGCGGCCAGCGGGCTGACCAATGCGTGGGTGCGGCTGGGCGACTGGGGGCAGCTCTGGCACTCCAGCTACGGCGGGCTGGTCCTCGCGAAGATCGCCGCGCTGCTGGTGCTGGGCGGGATCGGCGTCGTGCACCGGGCCCGTACGCTGCCGGCCCTGCGAGCCGGGGCGGGGTGGGCGTTCGGTCGGCTGGCCGCCGGGGAACTGGTCGTCTTCGCGGCCACCTTCGGCCTGGCGGTGGCGCTGTCCCGCAGCCCGACCCCGGAACCGGTGAACCCGGTCGGCCCGGATCCGCTGGTGGAACTGCTCGGCTTCGGCATGCCGCCGGCACCCACCGCCGCCCGGATGCTCGGCGAGGTGCTGCCGGACATGTTCTTCCTGGCGGTGACGGCGTTCGGCATCGCCGCCTACCTGGCCGGCGTACGTCGGCTGCGCCGCGACGGGCACCACTGGCCCTGGTCGCGTACCGGTAGCTGGGTGGCCGGGATGCTGCTGCTCGCCGCGATCACGAACCTCGGCGTCGCGCGGTACGCGTACCTGCTGTTCAGCGTGCACATGGTCCAGCACATGGTGCTCTCCATGGCGGTGCCGATCCTGCTGGTCGGCGGGGCACCGCTCACACTGGCCCTGCGGGCGCTGCGTCGGCCGACCGATCCGCAGGTGCGCGGGGCCCGGGAGTGGCTGCTGATCCTGATCCACAGCCGGGTCCTGCGGGTGCTGACCCATCCGCTGGTCGCCCTCGGGCTCTACGTCGCCAGCCTCTACGGCCTGTACTTCAGCGGGCTGCTCGGCACCCTGATGCGTTACCACCTCGGGCACCTGGCGATGCTCACCCATTTCGTACTGGTCGGCTACCTGCTGTTCTGGGTGCTGATCGGCATCGACCCCGGGCGTCGGCCGTTGCCCCAACCGTTGCTCGTGATCATCCACTTCGCCGCGATGATCTTCCACGCGTTCCTGGGCGTGATCCTGATGCAGTCGACCACGGTCATCGCCCCCGACTGGTACGACGCTGTCCATCCGGACTGGGCCGGGTCGCTCCTGTCCGACCAGCATCTCGGTGCCGGCATCGCTTGGTCGTTCGGTGAGGTGCCGGCCGCGATCGTGATGATCCTGCTGGTACGGCAGTGGATCCGGGCGGACGAGCGGGAGCAGGCCCGGCTCGACCGGGCCGCCGACCGGGCGCAGGCCAACGGCGAGGAGGACGAGTTGGCCCGCTACAACAACTTCCTGGCCGAGGCCGCCCGCCGGGAGGGCCGCGGCGGGTAACCCGTCACGCGGCGCGGGGGTCGCCGAGTGGGGTAGTTTTCAGGCGGCGCGGTGGTCGTCGTGGCGGGCGTGGGCCGGGCCGGGGTGGTTGCGGACCAGGCGCAGCGGTGGGACGGGGGCGGCGACCTCGTCGGCGTCGAAGCTGGCCCGCCAGCGCGACGGGCCGGGCTGGCGCCGCTGCGGTGGCTCGCCGGGGTCCAGCGCCGGCCGGGTCAGGACGAGGATGATCACGTAACCGGCCAGGATGAAGCCGTGGCTGAGGATCCGGCTGACGTCCACCCGTCCGACGATCATGTCGTTCGCGGAGAGCAGGGTGAGTACGGCCACGAAGGCGGTCAGCGTGGGCAGGATCCCCACCGGCCGGGTACGGCGCAGCGCGATCCAGCCGAAGCCGGCGCCGATCGCCACGTTCCAGGCGGCGGACTCGTGCCACAGGTGGTTCGGCGGGACGGTGGTCCCGGCGAGGTTGTGCAGGTGCTGGGTGCCCGCGATGCCGGCGATCTGCGCCGCACCGAGGACGAACTGCACCCCACCGAGTACGCCGAGCAGGATCCGCAGCGTGATGGCCACCCGGAGCCGGCCCGGACCGGGTGCCGCCGCGAGCACCCGCTCGTCGAGTACGGGCATCGTGCCGACCAGGCTGGTTCGGGCCAGCCGGGTCACCGAAGCGGCAGAATCAACCCAGGACTGGCATTCCTGACATTCTCCGAGGTGCGCCTCCAGGGCGGGCCGCTCGGCGGGATCATCCTCGCCGTCCAGCCACGCCGAGAGCGTCTCCCGGTACTGTTCACACCCCACACCCATATTGTCGGTCCCCGGATCCGTCGAGTTCCCATGGAACTGCCGCAACCCTAACCGGGGCGGCACAGGTTAACCTTCCAACATGCCTGCGACCGGGTCCGACGACGACGAGATCACGCGCTGGGCGTTGGCCGCGAAGGCCGGCGACCGGACCGCGGCGGGTGCCTTCATCCGGGCCACCCAGCATGACGTGCACCGTTTCGTCACGCATCTGATCGGGCACGCCGACGCCGAGGACCTCACCCAGGAGACGTACCTGCGGGCGATGCGGGCGCTGCCCCGGTTCGCGGCCCGGTCGTCCGCGCGTACCTGGCTGCTGGCGATCGCCCGCCGGGTGGCGGCCGACCACATCCGGGCGCTGGTCCGCCGCCCGCGCACCGCCGAGCTGGCCGACTGGCAGGGGGCGGCCGACGCCGCCAGGGCCGGTCACGGGTCCGGCTTCGAAGAGGAAGTCGTGCTCGACCAGTTGCTCCGTACGCTGCCGCGCGACCGGCGGGAGGCGTTCGTCGCCACCCAGGTCGCCGGGCTGAGCTACGCCGAGGCGGCCGAGGTCTGCGACTGTCCGGTGGGCACCATCCGGTCCCGGGTGGCCCGGGCACGGGCGGACCTGGTCGCCGCGATGCGGGCCCAGGGCGGCCCGGACGACCACGTACGCGTCACCGGCTGACCCCGACCGGCTCACCTCCGTCACAGGCACGGCATCCCGCGACGGCCCATGTCCGTCGGGCCCGGTGGCCCGCGACGGCCCATGTCCGTCGGGCTGGTGGTCCGCGTCCATCGATCGGCGACTGACCGCGTTCATCGAAGATCAGCGAAATGCGGTGGCAACATCATTTCGCTTCACCGGTAACAGTCGGCACAGAGACTCGGCGTCCCACGGATCTTGATAAAGGGGGACGTATGAGCCACCACACGCAACCCGCCCTGAACCGGCGCGGCTTCCTGCGGGCAGTCGGTGCCAGCGGCGGAGCGGGCGCGATGCTCGCGACCATGGGCGCCCTGGGACTCGCGCCGACCGCCGCGTCGGCCGCGCCCGCGTTCCGCGCACCCGAGCGATCCGACTTCCACCTGACCGGCCGCGGTGCCGCGCGCGTGGTCATTCTCGGCGGCGGCATCGCCGGCCTGGCCACCGCGTACGAGCTGGGCAAGGCCGGGTACGACTGCACGATCCTGGAGGCGCGCGCGGTCGCCGGCGGCCGTAACCGCACCATCCGCGGCGGTGATTCCGAAACCGACCTGGACGGGCACACCCAGAAGGCGAAGTTCTCCTCCGGCACCTACCTCAACGCGGGTCCGGGTCGGTTGGCGCAGTGGATGGTCACCCTGGACTACTGCCGTGAGCTCGGGGTGCCGATCGAGGTGTTCACCAACGCCAACGCCGACGCCCGGATCTACAACGAGGCGACCGGGATGACCTCGGCCCAGCGCTACCGCACCGCCAGGGCCGACGTGTACGGCTACGTCTCCGAACTGCTCGCCAAGGCGACCGACCAGGGGGCGCTGGACGCCCGGCTCACCGCCGAGGACAAGACCCGCCTGCTGTCGTTCCTGCAGAGTTTCGGTGCGATCGGTGGGCGTACCAGCGGGTTCGCGTACACCGGAACCAGCCGGCGCGGGTACGCGGCCTACCCCGGGGCCGGCAACGACGCCGGGACCCTGCTCGGTGCCCCGCCACCGCTGTCGGACGTGTTCGCCAGCAACGTCGGACGGTACTTCTCCTTCGAACTCGGTTACGACCAGGCGATGCTGATGTTCCAGCCGGTCGACGGGATGGACGCGATTCCGAAGGCGCTCAGTCGGGCGGTCGGCAACCACCGGATCCGGCTCGGCGCCGAGGTCACCGGGGTGACCAACCGGGGCCACGAGGTGGAGGTGACCTACCGCCAGGGCCGGCACGAGAAGTCGATCCGGGCCGACTACTGCGTGGGAACACTGCCGCCGAACCTGATGGCGCGGGTGCCGCACAACCTCGGCACCAACGTGACCGCCGCGCTGGCCAGCTTCCCGGTCACCGCCTCCGGCAAGATCGGCCTGGAGTACCGCAGCCGCTGGTGGGAGACGGACGAGCGGATCTACGGCGGGATCACCGAGACCGACCTCGACCTGTCGCACATCTGGTACCCGTCGTACGGCTTCCACGGCAAGCGGGGTCTGATCGTCGGTTACTACAACACCGGCGCGAACGCGCGGACGTACAGCGCGCTGACGCCGGCCGAGCGGGAGGCACGGGCCGTGGCCCAGGGCGTGAAGATCCACGGGGAGAAGTACCGCAGCGAGCTGGCCACCTCCTTCTCGCACGCCTGGGACCGTACCCGCTACCTGGAGGGTGCCTGGACCTCGCCGCCGCACGGCACCGCCGGCTACAACCTGCTGCTCCAGCCGGCCGGGCGGGTCTACTTCGCCGGTGACTGGCTGAGCCACGAGACCGCGTGGCAGCACGGCTCGTTCGTCTCCGCCCGGTCGGTGGTGACCGCCCTGCACCAGCGGGTGATGTCGAGCTGACCGACACCGTCCCTCCCGGACGTGGGACCGGGAGGGGCTGATCGTGGACGCCGGGCGGGACGCGGCAGGATCCGCTCCCGGCCCGGCGTCCGCGCGTTCAGGTCAGCCGCTGCCGGGCCCGTTCCAGGTGCGCTTCCATCGCCGCGTACGCACCATCCGGATCGCCCTGCGCGACGGCCGCCGCGATGTCCCGGTGTTCGGCCACCGTCGCGCTGCCCAGCGGGGCGGTGTAGCGGCGGCGGAACAGGTGCAGGTGGCAGTGCGTACGCGCGAACGCCCGCAGGAGCTGGTGGTTGCCGGCGAGTTCGGCGATCTGTCGGTGGAACCGGTCGTCGTGTCCGGCGAGGTCCTGGTAGTCGGCGTAGCTCTCGCCGGCCGGCAACGTGCTGACCGAGTCCACTTCGGCGCGTAGCCGGGACAGCCCGGCCTCGTCGCGCCGCTGTGCCGCGCGGGCGGCGGCCCACGGCTCGATCAGACCGCGGAACTCGAACAGGTCGTCGACCTGGGCCGGGGTGAGGATCGGGGTGACCGAGTATCCCCGCAGGGGTTCCTTCCCGGCGAGCCCCTCGGATTCGAGCCGGACCAGCGCCTCCCGGATCGGGGTCGAGGAGACCCGCAGGTCACGGGCGAGCTGGTCGATGCTGAGCCGGCCCCGGGGTGGGATCACGTGGTCCATGATGAGCCGTTTGATCGCCTGGTAGACGTCCTCGGTCAGGGTCTGTCGGGCGGGCAGCGGGACCAGTGCCGTCGGCCCGGTCGGCCTGTCCGCGTGGTGCACCGGAGCATTGACCATCGGTGTCTCCCGCCCGGGCGATGAAACTCGTAGATGACGAGGATAGCCCAGCGACGATGGCCTTATCGTGCTTGATCGATCGGGTCCCGTTCGGACACCCTCCGGAAGTCCAGTAGGGACGGGCTACTCGAAAGCGGGCAGGTGGCGGTCCCGGGCCCGATCGAGGTGGTCCCGCATGGCCGCCTCGGCGGCGTCGGGCGTACCCGCCCGGATCGCGTCGGCGATCCGCTGGTGCTCCGCGCCGGTGGTGCCGGTCTCCGCGTACGGGAAGTAGCGGCGGTGCAGGTGCAGGTGGGCGTGCAACCGGGCGATCCCGTCGGCGAGCAACGGGTTGCCGGCGGCGGTGGCGACCAGCTCGTGGAACCGGGCGTCGAGTGTGGTGAACGCGGCGTGCCAGTGCCAGCCCTCCGGGTCGCCGTCGTCGGTGTCGACCGTGGTGGCGGCTTCGGCGCAGATCGCCGCCCGGAGCCGGTCACTCGCGCGTTCGGCGGCGTACCTGGCGGCGGCGGTCTCCAGCAGCGAGCGCATCTCGAACATGTGGGTGAACTCGGCCCGAGTCAGCAGCGGGCTCACCGTGTAACCGACCAGGGGACGCTTGCGGACCAGCCCGTCGGCTTCGAGTCGGGCCAGCGCCTCGCGAATCGGGGTGGGGGAGACGGCCAGGTCACGGGCGAGCGCGTCGATGTTGATCCGGTCCCCGGGGGTCAGCGTGTGCTCCAGCACCAGGACCTTGAGCGTCTCGTACACGTCCTCGCCGAGGGTCGACCGGCGTAGCGGACGGACCGGCTGCTGGTTGACCATCCGTCTCCTCCTGCGGTGCCGCCGCGCTCAGCCCGACACGCCTTGGTAACGACGGCATGTTTCTTCGAGGTTAAGCCTTGACGCGAGCGAGTGTGATCGACTAAACATCCATGATACATCCTATAGGATCCACGATATGCGCGAAAGGTGCGGTCATGAATCGGAGCCCGTTGACTCGGCTCGGCGCCGCGGCTGCCATCCTGGTGCTCGGCACCCTGGCCACCGCCGGATGCACCAAGAAAAGTGAGAACGAGGCGGCCGGCGCGACCACGCGGGCGGCCGACCAGGTGAAGATCGCCCTCGTGTCGGGCGGGGCCCACCCGTACTTCCAGCCGTGGAAGGAAACGGCCGCGAAGGTCAAGACCGACCTCGGGGTGGCCGACGTCGCGTTCAACGAGACCTCGGGCTGGGACCAGACCAAGCAGAACGACGTGCTCAAGGCGCTGGCCGCCCAGGGCTACAACGCCTTCGGCATCTTCGGGGTGGCCCCGGAGAACATCAACGCCACCTTCGAGGACCTCAAGGGCCAGGGCTTCGCCGTCGCCTCGCTCGCCTCCTGCCCCGCCGGAGACGTCAACAAGGCCGACTTCTGCCTCTCCACCGACGTCGAACTCGCCGCGTACAAGGCCGGACAGGCCGCGGTCGAGGCGATCGGCGGCCAGGGCAACCTGGTCCACCTCACCGGCAACAAGGTCGACTCCAACACCCAGCGCCGGATGGCCGGCGTGCAGAAGGCGGTCGACGAGACCGGCGGCAAGGTCAAGCTGGTGCAGACCGTGACCGACGTGGACAAGGACCTGCAGAGCGCGCAGAAGGCCGTCGCCGACCTGCTCGCCGCCAAGGGCACCCAGATCCAGGGCATCGTCAACACCGCGTACAACCCGGCGGTCGCCTCCGCCGAGGGCGTCAAGCAGGCCAAGCTGCCGATCAAGGTGATCGCGATCGACGACGACCAGACCATCCTGGCCGGGATCCGGGACGGCTCCGTCGCCGGCACCGTGCTCCAGAACCCGGTCGGGCAGGCGTCCGTCGGGTCGTACGCGCTGACCAAGCTCTCCGGCGGCTGCACGGTCAGCACGCCCGGCGTGGTCATCGACTCCGGGTCCTTCGTGGTCACCAAGGCCAACGTGGACAACTACGAGACCGACCGGCAGGCCAAGACGGACGAGCTGAAGAAGGCGTTCGACAGCCAGTACCTGACCTGCCAGTAGTCGACCCGGCCGGTCAGCGGTCACCGCTGGCCGGCCCGGTAGTCGAACGCGCCCCACCCCCGGAAACCGGCGCGTTCGCCACCCCTCGAAGGAGCCTCGTTGCCCGCGATCACCCACGCCGAGGCGTACCTCGTCGACCTCGAGGTCGAGACCGTACGCACCGACGCCGTCCAGTCGTTCCTCAAACAGGAGACCATCTTCGTCGAGATCCGCACCGACGACGGTGGGACCGGCACCGGTTACGCGTACACGATCGGGACCGGCGGCACCGCGGTCCTCGCGCTCCTGCGCGACTACCTGGTGCCCCGACTGGTCGGCGCGGACCCCCGGCGGGTCGAGGCGGTGTGGCGGGACCTCTTCGCCGCCACTCGCGCCACCACGGTCGGCGCGATCACCTCGCTCGCCCTCGCCGCCGTCGACACCGCCCTCTGGGACTGGCGATGCCGCGCCGCGGACCAACCGCTCTGGGTGCTGGCCGGCGGCGCCAAGGACCGCATCCCGCTCTACGACACCGAGGGCGGGTGGCTGCACCTGAGCACCGACGAGCTGATCGCCGGGGCGCGGGCCAGCCAGGCGGCCGGGTGGCCCGGTGCGAAGCTCAAGATCGGCCGGTCCCCGGTGCAGGACGCCGAGCGGCTCGCCGCCGTTCGCGCCGAGGTCGGCCCCGACTTCGACCTGATGCTCGACGCCAACCAGTCGCTCACCGCCGCCGAGGCGATCCGGCGGGCCCGGCTGCTGGAGGCGTCCGACCCGTACTGGTTCGAGGAACCCCTGCCGGCCGACGACGTGTCCGGGCACCGGGCGCTGGCCGAGGCCACCTCGATCCCGGTCGCGGTCGGCGAGTCGATGTACTCGATCGGCCAGTTCCGCGACTACCTGCACCGGGGAGCCGCCGGCATCGTCCAGGTCGACGTGGCCCGGATCGGCGGCATCACCCCGTGGCTGAAGGTGGCCCACCTGGCCGAGGCGTACAACGTCACGGTCTGCCCGCACTTCCTGATGGAACTGCACGTCAGCCTCTGCTGCGCGGTGCCCAACAGCGGCTACCTGGAACACATCCCGCAACTGCGCGCGATCACCGGGCGCGAGATCGACGTCGTCGACGGGCACGCGCTGCCCCCGACCACCGCCGGACTCGGCATCGACTGGGACCGCGACGCGATCGACAACCGGAGAATCCAGTGAGTGATCAGACCACCACGGTCGCACCGGAGGCGCCGTCGGCGGCCGAGCCTCCGGCGCCTCGCAAGCCGCCGGGAATCCCGCTCTGGGCCAACCCGCGCCTCGGCCTGGTCGTCCTGCTGATCGCGCTGGTCGTGCTCTTCAGCGTGCTGCGGCCGGCGTTCCTCAACACCGCGCTGACCCTGGTGCCGCTACAGGCCGACATCAGCGTCTACGCCGTCGTCGGGCTGGCCCAGCTCATGGTGCTCTCGCTCGGGCACATGAACATGGCCGTCGGCCGCATGGCGGCGATGAGCGCCTTCGCGATGGGGCTCGCGTACGACCGGCTGGGCGTACCGCTGCTCGTCGGGCTCGTGATCGGACTGGCCGTCGGCACCCTGCTCGGGGCGCTGGCCGGGCTGATCATCTCGCGTACCGGGGTGAACTCGTTCGTGGTCACCCTGGCCCTCGATTTCGCCATGATCGGCCTGATCACGATCCTCTACACCCGGTTCACCGACGGGGTCGCGTTCGGCAGCCAGCCGGCGAGCATGACCTCACTGCGCAACGACACCTTCGCCGACTACTGCATGGGCAACGTGTGCGGGCCGAACGTGCCGCTGGTCGTACCGTTCGCGCTGGTCGCGGCGCTCGCGGTCGGGCTTCTGTTCCGGTACGCCCGGCTCGGCCGGGAGATCCTGATGACCGGCGCCAATGCCAGGGCGGCCGAGTTGTCCGGCATCCCGACGAAGAACCGGGTGGTCCAGGCGCACGCCCTGTCCGGCCTGCTCGCCGGGCTCGCCGGCTTCCTGCTGGCGGCCAACAACGGCGCCTTCTCCGCGAACATCGGTGAGCAGTTCCTGCTCCCGTCGTTCCTCGGCCCGGTCCTCGGCGGCACGCTGCTCGCCGGCGGTGCGGTCAGCATCCTGGGTACGGTCCTCGGCGCCACCCTCACCCAGGTCATCTACAAGGGACTGAACCTGCTTCAGTTCCAGCTCGACCAGCTCAAGCTCTACATCGGGCTGGTGCTGCTGGTCGCGCTCTCGCTGGACCGGGTACGCCACGTGCTCGCCGAACGCAGGGGGGTGCGGGCATGAGCGTGCTCTACGAGGAGAAGACCTCACGGTGGGGCTCGGTCGCCCGGCGGCCCGAGTTCACCCTCGCCGTGATCGCCCTGGTCGGGTTCGTCGCCCTGGCCATCGCCACCGGCGGCAACCTGCTCTCCGCCGGCACCCTCGGCGCGTTCTTCCGGTTCCTGGCCGTGCCGATCGTCATCGGGCTCTCCCAGATGGTGGTCCTGGCGATCGGCCAGATGAACCTGTCCGTCGGCGCGCTCACCGGCTTCTGCGCCATGGTCGCCGCCTGGGCGATGGTCGAGGCGGGTCTGCCCGCGCCGCTCGCGGTCCTGGTCGCGCTCGCGGTCGGCCTGATCGCCGGTGTGGTCAACGGGGCGCTGGTGGTCTTCACCCGGATCAACGGCTTCATCGTCACGCTCGCCACCATGACCATCATCGAGGGGCTCCGGTACGGGGTGAACGGCCCCGACACCTACCAGGGCTACTCGGAGGGGCTGCGGGAGTTCGGCCGCGCCTCGGTGCTCGGGCTGCCGGTCGTGTTCCTGGTCGCGCTCGGGGTCGCCGCCCTGGTCGCCTTCTTCTTCGCCCGTACGGTCACCGGGCGGCAGTTGCTCGCCAGCGGCGGGAGCCCGTTCGCCGCCCGGCTGTCCGGGATCTCCAACGACCGGTCGATCGTGATCGCGCACGCCCTGTCCGGGCTGCTCGCCGGGGTCGCCGCGGTCATCACGGTCGCCTCGTCCGGCTCGGTCAACTCGAGCATCGGCGACGACCTCCTGCTGCCCAGCTTCGCCGCGCCGATCATCGGCGGGGTGGCGCTCACCGGCGGGGCGGTCAGCGTCGCCGGGACCTGCCTGGCCGCGTTCCTGGTCCGGCTGGTGGACGTGTTGCAGGCCCAGTTCGACATCAACCGTCGCTGGATCGACCTGATCGTCGGCGCGGTTGTCCTCGGAGCGGTGCTGCTCGGCACCGTCCGGCAGAAGCTGTTGCGGAGGTCGTCGTGATGCTCACGGCCGAGGGCCTGGTCAAGACGTTCCCGGGGGTACGCGCGCTGGACGGCGCGACCCTGCGGCTGGCGGCGGGCAGCGTACACGCGCTGCTGGGGGAGAACGGTGCCGGCAAGAGCACCATGGTCAAGCTGCTGACCGGGGTGTACCGCCCCGA
This sequence comes from Micromonospora sp. NBC_01796, assembly GCF_035917455.1. Lineage (NCBI taxonomy): Bacteria > Bacillati > Actinomycetota > Actinomycetes > Micromonosporales > Micromonosporaceae > Micromonospora > Micromonospora sp. NBC_01796. The sequence continues at coordinate 542,951 of NZ_CP109078.1, read as the reverse complement.
CGGGGGCAGGATCGTGCTCGACGGGAAGGAACTCCAGCTCACCGGGCCGCTGGACGCCCAGCGGGCCGGGATCGGGGTGGTGCACCAGGAACGGAACCTGATCCCGGCGTTCTCCATCGCGGAGAACATCGTGCTGCACCACCTGCCGCGTCGTTTCGGTGTGGTGGACAAGGCCCGGATGCGGGCCGAGGCGCGCCGCTGCCTCGACCTGCTCGACCTGGACCTGGACCCGGACACCCCGGTCGCCGACCTCTCGGTGGCGCACGGGCAACTGGTCGAGATCGCCAAGGCACTCAGCCTGGACAGCAAGGTCCTGTTGCTCGACGAGCCGACCGCCTCGCTGACCGGCGACGAGGCCGACCGGCTCTACGCCATCGTCCGGAAGCTCCGCGACAGCGGGCAGGCAGTGGTGCTGGTCAGCCACAAGCTGGAGGAGGTGTTCGCGGTCGCGGACACCGTCACCGTGCTCCGCGACGGGCACAGCGTGGCCGAGGCCGAGCCGCTGTCGTCGTACAGCCAGGACCAGGTGGTGGACCTGATGGTGGGTCGGGCGTACGCGTCGGTCACGCTGGCCGGGCGCGACGTCGACCCGAAGACCCCGCCGGCACTGCGGCTGACCGGGGTCAGCACCGCCGGTGGGCACCGCGACATCTCGCTCGCCGTCCGCCCCGGCGAGATCCTCGGACTGTACGGGCTGGTCGGCGCCGGCCGCAGCGAACTGGCCAAGGCCCTGCTCGGCCTGGACCGGATCACCGCCGGCACGGTCGAGGTCCACGGCAAGCCGGTACGCATCCGTACGGTCGGCGAGGCGCTGCACCGCTACAAGATCGGGTACGTGACGGAGAACCGGAAGGAGGAGGGGGTCTTCCTCGACCAGCCCATCACCCGCAACATCGGGGTGACGATCTGGCGTCGGATCGCCCGCGCCGGACTGGTCACCGAGCCCGCCGAACGGCAGGTGGTGGCCGAGTACACCGAACGTCTCGGGATCAGGGCCGCCTCCCCGCGCCAGCTCGCCGGCCAGCTCTCCGGCGGCAACCAGCAGAAGGTCAGCCTGGCCAAGTGGCTCGCCGCCCAGTGCGAGATCCTGGTCGTGGACGAGCCCACGGTCGGCATCGACGTACGCACCAAGGCCGCCTTCCACGAGCTGATCGCCGAACTGGCCGGCGCCGGCATGGCCCTGTTGCTCATCTCCTCCGACCTGCCGGAGATCGTGACCCTGGCGGACCGGGTCGCGGTGATGAACGATTTCACCGTTCGTGGTGAACTCGCCAACGACCACGACTACGGCCGGATGAGTCAGGCGATCATCCGGATGATCCACGCTGGACCGGCCCGGGAGCAGACGGGAACCGGCCCGGACCGGCCCGATGCAGCAGGGGAGTCAGCCGCGTGAACCCATTTGAACGGACCCGACTGGGCAGCACCGAAGTCGAGGTGACCCGCCTCGGCCTCGGCCTCGCCCCACTCGGCGGCCTGTACCGGGCGGTCGGTGCGCAGCAGGCGTCCGGCACCCTGGAACGGGCCTGGGAGCTGGGCTTCCGGTACTTCGACACGGCACCGCTCTACGGCGCCGGGCTCTCCGAGCAGCGGGCCGGCGCGGTCCTGTCCGGCAAGCCCCGGGCCGAGTTCGCCCTCTCCACCAAGGTCGGCCGGATCCTCGTGCCGGGTCCGGAGCAGCCGCGCGGCGGTGGCCGGCACCGCAGCGAGCCGGCCGTCGACCACAACGACGAGATCTGGGCCGAGCCGGTCGACCTGACCCCGACCTGGGACTTCAGCGCCGAGGGGACGCGCCGGTCGTACGCCGAGAGCCTGGACCGGCTCGGCCTGGACCGGGCCGACGTGCTGCACATCCACGACCCCGACGACCACTACGCCGACGCGCTGGCCGGTGCCCTGCCGGCGCTGGTGGCGTTGCGCGAGGAGGGGCGGATCGGCGCGGTGTCGGTCGGGATGAACCAGGCCGACATGCTCGCCGACTTCGTCCGCACCGGTCACCTCGACACGGTCCTGCTCGCCGGCCGGTACACCCTGCTCGACCAGTCCGGCCTGGCCGAACTGCTCCCGCTCTGCGCCGACCGGGGCGTCTCGGTGATCGCCGGCGGGGTCTACAACTCGGGCCTGCTCGCCGACCCGAAACCGGGTGCCACCTACGACTACCTGCCCGCGCCGGCCGAGTTGCTGGACCGGGCACTGGCCATTCAGGACGTCTGCGCCAAGCACGGGGTGCCGCTGCGGGCCGCCGCGGTCCAGTTCCCGCTCGGCCACCCGGCGGTCGCCAGCGTCGTGCTCGGCGCCCGGTCGGCGGACGAGGTGACCGACGCGGCGGAGATGTTCGACCACCCGATCCCCGGTCAGCTCTGGCGTGACCTGAAGGACTCCGGGCTGCTTCCGGAGGAGGTGCCGACGCCGTGATCGTCGACTCGCACCAGCACCTCTGGACCGCCGACTACGCCTGGCTGGCCGACCCGGCACTGACCCGGATCCGGCGCGACTACGGGGTGGAGGACCTCCGGCGCAACCTGCGGGCGGCCGGGGTGGACCGGACCGTACTCGTCGAGGCGGGTCGTGGTGACGCCGCCGAGACCACCGAGTTCCTGGCGACCGCCGCCGCCACCGAGGAGATCGCCGGGGTGGTCGGCTGGGCGTCACTGACCGATCCGGCGCTCGCCGGCACCCTCGCCGGACACCGGGCCGGTGACGGCGGCAACCTGCTCGTCGGGATCCGCGACCAGGTGCAGGGCCAGCCCGACGACGACTACCTGGACCGGCCGGAGGTACGGGCCGGACTCCGTACGATCGCCGACGCCGGCCTGGTCAACGAGCTGGTGGTACGGGTCGAGCAGTTGCCGGCGGTGGCGCGGGCCGCCGCCGCACTGCCGGACTCCCGTTTTGTCCTCGACCACCTCGGCAAGCCCCGGATCGCGGCCGGCGCCGCCGGTCTGGACCAGTGGCGCACCATGGCCGCACCCGTCGCCGCCTGCCCAAACGTGGTGGCGAAGCTCTCCGGCCTCGTCACCGAGGCCGACCCGGCAGGTTGGACGGTCGAGGACCTGCGCCCGTTCGTGGCGAGCGCGATCGAGCTGTTCGGGCCGGACCGGCTCATGTTCGGCTCGGACTGGCCGGTCTGCGAACTGGCCGCCACCTACACCCAGGTACGCGACGCGCTGGAGCAGATCCTCGGCGGCACTCCGGACGCCATCTTCGCCACCACGGCGATCAGCACCTACAAGTTGGAGATCGAATGAAGTACATGCGGGTGGGTCCGTTCGGCGCGGAGCGCCCGGTGGCCCACACGGACGGTCGCTACTTCGACCTGTCCGGCATCACGGGGGACATCGACGGCGCGTTCCTGGCCACCGGCGGGGTGACGGACGTGACCGGGCTGCCGGAGATCGACATCACCGGGCTGCGGATCGGCGCGCCGATCGCCCGGCCGGGTGTGGTCCTCTGCGTCGGGCTGAACTACGCGGCACACGCCGCCGAGTCCGGGGCGGCGAGCCCGGAGCACCCGGTCGTCTTCTACAAGGCGCCGAACACGCTCGTCGGACCGTACGACGACGTGCTCGTACCGCGCGGGTCGACCAAGACCGACTGGGAGGTGGAACTGGCCGTGGTGATCGGCAGGACCGCCCGCTACCTGGAGTCGCCGCAGGAGGCACTGGCCCACATCGCCGGGTACACCCTCGCCAACGACATCTCCGAGCGCGACTTCCAGTTCGCCGTCTCCGGTGGACAGTGGTCCAAGGGCAAGTCCTGCGAGACGTTCAACCCGCTCGGGCCGTACCTGGTCACGCCGGACGAGGTGGGCGATCCGGGCAAGCTCTCGCTGCGCTCCTGGGTCAACGGCGAGCCCCGGCAGGACTCCGTCACCGCCGACATGATCTTCGACGTGGCGTACCTGGTCTGGCACCTGTCCCAGTACACCGTGCTGGACCCGGGTGACCTGATCAGCACCGGCACCCCCGAGGGCGTCGCGCTGTCCGGGCGGTTCCCGTACCTGGCCGACGGTGACGTGGTCGAGGTCGAGATCGACGGGCTCGGGCGGCAGCGCTCGGCCGTGAAGGACGCCGCGTGATCATCACGGGGGTCGACACGTACGACATCCGCTTCCCGACCTCCCGTGAACTCGACGGGTCGGACGCGATGAACCCCGACCCCGACTACTCCGCCGCGTACGTCGTCCTGCACACCGACGCGGGTGTGGACGGCCACGGCTTCACCTTCACCATCGGGCGCGGCAACGAGGTGTGCCGGGCGGCGATCGACGCGCTCGTCCCGTTCATCGTCGGTCAGTCCGTGGACAACCTGGGCGAGTTCGCCAAGCGGCTCACCCACGACTCGCAACTGCGCTGGCTCGGCCCGGAGAAGGGCGTCATCCACCTGGCCACCGCCGCCGTGGTCAACGCCGCCTGGGACCTGGCCGGCAAGGTCGCCGGCAAGCCGGTCTGGCGGCTGCTCGCCGAGCTGAGCCCGGAGCAGATCGTCGACCTGGTCGACTGGCGCTACCTGACCGACGCCCTCACCCCGGACGAGGCGCTGGAGATCCTCCGGGCCGCCCTGCCCGGCCGGGCCGAGCGGATCGCCGAACTGGAACGTCGCGGCTATCCGGCGTACACCACCTCGCCGGGCTGGCTCGGGTACGACGACAGCAAGCTCACCCGGCTGGCCAAGCAGGCGGTCGCCGACGGGTACCGGCAGATCAAGTTGAAGGTCGGCGGGAACCGGGAGGACGACGTGCGCCGGCTCGCCCTGGCCCGGGAGGTCGTCGGGCCGGACATCAGGATCGCGGTGGACGCCAACCAGCGGTGGGACGTGGCCGAGGCGATCGACTGGATGACCGCCCTGGCCCCGTACGACCCGTGGTGGATCGAGGAGCCGACCAGCCCGGACGACGTACTCGGGCACGCGGCGATCCGGCGCGGGCTGGCACACATCACCCCGGACGGGGGACCGGTCCGGGTGGCGACCGGTGAGCACGTACAGAACCGGATCGTGTTCAAGCAACTCCTCCAGGCCGACGCGGTCGACTTCGTACAGATCGACTCGTGCCGGGTCGCCGGGGTGAACGAGAACATCGCGATCCTGCTGCTGGCCGCGAAGTTCGGCCGCCCGGTCTGCCCGCACGCCGGTGGGGTGGGGCTGTGCGAGCTGGTCCAGCACCTGTCCATGTTCGACTACGTCGCCGTCTCCGGCTCCCTCACCGACCGGGTGATCGAGTACGTCGACCACCTGCACGAGCACTTCGTCGATCCGGTGGTGATCGTCGACGGGGCGTACCGGGCACCGAACCTGCCGGGTTTCTCGGCCCAGATGCGACCGGAGACGCTGGCCGAGTACCGCTACCCGGACGGGCCGGCGTGGTCCTGATCCACGTCGAGCTCGACACCGGCGACACCTTCGCGATCCGCGAGGCGGGCGGCTTCGGCGGGCCGGTCGCCGTGCTGGAGCTGTTCCGGCACATGATCTCCGGCCCGACCGAGCCGGCGCACGCACCGCTGGCCCTGGTCGCCGGCACCGTGGCCGGGGTGCCCGCGCCGGGGCTGGCCCGGTGCGCCGCGATCGGGTTGTCCCCGCTGTCGGGCGGGATCGCCGAGACCCGGGCCGAGGGCCCGTACGCCGCCGGCCTCCGGGCCGCCGGGGTCACCGGGGTGATGCTGTACGGGCGGGCCGCCGAGCCGGTCTGCGTGGTGGTGCAGGCGGGCCGGGCCAGGCTGGAACCGGCCGGCGAGTGGTGGGGCCTGGAGACCGGTCCCGCCACCGACGCCCTGCTCGCCAGGTACGGCGACGACGCGGCGGTGGCGGTGATCGGACCGGCCGGCGAGAACGGCGTCCGGTACGCCTCGATCGTCACCTGCCGGGACCATCCGCTGCCCCGGCTGGGTCTGGGGGCGGTCCTCGGGGCGAAGAACGTCAAGGCGGTGGTCTGCGTACCCGGTCCGGATCCCGTGCCGGTCGCGGACCCGCAGGCGCTGCGCCGCCTTTCCGAGTGGTACGCCGCCGCACAACCCGGTAACTCGCTGACCGCCTGGCAGCACGCCCTGCCGGGTTTCGGGGTCTGGAACGCCGAGCCCGGTTACGCCCCGGTGGCGAACTTCGCCGACACCGTCAGCCGGGGCGGGGTCGGCACCGCGCCCGCACCCGACCGGGTGGCGGCCTGTCCGGGCTGCCCGACCGACTGCATCAAGGTGTACGCCGGAGCCGGGCTGCACCAGGAGGCGTTGGCGATGCTCGGGCCGAACCTCGGCGCCACCGACCCGTGGGCCCTGCACGCCCGCTGCCTGCAACTCGGGCTCGACCCGGTGTCGCTCGGCGGCACCCTCGTGGCGGCCGGCGTACCGGCGGGGGAGGTGCCGGCGGTGGTCGAACGGATCGCGGCCGGCGGTCACCCGCTGGGCGAGGGATCGGCGCGGGCCAATCCGGCGACGGCGATGACCAGCAAGGGCGTGGAGCTGCCGCCGTTCGACCCGAGGGTGCAACCGAACCTCGGTCTCGGTTACGCGGTCGCCCCGATCGGACCGCGCTACGACATCGTCGAACACGACCTCGACTTCGACCCGGAGGAGGGGCTGCCGCACAGCTATCCGGAGCTGCGCCGGCTCGGTGCGACCGTGCCGTGTCCCCGGGGCGAGCTGGACGTGGGTCGTACCGCCGCGCTGTTGCGGTTGTGGAGCGGGCTGGACGCCCTCGGTGTCTGCGCGTTCGCCGCGACGCCCACCCGACCGCTCACCCTGGACCTGGTCGAGGACCTGGTGGAGGCGGTCACCGGGGAACGGCCGGACGTGCTGGCGCTCGGGGCGCGGCGGCTGCTCCTGCAACGCGAGATCAACCAACGGCTCGGTTTCGGGCTGGACGCGGACACCCTGCCGGACCGGTTCTTCACCGAGCCGGTCGCCGAGGGCAGGTACCTCGGCGCGGTCCTCGACCGGGCCGCCTTCACCGGGGCGGTGGCGCAACTGCACCGCGAACTGGGATTCACCGGGCTCGCCTGAGCGGCCCGGGTAGACGTACGAGGAAAGGTAGTTGACGTGGGCGAGTTCGACGGGCTGGTCGCGGTGGTCACCGGTGGCGGGTCGGGTATCGGCAAGGCGTGCGTGGAGGCGTTCGTGGCCGGCGGGGGGCGGGTCGGGGTGCTCGACCTGAACCCGGGGGAGCAGGGCGGGGCGACCCTCGGGCAGGTCGCCGACGTCGCCGACTCCGACTCGTTGGACCGGGCGATGGCCGGGGTCGCCGAGGCGTTCGGCGGGATCGACATCCTGATCAACAACGCCGGGATCAGCGCGGTCGGGACCGTCGAGGCGAACGACGACGCCGAGTGGCAGCGGGTGCTCGACGTCAACGTGATCGGCATCGTCCGGACCACCCGGGCGGCCCTGCCGTACCTGCGTCGCAGTTCGCACGGGGCGATCGTGAACACCTCCTCGATCGCGGCCACCGCCGGCCTGGTCCAGCGGGCGCTCTACTCCGCGTCGAAGGGTGCGGTGCACGCGCTCACCCTGGCGATGGCCGCCGACCTGGTGACCGAGGGCATCCGGGTCAACTGCGTCGCGCCCGGCACCGTGGACACCCCGTGGGTCGGCCGGCTGCTGGCCAAGGCCGACGATCCGGCGGGGGAGAAGGAACGGCTCGCCGCCCGCCAGCCCACCGGCCGGCTGGTACGCGCCGAGGAGGTGGCCGGCGCGGTCGCGTACCTGGCCAGCCCGTTGTCCCGTGCCACCACCGGCACCTCGCTAGCGGTCGACGGCGGCATGTCCGGCCTGCGCCTGCCCCGCTCGAAGTAGCGGGTGCGGCACCGCGCCGACGTCGGGCACGCGGCGGTCATCCCGGCTGTTGTCACGACGCCGGGACTTCGCGTGCCGCTCCGGGAGAAGCGGGAGATGTGGCAGTCTGTGCGGGGTTGAGCGGGTCCTTGGGGAAGGTGAGCCGATCAAGTGGCGACGCAGGTCATCGTGCTGAACGGCGGTTCCAGCTCGGGCAAGTCCGGGATCGTCCGGTGCCTCAAGCACCTCCTGCCGAATCCGTGGATCGACCTCGGCGTCGACGATCTGATCGACCGGCTGCCACCGTCCATGGTGACGTTCGGGCAGCAGGGCGAGGTCGTCCTGGGTAGGGGCTTCGGCGACCTGCAGCACGCCTGGATGGTCGGCGTCGCGGCGATGGCGGGAGCGGGGGCGCCCGTCATCATCGACGACGTGTTCCTCGGCGGCGCCTCCTCCCAGGAGCGTGCCCGGACGCACCTGGCGGGCCTTGAGGTGCTGTGGGTCGGGGTGCGCTGTGCCCCGAACATCGCGGCGGGCCGGGAGATCGCACGAGGTGACAGGGTGATCGGGATGGCGGCGTCCCAGGCTGAGACCGTGCATCAGGGTGTCGTCTACGACGTGGAGGTGGACACCAGCCACACCGAATCCCTCGACTGTGCGCGCGCGATCGCCGCGTACGTGGTCTGACGTGCCGATCCGGCAGGACGAGTACAGCGGGCGCTGACTCGGCTACCCCAACCGCGCCGCGCCGGGTGTCGGGGCGAGCCGGGTGCCGAGCCGTACGGGCACGACGCCGTGCGCGGCCCAACCGCCCAGTACGGACCGGTCGACGAGCACGATGTCCAGCTCCCGGGCCAGTTGTGCGCCGTCTCCGGCGGTGAAGCGCCCGTTCGTGACGATCATGCAGACCTCGCCCCGATGGATGGTGCGGCAGGTGCCGGCGAACCGTTGGATGGCGGCACTGCCCACCGGGTTGTTCCAGCCCTGACGCTTGCACTGCACCACCAGACGCCGCCCGTCCGGTGTGTGGCCGACGATGTCCGCGCCCCGGTCGGCGGTCCGCCCGCACACCCGTACTCCGGTGCACCCGGATCTGGTGAGCAGGTCCGCCACCCACTGCTCGAACTGCTCGCCGGCCATCGTGTCGGTGGCCGCCACGGACCGCCCCACCTCCTCCTCCGCCGTCTGCTGCCGGGCCCGAACCCGCAACCACGCCCGGAGTACGGCGACGCCGACGGCGGCGAGGCTCACGCCGATCAGCCCGGACCAGACCGGGTGCCGTTCGACGAACCGTACGATCGCCACCACCAGCAGGAGTACGGGCAGCGCCGCCAGCAGCGCCCAGCCCGCCAGACCGTCGAGGAGGCCCGAGCTGTCCCGGTCCCGGAGGAAGCGGACCGTCGAGCGGCGTCCCCGTCCTCGGCGGTAGTGCGATCTGACCCGAACGCCGTCACGGCGACTGTACGACCGGACCCGGTGCATCGGGACTCCTTGGAGGGGAGGGGGACCCTACTGTCCGCTGTGTTGCCGACACTCTCGGCTCTTGCGGCCAGTGTTCCACTCCGGATCAACCCGGCTCGAGGTCCGTTGCCCCTGGCACCGGATCGGTGCGGTCGATCAACGCGGCCAGCTCCCGCCGCGACTGCCCGCCGAGCTTGCGCAGCGCGTTCGCGACATGGCTCTCGACCGTACGACGGGACAGGCACAGCCGTACGGCGATCTCCTGGTTGGTCCGACCGCGAGCGGCGAGCGTCGCCACCTCCCGTTCCCTCGGCGACAGCGCGTCGCCGTAGGACTGCCGGCCACCCCGCCACGGGTACGGGATGGCGACCCGGTGCGTCCGCATGGTCCGGCAGACCCGGGCGATGTCGGCGCCGGCACCGAGCGTGCCGTAGACCGTCAGCGCGTCCCGCAGCGACTGCGCGCCCCGGGCCTGCCCGGCCGAGTCGGGCCCGGCAGCACCGGCGCACCACCAGTCCCCCCGGATCTCGTCCAGCCGGGCGACCTCGGCGACCAGGCCCAGCCGGGCCAGTTCGACGCGGGTCGGGTCGAGCAGGGCCGCCGCCGCGTCCGGATCGTGTGCCCGCAGCAGCACCGCACGGCACTGGGCCAGCCGGGCCTGCGCGATCGGCACCTCGGCCAGGGCCAGCCCGTCGGCGAGTTCGTCGGTGAGTCGGGCCGCCTCGTCCAGCCGGTCCAGGGCCGCCAGCGCGTCGACCGCCACCTGCACCGTGTCCGCGCCCCAGTTCCAGATGCCCTTGTGCCGTACCAGCTCCAGCCCCCGGTACGCCTCCGCGACCGCCCCGGCCGGGTCCCCGTTGCCGAGCAACAGCCGGGCCAGCGCCGCCCGCCCGGCGATCAGCGGCCAGACCGCCCCCGCCCGCCTGGCCAGGTCGACCATCTCCCGCAGCCACCCCTCGGCCTCGTCCACCCGGCCGTACGCGGTCAGCAGCGTGCCCAGGTTCAGCCGTACGTCGAGGTCGGCGGCCGGGAACTCGGAACCGCGCCGCAGCAGCCGGTGCAGCCGGTCCTCCAGCCCGGTCCAGCGTCCGGCGGCCCGGTCCACCAGCACCCCGACCAGTTCCACCACCGCCGCCAGCCGGGGATAGTCGGCCTGGTCGACCACCTCCTGACCCCGCAGCAGCAGCCCTTCGGCCCGGTCCAGGTACCCGGCCTGCAACGCCGCCTGGGCGAGGTTGACGCAGGCACGGGCCTGCTCCCGAGGGCTCGCGACCAGGGCCGGGTCACCGAGCAACTCGTCGACCAGCAGCCAGGCACCGGGAGCGCCCCGCTCCAGCTCCAACGAGGTGTACGCGCTGCGTACCGCCAGCACCGCCTGCGGGTCGCCGCTCGCCGCAGCCGCCGACCGGGCCTCCCGGGCGCGGGCGAGGTGCTCGTCCAGCCGCCTCCCGACGGCGGTGTTCGGGGCGGCGAGGATGGCCAGTGCGCGGGCCCGCAGACCGGGGTTGACCAGGTCGGTCAGCGACCGTTCGATCTCGGCGTAGCCGCGTTCGGCCTGCCCCTGCTGGCGCAGCAGCCGGCCCAGGGTCAGCCGTAGCTCGCCCCGGGCCCGCGCCGGCAGCCGGTCGTCGTCGAGCAGGCGCTCCAGCACCGGGACCGCCTCGGCGTGCGCGAGGCCCTCGATCGCGGCCCGGCCGAGCTTCACCGCCAGCCGTACCCGCAGCGGTCGGGGCAGCTCCGGCACCCCCACCGCCTCCAGCAGGTAACCGGCGGCGGTGGCGTCGTCGCCCTGCCCGACCGCGAGATCGGCCGCCGCCTCGGCGTGCCGTACGAACTCCGCCGGCAGGTCGGCGTGCCGGTAGTGGTGGGCCAACTGGGCCACCGGTCGGGCCGCCCGGTCCTGGTCGCCCTCCAACGCCTGGGCCGCCCGCAGGTGCAGCCACCGGCGGTTCGGCGACGGAAGTGCCTCGTACACGACCTGTCGGGCCAGCGCGTGCCGGAACCGGCACCTGCCGTCCCGCTCGTACAGCAGTCCGGCGGCGAGCGCACCGGCGAGCGCGCGGGCGATCTCGCCCCGGTCGGCGCCGACCATGGTGGCCAGCGTCCGTTCGTCGGGCACCAGACCCAGTACGGCCGCGGCCCCGAGCACCTCCTGGGCCCGCTCGTCCAGCCCGTCGAGCCGGTGGGTCAGTACGTCCCGCAACCCGTTCGGCACGGCGAGCCCGGCCAGCGTGTGCGCGGTCAGGTTGGTGTTCGCAGGCCATCCGCCCGCGGGCTCCGGGGACGACACCGCATCCGGATCCGCTTCCGGTGTCGCCGGGAGGCGTTCCGCCAGGTCGCGGAGGACCTCCTCGACGACAAACGGGATGCCCCCGGTCCGCTCGTACAGTTCGGCGACGAAGGCCTCCGGTAGCGGCTCGGTACCGAGCAGGGTCGAGGCGAGGCGCCCGGTCTCGACGCGGGTCAGCGGCGGCACGCTCACCCGTACCGGTGGTCGGGTCCGCAACCGGGACAGGCTCTCGGCGAGCGGGGAGCCGAGCGGCGAACCGGGACGCCGGCTGAGGACGATCGAGAGCCCGGCCGGCGGGTGCGCACCGAGGAACGCCAGGAACTCCCAGGTCCCCTGGTCGCTCCAGTGCAGATCCTCGAGGACCAGGGCGACCGGGCCGAGGGTGTCCAGGAACGCGGCGGCGGCCCGGAACAGGCGGTGCCGTTCGGCCCGCTGGTCCGGCAGCGGGTCCAGGGCCGGCGGCAGCCGGTCGGCGATCTCGGGCAGCAGCGGCACCAGCGCACCGAGCAGCGGGCTCAGCCGTCGGGCCGGCGGCAGGTGTACGGCGGCGTCCCGCAGCGCGTCGAGCACCGGGCCGAGCGGGAACGGCTCCCGTAACGCGTCGCACTGGCCGAGCAGCCGGTGGCCGGCGAAACCGTGCAGCGCCTCCTCGACCAGCCGGCTCTTCCCGACCCCGGCCTCACCCTCGACCAGCACGATCGACGGCGGTGCGGAGATGGCCGTACGCAGGGTCGTCAGCTCGTCGGTCCGGCCGACCAGGACCCGCGAGACCTGGGCCGACAGCCTGGCTCGGGGGGCCGGATCGGCGACAGCGGGGGAGTGCGACACCGGGGTACGCCTTCAAAGTTCCGTAGCGGGTACGGATCACTCTACCCACCGCCGCATGATCCATTGCCTTCAACCTGTTGCGGCATCTGTTCAACAGATGTTCGGACGGTTGTCGACGCACCGGTCCAGGCACCGGTCGAGCTACCGGTGCCGCCACCGGTCGAGCATGAGGGAGCGCAACTGTGCGGTCTGCCAGTCGGACGAGACCTTTCCCGCATCCGCTCGGGGCCGGGTTGCTCTGCGCCCTGGTGCTGGTCGTGTCGGCGATGTTCGGGGCCGCCGGATCGGTGCCCGGTGCCGGCCCGGACGGCGCCCGGGCGAAGATCGACGTGGCGCTGAGCCGGAGCCTCGACACCGGTGCCAGCACCGACTTCCTGGTGACCTTCGGTGACCGGACCGCCCGGGACCGGGCCGAGTTGGACGCCGCCGCCGCGAGCGGTGACTGGGACGGGCGCGGGGCGGCCGTACTGGAGACCCTGCGCCGGCAGGCCGACCGGAGCCAGCGGGCGGTACGCGACCAACTCGCCACCGCCAAGGTGCGCTACCGGGGCTTCTCCGTCGCCAACGCGGTCTACGTCTTCGGCGGTGACCGTGAACTCGCCGACCGGCTGTCCCGCCGGACCGAAGTCCACGGCCTGTACGCGGCACAGACGCACGCCCTGCCCGAACCCCGACCGGCCGACGGTGCGGCGGTGGCACGGGCCGCCGCCGCATCCGAGGTGGAGTGGGGTGTGGCGGACATCGGCGCCGACCGGGTGTGGCGGGACTACGGCGACCGGGGCGAGGGGATCGTCATCGCCAACATCGACTCCGGGGTCCAGTACGACCACCCGGCCCTGGTCGCCTCCTACCGGGGCAACCACGGCGACGGCTCGTTCGACCACAACTACAACTGGTACGACCCGGCCTCGATCTGCTCGGCCGGCGCGGTCGAACCGTGCGACAACTCGGGCCACGGTACCCACACCATGGGCACGATGGTCGGCGACGGCGGTGCCGGCAACCGGATCGGCGTGGCGCCCGGCGCCCGGTGGATCGCCGCCAAGGGCTGCGAGGCCAGTAGCTGCTCGGACTTCGCCCTGCTCTCCTCCGCCGAGTGGATGCTCGCCCCGACCGACAGCGCCGGCGCCAACCCGCTGCCGTCGAAACGCCCGAACATCGTGAACAACTCCTGGGGCGAGGACAACGGCGGCGAGGAGAACCCGTGGTTCGACCAGGTGCTCACCGCCTGGCTGGCCTCGGGCATCTTCCCGATGTACTCCAACGGCAACTCCGGCCCGGCCTGCGACACCGCCGGCACACCCGGCGACAGCCTGCTGACGTACGCGGCGGGCATGTACGACGTGAACGGGGTGATCGACCCGTGGTCCAGCCGGGGGCCGGGCGCCGACGGGGACGTGAAGCCGAACATCTCCGCGCCCGGCGTCAACGTCCGCTCCGCCGTACCCGGATCCGGTTACGGGGCCAAGACCGGCACCTCGATGGCCTCCCCGCACGTGGCCGGTGCGATCGCCCTGCTCTGGTCGGCCGCCCCGGCCCTGGTCGGTGACATCCCGGCCACCAGGGCGCTGCTCGACCGGACCGCGGTCGACGTCGACGACACGAGCTGCGGCGGCACCCCGGCCGACAACAACGTCTACGGCGAGGGCCGGCTCGACGTGTACGCGGCCGTCACCGCCGCACCCCGCGCGACCGCCGGCCCGATCCGGGGGACGGTCGTCGACGCGGCCGGCGGCGCACCGCTCGCCGGTGCCGAACTCACCCTGACCGGGGCGGCGAACCGCACCCTCGGCACCGACGCGCAGGGCGCCTTCGACGCGCTCGTCCCGGTCGGCGACTACACCGTGACGGCGACCAGATTCGGGTACGCCCCGCAGACCGCCACGCTGACCGTCACCACCGCAGGCGAGGCCCGGCACGACTTCCGGCTGACCAAGGTGGACACGGTCACGATCAGCGGCAAGGTGACCGAGGGGGCCGACCACGGCTGGCCGCTCTACGCGACCGTCTCGGTGGCCGGCGTACCGAACGGGACCTTCTACACCCGGCCGTCGGACGGCAGCTACAGGTTCACCCTGCCGGCCGGGCAGCGCTACCAGCTCACCGTGACCGCCCGATACCCCGGCCACCAGCCGGTCAGCGCACCCGTCGAGGTTGCCGGCCGGAACCTGGTCCGGGACTTCACCCTGCCGGTCGACCGGTACGCCTGCACCGCACCCGGTTACCGGGGGCAGGAGCCGGAGCAGCGGTACGCGCAGAACTTCGACGACGTACCCCCGGCGGACTGGACGGTAACCGACGCGGCCGGTACCGGGCAGGTCTGGCGGTACGACTCGACCGAGCGGAACCGTACCGGCGGGTCCGGGGGCTTCGCCGCCGTCGACAGCGGCGAGTACGGCGCCGACAGCTGGCAGGACACCGCACTGGTCTCGCCGCCGCTGGACCTGACCGGCGTCGGCACCCCGGCGGTCTGGTTCGACACCCACTACGAGACCGGGCAGCAGTCCAGTGCGTCGGTCGACGTGTCGATAGACGGCGGTGAGACCTGGGCGACCGCGTGGCGGCGTACCACCGAGGCGCTGCGCGGCCCGGCGACCGTTCAGGTGCCGATCCCGCAGGCGGCCAACCGGTCGGGCGTACGGGTCCGGTTCCACTACGAGGCCGTGCTCGACCTGCGCTGGCAGGTGGACAACGTACGCGTCGGCGACCGGCGCTGCGTCGAGGTGCCCGGTGGACTGGTCAGCGGTTCGGTCACCGACCGCAACACCGGGGCGACCCTGCCCGGTGCGACGGTACGGCCGGTGGGACACCCGGAGCTGACCACCACGACCGTGGCGACCCCGGAGGACGCCGGCCTGGACGACGGGTTCTACTGGCTCTTCGCCCCGCTCGACGGGGTGACGCAGGTGCGGACCACCCTGGACCGCTACCACGCGCAGACCAAACCGGTGACGGTGGCGGCGGACGCGGTGACCCGGCTGAACTTCACCCTCGGTGCCGGTCAGGTCAGCGTGGCCCAGTCCGCGCTGGAGTCCTCGGTACGGCTGGGCGAGTCGGGACGGGCGACCCTGACCGTACGCAACTCGGGCTCCGCCGCGGCCGAACTGGACCTGGTCGAGGAACCCACCGGCGGCACCTCCGTGACCGGCGCGGGAGCGCCCCGGCAGCGGATTCCGGGCGACTACCCGCTCGGCCGGGTCCGGCCCACCGCACCTGCCGCGGCCACCGAGCCGGGCGCTTCGGCGGCCACCGGTCCGGCCGCGCCGCTGGCAACCGTGGCGGCGGCACCGTGGGCCACCATCGCCGACTACCCGATCCCGGTGATGGACAACGCGGTCGCCACCCTCGACGGGCGGATCTACTCGGTCGGCGGCGACGGACCGGCCGGTCCGGTCACCGACGTCTTCGCCTACGACCCGTCCGCCGGCGCCTGGCAGCCGCTCGCACCGCTGCCCCGCGCCCGGCAGAAGCCGGCCGTCGGTTTCCTCGGCGGCAAGCTCTACGTGGTCGGCGGCTGGGGCACCAGCGGGGATCCCCGCTTCGACGTCGACGTCTACGACCCGGGTACCGACACCTGGTCGTCCGGCCCGGCGGCGCCGGAGGCACGCGCCGGTGCGGCGAACGCCGTACTCGATGACAAGCTCTACCTGGTCGGAGGCTGCGTCTCCGGGTTCTGCGGCAGTAACACCGTGCTCCGGTTCGACCCGGTCGCGCAGACCTGGTCCCGGCTGGCCGACTACCCGAAGAACACCGCCTGGGCGGCCTGCGGCGGCATCGGCGGCCAGCTCTACTGCGCCGGTGGGGCCACCGAGACGGTCACCAGCGCGTCGACCTTCCGGTACGACCCGGCGACCGACACCTGGACCACG
Source organism: Micromonospora sp. NBC_01796 (assembly GCF_035917455.1). NCBI lineage: Bacteria > Bacillati > Actinomycetota > Actinomycetes > Micromonosporales > Micromonosporaceae > Micromonospora > Micromonospora sp. NBC_01796. The sequence continues at coordinate 526,743 of NZ_CP109078.1, read as the reverse complement.
CTGGCCCGGCTCCCGATCGACCTCTGGGGCATGGGGTACGCGGTCGCCGACGGCCGGCTGCTGGTCTCCGGCGGGGTGACCAGTCGGGGCGAGGAGCTGACCAACGAGGGCTTCGCCTACGACCCGGTGGGCAATGCCTGGTCGGCGCTGCCCAACTCCACCTACGCCCTCTACCGGGGTGGGAGCGGCTGCGGTCTCTACAAGATCGGTGGTGCCGCGAACGCCGGGCTCGGCACCCGGCTGGCCGAGACCCTGCCGGGTTACGCCAACTGCGACGGCACCGACGCGGTGTCGTGGCTGCACACCGATCCGGCGCGGATCACCGTACCGGCCGGGGGTGAGGTCGAGGTCGAGGTGACGTTCGACGCGGCCCGGCTGAGCCAGCCGGGGACGTACGCGGCCCGGCTGGTGCTGCGCGACGGCACCCCCTACGACACGGTCACGGTGCCGGTGCGGCTGACGGTCACGCCGCCGGCCGGGTGGGGTCGGATCACCGGCACCGTGACCGGCTCCGACTGCGCCGGCACCCGTACCCCGCTGCCCGGCGCCACCGTACGGGTGACCGCCGGTGCGGCGGCGTACACCGTGAACACCGACGCCTCCGGCGGTTACGGGCTCTGGCTCGATCCCGGCGAAGGCCGGCCCGAACTGCTGGTCGTCGCCGAGGGGTGGTTCCCGTACCGGGCAACCGTCGAAGTCGGCGCCGGCGCAGACGTGGTCCACGACATCACCCTCGACTCCACCGGCTGTGCCACCCCTGGGAGGACCTCATGACCCCGCGCCGATCCGACCCCGGCCGGCGACTCGGTACGGCGGGCCTGCTCGCCGCGCTGCTCACCGCCGCCGTACCGGCACCGGCCGCGTACGCCGCCGACACCGTCCTGATCAGCGGTGCGGTACGGGACGCGTCCGGGCACGGCTGGCCGCTCTGGGCCACGGTCAGCGTCGACGGAAGACCGGCTGCCACCGCGACCAGTGCCCCGTTCACCGGCGCGTACCAGCTTCGGTTGCCGGTCGGCCAGCCGTACACGCTGCGGGTGCAGTCCCGGTATCCGGGTTATCCCGAGCTGACCCGGCAGATCGAGGTCGGCACCGCGGACACGGTGGTCGACCTGGCGCTCCCGGTCGACGCGGACGCGTGCGTCGCACCCGGTTACACCCACCGGGCGAACGGCCTGGTCGAACTCTTCGACACCGGTGGGACCACCGCGCCGGACGGCTGGTCGGTCCTGGACAACCTCGGCAACGAGCAGGTGTGGAGCTTCGACGACCCGGGCGAGCGGGGCAACCTGACCGGGGCCACCGGCGGGTTCGCGATCGCCGAGAGCGACCTGTACGGCGGACCCGCCCGGCAGGACACCGCGCTCGTCTCGCCGGTGGTCGACCTGACCGGGGTCGCTTCGCCCACCATTGGTTTCGCCAGCGACTTCAACACCCCCGACTACCCGGAGGACGCCGGGATCGCCGAGGTCGACCTCTCCGTCGACGGTGGTGGAAGCTGGTCGAACGTGTGGCACGCGGACGACGCCGTACGCGGACCGGTGCAGGTGACGCTGCCGATCCCGCAGGCCGCCGGCCAGCCGGACGCGCGGATCCGGTTCCACTACTTCGAGGGGGAGCTGACCGCGGGTGACTGGTGGCAGGTGGACCGGGTCTGGGTCGGCGAGCACTCGTGCGTACCCGTCGCCGGTGGGCTGGTGGCCGGTTACGTCCGGGACGCCAACACCGCATCCCCGCTGGTCGGCGCGACGGTGGGAGTCGCGGAGGCGACCGTGTCCACGGCGGCGACCGGGGACGACCCCCGGCTCGACGACGGCTTCTACTGGATGTTCAACCCGAGTACGGCGACCACCCAACTCACTGCGTCGATGCGCGGCTACCAGCCGATGCGCAAGCGCCCCTCGGTGCCGGCCGACCAGACCACCAGGGTCAACTTCGACCTGCCCACCGGGGCACTGACGGTTGGTACCGCGGCACTGACCGGCGCCGCCCCGATCGGTGGTCGGACCACCGTCTCGTTGGACGTGACCAACACCGGCACCGCCCCGATCGAGCTGACCGTCGCCGAGCGGCCGGGTACGGGCCCGACCGACGGCTCCGTACCGCCGACCGACGGCTCCGTACCGCCGACCGACGCGACCGGCGCGAACGCCGCGACCAGCGGGACCAGCATGAGCGGCGCGAACGCCGCGACCAGCGGGACCAGCATGAGCGGCGCGAGCGCCGCGACCAGCGGGACCAGCATGAACGGCGCGAGCGCCACGACCAGCGGGACCAGCATGAGCGGCGCGAGCAACGGGACCGGGGCTCCGGTGCGCCGGATCAGCGGACGCTTCTCGCCGGACGCCGACGGGCTCGCCCGGCCGGCCGGGCAACCGGCCGAGGCGCCGCAGCGCGCCGGGGTGCGGGCGGCGACCGCCGGGTCCGGCTGGCGCAGCATCGCCGACTACCCGCTCGATCTGGCCGACAACGCGGCGGCCGAGTACCGGGGCAGGATCTACTCGGTCGGCGGGAACGTCGACACGGGCCGGGTCCGCAACGCCTACGTCTACGACCCGGCCACCGACCGGTGGACGGCGTTCGCCCCGCTCCCGGTGGCCCGGCAGCGGCCGGTGGCGGCGTTCCTCGGCGACCGGCTCTACGTCACCGGTGGCTGGAGCGGCACCAACATCCCGGCCGAGGTGGAACCGAGCCTGGACGTCTACGACCCGGCCACCGACACCTGGTCCACCGGGGCGCCGATCCCGCAGGGGACCGCCGCGGCCGGGGCTGCCGTGCTGGACAAGCAGCTCTACGTGGTCGGCGGATGCCACCCCGAGGGCTACGACTGCGGATCCTCCTCCGACGTCTTCCGGTACGACCCGGTCGCCGACCGGTGGGACTCCCTGGCCGGCTACCCCGAACCGGTCGCCTGGGTCTCCTGCGGCGCGATCGAGGCGGCGGTCTACTGCGCCGGCGGGGTGGCCGAGGAGAGCAGCCGGTCGACGTACCGGTACGACCCGATCACCGACACCTGGACCCGCCTCGCGGACCTGCCGATCGACCTCTGGGCGGCGGGTTACGCCGTGGCCGACGGCCGGCTCAACCTCTCCGGCGGGGTCACCGACGACGGCAGCACCATCACCAACCAGGGGTTCGCCTACGACCCGGTGAGCGATGCCTGGTCGGCGCTGCCGAACGCGGTCAACGCGCTCTACCGGGGCGCGAGCGCGTGCGGCTTCTACCGGATCGGCGGCAGCTTCGCCCGGTACGGTCGGGCGCCGTTCGCCGAGGTGCTGCCCGGTCGGACCGACTGCGGCAGTGACCGGGACAGCGCCTGGCTGGCCGCCACCCCCACCGCCAGCGTGCTCGCTGCGGGCCGTACGGTCCGGCTGTCGGTGACCCTGGACGCGGGCGTACTCGACCAGCCGGGCACGTACTCGGCCGCGCTGCTGTTGCGCGGGAACACGCCGTACCCGACCACCGTCGTACCGGTGACGTTCACCGTGGCCGCTCCTGCCGGGTGGGGTGCGGTCGGTGGCACGGTGACCGGGGTGGACTGTGCGGGCGTGGACCGACCGCTGGCCGGGATCCCGGTATGGCTGGACGCGGGTGGCTCCCGGTACGCGCTGACCACCGACCCCCAGGGACGCTTCACCCGCTGGCTCGACGCCGGTACGGGCAGCGTCGCCGTGGTGGCCGGCGGCGGGAACTGGACACCGGTCAGTCGTACCGTGCCGGTGTCCCCGGGCACGACCAGTGTGGCCGACCTCCGGCTCGTACCGGCCGGCTGTCCCTGAGCACCGGCCTCCGGGGTGGTACGGAATGTGGGGATCCCCGCACCACCCCGGAGGCCGGGTCACCGCAGCGTGGCGCAGGTCAGTCGAACGTGTTCCGTGCGGCGAACGTCAGTTCGACGTACCCCGTGCGGTGAAGGTCAGTTCGGTGTAGTCCGCGACCGGGCTGAACCCGAGCCGGTTGTAGAGCGCGATCGCGGCGTTGTTGTCCGCCTTGACGTTCAGGGCGATCCGGTCGACCGTCGTCAGCATCCGGCGGCACAGCTCGGCCACCGCCACCGAGGCGAGCCCCTGGCCACGGGCCTGCGGGTGGGTGGCCACGTTGCCGATCGCGGCCACCCGGTAGCGGGGCGAGAAGACGTGCACCCCGGCCACCGCGACCAGCTCACCGCCGCGCCGGACCCCGACGTACGGACCCTGCTCGATCATCCGGGGGACGAACGAGTGCGCCGGGTAGGCCAGTTCGTAGAACCCGGCCACCTCGGTCAGGTTCGTCGTGGTCAGCTCGACCACCTCCGCCGGGCCGGTCGAGGCGATCTCCGCCGCCGACCAACGGTCCAGCCGGGTCGGTTCGGTCAGCGCCATCTTCAGGTGCGGACCGTTCGAGTCGGCCGCGAACTCCGGCTCCAGTGCCGCCGTCACCCCGGGGGAGAGGTGGGCGTAGAACCGGCGGGGGAGCAGCGGGCGCAGATCCGCGACCAGTTCGGCCAGCGCACCGGACCGGTCCGGGGTGTCCAGGGCCAGCAGGATGGGCATGCCGGCGCCGTGGAAGAGCAGCGCCAACGCCTCGCCCCGCCGGTACCAGGTCGTGTACGGCCAGAAGCGGTCGTCGAGGTCACCCAGCTCGTACGCCCGCAGGTCCGGTGTACGGAGCAACAGGTCGGCCAGTTCGGCCCGGTCGTGCACACTCTCCACCAGCATCCGAAAATGATCACACAGCCGCTGGTACCGCAAGGGCACCGGCCGGTTCGCGCTCGTCGACACGGCCCTGCCCGACCCGGCCACCTGCCCGACAGTGTCAGTGGGACAGGATTCAGTGCTTCGCGAGGAGTTGTTGGAGGGCGTTGTCGACCCGGGTACCGGGCTCGATCAGGGGTAGTCCGCGCAGTGCTCCGGCCAGGAGTTGGATGCCCGCCTCGACGAGCACCGGGACGGTGAATGATTGTCCCGCGCGGAGCCATTCCGCGGTGAGTCGGTCGATGCCCGCACCGAATGCCCGTAGCGCCATCGTGACGGCGGGGTTGTCGGGGTCCAGATCGAGGATCAGGCACATGTCGTGGAGGCCCTCGCGGCGGGCGGCCTCGAATTCGGTGGTGGCCTCGGTTGTGCCGGGGTCGGACAGGATCAGGTTCAGGGCCAGGTCCGGATGGGCCGCCAGATACGTGAAGTGCCCTTCCCAGTACAGGCGCAGACGGGCGCCGGGCGGCAGATCCGGGCGGGTGGCTGGCAAGGTTCCGAGGCTCCGGCGAACCTCGCGCAGCGTCGCCAGGTAGGCGCCGCACTTGTTTTCGAAGTGGTGTGCGACCAGTCCCTGGGACACCCCGGCGGTGCGGGCGATGTCTCCTACCGTCACCTCGGCGTAGGGGCGCCGGGAGAACTGCTCTGTCGCGGCAGCCAGCAGTCTCTGGCGAGTCTGCTCAGCGGCGGCCTGTCGCTTCGTGGTCGGTCCGGTCACGCGCGTACTGCTCCTTCGTCGCCATCCGCGCACCAGTATCGCACCGTTCGTTGAACGGCGTTCAGTGACCCTCATCTCGTTGAACGGCGTTCAGCGAAATCCTAGGCTGTGGCTTGAGAACAGACACAGGACCAAGGAGGCTCGACATGGCAGGAGATCTGGCCGGCCGTACGGCGATCGTCACCGGCGGAGCGCAGGGGATCGGCGAGGGGGCGGTGCGCGCGTTGCATGCCGACGGTGCCGCGGTGGTGATCGCCGACGTCCGGGTGGCCGAAGGGGAAAAACTCGCCGCCGTGCTGGGTGAGCGTGTGCGGTTCGTGGAACTGGATGTGCGGGACCCCGGCGACTGGTCCCGGGTGGTGACCCAGGCGGAGAGCGCGTTCGGACGGGTGAATGTGCTGGTGAACAGCGCGGGCATTGCCCCGGTGGCGCCGTTGGTCGAGTACGGCGCGGAAGCGTTCCAGCATGCTCTGGACGTGAACGTGGTGGGACTGTTCCACGGCATCACCGCCGTTGTTCCAGCCATGCGGCGGGCTGGCGGCGGTTCGATCATCAACGTCGGATCAATCGGCGGGTTCCGTGCCTATCCGCTGATGAGCGGCTACATCACGAGCAAGTGGGCAGTCCGCGGGCTCACCAAGGCGACCGCCCTCGAGCTTGGCGTGGACGGCATCCGGGTCAACGCCGTTCATCCCGGCCAGACCGACACGCCCATGACCGATGGTGCGGACTTCGACACCGCCCATGTCGCCCTCAAGCGCGTCGGGCACCCGGCCGACATCGCCGGCGCCGTCCTGTTCCTGGCCGGTGACAATTCCCGCTTCGTCACCGGTGCCGACCTCGTGGTGGACGGCGGGGATCTGGCCGGATCGGCCAACTGGGACTCCGTGCCCGATCAAAGCGCAGAGTAACGTTGGGAGCATCCACTTCGGACCTGTCCCGGAGCGACCGACCAACCCACGCAGGACCGGGCGCTAGCGCAGCAGCACCGGGCCGGCGTCGATCCGGGTCCGGAACAGCACGTACGGCCGCTGCCGGCGATCCACCCCGCCCTGGTAGTCCGGCTGCCGATGAAGCTGGTTGGCGGTGACGTACAGGTACCCGTCGGTGGCGATCGACATGGTGTCCGGCCAGAGCAGTCGGGGATCGCGGGCCACCGTCTCCAGCCGCCCGTCCGGGTGCCGGCGCAGGATCGCGTTCTGCTCGTACGCGGTCAGGTAGATCCGGCCGGCGTCGTCGCTCTCCAGCCCGTCGGAGGCGGAGCCCTTGTCCCCCTCGTCGGTGACGGTCGCCGCCACCTCGGCGTCGTCGAGCCCCCGGTCGACCAGGGCGTCCACCGAGACGCTGTGCAGCCGGCGGGACGTGAGCGGGCAGTAGTAGAGCCGGCCGCCGTCGGCCGAGATGGCGATCCCGTCCGATCCCATGGTCAGCGGGGAGGGCGGACCGTCGGCCGGCCGTTTAAGGAACTCCCGTCCCTCCACCAGCGGGTGGAAATCGGTCAGTGGTTCGGTCCTGGTCGAGGGGTGGTCGTGCAGGCGTCGCCACGAGTCGCCGCTGGCCAGGTCGACCACGATGATCCCGTTCGGCCCGTTGCCGGACGAGTCGGTGACGAACGCGGTGCCGGCGGCACCCCGGCGCAGGTCGAACCGGACATCGTTGATGTAGGAGGTCGGCAGCGCCACGTCGGCCGGGAAGACGATCTTCCGGGTGACGGCGTTGGTGGTGAGGTCGACGCAGACCAGTTTCGGGCCGCCGGGTCGGGTCGGCGCGAGCAACGGGCTGCCGGTGTCGACCACCCAGAGCCGGTCGGCGGGGTCGACCACCACGCACTGGACCGAGACGAACGCGTCCGGGTCGTCGTCACCCGCCGGGCTGTTCCAGACCGTGTCCGGATAGGGCCTGGTTTGGCCGTCGACGACCTCGGCGACACTGGCGGTGACCTCGTCGCCCCACTTCGGAAAGTTGACGAAGATTCGGCCGGTGTGTGACACGCTCACCCCGGTCGGCATCGGCCCGGTGAAGGTGGCGACCACCTCCAGGTCACCGCAGGGCTCGTCGGTCATGAAGCTGTCGCTCATGGGTCGTACCCCCTCGGCGTGACCACGGTGTCCGGCGGGTACTTCCCCCATCTGTCCGGTGGTAACCGCTTCGCGGGCGAACGCTGTGATTCGGCCACCGGTCCGCCGATCCGGGGCTGACCCCGAACGCGTCTGGCGAGTTGACAGTTACCTGTCAACTCGCCAGACGCTCTTACTCACGTTCGGGGCCGCAGGCCGGTGGCGGGGCTGATGGAGCCACCGGCCTGCGGGTTTTCCCGTGGAACGCCAACTGCGCGGGAGACGTTCCGAGGGTCTTACAGTCCGGCGGCGTGCGCGGCGGCGGTGCCACCGACCACGGGCAGGACGATGTTGCTGCTCTTCAGCGCGACCGCGATGTTGGCCCGAGTCTGGTCGGCCTGGCTCGAGTACTGCGGGTAGCTGCCGACGATGATCACGCCGATCCGGTGACCCGGCTGGAAGACGTAGTCCTCCGGCAGCAGCGGGAAGCTGAAGTTGTACGCCTGACCCGGCACCAGCGGCACCGCGGTACGGATCGACTGCCGGTTCTGGGCGTCCATGACGCCCTTGGTGACCAGCTCGTAGTCGGCCGTCGCCACCCGCTTCTGGGTCTGCTTGTAACAACCGTCGTCGGTCGGGCTGCTCTCACCCCAGCAGTCGGAGGTCTCGAGGGTGATGATGCCCTCGCCCGAGGCGCGGTGGTTGACCCGCTCGGCGGTGCCGTAGTCGACCAGGATGGCACCGAAGTTGGTGTCGGTCTGGTCGGCCGAGGCACGCAGCTGCACGACCGGCGTACCGGAGACGTGCAGCGGCGCGGTGAGCGGGGCGGAGAGGAAGGCCAGCCGGTTCGGCTGCACGGTGTCCGGGTTCAGGATCATCGTGTTCTGGCTCTGCGTCGGGCTGTCCGTGAACGCGCCGTTGACCGGCTTCGTCGTCGGGACCAGACCGAGGCCACCGGCACCGGTGGTACCCGGCTGGAGGAAGACCTCGGTGTCCGCCTTGCCCGGCACCGGCCAGTCGGCGTACGTCTCCCACACGTCGGCGGAACGCTCCAGGTCGACCCGGGGCTCCTCCATGATGCCGTTCTGCACACCCTGGAGCCAGAAGTCGAACCAGCGGTGCAGGGTGTTCACCCACACCTCGCGGCGGGAGTCGAACGGGTCGACGTGACCCTCCTGCGACAGCCACAGCTTGCGCGGCACGTTGTTCTCGGCCAGCGCGTACCAGAACTTGCTGAAGTGGTCCGGCCGTACGTTGTCGTCGTTCAGGCCGTGGTAGAGCAGGACGCTCGCGGTGACGTTCGGGACCTTCTTGACGTAGCTGCGCTCGTTCCAGAAGGAGGTGTAGTCACCGGTCTCGTCGCCGTCGACGGCGGCCATCGCGTCCCGGGTCGGCTTGCAGTAGTCCCGCCGCTCCGGGTTGGTCACCGTGTTGGCGAGCGACGCCACGTAGCTGTTGCCCCGGGTGATGACCCCGTTGCTGCGCACGTAGTCGTAGTACTCGGTCGGGCCGCTGATCGGCACAATGGTGGTGAGGCCCTTGACCCCGGTCACCGCCGTCGACATGGCCAGCGAGCCGTCGTACGACTTGCCGATCATGCCGGTCTTGCCGTTGTGCCAGTCCGCCTTGACGACCTGACCGGCGGCGTTGCGGGCGGTGGCCCGGCCGTTCAGCCAGTTGATCGCCTGCTTGGCGCTGAGGTTGTCCTCGTTGGCGTTGGTGGTCGGGCAACCGGTCGAGTTGTTGGTGCCGACCATGTCCAGCAGGATCACCGCGTAACCGCGCGGCACGAAGTAGTTGTCGTAGAACAGCGGCCACTTGTCGTTCAGGCCGTCGCCATCCAGGTCGGCCTTGCACTCGGACTCGTTGCCGCGGCAGACGGTCGAGTAATAGGGGCTGGCGTCCATGACGACCGGCACCTTGAGGCCATTCGCGGTGGCCTTCGGCCGCATGACGTCGAACGCGATGATGTCGCGCAGCCCGTCGTTGTCGCTGTCGAAAGTGGAGTCGATGAAAAGTCGTTCCCGGATGGCGTCCGCGTAGCCGAAGACCGGCTGCGTCACGCCGTCCTGTACGACGATCGCGGGGGTGTCGATGGCGAGTGCCTGTGGCGCCGCCGCGACGACGGCGAGCGCGGCCACGGGAAGCACGGCGATACCCGTGCGCCACAGCCTGCTGATGCGACCCATGCAGTTCTCCTTTTAGGTCAGAAGCTTCGGTAGGTTAGGCGGCGGCATGCACGGATCGCCATCTTCACCTGTAGGAATTTGTTCGTTCACCGTTCGACCCCGCGACACCACGGAGCGTCTCCGCGTCATCCGGACGCCATTTCGACGAGTGACGAACACCACGAGTGATCTTTTCCAACAGATGTTCAGCGGGCTGGTCGGCCCGTTCGTGGCAGGGTGTTGATCTGCCCGGGCAGCGGGCGAGCATCTAGTCACGCAGGGAGTCACCGTGGTCCATCCCGACCTGCAGGCCGAGAAAGTAGACCACGAGCCTCACAAAGCTGCCATTCCCGGCCAACACGGCCGGGGCGCTCCGGTCCGGCGGGAGATTCCCGCGCATCCCGCCGGACCGGGCGCCGGCTGGCGACCGCTGCGCATCGCGATGATCGGTCAGAAGGGCATGCCGGCCACGTACGGCGGGATCGAGCGCCACGTCGAGGAGGTCGCCAGCCGCCTGGCCGGCTACGGCCACGAGGTGACGGTCTACTGCCGGGAGAGCTACGGCAGCATGCCGCTGGACCGGTACCGGGGCGTACGACTGCGCCAGGTCCGTACGGTCGCGAGCAAGCACCTCGACGCGATCGTGCACGCCGCCACCTCGACGATGGCGGCGATGGGCGAGCGGCCCGACATCGTGCACTACCACGGTCTCGGACCGGGCCTGGTCGCGCCGCTGCCGCGCTGGCTGTCCCGGGCCCGGGTGGTGCTGACCGTGCACGGGCTGGACAACCAGCGCGACAAGTGGGGTGCGGGTGCGCGGGCGGTGCTGGGCAGCGCCCACTGGATGAGCGGGTACGTCCCGCACCGGCGGGTCGCCGTCTCCCGTGGTCTCGCCGCCCACTACGAGACCCGGTTCGGCCGCCCCACCAGCTACATCCCGAACGGGGTGAACGCCGCCCGACCGTTACCGGCCCGGCAGATCGGGGCCCGGTTCGGGCTGACCCCGGGCGGCTACCTGATCCTGGTCGGCCGGCTGGTTCCGGAGAAGGCCGCCGACCTGCTGATCCGGGCGTTCCGCCGCAGCGACACCCGGATGCGGTTGGCGATCGTCGGCGGCTCCTCGTTCACCGACGACTTCGTGGCGAAGCTGCGCCGCGAGGCCGAGGGGGACGAGCGGATCGTCTTCACCGGCTTCGCCTACGGTGACCTGCTCGCCGAGCTGTACGCCAACGCCGCCGGGTTCGTCCAGCCGTCCCGCCTGGAGGGACTGCCGTTGACCCTGCTGGAGGCGGCCGCGTACGGGCTGCCGGTGGTGGCCAGCGACATCGCGCCGCACGTGGAGGTGCTGGAGTCCGACGCGCCGGGGCAACGGCTGTTCCGCGACGGCGACGAGGAAGACCTGCTCCGGGCGCTCGCCCCGGTGCTCGCCGACCCGGCGGCCGAGCGGGTCGGTGCCGAGGCGCTACGCGACCGGGTGACCGACCTGTACAGCTGGGACACCGCCACCCGTGAACTGGAACAGCTCTACCTCGAACTGGCCCGGGTCCCCGGCCGCCGGGCCCGCGCCCGGCTCGCCGCCCGAGCCCCCGCCGCCTGACTTCCCGGTCCGTCCGGTGCCGGCTTCCCGGTCCGCCGGTGTCGGCTCCCGCTCAGCCCCGTCCCGCGCGTGTTCCCGCTCAGCCCCGTCCCGCGCGTGTTCCCGCTCAGCCCCGTCCCGCGCCGGCTCCGCTTTCCGGTCGGGGGCATCCGCCCTGCTCAGCCGGTCGGCACCGGTCAACCCGGGGGAGGATGGCCCGGTCGTCGTAACGGCCCCTTCTGCCGGATGAGCGACCGGGGCTAGATTGAACCGATCTTCGTGCCGGGAGGACATGCGCTTCGTCCGGGAGGACATGGGATGGCCGCGCCCGGCAGCGGTCGGGGCAGCGTCGATTCGGCTTCAGTGGGACCGGTGGAACAACACACGCAGCAGTTGGTCGACGTACGCGACGTCGGTGCGTCGACCGTCGGAGTCGAGCCGATCCGGGGCGGTACGACCGCCCGGTTCCTCGTCGGCGCGGCAGCAGTCGTCGCCGCGGTCATCGCGGTGGTCGCCGGGTTGTCGCTGGCCGACGGTGACCGCCGGGGCGTGGTGCTGCCGATCGCCGCCGTCGCCGGGATCGCGGTCGCGGTCCTCGCCCTGACCCGGTTCGCCGGGTACGTCCTGCTGATGCTCGCGGTCCGCTCCTGCGTCGACCTGTTCAAGCTCACCGGACCGAGCGCCGGCCAGGCCGCACCCGTGGAGAGCGGCCGGGCGACCGACCCGTCCACCCTGCTCGCCGTGCTCTTCCTGCTCGCCGCCGGACTCTGGCTGGCCGCCCAGTTCAGCCGGCAGGGGCGGCTGCGGGGCTCGCCGATGGGCTGGACCATGCTGCTGGTCGGGGCGACCAGCCTGGTCAGCGCGCTCGGTGCGGCCGTACCGTCGAACAGCCTGCTGGAGGCGCTCCGCATCCTCACCGTGGTGGTGATGTTCGTGGTGCTCGAGCAGCTCATGCCGGACACCGCGGCGATCCGCCGGGTCCTGCTGGCCTGCTACGTCTCGCTGGTCCTGGCACTCGGCTACACCGTCCTGCTGTCGCTGCTCGGGCACCCGCCCGCCGAGGTCAAGGGCAGCTTCACCCGGATCAGCGGTACGTTCAGCCAGTCGACCACGTTCGGGCGCTACCTGATGTTCATGGTGATCTTCGGGTTCGCCGTGTACCGGTTCCTGAGCCGCCGGCTGCGGGTCGTACTCGGGGTGATGCTCGGGTTGTCCCTGGTCTTCCTGTTGCTGACCAACACCCGCAGCGCCATTCTCGGCGCGGCGATCGGGCTGGTCGTGGTGGCCGTGTTGCACCGCAGCAAGCGGATGCTGGTGACGCTCTGCGTGGTGGCGGTCGCCGGGGTGACCCTGGTGCCGGCGGTCGGTGCCCGGTTCGCCCAGCTCGCCGACTCCCGGGCCGTCGGTGGCGACCCGACCGGCAACACCCTGGCCTGGCGGATCGGCTACTGGACCGAGATCGTCACCCTGGCCAACCGGAACCCGTTGACCGGCATCGGGCCGAACATGACCCAGCGCGAGACCGACGAGGCGAAGAAGCCGCACAACGACTTCCTCCGGGCGTACGTCGAGACCGGGCTGCTCGGCCTCGGGGCGTACCTGGCGATGCTGCTCGGTTTCCTCTACACCGCCCGTACGGCCCTGCGCCGGGCACCACCCGGCAGTTTCGAGCGTGGGGTGGCGGTCGGCTTCGCCGGCTGCGCCACCGCGTTCGTGGCGGTCAGCGCCGCCTCCAACGTCATTTCCAACGTGGTCACGCTCTGGTACTTCGTCGCCTTCGCCGCGGCGGCCAGCGCTATCGCCCGCCGGCCGGCTCCAGCACCGGCCGGCGCGCGGTCACGGAACACACCCGTCCCGTCGCACGCAACGAAAGCATTGGGGTAACAAGCGTGGAGATCGTCGACTACCTGCGGGTCGCCCGGCGGCGGCTCTGGGTACTCGTGGGGGTGCCGGTGCTCGCCACCGGTGCGGCGGCCGGCATCGTGCTGCTCGCACCCCAGCAGTACAGCGGGACCGCGTACGTGGCCGCGCCGGCCCTGGTCGGTGGTGCCGCCGGTACGCAGTACAGCGGCACCCAGGCGGCCAACCAGTTCGTGGCGGCGTTCGGCGCGGCGGTCACCTCGCCCCGCGTACTCGCCGACGTGGCCGCCGACACCGGGGTGGCACCGGAACGCCTGCGCGACGGGCTGACCGTCACCCAGGTCGGCGCGAGCAGCCAACTCGAGGTCCGGTACGCCGCGACCAAGCGGGCGAACGTGGCCCCGGTGCTCACCGCGACCACCACCCGCGCCCTGGCGTTCCTCTTCTCCTCCCAGGTCGGTATCGCCACCGGGGAGGTCGAGGCGGCCAACGCGGACGTGACCGCGGCGACCAAGGCGATCGGGGACTGGGAGAAGCTGAACAAGGTCTCCCAGCCCGACCGGATCTACCAGGCCACCCTGAGCGAGCTGACCAGCCTGCGGCAGCAGCAGTTGTCCATGCAGGCGGTCGGCAACAGCCGGGGGGCCGACGCGGCGGCCAGTGCGATCAGCACCGCCCAGAAGAAACTCGACGAGCTGGGTCCGAAGCTCCCCGACTATCAGGCGCTGCTCGCCCAGCGGGACGCGGCGACCGGTGCGCTGTCCCAGGCCAGGCAGGGGTTGCAGGCGGCTCGGGCGCAGACCCAGGCGGCCGACCCGGCGCAGGTGACCAGCATCGGGCAGGTGCACGCGGTGAGCCGGATCAGTGAGCTGATCCGTACCGCACTGCCGGTGGCAGGTGCCGGGGTGCTGCTCGGGGTGCTGCTGGTGGGCGTACTCGAACTGCTGTCACGGGGTCGGGCCGCGCTGCGCCCGACGGCCCGGCCGACCCCCGCCCCGGCGGCCATCGGCGCGACCGCCGACGCGCCGACGGACGCACCGGTGCCCGCTCCGGCCGACACCGCCACCCCGGTCCGGTCGTGACCGGTCGGGACCGGACCGCCGGGTGAGCGGCGAGCTGACCGGCCGGCCGCCGGCCGAGCCGGAGTCCGGCGACCAACAGGTACGCGGAATGGCCCGTGGCGGGGTGCTGAACCTGGCCGGGGCGATCCTCAGCCAGGCGGCGCTGTTCCTCATCATGCTGCTGCTGGCCCGGGTGCTGGGCCTGCGGGAGGTCGGCCGGTACGCCCAGGTCTACGCGGTCCTGTCGCTGCTCGGGCTGCTCTCCCTCTCCGGGTTCCGGGCCGGGCTGACCCGGTTCGTCGCGGTGCACCTCGCCGACGACGACCCGGCCGCGATCCGGGGCACCATCCGGCTCGGTGTCGGCATCTCGGCCGCCGCGTCCACCGTGATCGCGGTCGGGCTCGCGCTCGGCGCACCGTGGCTGGCGGAGGCGCTCAACGATCCGCAGCTCACCACCGGGTTACGGCTGGCCGCGCTGACCCTGCCGGCCGCCACCGTCTGCGAGGCGGCGCTCGCCGCCACCCGAGGCTGGCGCACCCAGCGGGCGTACGCCCTGATCGGGCAGGTCTACGAGCCGGGCGCCCGGCTCCTGCTCACGGTGGTGGCGCTGGTGGCCGGCGCCGGGCTGACCGGGGCGTTCTGGGCGGTGGTGGTGGCGAGCTGGAGCGCGGCCGGGTTCGCCCTCGTCGCCCTGGCCCGGATGCTGCGCCGGGTGGGGGCCGCCCGACCCGCGTACCGGCCCACCGAGCTGTTCCGGTTCTCCACCGTGAGCTGGGTGTCCTCGCTCTCCTCCACCGGGCTGATCTGGGTGGACACCCTGCTGCTCGGTTTCTACGGCAACGAGGACATCGGCGCGTACCACGTGGCGACGCGGCTGGTCACGGTGGCGGTGTTCGTCCTCGCCCCGATCAACGCGTCGTTCGGCCCGTACCTGGCCCACCTCTACCACCAGGGCCGGATGGACGAGGTACGCCGGATCTACGCGGTCGCCACCGGTTGGGTCGTACGCCTCTCGTTGCCCGCGTTCGTGGCCCTGCTGGTCCTGCCGGACCAGTTGCTGCACCTGGTCAACGGGTCCGCGCTGGCCGGTGGTGCGGCGGTGACGATCGCCCTGGCGCTCGGTCAGCTCGTCAACGCGGCTACCGGCCCCTGCGGGACGCTGCTGAACATGTCCGGCCGGGTGTCGGTCAACATGGTCGACAACCTCGCCGCGCTGGTGCTCAACATCCTGCTCAACCTCTGGCTCATCCCGGCGTACGGCATCCTCGGCGCGGCGGTCGCCTGGGCGGTGTCGCTGGCCGCGGTGAACATCGCCCGGGTCTGGCAGGTACGGGTGCTGGTGCACGCGGTCCCGGTCACCGTCGGCATGCTCAAGGGCCTGGCCGCGGCGGTGCTCGCCCTGGGCGCCGGTTTCGCCGCCCGGTGGCTGGTGCCCGGCTGGGTTGCCGAACTCGCGGTCGGCCTGGCCGTGATCGCGTTGGTCTACCTGGGGGCGGTGCTCGCCCTCGGGCTCAGTCGGGAGGACGTGATGGTGTTGCGCGCGGTGACCCGTCGGGGCGCCCGCCGTGCCGCCGGTGCCAGTGGTCCGGGTGCAGGTGGTCCGGGTGCCGATGGCACGGGTGCTGGTGGCACTGGCTCCGGTCGGGCCGGGACGGCTGAACCGGCCGGGGTCGGGTCGTGATCGGGATCGGCGTGGCCGGACTGGCAGGGGTGCGGTCGTGAGCGGGATCGGCGTGGCCGGACCGGCCGGAGTGCGGTCGTGAGCGGGGTCGGCCGTCGGCTGGCGACGGATCGGTTGCGGCGCGGTGTGCGGGCGGCGCGGGCGTGGGGACGGGCCGCCCGTCCCGGACCGCCGGGACCGCTGCCGGACTTCCTGGTGATCGGTGGTCAGCGGTGCGGGACAACGTCGCTCTACCACTACCTCGCCGCCCACCCGCTCGTACGCGGCGCCACCGGCAAGGAGTTGCAGTTCTTCAGCCTGCACCACGCCCGGGGGCTGCGCTGGTACCGGGGCCACTTCCCCGACCTCGCGCCGGGCGAGCGGAGTTTCGAGGCGAGCCCGTACTACCTGTTCCATCCGAGCGTGCCGGCCCGGATCGCGGCGGACCTGCCCGAGGCGCGTTTTGTCGCCCTGCTGCGCGATCCGGTGCAGCGGGCGTACTCGCACTACCTGCACACCCGCTCGTACGGCACGGAGCCGCTCTCGTTCGCGGACGCGCTCGACGCGGAGGAGGAGCGGCTGGCGCTGGCACTGCGCGACGGGCCGGACACCCGTACCGCCCACCGGGCGCTGCGCAACCACTCGTACGTCGCCCGTGGACGCTATGCGGAGCAGCTCGAACGCTGGTACGCGCACATCCCCCGGGAGCGGATCCACGTCGCCTACACCGAGGACCTGCACACCGACCCGGCCGGAACGTACGCCGGGATCCTGCGCCACCTCGACCTGCCCCCCTTCACCCCCGAGACCTTCACCCACCACACCCGCCGCGTCGACCCCGGCCCCTCCCAACTAACCCCAGCCCTAACCACCCGCCTAACCCACCACTTCGCCCCCCACAACACCCACCTATCAACCCTCCTCCCCACCCCACCCCCCTGGCCCACCCCCTGGCCCACCCCCTGACCGCTGTTGATCATGAAGTTAGCGACCTCGGAAAGCGCTTGGCGGCGCGCTAACTTCATGATCAACGGTGTGAGTCAATGGGGGTGGGGTGTCGGGAATGTTGCTGGGGTGGGTGCAACCTTGGGTGGGGGTGGGGCGTGCTATCTCCGTGAGCGTGGTGCGGGGGTGAAGCTCCGGGCTGGACGCGGTCACTGACGGGGGGAGTGCCCGGCGCTGAAGGGTGGCGGCGGGCACCGGTCTCGTTTTGATCAACATGGATCACAGAAACGCGACGGAAGTCCACGGGGGACAGATGCGTACTTCTGCGCGATCCGGGCTGGACGCTGCTCGCAGCGCCGACCCGGCCACCGAATCCGGCGGCTCCACGCTGCCCGCACATGTTGTTGTACTGATCGCGGCGCTCTCGGCCGGTGTGGTCGCCCAGGGCGGCTACTACCCGGCCGGGCGGTGGCTGGTCACCGTACTGGTGGCGGTCGCCCTGCTCGTCGCCCTCCGGCTCCGGCCCCGGGTACGGCGTGACGCCTGGCCGGTGGTGGCGGCCTGCGGTGCCCTGGCCGGCTGGATCCTGGTACGGGCGGTCATCGCGGACGCGTACCCGGTGGCGCTCGGGGCGGTCGCCACACTCGGCGGCGTCGCCGCGGTGGTGCTGATTCTGACGCGTACCACCCTGGTGGAGCGGGAGCGGTTGGCCGAGGCGCTGGTCGGCCTCGGAGTGCTGGTCGCCGTGACCGCCTGGATCGGGGTGGCGTACCGGGTGCCCCGGTTCGCGGTGCTGGTCGAGGGTCGACTGTGGCGGGGTGCGTCCACACTCACCTATCCCAACGCCGCCGCGGCGCTGCTCGCCCCGCTCGCACTGCTCGCGATCGCGCTGCTGCTCGCCCGGCCCGACGGTGGTGTCGCGGCGCAACGGGCGGAGCGCGTCGGGTCGCTGGTCCGCGCCGGGGCTGCGTACCTGCTGCTGGTCGGCACGGGGGCGGCACTGAGCCGGGCCGGGTTGATCGCGCTGGTGGCCGGACTGGTGGTGCTCACGATCGCCGCCGGTCCGTGGCTGACCATCTCCCGGGCGGGCCCGCTGATCCTGGGCGCGGGAATCGCCGTGGTCACGCTCGTACCGTCGACCCCGGCCACCGGGCAACCACAACCCGCGCTCGCCATGTTCGGCCTCGCGGCCGGAGCCCTCATCGTCCTCGGCTCGGTCCTGCTGCCCGTCCGGGTACGGGTGGTCGCGATGCTGGTGACCGTGCTGGCCGGCGGGCTGACCCTGTTGAGCCAGTGGGACTCGGAGCACCTGCGGGCGGTCCTGGCGAGCCGGGGCAACTTCAACTCGCCCGGCCGCAGCGGTGCCGCGACGGCCGCGTTCGACCTGGTCGCGGCGAACCCGTGGATCGGGACCGGCGTGGGCCAGGCCCGTTTCCTCTGGGTGACGCCCAACGGAAACGGCGCCCTGGCGCTCTACGCCCACAACGAGTACCTGCAACTTCTCGTCGACCTCGGCGTGGTCGGCGGGATCGGACTACTGGCACTGCTCGCGGCGATGGCCCTGGCCGTCCGCCGGGGCGGTGCGGACCAGCACCGGGCCGGGATCAGGGCCGGTGCGTTTGCCGCACTCACGGCGTTCGCCGTGCACAGCGGCTTCGACTTCCTGTGGCACATCGCGGTTCTGCCGCTCGTCGGCGCACTGCTCGTCGGGCTCGCCGCGCCCGCCACCGGGGAGATCCAACCCAGTTCGACGGTAGTAGAGGAGAAGCAATGAAGATGTCCCGCTTCCGGGCGTCAGCACTCGCCCTGGTGGCCATCGCGGTGGGCGGCGTGATCGCGTTCGCCCTGCCGGCCGGCGCGGCGGTCAGCGTGCAGTCGGAGTCGCCCTCGGTGGCGGCCGTGACCCTGGGCGGCAAGGCCCGGCTCGACGCGAACGGCGCGGTGGTGTTCGCGCCGGTCAAGGTCGCCTGCACGCCCGGTTCGTACGCCGCCCTGACGGTGGAGGTCACCCAGGCGGTGGGCAACAACATCGCCAAGGGCGACAAGACGGTCACCATCCAGGAGTGCACCGGCGACCAGCAGAAGCTCAACGTCGCGGTGACCCCGGATCTGAAGCCCTACCGCAAGGGTGTCGCGTTCGGATCGGCCCGACTCGAGGTCTGCGACCACGTCGGCTGCAAGACCGTGTACGACGAGCGCAAGATCGACATCATCAAGTAACACCAACACCAGGCTCCGTAGAGCGGGGGTCGTGCCCCGGGACCGTTTCATGGTCCCGGGGCACGGTCGGTTCCGTAGCCGGATGAGTCAGCGGAGGCCGGCGAGGATCCGGTCCACCGGCTGGTCGGCGCGGAGCAGCACGGGAGTGGCGCCGACCGTCGTGCCGGCACCGCCGGCCGCGCGCAGCGGTGCGCCGACCGCCCCGCTCTGCCCACCGGGTGCCGCCGGCACCGTGACCGGCGTACCGGACGCGGACCAGAGCACCAGCGTGCTGGCGCCGCCCCGGACGAAGGCGACCCCGTTGAGCTTGCCGGCGGCGGAGGCGGGCAACGGGGTGACGGTCGCGTCCCGGGCCGCCTCGGCCAGGCTCGCCATCATCGCGCCCGCCTCGCGTTCGGTGCCGTTCGGGTCGAGCAGTCCGTACCGGACCTCGCTGCCGGCGGCGTTGTTCGGGTTGTACGCCAACGGCAGCCACGCGATCTCGCCGATGCCACCGGCGACCAGCAGGGTGACGGTCTTGACCATCTCGGCGGCCCGGCTGGCCGGATCACCGTCCCCGTCGCGCCAGAACTGCCCGACCTCCCACGCCTGGATCGGCACCCCGGCCGGTGTCTGCGCCCGCAGGTACTCCAGCAGCGGCGGCACCCCGTCGAAGTGCTCGTAGAAGTGCAGCTGCCGGACGTCGACCGTACGGTCCGCGAACAGGGTCTCGGTCGCGGCCAGGAACCGCAGGCTGCGGGTGTTGGTGTCGGTGCCGAGCGCCTTGCGCAGCGCCGCCTCCCCGGTCACCACCGGGATCTGCTGGCCCCGGGTGCCGACCCGCCGCTGGAAGTACGCCTGGTAGGCGGCGACCGCGTCGGGCACCCGCCCGGCCCGGAGCAACCGGTCGGCGACCCCCATGCCGTACGCGACGCTGCTGATCCCGGAGTCGACCACCAGTGCCTGCGGATCGGTCGCGCGGATCGTCTCGGCGGCGGCCTTCACCAGGCGTACGTAGTCCTCGGGGCTGCCGGCCCAGTAACTCGGCGCGTTGACCTCGTTCTCGATCGCGTACTCGCGCACCCCGTACGGGGCGTAGCGGGCCACCACCGCCCCGACGAACTTCCGGTACGCGGCCAGGTCGGTCGGCATCGCCGACTCGGTCTTGTTCGCCGCCCCCCGGGTGTACGCCGCGGTGCCCCCGGTCGCCCAGCACACCCCGGTACGGATCTTCAGGTGCAGCTTGATGCCGAGGTCACGGCTCCGGGTGGCGATCCGGTCCAGTTCGGCCCAGTCGAGCTGCCCCGAGGTCCGCTCGATCTCGCACCAGGTGAGTTCCTCGTAGGTGGCCGAGCCGCCGATCTTCGCCAGGTACGGCGCGAACTGGTCGTACCGGGACCAGTCCCAGTGGGCCCCGAACGGGTTGCTCACCCCGTCGACGGGGCGCCCCGGCCCGGTGTCGCCGGGTGCCGGCGTACCGGAGGGGGAGCCGTTGCCCGGCGATGCCGGCGGCGGCGCCTGCTCGCCGTCGGAGGTGCACCCGGCGCCGACCAGTACCACCGCGGCGAGTACGGCGGCGGCCAGCGCACGCGCCCGGCCCCGCCCCACGCGCGTCACCGGTAACCCAGGGCGCGCAGCGTACGCCCGGAGAAGATCCAGACCAGCAGGCGCAGGAACGGGTCCAGTTCGCGCCGGTAGGTGCCGACCCGGGACGGGTAGATCGGCGCGGACACGTCCGCCGCCGCCCGCCGCCTGTCCGCCTCGGTGGTGTACTTCTGGGCCACGTCGTGCTGCTTGCTGCCGTAGTCGAGGATGCCGTCCTCCCACGGTTCGCCGAGGAACTCGAACAGCCCCCGCATCGCCTTCTCCGGCTCGGTCACGGTCTGCTCGTACCTCAGCTCGTAGTAGCGGTCCGCCGGCAGGGTCGCGCCGACCGCACGGGCGGTACGGATGTAGCGCGGCCACTTGACCACGCACTTCACCGCCGACCAGTAGCCGAACCGTTTGCGGTGCGAGACCACCACGTCCCGCCCGTCCCGGATCAGGTGCACGATCTGGGCGTCCGGGAAGACCTCGGTGACGAAGTCGAGCGACATCGCGTACAGCGGGGTCTTGTCGGCCCACCGGGTCTTGCCCCGGGCGGCGGCGTAGTCGGCGTGTACACCGCCGAAGAACTCCCGGATCCGGCGCAGCCAGTCCTCGCGCGGGAAGCCGAAGCGGGACAGCCGTTCCCAGTCCCGTCCGACGATCCGTTGCAGGTCCGGCAGGAACCGGGTCTCCGGCCCGCAGCTGATGGAGGAGTGCGAGTCGAGCACCAGCCGCAGCATCGTGGTGCCGGACCGTTGGCAACCGACCAGGAAGATCGGCGCGGTGTGGGGTTCGGGCTCAGCCACGGTCGGCCGCCTTCCGGTCGGATCCAGCATCAGCGGCGACGGGCGCGTCCGCGGTGGTGGGCGTGCTCAGGGCGGCGGCGGGGTCGAGCCGGGCGGTCAGCTCGTCGCAGATCACCCGGACGCGTGGGTCGATCGGTAGCTGCCGCCCGGTCGATCCGTCCGATGCGCCGTGGGACCGGCGCGGGGCGATGTGCGCGTGCAGCCGTGGGTGGTAGGGGAAGTCGAGGAAGGTACAGAGCCGGCGGAGCTGCGCCTCCGGATCGGCGACCAGGTTGTCGTATCGGCAGAGCAGGACGTCGGGGCGCTCGGACAGGCCGAGGCCGAAGTAGAGCGAGTTGCGTACGTACCAGAAGAGTGCGGCGGCGCTGTGCGGGTCCAGCCGCTTCGGGTCGCAGTCCCGGATCAGTTCCACCGTCGCCGGGTCGAGCCGCTGCCCCTGCCACCGTTCGCCGATGCTGCCGTCGGCGATCGCGCGCACCGCCCGCAGGTTGGCGTCACCGAACTTCGCCACCTCGGACCGGGCCCGGTCGTCGACGTCCCGGTAGACCCAGAGCGCGCGTCCGGGCGCCAGTCCCGGCAGGGCCAGCAGCTCGTCCACCCGGTGGCTCTCGCAGAGCGGCTTGACCAGGACGTACGCGTGCCGGCTGCGCCGGATCGTCGCGGTCAGCACGTCGTCGGGGCGGAGCTGGAAGCGGTGGAAGACGGTCTGGTCGTTCTCGTTGCGTACCTCGACCTCGGGGGCCGAATCCAGCCCCCGGACCAGCATGTTCGTGCCCGAGCGCTGCAGACCGACCAGGTAGACCGGCATCGCCGAACCGGGTGCGCGCCCGGCCCGCCGCCGCCAGCGTCGTTTCGCCAACGCGGTGCCGATCCGGTCGACCGGATTGAGCCGGTCCTCCTCGATCAGCCGGCCGATCCCCTCCGTACGGGCCCAGCGCAGATGCCGCGCCACCCGCCTGGCGGTGTACGCGAACGCGGAGACCTCGTTGTCGGCTGCCACGGTCCTCCTCGCTCGGGCACCGGCACTACCCTGCGGGAAAGCGGGGTACGGCCGGCGGCGGAGCCAGGTTATCGGGAGATCATGGCGGGAGGCCAGGCTGCGGGCCGTACGGGCACACAAAGATCATCCGTTCAGGCACATGACTGGACTCCCCGACCCGCCCTGCATACCGTGAGCCCTGGTCGGGGCAGGCAGGCCCCGATCACCACCCCCGGGCCGGGTTCGCCCGATCGACGTGAGCGGGCCGAGTCGATGCGTGTGCTGCATGTGAACAAGTACCTCTACCGCCGTGGCGGTGCGGAGGGCTACCTGCTCGACCTGGCCGCGTTGCAGCGGGCAGCCGGCGACACGGTCGCCTACTTCGGCATGACCCACCCGGAGAACGAGGCCCCGCTGCCGTACGCCGGGCACTTCCCGACCGAGGTGGAGTTGGAGCCGGCGCCGAGCGGACTGCGCCCCCGCGCGACGGCCGCCGCCCGGATGCTCTGGTCACCGTCGAGCCGTCGGGGACTGGCCCGGGTGATCGAGGACTTCCGGCCGGACGTGCTGCACCTGCACAACATCTACCACCAGCTCTCCCCGTCGGTGCTCGCCGCCGCCCGGTCCGCCGGGGTGCCGTGCCTGCTGACGATGCACGACTACAAACTGGCCTGCCCCAGCTACCAGCTCCTCGACCAGGGTCGGCCCTGCCAGGCGTGCGTCACCGGCGGCCCCTTGCAGGCGGCCCGGCGACGGTGCAAGGACGGCTCGCTGTCCCGCAGCGCCCTGCTCGCGGTCGAGTCCTGGCTGCACCGCGAACTGCACGCGTACGACCCGGTGCAGGTCTTCGTCAGCCCGAGCGGTTTCCTGGCCGACGTGATGCGTCGCGCCGGGGTGTACCCGGACCGGTTGCGGGTGGTGAACCACTTCGTCGACCTGACCGGGATCGCGGCCAAGGGGCAACCCGGCGGCGGTGTCGTGTTCGCCGGCCGGCTAGCCCCGGAGAAGGGCGTCGACGTGCTGGTCGAGGCGGTCGCCGCGCTGCCGGACGGGGTGCCGGTCGACATCGCCGGGGACGGTCCGGCCCGTACGGCGCTGGAGGCGCTCGCCGCGCGGATGGTTCCGGGCCGGATCCGGTTCCACGGCCGGCTGGACAAGTCCCGGCTGCACGACCTGGTCCGGTCGGCGGCGGTGGTGGCGGTCCCGTCGCGGTGGCACGAGAACCAGCCGATGGCGGTGCTGGAGGCGTACGCCTGCGGGGTTCCGGTGGTCACCACCGACCTGGGTGGCCTGCCGGAGCTGGTCGAACCCGGGGTGGACGGGATGATCGTCGCGGCGGACGACGCCGCCGGGCTCGCCGCCGCCCTGGTCGAGCTGGTGGCCGACCCGGTGCGGGCGTTCGAGATGGGGCGGGCCGGTCGGGCGCGGGTGGCCCGCGACTTCGCCCCGCAGCGGCACCTGGACCGGATCCGCGAGCTGTACCACCAGGCCGCCGAGGTCCTGCCGGCCCGCGACCGGCGGGTACCGTCGCCGGTCGGCGCCCTCCCGAGCGCCCCGGGGGACGGGGGAGTGGTCCGGTGAGCGCGGTCCGGGTTCTCTACCTCGCCGGCAGCGGGCGCAGCGGCAGCACCCTGGTCACCACCGTCCTGGGCCAGTTGCCCGGCTTCTTCGCCGCCGGTGAGCTGCGCTACCTGTGGCGTCGCGGCATCCTGGACAACCGCCCCTGCGGGTGCGGGCTCCCGCTCGGCGACTGTCCGATCTGGACAGCCGTCCTGCGGGACCTGCCGGACGCGGATCCGGCGGGCATCGCCGGCCGGCTCGCCGACCGGCTCCGGCTGCGCCGGCTGCCCGCGTTGCTGCGCCGCCACGGTCGTGGTCACCCGCCGGTGCCCGGTCACCCCGACGACGACCAACTGACCCTGTTGTACGCCTCGATCGCCGCCCACGCCTTCCCCGGCGGTACGGGCGGCGTGATCGTCGACTCGTCGAAACTGCCCCCGTACGGGGCGCTGCTCGGCAGCCTTCCCGGTGTGGAGTTGTACGTCCTGCACGTGGTCAGGGACCCGCGCGCCACCGCGTTCTCCTGGCGCCGTCGGCGGGGGCTGGACGGCGGCACCGACGACCGGCTGATGAGCCGCCCCCCGGTGTGGAAGGCCGCCCTGCTCTGGCTGGTCTGGAACAACACCACCGTACGGCTGTGGGGTTCGTCGGACCGGTATCTCCGGGTCCGGTACGAGGACTTCGTCGCCGCTCCGGCCGACACCACCGCCCGGATCGCCCGGTTCGTCGGCGTCACCCCGGGCGAGTTGCCGTTCCCGACTCCGGACACGGTCCGGCTCGCCGCCACCCACTCGGTCGCCGGGAACCCCTCCCGGCACCGTACCGGCGTGGTCGGGGTGGTCGCCGACAGCGAGTGGCTCACCGCGCTCCCGACCAGGGCGTACGTCACCGTGACCGGGTTGACCGGGCCGACCCTGCGCCGGTTCGGCTACCCGGTCCGCCGCCCCGCCGCCCCGGCAGCCGTTCCCGTGGCCGCCGGCGAACCCGAACCGACCGCTGTTTCCCCCTCACCCGCCACCCGGCAGGAAGGCTGAACGATGCTCTCACTGGTGGTGGGCACCGGCCGGTGCGGTTCGACGCTGGTCCAGGAGCTGCTCTCCCGGCACCCGGCGGTCGGGTTCGTCTCCGGGCTGGACGACAAGCTCGCCCGGCTCAACCCGAAGGGTCGGTTCAACGGCGCGCTCTACCGGCGCTCCGCTCCGCGCCCGGCCGGCATGACCTCGCTGCGGCACAGCCGCCGGCTGTTGGAGCGGGGTCGGCTGCGGGTGGCGCCGTCGGAGGCGTACCACCTGCTCGACCGGCAGGTGCTGGGCGGATTCTCCCGGCCGTGCCGGGACCTGCTCGCCGAGGACCTGACCCCGTTCGTGGCCCGTCGGCTGCGCGCCTTCTTCGACGACCGGATCGCCCGGCAGGGCTGTGAGCAGTTGGTGCAGCACGTGACCGGGTGGCCGCGTACCGGCTTCCTGCATGCGGCGTACCCGGATCTGCGGGTGCTCAACGTGGTCCGGGACGGCCGGGCGGTGGCCAACTCCTGGCTCCAGATGGGCTGGTGGGACGGGTGGCGCGGGCCGGACAACTGGATCTACGGCTCGCTCCCGGACGACCTGCGCCAGGAGTGGGCGGAGTCCGGCCAGTCGTTCCAGGTGCTCGCCGCTCTCGGCTGGAAGATGCTGATGGAGGCGTTCGCACAGGCCCGGCTGCGGCACCCGGCCGACCAGTGGCTCGACGTCCGGTACGAGGACCTGGTCGCACAGCCGCGCGAGGAGGTCGGTCGGATGCTCGACTTCCTCGGGCTGGACTGGTCACCGGCGTTCCAGAAGGGCTTCGCCCGGTACGACTTCCCGCCGGGGCGGGCCGCGGCGTACCGGGACGAACTCAGCCCTGCCCAGCTCGGCGCGGTCGAGCGGGTGCTGGAGAAGCCGCTGGCCGAGTGGGGTTACCCGGTCTGATCCGTACCCGTCCGATCGGCGGCCGGCGCCTCAGTTCGGGCCGGTGTCGAACCGACGGATGGCCAGCGGCATGAAGATCACGATCAGCAGCACCGACCAGCCGACCGTCGCGATGATCGGGTGGGCGATCGGCCAGGCCGGGTCCACGGCGGTGCTGGCCGGGTTGCCGAAGAGTTGACGGCAGGCGGCGACGGACGCGCTGACCGGGTTCCACTCGGCGACCGTACGCAGCACGGTCGGCATTCCCTCGGTCGGCACGAAGACGTTCGAGATCATCGTGACCGGCATGATCAGCGGGCCGAGTTTCGCCGCCGTCTGCACGTTGCGGATCACCGTCCCGAGGAAGAGTCCGACCCACGAGATCGCGAACTGCAACAGCATCAGCAGCCCGAACCCGGCCAGCGCGGATCCCGGACCGGTCTGCACCCGCCAGCCGACGACCAGTCCGGCGCCGGCCATCACCAGCAGGCTCACCGCGTTGGTCAGCAGGTCGGACAGGGTCTGTCCGAACAGGATGGACGACCGCTCGGCCGGCATCGACCGGAACCGGTCCATCACCCCGAGGTCGCTGTCACCGACGAGCGTGATCATCGCGGTGACCAGGGTGGTCACCGTCGACATCACGAACAGGCCGGGCATCAGGTACGCCCGGTAGTTGGCTCCCTCGGCGATCGGGATGGCGCTGCCGAAGACGTACCCGAAGAGGACCACCGCGGTCAGCGGGAAGGCGACCGTACCGACGATCTGGCCCGGTGCGTGTTTGAGTTGCAGCAGGTTGCGGTGGCAGATGGTCAGGATGTCGGTGACCCGCCAGCGCAGTCGGGCCAGCCCGACGCTGTCGGTCACGCCGACGGGTTCGACGCCGGTGCCGATCGTGGTCATCCGACGGTCTCCTTGAGCGTCGCGCCGTCGCTGTCCCGGCTTTCCTCGGCCGGGTTGCCGGTCAGTCTGAGGAACACCTCGTCCAGGGTCGGGCGGCGTACCGCCACGTCCTGCGGGTCCACCCCGGCCTGGTCCAGCAGTCGTACGACTGCGGGCAGGGTGAGGGTGTCGGCGCCGATCGGCACGCTGAGCAGCCGCCGATCGGGGTCGACGTCCGGTGCCGCGCCGGCCAGCCGGGCCAGCACCGCCCCGGTGGATTCGAGTTCGCCCGGCGTCCGGACCACCACGTCGATCCGGGCGCCGAGTTGTGCCTTGAGAGCGTCCGGGGTGCCCGAGGTGACCACCCTGCCGTGGTCGATCACCGCGATGTGCTGCGCCAACTGGTCGGCCTCGTCCAGGTACTGGGTGGTCAGCAGGACGGTCATGCCGTCGGCGACGAGTTCCCGGACGGTCTGCCAGATCTCGTTGCGGCTGCGCGGGTCGAGCCCGGTGGTCGGTTCGTCCAGGAAGAGCACGGCGGGGGAGACGATCAGGCTGGAGATCAGGTCGAGCCGGCGGCGCATGCCTCCGGAGTAGGTCCGGACCAGTCGGTCGGCGGCGTGCGCGAGGTCGAAGCGGGTCAGCAGGTCGTCGGCGCGGCGCTTCGCGGTGGCTCGGGTGAGGTGGAACAGGCGACCGAAGATGTGCAGGTTCTCCCGGCCGGTGAGTCCCTCGTCCAGGGCGGCGTACTGGCCGGCGAGGCCGATCCGGTGACGTACCCGGACGGCTTCGCGGACCACGTCGTGGCCGGCGACGAAGGCGCGCCCGGCGTCCGGCCGGGTGAGCGTGGCGAGGATCCGGACGACGGTGCTCTTGCCGGCGCCGTTCGGGCCGAGCAGCCCGTAGACGGTGCCGGCGGGCACCGAGAGGTCGAGTCCGGCGAGGGCCCGGGTGGAACCGAACCGTTTGTGTAGTCCCTCCGCCACGACAACCGGGTCGCCTGGTGCCTGTGCCACGGAACCTCCCACTGGGTACGCCGTACGCGGTTGGATGTCCTGCACGCTAGCTAACCGGGTACGCTGTACGCAAGAGCGGGACCGGATCGACGGCGTCCACATACGACAGCGACACCGGAAGGCACGTTGGTGGCAACAGGCGACAGGCGAAGCGGCGATTCCCGGCACGGGCCGGCTCCCGACCTGCCCACGGCGGTACGGGTCAGCCTCCCCTCCCCGCCCTCCTCGCGCGGACCCGCCCCAACGTACAGCCGGGCGCAGGTGGCCGCCGCCGCGATCAAAATCGCCGACGAGCACGGCATCGAGGCGGTCTCCATGCGCCGGGTCGCCGCCGCCCTCGGCACCGGCCCGATGAGCCTCTACCGGTACGTGGACAACAAGGAAGCCCTCTGCGAGCTGATGCTCGACCACATGTTCGGCGAGACCGAGCTGCCCCAACCGACCGGCGACTGGCGGGTCGACCTGGCCGAAGTGGCCCGGAGTCTGCGTCGGGCGCAGCTCAGCCACCCGTGGCTGGCCCGGATCGCCGCCGGTCGACCGGCGATGGGGCCGAACATGCTGGACATCTTCGAGTACGGGATGTCCATCCTGGACCGGCTGGACCTGGACACCGCCGACATGCTGGAGATCTTCGCCCTGGTCAGTAGCTGGGTCGGCGGGTTCGTCCAGGAGGAGGTCGCCGAGCAGGCGGCCCGCCGGGACCGGGGGATGGACGAGCGGGAGTGGCAGCAGAGCATGTCCCGCTACCTGGAGACGTTGACCGCCAGCGGGAACTACCCGTACTTCACCCGGGTGGTGCGGGCCGGTGCGGACCGGGACTTCGACACCCGGTTCGAGCGCGGGCTCGACCGGATCCTCACCGGGATCGAGGCAACCCTGCCGGGTTAGCCACGCCACCTCGCGCAGGCCGGCGATCCGTACCAGCGGATCTTGGCATAACCTATAGGGAACGTACGTTTTGTTCACCTGGGGAGGTTGTGCGGATGGGAAAGCTTCGAGGCGCCCGACGGGGTGCGGCACTGGTCATGGGCGCGGCACTGGCGATCAGCGGCCTGGCCGGGTGCGCCAAGGACGACACCGGCGCCACCACGGCCGACGGCGTCAAGCTGGTCTCGGCAGGCAAGCTCACCACCTGCACCCACCTGCCGTACTCGCCGTTCCAGTCCAAGGACGGCAGCGGCAAGGTGGTCGGCTTCGACGTCGACCTGGTCGACCTCGCCGCCAAGAAGCTCGGCGTCACGCAGGAGATCATCGACACCCCGTTCGAGGGGATCAAGTCCGGAGCCGACCTCAACTCCGGCAAGTGCGACGTGGCGGCGGCGGGCATGACCATCACCGACGCCCGCAAGGAGGTGCTGGACTTCAGCGCCCCGTACTTCGACGCCACCCAGGCCCTCGTGGTGCCGGTCGGCAAGCCGTACAAGACGCTGGTGGACCTGGTCGGCAAGCGGCTCGGGGTGCAGGGCGCCACCACCGGCGAGGACTACGTCAAGGCCCAGGTCGCGCAGCAGAACCTGAAGATCGAGGTGGTCTCGTACAAGGACCTCGGCGCCGAGCAGCAGGCCCTGGCGACCGGCCAGATCGAGGCCGCCGTCGGTGACCTGCCGGTGTGGAACGAGTACGTCAAGGCCAACCCCGGCAAGGTTGTCGTCGCGGGCGGCTTCGACACCGGCGAGCAGTACGGTTTCGCGGTCAAGAAGGGCGGCGACCCGAGGCTGCTGGCGGCGATCAACGACGCGCTCGCCGCGGCACGGGCGGACGGCAGCTATGACACGATCTACGAGAAGTGGATCGGCGCGAAGCCGGCGAGCTGACCGGGTCCGGGAAACAACATCGCCCGGTGGCACCCGCCGCCGGGCGATCTGGGGGAGGCATGGCAGAACCAGAGACGCTCGCGGCCGGGAGCGGGGCACCACCCGCCCCGGTCCCGCCGCCGGTCCGACGCCGCCGGCTCGGCCGCCGCCAACGGCAACGGCTCGGACGTACGGCCGGATACCTGGTCTTCGTCGCGCTGCTGCTCGCCGTGGTGGCGGCGGCCGACTGGGGGACCCTGGCCGACGCCTTCTTCCGGCTCGACGTCGCCGGGGAGATGTTCCCCGAGGCGATAACCGTCGCGCTGCGCAACACCATCGTCTACACCCTGCTGGCGTTCGCCTTCGGGTTGGTGCTCGGCCTGGTGCTGGCGCTGATGCGCCTGTCGTCGGTCGGACCGTACCGCTGGTTCGCCACCGGTTACATCGAGCTGTTCCGCGGCCTGCCGTCGCTGCTGGTCCTGTTCATGGTCGGGTACGGCGTGCCGCTCGCCTTCCCCAACCGGGAGATCCCCGGCGGGGTGTACGGGGCGGTCACCATCGGACTCGGGGTGACCGCCGCGGCGTACATGGCCGAGACGATCCGGGCCGGGATCCAGGCCGTTCCGAAGGGACAGTTGGAGGCGGCCCGGACCCTGGGCATGTCGCACGGGCGGGCGATGGTCTCGATCGTGCTGCCGCAGGCGTTCCGGATCGTGATCCCGCCGTTGACCAACGAGATCATCCTGCTCACCAAGGACACCTCGCTGGCGTACGTCCTGGGCGTCACCGCGACCACGATCGAGCTGACCAAGTTCGCCGGCGACGCCCTCAACACCAGGGTCAACCCGACCCCGCTGGTGGTGGCCGGTCTGCTGTACCTGGCGATCACGCTGCCGCTGTCGCAACTGGTCCGGTGGCTGGAACGCCGGGCCGCGAAGGAGAGGTGACCCGGCGGTGCCGGCGATCGAGATTCGCAACCTGCACAAGGCGTTCGGCAAGCTCGAGGTGCTGCGCGGCATCGACCTGTCGGTGGAGACCGGCGAGGTCGTCTGCGTGATCGGACCCTCCGGTTCGGGCAAGTCGACCCTGCTGCGCTGCGTCAACCTGCTGGAACAGCCGACCAGCGGGTCGGTGCACGTGGCCGGCGTCGAGGTCACCGACCCGGACTGCGACATCGACGACGTACGCCGCCGGATCGGCATGGTCTTCCAGCAGTTCAACCTCTTCGGCCACCTGCGCGTACGGGAGAACCTGACCATCGCCCAGCGCCGGGTGCTCGGCCGTACGCGCGCCGAGGCCGACCGGATCGCGGCGGTGAACCTCGACCGGGTCGGCCTGGCCGACAAGGCCGACGCCTATCCCGCACAGCTCTCCGGTGGGCAGCAGCAGCGGGTCGCCATCGCCCGAGCGCTGGCGATGGACCCGCAGCTCATGCTCTTCGACGAGCCGACCAGCGCACTCGACCCGGAACTCGTCGGTGAGGTGCTCGCGGTGATGCGGGGACTGGCTGCCGAGGGCATGACGATGCTGGTCGTCACGCACGAGATGAGCTTCGCCCGTGAGGTCGCGTCGCGGGTGGTCTTCATGGACGGCGGCACGGTTGTCGAGTCGGGTCCGCCGGAGGAGGTCTTCGGGTCCCCGCGCGAGCCCCGTACCCGGGAGTTCCTGCACCGGGTGCTGGAACCGACCCGGGTCAGCGAGGCCGAGATCGGCGCCCACGTACCGACCGGGAGCTAGCGGGTCCGGGGGAGGTCAGCCCTTGCGGGCCACGCCGCCGTAGACCGAGACCGCCACGTCGCTGGGGCGCTCCCCGGTCCTGGTCGGGCCGAGGTCGGGCCGCCAGTCCGGCAGCACCCGCACCCCCGGCTCGACCAGGTCCAGACCGTCGAAGAAGCGTTCGATCTGCGGCTTGGGGCGTACCTGCATGGTCACCCCGGTTCTGCGGTAGATCGCCGCGACCGCCTCCCACGCCTCCGGGGCGAAGTCGCCGGTCAGGTGGGAAAGCGCCAGGTAACTTCCGGAGGGCAGCGCGTCCAGCAGCCGGTTCGCCAGCGCGTACGGGTCGTCGGAGTCGGGCACGAAGTGCATGATGGCGATCAGCAGCAGCCCGACCGGCTGGTCCAGGTCCAGCGTCCGGCGCAACTGTGGCGAGTCCAGGATCTGGTCCACGTCGCGCAGGTCGGCGGCGAGGTACTCGGTCCTTCCCTCCGGGGTCCCGGTGAGCAGGGCGCGGGCGTGCGCGAGCACGATCGGATCGTTGTCGACGTAGACGATCCGCGATTCCGGGGCGATGGCCTGGGCGACCTGGTGCACGTTGGGCGCGGTCGGGATGCCGGTCCCGATGTCGAGGAACTGCCGGATCCCGGCCTCCTCGGTCAGGTGACGCACCACCCGGGACAGGAAGGCCCGGTTCTCCCGGGGCGGGATCCGGCTGTTGCCGTTCGCCTTCAGCCCCTGCTCGGCGGCGGCCCGGTCGGCGGCGAAGTTGTCCTTGCCGCCGAGCAGGTAGTCGTAGACGCGGGCCGGGTGCGGTCGGTCCGTACGCAGGTCGACCGAGGGCGCGTCGGGCCGCTCGGGATCCGCGTTCATCCAGTTCGTGTCGGTCATCTCCGTGCCCCCCGTGGTGATCGTGTGCGACCGTCCCGGACCGGGATCCTAGGCGCGGGACGGCGCCCAAGCTACCCCGTCGGATGCGAGCACCCCGAGGTTCACCGCCCTTCCGACGTGGACGGTCGCAGCCGGAGGTAGAGCAGGGCACCGGCGGCCAGGAGCAGCGGCCAGAGCAGGTACCAACCGGTCATCACCAGCAGCGCGGTGACCGCCACCAGGGCGAACAGCGCCGAACGGTGCGCCCGGGTGCCGCGCGGCAGCAACCGGAGCGCGGCGGCCGTACCGAGGGCGTACACCAGGACGAAACAGCCGGTGGTGAGCAGGACCAGCGGCTTCGGGCCGATCCCGGCGGCGACCGCGACCGCCATCGCGGCCGCGGCCAGCACCGACACCACCAGCAGGCTGCGCCGGGGCACCTCGCCCGCGCTGCTGCCCCGGTGAAGCCACGCCGGCAGTGCGCCGTCCCGGCCGAGCGCGGCGCCGAGCTTCGCCGCCCCGGCGAAGTACGCGTTCATCGTGCCGAGGGTGAGCAGGAGCGCGGCGACGGCGGCGAGCAGGTGCACCTCGCCGCCGATCCCGAGGGCGAGCAACTCCGCCAGCGGTGCCTCGCTCTGACCGGCGGCCGGACCGAGGACGAGTACGGTGGCACCGGCGACGCCGAGGTAGAGCACCCCGACCACCACCACCGCGACGGTGGCCGCCCGGGGCAGGTCGCGCCCGGGCCGCCGGAAGTCCGCCGCCAGATGGGTGATCGCCTCCCAGCCGGCGAAGCTCCACACCAGCAGGGCCGCCGCCGGACCGACCGCCAGCCACCCGTGCGGCGCGAACGGGCGCAGGTTGTCCCACCGCAGGTGCGGCAACGCGGCCAGCACGGCGGTCAGCAGGAGCGCCACCAGCAGCGCGGCGAGCACGAGCTGCACCCGCCCGGAGACCCGGAGCCCGAGCGCGTTCGTCACGGTCACGACGACGATCAGGATCGCCCCGGTGACCGCCATGGTGGTCGCACCGCCGCCCAGCGCCGCCGCCACGTAACCGCCGGCGAACAGCGCCGCGGCGGGCGCGCCGGCCGGGACCGCGAAGTAGAAACACCAACCCACGATGGCCGCCGCCCGCGGACCGAAGGCGTTCCGGACGTACGTCGAGACACCGCCCGCGTCCGGGTAGCGCGCGCCCAGCGCGGCGAAGGTCGCCGCGAGCGGCATCGACAGGACGACCAGGGCCAGCCAGGCCAGCAGCGACGCCGGTCCGGCCGCCTCGGCCGCCAGCGCGGGCAGGGCGATCACGCCGGTTCCGAGCACCGCCCCGACGTAGAGCGCGGTGCCCTGGGCGACGGTCAGCCGACCGCCGGTTCGTACGGTGCTGCTGTTTTCGATCAACGAGTCGGTCACGGGTCCAACCTGCTGCACCCGGCGATCGCCGGCCAGTGGCAGGAATGACGATCTGCGGTACGTTCCTGCCATGAAGTCGCCCCACACGGTCGCCCTCGTGGTCACCGACGCGATCCCGGTGTTCGAGTTCGCCGTACCGTGCGAGGTCTTCGGGATCGACCGGTCCGACCTGGTCGACCCCTGGTACGACCTGCGCCTCTGCGCGGCCGTTCCCGGCCCGCTGCGAACCTCCCTCGGCCTGCGGGTCGAGGCTCCGTACGGGCTGGACGCACTGACCGACGCGGACACCGTGGTCGTGGCCGCCTGCAACCGGTCGGTGCAGTTGCACCCGCCCGCGCCGCTGCTCGACGCCCTGCGCCAGGCACACGACCGGGGCGCCCGGATCGTCTCCATCTGTAGTGGCGCGTACGTCCTGGCCGCCGCCGGCCTGCTCGACGGGCGCCGGGCCACCACCCACTGGATGAACGCGGTCGACTTCGCCCACCGCTTCCCTCGGGTACGGGTCGAACCGGACGTGCTCTACACCGACGAGGGCGACCTGTTCACCTCCGCCGGCACCGGCGCCGGCATCGACCTGTGCCTGCACCTGGTCCGCCTCGACCACGGCACCGCCGTCGCCAACGAGGTGGCCCGCCGGATGGTGGTGCCCCCGCACCGCGACGGTGGCCAGGCCCAGTACGCCCGACCGGTCACCCGGGGCGAACCGCACCCGGACCTGTCCCCGTTGCTGGACTGGGCGCGAGGGCACCTGGACCGGCCGCTGACCGTGGCGGAACTGGCGCACCGGGCGCACCTGAGCCCGCGTACGTTCGCCCGGCGGTTCCGTGACACGGTGGGCACCAGCCCGTTGCAGTGGCTGGTCGAGCAGCGGGTACGGGTGGCCCAGGAGTTGCTGGAGACGACCGACGAACCGGTGGAGCGGATCGCCCGGGTGGCCGGGTTCGGCAACCCGGTCAGCCTGCGCCGGCACTTCCGCCGGGTCACCAGCGTCTCGCCGCAGACGTACCGGCACGTGTTCCGTACCGACGACCGGTGAGGAGTCGGCGGCCGGGTCAGTTCCGGTAGGTGCCGAGCGTGTCGACGAAGGTGCTGCCGTTCCAGCGCATCGTGTGGGTGGTGGTCTCCCCGGTCGCGGTGTGCCGTACCGCGACGGTCAGGACGTCGTACTCCACCTGCCAGCCGTCCTGGATGACGTACTGCCCGCCGTTCGCCACGGGCACGTCGCGGGTGACGAATCCCTGCTCGCCCTGGCCGAACAGGTAGAGGGACTCGTACGTCGCACCGTCGAACGTGCACCGTACCCGGGCGAGGAGTTCGCCGTTGCCGTCGTGATCGAGGTCGACCGGCCTGATGTCGGTGGTTGCCTCGAACTGGTCCCCGGTCCGGGTCAGGGGTTGCACCGTCCGCCCCGGGCAGACCACCTTGCCGTCGCGCATGATCGTGGCGAGTTGCACCGCCGACCCCGTCATTCCCTGTTCCGATTCCGCCGACGAGATCAGGGAAAGTGGTGCCGTACGACCGGCCGCCTGTACGAACCGGGCGCCGTCCCACCGGTAGCTACGGGAGTGGGGAGGTGCGTACAGCGAGGGGCCGGAGATGCCGCGTTCGGTCTGCGCGTACCAGACCTCGGCGACGAGGGCCCCGTCCGCCACCTCGAAGGACAGGTGTCGGGCGCCGGGCTGACCCGCGAACCCGAGCCCCGCCAGCGAGTGGTCGGCACGCATGGTGACCACGAGCAGCCGACCGCCCGGGAGGTCGTTGCGGAGATCGTGCGCCGACAGCGGGCCGCACCGGACGTTCAGCACCGCCTCCGGGACGCCGTCGCCGGTGAGGTCGCCATAGCTGATCTCACTTCGGCTGACGAGCAGCTTCCCCCGATCCTCGTCCGCAGGCGCCCAGGCGAAGCCCGACGGCACCATAAGCTCGACGACCGGCTGGAGGTGCTGCCGGCCGGTCGGACAGCCGATCCCGGAATCCGTCGGCAGGTCGATGACCGTTCGTGCCCAGTCGACCCCGGTGATGACGTCGGCCGGCGCGGCGTCCTCGGGCCGGTCGCGTACGGCGACGAAGCCGACCGTCAGGAGGGCCGCCACACCGACGAGCACCGAGACGACGAGGTACCGGGCCGGTCGACGCCCCGATCGGGATTCATTTTCCGACACGTCTGCCTGCCTCGGTGACCGATGGACACCCGAAGGCCGGTGTGGGCCCGAGTGGTGCGACGGCTCGCATGATCATTGTGGGACACCCCGGCAACACGGGTCGATCGTCCGACCGGCCCGAGCGCTCGTCGGCGTCCGCAGGACCGGGAGCGGACGGGCGATCACCCCCGGTGCCGCCCCCCGTGCGATCCGGAGGGCGGCACCGGTCCCCGTCCGGCTCAGGTGGCCGACGTTCTCCAACCACCGCAGATGGACTGGTCGTAGAAGCCGTACCGGGTGCAGACACGGATGGTGATGTAACGGTTCTCCGCAACGTCCTCGTTGCAGCCGATCCGACCGCCGATCGTGTCGCCGCACTCCCCGGTCCTGCCGTAGCTGGTGTACCACTCGGCGTACGTCGCCCATGGTTCCGGGAACTGGCCCTGCTCGAACTGGGTGACCACGAAGTAGTCCCCGTTGCTGGTGAAGGTGGCGGTGCCGTAGTCGTTGTAGGCGGTAGCGTCGGCATGCGCCGGTCCCGCAACCCCCAGCACCAGCATGGCGGTCGTCGCGGCGGCTATCGCCAGCGTCTTCAGGAGTTTCATCCCGTGGCCTTCCTTACCTGGATGCACGTGGCCGAGTATGGGAGGCAGCCTGGTGGCCCCGTCTTGAGCGGACCTTCGGTAGATCTTGAATGAGCAGGTGGGTGCGCCCGCGCCCGGCCGGGTGGACCGGCCGACTCGTCCGAAACCGCTATCGCCGCATCAGCGCGAACACTCCCCAGCCGAGGTGTTCGCGTACGTAGCGGACGTAGCGGAGTGGATCGTCGGTCAACTCCTGGCGCAGTTCCCCGACGAGTTCGTCGTCGGGGTTCGCGTCCAGCCAGGTACGCAGGTTGAGCCAGTGTGCGGCGGCGTACCGGTCCCAACTGTCCTGGCTGGCGAGCACCATCTCGACCAGGTCCCAACCGCTGTCCCGGAACAGGCCGACCAGACCCGGCAGACTCCGGAACTCGTCCTTCGTCCTGGCGTAGCAGGCGCGGACGGTTTCCTCGTCGGGCGGGTCGATCCGCCAGTACGGCTCCCCGACGAGCAGCATCCCACCGGGCCGGAGGCTGCGTTCGAGGAGTTCCAGGGTGCCGGGGACACCGTTGCCGATCCAGGTGGCACCGATGCAGCAGGCCACGTCGACGGGCTTCTCGGCGACGTACCCGGCGGCGTCACCGTGCACGAAGGTGACCCGGTCGGCCACGCCGAGGCTGAGGGCGCGGGCCCGTGCGGCGTCGGTGGAGACCGTACTGATGTCGACGCCGGTGCCGGAGACGCCGTGGTCCCGGGCCCAGGTGCAGAGCAGTTCGCCCCGGCCGCTGGCCAGGTCGAGCAGCGACATCCCGGCGCGCAGGTGCACGGCCTGCCCGAGGGTGGCCAGCTTCTCCGAGGTGAACGGGTTGAGGATGCGAAGGTCGCCCTCGCGGATGGTGACGCTACGTGGAAGATCCATTTCTGAGGCTCCTGACGTCCGAGGTACGGGTGAACTGGCGCTGAGGCTGGTCGGTCCGGATCAGCACGCTGTTCGCCGGCATCAAAAGCACCCACTTCGGAGGTCGGAACGATGTGGCCACGGTAACCAGCCCGTCGGTCCGGGCCAACCGAATAACCGGGTCGTCCCGAACCCGTTCCCTCGGAGCAACGGCCGGCGCCGGCGCACCGGAAAATTCCGCGACGTTTTGAAACCGGCGGACGGCGGCAGGCGTGTTTGGGGGGTGTTGGCGCAGTGAGCCGGCACGGCGTCCATGTCGATTGCCCGGCAGCCAGGTGCGGGCGGTGTGTGAGGAGTAGGCCATGCCCAAGGTGAGATGGGTTACCGGCGCGACGATGCTGGCGTGCACCGGTGCGCTGGTGGCGTGCGGGACCGGATCGCCCGCGGATCCGACCGCATCCGCCGGACCCTCCGTCTCCTCGTCCGCGACGCCGACGCTTGCGCCGACCGCCGCCGTGACACCGTCCTCGGCACCGTCGTCCGCCGCGCCGCCCCCGGCGAACACGAGCGACCCCCTGCTGTCCGGCAAGCGGGAGATGACGATCGTGCGGGTGCAGGCGACCGAGGGCGGGCTGTCGCTCGACGGTCGGCTGGCCGAGGTGGACGACGACAGCGGTCGCCAGCGGTTCGTCGCCACCCCGCTCGGCGGGGACAAGTACCTGGTCAAGTCGTACACCAGGGCCAACAACCACCCCGCCGCCGACGAGCCCACCTGCTGGCAGGTCTACAACCCGAGGTCCTCGGAGCCGCTGACCGTCGAGGGTGCGGCGTGTGACCCGAACAACAAGGCCCAGGGATTCACGATCACCGCCCAGGGCAAGGGCGCGTACGCGATCAGCCACGAGTCGGCGTTCCTGCAGCTCTCCCCGTCCAGGGGCCTGATCCTGGAGGAGTTGGGTGACGCGCCGCTGCTGAGCACGTTCCGGTTCGTCGACGTGGGCCCCGCCCGTACTCCGGCCGGTGGCTGAGCAGGTCCGCGCACGCCGACGGTCGTGGGAGGCGGTGGACGAACCACCTCCCCGACCGACGGCCGCGCCCGCTCCACCCCCGTGCCGGCAGCGTGCCGGCCGGCGCCTACCCTCTTCGGCGGGAGTCGATGTCAGGCTGGCGAATACCGAGGCCGCGCCCTGGGTAGATGGGTCCCGGACGCGGTTGTCCGGTCGGGGCGGGAGTACATGGCACATGCGTAACGCCGAGGAGTTCGACGACTTCTACGCCGCATCCTCCCGGCGGGTGCTGGGCCAGGTGTACGTGATGGTCGGCAACTACGCCGAGACCGAGGACGCCGTCGCCGAGGCGTACCTAAGGGCGTGGGACCGGTGGAGCAGAGTACGCGAGTGCGACAGCCCGGAGGCATGGGTGCGCCGGGTCGCGTACCGGATCGCGGTCTCCGCCTGGCGCAAGGCGACGAACCGGCTCCGGGCGCATCACCGGGACGCGACCGATGATCACGTCGACGCGATCAGCCCCGACCATGTGGCGCTGGTGCAGGCCCTGCGCAAGATCTCCAAAGATCAGCGTAGGGTCGTCGTCCTGCACCATCTTGTCGGTCTCAGCGTCGCCGAGATCGCCGTCGAGACCGGCACGTCCGCCAACACGGTCAAGACCTGGCTCGCCCGGGGCCGCCGGGCCCTGGCCGAACACCTCGGCAGCGAGCAGTACGTCATGGATGGGGAACGGCCATGATGCCCGACGACCACCTCGACGATGCTCTGCGTTCGCTTGCCGCACACGCCGGGCGTACGGGCCGGCTCCCCAACGTCCCCGCCGACGTCCGCCAACGGGGCGACAAACGCCGCAAGCGCAGGTACGCAGGCTCCGCGGCACTCGGTGTCGCACTGGTGGGCCTGCTCACGGCAGGGATCGCGGTGACCCAGCCGGCCCGAGGTCCACAGACCGGTCCGCCCGCCGCCCCGCCCGCATCCGCCGGCCCCTCCACGCCCCCCTCCGCGACGACGACCCCCACACCTTCCCCCGCGCCACCGACCACCCCGGCCGGTACGTCCGACCCCCTGCTCTCGGGGACGCGGGAGGTCACGATGGTGCGGGTGCAGGCGTCCGAGGGCGGGCTGTCGCTCGACGGTCGGCTGGCCGAGGTGGACGACGACAGCGGCCGGCAGCGGTTCGTCACCAAGCCGCTCGGCGGGGACCTCTTCCAGGTCCTGTCGTACACCCGGGCGAACAACCACCCCGCGGCCGACGAGCCGTCCTGCTGGCAGGTGTACAACCCGAACTCCGGCCGGTCGCTGACCGTCGAGGGGGCCCTCTGCGACCCCGACAACCCGGCCCAGCGGTTCACCATCACCGCCCAGGGCAAGGGCGCGTACGCGATCAGCAACCAGGGCGCGTTCCTCCAGTTCTCACCCACCAAGGGTCTGATCATGGAGGAGCTGGGGGACGCCCCGCTGCTGAGCACGTTCCGGTTCGTCGACGTCGGCCCCGCCCGTACCCCCGCCGGAGGCTGACCGGGTCGAAGCGCGCCGCCGGGTTACGGGGTGGGCAGGGTCGCGCGGTCGGCGGCCTCCCGGCCGGACTCCCAACCCTCCCGGCTGTCGACCCGGCTGCCGCGCGCCCGGACCGTCTGCGGGAACACCTTCCGCATGGTTTCGCGTACCTGCTCGTCACGGGCGGCGAGCACCGGCAGCAGGTTGACCGGTTCGGCGGTACCGATCTCGTCCGTGTCGCGGGTCGCCTCGGTCAGGGCGGCCTTGGCGGCGCCGGCCAGCCGCTCACCGATCCGGATCGCGAACGCCACCAGGAACGACTGGCGGAACGCCTTCAGCCTGGCCCGGCCGGCCTTGCCGCCCGGCGGCTCGGCTCGCGCCATCGACCGGTGCGCCTGCACCAGCAGGGAGGTGTAGAGCAGGTCGACGGCGTCGATGTCGGCGTCGAACCCGAAGACGGTGCTGAATCCGAGTTCCGGGGACCAGACCGTGTGGCAGCGGTTGGCCCGGGCGACGGCGTCGAGCAGGGACGCCTTCTCGCCCTCGTACGGGTGGTCGACGCCGATCCGGCGGGCGTACGGGACCACGGCGGTGTCGCCGGACCGGGCCAGGAGCAGCGCCTCGTCCAGACTGTGCCGGGTGATCAACTCCTGGGCCTTGGCGGTGTACGCCTCCGCCTCCGCCGGATACGTGCTCGACTCGGCCTTGGCCAGCAGTGCCCGTACCCGATCCAGCAGGCGCTCGTCGATCCGCCCGCCGCCGGCGCTGCCGGACCGGCGACCGGGCTGCGGCGCGGTTCCGGGTGGCGGCACGAGCACCTCGATCGGCGGCAGCTCGGCCAGGATGGTGAGCAGGGTCAACACCGCATCGAGTACGGCCACCCGGTCCGACCGCCACCGGACGGCGACCTCGTCCAGGTACGTGGCGTCGCTGCGCCACCAGACCCGCGCCTCGAGCGCGTTCGCCTGCGCCAGCCACCGCTCGTCCACCCGCTTGCGGGAGACGTGGCGCAGGTGCGCGGCGATCGCATCGGTCACCAGTTGGGTGTGCGTCGGCTGCCCCCGCCGGCCCACCACCCGGTGCAGCTCGACCGGCTGCCACCCCCGCCGCCACAGCCCCGCGCACGCCTCGTTCAGTACGGCGACCAGCGCCGGATCAACCTCGGCCGGGGGCGTGACGGTCAGCGCGTCCAGCCCGGTTTCATAGTCCACCGAGCCGACGACTACCGACCTGATCCGCTCCCGCACCGATGTTGTCACCTGTACAAGGCTACGGAGGTCGACCGGACGCACCGACGGCGCGGCTTCGGGCATCTTCATTCGTGCGGTGGCGACCCGCCGATTCGGCCCCCGATGCGCCGACTGCCCGAAATCGAAGTCGCCTATCGGGCTATTCCGCCGGGTTTCGGCTCTGTTGACGGCCGGACGCCCATCGCCGAGCCTGGTCGGCGAGCCGAGCCGTGATCCCGGTGCCGGGATCGGAAAAGGAGCGCAGATGCCGCACCTGACCTTGCACGAGCCGGGGATCCGGGGACTGTTCCGGTTCCGCCCCGAGACGGCCCTTCCGCTCAACGGGCTGGTCGAGGTACTGCTCTGCGGACCCGGCACGCTGAGTCGGGGCGAGCGTGAGCTGATCGCGGCGTACGTGTCGGCGCTCAACGAGTGCACCTACTGCTACTCCGCGCACGCCGCGTACGCCGCCGCGCAGCTCGACGAGGGCATGGAACTGGTCGAGCAGGTACGCGCCGACATCGACGGGGCACCCGTCTCGGCCAAGCTGCGGGCACTGCTCCGGATCGCCGCCGCCGTGCAGAACACCGGACGGGCCGTCACCGACGACCTGGTCAAGGCGGCCCGTGCCGAGGACGCCACCGACCAGGAGATCCACGACACGGTCCTGATCGCGGCCGCGTTCTGCATGTTCAACCGCTACGTCGACGGACTCGCCACCGCGCTGCCGGACGACCCCGACTTCTACACCGACCGGGCGAAGAAGATCGTGGCCGGCGGCTACCTGGCCGTACTGGAGGAAGCGCGCCGGCAGGCCTGACCCGAGGGCCACGGCTACCCCGGTGAGGGCTGACCGCGTCAGCGGCTACCCCGCCAGGGCGGCCATCCAGGACTCGACGTCGGCGGCACTGCGCGGCAGCGCCGCCGACAGGTTCCGGCTGCCGGTCGCCGTGATCAGCAGATCCTCCTCGATCCGCATGCCCAGGCCGCGCAGCTCCGCCGGAACCAGCTCGTCGTTCGGCTGGAAGTACAACCCCGGCTCGACGGTCAGGGTCATGCCCGCCTGCAACTCGCCGTCGGCGTACCGGCCGGGGGTGGCTCGGGCGCAGTCGTGGACGTCCAGGCCGAGCATGTGCCCGGAACCGCAGAGCGTCCACCGGCGGTAGAGCTGCCGCTGCGGGTCCAGCGCCTCGTCCAGCGAGCAGCGGAGCAGGCCCAGGTCGACCAGCCCGGTGGCGAGCACCGCCATCGCCGCCCAGTGGTAGTCACGGAACGCGGCACCGGGACGCAGGGCGTCGATGGCCGCGTCGTTCGCGGCGCGTACGAGTTCGTAGACGTCGTGCTGGACCGGGGTGAACCGGCCGCTGACCGGCAGGACCCGGGTGATGTCGGCGGTGTACCGGGTGCCGACCTCCACCCCCGCGTCGAGCAGGAGCAACTGGCCGGGCTGCACCGGGCCGGTGTTGTCCTTCCAGTGCAGGGTTGCCGCGTGCGAACCGGCGGCGACGATCGAGTGGTACCCGACCTCCTCGCCCTCGGTACGGGCCCGCCGCCAGAACGTCCCCTCCAGCCACCGTTCGCCACCGGGGCCGGTGGCCTGCGGCAACGCCCGTACGACGTCCTCGAACCCACGGGCGGTGACGTCCACGGCGTGCTGAAGCTGGGTGACCTCCCACTCGTCCTTGATCAGCCGCAGGTCGGCCAGGGCCACCGCCAGGTCCGCGTCCCCTGCCGGATCGGTCACCGGAACCAGCGCGTCCAGGTGCGGGTCGATGCCCCGCAGCAGCCGCGCCCGCCGGCTCGTACGCAGCGCGGCCGGCAGCTCCGCCAGCGGGCGGCAGCGCAGGTCCAGGGCCCGGCCCAGGGTGACCAGATCGGTTCGGGCGCCGTTCCACACCACCCCGGTCGTCCGGTCCGCCCAGTACGCGGTGCTGCCCAGCTTCGGCGGCTCGTCGGTGTAGAGGGTCGCCTCCCCGTCCGGGGCCAGCACCAGCGTTCCGCCCCGGTTCCCGTCCCCGGTCAACCAGGTGTAGTCGGCACCGGGACGGAACCGGTAGAACTGGTCGTTGCTGCGTACCGGGGCGGCTCCGGCCGGCACCACCAGGTGCTCGCCCGGGAACATCCCGGCCAGCCGGGCCCGGCGCTTCGCGGCCCAGGCCGCCACCTCCGGGTGGACCTCGGTCGGCGCGTCCGGCTCGCTCCACCCGGTCCCCATGAACTCGGCCAGGGCGGCCGGAATGGCGAGATCGTGGCTGCCGGTGTCGAGCGGCTCGGACATGGGGGAACTCCCTACTGTTGCGGGCGGTAGTTGCCGGTGAGCCGGCCCAGCTTCAGCGCCAGGTGCAGACAGAGCCGCTCGTTGCCGTCCTTGAGGTCGGTCTCGGCGAGCTGTTCCACCCGTTGCAGCCGGTAGTAGAGCGTGGTCCGGTGCAGCCGGAGCTGTTCGGCGGTGGCGTGCGCGTTGCCGGCCAGGTCCAGGTACGCCTCCAGCGTCTCCAGCAGGACGTGGTTGGCGTCGTCGCGCAGCAGCCGTTCCAGGCCGGGATGCACCCCGGCCACGTCCAGGTGCTGGTCGTCCAGGCGGGACAGCACCCGGTAGATGCCCAGGCTCGCCCAGGAGACCACCCGGCCCAGCGCAGGCAACTGGACGCCGACCCGGGCCGCCTGCGCCGCCTCCTCGTACGAGCCGACGGCGTCGACCAGCCCGGCTCGGGACCCACCGATGCCGATCACCGTACGGACGACCGAGCCGAGGCCCCGGGTGGCGTGCTGGAGTGCCTCGTCCAGGTGCCGGGCCACCGCCTCCGGGGCGGGTCGACCGGCGACCCTGCCGCCGCAGAGCAGCAGCACCCCGTGGTCGTGCCGGACCAGGTGCAACGCCTCCCGGGTGCCGAGCCAGCGGCGGGTGGTGACCAGTGCCTGTTCCAGGGCGATCCGGGCCACCTCGTCCGGCACCTGACCGCGCGGCACGACGAGTTGCGCGACGAGCCCGGTGGCCGCGCCGTCACCGGCGATCACACCCTCTTCGAGCAGCGTACGGACCGCGTGCCGGCGGGCCTCCACACTCTCCACCAGCAGGGTCCGGGCCGCTTCGGTCTCCCGCTGCGAGGCCAGTTCGCCGAGCAGGTTCTCCCGGTACAGGGCGAGCGCCAGGTCGGCCATCACACTGTTCGCGGTCTCGATGTCGGCGTCGGTCATGCCACCGTCGTCGTCGATGAACCAGACGAAACCGAGCAGCAGGTCGTCGTGCCGGATCGGTACGCAGACCCGGGGCAGCAGGTCGAGTTCCTCGCACGCCTCGGTGCGTACCGGTTCACGGGCCTTCATGATGCCGACGTTGCGGAACCAGGCGATCACCTCGGGCGTGGTGTGCCTGCGCAGGATCGAGGCCCGCCGGACGTTGTCCAGCACACCGGTGTGTTCGCTGTAGACGACGACGCGTTGTCGTCGGTCTTCGATGAGCGCCGGCCGACCGACGCGGGCGGCGACGGCATCGACGATGCGTTGCAGCTCAGCCTGCATGTCATCCCCTGGTCGTCCCTGGTTGCCAATGGGGCAGGTGCCCCGGGAATCCGACCGGAGCC
Organism: Micromonospora sp. NBC_01796; assembly: GCF_035917455.1. Taxonomy (NCBI): domain Bacteria; kingdom Bacillati; phylum Actinomycetota; class Actinomycetes; order Micromonosporales; family Micromonosporaceae; genus Micromonospora; species Micromonospora sp. NBC_01796. The sequence goes on along the minus strand of NZ_CP109078.1, from coordinate 482,280 downwards.
GTTGGACCGCCAGGCCCTACCTTCGCGTTGATATTGGTCCGAGCGCAAGTGGTCGTTACCAAGTCAAGACCGAAGGGCGGACCCACCTACCGGCAGAAGTCGGGGCGAACTACCGACAGAAGTCACTGCCGGGCCCCCCGCTGTTTCGGCAACTGTCCGAAGACTGGCCGTAACCGCCGTCCTTACGGTTGCCCCGAAGCGCGGGGGAGGAGACGAGATGACCGACGGGTACGACGTGGTGGTGATCGGCGCCGGGATCGTCGGTGCCGCCTGCGCGTACGCCTGCGCCCGGCGGGGCCTGTCGGTGGCGGTGCTCGAACGCGGTGGCCTGGTCAGCGGAGCCACCGGCTCGGGCGAGGGCAACCTGCTCATCTCCGACAAGGCACCCGGCCCCGAACTGGCGTTGGCCCTGCTCAGCAACCGGCTCTGGCAGACCCTCGACGCCGAACTGTCCGACCGGTACGGCGACTTCGAACTCGAACGCAAGGGCGGCCTGATGGTCACCCGTACGGACACCGGGCTGGCCGCGTTGACCGACTTCGCGGCCGGGCAGGCGGCCGACGGCGTCACCGTCGAACCGGTCGGCGCCGACCGGCTGCGCGAACTGGAGCCCGAGATCACCGAAGGGCTCGCCGGTGGGGTCTTCTATCCGCAGGACATGCAGCTCATGCCGGCACGGGCGGCGGTTGTCCTGCTCGCCGCGGCCCGGGACGCCGGCGCCCGCGTACGGCTGCGTACCGAGGTCACCGCGTTGCGGCGGGACAGCACCGGCCGGGTGACCGGGGTGGTGACGGCCGCTGGTGTGGTCGGCGCCGGGCAGGTGGTCAACGCGGCCGGAGCCTGGGCCGGTCGGGTCGCCGGTCTTGCCGGTGCGGCCGTCCCGGTGACCCCCCGACGCGGCTTCATCCTGGTCACCGAACCGGCCCCACCCCTGGTACGGCACAAGGTCTACGCCGCCGACTACCTCGACAACGTGGCCAGCGGCGACTCCGACCTCCAGTCGTCTGCCGTGGTCGAGGGCACCCCGAGCGGCACGATCCTGATCGGCGCCACCCGTGAACTGGTCGGCTTCGACCCGACCCCGAACCCGGAGGCGATCCGCCGGCTCGCGTACGGCGCGGTGTCGCTCTTCCCGGTGCTGGCCCGGATCCGGATCATGCGGCTCTACCACGGTTTCCGCCCGTTCTCGCCGGACCACCTGCCGGTGATCGGAGCCGATCCGCGGGCCCCCGGCCTGGTGCACGCGCACGGTCACGAGGGCGCCGGCATCGGCCTGGCCCCGGCAACCGGTGAGCTGGTCGCCCAGGTTGTCGTCGGCGAACAACCGGAGCTGGACCTGAGCCCGTTCAGCCCGACCCGGTTCGCGTCCGGAGACGAGGTGGTCGAGGATGCCGCAGCCTGACCATTCGCCCGCCACCGGATTCGACATCACCGTGGACGGCGTACGGGTCCCGGTTCGTCCGGGGCAGACCGTCGCGGCGGTCCTGCTCGGCGGCGGCCGGCTGGCCACCCGCCGGACCCGGATCGAGGGCCGCCCGCGCGGAGTGTTCTGCGGCATCGGGACGTGCTTCGACTGCCTGGTCGTCTGCAACGGCGAACCCGGCGTCCGCTCCTGCCTGCGCCCCGTCGCCCCCGGCGACGTGATCGAGACCGGCACCGTCATCGAGACCGGTGTCGGTGCGTACGGAACGGGGAGCGACCGTGGCTGACCCGCAGATCGTGGTCGTCGGTGCCGGACCGGCCGGACTGGCCGCCGCGCTCGCCGCCGCCGACGGAGGTGCCGAGGTGACCGTGGTGGACCTCGGGGCCCTGCCCGGCGGGCAGTACCTCCGGCAGCCCGCCGTCGCCGGTCTGCCGCCCGTACGGCACGGCGCCGCCGCTGACCGGCTGCTGGACCACACCCGCGACCATCCCCGGATCACCTTCCTGACCGGCCACCAGGTCTGGCAGGCCGCCGCCGACGCGATCCCGCACCTCGACAACCGGGGCGGCCCCGGCTTCACCCTGCGACTGCTCGGGCCGGTCGGCCCGGTCACGCTGCACCCGTCCGTGCTGGTCCTCGCCACCGGCGGACACGACCGGGTGGTGCCGTTCCCCGGCTGGGACCTGCCCGGTGTGGTCACCGCCGGTGCCGCCCAGTCCCTGGCGAAGGGGCAGGGTGTGCTGGTCGGCCAGCGGGTCCTGGTCGCCGGGACCGGGCCGTTCCTGCTCACCGTCGCGGACGGGCTCGCCGCCGCCGGAGCCGAGGTGGCCGGTGTGGTCGAGGCGTCCCGGACCAGCCGGTGGGGGCGGCACCTCGGCGCCATCGCCGGCACTCCCGGCAAGGTTGGCGAAGCGGTTCGCTACCTGGGTTCGCTGCGCCGTCGCCGGATCCCGATCTGGTCCGGCGAGGCCGTGACCATGGTCGAACCGTACGGCGACCGGCTCCGGGCCACCCTGCGCCGGGTGGACGCCGGTTGGCGCCCCGGAGCGGTGACCCGTGCGGTCGCGGTCGACGCGGTCTGCGTGGGCCACGGCTTCACCCCGTCGGTGGAACTGGCCGTCGCGCTCGGCTGCGCCACCCACCACGACCCGGCCGACGGCAGCCTCGTCGTCAGCGTCGACCACAGTCAGGCGAGCACCGTACCGGGGGTCTTCGTCGCCGGTGAGGCGACCGGAGTGGGCGGCGCCGACCTGGCCCGGTACGAGGGCACGCTGGCCGGTCTGGCCGTCCTGCACCGGATCGGCCGGCTCGACACCACCGCGTTCGGACGTGCCGCCGGTCCGTTGCGCCGCCGGATCACCCGCCAACGCCGGTTCGCCACCGCACTGCACAAGGTCTACCCGGTGCCGGACGGCTGGACCCACTGGCTGCGGGCGGACACCGTGCTCTGCCGCTGCGAGGAGGTGACCGTCGGCCGTACCCGGTCCGACATCACCGCGTACGGCATCGACGACCTGCGGGCACTCAAGCTGGTCACCCGGATCGGGATGGGCCGCTGCCAGGGTCGGATGTGCGGGCGGGCCGCAGCCTGCCTGCTGGGCAAGGTCAGCGGGCGACCGCAGCCGCTCGACACCTTCGCCAACCGTCACATAGCCATGCCGGTGCCACTGGGCACCGTCGCCGAGGAAGGAACAACCCCGTGACAGCTCGAAAGCCGTGGCAGGGCGTCGTGGTCGCCATACCGACGCCGTTCCGCGAGGACCTCTCCGTCGACTTCGACCGGCTGCAGGAACACGTGCGTTGGTTGGCGGACGAGGGCTGTCACGGTGTCACCCCGTGCGGGTCGCTGGGGGAGTACCAGAACCTCAGCGACGAGGAACGCGCCGACGTCGTACGCGCCACCGTCGAGGCGGCCCCCGCCGGGTTCGCCGTGGTCCCCGGTGTCGGCGGGTACGGCAGCCGCCAGTCACGCCGCTGGGCCGAGCACGCCGCGTCGGTCGGGGCGCACGCCGTACTGGCGTTGCCGCCGAACACGTACGCGGCGCGGGACCCCGAGGTGGTCGCGCACTTCCGTGAGGTGGCCTCGGTCGGGCTGCCGGTGGTGGCGTACAACAACCCGTTCGACACCAAGGTGGACCTCACCCCGGAGTTGCTCGCCACCATCGCCGAGACCGACGGGATCGTGGCGGTGAAGGAGTTCAGCGGCGACGTACGCCGGCTGCACCGGATCCTCGACCTGAGCCCGCATCTCGACGTGCTGGCCGGCGCCGACGACGTCCTGCTGGAACTGGTGGTGTGCGGGGCGAAGGGCTGGATCGCCGGCTTCCCGAACGCGCTGCCGAGGCTCTCGGTGCAGCTCTACGAACTCGCCCGCGCCGGAAACCTGGCCGAGGCGCTGCCGCTGTACGCCGCCCTGCACCCGATCTTCGGTTGGGACAGCCGGCCGGTGTTCGTACAGGCGATCAAGCTCGGGATGGAACTCGCCGGCCGGTACGGCGGACCCTGCCGCCCGCCGCGCGGCCCGCTCTCCACCGAGACCGAGGCGCAGGTCCGCAAGGACATGGCCCGCGCCCTCGCCGTGACCCCGGTGGGTACGGATGCGTAGCCGGATGGTCCTGCACGCGGTCGACTCGCACACCGAGGGGATGCCGACCCGGGTCATCACCGGTGGGGTCGGAGTGCTGCCCGGTGCGACCATGTTCGAGCGCAAGCAGCTCTTCGAGCGGGACCGCGACGGGCTGCGCCGGCTGCTGATGCTGGAGCCGCGCGGCCACTCCGCGATGTCCGGTGCGATCCTGCAACCGCCGACCCGTCCGGACGCCGACTTCGGGGTGTTGTTCATCGAGGTCTCCGGCCTGCTGCCGATGTGCGGGCACGGGACCATCGGGGTGGCGACCGTGCTGGTGGAGACCGGGATGGTCCCGGTGGTGGAACCGGTGACCACTATCCGGCTGGACACCCCGGCCGGCCTGGTCACCGTCGACGTCGAGGTACGCGACGGCCGGGCCGCCGCGGTCACCATCCGCAACGTACCGTCGTTCCTGCTCGCCGCTGACCAGGAGGTCAAGGTGGGGGACGGGATCGGGTCAGTCCGCTACGACATGGCCTTCGGCGGCAACTTCTACGCCATCGTGGAAGCCGAGTCGCTCGGCCTGTCGGTCGAGCCGGCCACGGTGCCGGAACTGATCCGCCGGGGCTTGAAGATCATGGCGGCGATCGACGAGCAGGCACCGCCGGTGCATCCGACCAATCCGGGCATCAACGACTGCCGGCACATCCAAATCGTCCAACCGGGACGCGATGGCGCCGACGCGCGCAACGCCGTCGTCATCCACCCCGGCTGGGTGGACCGATCCCCGTGCGGCACCGGTACGTCGGCCCGGATGGCCCAGCGGCACGCCCGTGGCCTGCTCGAACTGGACACCGACTTCGTCAACGAGTCGCCGATCGGCACCCGGTTCACCGGCCGCCTGACCGGCACCACCACCGTCGGCGACCTCCCCGCCGTCCTTCCGACGGTGACCGGGCGAGCCTGGATCACCGCCACCGCGCAGTACCTGCTCGACCCCGAGGACCCGTTCCCCGAGGGCTTCTTGATCTGAGTGTGAGGCGCTTCATCATTGCCACGCTCTGCGCCACTTAGGCAGCCAGGTGGAGACACAGCGGAGGGGCAAGGGTTGAGAGGCCGTTTTTAGATTGAACAGCCCGTTGGCTCCGCAGGGCTTGTCGCGGAAGCCGCAGGGGCACGGCCAACCAGGCTGTGCCCCTGCGGTGTTTCGTCTTCAGTTGGCGTTGGCCAAGGCTCCGAATGTTGCCGCCCACCGAGCGCCAGCCGCGACGAGCGCGGGCAACTCCAGAGGAACATTCAAGTCGGCGACCGCGTCAACGGCCACCCACTCCACGCCGGCCACCTCCTCAACCTGAGGGGTCAGTGCCCCAGGCTGGGCGCGACACACATAAACGAAGTCGATGTGTCGGTGCTGTCCATCCCGCGAGTCGATGACCTCCATCTCGATGATCGCGAACGGCGGAACGATGCTCCGCACCGCCGAATGCTCGAACGAGGGCTTGCCGACGATGTCGACGTCGATGCCGGTTTCCTCGCGAGCCTCCCGGACAGCGGCCTCTGCCGGATCCTCGTTCGGGTCGACGTGCCCACCCGGGTACAGCCACAACCCGGACTTCCGATGATGGACGAGGAGCACTCGATCCCTACTGTCGAGCACTATGGCGGAGGCGGTGTTGTGCCGAACGGTCATGTCAGGTTCCCCTTCGTGCGATAGCGGCCGTCCGCCGAGCCACCCACTCAATCGTCTCCGGCGACATGCCGGGGTGGCACGGAAGTTGCAGGGTCGTCGCCGCGAGCATCTCGGCATTCGGGCACTCCGTCGCGTATGCCCGAAAAAGTGGCTGCTTATGGAGGGGACGGTAGCCGTACCGGACCGAGTCCGGGGGGAGGCCAGACGCGGCGAGTTCCGCCGCGATCAGCGCTGGGCTGCTCTCCGCCACGAGGACGAGATTGTAGTAGTTCGGCTGGTCGCCATTGGCGCTGTGTAGTTCGCGAAGACGCCCGTCGACCGGGAGGGCGTCAAGGATCGCCCGCGCGTTGGCGCGCCGCTGGGTGATCTGGGCGTCGAGCTGTTCCAGCCGACGCAGGCCGATAGCGGCGAGCGGTCCGGCCAGCTTGTAGTTGACGCCGTGGGTGGCGCCCCGCAGGTGGCCGAGGTGGGTGTAGTCGTCGAGCCGGGCAGCGAGTTCCCGGTCCCCGGTGAGGAGAAATCCGCCTTCGCCGGTAGATAGCAACTTACGGTCGTGGGTCGAGAAGCAGCCAACCCGACCAAGGGTGCCCGCGTACCGGCCTGCGATCTCGGTGCCGTGGGCCTGGCAGGCGTCTTCGACGATCGGCACACCAGTAGGGGCCAGCAGGGCGGCCAACCGATGGTCGTTGGCAGGGTAACCCCAGAGCGGAAGGGTGATCACCGCCCGCGTGCGTACGGTCAGCTTCCGCTCGACGTCCGTCGGATCGAGCGCGAGGGATCCCGGCAGAGTGTCGACGACGACCGGGGTCGCACCGCAGGTGAGGACCGGCATGACGGTCGGCAACGGTGCGGTCGCCGGCACGATCACCTCCGTACCCGGCCCCGTCTTGAACGCGACGAGCGCGGCGTGGAGGGCGGAGGATCCGGAGTTGACGGCGACGGCGTGCGGAACCCCGAACCACCGGGCGAGGGCGCGTTCGTACAGGGGCAGGACGGCCGCTCCTCCTGACAGACGGCCGTCGTCAAGCACGTCACGGACTGCCTGGAGCTCGTCGCAGTCCGGCGGTAGGTATCGGTCGTCAATTGGCCGGCTCGCGTCGTAGCTGACGCTAGTCGTCATAAGTCAACACCACCTTGATCGTTGTCTGCGCGTTGTCAGCGATGAGTCGGTACGCGGCGGCGGCGTCCCGGAACCGGATCCGATGGGTGATCAGGTTGTCGACGCGGATCTGCCCGTCGGCGAGGAGTCGCCGGGCGGTGGTGCTGAGCCGGTCGAGTGTCCACGCTGGGTGGTCACGTTGCGGGCACCCGTTGACCGTCATGGACGAAATCATGGTGATCCGGTTGCGGTGGTACTCCTCGCCGAGCCGTAGTCCCGGCTGGTCGCCGTGGTACGAGGCGACTGTGGCGACCCGGCCACCCACCCGCAGGGTGCGGATGGCCTCGTGTAGACCGGCGTAGGAGCCGGATGCCTCGATTGCCGCGTCGGCACCCTCGGTGCTGCCCACCAGTCGACGGACTTCGGCAGCGATGTCCACCCCAGATGCGGCGTGCAGCCCGTTGACACCGAGGCTGCGGGCGGCCGCGATACGCAGCGGGTACCGGTCGACGCCGATGACGTGGGCGGCGCCCGCCAGCCGGGCCTGCTGGGCGGCGAGCAGGCCGACGGTACCGAGGCCGCTGACGACGACCGTCTCCCCGACCTTGATGGCCGCGTCATGGACACCGCCGAGGGCGACCCGGGCGAGGATCCCGAATACGGCCCGCTCGGGGTCGGTGCCGGCCGGCAGTGGCACAACGGGCGCGGTGGCGGCATTGACGAGGTGATATTCAGCGTGCGGTCGGTCGAGCATGACGAGGTCATCGACACGGATTCCGGTGACCTCGTCGCCGACCTCCACCACTCGGGCAATGGTCTCGTAGCCTGGTGCCACCGGATAGTCCCGCCCGGCGCCGGTGACGTACGTGCGATGTTCCCCGTTCCAGGAACGGTGCAGGGCGGCTGCGGTGCCCTTCACCCAGGCCATCTCGGTGCCGTGGCTGATACCCGACACGATGCTTCGAGCGAGGACATCACCCGGGCCGACGGGCGGAAGGTGCTCCTCGACCACCTCGATTTTGTTGGGGCCGGTGATCAGTAGACGCCGGCATAGTCGGCCCGTCTCGGCGGGCGTCACCGCCGTGGTCGCGGGTTGCGGCACGGATTCCTCCTCGAAGTTCGTCGGCGAGCGCGTCAAGATCGATGTCGCGCAGTGAGTCGAAGGTGGCGGCGCTGCGGCGGATCAGGGGGTAGGGGTAGACGCTGAACGCCTTTTCGAAGCGGTCGGCGAGGGCGAGCAGGTCGTTGTCGGGGATGCCCTGCTCCATGTCGCGTTCTCGTCCACGGATCCTCTGTCTGAGGATCGGCACTGGCGCGGACATGGCAACAAGCCAATCCGGAGCCGGCAGTATGGGTGCCCACATCGCGCACGTGCTGGCGACCCGGTCGGCGACAGCGGGAGGCAGGGTGTCGGCGGCGAAGAGAGGCTGTTTGATCAGCCCCCAGTCCGCTACGACTGGTGTGTTTGCTGCGAGCAGATCGGCGATGTCGTGAAGCTGGGCAACGCGTAGGGCCAGGAAGGTGAGTTCTACCTTGACGGCGAGGCTGCTACGGGCGATTGCGCCTTCGTTGTATAGATCCGATAGATAAGGATTGTGCTCGAACGGGTCGAGCATGAGTTGGAAACCGAGACGGGTTGCCAGTCGTTGGGCGAGGGTGGTCTTCCCGACCCCGGTGGGCCCTTCGATGGCTACAAAGATTGGCCCTGAAAGGTGCATGCTCCGTGTCAGCGGGCCAGGAGGCTCATTGTCTCTGTCCAAGGCAGCCATCGCCCTCCCTCACAGCAGATAGATCCGGGTCAGGGCACCGTCCGGAGCGGCGATCGTGAGTTGCCCGCCCGGGGCGAGGTCGTGCAGCAGCGCCGCCAGCCGGATCGCGCGGTTCACCGCGTCGGTGCGGTTGGTGTCCTGGTCGTTGGCGAACTTGGTCAGCGCAGTGTCGGCGGCGTTCGTCAGATTGAGCGTGATCTTGACGAGTCGGGGCCGATCGGATTTCGTCATCGGCGGGAGCCCGACGGCCAGCCGAGGAACCGCGTGTAGAGGCCACGGCGAGGCACGTTCGGGGCGTGCCGGGAGAGGTCGTCGAGCGCCTGGACGTACTGGGTGGCGAGGTACTGGCAGAGTCCGACCCGGTTGTTAACGAATTCTGTCAGCAGCGCGAGCCGAGCCGGACTGCACGGCCAGGCCGCCGCACAGACTCTGCATCGCCACGCCGGCCGCATCGGTAGATGCGGCCGTCTCAGCGTACGGAGGCGAGCGGTCACGCCGGATCGGCCGCGTTCCGCTGTACCCGACCGGACACCCCGGCCGCGAACCTCTCCTGGGCAGCGGCGGGTGGGCTGTCGTACCCCGGCCCCTTGTTGGCGACGCGTCTGGGGGTAGCTGGGGGCAAGTCCGGAGTCATTTCCCTTGGTGCCGTTTCTGACGGCGGGGGTTCAGTTCCGCGCAGCACTTCCCGCCTCGATTCGATCTCCTTGATCAGCGATCTCGGGTCGGACATCGTAGGCTCGTAATCTCCACTGAAGATCAATGCTCTTTCCTCCCAGGTATGGTGAGGGGCCGCCCCGACCTGTAGCGTGGGAAGCCGGTGCGGCCCCAATCGGAAATGCCCTGCGGGTGGGCGTCACCGTATGTCTCAGAGCCGCCTCTCCTTTTGCCGAAGGACAGGGTCTCTGTGGACACCTACAGCGAACCCTGGATCGTCGCGCGTCGGTACTCTCTCAGGGTGCTGTGGTGGTGAGAGTGGTGAAAGATCGTTTAGCGGATAGGGGCCGCACGATGGTGCAAGCACGCCAAGCAAATGCCAAGCTCGCAGCAGTAATCGCGGAGACGGGTCTGTCGCATGCCCAGGTTGCCAAGGCGTTTGTCCGTGTGGCTCTGGAGAACGATGCTCGCGAGTTCGCCGGAGTGGGCAGGTCACACGTCTCGCACTGGGTCGGTGGCTCCAAGCCGTCAGGCCGAGGAGTCGTGATCTTGTGTGAGGTGCTTAGCCGGCGTGTTGGCCGGACCATCACCCCTGATGAGGTCGGGTTCGTGGCGGAGGGCGCCTCCTCGGGGAGCGCGCTGGACTGGCGTATCGATACGCTGGTGGAGCTGACGAACCTCGGGAGAGTCGACGTGGACGTGGACCGCAGGCGCGTTCTTGAGGGTGCTGCCTACTCGGTGGCCGCGCTTGCCCTGCCCGGTGGCACCTGGTGGACCCAGATGGCCGAACGCGGTGGTACTCGTGGCGCTGCTGGCGTACGTAGCATCGGGCGCGGTGACCTGGATGCTGTTCGTGACATGGCGTCGCTCTTCTCTCGTGTTGACCAGCGGCGCGGCGGTGGCCATGCTCGTACGGCGGTCGTCCAGTACCTGACATCGGATGTTGCGAGTCACCTCCAGGGCAGATTTCCCGACGACGAGGTGCGTCATGGAATGTTCTCTGTCGCTAGCGAACTGGCCTATCTTGCGGGTTGGATGGCGTTCGATAATGCGGAGCATTCCATCGCGCAGCGCTACTTCGGGGTGGCTGTGAAGCTAGCTGCTGAGGCTGACGATTCTCCGATGGCCGGGCATGTTCTTCGAGCGATGGCGCACCAGGCCCTCGACCTGGGGCATCACCGAAAGGCCCTCGACCTCGCCGCCGCTTCAATGGACGGACAGCGATACACGCGGGCTTGCCCGCGCGAACGTGCGCTGTTCGGTGTTGTGTACGCACGTGCGCTCGGTATGAACGGGCAGAAGAGCGCTGCGGCCGAGGCGCTCATACGTGCCGAGAATGATCTGGCCGCTGCTCAGCAGGGCGACGACGAGCCCAACAGGGTGTTTTTCTTTGGCGAAGCCAGCCTTGCGCACGAGACGGCCTGCGCCTTGCGTGACACTGGAGATTTGGTCGGTGCTGCCCATGAGTTCCGCCGAAGTGTCCGTACTCGCAAGGCGGCGACGTTCACCCGTACTCATGCTGTGACGCTCGGATACCTCGGTGATGTGCAGGCACGGCAGGGTGCGATTGAGGAGGCGTGCTCCACCTGGTCGAGTGCACTGGACGCCATGGATGGGATTCGCTCAGGTCGTACTCGTCAGGTCGCCTCCAACATGCGTTCGGTTCTCTCGCCGTTCCGTCAGCGCGGTATCCGGACCGTTGTCGAGCTGGATGCCCGCGTGGCGCTCCACTTGGCCGACATGGCCTGAGGTGGGCGAGGTGATGGCCGTTGTAATCACGAGGGCGACGAAGATATGCACCAAGTATTTCTGGGCAGCTTCTAGGACGGGAAGAGGGTAGCCATGACAGGTCAGTCGTTTCAGGTCGAGCCTGTTGCGTACGTGGTCGGTGGGCGGGTGGAGCCGACCGACGACTACTGGGGCGGGACCCGCGCCATCATCAGGATCGACGGATCGCGGTTCGACGCGGATGCGACGGCCGGGCTTGACGAGTTCTCTCACCTGGAGATCGTCTTCCGGTTCCACCTCACCGACCCGACCGATCTCAACCTCGGCGCACGACGGCCCAGGGACAACCCCGAGTGGCCTCCGGTCGGCATCTTCGGCCACCGCAACATGCGTCGGCTGAACTGGCTGGGCGTCTCGCGCTGCCGGCTGCTCAAGGTCGACGGGCTTGACCTGCACGTGGAGGAGCTAGACGCCGTAGACGGCACTCCGGTGCTCGACATCAAGCCATGGTTCGGCGAGTTCGGGCCACGAGGCGAGGTCAACCAGGCGCCCTGGTCAACCGCGATGCTCGGCCGCTACTACGCCACACCACCGACGGACTGAGCCGAACCAGGGATAGGTCTCTTTTCGGCGGGCTTGGCCCGTACCTCCTGAGTTCTTGTGTCGGCGGACGGCGGGGTCAGGCGATGACCTGGCCCGCCTCGGTCCGGGATATCGCGGTCCGTACGGCTGCGACGAAGCTCCAGAACAGCGGCGTGGTGGTGTTCTTGCGCTGCGCCCGGGTGTTGACCTCGAACATCGCCAGCCGCAACGGGGTGGTGATCTCCAGTTGGCCGCCGGCACCGAGCAGGGTGCGATTGGCGATGTTGTCGGGATCGTTGCCGTTGAGCGATTCGTGGTTGATCGCGTCGATGGCCCGGAACCCGGCCGAGAACAGTTCCTCCAGCAGGTACTGCTTGAACGTGTTGTTGCGGCCGCCGACCAGGATCGCGGCGGCGTCTTCGCCCTCGCCGGCCTGGGCGGCTGTGCAGCCGTGCAGGCCCAGGGCGTTGAGGGCACCCGCGCACAGCGCGCGCGCCACACCGTCGTCGCAGTGCGACGAGGTGACGTGCAGTTCGCCGTTGTTGGAGGCGCGCAGCCCCTCGAACATCCAGTAGTCGTGGGTGGTGCCGCCGGCCGGGGTTACCGCCAGGCTCGCCGGGTGGTATCCGGCCACGGCCAGGCACAGCTCCGAGGTGCCGACCTCGATTCCGCCGCCGTGCGGGGCGAGGATCGTGGTCTTCGCGTACGGATACCGCTGCGACAGGCTGTCGTCGAAGTAGCGGTGACGCTGGTAGCGGCGGGCGTAGTCGACCCCCTCGACCAGGTCGGTCTCCGCGTAGAGGGCGGTGTTCGAAGGGTACGCGTCCGCCGCGCCAGCCGCCCCGGAGCCGAGAACCTGCACGGCGGGTACGGCCAGGGCGACCATGGCGAGGAGGTTTCGTCTGCTCGCGGCGACCACGGGTGTCTTCCCTCCGTCGAGGCCGGGACGGCGCCCGACAACGCACCGACACTACTCGAAATAGCGCTACGCCGATGGCCCGTTGATCAAGCCATCGACCTCCGCCGACCCGCCCCGACGCAGCGTCGAACGTAACGGCCCGGTTGCTCCTTCAGGTGTCGAAAGACGCTGGTTGACCTGCCGACATCTGCACGGTGACCGGGAAGTAGCGATGCTTCTACATTCGTTGCGCGGCGCGGACCCTTCGGGGGCGCCCGGCATCCTCGGCGCCTCCCGCGTCGAACCCCCGCGACGAAGGGCGACTACATGCACCTTCCGTTCAACAAGAGAAACGTACGGCGTTCCATTCTGGTCGCCGCGGTCACGTCCGCCCTGGTCGTCTCCGTGGCAACCAGTGGCGCGTCGGCGGCTCCGGCGAATCCCGCCGGCGGTACGGGCCCGTTCCAGGTCCTCGACCCGCAGAACTGGGAATTCCCGGACACGATGACCTGGGACGACTTCAAGGCCGCCCCGGGCACCAACTGGAACGACCCGACGGTGCGCGGTTCGATCCGTAACTTCAAGATCGCGCTGGTCACCCTCGACTACGTCGACCAGCCGTTCGTGATCACCCAGCGGGCCCGGTCGTCGGTCTTCGGCAACCCCCAGGCAACCGCGCAGAACGTCCCGCGCGACCAGGTCCCGCAGTTCTACCAGGACTTCCTGAACAAGCCGAACGACCTGAACAAGGGTCACACCCTGCACGAGTACTGGATGCAGGACTCCAACGGCCGGTACGGCGTCGACCTGAACGGGTTCGGCCCGTACACGATGCCGGCGAAGTCGTACCAGTACGGCATCACCAACGACATGAACCCGGGCATGTGCCCCGGTGGTGAGACCTGCAACCGCAACATCCGTACCGATGGTCTGGGCGCCTGGCGCGCGGCCGTCGGCGACGAGGTCGCGGACTCGTTCGAGCTGGTCTTCATCCTCGGTGCCGGTCAGGACGAGTCGTCGACCTGGCAGGAATTCGGCCAGATGATGTTCCAGACCAAGGAAGACGTCCCGGACGCGTGGGGCCCGCCGGACCCGGCGATGCCGAACTACGCCAAGACCCGGTACGTCGACTGGACCTCGTGGAAGTCGGCGGCGACGATCTGGCCGAACGCCGGTGGCGGCTCCTCCACCCAGGCGGAGAGCTCCGGCATGGGCACGTACGCCCACGAGCTGAGTCACCTGCTCAGCATCGGTGACAACTACAACAACCCGTACGGCGTTCCGCTGCGTCGGGCGTACACCGGTGTGTGGAGCATGATGTCGCGCGGGTCGTTCAACGGCCCGGGTGGTCCGCACACCCGTTGGCAGATTCCGCCGCTCAACGGCGGTTCGATGGGTTCCCTGCACACCCTGCGGGACAAGCTGAAGATCGGTCTCCTCGGCGAGGAGCACGCGCTGCGGCTGTCCCGTGAGGCCCTGGCCTCGTCCGGCCTCGTGGTCGCCGAGATCAAGGCGCGTGCTGTCGACGCCGGCCCGAAGGGTCTGACCGGCATCAACATCGCGCTGAACAAGGATCTCCAGCCCGCCTGCAACACCTCCACCGACCCGCTCTGCGACGGTGGAAACTTCAACAACTACACGGTCGAGGTCGTGGACCGCATGGGTGCGGACTCGTTCACCCCGGACGCCGGTGTCATGGTCAGCAAGACCAAGAACGCGGACAGCGCGCCGTTCCAGTGGGTCATCGATGCCAACCCGCAGGACATCGACATGATCGATTTCTACCAGCCGAACGGCACCCCGCAGAAGATCACCATGGGTGACTACCGGCAGCTCTCGGACGCCCTGTTCCACGCGGGCACCAACTCCGGCAGCGAGTACGAGTACGTCGACGGTCCGAACCGTCTGCACTTCTACGTCCTGGACATCAAGCGCAACGCTGACGGCATCCTGTCGTACACCGTCGCGGTCCAGTCGCTGGACGGCAACGGCGGGCCGAGCGCCCGCGGTGTCAACCTCGGCAAGGGCGAGGTGACCAGCGCCGGTGCGCCCACCAAGAAGGGCGTCACCTGCTCGTTCGACCTGACCAACACCGGGACGTACTCGGCCGGCGGTCAGCAGCACCCGGAGGACGTGAGCGCGTACCTCAAGTCCGACGTCTACCGGCTCTCCACCGAGGTTGCCGGTAAGGGCTGGCGGTCCGAGCTGCCGAACGCACTCGCCACCGCCCAGTTCGGCAAGTCCACCACGGTCAAGGTCTCGGTTGCCGCCAACAGCGACGCCGCCGCGACCGGGTTCGTCAAGCTGACCGCCACCTCGGTCAGCGACCCGAGCAAGACCGTCACCAAGCAGTGCCGGGTCGAGAAGTCCTGACCGATCGTCAAGACTGATCACCGGAACTGACCACCGGACAGGTCGTCGGGTCGGGGTTCGCCGATCCCGACCCGACGACCTGCGCCGGGCACCAACGGAGCGAGGAGACACGATGCGGCGACGGACCATCGGGTACGCCCGACCGGCGGCCCTCGCGCCGCTACTGCTCGGCGCGCTCCTGGCCGGAACCGGGCTGACCGCCTGCTCGGACGAGCCCGAGGCGGCCTCCGCCACTACCGTGCGGGTGCTGGTGCGGGACATCAACATCCGTGAGGAGGGGGTGGACTGTGCCGGAACCGGTCCCTACCTCTTCATCCACAACAAGGCGCCGTACCGGGTCGTGGACGGCGACGGCAAGACCCTGACCGAGGGCAAGCTGCCGTCCGGCACCTCGGTGCGTACCTTCCAGGAGGATCTCGAAGTGGCGCGCATCCCCACCTACTGCGAGTTCGCCATCCCCGTGACGGTGCCCGAACGGGACCGCTACCGGCTGGTGGTCGACGATCGCGCCCCGATCGACCTCACCGCCAACAACGACGAGGGACCGGCGCTGGTCGCCGTGGTGCCGTCGTGAGGCGATTGCGCAACCGTACGGCGCTGCTGCCCGCGATGCTGGTCGTGGCCGCGCTCGCGCTCGGCGCCTGCTCCGGCCCCGCCTCGGAGTCCGCCGCCGGGGAATCCTCCGCCCCGGCGGCGGCCGGCGGCGCGGACACCCTGCCCGGCCCGGTCCCCGCCGGGCTGGCGCTGCGTCCGGCCCCGTCCGGAGCCCCCGCCGCCCCGGCCTTCACCGGCACCCTCACCGACGGCAGCCCGCTGACCATCGCGAACTTCTGGGCCGAGCGCCCGGTGGTACTGGTCTTCTTCAGCTCCTGGTGCACCGTCTGCGCCGAGCGCCAGACCGCGCTGAGCGACCTCGCCCGCAGTTACCGCGACCGGGTGGTCTTCGTTGGCGTCGTGAGTGAGGACGAACCCGCCGACCTGGAGCCCTACCTGCGCGAACACAAGGTCGAGTTCCCGGTGGTCTTCGACCCGGCCCAGACGACCTGGCAGTCGTACGCGGTCCGCGAGCCGGGCGCGGTGGCGGTCGTGGCCAAGGGCGGTGCGCTGCTGCGCGGCTGGCCCGGCGGTCTCGACGCGTCGGCGCTCGACGCCCAACTGCGCGAGCTGGTCATCGCCGGCTGAGTGTCGTGCGGCGCAGTGATCGACCGGCCGACGGTGTGACGATGAGTTGGAGAGGGATCGCGGTGGAGACGACCGGTTTCGACCAGGGCATGGACCCGCAGACCGGGACGGCGGTCGGCGCCCCGGTGGCGCACACCTCCGCCCAGCGGGTGGACCGGGTGGCCCGCGCGGCCGCCGCCGCGGCTCCCGTACTGGCGGGGTTGCTGCCGGGCGAGCGGGCAGGGTTGCTGCGTGCGGTCGGGGCGGCGCTCGAAGGGGCGCGCGACGAACTGGTCGAACTCGCCGACCGGGAGACCGGACTCGGCCCGGTCCGCCTCGGCGGCGAACTGACCCGTACCACGGTCCAGTTGGAGTTCTTCGCCGCCGCACTGGAGGAGGGGTCACTGCTGGAGGCGGTGGTCGACCCCGCCGACCCGGCGGCTCTGCCGGCACCCCGGCCGGACCTGCGCCGGATCCTGGTGCCACTGGGACCGGTCGCGGTCTTCGCCGCCAGCAACTTCCCGTTCGCGTTCTCGGTCGCCGGTGGTGACACGGCCAGCGCCCTCGCCGCCGGTTGTCCGGTCGTGGTCAAGGCCCACCCCGGCCACCCCGGCCTGTCCGTACTCAGTGGACGGATCGTGGCCGACGCGCTGACCGCCGCCGGTGCACCACCGGGGTCGTTCGCCGTCGTGCACGGCATCGAGGCCGGGCGGGCACTGGTCACCCACCCGGCGATCCGGGCGGTCGGCTTCACCGGCTCGGAGGCCGGCGGCCGGGCCCTGTTCGACCTGGCGAACGCTCGCCCCGACCCGATCCCCTTCTACGGCGAGCTGGGCTCGCTGAACCCGACCGTGCTGACCCCGGCCGCGATCGCCGCCCGGTCCGCCGAACTGGCGGCCGGGTTCGTGGCCTCGTTCACCATGGGCGCCGGGCAGTTCTGCACCAAGCCCGGCCTGCTGTTCCTGCCGGCGGGCCACGGGCTGGAGCCGGCGCTGCTGGACGCGCTGCGCGCCGCCACGATCGGACCGCTGCTCAACAACCGGATCCGGGACGGTTACACCGCCGTCGCCGCCACGCTGGCCGGTGTGCCCGGCGTACGGGACCTCGCCCCGGTCGACGACGCGGAGCGAGCCGGCTACCGGGTGCCGGCCCGGCTGCTCGCGGTTTCCGTGACCGACCTGCTGGCCCGCCCCGACGACCTGCTGGCCGAGTGCTTCGGCCCGGCCGCACTGCTGGTCGAGTACGCCGACCACGCCGAACTGCTCGCGGCGCTGGCGGTCCTGCCCGGCAGCCTGACCGCGAGCCTGCACGCGGAACTGCCCGACGACGACGTACTCGCCCGGCACCTGGTCGAGGTGTTCACCGCCCGTGCCGGCCGGATCATCTGGAACGGCTGGCCGACCGGGGTGGCGGTCACCTGGGCGATGCAGCACGGCGGTCCGTGGCCGGCGACCACCGCCTCGATCCACACGTCGGTGGGTCAGACCGCCGCCCGACGGTTCCTGCGCCCGGTCGCGTACCAGGGACTTCCGCAGGAGCTGTTGCCGGTGGCGCTGCGCGACGGCAATCCGCTGGGCATCGTCCGGCGCACCGACGGCGTACTCGGTCTCGACACGACCGCCGGGTGACGCCACCCGGACTTCCGGGACGGTAACGCCTTGCGTGCCTGGTTAGGCTTGGTTCGGACGGTTCGGACCCGGTGGAGCCGACGGCACGGGGGAGTGGCGCGATGACGGACACGGATGAACTGGTCGAGGTGACCTCGCACGACGAGCTGCGCGAGCTGCTCGGCGCACCGCTGCGACGGGTGGCGGAAAAGGCGCGCAAGTCCCTGCACGACTACGACCGGCAGTGGCTGGCCGCGTCGCCGTTCTGCCTGATGTCCACCGCCGGCGCGGACGGCACCTGCGACGTCTCGCCCAAGGGTGACCCGGCCGGCTTCACCCTGGTCCTTGACGAGACCACGATCGTCATCCCGGACCGGCTGGGCAACCGGCGGGCCGACGGTTTCCACAACGTGCTCGACAACCCGCACGTCGGGCTGGTCTTCCTGATCCCCGGCCGGGGCGACACGCTGCGGATCAACGGTCGGGCCCGGCTGGTCCGCGACGCCCCGTTCTTCCCCCGACTCGCGGTCAAGGGCCGGGTGCCCACCCTGGCCATGGTGGTGGAGGTCGAGGAGATCTTCTACCACTGCTCGAAGGCGTTCCTCCGCTCCGACCTGTGGCGGCCGGAGAGCTGGCAGCCGGACGTGGTGCCGTCGCGGGCGTGCATCGCCAAGGCGCTCGAGTCCCCCGACCAGTCCCTCGAGGAGCTGGAGCGCTACTACGGCCCGGCGTACGCCGAACGCCTCTACGGCTGAGCCGGAGCGTCACCGGCCGGGCCGGACGGTGACCTCGGGCTGGTAGATCCGGTACTCGGCGAACTCGATCGTCCGCGCCCCGATGCCGCGCTCCCGGAGCAGGTCGCGGAAGGCCTGGTCGGCCGGTTCGAGCCGGCCGAACACGAACGCCGGCCGGTCGGCCGCGTGCACCTGGCGCGGGTACGCGGGGTAGCGGTCCTGACCGGGCCGCAGGGTGTCCCCGAGTACGGCGCAGAGCACCCGTTCCCGACTGTTGAAGATCAGCCGGTTGCAGGTCCAGTAGTCGCCGTAGACCCGGGTGATCCCGGCCCGGCGCAGTACGGTCGCCAGTTCCCGTGACCGACCCTCCTCGGCCCTGATCGTCGGCACCTCCCTGATCAGGTCGACCGTGGTGTAGACCATCGTGCCCGCCAACACCACCAGCACCCCGCTCGCCAGGACCCCGGCCACCCTCGCCCCCTGTCTGCCCCGCCGCACCCAGCCGGCCGCGAGCCAGAGCGGCCAGAGTACGGCCGGCAGGGACAGTTGCAGGATCGACAGGTACCGGGCGCTGGCCAGCGGTGCGGTGGCGGCGAGCGAGCTGCGGGCGTACCCGGCCAGGGTCAGGGCGGCACCGGCGAGCAGGGCGAGCTGGGTGACGTACCGCAGCCGGCGGACGAGCGGCGTGTCCCCGGCGGCGGGCCCGCCACGGTGATCGGCGGCGGACTCGACCGGTCCCGGCCGGCGCAGGCAGAGTACGGCGAGCACCGCCGCGACCAGCAACAGCAGTGGGTAGAGCGCACCCCAGGCCATCTGCCACCCGGTGCAGGCGGTCGGCAGGCAGATCCCGGTGGCGAGCGGGATGCCGACCAGTACGCTGCCGTGCAACTGGTCGACGGTCGAGGTGTCCCCGCCCTCCCCGGCGCTGACCTGGGACAGTACGGACAGTGAGTCCTGCCCCGGCGGGGCCCACACGTTGTCCAGGATCAGCGGCAGTACGCCGAGGAGAAACCCGGCGACGAGCAGCAGCCCCGCCCAGCCGAGCAGTTCCCGGAAGTTGCCGATCAGCAGCACGAGCGCGGCCACCGCCAGGTACGGCAGGATCAACCAGTCGTCCCACACGCAGAGCCCGGTGACCAGGCCGAAGGCGCCGAAGGCGAGCCAGCGGCGGCGGACGATCCGGCGCTCGCCGAGGGCCAGGGCGATCAGCAGCAGCAGGGCGACGGCGGGTTTGACCTCCGGCCGTCCGCCGACCGCGGTGAGCTGGTCCCGGATGATCCGTTCCGAGCCGAGCGCGAACAGCCCGACGGTGAGGGTGGCGAGCCAGGGGGAGTAGAGCCGCCGGGTGAGCCGGTACATCAGGTAGACGAAGGCGGCGTACAGGAAGATCAGCGGCAGCCGGAGCAGTACCCAGCTCGGTTCGAAGGCGGCGAACAGCGGCGCCGCGAGGTACGACTCGACGACCCCCATGTAGTGCTGCCCGTAGAGGAAGATCGGCCATTCCCTGCCGGTGGCGATGTGTGCCGCGGCGAGCCCGAAGGTCGCCTCGTCGCTGTTCCCGCCCGGCACGGTGAGCAGCATCAGGACCAGCCGGTAACCGATACCGACCAGCCCGAGTAGGAGGGCCACCAGCCCCGGCGCATCGAGCCACCGGCGCTGCCGTTCGGTCTGCTCCACGGCCACTGACACGACCAACGCCCCCGTCGTCGTCCCGCAGGCAGTGTCGCACGTTGAATAGGGTGAAAACCGTTCATCTCGGCAAAACGGGCAGGTCCGGGGAATTTTTGATCATTGTGCCCGGTGCTCGCATGGCCGGCGGGGACCGCTTATGGCAGGGTGTCAGGGGTGTCGCTCGTACCCGCCCGATCGTCGGAAGTGACCCGGCGCCCACACCGGGCGGCCCGGGTCGAGGACGCGGTGCACGAGCTGTTCGCACGCCGGTTGCGGCAACGGGGATGGCCGCCCACGATCGTCGCGTACGCCGGTTACGGCGGCCAGGGCTGGCTGCGCGTGATGGGCCGGATGCTGCTCACCCGGATCGACCCCCGTGCACCCCGACCCGCCGAGAAGGTACGCGGCTGGCGCAGCTTCGTCACCCTGCCGGTGAAGGACGCCCCGGTGCTGATCGAGGCGGGCGGGAGCCGGCACGAGGCGCGTACGGACCGCAGCGGGTTCATCGACGCCGTGATCAAGGCCGACCTGCCCCCCGGCTGGGGTACGGCGCGACTGACCAGCCCCGGCGCCGAACCCGTCGACGCCCCGGTACGCGTGGTCGACCCGGAGGCCCGGTTCGGCATCCTCTCCGACATCGACGACACGGTGATGGTCACCGCGCTGCCCCGGCCCCTGCTCGCCGCCTGGAACACGTTCGTGCTCGACGAACACGCCCGGATGGCCGTACCCGGCATGGGGGTGCTCTACGAGCGCCTCGTCACCGCCCACCCCGGCGCCCCGGTCTTCTACCTCTCCACCGGCGCCTGGAACGTGGCCCCGACGCTGACCCGGTTCCTCTCCCGGCACCTCTACCCGGCCGGTCCGCTGCTGCTCACCCAGTGGGGGCCGACGGTCGACCGGTGGTTCCGCAGCGGGCGGGAACACAAGCGGGCCACCCTGGCCCAGTTGGCCCGCGAGTTCCCGAAGGTCCGCTGGCTGCTCGTCGGCGACGACGGCCAGCACGACCAGGAGATCTACGCCGAGTTCGCCGCCGCCCACCCGGAGAACGTGGCCGCGGTCGCGATCCGCCGGCTCTCCCCGACCCAGTCGGTGCTCGCCGGTGGCCTGCCCGGCCACCACAACGGCGACCCGCGCGCCTCCGGCCTGGCCGGTCAGCCGTGGCTGTACGCCCCGGACGGCGCCGGTCTGTGGCGCCTGCTCCGCGACACCGAGATCACCTAGGCGCGTACGCGAATACTCCCCTCGATACGTTGTCCGGTCTCATGGCGAGGTGAGTGGTTCGGCCTGGTAGGCCCGGTGGAGCAACGCGTAGAAGGACGGCGCCTCGGGCAAGGGCGCAGAGCCGATCCGGTGCACCGCCACACCCGGCGTCCATGAGTTCATGACCACACCCCCGGCCATCGCCGGCAGGTCGGCGAGGGTGACCTCCTGGACGCGCTGGGGGACACCCATTCGATCCAGCTGCCGACGGACAATGCCCATTGTGGTCCCACCCAGCATCTCGGCCACGGGCCACACCACTGCCGTGCCGTCCCAGAAGGCCAGATTCCAGATCGACCCTTCGCTGAGCCGACCCCGACGGTCGACGAAAGCGGCATCGTCGAAGCCTTGTCCAACGGCCTGACGGAGGAAATACGTCTTGGCCATCTCGCCGACGTGCTTCACGGCCGGGAGGACCCGTTCGTGCTCGACCGTCGCCAGTGTCAGTGGGCCCTGCGGGCCGGACGCGGCCGGCCCGGTACGGACCAGCACCTCAGGCTCCACCTCGGGCCCGGCCACGGTGAACTCGCCTGATGGCGAGTACACCGTGGCCATCAGCGAGAGGTCGGCCGGACCGGCATCGAGCGCCGCCCGCAGACAGGACCGGACCCGATCGTCGGGCAGTGCCTGACCGAACAACTCCACCGAGGCGGACCGCAGCCGCTCCAGATGGAGGTCGAGACCCCGGACCCGGCCTCCACGCACCTGCACGGCGGTGAAGTGGGCATAGCCTGCGAAGGCGAGCGGCGCCAACTCCTCGGCGGTCGCCGGACGGCCGTTACGTTGAACAACGAAAGAGGTCATATCGGCAACGTACGATCTGACACCGGTGTGAGTTTCAAGCGCGGATGAGGGAGATCACACGGAGATGAAGATCGGGGACCTGTCGCGCGAGACCGGCGTCAGCCCGCGCCTACTGCGCTACTACGAGGAGCAGGGACTGCTCACCTCGCACCGCGTCGGAGGTGGCCACCGGCGGTATGCCGATGACGCGCCGGTTGTGGTCGGCCATATCAGGGCCTTTCTCGCTGCTGGCCTGACCACCAGCGTCATCCGCGAGGTGCTGCCCTGCGTCGAGGGTCCGGGCCCGGAACTGGAGCACTGCGCGGCGCCGACACTGTGGAAACAACTTCGTGGCCTCGACAACAAGATCTCCACGCTCCAGGATGCGCGGTCCGCACTCGCCGGGATCCTCGCCACCACCACCGCTCCCGTCGTTGACGTGCGGTCAACCTCCGGATGACCCGTCGACTTCGATACGGGCGCTATTCGGGCCGGGTGGCCAGCTTGGCCCGTACCTTCTCGGTGTCCGGGTGGCTGATCTCGGTCATGATGTCGAGCGCCTGCCGCCACACCGCGTACGCCTCGTCGGGCTCACCGGCGGCCAGGTGGTTGTCACCCAGGCGGTGCAGGCTGTTCGCCTCGTACACCCGGTCACCGGTCTCCCGACGGATCCGGATCGCCTCCCGGTAGCACTCGGCCGCGTGCGCGTACTCGCCCAGGTGGTGGTGGGCGTAACCGAGACTGTCCCGGGTGGCCGCCTCACCCTGCCGGTTGCCGACCTCCCGGAGGATGACCAGCGCCCGGCCGCAGTAGTCGATCGCAAGGTGGTGATCGCCGCGCAGCACGTGCACCCACCCGACGCCGTTGAGGGCATGTGCCTGGCCGGGACGGTCACCGGCCGCCGCGTAGTGGTCGAGCGCAGCCAGGGTGTGTGCGAGGGCGTCGTCGTACCGCTCCTCCTTGTAGGCGATCCCGCCGAGGCGACGGTAGGTGTCGCCCTGGCCGGTGTGGTCGCCGAGTTCGGCGAAGAGGGCCACCGACCGGGTGAGCAGCGCCCTGGCGTCGTCGTACCGGCCGAGTTCGGTGTAGGCCAGGCCCAACTGGCTGCCGGTGTGGGCCAACCCGAGACGGTCCGTACGCGGGTCGAGCGCCGCCCGCGCGGTCTCCTGCGCACTGACCCAGTCGTCGAAGTAGCCGCGCCGGTGCAGGAACGGCACCATCGCCCAGGTGAGCTGCCAGGCGTGGTGGGGGAAACCGTCCACGGCGGCCCGGTCGACCGCCGCCAGGAGGGTCGAACGTTCGGTGGTGAACCAGGCCCAGGCGGCGTCCACGTCGGACGGCACCTCGGCGGCGCTGCCGGGCTGCGCCTGCGGGACAGCGGACGACCCCGGTGCACCCGCCGGGGGTCCCGGCGAGGGCCGGTGGTGGGACAGCAGCCGGTCCGCCGCCAGGGCGCTGTGCAGGTAGTGGTCGAGCAACCGGTGCCGGGCCGCCCGCCGCTGCCCCGCATCGTCGCTGGTCGCGGCGAGTTCCCCGGCGTACGCGGCCAGCAGGTCGTGCATCGTGTGGCGGCCGGGCACGGGCTGGACGGCCAGGTTGGCCCGGACGAGTTCGGCGAGCAGGGCACGGGCCCGCCGGATCGGCACACCGGCCAGGCTGGCGGCGGCCGGGAGGCTGATCTCCGGCCCGGTCCTGGTCCCGCCGAGCAGCCGGAACAGCCGGGCCGAGTCGGCACTCAGCGCGCGGTACGACCAGGAGAAGACCGCCCGCGCGTCGACCACGTCGTCCGGATCGGCGAACCCGTCCAGCCCGCCCTCCTCGTCGTGCAACTCGGCCGCGATTCCCGCCAGCGACCGGGCCGGCGAGGTGGCCACCCGGGCGGCGACGATCGCCAACGCCAGCGGCAGACCGCCGCACCGGCCCAGGATGGCCCCGGTCGCCTCGGGTTCGGCGTTCAGTCGGGCGGCGCCGACCCGGCGGGCCAGCAGTTCCCGCGCGTCGGTCGGCGGCAGGATGTCGAGCACCAGCGGATGCGCACCGTCGGCGGCGACCAGACCGGAGAGCTGGTTGCGGCTGGTCACGATCGCCAGGCACCCGGGACCGCCGGGCAGGAGGGGACGTACCTGCTCGGCGTCGCGGGCGTTGTCGAGCAGCACCAGGATCCGGCGCCCGGCGAGCAGGCTGCGGTAGAGCGCGGTCTGCCCCTCGACGGTGCGCGGCGACCGCTCGGGGGCGACCCCGAGCGCGTCGAGCATCCCGCGCAGCGCCTCGGCCGGGCTCATCACCGAACCGGTCGGATCGAAGCCGCGCAGGTTCACGTAGAGCTGCCCGTCGGGATAGCTCGGTGCGACCCGGTGGGCCCAGTGGACCGCGATCGTCGTCTTACCCGTACCGGCCATGCCGCTGATCGCGCTGACCACCATGGCCGTCGACGGGGTGCCCTGCTCGGGGACGAGGGCCAGGGCCCGCCGCAGCTCTCCCCGCCGTCCGACGAAACTCGACAGGTCGGGCGGGAGTTGCGCCGGGCGTACCACCGGGCCGGTCGGGGTCGGCCGGTCAGCCTCCGGTACGGAGTTGCCCCGCTGCCGGTCGAGCACCGTCTCGTACGCGGCCCGCAGCTCCGCACCGGGGTCGATGCCGAGTTCCTCGGCGAGGGCGGCCCGGACCCGGGCGAAGACCGCCAGCGCCTGCGCCTGCTGACCGGATGCCACCAGCAGCAGGATCAGCCTGGCCTGTAGCGGCTCGTCCAGCACCGCCCGTTCGGCCGCGCGCCGGATGTCGGTGACGAGTTCGTCCGCCTGCCCGCACCCGAGCGCGCAGTCGGCCGCCTCCCGGACGGCGTCGAAGTACTCCCGGTCGAGTTCGCCGAAGACCGGATGCGTACGGATGGCGGGGTTGACGTTGCCGGCACCCGGCCCCTGCCACAGCCGCACCGCGGCGGCGAAATGTGGCACCGCCGCGCCTTCCCGACCGGCGGCGACGGCGGCCCTGGCCTGCCCGAGCAGACGCCGGAAGTCGAGCAGGTCGACGCTGTCGGCGTCCCCGGTGAGCTGGTAACCCCCGGCGGAGCGGCCCAGCCACCGGCCGGGTTCCCGTGGACCGAGCGCGGGTTCCAGCAACCGGCGCAGGGTGCCGATGTGCCCGTGTACGGCGTTGACCGCGGTGGGCGGTGGATCCTGCCCCCAGAGCACGTCGACGATCTCGGCCAGGCTGACCGGCGTGCCGACCCGGGCGAGCAGTACGGCGAGCAGGGCCCGTACCTGGGGTGCGCCGAGTTGGACCTCTTCGCCGCCCCGCCAGAGTCGCACCGGCCCGAGCACGGTCAGGCGTACCGGTGCCCCGCTTCGAAGATTGTCCATTGTGGTCATCGTTCAGTGGCCGGCCAGCTTGGCCAGCACCTGGTCGATCCGGGGATGGCCGACCTCGGCCATGATCACCAGCGCTCGGTGCCAGGTGGAGAGGGCCGCGTCCAGCTCACCCCCGGCGAGCAGGGTGTCGCCGAGCCGGTCGAGACTGGCCGCCTCGTACGTCAGGTCGCCGATCTCGCCCCGAATCCGGATCGCCTCGTCATAACACTGCGTGGCCTGCGCGTACTCGGCCAGGCAGTGGTGGACGAAGCCCAGACTGTCCCAGGTGGCCGCCAGACCGCGCGGGTTGCCGACCTCCTCGAAGATCACGAGCGCCCGGTTGCAGTGCTCGACCGCCGGTTCGTACTCGCCGATCCGGGCATGGGTCCAACCGATCGCGTTCAGCGCGAGCGCCTGCCCGTTGCGGTCGTCGACCGAGGCGTAGAGCGCGAGCGCCTGCCGGGCGTGTTCGAGCGCCTCCTCCGTCCGGTTCTGCCGGTCCCGGATGTCGTTGAGACAGCGGTGGCCCACCGCTTGCCCCACCCGGTCACCCAGGTCGCCGAAGAGTCGCAGCGAACGGGCGAGGTGGACGCTCGCCTCGTCGTACCGGCCGTACCTGACCAGGATCGACCCGACCACCCGGGTCAGGTACGCCTGCCCGGTCCGGTCGTCGTCCCGTTCGGTCGCCGCCAGCACGCTCACCATCGTCGGCAGCCAGCCCTCCCAGTGCCCGCGCAGGAAGAGGAACGGTTCCAGCGCCCTGGCCAACTGCCAGGCGTGTCCGGCGAGCCCGTCGGCGGCGGCCCGGGCGATCGACGCCACCAGGGTGTGACGTTCCGCGACGAACCAGGACAGCGCCTCGTCCGCCGAGCACATCGGCGCCACGGTGATCGTGGACGGTGCCGGCCCGAGGGGGACCGTGGGCCGCAGCGGGGAGAACAGCCGTTCGGCGGCGTGTGCCGTGTGCAGGTAGTGGTCCAGCAACCGGTGCCAGGCCTCCCGGCGTTCGGCTTCGCTGTCGTGCTGCCGGGCCAGCTCGTCGGCGTACGCGCCGAGCAGGTCGTGCATGGTGTACCGGGAGCCGTCGCCCTGGAGCACCAGACTCGCCCTGGTCAGCTCGGTGAGGAGCGGGCGGACCTCCCGGACCGGTACGCCGGCCAGACTGGCCGCGGCCGGCTGGCCGATGTCGTGGCCGTTGCGAACCCCGCCGAGCAGCCGGAACAGCCGCGCCGCACCGGGGCTGAGGGCGTGGTACGACCAGGAGAAGACGGCACGCGGGTCGACGGCGCTGTCCGCGTCGGCGAAGACGTCCAGCGGACCCTCCTCGTCGTCCAGTTCGGCGTTGATGCTCGCCAGGGAGAGGGCCGGATAGGTCGCCGCCCGCGCGGCGACGATGGCGAGTGCCAACGGCAGCCCACCGCACCGGCGCAGGATGGCGGCAGTGGCCTCGGGTTCGTTGTCGAGCCGGTCCCCGCCGATCCGCAGCGACAGCAGCTTGTGCGCGTCCCGCACCGGCAGGGTGTCGAGGACCAGGGGGTACGCCCCGTCCACGGCGACCAGTCCGGCGAGCTGGTTGCGGCTGGTCACGATCGCCAGGCAACCGGGGCTGGCGGGCAGCAGCGGGCGTACCTGGTCGGCGTCGCGGGCGTTGTCGAGCACCACCAGCATTTTCCTGCCGGCGAGCAGGCTGCGGTAGAGGGCGGTCCGCCCGTCCAGGCTCTCCGGGATCCGGTCCGGTGCCACCCCCAGCGTCTCGAAGATCTCCCGGAGCGCGTCGTCCGGGCTCACCACCGCGTCGCTCGGACCGAAGCCGTGCAGGTTCAGGTAGAGCTGGCCGTCGGGGTACCGCCCGATGACCCGGTGCGCCCAGCGGACCGCGAGCGTCGTCTTCCCCGCACCGGCCATTCCACTGATCGCGCTGATCACGACTGTTCCCGGCTCGGCGCCCTCCTCGGGTATGAGCGACAGGGCTCGGGCGAGTTCGCCCCGGCGGCCGACGAAGGTCGACAGGTCGGGTGGGAGCTGGGCCGGGCGTACCGGATGTGGCGATCCGGTCGGCCCGGCGGCATCCG
This sequence comes from Micromonospora sp. NBC_01796, assembly GCF_035917455.1. NCBI lineage: Bacteria > Bacillati > Actinomycetota > Actinomycetes > Micromonosporales > Micromonosporaceae > Micromonospora > Micromonospora sp. NBC_01796. The sequence goes on along the minus strand of NZ_CP109078.1, from coordinate 454,857 downwards.
GACGGGTGGTGTCCGGTCGCCGGTCGCCGACGGCAGCCGTGCCGGTGCCGTGCTGCTGGCGGAGCACCGCCTCGTACGCCGCCCGCAGTTCCGCCCCCGGGTCGATGCCCAGGTCGTCGACGAGGGCGGTACGCACCCGCCCGAACAGGGCCAGCGCCTGCGCCTGCTGTCCGCTCGCCGCGAGCAGCAGGATCAACCGGGCCTGCAACGGTTCGTCCAGCGGAAAACGTTCCGCTATCCGCTGGATGCCGGCGACGAGTTCGGCCGCCCGCCCCGCCCGCAGCGCACAGTCGGCCGCCTCCCGGACACCGGCGAGGCACTCCCGTTCGAGCCCGCCGAAGATCGGATGCGACCGGACGGTGGCGCTGACGTTGGCGGCGCAGGGACCCTGCGGGAGCCGCAGGGCGGCGACGAAATGGGCCACCGCCGCACCGTCCCGACCGGCGGCGACGGCCGCCCTGGCCTGCCCGAGCAGGCGGCGGAAGTCGAGCAGGTCGACGCTCTCCGCGTCCCCGGCGAGCTGGTAGCCCCCGGCGGAGCGACTCAGCCACCGGCCGTGTTCCCGGGCGCCGAGGGAGGGTTCCAGGAGTCGACGCAGGGCACCGACGTGCCCGTGTACGGCGTTCGTCGCGGTGGCCGGCGGGTCCTGCCCCCACAGCACGTCCACGATCTCGGCGAGGCTGACCGGTGTCCCGACCTGCGCGAGCAGTACGGCAAGCAGTGCGCGTACCTGGGGGGCGCCGAGTTGTACCTCGGTCCCGTCCCGCCACAGACGCACCGGGCCGAGCACGGTGAGGCGTACCGGATCGGTCTTTTCCTCTGTCACTGACTCCTGCGTCCCCGTTACGGACGGCCCGGCTGGCGGGCCCTCACTTCTTCTTCAGTTTTTCCCTGTGCAGCCCGGCCTACGGTCGACCCCGGCACACACCGATGGGCAGGTCACCTGCCCATTATCGCGGCGGTCGGGCGCAATACCCTACCGGCCCGCTCTGGAATGTGCCGGGCAGTGGGTCCGACGACCGCACCCCTGCATCGTCCCGTCAGTCCCGACCGGTCGTGCCACGCCCAGGCGTGGACACGGACCGGCCATCTAGGGAGAGCGCATGACCACAGTTCCGATTACCGATTCCGCCCGCCGGCGTCGTCCGCTCCTGATCAGCATGCTCGTCGCCCTCGTGCTGCTGCTCGGTGCCGGAGGGCTCGCCGCGACCCCGGTCGCGTCCGCCGCAACCGCAAACCGGACCAAGCCGACCGTGGTTCTGGTGCACGGCGCCTTCGCCGACGCCTCCGGCTGGAACGACGTGGTACGCCAGCTCCAGCGGCAGGGCTACCCGGTGATCGCACCGGCCAACCCGCTGCGCGGGGTCGCCTCCGACTCGGCTTACGTGGCCAGCATCCTGGCGACGCTGACCGGCCCGATCGTCCTGGTCGGACACTCGTACGGCGGCATGGTGATCACCGCCGCCGCGAACGGCAACCCCAACGTCAAGGCCCTGGTGTACGTGGCCGCGTTCGCACCCGACGCCGGTGACACCGTCGAGGGGCTGCAGACGAAGTTCCCGGGCAGCAAGCTCAGCCCGGCGGCACTCGACTTCCGCCCGTACCTGCTGCCGGACGGCAGCCCGAGCGTCGACGGCTACGTCAAGCCGGCCCTGTTCCGCGACATCTTCGCCGGTGACCTGCCGGCCGCCACCACCGCCGTCATGGCCGCCACCCAGCGTCCCGGCGACGGGCACACGCTCCAGGAACCGGCCGGGGCACCGGCGTGGAAGACCATCCCGTCCTGGTACCTGGTCGCCCGCAACGACAACCTGATCCCGGCCGCCGCGCAGCGCTTCATGGCCGGTCGGGCGAACGCCCACAAGGTCGAGGTCAACGCCTCGCACGTGGCGATGATGTCGAAGCCGACCGCCGTGGTCGACCTCGTCACCGACGCCGCCCGGACCACCGTCCGCTGAGCACAGGGAGATCCACGATGGGGTTCGTCACCGCTTCGGACGGTACGCAGATCTTCTACAAGGACTGGGGGACCGGTAAGCCGGTTGTCCTCTCCCACGGCTGGCCGCTGAACTCGGACAGTTGGGAGGCGCAGGCGCTGTTCCTGGCCGCGAACGGTTACCGGGTGATCGCCCACGACCGGCGCGGACACGGCCGTTCCACCCAGACCTGGCACGGCAACGAGATGGACACGTACGCCGACGACCTCGCCACCCTGATCGACACCCTCGACCTGCGCGAGGCGACCCTGGTCGGGTTCTCCACCGGTGGCGGCGAGGTCGCCCGCTACATCGGCCGGTACGGCACCGGCCGGGTGGAGAAGATCGTCCTGGTCTCGGCGGTGCCGCCGTTCATGCTCAAGACCGACGACAACCCCGGCGGGGTGCCGATCGAGGTCTTCGACGGGATCCGCGCCGGTTCGCTGGCCGACCGGTCCCAGCTCTACAAGGACCTCGCCGACGGCCCGTTCTTCGGCAACAACCGGCCCGGCGCGAACGTCTCCCAGGGCATCCGGGACGCGTTCTGGCTCCAGAGCATGCAGGCCGGACACCGCAACGCCCTGGAGTGCATCGCCGCGTTCTCCGCCACGGACTTCCGCGCGGACCTCGACGCGTTCGACGTACCGACGCTTGTCATCCACGGGGACGACGACCAGGTGGTCCCGTTCGAGGTCGGCGGCAAGGCATCGGCGGAGCGGGTCAAGGGTGCGGTCCTGAAGGTCTACCCGGGGGCCCCGCACGGCATCACCGACACGCACAAGGAGCAGCTCGGTGCCGACCTGCTCGCCTTCCTCAACAGCTAAGGACGACCGATGAGTACCGCACCCGACACCATCGTGCTGATCCACGGCCTCTGGGTGACGCCGAGAAGCTGGGAACACTGGATCGAGCACTACGAGAAGCGGGGCTACCGGGTCATCGCTCCGGCGTACCCCGGATTCGAGGTCGAGGTCGAGGCGCTGAACGCCGACCCGTCACCGATCGAGGCGGTGACCATCCCGGGCATCGTCAGCCACCTGAAGTCGGTGATCGCCGAGCTGGACCGCCCGCCGATCCTGATGGGCCACTCCGCCGGTGGGGTCTTCACTCAGATCCTGCTCGACCACGGGGTGGGAGCCGTCGGTGTGGCGATCAACTCGGCCCCGACCGAGGGCGTCACCGTGCTGCCGGCCTCGCAGGTGAAGTCGACGTTCCCGGTGCTGAAGAACCCGGCGAACCGGCACCGGGCCGTCGCCTTCACCCACGACCAGTGGCACTACGCCTTCACCAACACCTTCAGTGAGGAGGAGTCCCGGCAGCTCTACGCCCGGTACGCGATCCCGGGCCCCGGACAGATCGTGTGGGCGGGCGTACTGGCGAACTTCCAGCCCGGCCACCAGGCCGCGTGGGTGGACTACGCCAACGACAACCGGGCGCCGCTGCTGTTCGTCGCCGGTGGCGAGGACCACCTCATGCCGCCGGCCGTCCAGCACTCCAACGCCAAGCACTACACCTCGAACACCGTCACCGAGGTCAAGGAGTACGCCGGCCGCTGCCACCTGCTCCCGGCCCAGCCCGGCTGGGAAGAGGTCGCCGACTACGCCCTGGACTGGGCGGTACGCCACGCCCGTACGTCCGACTGATCTTCACTCACGGGGAGATACCGGTGGGGGTGCGCCCGAACAGGGCCCACCCCCACCGGGTCGTACCCGCTATTCGGTCATGCCCATGGGGTCGGACCGGACGAAGCTCATCTCCCAGCCGCCGTTGCCGACGGGCTGACGCTGATAAAGATGATCGATTTCGGGGAGGCGGTCGCCTTCGCCACGATGGCTCAGAACCCAACGCGCCGGTGGCATCCCGTCCGGGTCGACCGGGAGTTGGTGGATCTCGCCGTCGGCGGGACCGCCGACGAACCGCATGTCGACCAGCGTCATCAGCGCTCCACTCCCTCCGGGCCGGAAGATGCCTCGTTCCCGTAACGGTCGCATACATGCCGCCACGGTCCGCGCGGTTGCGGATTACCGGGGCACCTACCGGTTCAACGAGCGATGGCAGCCGGGCGATAACGTTCCGGCCATGCGACTGCAGAACATCGTTTTCGACTGCCGTAACGCGTACGAGCTGGCCTCGTTCTGGAGCGCCGTGGTCGGTCGACCGCTCGGCGCCGACGACAAGCCGGGCGACGAGGAGGTTGTCGTCGAGATGTCGGAGGGGCCGACGCTGTACTTCGCCGAGGTGCCCGAGCCCAAGACGGTCAAGAACCGGCTGCACGTCTGCCTCGAACCGGACCAGCTCCGGGACGGGGAGGTGGAACGGGTGCTCGGTCTGGGCGCGACGATGGTCGACGACCGCCGACGGCCGGACGGAACGGGGTGGGCGGTGCTGGCCGACCCGGAGGGCAACGAGTTCTGCATGCTCCGCAGCGCCGCCGAGCGTCCGGCGGAGTAGAGACGGTGGCGATCTCGGCCTTGTAGATATGGATCGAGTGGGCGTTTCGACCGCGGAGGGCGTCCGGGTCGGCGACGGATCCGGGTACGGGCGGGTCTCCGGACCAACCTGCACCGTCCTCGGATGACCTCCCGCAGATCGCTGCCGGACGACGAGGACGGTGGAGGAGGGTGGACTAAACGCTCAGTTCTGAGCCGGTCCGGTGGGCTCGATCCGGTTCATCTCCTGGGCGATACGACCCTCGTCCAGGCCCGACCACGAATTCACCGCCCAGACGTGGAAGATCAACCCGACGCCCCAGCCGAGGATCGACCACAGCGGCCAGAAGAACTGGTCCGGAGTGTAGGCCCACCACACGATGACCTGGGTGATGTTGGCCAACAGGTAAACCAGCACGTGGGCCTGCACGCCCATCTTCTGGCGCAGCCGGCGGATGGCGCGTGCGCGCACCGGGTCAGAATCGGCAGGGCTCGCGGAATGGTTTGTCTTCATCTCGGTGTCCTCGCATCTCGAATTGTTCGGCGGACGTTGGTTCCTGCGATCACGTACCGCGGGTGATCACCAGGTCTTCGGTGGGCAGCGTCTGGCAGGCGAGCCGCCAGCCCTGGTCGATCTCCTCGGTGGAGAACATCCCCCGGGTGTCCGTCTCGTAGCTGCCGGACAGGATCCGGACCCTGCAGGTGCCGCAGGCGCCCTCGCCGCACGATTGCGGGAACGGGATGCGGGCGGCGTTGGCGGCGTCGAGGACCGTCTGCCCGGGCGGGCAGGCGAACGTCGTGCTCCGGTCCCGCTCGGCGATCGTGTAGCCCGTGACGCCGGCCTGCTCGGCGGCGACGGCGATGGCGTGCGCCCTTTCCCGGCGGGTCTGTGTGCTGCGGCCCGACACGAAGGCTTCGGTGTGGAGGGTGTCGCGGGGCACCTCGAGTGCGGTCAGCAGACCGAGCACGTCCTGCATCATCGGCGCCGGGCCGCAGAGGTGGACGCGCGTGACGCCGGCGACGTAGGGGCGGAGCGCTTCGAGGTCGATCCGGCCACGCCGGCCCTGCCACCCGGCACCCGGCTGGGTGAGAAAGACGGCCACCTCGAGCCCGGGCAGCCGGGCCTGAAGCTGCTCCAGTTCCTGCCGGTACGGGATTTCGTCCTCGGTCCGGCAGCCGGCCAGCAGGACGATGCGGCCGTGATGACCGGCGTCCGCCGCTGCGGCCAGGACGCTGACCAGGGGGGTGATCCCGACACCGCCGGCGATCAGCAGCAGCGTGCCGCCACCGATGTCGCGCTGTGGGTCCCAGGTGAACTCACCGAACGGGCCGCTCACCCGCAGTGCCTGCCCGATCTCCAGGTCGTCGTGCAGGAAGGTGGAGCCGAGGCCGATCGGATCCCGCTTCACCCCGATCTCGACATGATGCTTCGCACCCGGGCCACTCGAGATCGAGTAGGAGCGCTCGATCGGCTCGACCGCCACGGGCAGGTCGATCTTGAGGTACTGGCCCGCGGCAAAGGAGAACGGCACCGTGCCGCCGTCCATCGCTTCCAGCCGGATTTTCCGGATCGTCGGTGTGAGCGCCTCGATCTCGGTGACGCGCAGGTAGCCCTGCCAGGTGGTGGTCGGTTCGCGTACCGGGTTGCGGGCGAAGATGGATCTCCACATCGCTCCGGTCTGCCTCGGCCGCAGCACGGCGCCGGCCGCGACGAGCCCTCCGGCCAGCGCCCCGACCACGCCGGAACCCCAGGCGTCCTGTCCGGCCACGACCAGGCCCCGCACCGGCGTACGCGCCCCCGCCAGCGGCGAGCGCAGCCGTTCCGGGGTCGCCGCGAGGCCGTAGAAGGAACCCCGGACGCTGCGCTGGTAGGTCTCGAACGACAGCGGTGTGGCGAGCTCGGCGAAGGCGATGGACTCCCGGATGCCGGGCCACCGTTCGTCGAGGCGGTCGATCAGTCGCCGGGTCAGTGCGTCCTTGAGTCTGTGGTAGTCGTCCGGCCGCTCGTCGTCGGGCGTCCCCTGCCACTGGTCGAACGCCGCCGGGTCGACGAGTTCCACCACCTCGACCGTGTGGTGGCGAGCGGCCGGGTTGTTGAGGGAGGCGAACGAGACGTAGAGCGTGCCGTCACCGAGCTGCCGGTGAAAACCGTCATGACCGTCGAGGTCGGGCATGAACCAGTGGTTCTCCCCGTGCAGGCCGAACGCGGCCGGTGACCGGTCCAGGCCCAGGAACAGCATGATCGCGGACGGTTCCGCCGGCAGGTTCGCGACCTCGCGCTTCCACTGTGGCTCGGCCGCAGATTCCAGTAAGGCGTACGTGTTGCGGACGCCCGCCGCCGAGACGACGGCCGGGGTCCGTACCCGATAGGTGCGTCCGGTGGCGCGGTCCTCCACCTCGACAGCGGCCACCCGGCCCCGCTCGAGGACGATCCGCTGAACCTGCTGACGGGTCCGCAGCTCGACACCGTACCGTTCGAGGATCTCTAGAACGATCTGGTTGAGCGCCCTCGGGCCGCCCACGGGATGCGCGGTGCCCGCCATGAAGAACGTGGTCGGCACCGCGGCGTGGTAGCCGAAGGCGTTCGACCCGGGCGGCGTCCCGTAGAGCCCCCACCGCGCGGCCAGGATCGCCCGGAGCTTCGGGTCCCGGAAGCTGCGGGCCATCTGGTCCCGCGACGACCGGTACGTGGCCGGGAAGAGTCGCTCGACGATCGGGAACCCGAGTCTGCGCACCGGCGCGGGCATCGACGAGAGAATATTGCGCGTGGCGAGCCCGGCCATCGCCTGCCGTACCGTCCGGAAATAGCGGTCGATGGCCTCGGCCTCGCCCGGGAACCGGTCCTTGAGTCGGGCCCGGAACTGTTCCCGGCCGGCGGGTACGGTGAAATCGAATCCCGGAAAGTGCAGGACGTCGTAGTCGTCCGGCAGCGGCCAGAGCTGCACCCGCCCGTCGGTCATGAAGTCGAGGAAGGGACCGGCGTTCGCGCTCATGTAGTGCAGTCCGGTCCCGAACTTGTACCGCCCTTCGCGGGAGAACTCGTGCGTCATCCCACCGAGGGTGTAGTGCTGTTCCAGGACGAGAACCCGTTTCCGGCCGAACTGCGCGAGCATGCGGGCCGCCGCCAGACCGCCCATGCCCGATCCGACCACGACAACATCGGCTTCCTCCTGCGCGGTCAAGATCACCCTCAGCTTCTCGGTGGACGATCCGGTCCCCGGCAGGGAAGCCGGGATCCCGTTGCTTCCGACGATAGGGAGACCCAGTTGACAGGTACTGGACGACTTCTGAATCGTGCCGCCACCGGGTCGCCGGAGAACGCCACCACCATGACAACGAACGCTGCCGAACGGTGATCGGGTACGGGTCGCTCACGTTCGACTTGGGTTGGTCTACGCGGCGGCCCTTCGTGTCGTGTCGCTGAGCAGTCCCAGGCCCGCCAGGCTGCTCACGGTGTCCAGGATCGTGTCGTCGATCGGCCGCGGCTGCCAGCCCAGAGCCTCGCGCGCCTTCGCGCTCGACGCCTCGCGCACCACACCGAGGTCCGGGACGACCGTCGCGAACCGAGGGCTCATCCGCGCGCTGAGGCGGACCGCCCAGTCCGGCACTGTCCGGGCCGGCACCCGGCCTGCTGCCGGGCCGAGCCGGGCGCGCAGAAGGCTCGCGATCCGCGGCAGCGACGTCGTGCCCGCGGTGGCGACGAAACGCTGGCCCGCGGCGGCCGGCTCGACCATCGCGCGTACGTGCAGGTCCGCGACGTCGCGAACATCGACCACGCCCCAGTTCAAGCGGGGGAGCAGCGGCAGTTTCCCGTTCAGGAGCTGTTCGATCACCTCGACGTAGACCGACAGATCCGGGCCGAGCGCCGGGCCGAGAATGCCGACCGGGTTGATCACCGCCAGTTCCATCCCGCCGCCCTCCCGGTCGACGAAGTCCCACGCGGCCCGTTCGGCGACCAGTTTCGACCGCGAATAGGTGATCAGTTCGGACCCGTCCGGATCGCTCCAGTCCGCTTCGGAGAAGACCCGGTCGTAGTCGCGGTGGCCGTACCCGATGGCGGCGAACGACGACGTCAGCACCGTACGCCGGACGCCCGCGTCACGGGCCGCGCGCAGCGCCCGCAGGGTCCCCTCCCGGGCCGGCACGATCAGCTCGTCGGGGTGCTTCGGGGCGCTCCCCGGGAACGGCGAGGCCACGTGCAGCACGGCGTCACAGCCCTCGGCAGCCTTCGCCCAGCCGACGTCGGAGTTCAGGTCGACCACCGCGAACGACACGTCCGCATCGGGCTCCACCATCGCCCGCACCGCCTGCTCCCGCGAGGGCGTACGCACGGTCGTGCGGACCCGGTGACCCTGGCGCAGCAACTGCCGGATGCAGTGCGCGCCGACGAACCCGGAACCGCCGGTCACGAGAACCAACATGGTTGACCTCCTCAGGCCGGGAACTGGATGGATTGCGCCGCAGCGCCCCGAGGAACGGCCCCGCCCTGTTCCGCCTGCCGGGCGGCGTGCTTGCGCTCGATGTCGCGGGCGAAACCGACTGTTTCGTTCCGTACGTGACGGCGGATGAAGAACGGCGTCGCGATCGTCGCCGACAGCAGACTCAGCAGAGGCGACAGGTTGAGTTCGACCGTGCAGCGAAGCTGCGAGGCGCCGTTCCCGCCCGACTCGACGGTCATCGTCCACCGCACCTCGGCGCGAACCGGGACGACGTGGAACAGGTATGCCCGGCTGCGTTCGGACAGCAGCTCGAACCCACCTGCGTCGGCGGCGACCTCCCGGTAGTGCTGGATGATGAGGGTCCCGCCGATCGACTCGACGTTGATGCTCCCGCGTACGCCGCCCGAGCGCGTGAAGCCGGCGGCACGGTGTTGCGGTGACGCGGCCCGGTAGTCCTCGTCGCTGAGGGAGAAGATCCATTCCTCGAGGTCGACTTCGTTCCTCGGTACCCGCAGCGGCGTGATGTGGCTGGTCTTCACGGCTGGCTCCGCTCGTGGATGGACTGGCCAGAGTCCTGGCACCAGTCAAGTTAGAGCGGAGCACTGGAGACGCAATGTACGAACACTGAACGCCGGATCATCCACGGCGAGGGGGGATTATGAGTCCCCCGCTCCGAGGTGCCGACTCAACGTCCGGACAGGGCGCTCCGGGCGTCCGTCACGCCCCGGTTGGCCAGCGCGTCGGCTCGTTCGTTGCCGGGGTCGCCGTTGTGTCCCTTCACCCAGAGCCACTCGACCTTGTGGGACTTGACCGCCAGTTCCAGGCGTTGCCACAGGTCGGCGTTCTTGACCGGCTGCTTCGCCGAGGTCTGCCAGCCGTTGCGCTTCCAGCTCGCCATCCAGCTCGTGATGCCGTTGCGGACGTACGTGCTGTCGGTGTGCAGGCGTACGGTCACCGGCCGGTTCAGGCTTTCCAGTGCCTGGATGGCGGCCATCAGTTCCATCCGGTTGTTCGTGGTCGGTGCCGACTCGCCCCCGTACAGTTCGCGCTCGTGCTCGCCGTAGCGCAGCACCGCACCCCAGCCGCCCGGTCCGGGGTTTCCGCTGCACGCGCCGTCGGTGTAGATCTCCACGACCTTCTCGGCCGCCTGGTCCGTCATGCCGGCAATCTACCGTTCCCGTCCGGTCCCGCCGTTCGCACGCCACACCCCGGCTAGCCGGCACGGGGGACGTCGACCGGGGTCCGCTCGGCGGGCGGCTTACCGGGGGCGGACCGGCGCTCGTTTTCCTCCCCGGTCCGTTCGCCGGTGCGGTCGAGCAGGCGCATGACCGGCGTGGCCGCGATCCCGTGCAGGACCACCGAGACGATCACCACCAGGCCCACCGTCGCCCAGACCAGGTCGAGCTGCGGGATCTCGGCGTGGCTGGCGGCGTACGCGACGTAGTAGATCGAGCCGACGCCACGGATGCCGAAGAACGCGATCACCCAGTGCTCGGCGGGCCGCCCCGGTGCACCGCGCAGCGAGAGCCAGGCGAACAGGGGGCGGATCACGAACAGCAGGGCGAGCCCGGACAGGGCGGCGGGCCAGGTCAGCGGTGCCAGCAGGCCGTCGACCACGGCCCCGCCGAGGAACAACAGCAGGAGTACGGTCAGCAGCCGCTCGATCTGCTCGGCGAAGTCGTGCAGCACCCCGTGGAACTCGTGCGTACGCTCCGATGCCCGGATCGCCCGTGCGGCGAAGAAGACGGCGAGGAAGCCGTAGCCGCCGACCACCTCGATCAGCCCGTACGCGAGGAAGGTGGCGGCGATGGCGACGAAGCCCTCGGCGTGGCGGGCCAGCCGCAACTGCGACGGGGCCCGGAAGAAGAGCTTGCCGAGCAGCCAGCCGACGAGCAGCCCACCACCCACCCCGACGGCGATCTTGTAGAGGACGTCGACGGCGAGCCAGTGGCCGAGCCAGTCGGCCGGGGCGAGGCTGGTGGCGGCGATCGCGATGGCGGCGTACACGAAGGGGAACGCGAGCCCGTCGTTGAGCCCGGCTTCCGAGGTCAGCGCGAACCGGACCTCGTCCTCGTTGTCCTCGACGTCGGTCGGCTCACCCACCTGTACGTCGGCGGCGAGCACCGGGTCGGTGGGTGCGAGCGCGGCGGCGAGCAGGAGCGCGGCGGCCGGCACCAGCCCGGCCCACCACCACCCGAGCAGGGCCACGGCGAGGATGCAGAGCGGCATGCCGATGGCCAGCAGTCGCCAGGTCGACGACCAGCGTCGCCACCCGGCCCGGCGGTCGATCTTCAGACCGGCGCCCATCAGGGCGACGATGACGCCGATCTCGGTGAGGTGGGTGGTCAGTTGGGGGTGGGCGAGCGGATCGGGGCTGGGCAGCCCGGTCGGCAGCAGGAAGACCAGCATGCCGAGCCCGAGGAACGCTATCGGCATGGAGAGCGGCCGGTGTTCCACCATCCGGGGCAGGATCCCGGCCAGTAGTGCACCGATCCCGACCAGAGCGAACGCCACATCGACCGGCTCCACGCCACCACCCCTCCCGATCTGCCCGACGGGCAGGTGGTGCCTAGCCTTTCCCCGGCGCGGCCCCGCCCACTCCTGAAGTGGCCGGTGACTCAGGCCGGGAAACTGTCGGGGGACTCAGGACAGGGCGGCGATCGGGGACTCGGACAACGCGGCGAGCAGGTCGGCGGGGTCGTGGTAGACGGCCACCGCGCCCGCACCGGCCAACTCACCCCGGCTGGTTCCGCCGCAGGTCAGGCCGATGCAGGGGATGTCGAGCTGGCCGGAGGCGGCGACGTCCCAGACCGAGTCGCCGACGAACACCACCCGCGAGGCTTCCAGGCCGGACTGGTCGAGCGCGGCGGCCACGATGTCCGGGGCGGGTTTGCTCTCCCGGGCGTCCGCCGAGGTGGTCACGGCGGCGATGACGTCGTCGGCGTTCAGCACCGCGCGCAGGGCGGACGCCTCGTGTTCGGCAGCGGAGCTGGCCAGGACCACCCGCAGCCCCAGGCCGGCGCAGGCCCGCAGCAGGGCGACGGCGCCGGGCAGTGGGCGCAGCCGGGGCCAGTACTCGGCGTAGAGACTGTCGTGCGCGCCGCGGATCCGCTGGTCGCCGTCGCGGTCGTGCTCCGGCCCGAGTACGTGTTCCAGCAGCTTGTCCGCGCCCATCCCGACCGAGCGGTGGATCGAGGCCATGGGTACGTCGTGGTCGGCCTGCCGCAGCGCCTCCCACCAACAGACCGTGTGCAGGTACGTGGTGTCGACCAGGGTGCCGTCGATGTCGAAGAGCACACCCCTCGGGTTCTCCATGCCACCCGCTTACCCCGCCGGTCGTCTCCGTACGCCGTCGAGGGCGATGCCGAGCACCCGGTCGCGTTGCCGCTCGTCGGTGAACCCGGTCGCGGTGAGCCCGGTGATCATGCGCAGTACGTCGTCGAAACTGACGTCCGTACGCGCCTCGCCGGCCGCCTGGGCGCGTTCGAACAGGGGCTCGCCGGCGCCGTACATGGCGACCCGGCAGGAGCGGAACGTCTCCGAGTCCCGGTTCAGCGACTCGTAGATGGCTCGTTTCGTGGCGACGTAGTCGACGAACCGGCGCAGCCAGACCACGAAGCCGTCCCAGGGCGGCAGGTCGGCGACCTCGTCGGCGGCCTGGCACAGTTCCTCGACCTCGCCGAGGTAGACGGTGTCGAAGAGGTCCTGGCGGGTGGGGAAGTTCCGGTAGAGGGTGCCGATGCCGACTCCGGCCCGACGGGCGATCTCCTCCAGGGAGGCCGACGTGCCGCTCTCGGCGAAGACCTCGCGGGCGGCGCCGAGCAGGGCGTCGAAGTTGCGGCGGGCGTCGGCCCGGTGCGGGCGGCGCACCGCGACCCGGGGCGTTCCGGACCTCTGCTCCGTCACCGTTCCTCCCGAGCTGTGGCCGATCCGACGGGCTGTGATCGACCCGACTTGTACCGGAGGCACCCCTCCGTTAATCTGGAGGCGCGCCTCCACTTTAACAGGCGCCCCGCGAGCGGACGAGCCTCCTGCGAAGCTCGGTCTGACACAACCACAGGCAGCGGGCAGGATCAGGAGAGGATTCTCGACCATGGCCAAGACCTGGCTCGTCACCGGAAGCTCCCGTGGACTGGGGTGGGAACTGAGCCGCGCCGTCCTTGCCGGCGGTGACAACCTCGTCGCCACCGCCCGCCGCCCGGAACAACTCGCCGAACTCGTCGACACGTACGGCGACCGGGTCCGCGCGGTCGCCCTCGACGTGACCGACCCGGCCGCCGCGCACACCGCGGTCCAGGTCGCGGTGGACGTGTTCGGCGGGCTCGACGTGGTGGCGAACAACGCCGGTTACGCCGACAGCGCGCCGATCGAGGAGACCTCGGACGAGGACTTCCGTCGGCAGATCGAGACGAACCTGTTCGGCGTCGTCAACGTCACCAAGGCGGCCCTGCCGATCCTGCGCCGCCAGCGTTCCGGTCACTTCCTCCAGTTCTCCTCGATCGGCGGCCGGGTCGGCGGGACCCCGGGGCTGGCCGCGTACCAGACCGCGAAGTTCGGCGTGGAGGGCTTCTCCGAGGTGCTGAACAACGAGGTCAAGCCGTTCGGGGTCAAGGTGACGATCGTCGAGCCGGGCGCGTTCCGTACGGACTGGGGTGGCTCGTCCATGCGGATCGCCGAGGTGGGGGCGGCCTACGAGGAGACGGTGGGACGGATCCACGCCTACCGCCGGGAGGCGGACGGCAAGCAGCCCGGTGATCCGGGGCGGGCCGCCCAGGTGATCGTCGGCGTCGTCGCGCTGCCCGACCCGCCGCTGCGCCTCCTGCTCGGCTCCGACGCCCTCCAACTGGCCGAACAGGCGTCGGTGGCACGGGCCCAGGAGACCTCCCGGTGGGCCGAGGTCAGCCGGTCCACCGACTTCGACGGGCAGTACGACCTCAGCCAGTCGTACCTTGCCGGCCTGCTGCCCCGCTGAGCGAACCGTCAGCGGGGCGCCGGGCGGAGCCAGAGGACACCGAGCGGGGGGATCCGGAGGGTGGCCGAGGCCGGCTGCCCGTGCCACGGCATCGGCTCGGCCCGTACGGTGCCGAGGTTGCCCACCCCGGAGCCGCCGTAGCTCTCCGCGTCCGTGTTCAGGGTCTCCTGCCAGACACCGGCCACCGGCATGCCCAGCCGGTAGTTCTCGTGCGGTACGGCGGAGAAGTTCGCCACGCAGACCAGCGGCGACCCGTCGGCGGCGATCCGGATGAACGCCACCGTGTTGTTGCCCGAGTCGTTCCCGACGATCCACCGGAACCCGTCCGGGGACGTGTCCTGCGAGTAGAGCGCCGGGGCGGCCCGGTAGGCCCGGTTCAGGTCCCGGACCAGCCGCTGCACCCCGGCCCGTGCCGGGTCGTAGACGAGGTTCCAGTCCAGTCCCCGGTCCTCGCTCCACTCCCGGTCGTCGGCGAGTTCACTGCCCATGAAGAGCAGTTGCTTGCCCGGATGCGCCCACATGTACGCCAGCAGCGCGCGGACGTTCGCCAGCCGCTGCCAGGTGTCGCCGGGCATCTTGCCGGCCAACGAACCCTTGCCGTGGACCACCTCGTCGTGGCTGATCGGCAGCAGGTAGTTCTCGCTCCAGGCGTACACCAGGGAGAAGGTCAGTTCGTTGTGGTGCCACTGGCGGTGGACCGGCTCCTTGCTCAGGTAGCTCAGGGTGTCGTGCATCCAGCCCATGTTCCACTTGAAGCCGAAGCCGAGCCCGTTGGCGTGGGTCGGCTGGGTCACCCCCGGCCAGGCGGTGGACTCCTCGGCGATCATCACCACGCCGGGATACTCCCGGTAGACGGTCGCGTTCGTCTCCTGGAGGAAGCCGATCGCCTCCAGGTTCTCCCGCCCACCGTGCTGGTTCGGCAGCCACTTGCCGTCCTCGCGGGAGTAGTCCAGGTAGAGCATCGAGGCGACCGCGTCCACCCGCAGCCCGTCGACGTGGAACTCGGCGCACCAGTAGAGCGCGTTGGCGACCAGGAAGTTGCGTACCTCGCGGCGGCCGAAGTCGAAGACGTACGTGCCCCAGTCGGGGTGCTCGCCGCGACGCGGGTCGGCGTGCTCGTACAGGGCGGTTCCGTCGAACCGGGCCAGCGCCCACTCGTCGCGGGGGAAGTGCGCCGGCACCCAGTCCAGCAGCACCCCGATGCCGGCGGCGTGCAGCCGGTCCACCAGGTAGCGGAAGTCGTCCGGGGTGCCGAACCGGGAGGTCGGGGCGTAGTAGCCGGTCACCTGGTAACCCCAGGAACCGCCGAACGGGTGCTCGGCCACCGGCATGAACTCCACGTGGGTGAAGCCCAGGTCCACCACGTACGCGGTGAGCTGGTCGGCCAACTCCCGGTAGCCGAGACCGGGGCGCCACGAGCCGAGATGCACCTCGTAGACGCTCATCGCCTCCCGGTGGGGGTGGCGCTGCGCGCGGTCGGCGAGCCACTCGGCGTCGTTCCACTCGTACGACGACTGGTAGATCACCGAGCCGGTCCGGGGCGGGACCTCGGTGTGCGCGGCCATCGGGTCGGCCTTGTCCCGCCAGATCCCGTCCTGGCCGAGGATCCGGTACTTGTACCGCTGGCCGGGCGCCGCCTCGGGGGCGAAGATCTCCCACACCCCACTGCCGCCGAGCGACCGCATCGGCCAGCCCTCGTGTGCGCCCCAACCGGTGAAGTCGCCGACCACGCGTACGCCCCGGGCGTTCGGCGCCCAGACCGCGAAGGCGACCCCGCCACCCGTGCGGGGACGGGCGCCGAGGGCGGACCAGAGCCGTTCGTGCCGGCCCTCGCCGATCAGGTGCAGGTCCACCTCGCCCAGGCTCGGCGGGTACCGGTACGGGTCGTCGCGCGGCTCCCCGTCGACCTCGATCCGGTAGTCCAGCACCGTGCCGGGCACGGTCGCCTCGAAGACCCCCTCGTTGTGCACCCTGCGCATCGGGTACCGGTCCCCGGCGACCAGCACCGAGACCTCCCGGGCACCGCGCCGCCAGGTACGGACCAGCGTCTGCCCGCCGCGCGGATGCGCCCCGAGCAGGGCGTGCGGGTCGTACGCCACCCCGGCGACGAGCGAGTCCAGGTCAACGTCCATTGGCGGGCTCACTTCGCGGTCTCGGTGGTGGCGGGCACGGTCGGGGCGGTGGCCGGCGGCGGTGGCGGACCGTTGTGGTGCACGGTGAACACGTGCGCCGGCTGGTTCGGGTCGAGCCCGACGACGTTGTGCTGCCCCCAGTCGTACCGGGCGCCGCTCATCTCGTCGTAGACGGTGAACCGGTCGGCCCAGTCCAGGCCCAGCGCCGGCAGGTCGAGGCTGAGGTTGCCCCACTGGGCCTGGAAGGGGTCGAGCGAGCAGACCACCAGGACGGTGTTCCCGGTCCGCTCGTCCCGCTTCGACCAGCAGAACAGGGCCGGGTTGTCGCTGTGGTGGAACCGCAGGTTGCGCAGCCAGTGCAGCGCCGGGTTCTTCCGCCGTACGGCGTTGAGCCGGGCGATGTACGGCGCCAGCGACCGTCCCTGCGCCTCGGCGGCGGTCCAGTCCCGGGGACGGAGCTGGAACTTCTCGCTGTCGGCGTACTCCTCGGCGCCGGGCAGGGCCTCGTGTTCGAGGAGTTCGAAACCGGCGTAGATGCCCCAGGAGGGGGAGAGCAGGGAGGCCAGCACCGCCCGGATCTTGAAGATCGACGGTACGCCGAGCTTCAGCGGCTCGGGCAGGATGTCGGGCGTGTTCGGCCAGAAGTTGGGGCGCATGTAGTCGGCCGCGTCGATCAGCTCGGTGCAGTATTCGCGCAGCTCGTCGGCGCTGTACCGCCAACTGAAGTAGGTGTACGACTGGGTGAACCCGATCTTGCCCAGGCCGTGCATGACCGCCGGTCGGGTGAACGCCTCGGCCAGGAAGATCACCTCCGGGTCGAGCTGTTTGACCTCGTGGATCAGCCACTGCCAGAAGTCGAACGGCTTGGTGTGCGGGTTGTCCACCCGGAAGATCCGTACCCCGTGGTCGATCCAGTGCGTCACCACCCGCAGCACCTCGGCCCGGATCCCGTCGGGGTCGCGGTCGAAGTCCAGCGGGTAGATGTCCTGGTACTTCTTCGGCGGGTTCTCGGCGTACGCGATCGAACCGTCGGCGAGGGTGGTGAACCACTCCGGGTGCTCGGTCACCCAGGGGTGGTCGGGTGCGGCCTGCAGCGCCAGGTCCATCGCCACCTCCAGGCCGACCTCGGCGGCCGAGGCGACGAACCGGCGGAAGTCGTCGGCCGTACCGAGATCGGGGTGGATGGCGTCGTGGCCGCCCTCGGCCGCGCCGATCGCCCACGGCGAACCGGGGTCGTCCGGGCCGGCGGCCAGGGAGTTGTTCGGGCCCTTGCGGTTGACCCGGCCGATCGGGTGGATCGGCGGGAGGTAGAGCACGTCGAAACCCATCGCGGCGACACCGGGGAGACGGGCGGCGGCGGTGGCGAAGGTCCCGTGCTCGGCCGGTTTGCCCTCGCCCGGCGGGGCGGTCCCCTCGGAGCGGGGGAAGAACTCGTACCAGGCGGAGAAGAGGGCGCGGGGTCGATCGGTCCAGAGTGGATGGTCGTCGCTGCGGGTGACCAGCCGGCGCACCGGGTACGACCACAGCAGCTCGGCCAGGTCCAGGGCCGGGGCGAGGCGCTGCTCCAGCGGCAGTTCCCGATCGCGCAGCGCCGCCGCTGCCGCCCGTACGCCGGGTTGGAACTCGGCCGGGACCAGCGCGGACGCCGAGTCCATCAGCGCGGCGCCCTCGGCCAGGTCGTTGCCCAGCTCGGTGGCGTCCTGCCCGGCGGCGGACTTCTTGGTGACCGCGTCCCGCCAGGTCAGGTACGGGTCGTCGAACGCCTCCACGGCAAAGGTCCAGTCGCCGACCGCGTCCGGGGAGATGGTCGCGTGCCAGTGGTCGTCCCGGCCGGGGCGCATCCGGGTGAACGGGCGCGTCTCGCCGTCGGGGCCGGACCAGACCACGTTGCAGCCCAGCGCCCGGTGCCCCTCCCGGTAGGCCCGCGCGGAGACCGGCACCAGCTCACCGACCACCGCCTTGGCCGGGTAGCGACCGCAGGCCACCGAGGGCGTGATCTTCTCGATCGGAAACCGTCCCGTCACGGTGCCAACCTACTGCCCCGGCAGTCCCGGCGCCCGGTCGAAATCCGATCATCCCCGCCGCCGCAGGTCGGACGGCCGTTTCCGGTCAGAGGGCGGGCAGGACCGAGCGGTAGACCCCCATCGTCCGCTCCGCGATCGCGTCCCAGGAGAAGTGTTGGACCGCGCGACGGCGTCCCGCTCGGCCGAACTCGGCGGTACGGGCCGGGTCGGCCAGCAGCTTGTTGATCGCCCCGGCCAGGTCCTCGACGAAGACCTCGGGCGCCAGCGGGGTGCCGGTGCCGTCGGCGGCCTGCTCGATCGGGACCAGCAGCCCGGTCTCCCCGTCGGAGACCACCTCCGGGATGCCGCCGGTGGCGGTGGCCACCACCGCCGTCTCGCAGGCCATCGCCTCCAGGTTGACGATGCCCATCGGCTCGTAGATCGACGGGCAGACGAAAACCGTGCTGTGGGTGAGCACCTGCACCACCTCGTGCTTGGGCAGCATCTCGGCCACCCAGAACACCCCGGACCGGCTGGCCCGCAGCTCGGCCACCAGGGATTCCACCTCGGCCGCGATCTCGGCCGTGTCCGGGGCACCGGCGAGCAGGACGAGCTGCGTCTCCGGCGGCAGCGACCTGGCCGCCCGGAGCAGGTACGGCAGCCCCTTCTGTCGGGTCACCCGGCCGACGTAGGTGACGCTCGGCCGGTCCGGGTCCACCCCGATCCGGCGCAGCACGTCGGTTTCCGGGTCCGGGGCGTACTGGCGGGTGTCGATGCCGTTGTGCACCACCCGGACCCGTTCCGGTGCCACCTCCGGATAGGCGCCCAGCAGGTCCCGTTTCATCCCGGCGGAGACCGCGATCACCGCGTCGGCGGCGCCCAGCGCGGTCCGCTCACACCAGGAGGAGAGCGCGTAACCGCCGCCGAGCTGCTCGGCCTTCCACGGCCGCAGCGGCTCCAGGCTGTGCACGGTCACGACGTGCGGCACCCCGTGCAGCAGCTTCGCCACATGACCGGCGAGGTTGGCGTACCAGGTGTGGCTGTGCACCAGGTCGGTCCCGGCGGTTCCGGCGGCCATGGCCAGGTCGACGCCCATGGTCCGGAGCGCGGCGTTGGTGCCGGCCAGCTCCACCGGTTCCGGGTACGCGGTCACCCCCGGCGGGTCGTCCGGACCGGTACGCGGCGCGCCGAAGCAGTGCACCCGCAGGTCGGCCAGCCGGCGCAGTTCCCGGGCGAGGTACTCGACGTGCACCCCGGCCCCGCCGTAGACCTCGGGTGGGTACTCGCGGGTCAGCAGATCGATCCGGAGTCGTCCGTCGTACGGAGCGGTTTCGGCCACGTTCCGCACACTAGTCCAGCATGTTGCCCGGTACGACTGGTGCGAACGGCCGGGTGTGGTTAGCGTCGGTGCATGTCGCCCAAGGTCCTCGCCATCGTCCTGGCCGGCGGCGAGGGCAAGCGCCTGATGCCGTTGACCGCAGACCGTGCCAAACCGGCCGTGCCGTTCGGCGGTATGTACCGCATGATCGATTTTGTGCTGTCCAACCTGGCCAACGGCGGCTATCTCAAGATCGTCGTATTGACCCAGTACAAGTCGCACTCGCTGGACCGGCACGTGACCAAGACCTGGCGGATGTCGAACCTGCTCGGCAACTACGTCGCCCCGGTCCCCGCCCAGCAGCGCCGTGGACCCTGGTGGTTCGCCGGCTCGGCGGACGCCATCTACCAGAGCTTCAACCTGATCAACGACGAGAAGCCCGACTACGTGATCGTCTTCGGGGCGGACCACATCTACCGGATGGACCCCCGGCAGATGGTGGAGGACCACATCGCCTCCGGTGCCGGTGTCACCGTGGCCGGGATCCGCCAGCCGCTGAGCCAGGCGGACCAGTTCGGGGTGATCGAGGTGGCCGCCGACGGGCGCCGGATCCAGGCGTTCCGGGAGAAGCCCACCGACGCCCGCGGCCTGCCGGACGCGCCGGGGGAGATCTACGCCTCGATGGGCAACTACGTCTTCACCACCGACGTGCTCTGCGAGGCGGTCGAGCGCGACGCGGCCGACAAGACCAGCCGGCACGACATGGGCGGGAGCATCATCCCGATGCTGGTCGAGCGGGGCGAGGCGAACGTCTACGACTTCCGCGACAACGAGGTCCCAGGCAGCACCGAACGGGACCAGGGCTACTGGCGCGACGTCGGGACGCTGGACTCGTTCTACGAGGCGCACATGGACCTGATCGCCATCCACCCGATCTTCAACCTCTACAACTCGGCCTGGCCGATCTACACCGACCACCCGCCGTGGCCGCCGGCCAAGTTCGTGCACGGCTGGCAGGAGCGGGTGGGTCGGGCGATCGGATCGCTGATCTCGCCCGGTGTGATCGTCTCCGGCGCCCTGGTGGAGAACTCCGTGGTCTCGCCGAACGCCCGGATCAACTCCTGGGCGCACGTCGAGGGGTCGGTGCTGATGGAGGGCGTCGACATCGGTCGGCACGCGGTGGTCCGCAACGCCATCCTGGACAAGAACGTGGTGGTCCCCGAGGGGGCCGAGATCGGCGTCGACCTGGAACTCGACCGGACCCGCTACACCGTCTCCGACGGCGGGATCGTCGTCATCGGCAAGGGCCAACGGGTCGAGCCGTAAGGTCAGCTTGTACAGCCCGTGCCACACCCAGGAGGAGAATCGCCGATGTCGGTCCACGCCCGTGCCGGCCAGCCCGCCGACCCCGCCGACCTGATCGACGTGGCGCACCTCGTCACCGCGTACTACGCCGAGCATCCCGACCCGGCCGATCCCGGCCAGCAGGTCGCGTTCGGCACCTCCGGGCACCGGGGATCGAGCCTGAACACCGCGTTCAACGACGACCACATCGCCGCGATCACCCAGGCGACCTGTGAGTACCGGCGGGACCAGGGTGTGGACGGCCCGCTGTTCCTGGCCCGGGACACCCACGCCCTCTCCGAGCCGGCGCTGGTCACCGCGCTGGAGGTGCTGGCCGCCAACGACGTCACCGTGCTGATCGACAGCCGGGACGGATACACCCCGACCCCGGCGCTGTCGCACGCGATCCTCACCCACAACCGGGGGCGGAACAGCGGCCTGGCCGACGGCATCGTGGTCACCCCGTCGCACAACCCGCCGTCGGACGGCGGGTTCAAGTACAACCCCACCAACGGGGGGCCGGCGGACACCGACGCCACGAAGTGGATCCAGGACCGGGCCAACCAACTGCTGGCCGACGGCCTCGCCGGGGTCCGGCGGATCCCGTACGCGAGGGCCCGGACGGCGGGCACCACCGACCGGTACGACTTCCTCGGCGCGTACGTCGACGACCTGCCCTCGGTGGTGGACGTGGCGGCGATCCGGGCCGCCGGGGTGCGCATCGGCGCCGACCCGCTGGGCGGGGCGAGCGTCGGCTACTGGGGCGAGATCGCCGACCGGCACGGGCTGGACCTGACGGTGGTCAACCCCGGTGTCGACCCGACCTGGCGGTTCATGACCCTGGACTGGGACGGCAAGATCCGGATGGACTGCTCGTCCCCGTACGCGATGGCGTCGTTGATCGCCGCCCGCGCCGACTACCAGATCGCCACCGGGAACGACGCCGACGCCGACCGGCACGGGATCGTCACGCCCGACGGTGGCCTGATGAACCCGAACCACTACCTGACCGTGGCGATCGCGCACCTGTTCCGGACCCGGACGGACTGGTCCCCGCAGGCGGCGATCGGCAAGACCCTGGTCTCGTCCTCGATGATCGACCGGGTCGCCGCCGACCTCGGACGTACGTTGATCGAGGTGCCGGTGGGCTTCAAGTGGTTCGTGCCGGGGCTGCTGGACGGTTCGGTCGGCTTCGGCGGTGAGGAGAGCGCGGGCGCCTCCTTCCTGCGCCGGGACGGGTCGGTCTGGACCACGGACAAGGACGGGATCGTGCTCTGCCTGCTCGCCGCCGAGATCCAGGCGAGTACGGGCAGTTCGCCGAGCCAGCACTACGCCGACCTGGTGGCCCGCTTCGGCGACCCGGCGTACGCCCGGATCGACGCCCCGGCCAGCCGGGCGGAGAAGGCGGCGCTGGGCAAGCTCTCGCCGGACCAGGTGACCGCGACCGAGTTGGCCGGTGAGCCGATCACGGCGACGCTGACCAGTGCGCCGGGCAACGGTGCGGCGATCGGCGGGCTGAAGGTGACCACCGAGTCGGGGTGGTTCGCGGCCCGCCCGTCCGGCACCGAGGACGTCTACAAGATCTACGCGGAGTCGTTCCGGGGTCCGGAGCACCTGACCCGGATCCAGGAGGAGGCGCGGGCCCTGGTGACCGAGGTCCTGGCTAAGGTGTGACCCGGCTCACTCCTGTTGTCCGAACGTGATCTTTCCTTTTGTGATCTTCGTACCGCAGGTGGGTAAACCCACCCGGTTGGTCCGAAATCACCCGACCGGTACGTGACGTACCCGTACCGGTCGGAGAGGAAGGAAAAGTCAGGATGAGAGTCACCCGTTGGGGCGCCGCACTGGGGGCGGTGACGATGCTCGCGTTCACCCTCACCCCACCCGGGCCCGCGCAGGCCGCCGCCGCCGCGGACACCTGGACCGGCACCTGGGCCGCGTCACCGCAGAGCGGCGGCACCAGCTTCAACCAGCAGACGATCCGGCAGATCGTCCGGACCAGCATCGGTGGAACCGCCGCCCGGATCCAGCTCTCGAACGCCTTCGGCGACCGGCCGCTGGTGGTGAGCGAGGTGCACGTCGCCCGGCGCACCTCCGGCTCCTCGATCGACCCGGGCACCGACCGGCGGGTCACCTTCGGCGGGCAGCCGGGCGTGACCATCCCGGTCGGTGCGCTGGCGGCCAGCGACGCGGTCGCGTTCACCGTCCCGACCGGCGCCGACGTGGTGGTCAGCCTCTACCTGCCCCAGCCGACCGGGCCGGCGACCTACCACCAGAGCGGGTTGCAGAACAACTATGTCGCGGCCGGCAACCAGAGCGGCAGCGCCACCCTGACCGGGGCGCAGACGAACGGCAGTTACTACTTCCTGGCCAACCTCGACGTGCAGAACCCGGCCGCCGAGGGGGCGGTGGTGACGCTCGGCGCCTCCATCACCGACGGGATCGGCTCCGGGTTCGACGTCAACCGCCGCTGGCCCAACCACCTGGCCCGCAACCTGGCCTCCGCCGGGCGGACGATCGGCGTACTGAACCAGGGGATCAGCGGCAACAAGCTGCTCCAGGACGGGGCCGGGCAGAGCGCGCTGAAGCGGTTCGACCGGGACGTCCTCAACCAGCCGGGCGTACGGTGGGTGATCTTCTCCGACGACCCGATCAACGACCTCGGGGCGGGCAGCGGCCGACCGGGCGCCGACCAGCTCATCGCCGGGCTCCGGCAGCTCATCGACCGGGCGCACCAGCGCGGGGTCAGGTTCCTCTGCTCGACCCTCACCCCGTTCCAGGGCTCCGGTGGCTGGTCCGCCGAGGGCGAGCAGTCGCGGGCGGCGATCAACAACTTCGTACGCAGCGCCGGCAGCGGTTGTGACGGCGTCGTCGACCAGGACAACGCCACCCACGACCCGGCCCGGCCGACGTGGTTCCTGCCGGCGTACGACACCGGCGACCACCTGCACCCGAACGAGGCGGGACTGCAGGCGATCGCCAACGCGGTCAACCCGAACCTGTTCACCGGTGGCGGCACCCCGCCGCCGACCACGCCGATCGGTGCCCCCACCGCCTGCGGCCGGCTGCTGCCGGGCCAGGGCCTGACCACCGGCCAGACCCTGGCGTCGTGCGACGGTCAGTTCCAGTTGCGCCTCCAGAGCGACGGCAACCTGGTGCTCTACCAGGGCACCGCCGTCCTCTGGTCCACCGGGACGGCCGGGCGCGCGGTCGCCCAGGCGGCGTTGCGGTCCGACGGCGACCTCACCCTGACCGGTTCCACCGGCGAGACCATCTGGCGTACGGCCACCGCCGGCCAATCCGACACCGTGTTCTACGTCCAGGGCGACGGCAACCTGGTGATCTATTCCGCGGGTCGACCAATATGGAGTTCCGGCACCGTCGTGGGCTGATCCGGAATCGCAACAGGGCCGCTTTGTCGTCGCCGGTCGACAACAGAGCGGCCCTTGTTCGGTTTTATTCGTCTGAATGTCGTACCGCGCTGTTATAACGTCGGGCAACTGTGACCGGGGGCGCGGCGACAGAGAACCGGGGCCCGGTGATGCTGATCCACTGGAGGACGGTTTCTTGAGTTCAGATACGGATCTCGCCATTGAAACGTCGGGGTTGGTGAAGATCTTCGGCGACAACCGGGCGGTCGACGGGGTGGATCTCGCCGTACCGGCCGGGACCGTCTACGGCTTCCTCGGACCCAACGGTGCCGGCAAGACCACCACGATCCGGATGCTCGCCACCCTGCTGCGCCCCGACGGCGGCACCGGGCGGGTGTTCGGCCACGACATCGTCCGGCAGGCCGACGCGGTACGCGCCAGGGTCGGCCTGACCGGCCAGTACGCCTCGGTCGACGACGAGCTGACCGGCCGGGAGAACCTGCTCATGCTCGCCCGGCTGCTCGGTTTCCGGTGGGCGGCGGGAGGTCGGCGGGCCGACGAGCTGCTCGCCGCGTTCGGCCTGACCGAGGCCGCCGGAAAGTTGGTGAAGACCTACTCCGGCGGGATGCGCCGTCGGCTCGACATCGCGGCGAGCATCGTGGTCACGCCGGACCTGTTGTTCCTGGACGAGCCGACCACCGGGCTCGACCCGCGCAGCCGCAACCAGGTCTGGGACATCGTCCGGGCCCTGGTCGCCTCGGGCACGACGGTGCTGCTCACCACCCAGTACCTGGACGAGGCGGACCAGCTTGCCGACCGGATAGCGGTCATCGACCACGGGCGGGTGATCGCCGAGGGGACCAGCGGCGAGCTCAAGTCGTCGGTCGGCGCCGGTGCCGTACGCGTCCGGCTGGGCGAGGCCGAGCAGCGACCGGCGGCCGAACTCGTACTGACCGGGGCGCTGGGTGTGCCGGTGACGCTGGAGTCCGACCCGTTGGCGCTCTCGGCCAGGGTGAACGACCCGGAGCGGGTGGCGGGTGCGCTGGCCGCGCTGACCCGGGCCGGACTCGCGGTCACCGAATTCTCGCTCGGGCAGCCCAGCCTGGACGAGGTCTTCCTGGCCCTGACCGGCCACCCGGCCCGGGAGGGCGCGGACGAGACCAAGGCAGAGGTGCCCGCATGACCACCACCACGACAACCACCACCCCGACCCGTCCGGTCGACTCCGACGCGCTGCGTACGGTGCTCGCCACCCGGGACCGGCCGCCCCGCCCCAGCGCGCTGTCGGCCTCGGTGACCTTCGGGTGGCGGGCCATGCGCAAGATCCAGCACGTGCCGGAACAGCTTTTCGACGTCACCATTTTCCCGGTGATGCTGACCCTGATCTTCACTTATCTGCTCGGTGGGGCGTTGGCCGGATCACCCCGCGAATACCTGCAGTATCTGCTGCCGGGCATCCTGCTCCAGACCGTTGTCATGATCACCATGTACACCGGCATGACGTTGAACAACGACATTGCAAAGGGCATCTTCGACCGGTTCCGTACGCTGCCGATCTGGCGGCCGTCGGCGATCGTCGGCGCACTGCTCGGCGACGCCGTCCGGTACGCGCTCGCCTCGGTCGTGGTGCTCGGACTGGGACTGGCACTGGGTTTCCGACCCGGTGGCGGCGTGTTCGGCGTACTGCTCGGGGTGCTCCTGGTGCTGGTCTTCTCGTTCAGCCTGACCTGGGTGTGGACGATGTTCGGTCTGCTGCTGCGCACCCAGAACTCGGTGATGGGGGTGAGCATGCTGGTGCTCTTCCCGCTGACCTTCGGCAGCAACATCTTCGTCGACCCGGGCACCATGCCGGGGTGGCTGGAGGCGGCGGTACGGGCCAACCCGATCAGTCACGCCTCCACCGCCGTACGCGGCCTGATGGCCGGTACGGTCACCGCCGGTCAACTGGTTGCGGTGCTGCTGACCTGCGCGGTGCTGGTCGGGGTCTTCGGCCCGGTCACCATGTACCTCTACCGCAACAAGCGGTAGCGGCTCCCGGATCAGCGCAGGAAATCCGCCACCAGGCGGGTGAAGGTCTCGGCGTCGTCCAGCCAGGGGTAGTGCGCGGCGCCCGGCTGGACGACGCTCTCACCCTTGGGGAAGAGCGCTGCCCCTTCCCGTGCGGTCGCCGGCCTCGGGCTGGTGTCCAGTTCTCCGGCGAGGATCAGGACCGGGGCGTCGAGCGCCGCGATCGCCGAACGGATGCCGGCCGGGTCGGCCGCCTCCACGGCGTAGTAACGCTCGGCCGCCTCGGCGTGGCGTTGCCCGACACCGGCCGCGGCGTGCGCCTGCGCGGCGGCATCCCACCGGCCGTAGGTGAACGGCACGATACCCCGCCAGTCCTCGTCGGTCGGGTTGCCGGCGGCGATGTTGCCGAACGCGGCCACCGCCTCCGCGTACCACGGCTCCCCCGCCCGTAGCGCGACCCCCTCCTGGCGCTGTTCGGCGGTGAACGCGATACCCAGCGCGTACAGGGCCGGCGTGATCAGCAACAGCCGGCTGACCCGGTCCGGGTGGCGGGCCGCGTACAGGGTGGCGAGGTCGCCGCCGGCCGAGTGGGCGAGCAGGTCGATCCGGTCCAGGCCCAGGTGCTCGCGCAACGCCTCGACGTCGGCCACCTGACGGTCGGCCCGGTACGACTCCGGGTCGGCCGGGATACCCGACTCCCCGGTGCCCCGCAGGTCCAGCCGGTAGAGGGTCCGGTGCGCCCCGAGCCCGCCCAGGTCACCGAGGTACGCCGAGTCGCGCATCGGCCCGCCGGGCAGGACGAGCAGCGGCTCACCCGTTCCCGTGACGTGGTAGGCGAGCAGGGTCCCGTCAACGCTGGTGAGGGTGGGCATCCGATGATCCTGTCAGCGCCGTCACCCGTACCGCAAAGGGTTTTGACGCCGACGGGGCGGCCGGCTCGCGCCGACCGCCCCGCCGTGGTGCGTGGTTCCGTTACGACAGCGGCTTCTTCGCGCCACTGCCGAGCAGGTGCGTGAGCGACTTGGCCACCAGGTCGTCACGGGCCGCCGGGGCGAGCCCCTCCAGACCGAAGCCGAGGTAGACGGTGTCCGGGGTGGTCACCACGGAACCCTCCTCGAACGCCGTCTGGCTGCGCGACCAGTCGTTCGAACCGGGGGAGGAGCCGGCCGGCGGACCGGCCACCGTCCAGCCGCCCAGGTCGGTCTCGAACGAGGTCTCCTCGACGGCGACACCGTTCTTGATCACCTTGGTGTCGTCGACGAAGGCACCGAGGCCCTGGGTGGACCAGTCCGACGCGTACGAGATGGACAGCTCGACCTGCTTGCCGGCGTACGCCGACAGGTCGACCGACCACTCCTGCCAGCCACCGGAGGCGCCGGTGGCCGCGTTCCACGTGCCGGTGGTGCCGGTCGGCGAGCAGTCCTCGCCGATGTAGTGGGCGAGCTGCGGGTGCAGTTCGGCCACCCAACCGGACGCGCAGCTCTCGCCGGTGCCGGTGCCGGTGTGCCCGTTGGCGTCCGGCAGCGTGGTCCAGTTGTCGGTCCCCACCTCATGCGCCTCGACGAACAGGAAGTCCCAGTCCGCCTCGATGTCGTGCGAGATGAAGAAGTTCAACGCACCGCTGGTCGCCCCGGTCAGGTCGACCGTCCGGGTCAGCCGCTTGTACGACACGTCCGCCTGGCCGCTGAACAGGTACCAGTCACCCGTACGCGGGTCGAACGGCGCACCGCCCGGACGGCCCCAGCCGACCGGTGCCGTGCTGGTGAACTGCGGGAACTGGTCCGGCGGGAGGAAGCTCGACGTGGTCAGGAACGACGCCGTGTGGTCCTGGTTGGCCGCCGAGCCCGGCGCGTTGAGCACCCCGTTGAACCCGGCGAACGCACCGTCGTTGCCGACCACCGGGTACGGGTTCCCGTCGCCGTCCTGGCCGCCGCCACTGACGTACGTGTGCGCGCCCAGGTAGTACTGCTGGAAATCGTTGAGGATCGGCAGGCAGGTCCCGCCCGGTGCGGGACACTCCGGCGGTGCGCCCGGCGCGTAGTAGTACGCACCGTCCGCGGACTGCGCGAAGAGCGCGTTCTTCCCGCTGACCAGGAGCTTGCCGCCCTCGTTGAGGTAGTCCCGGACCGCGAACTCGGTTTCGATCGCGGCCTTCGCCGTGGTGCCGGCCACCTGGCCCGGCGCCCGCAGGATCACGTCGTCGCCGGTCTCCCAGACCACCGCGTCGTAGTGCGACAGCACCCCGAGCGGGTGCGGCGCCTTGCGACCACGGGTGTCGAAGTCGTAGACGTCGCTGGTCTTGCCGGCGGCGGTGAGCGCGGCGGCCACCTCGTCGGCGTACTTGGCGCTGGTGCCGGTCTGCACCGGGCTGGGCCCGGTCACGTCCTCGACGGCCAGCACCAGCACGTCGCCACCGATGTCGGTGCTGACCTGGTACGTGAAGTGCTCACTGGCGGTGGGTCCGCCGCCCTTGGGTTTGGTGCCGGTGAACCAGACCTCCACCCGGTCACCGGCCTTGGCGCCGGTCACCGTGCCGCGTACCTCGGCGTAGTAGTCGTCGTGGGTGTCGCCGTACCGCTCGCCACCACGCCATTCCTTGACCTCGACCGACTTCGGGCGACCGCCGTTGATCACGTAGTGCATCTGTACGTTCTTCAGCGAACGCCGGGCGATCGTGGCCACCGGCTGGCGGCTGCCGTACGAGGTGTCGAACTTGTCGACCTCGAAGTCCGGGGTGCTGCGGCCGACCACCGACACCGGGTTGTCCGGGGTCGCGGCGGACTTCGCCACGGCGAGCGCGAACGGGATGTTCTTCGCCACCTCGGCGGCGATCAGGTCCTCGTCGTCGGGGAAGTTGAAGCCGCTGGCGCAGTCCTCGGACAGCCACTCGTCGTTCGGGTCCGAGTCCGACACGGTCTCGCAGGTGGTCATCTCGGGGGTGAAGCCGAGCGTGCCGTAGCGGACCGTGGCGTGCGTGTCGGTGTCGCCGTTGGTGGTGTACAGCTCGGCCGAGATGTCCGGGTCGTAGCCGGGGACCGCCGGGTTGGCGTCGTCACCGGCCATCGCCTCGTAGATCACGTCGTCCGGGGTCGGGGTGTCGACCTGCCAGCCGACGCCGTAGAGCAGCAGCTCGGCGGCCGAGTGGTAGTTGATGTAGAACTCGAAGCCGACCCGCCGGAACAGGCCGTCGAGCGCCTTCGTCTCCGGCTCGGAGTTCGGGCCGGGACCACGGTAGGTCTCGCTCGACGGGTCCGACGACGAGCCCTCGTTGTCGTAGCCCCACTTGTAGGAGAAGTTCCGGTTCAGGTCCACCCCGTCGCCGGAGGTGATCTGACCGTCCCCGTTGTTGTCGCGCAGGTTCTTGCGCCACAACCGGTTACCCTCGGTGAAGGTGAAGTCGTAACCGTCCGGGTTCGACACCGGCAGGAACCACAGCTCGGTGGTGTCGACCAGCCGGGTGATCTCCGGGTCGGTGCCGTAGCTGTCCAGCACGTGGTGCAGGAGCCGGCGGGTCATCTCCGGGGTGATCCACTCACGGGCGTGCTGGGTGGCGCCGTAGAGCACGGCCGGGCGCTTGCCGTCCTCGACGTTCTTGGCGTTCTTGGTGACCTTGATGGCGAGGATCGGCTTGCCCTGGGTGGTCTTGCCGATCGTCTCGACCTTGGTCAGCTTCGGGAACCGGGCCGCGGTCGAGGTGATCTCGTCCCGGATGCCGCCGGGCTCGCTGTACGACCGGAACGCCGACCAGCCGTTGGCGGACTGCTCGCGCAGCGCCCGGGAGGCCTCCTTGCCGCGTACCTTCTTGACCGTCAGCTTGACACCCTTGGTGGCCAGCCGAGCGGCCTGCTCCTTCGTGATCACCACCTGTACGGCGGAGTTGCCGGCCTTGTCGACGGCACCGACCGCGTGCCCGACGTCGACCCCGCTATCTCGGAGTACGTCGATCTGCTTCGCATCGGCCGAGCCGACGTACACCTCCAGGTTGCTGTTGCCGCCATCCGGTGTGGCCGGTGGCTTCGCACTTACCGGTGTGGTCAGCACCAGAACGCCGACCAAAGTGAACACGCCGGCGATCGCCAGCCGTGTTTTGCGCATTGCGCCCCCTCGTTCGAAGGATCTCTACGCGCGAGCATTCTGTGCCGGCTCAGACGTGTCAATGATTCGATCGGTTGCTCTACGGCGATCAGTGACCGGTTGGTAACCCACTGTTTCGCCATGTCCCGTAGGCACCCGTTCGCGTTACCGTTGCGCGGCCCGATCCACCGTCTCCTGTGGAGGAAACCCGTGCCGGCCGACCTCGACGAAGCACCGGCCGGGGAGCGGGTCACCGGGGCCGCCCCGCACCTGACACCCCTGGTCGACGGCGAGTGGGCGCTCTGGTGGTCGGTCTGCCTGCGGGGCACGGGCTTCCCGTTCGACCTGCTCGACGGGCTGGCCAGCCCGGCACTCGCGGCCACCGCCGACCAGTTGATCACATCGGGCGCGCCGGCGGCGGGGACCGAGGCGTACCGGGAACGGTTCCGGGTGGCCGGACGGGACCTGGCGGCGGCGTTGCACCGGGTCGCGGCCGAGCCGCGCTTCCGGGAGGCGGTCACCTGGCAGAACCCGCACGCCGTACGCACCGGACTGGACACCCTCCTGCGCCGCGACCCGGACACCGTCGTACGGACAGCCCGGCACCGCCGGTACGAGGCGCTGGTCACCAACTATCTGCACCGGTACTGCGCGAAGAACGACACCATCGGCTTCTTCGGCCCGGTCGGCTGGGCCGAGATCGTCCCCGACCAGGTCACCCCGCTGCGGCACAGCCGGACGGCGGACCCGGTCGCCGCCCGGACGCTCTACTTCGAGCACTGGGCGGTGGCGGCGGTGGCGGTGGCACACGCCCCGGCACTGCGCCGGTGGCTGGCACCCCGCCGGATGCCGCTGCTCGACGTGGTCGACGGTGCGTTGCGGGTGCCGCTGGCCGACCCTGTCCCGTTGGACCCGTGCGCGGCGGCCGTACTGCGCGCCTGTGACGGCGTACGTCTGCCGGATCGGATCGTGGCCGAGGTGCTGGCCGACCCGAGCACCGCGACCACCGACCCGGCCGAGGTGTTCGCCACCCTCGACCGCCTGCACGCGGCCCGGTGGATCACCTGGGACCTGGAGGCACCGGCCGACGACCTGCGTTCGGAGATCACCCTGCGGGGGATCCTGGACCGGGTGGACGATCCGGCGGTGCGTGCCCCGGCGGTCGCCGCCCTGGCCGAGCTGACCGCCGCCCGTGACGCGGTCGCGGCGGCACGCGGGGACGACCGGGCGCTGCTGCCGGCCCTCGACCGGCTCGACGCCACCTTCACCCGGCTCACCGACCTGGCGGCCCGACGCGACAACGGCCAGGCGTACGCGGGCCGGACGCTGGTGTTCGAGGAGTGCCGGCGGGCCGACGAGGTGACCCTCGGTCCGGCACTGCTGGAGCCGCTGCGGGCCCCGCTCGGGCTGGTCCTCGACAGCGCTCGCTGGTTCACCTCGGCCGGCGCGGCGCTCTACCGCCGGGCGTTCCGCGACCTCTACCGGCAACTCGCCGGCCCGACCGGTGCCGGTCCGGTCCCGTTCGCCGAGTTCTGGCTGCTCGCCCACGACCTGCTGGTCCAGCCGGCGGAATCGTTGGTCCGGCCGCTGACCCGGGCGTTGCAGGCCCGCTGGGCCCGGATCCTGGCGCTGCCCACCGCCGACGCTCCCGGTGCCGGCACGCTCGGCGGCGAGGTTCTCGGTGTCGGGACGCCTGGTGGCACCACGCCCAGGATCGGTGGGCCGGAGCGACGGCGGGTGCACCGGGACAGCGCCGCGCTGCGGGCGGCGGTCCGGGGAGCGTTCCCGGCCGCCCGACCGGGCTGGACCGGCGCGGTGCAGCACAGCCCGGACCTGATGCTCGCCGCCGCCGACCCGGCCGCGATCGAGGCCGGCGACTTCGAGTGGATCCTCGGTGAGCTGCACCCCGGCGCGAACACCATGCGGTACGCGAGCTGGTACGCGTACCACCCGGAGCCGGAGCGGATGCGGGCGGCGATGGCGGCGGATCTTTCGCCGGGCGTGGTGCTGATGGGGGCGACCGAGGCGCAGGGCGGGACACCCGTGCGTACCGCGCCGGAACTGGCCGGGCCGGGCGACGTACGGCTGGTCTTCGCCCCCGACACCTGCGGGTACGACCCGGACCGGGACCTGCTCGTCGGTGCCTGCGAGCTGTACGACTCCGGCGGTCGCCTGGTGGTCCGTCGTCGTTCCGGCGGCCCGGAGTACGAGCTGCTGGAGGTCGTCGCCGACCTGGTCTCGGCCCGGCTGGTGCAGCAGTTCCGGCTGCTGCCGCCCGCCCCGCACACGCCCAGGGTGCAGGTCGACCGGCTGGTCATCCACCGCGAGTCGTGGACCTTCGGGCCCGGGGACCTGACCCTGTTCGCCGAGCCGGACGAGGCCGACCGGTTCCTCGCCGTACGCCGCTGGGTCGCCCGCCACGGCCTGCCCCGGTACGTCTTCGCCCGGGTCACCGGGGAGCGCAA
Source organism: Micromonospora sp. NBC_01796 (assembly GCF_035917455.1). Classification (NCBI taxonomy): domain Bacteria; kingdom Bacillati; phylum Actinomycetota; class Actinomycetes; order Micromonosporales; family Micromonosporaceae; genus Micromonospora; species Micromonospora sp. NBC_01796. The sequence goes on along the minus strand of NZ_CP109078.1, from coordinate 422,327 downwards.
GCCGATCCACCTGGACCTGACGAGTCTCGCCTCGGTGGACGTGCTCGCGCGGGCGGTCCGCCGGGCGACCCGGCTCGACCCGGACGGTGCCCGGGTGACCGTCACCGAGATGCTGCCCGGCCCGGACCAGCTCTGGCTCGCCGACACCGCCGGCCGCCGCTACTGCGCCGAGTTCCGCTTCGTCGCCGTCGACCGGACGACCACCCGGTGAGCCTCCGCGTCGCCCCCGCCGTCGCCCCGACCGGCGTGGCCCCGACCGGCGTCCCCGCCCTGCGTCAGCCCTCCGGGATGACGCAGGAGGCGGACGGGTCGGCGGGGTTCGCGGCGAGGATGTCCTCGTACACCCCGACCTTGTGGTTGATCAGGTCGAGGGACCGGGTGAGCTGGGCGATCTGGGCGTTGACCCGGTCGCGGTGTTCGAGCATGAGGGCGAGGCGTTCGGTCTCGTTGCCGGTGCCCTGCCGGACCATCTCGGTGTAGCGGCGGATCGTCGGCAGCGGCATGCCGGAGGCGCGCAGGATGATGCAGACCCGCAGCCAGGCCACGTCGTACTCGGTGTAGACCCGGCGGCCTCCGCCGTCGCGCCGTACGGCCTGCTCGATGATGCCCTCGCGCTCGTAGAAGCGCAGGGCGTGCACGCTGAGTCCGGTGCGTTCGGCGACCTGTCCGATGCTCAGACCGGGGCTCTCGGTCCGGGTGCTCTCCATGCCGCCAAGGATACGAGCTTGACCTAGAGTCGACTCTAGGTCATACGTTGCCGTCCATGCGTTATCGAATTCTCGGCGGCACCGGCATCGAAGTGAGCATCCACTGCCTCGGCACGATGATGTTCGGCTCCGTCGGCAACCCCGACCACGACGACAGCATCCGGATCATCCACGCCGCCCTCGACCAGGGGATCAACTTCGTCGACACCGCGGACATGTACTCCCTGGGGGAGTCCGAGGAGATCGTCGGCAAGGCCCTGAAGGGCCGGCGCGACGACGTGGTCCTCGCTACCAAGGTCCACTTCCACATGGGCGAGGGTCGCAACCGGGGCGGCAACTCCCGGCGCTGGATCCTCAAGGAGGTCGAGGAGAGCCTGAAGCGGTTGCAGACCGACTGGATCGACCTCTACCAGATCCACCGCCCCGACCACACCACCGACATCGAGGAGACCCTGTCGGTCCTGGACGACCTCGTACGCCAAGGCAAGATCCGTACCTTCGGGTGCTCGACCTTCCCACCTGAGGAGATCGTCGAGGCGCACCACGTGGCCGAGCGCCGAGCCATCGGGCGGTTCCGGACCGAGCAGCCGCCGTACTCGATCCTGGCCCGGGGGATCGAGACCTCCGTGCTCCCGGTGACCCAGCGGTACGGCATGGGCGTCCTGGTCTGGAGCCCGCTCGCCTCGGGCTTTCTCTCCGGTCGGTACCGCCGGGGGGAGTCCGTCGACCTCTCGACCGGCCGTCCCCGGCTCAACCCGGGCCGGTTCGACCCCTCCCTCCCGGTCAACGTGACCAAGTTGGAGATCGTCGAACAGCTCGTCGAGGTCGCGGAGGGCATCGGCTGCACCCTGCCGGAGCTTGCCCTGGCCTTCGCCGTGGCCCACCCGGGCGTCACCTCGGCGATCATCGGGCCGCGCACGATGGAGCACCTGGAAGCGTCGCTCAAGGGCGCCTCGCTGGTGCTGGACGACGCCACCCTGGACCGGATCGACGAGATCGTCCCGCCCGGCACCAACGTCTACCACCCCGACGGCGCCTGGCGTCCCGTGTCCCTGACCGACCCGGCCCGCCGCCGACGCCCACTGTCCGACCGCCCGGCGGCCTGACCCCGTGGTACGGCCCGGGCGGTCGTCGCTGAGACGCTGACCCTGGGCGACCGGAGGCGCCGGCTGGGCAGTGATCAAGAAGGCAACGGACACCGCCTGAGCCGTACGACGCGAATTTTCTTTACATCATCTTTGATGTACCTACTCCGCTGGGTATGTAAGCCCTGATCGAGTCACCGTCGTTCGGCGGCGAGCCGCTGGGCGGACGTGGGGGGTCCACCGGTTCGGCAGGCCGAGCCGGTGGACCGCGCACGCCACAGCACGGTGGGAGCCGGTGGACCGCGCACGCCCCAGTGTCAGCGCGGCGTCGGCTGGGGGAGCGGCGGGCGCTCGTGCTCCTGCCTCATCCCAGCCGGGGCGGGTCGCATGAGGAAGACCACGACCAGGCCGGCGACGATGCCGACGGCTCCGGCCACGGCGAAGGTCCCCTGGACGCCGGTGACCGCCGCCGCGTGCGCCGCGCTGTCGAGCAGTTCCCGCCCGTCCGGCGGGGCCGCGTGCAGCAGGCCGGGCGTCTGACCCCCGGCAATGGCGTGCGCGACCCGACCCGCGTCCGGCACCTCACGTCCGGACAGGACAGCCTGCGCGCGGGCGGCGAAGACGCTGCCCAGCACGGCGATGCCGAAGGCGAAGCCGAGTTGGCGGGCGGTGTTGACCGCACCGGCGGCCATGCCGCCGCGTTGTGGCGGCACCAGCGACATGGAGACCGAGCCGAGGATCGGCGTCACCAGGCCGACGCCGACCCCGACCACGGCGAGACCGGGAACCAGCGCCGGCCAGCCGGCCGAACCGCGTACGAGCACGGCGGTGAGCAGGCTGCCGAGACCGACGAGCAGCAGCCCTCCACCGATCACCAGATCGGGCCGCCGCCCGTGCAGGATCCGTCCCAGTACCGCCGAGACGGCAAACGCCGTGATCGACATCGGCAGCCCGGTCAGCCCCGCCCCGATCGCAGTCATGCCCAGCACCGACTGGAGCCAGATCGAGGTGTAGGTGAACGTGGCGAAGGCGGCGAACGTCAGCAGCAGGCCGGCGAGCAGCACCGCGACGAACGAGCGGTTGCGCAGCAGGGCGAGGTCGAACATCGCGTACGGGGAGCGTGACTCGAACGCGACGAACCCGGCCAGCAGCGCCACCGCCAGTACGAGCAGCGCCCACACCCCCGGATCGGACCAGCCGTCCTCGTTCGCCCGGATGAGCGCGTACGTTGCGCAGGCCGCTGCCGCCGTGAAGCTGGCCATGCCACCGATGTCCACCCTGCCCCGGCCCGGTACGTGGACGGTGGCGAGCGTGGTCAGACACAGCACGATGGCGACGGCGCTGACCGGCAGGTTGACGAAGAAGATCCAGCGCCACGACAGGCCCTCGGTGAGCAGCCCGCCGAGGATCGGGCCCACCGCCGCGGAGGCGCCCGACACGGCACCCCAGATCCCGTACGCGGTGCCCCGGTCGCGTCCGGCGTACGCGCTGTTGAGCAGGGCGAACGTGGTCGCGAACATGGCCGCCGCACCGATGCCCTGGACCGTACGGGCGGTGATCAGCACGCCGGTGTTGGGGGCGAGGCCGCAGACCAGCGACGAGGCGGCGAAGATCGCGAGCCCGACGACGTACGCCCGGCGGTGCCCGACGAGGTCGGCGATCGAACCCGCCCCGAGCACCAGGGCGCCCAGCGCCAGGGCGTAAGCGTTGATCACCCATTGCAGGGCGCCGAAGGAGGCGTCCAGGTCACCGACCATGTCGGGCAGGGCGACGACCACGATGGTGACGTCGATCAGGAGCATGAACGTACCGAGGCAGACCGTCATCAGCGGCAGCCACTTGCGCATGTCGATACCTGCGTTTCTCGGGGCGGTGGGGAGGTGCGTGGGGCTTGGTTGCTTCCCAGCGTGGTAGCCCGGCGATCAGAAGTCCAACAGATGGATCTACTGGGATCTAGAATCGCTGGTTATGGAATTGAGGCAGCTCGAATACTTCGTCGCGGTGGCCGAGGAGCAGAGCTTCACCCGGGCCGCCGAGCGGGTGCACATCAGCCAGTCCGGGGTCAGCGCCCAGATCCGCCAGCTCGAACGCGAGGTGGGTGCCGACCTGTTCGACCGCTCGGCGCGTACCGCCACGCTCACCGTCGCGGGGAAGGCGGCGCTCGAACACGCCCGCGTCGCGCTCGCCGCCGCCGGGGCGGTCGGGCAGGCGGTGGGTGAGGTGACCGACCTGATCCGGGGGCGGCTCACCGTCGGGATGGTCATCGGGTGCACCGTCACGCCGCTGTTCGATGCCCTCGCCTCCTTCCATCGCGCCCACTCCGGTGTGGAGGTCGCACTACTGGAGGACAACTCCGACCGGCTCGTCGAGGGTGTGCGTGCCGGCAGCATCGACCTGGCACTCGTCGGCTGCGCGACCGCCACCCCGGACGGGCTGGAGGCGGTGACGATCATCAGTGAGCGGCTCGTCGTCACGGTCCCGGCGGGGCATCCGTTGGCGAGCAAGCGACGGGTGGCCCTGCGCGACCTGGACGCGTACCCGATCGTCTGTATGCCGGTCGGGACCGGCCTGCGCACGGTGTTCGACCAGGCCTGCGCCGCGCGGGGCCTCCGGCCGACGATCGCGCTACAGGCCAGCGCCGCCGATGCCATCGCGGACCTGGCCGCCCGGGGCCTCGCCGTCGGCATCCTGAGCAACTCGATGGCCACCCGCTACACCGACCGGCTCGTCGCCCGCACCATCGACGACCTGGAGACGCCGGCCCTGCTCGCCCTGGTCTGGAAGAACGCGCACAGCCCCGCCGTGCGCGAGTTGCTGGTGCACGCCCGGCGGGCCTTCAGCGAGTAGCGCCCGCCAGGTTCCGCAGCAGGTCGCCGTCGAGGCGCAGGACCTCGATCTCGTCCAGGCCGCGCGCGTGCAGGCTGTCGTAGAAGCGTTGCGCCGACTCGTTCGTCCGCGTCACCCACCATTCGAGCCGGGCACAGCCACGTTGTACGGCCAGTTCGGCGAGATGGACGAGCAGCGCCCGGCCCAGGCCACCGCCCCGGTGTCCGGGGCTGACGTAGAGGTCTTCGAGGTGCAGACCGGGCCGACCGAGGATCGTGCTGTAGGTGGGGTAGAACAGGGCGAACCCGGCCGGTTGCCCGTCCACGGTGGCCACCACCGCCTCGACGAGGGGACGCGCGCCGAACAGCGCCTCGGCGAGGTCCCCGGGTTGGGCGGTGACGGCTTCCGGAAGCTGCACCGCCTCGGCCAGCTCGACCACGAAACGGTGCAGCACGTCGACATCGGCCGGCACCGCCGGGCGGATGAGCGGTTCGACAGGGGTCAGGGTTTCCCGATCACGCATGTGGGCATGGTGCCTCGGCCGCGATCAATTCGAAAGACCCGGTCCGCGCGGGTCAGGCGATCCCGGTCGGTTCGGCCGACGGGGTACGGAGGGCGGCGAAGGTGATCTCCGTACGCACCTTGAACCCCATCGCCTCGTAGAGCCGGATCGCGTTGATGTTGTTCCCGGCGACGTGCAGGAACGGGGTGTCGCCCCGGCGACGGATCCCGGCCGACACCGCCTTGATCAGCCGGCTGGCCAGCCCCTGGCCCCGATGCCCGGGATCGGTGCAGACCGCGCTGATCTCGGTTAGGCCGGGCACCCGCAGCCGCTCGCCCGCCATCGCGACGAGCGCACCGCCCCGGCGAATCCCCAGGTACGTCCCCAGCTCGATCGTGCGCGGGGCGAACGGCCCCGGCTCGGTACGCGCCACCAGGTCGAGCATCTCCGGTACGTCAGCCCCGGTCAGCGTCACCGCCTCCGGATCGTCGGCCGCCTCCACGGCGACGTCGACCATTTGCAGCCCCTCCCCGTGCCACACCACGTCCCACCCTGCGGGCAGCACGAGTCCGACGCCCGCGACGGCAACGATCGCACCGGGTCCGGCCAGCGTCGCCAGGTCGGACCAGGCCCCCTCGTCGTGCCAGTCGGTGACGGCGGAGAACGGTGAGATGTCCGGCTGGAAGCGGACGGCCCGACCGTGGGCGGTGGCGAAACGGGCATGCCGACCGGTCAGCGACGACCAGACGGGGTTACCTGAGATGTCGTGTTCGTCGGGCCTGATGCTCATCGCTGCCACTTTTCCCGGTCGGGGTCATCGTCCAACCGGCAAGGCTATCCGGCGTTCCCGGCGTACGACCCCGAGCGTGACCAGGCGAAGCACTGTGAGGCCCACCACCATCCGCCCCGCAGTACGGAGGCTCAAGTTCTGATCAAGTTCCATGTCGATGCGTACGGTCGGCGGTTGTCAGCTCCTACGGTTGGGTACCGCATACACATCCCAACGAAGAGGAAGCTCCTGATGCCCAGCGAAGAGTCCGAGTCGACCACGACCTCCACGCCCAAGCGCCCGACCACCGTCATCCCGAAGACGACATCGGGAAAGACGGCAGACCCCGACGGCTCGACGGCCAACGGCGGTGGTGCGTCGGTGCCGTACAAGACCTTCGTGATCGGCATGTCCGGTCGGACCCGGCGCCGGCCACGGGCCTGACGGAAGCGGCCCGGCGACACGGATTCAGAGCGGCGGATCGGACGAGGCCCCCGGCCCAGGCGGCGCGGGGGCGTCGTACGAGTCGGATCAGCGGACCTTGACCGCGCCGACGAACGCACGCCAGGCGTTCGGCCCGAAGGTCAGGGTGCCGCCGTCGCGGTCCTTGGTGTCCCGGACGTACACGTGTCCGGTCAGGTTGTCGGCCACCTCGACACAGTCACCCCCGTTGGTGCTGCTGCGGGTGCTCTTGCGCCAGATCGCGCCGCTCAGATCCATGTCTCCGCCACTCCCAAAATCAACTCGACTGACTGCTGGTGCGGAAGTGCCTCGCCGTGGATGGACTCCCACGCCTCCCGGACCAGCGTCACGTCCTCGGCTCGATCGATGACCTGACCCTTGAGCTGGTTGTCCAGATAGGCGACGTCCTCTCCGCTCGGCAGCGTAGCGAGGACAAAGGGTCCGCCCAATCCAAGGTACGCCCCGACGGATGAGGGCACGATGTGCAAGCGCAGGCGGGGGCGCTCGGTCGCCTTGACGAGGTGCAGGAGTTGTTCGCGCATGACGCGCGGGCTGCCGATCGGGCGGCGGAGCACGGCCTCGTCGAGTACCGCCGTGAACTGCGGGGGCTTCTCGCGGGTGAACACCGACTGCCGGTCCAGGCGATTGGTCACCCGATTGTTGATCTCCTCGTCCGTGAGCATGTTTCCGGCTTGGAACATCGAGCGGGCGTATGCCTCGGTCTGGAGTAGTCCCGGCACCACCATCGACTGGTACGACCGGAGCACCAGGGCTTCGCGTTCGGCGCCCTCCCACTCCTGCATCCACTGCGGGGAGCCGAGTCGCTTCAGGAGGCGGACGAAGAGGCCGCCCGTCTTGAGCACCTTGTCCAACAGTTCCCAGAATCCGGGCGGCGGGCGGCGTCCACCGGTCTCGACCATCCCGATCGTGGAGGGCGAGTAGTTCATCGCCCTGGCCAGATCCTCCTGCGTCATGCCCCGCGACGCGCGGGCGTGGCGCAGTTCGTCCAGGAGAAATTGCAGCCGGTCATCCATCGGATCCCACACCGTCCTCACATCGTCCGTCGCGTGTCTCACGCGTGGACCGTCGATTCGGTACCAAACCACGCCGGGGCGTAACCGCTCCCGACAGTAGGGGGTTCCACAGCAGAGTGTCACTAGCGGAAGTGTTTGGATCTGGCGGCAAACGAAGTCGACCGGGTGCGACCGTGGAAGGCGCTCCGGCTTCCCCAGCCAGCGTCCGGGGCGGCCCCTTCCAACGACGAAAGGGAGAGCGCGATGTCCAACGAGGAACGCGAATCGCAAACAAAGCTCGGCTCGGATACGACCGTCACCCCGGAACAGGTGACAACCACCCCTGTCGTCCCGGCAGAAACAGAAAATCGCAAACAGCCCCGCAACGGCGGGAGGTTCAACACCAAGTCGGCCTCTGAACCGTACGAATTCTTTTCGATTGGGGTGTCCGGTCGGATCCGACGCAACCCGACCGCGTGATGGACGAGTTGCCGATCGGGCGTCGGGTCGCCTACTGGCGTGGCCAGCGGAAGATGTCCCAGCAGGTGTTCGCCGATCGGATCGGCAGGTCCAAGAGCTGGGTCGACAAGGTCGAGCGGGGGGACCGGCGACTCGACAAGTTCTCGATGCTCTACCAGATCGCCGTCGTGCTCCAGATCGACGTGGCGATGCTGCTCAACCGGGATCCCGAGCGGGGGTCGAGCCCGTCGGGCAGCTACGACCAACGGGAGCTGGACGATCTCCGGCAGGCGCTGGAGCGGTCCGCGCCGGTCGCCCCGCTCGGTCGGGCCCCGGCGACGCCGCTGCACGAGCTGGCCCAGTCGGTGAACCACGCCTGGCTCACCTACCAGTACGCGCGGTACGGCGTACTGGTCCGGGGGCTGCCGGGACTGTTGCGCGACGCCCAGGCGGCGGACGCGTACCACCGTGGCGACGCCGGGCGGCAGGCGGCGAGCCTGCTCGGACAGGTGCTCCAGATCGCCTCCTCGGCGCTGCGGAAGTTCGGCGAGTGCGACTTGGCCCGGCTGGCCGCCGACCGGGCGATCGGGACCGCCCGGCGAGCCGAGGACGACCTGCTCGCGGCGGTGGCGACCAGCAGGATGGCCAACGCGCTCCTGGCGATGGGCCGGGCCCGCCCGGCCTTCGAGGCGAACATGGTCATGGCCCACCGGCTCGCCCCGACCGACCTCGGCACCGCCGACCCGGCCCACCTGTCGGTGTACGGGTCACTGCTGCTCCAGGCGGCGATGGCGGCGGCCCGGCTCGGCGACAACGCGGGCGTGCACGACCTGTTCCGGGGGGCCGACGAGGCGGCGAAGATGCTCGGCGGGGACCGGAACGAATACTGGACCAGCTTCGGCCCGACCAACGTGGAGTTGCACCGCGCGGCGGCGGCGGTCGAGCTGGGGGACGGCCGACAGGCGGTCTCGATCCACGCGCACCAGCTCAACCACCGGGCGCTCGCCGGGCTGCTGCCGGAGCGGCGGGCGCACCACCTGCTCGACCTCGCCCGTGGTTACCTCCTGGTCGGCGAGACCGGCTGTGCCGGAGAGGCGCTGGTCGAGGCGGACCGGGTCGCGCCGTGGGAGATCCGGGGTCGGCCGATCGCGCACGAGCTGATGGCGGACATCCTCCGGAGAACAAAAGGTACGGCGCCCGCGCTGGTCACCGAACTGGCGACGCAGATGGGGGCGCGGGTGTGAACGATGCGGACGACGACGACCTCGTGGCCCCGCATCGACCCGGTGGGGACTGGCTCTGCCGCGACGACGGCGAGCAGTGGCCCTGCCCGGTCTTCCGACGCCGGATGTGGGTCCTCTACCAGGACGACCACGACCGCCTGGCCACGTTCATGGTGCACTTCCGGGACCGGGCGGCACTCGTACTGGTCCAGTTGACGGCGGAGCAGGTGGAGGCGCGCTTCGTCGGCTGGATCGACAACCCGCCGGTACGCCGCCGCCTCCGCTCGATCTGACCACCGGGCAGCGGCGGGCAGCACCGGTCAGCGGCGGCTCCGTCCGGTGATACTCGGTGGATGTCTGCTCCGGAACGAACCCCCGACCCGCGGCGGGAGCGCCGGCTCGTCATCGTCAACGGCGAGGAGGGTGCGGGCAAGTCCACCATCGTCCGCGCCCTGCTGCCGTACGCGCCCGACGGTGCCCGGATCGACGCGGAGGACATCGGACAGACCAACCCCTGCCCGATGGACGACCGGTTCTTCGGCCTGCTCCGCCGGAACGTCGCCGGCCTGGTGGAGAACTTCTGGGCGGCGGGGTACGTCAACGTCATCGCCGGCAGCTTCCTCCGTGGCTATCCGGACTACCTGGCCTTCCGCCAACTGCTGCCCCGGCCCTCGGCGGTGTTCCTGGTGGAACTGCTGGTCGCCAAGGACGTACGGGACCTGCGGCGAACCACCCGGGCGAAGCGGACCACGCAGGAGTGGCGGGACATGGTCGACCTGATTCCGGAGGACCCGACCCTCCGGCGGGCGACCGACGCCGACTACCGCTACCTGGGCATCGACACGACCCGGCTCGACGTCGCCGAGACCGTGGACCGGATCAGGACCGGGATCCCCGAGGTCTTCGCCGGATAGGGGTCCCCGGCGTTGTCACAGGGACCGATGGCTTGCGTACGGACTCCGTGCTGCCCTACTGTGCCCCCAGGCAGCTCGTGACCAGATCGTCAAATCTGGTCACGGGGTCACGAGGGGAGATTTCGGGTGGACCAGGTCGAGCGCCAGAACTCCGGCCAGGTGGATGTCGAGCGCGGCCTGCGGACCGATCGGATCCTGGACGCCGCCGGCAACCTGCTGGTGTCGTGGGGCTACCAGCGGATCACGATCGGCGAGGTCGCCCGCCGGGCCGGCATCGGGAAGGGCACCGTCTACCTGCATTTCCCCACCAAGGAGGCGCTGTTCCTGGCCCTGCTGACCCGGTCCGCGGTGGTGCTGGTCGACGCGCTGCTGCGTGACATCGACGCCGACCCGACCGCCGTGTCACCGGGCCGGGTCGCCCGGTTCGGCTACCGGTGGCTGCGGGAGGAGCCGATCAGCCGGGCACTGTTCACCGGGGACACCGACACCCTCGGCGCGCTGGCGCACAGCCCGGACGTCGCCGGCATCCCGCACGAGCGGGACCGGATCGTCGCGGACTACTTCGACATCCTGCGCGAGCACGGGGTGGCCCGTACGGATGCCGACGCCGAGCAGCAGTGCCACGGATTCGTCGCCCTGTTGACCGGCTACCTGCTCACCGAGGACAGCGCGCCGGTCGGGGCGTCGGCCGCCGAGACCACCGCCGACTTCGTCGCCGGGATCGCCGGTGCGGCCTTCGAACCATCGCCCGCCCACGGGACACCCGACCCGGCGGCACAGCAGGTACGCGCCCTGCTCCATCGCACGCTCGACCGCCTGCACCACCAGTTGAGCCGTCAGCTCGCCTTCTGAGCACCGTGCAAGATCTGAGCACCCCGGGAGAGAAGCCATGACCGCGACCCCGCCCGACGCCGCTGCCAGCACCGGGACCTTCGACCTGATGGACGAGCGGTTGCTGCGCGACCCGTTCACCGGATACTCCCGGATCCGGGAGGAGACACCGATGGCCCGAGCCATGATTCCGGGCGTCGAACCGCCGTGGGTGGTCACCCGGCACGAGGACGTCAGGGCGGTCCTCGGGGATCCGCGCTTCGTGACCAACCCGGCCAGCGTGCCGGGCAGCAACGGGGTCAACCTCGCCGAGATGGTGTTCAGGGCCCGTGGGGTCCCCGACGAACACGCCCGCTACCTGCTGGCCAACATCCTCGAGTTCGACGGGGCCGACCACGCCCGACTGCGCAGGCTGGTGTCACGGGCGTTCACCGCCCGCCGGGTCGCGCAACTGCGCCCGAGGATCGAGGAGATCGCCGAGGACCTGCTCGACCGGCTCCCCGACGCGGCCGAGGGCGGTGCCGTCGACCTGCTGCGGCACTTCGCGTACCCGTTGCCGATCATCGTGATCTGCGACCTGGTCGGCATACCGGAGCAGGACCGTCCACGGTGGCGCCGGGCCAGTGCGGCCCTGGTCGACCCGTCCGGCGCAGGCCTGGCCGAAGCCCTGGCCGACCTGGTCGACCACACCCGGCAGTTGATCGGGCAACGCCGGACCGAACCGGCGGAGGACCTGATTACCGGGCTGATCCGGGCCCAGGACGAGGACGGCGACCGGCTCAGCGACACCGAGATGATCGCCATGATCCTGACCCTGCTGATCGCCGGCCACGAGACCACCGCGCACCTGATCGGCAACGGCACGGTCGCCCTGCTCACCCACCCCGACCAGCTCGCCCTGCTGCGCGACGACCCCGACCTGATGCCCGGCGCCGTCCACGAACTGCTGCGCTGGTGCGGCCCGGCCCAGGCGACCCGGATGCGGTTCGCGACCGAGGACCTCCGGATCGGCGACGTGCTCGTACGCCGGGGAGAGGCGGTGATGCCCATCCTCGTCGCCGCGAACTACGACCCGCGCGTCTTCGACGACCCGGATCGGCTCGACCTGACCCGCGAGCGGGACGGACGCGGGGAGCGGCACGTCGGCTTCGCCCACGGGCTGCACTACTGCCTCGGCGCGCCACTGGCCCGGCAGGAGTGCGAGGTCGCGTTCGGGGCCCTGCTGCGCCGGTTCCCCGACCTCGCGCTCGCCGTGCCGCCGGACGAACTCCGGCGCGAGCTGGTGCCGGGTGCGTGGCGGCTGGCCGCGCTGCCCGTACGCCTCTGAGACGCCACCCTCACCCCTCGGTGGGGATGGTGATCGGGGGGTGGGTGGCGCGGGTGTTGGGGACGTGCATGACCGGTGGGGCGAAGGTGGCGGGCTGCTCGCAGAGCCAGGCCAGACGCTCGATCACCTTGGCCGGGGTGTCGAACGGATCCAGTGCGCTGGCCTCGATCGGGTCGAGCGGCGGGACGGTCACGTGCGAGATCAGCGGGTGCAGCGGACGCAGGTCCTCCTCACCGGCACCGATCAGGTCCTCGTGCAGCTTCTCGCCGGGACGCAGGCCGGTGTAGACGATCTGCGGGGCGCCGGGGGCCTGCGCGGCGAGCTGGCGGGCGATGTCGTCGATCCGTACGGGACTGCCCATGTCCAGCACCAGCGCCTCACCGTCGCGGCCGATCGCCGATGCCTGGAGCACCAGTTGCACCGCCTCCTGCACCGTCATCAGGTAGCGGGTCACCTCCGGGTGGGTGACGGTGATCGGCAGTCCGGCGTCGATCTGGGCCTGGAACGCCCCCACCACCGACCCCCGGCTGGCCAGTACGTTGCCGAAGCGGACGCTGAGGAAGGTGCCGTCGGTGGCGGCGGCGGTGTGCGCGGTCAGCCGCTCGGTGATCCGCTTGGAGTAGCCGAGCACGCTGATCGGGTTCGCCGCCTTGTCGGTGGAGATGTTGACGAACCTCGACACGTCCCGGCAGGCGCTGAGCACCGACAGGGTGCCCCAGACGTTGGTCTTGATCGCCTCGCCGGGGTGCCGTTGCAGCAGCGTGAGGTGCTTCAGCGCGGCGGCGTGGAAGACGATGTCCGGCTTGCGCTCGGCCACCACCCGGGCGATCCCCTCGGCGTCGCGTACGTCGGCGAGGATGAGTTCCGGTCCGTCCAGCAGAGCCCGTCCGGTCAGCGACAGTTGCAGGGCGTGCAGCGCCGACTCGTCCCGGTCGAGCATCATCAGCTCGCCCGGGTTGGCCCGCATGAGCTGCCGGCAGAGTTCGGAGCCGATCGAGCCCCCGGCGCCGGTCACCAGCACCCGCCGCCCGGTTACCTCCGCGCCCCGGGTGCCCAGGTCGGCGACGGCGTGCGGGCGTCCCAGCAGGTCGGTGATCTTCAGGTCGCGTACGTCGGCGACGCTGATCCGGTGGTCCACGAGTTCGCGTACCGGGGGTAGGACCTTGAATTCGGCGCCGGCCTCCAGGGTGGTCGCGCGGACCTGACGGATCAGCTCGGGTTCGGCGCTGGCGATCGCCAGAATCAGGGTGTTCGCCCTGGTCAGGCCGATCGCGGTGGCGATCTCGGGGCGTCCGCCGAGGACCGGTACGCCGTCCAGGCGCAGGTGCCGCTTCTCCGGATCGTCGTCGAGCAGCCCGACCGGCAGGTACTTGCCGCGTGGATCGCTGACCATGGCCTTGAGCAGGGACTGACCGGCCGAGCCGAGACCGAACAGCAGCACCGGGCGGGCCGACCCGGTGCTCGGTCGCAGCGACCGGCTGCGCCGGTGCCGGTGCACGGACCGGAGCCCGAGCATGAGCAGCAGGGCGATCGCCCCGCCGACCGGGGGAGTGCTGGCCGGGATCGGGTGGGTGTCCAGTGGCAGCACCCCGATCACGATCAGGGCCGCGGTGGCGGCGACCGCGCCGGTGAGCGTACGCGCCTCCAGGAGGCTGCCCAGCGGGTGTCGTCCCAGGTAGAGGCGGTGCAGCGTGGTCAGACCGGTGAAGATCACGCTGGCCAGCAGGGCGGCGACGAGGACCCGGCTCACCAGTTGGGTGCTCAGGTCGAACTCGTACCGGGTCCAGGCCGCGGTGAGGAAGCCGGCGATCCAGGCGGCCGTGTCGACGCCGAGCAGCGCCACCGTACGACGCCGGGCGCCCGGTCGTCGGCGTACGGGGTGGAGGTGGGGAGCGGGGACTGCGGCAAGTGGCATGGGGTGACTCCCTGATCCGGGTCTGGCGTCGCCGCGTCCGGGCCTGCGGCTGCTGCGGGTGCTGTCAGGTAACAAACACTTAGTCGCTCTTTTCGCGTTAGGTGGGTTGTTTCACTTTATTTGGCATCACATTCACTTTATTTGCGCAGTCGGCCCCTTTGCGTGACTCGTCGGTGGGCCCGTCGTTGACGACAGAGGACCGGGCCAGGCGGGTGGGGGGTTGCGTGGAAGACGACAAGCACGTGGTGATCATGGCCGGCGGCAAGGGAGTCCGGCTTCGCCCGTACACCACGTCACTGCCGAAGCCCCTGGTGCCGATCGGAGACAGCCACGCGATCCTGGAGATCGTCCTGCTCCAGTTGGCGGACTGCGGATTCACCCGGGCGACCCTGGCGATCAACCACATGGGATCGCTGATCCGCGCGTTCGTGGGCGACGGGTCCCGCTACGGCCTGCGGGTGGACTACGTGGAGGAGCGCGTGCCGCTCTCCACGGTCGGCCCGCTGTTCGGGCTCCGGGACCGGCTCCCCGAGCACTTCCTGGTGATGAACGGCGACATCCTCACCGACCTCAACTACGCCGACCTGCTGGCCGCGCACAGCGTCTCGGGCGCCCCGCTGACCGTGGCGACCTTCCGCCGGAGCGTCAAGATCGACTTTGGGGTCCTGGTCAGCCGGGGCGACCACGTGGTCGAGTTCACCGAGAAGCCCACCCTCGACTACGAGGTCAGCATGGGGCTCTACGGCCTGTCCCGGGACACCATCTCGGCGTACCCGGCCGGGCTGCCGTTCGGTTTCGACCAGCTCATGATCGACCTCCTCCGGGCGGGCCGGCTGCCGGCCAGCTACCCGTTCGACGGGTACTGGCTCGACATCGGCCGCCCCGAGGACTACGACGAGGCGAACCGGACCTTCGACGACCTCCGGTCGACCCTGCTCCCCACCGGGGTACGGGAGCCGGTGTGAGCCGGGTGCTGCTCTTCGGCGCGTCCGGCTTCGTCGGGGCGCGGGTACGTGCCGTACTCGAACCCGACACCGAGCTGACCTGCCCCGGACGGGCCGAGTGCGACCTGCTCGCCGCCGAGGTGGCGGAGCTGACCGAACTGGTCCACGCGGCCCGGCCGGACGCGGTGGTCAACTGCACCGGGCAGCTCACCGGCGGCGCGGACACGATGATCCGCGCGCACACCCTGGTCACCGCCAAGCTGATCGAGGCGGTCTCGGCGGGCGCCCCCCGGGCCCGGTTCGTCCGGCTCGGCTCGGCCGGCGAGTACGGGCCGGTCCCGTTCGGTGCCCCGGTCGCCGAGGACGAACCCGCCACCCCGGTCAGCGAGTACGGCCTCAGCCACCTCGCCGGCACCCAACTGGTCGAACTGGCCCGGTCCGCCGGGCGGATCGACGCGGTGGTGCTCCGGGTGTTCAACCCGATCGGCCCCGGACTGTCCACCGAGAACGTGCTCGGCCGGACGGCGGCACTGCTGCTGGAGGCGAGCGAGACCGGGACACCGGAGATCGGGCTCGGCGCGCTCGGGGCGTACCGCGATTTTGTCGACGTCCGCGACGTGGCGCTCGCGGTCCGGGCCGCGATCGGCGTGCCCGAGCCGCCCCACGTCGTCTTCAACATCTCCAGCGGGTACGCGGTCGCCACCCGGCACGCGGTGCGGATGCTGGCCCGGAGCGCGGGATTCACCGGCACCATCCGCGAGGAGGCCCCGGCCCCCGCCGCCGCCCGGACGGCCAACGTGCCCTGGATGTGCGGGGACAACTCGCTCGCCCTGCGGGTGCTCGGCTGGGCACCCACCCACGACCTGGTCGACTCCGTCCGCGACCTCTGGGACGCGGCGGTCGCCACCGCCACCGGGATCGGCCCCGACCCCGCCCGGACCCCGGCGACGAGCGGAGTACCCGCCTGACCCGACGGCTACCTGCCCTAACCGATGTGTTCCCTACCTGAGGAGGCCTGAGTTGTACCGAAAGATCGGCGTTGTGGGACTCGGCTATGTCGGCCTGACCCTGGCCGCCGCGCTCGCGCGCAAGGGCTACGAGGTGCACGGCGTGGACACCTCGCCCGCCGTCCGGGACGCACTGCGCCAGGGGCGGGTCCACCTCTTCGAACCCGGCATCGAGGAGGTGTTCGCCGAAGCCGTCGGCAGGACCGTCTTCGTCCACACCGACCTGCCGGCCGACGTCGACGTGGCGGTCATCTCCGTCTCCACACCGGTCGACGACGACACCCGGCAACCCGATCTGACCAACCTCGCCGCCGCCGCCGAGCACGTCGCCGCCCGGTGCGGGCCGGACACGCTGGTGGTCGTCCGCAGCACCGTACCGGTCGGCACCAGCCGCCGGGTGGTGCTGCCCGTACTCCTGGCCGCGTGGGGCCGGGCCCGGCTGGTGATGGCGCCCGAACGGACCATCCAGGGCCAGGCCCTGCGCGAACTGGTCGAGCTGCCGCAGGTGGTCGGGGGACTGGACGAGGAGAGCGGGCGGGCCGGAGCCGAGTTCTTCGGCGGGCTCGCCACGCAGGTGGTGCCGGTGTCCAGCCTGGAGGCGGCCGAGCTGGTCAAGCTCTCCAACAACTGCCACACCGACCTGATCTACTCGTTCGGCAACGAGCTGGCGCTGATCGCCGAACGGCACGGGCTCGACCCGCTCGAGGTGATCGGCGCGGCCAACCTCGACTACCCCCGGCCGGACCTGAGCAGGCCCGGGTACGTCGGCGGCGGCTGCCTGTCCAAGGACCCGTACATCATGATCGACAGTGCCGGGGGCGAACCCGGACCGTTCCTGGTCGGCGCGGCCCGACGGCTCAACGAGTACCTCCCGCTGCACGTCGCCAACCGGGTCGTGGAACTGCTCCGCCAGATACGCGGCGGCACGATCGGCGCCCGGCTGGCCGTACTGGGGTGGGCGTACAAGGGGTGGCCGCCCACCGACGACATGCGCGGCACCCCGATCGCCACCATGATGCCGGTGTTCCGGTCCGCCGGACTGACCGTCGTCGGCCACGACCCGATGGTGCCGGACGAGGTGATCCACCGCTACGGTGGCGAGCCGACCAGCATCGACAAGGCGTTCAGCGACGCCGACGCGGTCCTCGTCATCAACGACCACCCCGACTACCGGGCGATCCGGGTCGATACCCTGCTCGCCGGGGGCGGTCCACGACCTGCTCTGGTCTACGACTCCTGGCGGATCCTGGACGAGTCGGCCATCACCGCGGCCGGTGTCCGCTACGCCGGCATCGGTTACCTGCCGCTTCCGCGTACGCCCGCGCCTACCCCGGCGGTGCCACCGTCCCCACCCGTACCCACCCCGGCGAGAGGTGCCTGATGCGCGCACTCATCCTCGGCGGCGCCGGCTTCGTCGGCCTGCACCTCGCCGACCGGCTGGTGGCCGACGGGCACACCGTCACCATCGTGGACGACTTCTCCCGGGGGCGGGACGACGAGCGGATCGGCGCGCTCCGCGCGCATCCCGGAGTCGACGTCCGCTCCGCCGACCTGACCAGCGCGCGGGCATGGGCCGAACTGCCACCCGGCTACGACCAGATCTACCTGCTCGCCGCGGTGGTCGGCGTACGCAACGTCGAAGCCGACCCGGCCCGGGTGATCCGGGTCAACACGCTCACCGCCCTGCACCTGCTGGACTGGGTACAGCCCGGCGAACGGATCTTCTTCAGCTCCACCAGCGAGGTGTACGCCGGAGGCGTCGACGCCGGCATCGTGCCCGTACCCACCGCCGAGGACGTGCCGGTGATGGTGGCCGACGTGACCTCGCCCCGGTTCGCGTACGCGATCAGCAAACTCCTCGGCGAGGCGGCCTTCATCCACGGCGCCGCCGCCAAGGGGTGCACCGCGGTCGTTGGGCGGTTCCACAACGTCTACGGCCCGAGGATGGGCACCGACCACGTCATCCCGGAGATGGCGCTGCGGGCGCTGAGCGGCGAGGACCCGTTCCGGGTCTGGGGCGCCGACCAGTACCGGGCGTTCTGCCACGTGGACGACGCCGTCGAGGCGGTGCTGCGGCTGATGGCCCGCCCGGAGGTGACCGGCGAGGTCGTACACATCGGCGACGACACCGCCGAGACCAACATCGCCGACCTGGCGCACCTCGTGCTCGACCTGGCCGGCGTCAGCCCGACCATCGAGCGGCTGCCGGCACCACCCGGATCGGTCACGCGACGCCGCCCCGACCTGGGCAAACTCCGCCGGCTGACCGGCTTCGAACCCACCGTCCCACTGGCCGACGGGGTACGCCGCACCTTCGAGTGGTACCGCGACCGGCTGGACGCGACGGGATCCCTGCCCCGGCAGCCGGCCCCGCTGGCCAGCCCCGCCCGCTGAGCGGTCCCGCCCGCTGACCAGTCCCGCCGCTCGGCGCAGAGATCGGAGCACGACGCATGTCGACAAGTCTCAGGAAACGGCTCTTCGACACCCTGGACGAGCGGGTCGACCGGCGCGTGGTCGCCGGGCTCGGTTCGCTGTTCCTCTCCGCCCGCTCGCAGTCCCGCTGCCGGGTCCGTTACGCCGAGGGCCACTGGGTGCACCGGTACCCGACCGGGGTCGTGGTCAACACGACCCTCGGCGGGCTCTCCGCCCGCGCCCAGGACCAGGCGACCCGGGACGTCTTCCTCTTCGACTACCAGCCACAACCCGGTGACACCGTCTTCGACATCGGTGCCGGTGTGGGCAGCGAGGTGCGGCTCCTGTCCCGCCTGGTCGGGCTCGCCGGGCGGGTGGTGAGCATCGAGGCGCACCCCCGGACCTTCGCCTGCCTGCGCCGTACGGTCGAACTGAACGGGCTGCCCAACGTGACCGCTCTGGAGTGCGCCGTGGTCGGCGACCCCGGCCCGGTCCACCTCACCGACGACCGGGTCGACCACATCAGCAACCGCCTGACCGGTGGCGCAGACGGCGGGATCGAGGTCGCCGGGCGTACCCTCGACGAGATCGTCGCCTCGCTCGGGGTGGACCGGATCGACCTGCTCAAGATGAACATCGAGGGCGCCGAACTGTCGGTGCTGGAGAAGTCGTTCCAGCAGTTCGCGATCGTGGAGAACCTCGTCGTCTCCTGCCACGACTTCCTGTCCGAACCCCCGTACGCCGACGGGACGGACCGGTCCTGGCAACGGACCTTCGCCCCGGTCATCGACCTGCTGCGGGCCGCCGGCTACAGCGTCCGTACGCGTCCCGAGGATCCCCGGCCGTGGGTCCGCTACTACGTGTACGCCTCCCGCCGCTGACCCGTCGACCGCTCACGTCGGATCGTGTCGCAGGACCGCCAGGTAGTCGTACCGTTCGTGCAGCAGTTCACGCAGGCCCGGCTGCGGTGTCGGGGCGAACGTGCGCTCCCCGACCGTGATCGCGGTCAGCGCCAGCCCGGTGCCGGTGAGCAGCAGTGCCAGGTCCGCCGGGGTGTAGCAGCGCAGGAACTGGCTGATCCGCTCACTCGGGTTCGACACCTCCCACCAGGTGTCGACCGCCACACAGCTCACCGGGTCGAAGGTCGTACGCTCGCGCAGCTCGTGGTGGTAGCCCCGGTCCGGGGCCGGCATCCGGTGTTCCTCGTCGCCGTCCCATTGAGCCCAGACGAACGGGTTGCTCACGTCGAGCAGGGCGACACCGCCGGGGCGCAACCACTCGGTGGCGATCCGACCGAGCAGCCGGCGCTGGTCGGCATCGGTGCCGACGCCGAAGCCGTTCCAGTAGCAGACGACGTCGAACGGCGGCCCGTCGAGGCGTACGGCGTAGAAGTTGTCCTTGACGAGGGTCAGGGCGCCGGGAGCGAGGTCCCGTGCGAGTTCGGTGCCGAAGTCGATCCGGTCGCTGATGTCGACCGCGGTGACCGTGTGCCCGGCCCGCGCCGTCTGGACGGCAGTCGCGGCGTAGCCCGCGCCCAGCTCCAGCACCCGTTTCGGCTCCTCGCCGCAGTGCTGGTGCAGCAGCGCCACCCGCGCCCGGTCCCGTTCGGTGACCCGCGCCTCGGCCCGACCCCACCAGTTGCCCGTCCGGGAGTAGAAATCCTTGACCCAGTCCATCTCACCGCTCCCGTCGGATCGCGCCTCTGACCGCGCCGAGGGCGTCGAGGTCCAGGATGGCGTTCGAGGTGCGTTCGAGCATTCCGAAATTGGTCGAGGCGGGTTGGAACCTCGGCTGGATGGCGCTGCGCCCGGTGGAGAGCAGCCAACCGAAGTACGGCCAGAGGGTCTGCTGCCGGTAGGCCAGCCAGGCGTCGTCGAAGTCGGGTGCGGTGCCGCCGGCCGCCCCCAGCCGGCCCAGGTAGAAGCCGAGCAGGTCACGTTCCCACCTGCGGCGGTCGTCGACGCTCAACCCGGTCACGATCGTGTACGCCACGTCGTACGCCCAGCTACCGCGCATGACCACCTGCCAGTCGGCGAACCCCATCCGCCCGTCGCCGGTCCGGTAGACGTTGCCGATGTGCGGGTCGCCGTGCAGCAGCGTCAGCGGCCCCTCGGTGGTCAGCTCCAGCGACCGCCACAGGGCCAGGTAGAGGTCCTCGTAGCGGGCCACGACGGGGTCGGGGATCACCGTCCTGGCCCGCTGGACGCCGACCCGCCCGCGCCTGCGGAGCTGGGCGAACCGGGCGAGGTTGCCGACGAACGTACGCGGCGTCTGGTGCAGGAACGGGTGCCGGGCCAACCCGGGATCGTTCCAGTGCCGCCCGTGCCAGGTGGCCATGCCGGTGAGCAGGTCCTCCAGCTCGGCGCGGGAGATCGGCGTCTGCGGCGTACAGAAGGTGGCCTGCCGGGTGGTGGCGACGTCCTCGATCAACACGATCGAGCGGCCCGATGCGGGGTCGACCGCCCCGTGGTACCCGTACGGGGTCTCGATCTCCAGGTGGGGGCGCAGGTGCCGGTAGAAGCCCGGTTCGCCGGTGAGCACGTCGGCCAGCCCCAACAACAGGCGCTGGGTCCAGCTCCGGGTGGTCTTGGCGAACAGTTCCGTGGGCAGGGCGGCGTCCCGACCCGCGTCGTTGTAGCTGACCGTGGCGCGCCACCGGGTCGAGGTGCCACTGCTCACGTCGGCCACCGCGTACGCCCGCACCGCCGCATCCGGAATTCCGGTGCAGAGTACGGCGGTCAGCCACTCCCGGGTTACCTCACCCGTCCGTACGGGTATGTCCGTCGGTCCGGTGGCCCGGTGCCGGACGAGTTGTTCCCGGAGCACGTGGCCGCCGTACCGCGCCATTCTTCCGACCATCGATGGTGCCGGATCACTTGCGCGCACATCCGTGTTCAACCACCGGTCTCCTCGCCTGCGCCCCCGACCCCTCCAATTGACTCTTTTCTATGCGGAGTATGCCTGATCGGATGGCCGGCAGAAAGGTGGTACCGGGTCTCGAATGGCAGCCGAGAGCAATTCGTGACCAGGGATGACCGACAACGCGTTACGTGGACCGTCCGATCCGAATCGGAGGTGAGACCGTCTCGCGTGGACGGGGTGCCACGTTGCGGCCGAGCCGGCGGCGCAGCAGCCGCCACGAGGCCACCGACAGTCCGGCGTACGTGAGGATGCAGGCGATCGCCGCACCGTACGCGCCCCAGAGGGGGATGGCCAGTGCGAACAGGATCAGCGCCACCACACTGCCCGCCGCGCCGAGCAGCCCGGCGGTGGTCATCCACCCGCCCCCGAGCAGGGCGCGGCTCGCCACCGCGAACGGCGCGAAGGCGACCTCGGCGACCAGCAGGACCAGCAGCAGCGGGCGGGCGTCGGCGAACGCCTCCCCGAACACCGGGACGATCAGGAACCAGCCGCCGACCGCCACCACCAGGCCGATCAGCGCCGCCGCCAGCAGGGCCGTCCGCCGGGCACGGGCCACCCGGGACAGTCCACCCCCGAGTGCCACCTCGCGGTTGACGAGCTGTCCCAGGGCGGCGGGCACCACCCGGGGGCCCTCGCTCAGGGTGGCCGCGACGGAGTAGATGCCGACCGTGGCGGCGCCCGCCACCGCGCCCAGCACGTACCGGTCGGCGCGCAGGGCCAGAGCGAGCCCCATGGTCAGGCCGAGCGCCCGGAAACCGTGCCGGAGCATATCGACCATTTCCCGGCGGTCGGGGGAGTCCAGCGGGACCAGGCCGACCATCCGCAGCCGGGCGCACTGGACCATCGCGACCGTCACCATGCCCAGCCCCTGGGCCAGCAGCAGGATCCAGGCGCTCCGGTCGAGCAGCGCTCCGAGTAGGACACCGACCAGGCCACCGGCGGCGACCGCCGCCGCCCAGGCGCTGCCGGCGCGGAACCGGCCGGCGGCGTACCAGACGTCGGGGAACTGGGTCAGTGCCACGTACCCGATCGTGATCACCAGTACGGCGACCAGGAACGGCGGCTCCGCCAGGCCGGGGTCGATCAGCGGTCCGGAGAGGATCGACAGCAGTACGGCGAGCCCGCCCCCGGTGACCGCGGAGACCACCGACCACCAGGTGTACGAGGCGAGCAGGCGCTGGGCGGCGGGCGTACCGGTCACGGCGGGCAGGCGGGAGCGCAGGGCCGAACCCGTACCCAGGCCGGAGAGCAGCCCGGCGATGCTGCCGGTGGTGATGCCCAGCACCATCAGCCCGCGCTGGTGTGGTCCGAGCAGGGTACTGGCCAGTACGGCGCTGAGCGCGTAGCTGGCCGACTGGGCGAGGCTGGACCCGGTCAGGAAGGCCACCGGAGATCGCCGGCGTTGACCCGCGACCTGCGTGCCCGTTCCCGCGTTCTCCATGCTGTACCGCCTTGTCCGGGCAGATTGTTGAATCTGACCAGAATAGCCAAAACGCACCCTTGTACGGGGCTCGAACTGATACAAACCCTTTGGATACTTTGAGCGTGTTTGGGGTCGGAGGCCGTGCCCGTGAAGCTTCGTCCTGGCAACTCCGGGCGGCGTCGCGCCGTCCCCGACCCGACGCCAGCACGATGACCGGCCGGGTGTACCTGTCCCCGCCCGATGTCGGGCCGCTCGAAGAGTCGTACCTGGTCCGGGCGTTGCGCTCCGGCTGGGTGGCGCCGGTCGGCCCCGAGGTGGACGCGTTCGAACGCGAGGTCGCCGAGCGGGTCGGTGCCGCATACGCGGTCGCGGTCAGCTCCGGCACCGCCGCCCTGCACCTCGCCCTGCTCGCCCTCGGCGCCGGTCCGGGTCAGGTGGTGGTGGTGCCCACGCTGACCTTCGTCGCCACCGCCAACGCGGTGGTCTACACCGGCGCGGAACCGGTCTTCGTCGACTGTGAACCGGCCACCGGCAATATCGACGTCGACCTGCTGGCCGACCTGCTGCACCGGCTGCGTGCCGAGGGCCGGCGGGTCGCCGCGGTGGTGCCGGTGGACATGTTCGGCGCCTGCGCCGACTACGACGAACTCCTGCCCGTCTGTGCCGCCGCCCGGGTCCCGGTGCTGGTGGACGCGGCCGAGTCGCTGGGGGCCACGTACCGGGGCCGGGCGGCCGGGTCGTTCGGCCGGGTCACCGCGTTCTCCTTCAACGGAAACAAGATCATCACCACCTCGGGTGGCGGGATGCTCGTCTCCGACGACGCCGGGATCATCGCCCGCAGCCGTCACCTGGCCACCCAGGCCCGGCAACCCGTCCCGCACTACGAACACCAGGACATCGGCTACAACTACCGGCTCAGCAACCTGCTCGCCGCCCTCGGCCGGGCCCAGCTCAGCCGGTTGGACGAGATGCTCGCCCGCCGCCGAGAACTGCGGGAACGGTACGCGAAACTGTTCGCCGCCGTGCCCGGCGTACGACTGCTCGGTGAGGGTGACGAGAGCGGACCCGGCGGCGACGGCATCCCGGCCGGGGTCCGGATCACCGCCGACGGTGCCGGCGCACGCGGCGCGAACTGCTGGCTCACCACCATCGTCGTCGATCCCGACCGGGCCGGGTGGCGGGCCGGGCAACTCGGCGCCCACCTCGCCGCCCAGGACATCGAGAGCCGGCCGGTGTGGAAACCCATGCACCTGCAACCGATCTTCGGCCAGGCCCGCGCGGTCCTCACCGGTGCCGCCCAGCGCCTCTTCGAGGACGGGCTCACCCTGCCCAGCGGGTCCGCGCTGGACGAGACCCAGACAGGCAGGGTCTTCCACGCCATCGAGCAGTTCCTGGCCGACCGGTGAACACGGACCTGGCGGTGGTCGACGCCGACACCGCCGGACCCCTGCTCGGGGCGGACTGCCCGGACGTCTACTTCACCGCCGGCTACGGCACGGCCGCGGCCAGCACCGAACCCGGCACCTGGCAACTCGCCCACCGGGCGGACCGGATCCTGCTTCCGTACGTGGTCCGCCGGCTCGATCCGACCACGTCCGACGCGGTCAGCCCGTACGGCTACTCGGGGATCCACGTCGAAACCGACTGCGCCTCGACCGAACTCGCCGGATTCTGGCGCGGGGCGCTCGACCACTGGCGGGACACCGGAATGGTCACCCTTTTCCTCCGGTTCTCCCCGCTGGACCTCGCCTCGGTCGTCGCCGTACAGCGGCTGGGCGTGATCGAGCTGACCCGCCGCGCGGACACCATCACCGTCCCGGTCAACCAGGGCAGCACCGCGATCTGGGCCGGGATGGAGGGACGGTCGCGTACCGCGATCCGCAAGGCCCGCAACGCCGGCCTCGGCGGCACCATCCGGGCCGCCGACCCCGACGACGTGGTTGCCGGCTCACCCTTCCGCCGGCTGTACGAGCAGACGATGCTCCGGGTCGGCAGCGCCCCCGGATACCTCTTCGCCCAGGAGTACTACCGCAAACTGGTCGACGGCCTCGGCAAGGCACTGCTGATCGCCGAGGTACGCGAACCCGGCGGAGCCGTGGTCGCCTCCGCCCTCGTCCTGCGCCACCGCGACCGGGCGCACTACCACCTCGCCGGCTCCGACCCGCGTACCGTCCGCGACGGCGCCAACAACCTGCTGCTCTGGACCATCCTGGAATGGGCCGCGGAGAACGGCTGCGCCCTGGTCCACCTCGGCGGCGGGGTACGCCCCGACGACGGGCTGTTCCAGTTCAAACGCTCCTTCGGCGGTCGACGTACCCAGTTCTGGACCGGTGCGGTGGTGCTGGACGAGCGGCGCTACGCGGGCCTGCTCACCGAGCACGCCCGTACGCTCGGCCGCGACGTCGACGAGCTGCGCCGGTCGGGTTACTTCCCCGGCTACCGGCTGGGTCGGAGCTGACCGATGGCCGACGATCACCGCGAACACGGTCCCGCCCTGCTCGGGCAGCGCTGGGAGGTCGGTTCCAGCTTCCCGCTGCACCTGCCGGCCGAGCCGGACTGGGCCCGTACGCCCGGACACCCCGACCCGCCGTCCGCCACCCCCCAGTACGGCGAACTGTTCGGCTCCGGCCGCCAGGCACTGCGCGCCCTGGTCGAGTTCGGCCGGCGCGAGTACGGCTGGACCGCGCTGCACCTGCCCGCGTACTACTGCGCCGACGTGGTGGACGAGGTGGCCGACGTACTGCCGGTCCGGCGCTATCCGGTCGGGCCGACCGGTGGGGTGCCCCCGGTCGCCGCGCCGACCGACGCGGTGGTGGCGGTGTCGTACTTCGGCGCGCCACCGGTGGTGCCGGCGACGTCCGGGGCGACCCTGGTCGTCGACGCGACCCACGACCCCCGCGCCCCCTGGCTCGCCTCGGTACGCGCCGACTACGTCTTCGCCTCCCTGCGCAAGACGTTGCCGGTGCCCGACGGCGGGGCGCTCTGGTCGGACACCGGTCGCCCGGTCCCGCCCGCCGGCCCGCCGACCGCCCGCCACCTCGGCCTGGTCGACCGGGTCCTGTCCGCCATGTACCTCAAGGCGGCCTACCTGAGCGGCGGTCCGGTGGACAAGCAGCAGTACCTGGCCCGGTACGCGGCCGGCGAGGACCTGTTCCGGGACAGCGGGATCAGTGGCATCTCGGAGTTCTCCCGCCAGATGCTGCGGGTGCTGCCGACCGACCGGCTCCGCCGCCGTCGGATCGAGAACGCCGCCCTGCTCGCCGCCGGACTGTCCGGGCTGTCCGGGCTGCGCGCCCGCGCGCACACCCTCGGGGTGGTGCTGGAGTTCGACTCGCACCGGCGACGCGAGGCGGTCCGGCACGCGCTGATCGACCGTCGGGTCTACCCGGCGGTGCTCTGGCGGCTCGGCCCCGATCCCGCACCCGAGGACCGGGCACCGGTCGAGTTGACCATGGACGACCGGGTCAGCTTCTCCCGCCGGATGCTCTTCCTGCACACCGACTACCGGTGCACCGGCTCCGACCTGGCCCAGGTGGCCGAACTGGTACGCGAGATCCACCCGACAACCGCGGCGAACCCGGTCCGTACCGGCGGCGACGGCGTCCCGAGCAGCGGCGGAACCGTCCCGAGCAGCGGGGGAACCGCACCGAACGGTAGGGGAAGAGGAGAACCATGCTGACCGGCCGACTGGTCGGACTGCGCCCGATGCAGGCCGACGACCTCGACTTCCTCACCGACCTGGCGAACGCGCCGCAGGTCCGGGGCAACGTGGTGGGCTGGGACTGGCCGGTGGCGCGCGACGCCCAACGGGACTGGTTCCAGGGCGCCTCCCACGACCCCCGCAACCGCCGGCTCACCGTGGTCGACCTGGCCACCGGCGGACCGGTCGGTCTGACCGGGCTGTGGGAGATCGACTGGCACAACCGGTCCGCGCTCACCGCGGTCAAGCTGATGCCCGGTGCGACACCGAAGGGCGCCGGCAGCGACTCGATCATGCTGACGATGGCCTGGAGCTTCTACGACGTCGGGCTGCGCCGGTTGCACAGCACCATTCTCGACTTCAACGCCGCCAGCTTCGGCGCGTACGTCCGGCGGTGCGGTTGGCAGGTCGAGGGGCGCGACCGGGAGGCGGTCTTCCGCCGGGGCCGCTGGCACGACCTGACCCGGGTGGCGATCCTCCGGCCGGAGTTCGACGCCCTCCCGGACGCCCCGGAGTACGTCGACCGGGCCTGCGGCCCGACCCCGCCACTGCCGTCCCAACCGAGCCCCACCAAACCGGCCCGACACCTCGACCCGGCCGCCCGTACCTGACCGCCCGACCGTCCTCCCGTCCCCGACCCTCCACCCCGTCCCCGTTTCCGACCCTCGTTCCGGAGAGGACCGACAGTGGCAGGACTGCGCGTAGCCATCCTGTACAAACACCGGCAGAGCGGCCGATGGATCCTGCCCCAGGTGGAGGAACTGCGCCGCCGTGGCCACCAGGTGATGGTGGTGCTGCCACCGGGCACCGGGCCACTGCCGGCGGAACTGCTCCGGCGCGGTTTCGAGGTGGTCGAGTCGCCGTTCGACTTCCGCTTCCGGCCCAACCTGGCGACCCTGCGCGGGCTGTGGCGCCTCCGCCGGCTGCTGCGCGACCTGCGCCTCGACATCCTCAAGTACCACCTGTACGCGTCCGCCCTCGCGGCCCGGTTCACCTCGGTCGGGCTCCGGCTGGGCCGGGTGCACGTGGTCGTCGGCCCGCTGTTCCTCGAATCCCGGCTCATCCGTACGGTCGAACGCTGGCTCTGGCGCGCGGACGACGTCATCATCTGCGGCACCGACTACACCTCCCGCCAGTACGGCGCCCTCGGCGCCCCGCCGGAGCGCCGACCGTCGACCACCCCCGGCATCGACACCGACCACTTCAGCCGGGAGCGTTTCGTCGCCGAGCAGGGGCCGACCGCGGCCGAACTGCGGGCCAAGATCCGGGCCGAGCTGGGGATCGCCGAGAACGCCTTCGTCGTGGTCATGGTCGCCTACGTGTACGCACCCAAGCGGCTGACGTACCACGGGCGGGGGATCAAGGGCCACGACATCCTGCTCCCCGCGTGGCAGGCGTTCCAGGCCCGGCACCCCCGCGCCCACCTGCTGCTGATCGGGGGCGGGTTCTCCGCCACCGGGGAGACCCACCGCCGGGAACTGGTCCGCCGGTTCGGCACCGACGCCGACCCGAGCATCACCTGGATCGAGTCGGTGACCGAGGTGCGGCCGTACTACAACGCGTCCGACCTGAGCGTCAGCCCGTCCCTGTCCGAGGGGCACGGCGCACCGGTCGAGGCGGGCGCGATGAGCCTGCCGAGCATCGTCAGCGACGCCGGTGGGCTGCCCGAGGTGGTCGACGAGGCCAGCGGGTGGGTGGTCCCGGCGGGGCGGGCCGGTCCGCTGGAGGCGGCGCTGGGGGCCGCGTACCGGGAGTTCGACGCCGGGGTGCTCACCCGTCGGGGTGACGCCGCCCGCGAACGGATGGTCAAGTTCTTCGACCACCGACCGGCGGCCGAGATGATCGCGGACATCGTGGAGCGGACCGCGAACGGGGTGCGGTCGCGATGAGGGTGGTGGTGACGACCGAGACCCGGTTCTCCCGTACGCCGGACGGCTCGGTCTGGACCCCGGACGGTCCCGCGTACCCGTTCTTCAGCCGCTACCTCGCGGCGTTCGACACCGTACGGGTGGTGGCCCGGCTCCGGCACGTCGAGGAACCGCCCGCCGACGCGCACCGGGTCGACGGTCCGGGGGTCGAACTCTGGCCGGTCCCGCACTACGTCGGCCCCCGCCAGTACCTGTCCCGGTGGCGGTCGATCCGGGAGGCGGTCCGCGCCGCCGCCCAGCCCACCGACGCGGTGATCCTGCGCGTACCGTCGCCGACCGGTTCGATCCTGGCCGGGTGGCGGGAGCGGCAGCGGCTGCCGTACGCGATCGAGGTCGTCGGTGACCCGTACGACGTGTTCGCCCCCGGTGTGGTGGACCACCCACTGCGGCCGTTCCTGCGCCAGTGGGGGACCACCCGGTTGCGCCACCTGTGCCGGTCCGCCGGCGCGGTCGCGTACGTCACCGAGCGCCACCTCCAGTCCCGGTACCCGAGCCGGCCCGGTGCGGTCAGCACCGCGTACTCCAGCGTGGACCTGCCCGAGGACGCGTTCGTGTCCGGCCCCCGGCAGGTCGAACAGCCGCCGGATCCGGGAACCCTGATCTCGGTCGGCTCGCTGGACCAGCTCTACAAGGGCATCGACACGGTGATCGAGGCGCTCGCCCGGCTCGCCGGGACCGGCGTCGCCCCCCGCCTGGTGCACCTCGGCGACGGGCGGTTCCGGCCACGTCTCGAACAGCTCGCCGGGCGACTGGGGGTGGCCGACCGGGTCACCTTCGTCGGGACCGTACCGGCCGGTGCGGCGGTCCGCGCCCACCTCGACGCGGCGGACCTGGTGGTCGTGCCGTCGCGTACCGAGGGGCTGCCCCGGGCGTTGATCGAGGCGATGGCGCGGGGCCTGCCGGCGGTCGGCACCACCGTCGGCGGCATTCCCGAACTGCTCGCCGACGTCGACCTGGTGCCCCCCGACGACCCGGCCGCCCTCGCCGAGGCGATCCGTCGTTTCCTCACCCAGCCCGGACGGCTCGGCGCCGCCTCGGCCCGCAACCTGAACCGGGCCCGGGACTACTCGCACGCCTCGCTGCGCCCCCGCCGGGACCTCTTCTACCGAGGTGTACGGGACGCGACCGCGAGCCGGACACCGGTGGGTGGTCGCGCGTGACGAGTTCCAGAGCGGAGCAGACCCGGCGCGGCGGCAGACCGGTCCGGCAGCGGCAGCGTCCACGCCCGACCGTGTCCGACCCGACCGTACGGGTGGCGCACGTGATCGGCTGGCTGGACCGGGGCGGGGCGGAAACGGTGTCGCTGGACATCTGCCGCGCGATCCCGCCGGACGACGTACAACAGACCTTCATCACCCTCAACGGGCGCGAAGGCACCCTGGCCGACGACTTCCGGGCCGCCGGAGCCGAGGTGGCCCAGTGCCCGGTCATCCCGCTGCGCACGTTCGGGCCGAGGCTGTGGCGGTGCCTGCGGCTGATCCGCCCCGACGTGGTCGTCTCGCACGTCAGCCTCACCAGCGCGGTGATCCTGCTGGTGGCCCGCCTCGCCGGGGTGCCGGTACGGATCGCCAGGTTCTGGAGCGAGGGCGACGGCCGGGCGGACACCCGTTACCGCCGGGTCCGGCGCGCCCTGCTGCGTCGGCTGCTGCGTCGGGTCGCCACCGACGTGGTGGGCGTGACCACGGCGGCACTCGCCCTCGCCGGCCCGCCGACCGGGGACGACCGCTACCGGGTGCTCTACAACAGCGTCGACCCGGCCCGGGTACGGGGCTGGGAACGGGCGGCGGCCAGAGCCCGCTGGCGGTTGCCGACGGACGTGCCGGTGCTGGCGTACCTGGGGCGCTCGGCCCCGGAGAAGAACCGACCGTTCCTGATCGAGGTGCACCGGGCCGTACGCGCCCGGTGGCCGGATGCCCGGCTGTTCGTCGTCGGCCCGGGCGGCCCCGGCGACCTGATCCGGGCGTACCCGGAGATCGTCGACGATCCCCTGGTCGTGCTCGCCGGTGAGACCGACGAGATCGCCTCGGTACTCGCCGCGACCGACGTGCTGCTGCTGCCCTCGCGGCGGGAGGGGCTGCCGGGCGTGGTGCTGGAGGCGCTGGCCGCCGGGGTTCCGGTGGTCGCCACCGACCTGCCGTGCCTGCGCGAGGTCGAACCCCGCGTACGCGGACTCGCGCTGCTGCCGCTCGCCGACGGCCCGTACAGGTGGGCGGACGCGACGGTGGCCCAGATCCAGCTCGGCCCGGTCGCCCGGGAGGAGATCCGCCGGAGCCTGCACTCGTCCCCGTTCCTGCTGGCCAACGCCGTCACCCAGTGGCGGACGCTCTGGACGGTCGGCCGCCGATGAGGTCCGCGCGGATCGGCCCGACCGGGCAGAACGACGACACCTCCGACGGCGACGGCGAGGACATCTTCACCGTCGACGGCCCGGCCCGTACCGTCGATGCCCCACCCTCGGCGGACCGGACCGGGTGGGCGGGCCGGAGCCGTCCCACGGGCCGGGGCCGACGGTCGGGCCGAACCGGCCCGGACACCGTGACCTGGGCGCTCGCCGGCGGGCTGGTGTGCGCGGTCAGCCTGGTGCTGGTGATCCTCGACGACCGGATGCAGCACTGGTTCGTCGTCCCGGTCACCGGCTGCGGTGTGCTGATCGCCCTGGACGTGGTCGCCTGCGCCCGTCGCCGGCTCGACATCTTCGACCCGCAGGCCCTGCTCGGCCTGCTCGGGCTGCACTTCTTCTACCTGGCCCCGATCCTGCACGTGACGCTCGACCACTGGGGACTGTTCGTCAACCCGCCGACCGAGTGGCGCGACGCGCTCGGTGCGATGGCGATTCTCAACCTGGTCGGGCTGCTGATCTACCGGTGGCTGCTGTCCCTTCCGGTCCGGGGCCGGCACACGGCCTGGGGTCCCCAGCTCAACGTGTCCCGGTTCTACCTGATCGGGTCGCTGGCCGTGGCGGCCGGGGTGCTGGCGTTCGGGTTCGAGATCGTGGTGTTCGGCGGCCTGAGCGGATTCCTCGCCGTGATGACCCAGGGTCGTGACGCGCTCAGCGGGATGGGCTGGCTGCTGATGCTCGCCGAGTCCTTCCCGCTGATCGGATTCGCCCTGGTCCTCGTCCGGTGGCGGGAGGTGCTGGCCCGCCGCCGTTCCCTGGTGGTGTGGCTGCTGATCGGCCTGGCCCTGGTCCAGTTCATGGTCGGTGGCCTGCGGGGCAGCCGGAGCAACACCGTCTGGCCGATGTTGCTCGCCCTGATCCTGGTCCACCTGATCGTCTTCACCATCTCCCGCAAGGCCCTGCTGGTCTGTGGCCTGATCTTCGTCGTGTTCATGTACGTCTACGGCCTCTACAAGAGCGCCGGGGTCGAGGTCATCGACGTCGTACGCGGTGACCGCAGCATCGAGGAGATCTCCTCGGAAACAGGGCGGGACCTGCCGAAAGTGCTCCTCAACGACCTCGCCCGAGCCGACATGCAGGCGGTACTGCTCGAACGCAAGCGCCACGGCGAGGGCGACCTGGGGTACGGCGTCACGTACCTCGGGGCGGCCACCCTGATGGTGCCGGGTTGGCTGCTGCCGGAACGCCCGACCACCAAGCTCGTCATCGGCACCGAGGTCCTGCTCGGGCCGGGCAGCTACGACCGGGACAACGGCCAGTGGGCCACCCGGATCTACGGCATCGCCGGCGAGGCGATGCTCAACTTCGGCGCGGCCGGTGCGGTGGTGTCGTTCGTCCCGCTCGCCCTGCTGGTCCGCTGGTCCCGGCGGCTCTACCGGCGCGCCCGCGACCAACCGGACCTGGTGCCGAAACTGCTCGCGCCGTCGCTCGGCGTCGCGACCGTGCTGGTGCTCAGCAGCGACCTGGACAACATCGTGGTGTTCCTGCTCGGCCGGTTCGTGCCGCTGGCGGTGGTGGTGCTGCTCGCCTTCGCGGTGCCGAGGCGGGACTCCGGCGGACCGAAGCGGAGTTCCGGTCGGGCGGCGCATGCCAGGGTCGACCTGCGGGTGCTCCACTAGGACGCACCCCTGGGTGCCCGTCTCGTCCGGGCGAGCACGGCGGCGGGCCGGTTCACCCCGACCCGGCCGGCGGCGGCACCGATCCTGCCGGGGCGGGCGCCGATCCCGGCAGCCGATCCGGCGACCGGCGCCGACGTCTTGCGGTCGCGTCCGTACGTCCGCAGCACCTTGCCGGACAGGTGCAGGATCCCGTAGAGGACGGCCCCGTACACCAGGGTCTTCACCAGCGCGAAGCTCTCGCCCCGGAAGTTGTACATCCAGGTGACCGTGAACAGGACGCTGGCGTACGTGTAGAAGCCACCGCGTACCGCCCGGTTGACGAGGAAGCGCTGCACGGCGGTCAGCGCGGCGAAGACGAGGGGGATGCCGACCAGGCCGAAGTTCAGGTACGCCTCGGCGGTCAGGGAGAAGCCGTAGCCACCGGGCGAACCGGGGGCGTACGAGTCGACCAGCCACTGCGCCAGCGCGTACTGGGGACCGATGGGCAGGACACCCTGGACCGCGTCCCAGTACGTCCCGCCGTGCGCGAACGGCAACTGGTGCGGCACCAGGCTCATCACGTACGTGTCCGGGAACATCACCGTCCCCTCGTTCAGGGCCCGGGTGGTGCCGATCCCGACACCGGGGCTGCGGATGCTGGCCAGGAACGTGGCGAGGACGACACCGGCGACACCGATCAGGGCCAGCCGCAGCGACATGGCACGCCGACGGAACAGTTGGACGTGCAGCAGAACGCTGAACAGCGCGAACAGGAAGTCCCGCTCGTTCGTGGCCAGGCAGTAGCCGACGTAGCAGGCGACGTTCACCGCGTACGCGATGGTGCCGAGCCGGGTCGACCGGGCGGCGAAGTAGAGCGAACAGGCCATGGTCTGCAAGAGCAGGTAGTCGTAGTGCCAGGGACCGGCGAGGGTGATCCGGTCCAGCTTGTTCCCGGAGAGCATCGCGGGACCGTGCAGTGCCATGATCGTCAGCGCGTAGAGCGCCAGCGCGAGCAGGAACGGCACCAGCAGCGGGAGGCGGTGCTCGGGTTGGTCGATCCGGGTCCGGTCCAGCGCGCCCCGGCGGACCGGAACGACGACCCCCACCACGAGCATGGCGAGGAAGGCGAGCAACAGGCCGAACGACGCCGCGCCGATCTTGTCGATGGCGATGCCGGGGTAGATCTCCCGCCCCAGCACGTGGTTGAGCGCCGGGCCGAGGCCGAAGAACGCGAAGTAGCCGGCCAGGTACGGCAGCACGTCCCGACGCCCGGAGCGCAGCAGCAGCAGTACGGGAACCGCGACGGCTCCCGCGACACAGGCCCAGATCACCGTGGTGCTGTTCAGGTCCACGGCCGTCCTTTCAGGGCACGGCGCAGCATCAGCGCCTTGAGCGTTCCGTCACCGGCCACCGTCAGCACCACCGTCCAGGCGGCACCGTCGAGCCCGTAGCGGGGAATCAGCACGTACGCGGCGACCACGGTCAGAAGCAGGGTGGCGACGCTCGCGGTGAACTGGTTGCCGAACCGGTGCAGCGCCGACAGGGCGGTGCCCACGACGAACACCGCCCCGCTGAGCGCGGCGACCACGGTGAGCAGGGTCAGGACCGACGCGTGTCGTGCGTACTCGGCGCCGTAGACCAGGTCGAGGGCGGGTCGCCCGAGCATCGCCGCCGCGCCGACCACCAGTGCGCCGATGCCCAGCGTGGCCAGGACGAGTCGGTTGACGAGTCGGGTGAGCGCGGTGACCTGGCCGTCGGCGTACAGATTGGACATCCGGGGCAGCATGGTCTGGGCGACCGCCGCGAAGATCGCGTTGGCGGCGAGTACGACGTACCCGATCGCGGCGAAGATGCCCAGCGCGGCCGTGCCCAGTTCGTGGCCGACCAGGTAGCGCGGCAGGTTGATGGTGAACGAGGCGAGGCCGGAGGCGATGCCGAGGGGGAGGGCGAGCGCCGCCAGGCTCGCCAGCCGCCCGACCGCCCCTCGCCGGCCGTCCGGTGCCCGGGTGTCGTCGTCCGGCACCGGGCCGGCGCCACGACGCAGCGGGCGCGCGGTGATGACGCAGTAGCCGATCGCGCCGAGCGCGGATCCGGCGACCGACCCCAGCACCGCCCACGCCACGCTGCCGGTGATCAGGAGCAGCGTCGTCACGGCGAGCACCGTGGCGACCCCGTTCAGGATCATCGAGAGGCTGATGCTGCGCATCCGTCCGTGCCGCTGGAAGAGGCCGAGGTAGATGTCACCGACGCCGTCCAACGCCTTGGCGACGCCGACCAGCACCACCACCAGGGCACCGCCCGAGCCGACGAAGGCGGCGATGACCGCGATCACGACGGTGGCGGCGACCATGCCGAGGACGCGCAGCCGCAGGTAGTCGTCGAAGCCGAAACGCGAGCGCGCGTCGGTCACCTGGACGGTCCGCAGGGCGAGGCTGGCGACCAGGAGGACCGGTGCCGCCACGGCCAGGCCGAGTGCGTACTGGCCGACCATGGCCGGGTTGCCGTACCTGGCCAGGACGACGATCACCACCCACTGCGCCAGGGAGGCGACCAGGATGCCCAGCAGGCTCCAGCTGATCTGCCCGGCGACGGCATGGCGACTGCGATGCAGACCGCCGGAGCGCCCGGCGACCGTACCGGGACGGCCGGTGGCGGTCGCGGTGCTGGTGGGAGTCGCGGTACTGGCCGCGGGGCCGTCGAGGATCATCCGGGCTGTACGCCGGTGGCCCAGATGTTCGCCGACCACGGCCAGCCGTCCGGCAGCAGTCCGCTACAGGCGTTCCAGGTCCGGGCGGCGAGCCGGTACGAGCTGCCGGACAGGTCCGGCCGGACGCGGGAGTTCGGCATCGTCGGTCCGCCGCTCACCCCGGTCACGATATCGACCAGACCGGCCGCCGCGAACGCCGTACGCAGCGAGTCCTCCGACATCACCCGCAGATTGTGGGTGGCCAGGGTCTCCGGGCTGAACCGCCGCAGGAGCGCGACCAGGGCGGGGTGGGCGTAGTTGGGCACCGTCACCGCGGCTACCCCGCCGGGGCGGAGGAAGCGCCGGTGGTGCGCCATGATCTCGCCGGGCTCCTCGAAGTGCTCGACCAGACCGAAGGAGAGGACGAGGTCGACCGGCGGCAGTTCGGCCGTACGGACGTCGCCGAGCTGCAGGTTCGCCGGTACGCCGGCCGAGTGCAGGAGCCGCCGCGCGGTGCTCAGGCCCTCGGGCGCGAAGTCGATCCCGTGGTAGGTGTGCATCGGCCGCAGTTGGTGCAGTTGGAGCAGCATGCTGCCGGGGGCGCAGCCCAGTTCGAGTACGTCGACCGGGCCCTCGCGGCCGGTGCTGTCGAGCAGGTCGGCCAGCAACTGGTGCCAGGTCCGGGTGGCCTTGAGTCGTTGTTTGACCCGACTCGCCACCCCGCCCGACCTGGGTTGCGTCCACAACTGGTCCCAGGACTCGGTGCTGGTCAGATCCGTCGAACTCTTCATCGCCGTCCCCCTTCCGGGGGTCGCCCCGGCCCGGATGTTCGGATCCGCGTTCCGACCACTCAACCGGTCGAAAGCGGACCAAATCGCTACAAAGTGTTTTACCACCCATTAGCGAGGGACGGATCCTTTTCGGTCATCGGGGACGAGTGGGGAGGGCAGGACGATCCGGAAGGTGGTACCGGCGCCGAGTTCGCTGGTGACCTCGATGGTGCCGCCGTGGTCGGTGACGATCTGCCGGGTGATGGCGAGCCCGAGTCCGCTGCCGCCGGTGCCGCGCCCACGGGCCGAGTCCGCCCGCCAGAACCGGTCGAACACGTGCGGGAGCGCGTCCGGGGCGATCCCGGAACCGTCGTCGGCGACCCGCACCAGCGCGGTCGCCGCACCGGTCCGGGCGCAGTGCAGGGTGACGTTGCCGCCGACGGCGGTGGCCCGCAGCGCGTTGGTGATCAGGTTCCCCACCACCTGACGCAACCGGTCGGGGTCGGCGTAGACGAGGACCGGCTCGGCGACCACCCGCAGCGTGATCCCGGCCGCCTCGGCCAGCGCCAGGTGCGCCGTACGGCAGGTCTCCAGCAACTCGGCCAGGTCGACATACACCCTGTGGTACGCGAGCGTGCCGGCCTCGGCCAGCGCCAGTTCCTGGAGATCGTCGACGATCCGCTGCTGGAGCACCGCCTCCTCGTGCAACGAGGCGAACAGCTCCGGGTCGGGGGTGATCACCCCGTCCTTGAGTGCCTCCAGATAACCGCGCAGGTTCGCCAGCGGGCTGCGCAGCTCGTGTGCGACGTCGGCCACCAACCGGCGCTGCCGTTCCTCGCCGCGCTGCAACGAGTCGGCCATCTGGTTGAACGAGCGGCCCAGCTCGGCCAGCTCGTCCCGGCCCTCCACCGGCACCCTGCCCCCGAGGTCGCCCCGACCGAGCCGCTGCGCGGCGGCGGTGAGCCGGCCGATCGGGCGGAGCACCCGGTGGCTCAGCAGAGCCGTGCAGAGGATGGCGACCCCGGCGACCCCGGCCACCCCGGCCAGCATCGGGCCGCTGGTCAACGCCGCTCCGGGGTCGCTCGCCGCACCGAGATACAGCCGTACGGGCTGCGGTGCGACGTCGTTGATCTGCAGGTCGAAGACCTGCGTCAGGCAGCTCACCCGGTCCTCGGTGGTCCCGGTGCCGCCGTCGGTCGATCCCTGCGGCGGCTTCGTGGGGGTCGCGGGACGCTCGGTCTCCGCGCCCGACTCGCCGTGGATGAGTGGCAGCAGGTCGTCCATCGGGGCGCCGCAGTCACCGGCCCTGGCGATGTCGGTGGCGATGTCCCGGCCCGCCTCGGCGGTGCCCACCCGGCAGTTGTTGACCAACTCCGGTTCCGACTGTGGACTGTTCGGACCGGCATCGAACACGGGCACCCCGAGCGGGCCGGGCGTGCTGGTCACCGCAATCCCCTCCCGGGTGAGGCAGGCCGCGAAGAGCACCCCGGAGCGGTAGTTCCCGATCGCCTTGACGGTGCTGGAGGCCAGGCTCTCGATGGGCACGTTGGCCAGTGACAGGGTCGGTCGCGGGTTGACCACGGCGGTGAGCGGGCCGAGGGGCCGGGTGGCCCTGTCGGGGTTGTCCTGGGTGTCGGAGTCCACCAGCACCACGAAATCCGTCTCCAGGCGGATCCGCTGACCGGTGTCCTGGTGCAGCCGCTGGACCAGGGTGGGTACGCCCTCCCAGGTGCCCTGCCGGGTGCCGTACGACTTGAGCTCGGAGCTGATCATGTCGACCTGGGCCTGGTCCGCGTTGGCCGTGGCGCTGAGCTGCTGCCGGGCCTGCCGAAGGGTCAGCCAGGCGGTCGCGGCGGTGGCGCTGAGCGCGACGAGCATGACCAGCCCCAGCACCCGGAACCGGAAACTCACGGCGTGGCCGTCGCCGGAACACCGAGGTCGGAGAGTCGGTAGCCGCGGCCGAAGACGGTCTGGACGTACCGGGGTTCGGTGGCGTCAGCCTCGATCTTGCGGCGCAGGTTCATCACGTGTACGTCAACCGTGCGTTCGAGGACGTAGTGGTCGAACCCGAACGCCCGGTCGATGATCTGGGCGCGGGTGAACGCCCGACCCGGCTCGCTGGCCAGCACCTCCAGGATCCCGAACTCCTTGGCGGTCAGGGTGATCGGTCGGCCCTCGATCCGTACCTCGAACCGCCCGGCGTCGATCTCCAGGTCACCGACCCGCAGCACCGCCTGCCCGCCCGCGCTGACCACACCGGCCCGGCGCAGCAGCGCCCGTACGCGCGCCGCCAACTCACGCGGGCTGTACGGCTTGGTCAGGTAGTCGTCGGCGCCCAGATCGAGGCCGAGCAGGATGTCGTCCTCGGTGGTACGGGCGGTCAGCAGCAGGATCGGCAGATCGGACTCGGCCCGCAGCACCCGGCACACGTCCAGCCCGTCGACCACCGGCATCATCACGTCGAGCACCACCAGGTCCGGCCGGCGGATCCGTACCTGGTCGAGTGCGGCCCGGCCGTCGCCGACCAGCAGGACGCTGTGTCCCTCGCGTTCGAGGTAGATCCGCACGAGGTTCGCCTGCTTACGATCGTCCTCGGCAACCAGGATCCGCGCGCCCATGACTCCCCATCCTGACGGGTAACGGTCGTACGGATTCAACCGGTGACCCGTTAAGTATTCGTGAAGACAGGGTGCGGAACCCATATGGCACCGGACGTCCGCTTCGACGCACGGTGAGGCAACCGCTTCTTGATCGGTTCTTCACACCCGGCCACCTACGGTAGCCCGCATGTCGGTACGTCAGCT
Organism: Micromonospora sp. NBC_01796; assembly: GCF_035917455.1. Classification (NCBI taxonomy): domain Bacteria; kingdom Bacillati; phylum Actinomycetota; class Actinomycetes; order Micromonosporales; family Micromonosporaceae; genus Micromonospora; species Micromonospora sp. NBC_01796. The sequence goes on along the minus strand of NZ_CP109078.1, from coordinate 383,702 downwards.
ACACGGCAGCGCGGCCATCGGCCACCTGACCAGCCACGATGCGCGTTGGCGCCGGGAGGCCCGGCGCCGGATCAGGGTAACCCTCGCGGTCCGCCGCGCCGAAGCAGCACCCCGCCCCGCCCTTTCCCACCCTCCCACCCCACCGCCCCCGCCCCTCCCCTGAGGGGTCTTCATGATCAGGGGGAGTCCGGCCGGCTGGAGCGAGCCGAACTCTTCACGCTGGCTTGTTTGCCCCGTGGGGGATGATGAGCGGTGTGGGGGACTGGATCATCATTGCGGCGTACGAGAACGCGCCCGGCTGTGCGCAGCCGCAGGCGGCCGTACGCGCTTGACTGCGTGACCGGGGCATCGACTGGATGCCCCTGGAGCCGAGCGACATCCGCTGGGATCTGACCTGCGGCATCGGCCCCGACGGGCACTGGCACGGCTGGTACGGCGTACACGTCCGGGCCGCCGCTCTCCGCCGTCTCGGCCTGCACCCCGACCAGCCGACCGCAGTGGTCCCCGGCCCGACCCCGCCCGCCTGGTGGCACGCCGCAGCAGAACGCAACGCCCGATGACACGGTCAAGCGGACATCCGATCGCCCGGGCTGTGGCGACCAACTGTCCCTATGGGGGCACCTACCCGCCACAGCCCGCCCCGCCCTACCAGTGGGGGCCGGCGTCGAGGCGGCGGTCGAGGAGTTGGCGCAGCGGCATCGACTCGCCGTCGCGTCCGCCCTCGCCGACGATCAGCTTCGGCTCCCGTGGCTCGATCGTCACCCCGGTCAACCGGGCCCGCAGACTCGTCGGCACGGTCAACAGGTAGAACTCGCCGTCGGTGGTGACCGCGCGGGTCAGGTTCACGTCGACGTACCAGCCGGTCAGGCCGGTGCGGTAGCGGGCACCGGTCGGGGCGACGGCGGTGAGCGGACGCACCGGCAGGCCACGCCGCTGCGCCTCGCGGACGAACTCGGCCACCAACTCCCGCGCCTGTCCGGTCTCCGCCGCGCGGCGCAGCCGTTCCGCCTCGGCCCGTACCTCGACCGCGTGGCGGTGCTGCTCCCGCCAGGCGGCAGCCTCGTCGTCGACCATCAGCAGACCGTACCGCCGGGGGTGGAAGAGACCGCCCGCCGCGACGAGGGATCGTCGCGACGGGCGGTGAGTGTCAGCGGCCCGACTTGCCGATCCCCTTGTCGAGCCCGGCGCGGCGCAGCGCGTCGGCCATCGCCCCGCCGGCAGCGGGAGCCGGCGACGAACCGCGCCCCTGCCGGGGCTGGCCACCGCCACCGCGCTGCCCACCCCGGTCGGCGCCGCCCCGGTCCCGGCGCTCGCCGCCGCCCGCCGGGCGGTCGCGGCGTTCACCACCGCCACCGGTACGCGGAGCGCCCGGCGTCGCCTCGTCCTCCAGCCGCAGCGTCAGCGAGATCCGCTTGCGCGGTACGTCCACGTCGAGCACCTTCACCCGGACCACGTCACCGGACTTGACCACGTCCCGGGGGTCCTTCACGAACGTGTTCGACATCGCCGACACGTGCACCAACCCGTCCTGGTGCACCCCGACGTCGACAAACGCGCCGAACGCGGCGACGTTGGTGACCACACCCTCCAGCAGCATGCCCGGCGTCAGGTCGCCGATCTTCTCGACGCCGTCGGCGAAGGTCGCGGTACGGAACGCCGGTCGCGGGTCACGTCCCGGCTTCTCCAACTCGCCGATGATGTCGGTGACGGTCGGCAGGCCGAACGTGTCGTCGACGAAGTCCGTCGGCCTGAGTGCCCGCAGCAGCGTGCTCTTGCCGATCAGCGAGCCGAGGTCGGTTCCGGTGGAGGCGAGGATGCGCCGGACCACCGGGTACGACTCCGGGTGCACGGCGGAGGCGTCCAGCGGGTCCTCCCCGCCCGGAATGCGCAGGAAGCCCGCGCACTGCTCGAACGCCTTCGGCCCCAACCGGGGGACCTCCTTCAACGCCCGGCGGGTACGGAACGGGCCGTGGGTGTCCCGGTGCATGACGATGTTCTCCGCCAGCCCGGCCCCGATCCCGGAGACCCGGGTGAGCAGGGGTGCGGAGGCGGTGTTCACGTCCACCCCGACGCCGTTCACGCAGTCCTCGACCACCGCGTCCAGCGAGCGGGAGAGCTTCGCCTCGGAGAGGTCGTGCTGGTACTGGCCGACCCCGATCGAGCGCGGCTCGATCTTCACCAGTTCCGCCAGCGGATCCTGGAGCCGGCGCGCGATCGAGACCGCCCCGCGCAGCGACACGTCCATGCCGGGCAGTTCCTGGGAGGCGTACGCCGACGCGGAGTAGACCGAGGCGCCGGCCTCCGAGACCACCACCTTGGTCAGGTTCAGGTCCGGGTGCAGCCGGATCAGATCACCGGCGAGCTTGTCGGTCTCCCGCGAGGCGGTGCCGTTGCCGATCGCGATCAGGTCGACCGAGTGGGTCCGGGCCAGCCGGGACAGGGAGTCGATCGAGGCGTCCCACTGCCGGCGCGGCTCGTGCGGGTAGATGGTGTCGGTCGCCAGCACCTTGCCGGTCGCGTCGACCACCGCCACCTTCACCCCCGTACGCAGGCCGGGGTCCAGGCCCATCGTGGTCCGGCTGCCGGCCGGGGCGGCGAGCAGCAGGTCGCGCAGGTTCATCGCGAAGACGCGTACGGACTCGTCCTCGGCCGCCTGCCACAGGCGCATCCGCAGGTCGGCGCCGAGGTGGATCAGGATCCGGGTACGCCACGCCCAGCGCACCGTGTCGGTCAGCCAACGGTCCGCCGGCCGTCCCCGGTCGTAGATGTCGAACCGGGCGCCGATCTCCGTCTCGTACCGGGTCGGTCCGACCGGGCCGGACTCCGACTCGGGCGCCTCCTCGGGCTCCATGGTGAGGTCGAGTACACCCTCCTTCTCACCCCGGAACATCGCCAGCACCCGGTGCGAGGCGAGCCGGGTGTACGGCTCGCTGAAGTCGAAGTAGTCGGAGAACTTCGCCCCGGCGTCCTGCTGGCCGTCGCGTACCCGGGCGGCGAGCCGGCCCCGCGACCACATCTGCTCGCGCAGCGACCCGATCAGGTCCGCGTCCTCGGCGAACCGCTCGACCAGGATCGCCCGCGCCCCGTCGAGCGCCGCCGTCGGATCCGCCACGCCCCTGTCGGCGTCGACGAACGCGGTCGCGGCCGTACGCGGATCGAGCGTCGGGTCACCGAGGAGCTGCTCGGCCAGCGGCTCCAGCCCCGCCTCCCGGGCGATCTGCGCCTTCGTCCGCCGCTTCGGCTTGTACGGCAGGTAGATGTCCTCCAGCCGGGCCTTCGAGTCGGCCGCCATGATCTGCGCCTCGAGGGCGTCGTCCACCTTGCCCTGACTCCGGATGGACTCCAGGATCGCCGCCCGCCGCTCCTCCAACTCCCGCAGGTAGCGCAGCCGCTCCTCGAGGGTGCGCAACTGCGCGTCGTCGAGCATCTCGGTGACTTCCTTGCGGTAACGGGCGATGAAGGGCACGGTGGCCCCGCCGTCGAGCAACTCGACGGCGGCCGTTACCTGCCGCTCGCGTACGCCGAGCTCCTCGGCGATCCGCTGATGAACAGACGTCGTCACGATCCTGGTCCGCCTTTTCCGGGTGGGTTACGTACGCATTCTGCCGTCCGCCACCCGTCCGCGTCGCGCCGCCCGGCCGGCGCCCGACAGAGGCGGTCCTCAGCGGCGGGGGGTGAGGGTGGCGGCGGCCACCGTCGCGTCGACCGCGTTCAGCAGGTCGGCCAGGGCGGGCGGCAGCAGCCGACGGGCGGCCGAGATGCGCTGCGCAACGGCATGCTCGGGCAGGCCGAGTACGCCGATCATGCCACCGGACCGGACCAGCGCGGCCAGCGTCGCGTTGCGGATGTCCAGGGGTTGGTCCGAGCGTTCGAGGACGGCGGCGAGCCGGACCCGGGGTGCGGCCACCCGGTTCGGGTCGCGGCCGGGCCAGCGCACCTTCATCCGCAGACTCAGCCCGCGCCGGCTCTCCCGCCGCAGCGCACCCGCGCTGACCAACCGGAGTCCGACCTGCTCGTGGACCTGGGGGCGGATGAACTCCAGCCAGCCCCGGGCGTCGTACCCGTCGCCGTGCCGGACGATCTCGCCCAGTGCCCGGTCCGCGACCGGGTCCTGCCAGGCCCGGTTGTCGGCGACGAAGACCTCGCCGCGGGTGATGGTGATCCGGCCGGCGAGGGCCAGTTCGGCGAGGATCGCACCGGCCAGGGCCGGGTCGAGCAGGTTGGCGGCGGCCAGCGGACGGCCGTTGTAGTCGTCGTGTCCGATGAGGAACAGCTCATCGGCGAGTCGTTCGGTATCGCCCAGGAAGTTGTTCATGGCTCTCCGGCCCCGCCCGGTACCGTCGTGACGCTTCGATTGCTCCGCGTGTTGATGCAGGACGCTACGGCAAGGAATCACGGCGCTCAACCCGTTCTCGGCGTTGCGTCGGGCAATGGACTCGACGGGGGCGAAACTGTCGGATCTCCGTACGAACTTGTCGCCCGCCGGAAACGGCCATAACCTCTCCTGATTGTCGATCGACAATGTTTCGACCGGCCAGGAGCGATCCACGATGCCAACCGAGCCGCCCGCCCCCGGTATCCCACTGCACCCCGGTCGACTCGGCACCGGACGGCTCGCCCTCTTCGTCGCCGCGACCGCCGGGCCGCTGACCGCGGTCGGTGGGACCATCCCCATCCTGTACGCCGTCAGCGGCAACGTCGGCGCCGCGTTCTGCTTTCTGGTGCTGACCGTCGTCCTGGGCGTCTTCGCCGTCGGTTACGCCGCGATGGGCCGGTACGTGCCGAACCCCGGATCGTCGCACTCGTACATCGCGAATGGGCTCGGGCGGGTCGGGGCGGTCGGCGCCGCGTTCGTCGCATTGGTCGCGTACAACGCGATCCAGATCAGCCTCTACGGACTGATCGGCGCGATTCTCGGCGAGTTCGCCAGCGACGAATTCGCCGTCGAACTCGACTGGTGGATCTGGGCTCTGCTCGCCTGGGCGGTGGTCGGGTTGCTCGGGCTGCGCCAGTTGGATCTCTCCGGGACCGTCCTGCTGGGGTTGCTGGTCCTGGAACTGCTCGTCCTGACCGCCCTGGTGGCCCTCGCGCTCGACAACCCGGCCGGCGCCTCGGTCACCACCACCGGGCTCGACCCGGCGAACCTTCCGGTGGCCGGACTCGGTGCCGTGCTCGCCCTCGCCGTCGCCGCCTTCGTCGGAGTGGAATCGGGCCCGGCCCACCGTACGCAGGTCAGGGATCCGGGCCGGACCGTCGCCCGCGCCACCTACCTCGCCATCGCCGGCATCGGCGGCTGCTACGCGCTCTGCGCCTGGGCGCTGACCGTGGCGACCGGTCCGGACAACACCGCGACCGTGGCCGCCGTCGCCGGTCCCGGACTGGTCGCCGACGTCCTCGCCCGGCACGGCGGGGTGGCGCTGGCGGTCACCGCCCAGGCTCTGCTCGCCACCGCCGTACTGGCCGCGCTGCTCGCCGGGCACAACACCGTCGCCCGCCAGTTCTACCTGCTCGGATTCGAACGGGTGCTGCCGGCCAGGCTGGGCCGGGTCGGCGTACGCACCGGCGCACCGGTTGCCGGCTCACTGGTCCAGACCGGGCTGGCGCTCGCGGTGCTGCTCGGCTTCGCCGCTGCCGGTCGGGACCCGCTGACCGACCTGTTCACCTGGCTCAGCGGGGTCGGGGCGGTCGGCGTACTGGTCCTGCTGACGCTGACCTCGGTGGCCGTGGTCGGGTTCTTCAACGGCCGTACGGTCACCGCCGAGTCGCGCTGGCAGCGGCTGATCGCGCCCACCCTCGCCACCATGGGACTCAGCGTGGTCCTGGTCGTCCTGCTGGCCGACTTCGGTACGTTGCTCGCCCCCGGCACCCCCACCTACCTGCGTGCCCTGCTGCCGGCCCTGCCCGTGCTCGCCGTCCTGATCGGCCTGCTCCGGGGGGTCGCCCTCAGGTCGATGCGACCGGAGGTCTACGCCGGCATCGGGGGCGGGACCCGTGAACCGGTCCCGGCGTCGCCACCCGCCGGTGCCGTGCCGAGGGCCGAGGCCAAGGCGTGATCGATCGGGGCTGCGCACACCTGCCGGGTCCGGCTGGGCTAGCGTCTGATCATGGAGTCTTCGGCGGCGAACGAGGCGCTGAACGCGGCGAAGGTCGATCCCCGGGCCAGACGCCTCTTCGGCGGCAGTGCCGGTGCCCTCGGTGACCTCGCCGGGAGCCCGTTCCGGGCCGACCGGGACCGGATCGTCAGCTCACCCTTCTTCGCCCGGCTCGGCGGCGTCACCCAGGTGATCTCCCCGGGCGGCTCCGGGCTGCTCGTACACAACCGGTTGACGCACAGCCTGAAGGTCGCCCAGGTGGGGCGAGCGGTGGCGGAGCGGCTGACCGCCGACAAGCGCTACCGCGACCTGCTGGACTCCCTCGGCGGCTGCGACCCGGACGTGGTCGAGGCCGCGGCGCTCGCCCACGACCTCGGGCACCCGCCGTTCGGGCACCTCGGTGAGGAGGTGCTCGATCGGATCGCCCGGCAGCGGCTCGGGCTGCCGGACGGGTTCGAGGGCAACGCCCAGTCGTACCGGATCGTCACCAGCACCGAGATCCGCGGCATGGCGACCATCGGTCTGGACCTGACCGCCGCGGTCCGGGCGGCCATCCTGAAGTACCCGTGGACCCGGTCCGGTTACCCCGACCCGCACCCCCGGCAGTTCGACCCGCCCCCGCGCGGGGCGACCGCGCCGCCGGACGACCCGGACAGCGGGTCGGCGAAGTTCGGCGCCTACAGCACTGAGGTGGAGGACCTGCGGCAGGCTCGGGCGCCGTTCGCCGGGCGGATCGCCGACTGGCAGCAGACCGTCGAGGCGTCGATCATGGATACCGCCGACGACATCGCGTACGCGATCCACGACGTGGAGGACTTCCACCGGGTCGGGGTGCTGCGCCAAGGCGCCGTCGCGGCCGAACTGCTCGCCTGGCAGCGCGACATCGACCGGTACCGGTCGATGACCGACGCGGCCCTCGAACACGGGCTGCGCCGGCAGGGCGCCCCGATCGAGCGGCTGCGCCGGCAACTGCACCGCAAGGACGCCTGGATCAGCGACGACGAGGCATTCGCCGCCGCGGTCGAACACGTACGACTCGAACTGGTCGACGGGCTGCTGGCCGCACCCTTCGACGGCTCGATCGAGGCCGAGCAGGGGGTGTCGGGCTTCTCCGCCCGGTGGACCCGCCGGCTGGTGGACGCCATCACCGTGGTCCCCGACCCGCCGGTACGGGCAGGGCACGTCCTGCTCGCCCCGGTGCAGTGGCACGAGGTGCAGGTACTCAAGTTCGTCCACCACCAGTTCGTGCTCGCCCGGCCCGACCTGGCCCTGCACCAGCGGGGACAGGCCCGGCTGCTGGACACCCTGGTCCAGGCCCTGCTCGACTGGATCCTCGACCCCCGCGAGGAGGCCCGGCTACCGCGCAGGCTGCACGACCTGATCGACCTCGCCGAGGCGGAGTTGCACCCGCGTACGCCGGGCCGGGCCGGTAAGGCGCGCGGACGGGCGATCATCGACTTCGTCGCCTCGCTGACCGACAGCCAGGCGGTCGCGTTGCTCGACGCCCTCTCCGGCCGCTCCGGGCAGCTCTGGACCGACGCGTTCGTGCTCTGACCCCGTTCACCGGGGCCGGACCCGCCCACGGGTCAGACGATGTCCTGCCACCAGCCGTCGACCGGTGGCGGCAGGTCGACCACGACCCGCTCACCGGGTCGGGGCACGGCCAGCCGTACGTCGCGGGCCTTCGCCTCCCGCCACAGCCGGTCGACCGGATCGGCCCAGGCGTGCACGGCGAGGTTGAACGTCGCCCAGTGCACCGGGACCAGCAACTCCCCGCGCAGGTCCAGGTGGGCGGTGACCGCCTCCTCCGGGAACATGTGGATCTCCGGCCAGGCGGGCGCGTACGCACCGACCTGGATCAGCGTGACGTCGAACGGGCCGTGCTCCCGGCCGATCTCGGCGTACCCGGAGAAGTAGCCGGAGTCGCCGGAGTAGAACACCCGCCGGGTCTCCCCGCTGATGACCCAGGAGCCCCAGAGGGTGCGGTTGCGGGTGAAGCCGCGCCCGGAGAAGTGCTGCGCGGCGGTCGCGGTGAACCGCAGCCCGGCGACCGTGACGTTCTCGGTCCAGTCCAGCTCGACGATCCGCGACTCCGGCACACCCCACCGGGCCAGGTGGGCGCCGACGCCGAGCGGGACCAGGAACGGCGCCGACTGGGTCCGCAGCAACACCCGTACGGTGGCCAGGTCCAGGTGGTCGTAGTGGTCGTGCGAGATCAGGATCGCGTCGACCGTGGGGAGTTGCTCCAGCGGCACCGGTGGCGGGTGCAGCCGCTGCGGCCCGACCAGGCGCGACGGCGAGCACCGTTCGCTCCACATCGGATCGACCAGCACCCGTCGGCCCTCGATCTCGACCAGGACCGAGGCGTGTCCGTACCAGATGACGGCCAGTTCGTCGGCGGGCGCCGTGGCCGGGTCGGTCGTGCCGGGGTCGACCAGCGGGACCGGGTCGGCCGGCTTGCGCCGGTGGCCGCCGAAGAGGAACTGGAGCAGGACGTTGCGCCCGGATTCGGCGACCATCGTCCGGGTGCTGGCCTGGTTGCGGAAGCTGTCGCCCTCGTACTGCGGGGAGGACCGCAGCCTGGCTGCCCGGTCACCGGCGGCGCGGGCACCCATCGCGACCGGGATGTCCCGGACGGCCCAGGCCGCGGCGGCGACGGCGGCCAGGGCGAGCAGACCCCCGGCGCGGCGGCGCCGACGGCGGCGCGCCCCTGAACGGTCGGCGTGGCCCCGGCCCGGTTCGCCCACGATCTTCGCCCTACCCATCCGCCCATCCTCCCCGGTCCGGGAACCGACCGGTGGCCGGCCCCCGGATCGGGCGTGGATTTGTCAGCCGCCGTTGCTCGGCCGGTACGCCGACCGGGCGCGGGACGTGGCCGCTGCGGCACCCGGCTCGGTGACCGTCTCCAGGAACCGCCGGCCCATCACCGCACGGGCGTGGGTGGCCGGGTGGGTCGGGCCGAAGTTGTCCGGGTCGGCCTGGCCGTCGGCGAAGATCGCGTAGGTCAGCCGGGGCGTGCCGTCGGTGCCGAACATGATGCCGGCCTCGTTGCGGCCACCGTTGAACCAGCCGGCCTTGGTCGCCACCCGCTCCCGGTCAGCGGAGGACATGTCGTGCCGGATGCCGTCCGGGTAGGCGATCGGCGACCGGAGCGCGGCCAGCAGGAACGCGGTGGAGGCGGGGGAGAGCAGGGTGCCCGCGACCAGGGCGCGGAGCAGGTCGTGGGTCTCCCGGGGCGTGGTGGTGCCGAGGAAGAAGCGGTTGGGGTTGGCGACCGGCTCGACCTGGGTGTTCGGGAAGCCCTTGGCGACCAGGATCTGGTTGATTTCCAGTGCCGGGCAGACCAGGCCGCAGAGCCGTACGGAGGTGTCGTCCGAGACGGTGAGCAGGGCGGCGAGCGCGTGCCCGATCGTCACCGTGCTCGGGTACGCGCCGTCGAGCCGGAAGATGCCGTCACCGTCGGGAATCACGATCGCGGCGCTCACCTCGACGGTCTGGTTCAGTTGCAGCAGGCCACGGTCGACCTTGTCCAGCACCGCGACGGCCACCGCCACCTTGTTCACGCTGTACGCCTCGACCTGGTCGTCGGCGCCCTGTTCCACCGCCGGCAGAGCGCTGCCGTCGGGGGCGTTGACGCTGATCCGGGCCCGCCAGGTCCCGCCCGCCTCGGTCGAGGCCCGGTAGTAGATCTTCCCGACCCGGTGCTCGGCCGGTCCGAGGGTGTCCGTGGCCGCACCCCGGTCGGACGTGTTCGCGGCCGAGGCGCCGCTGCCGGTGCCGAACACCAGCCCTGCCGTTGCCGCCGTGCCGAAACCCAGTGCGGTCCTGCGATTCACCGTGGTGGACAAGTTAGTTCTCCGTTCGGAGCCGTTACGAACCCCCCGTGGGCTCGACCCGGACACCATAGACCACCCCAAATCGCTCCGTTGTCCCTAGATCGCCCGACGAGCGCGGAACGGGATTCCGCGCCCGGCGTTCGGGGTAGTTGTCGTGCGTGATCGCACAGGCAGTGCGTTACTCATCCGATCGGCCCACCAAGTCCAGTCGATCATCCACAGCACGTCGGATGATCCGGTTGGTAGCGTGGTGCGCCTGCTGGTCGGTCAGATGACGGAAGGTTCGCTGGGGGCGATCTCGATGCGACGCTCGACCCCGGTCGACCGGGCCTCCGCGTCCGGCTCGGTGGCGTTCCTCGCCGCCGGGGTCGCCGTCGCCCTGCTGTACGCCGCCAACCTTTCCGACCGACTCGGCGCCGCCCTGTTCGGCGCGGTGGGCGTCGGTACGGCCGTCGTCCTGGTGATCGGGCCCTGGTGGCACCGCGCCGTGCCCCGCCACCCCTGGTACCTGCTCAGTGCGGCCAGCTCGTTGTTCCTGGTCGGGGCGTTGGTCCGACCCTGGGCCGCGGACCGGAGCGGACTGTCCGCCCTGGCCGCCGACGCGTTCACTGTGCCCGGCTACCTGTTGATGATCCTCGGCGTGGGCGGGCTGCTCCGGGCCAGGGGAGGGCTGGAACGGCACGCCGTCATCGACGGCCTCATCGTCTGCCTCGGCGCGGCCTGCGTATCGCTGCTGCTGCTCGCCGTACCGGCGGCGTCGATCCAGGGCCGACCGGTGATGGTCTCGGCGCTCGCCGGCACGTACCCGGTCTTCGACGTGGTGCTGCTCCTGCTCCTGGTCAACCTCGCCTTCACCACCGCCGCCCGCCGGCCCAGCTACTGGCTGCTGGTCGCCATGATGTCGTCGCTGCTCCTCGGTGACCTGGCGTACGCGATCGTCGGGCTGTACGGCACCCTCTCCGGTGCACCGATCCTGGACCTGCCGTTCCTGCTCGGCTTCGCCATGGTCGGTGCCGCCGCACTGCACCCCTCGGTGGTGTTCCTGGGCCGGGCCATGCCGCTGCCGGTGCAGGCCTGGTCCTGGCCGAGGCTGCTGCTGATCTGCCCGGCGCTGGCCGCGCCGTTCGTGCTGATCGCCGTACTCGACCGGCCGACGTCGGTCGAACGGCTGGTTCCCGCGTTCGCCGGGGCGACCATGGTGGCGTTGCTGCTGGTCCGCGCGGTGTCGGCGGTGCAGGGATATGCCACCGCCCAACGCCGCTACGAGCACCACGCCACCCACGATCCGCTGACCGGGCTGCCGAACCGGCGGGCGCTGTCGCGCGAGGTCGGCCGGCTGCTGCGCCGGGCGGCGGCCGTCCCGACCGGGATCTGGGTGTACTTCCTCGACCTCGACGGCTTCAAGATGGTCAACGACTCGTGGGGCCACGACACCGGCGACCAGCTCATCGTCGAGGTCGGCAAGCGGTTGCGGGCGCTGGTGCCGGCGGCGGCGATCGTCGCCCGGGTCGGTGGGGACGAGTTCGTGGTCGTGCTCAGCGGCACCCGCGACGAGGCGGTCGCGCTCGCCGAACGGATCCTCGGCTCGTTCGCCGCACCGTTGCAGGTCGGCGGGATCGAGGTGGTGGTCAGCACGTCCGTCGGCATGGTCGGCACCACGGTCCTCGCGACGACGGGCGAGCCGACCGGCACCCCGGACGAGCTGGCGCACGACCCGGACGCAACCACCGGCAGCACCGGCGGATGGGGCGGCCTGCCCACGGCGGCGGCGGCCGAGCAGCACGACGCGGCACCGGTGACCGCCGAGTCGTTGATGCGCGACGCGGACATCGCGATGTACCACGCGAAGGCCGAGGGGCCGGGCAAGTGGGCCCTGTTCGACACCTCGATGCGCGACCGGGTACGCGACCGGGTCGAGATCGAGTTCGCACTCCGGCATGCCCTGGCCAAGGAGCAGCTCCACCTGGTCTACCAGCCGATCGTCGAACTGCGCGGCGGGCGGCTGGTCGGCGCGGAGGCGCTGCTCCGGTGGGACCACCCGGTACGGGGCGCGGTCTCACCGCTGGACTTCATCTCCATCGCCGAGGACACCGGACTGATCGCCGCCATCGGCCGGTGGGTGCTGGACGAGGCGCTGCGGCAGCTCGCCGACTGGCGGGCCGACGGTGTGGTGGACGACGAGTTCTGGATCTCGGTCAACGTGTCGCCCCGGCAACTGCGCGACCCCGGTCTGCCGGACAGCATCGCCGAGTCGCTGCTGCGGCACGACGTACCGACCGGGGTGGTGGTCCTGGAGATCACCGAGTCGGTGATGGTCGACCCGTCCGCCGGCACCGACTCGGTCCTGTTCGAACTGCGCCGGATGGGCGTACGGATCGTGGTCGACGACTTCGGCACCGGCTACTCCGCGCTGGGCTACCTGCGCCGGCACCCGGTGACCGGGGTGAAGGTCGACCGGGCGTTCGTCGCCGGGCTCGGCGGCAACCCGGAGGACGAGGAGATCGTCCGGGCGGTGGTCGCGATGAGCAGCGCGCTCCGGCTGACCGTGGTCGCCGAGGGGGTCGAGACCCCGACCCAGCGCGGGGTGCTGGAGACCCTCGGGGTGGTACTCGGCCAGGGCCGGCTCTGGGGCGGCCCGGTACGCCCGCACCCCTTCGCCGAACGCTGGTCCGCCCTGGCCGTCGGCCCGGACGGCGCCGGCCTGGCCCTCGCACCGGACGGTGCCGGCCTGGCCCTCGCACCGGACGGTTCCGGGGTGGCGGTCGGACCGGACGGGTCCCGCGTCAACGACGGGCCGGAAGCCGGTCAGGCCGACTCGGGCGGCTCGAACAGCCAGTAGACCTGCTCGTCGAGCGGGGTGGTCCGGACCCCGGTGGTGAGGTGGTCCAGGGTCTGGTGGATCGCCTTCGGCAGCCCGATGTCGTTGTTGCGCCGGCAGATGTCCAGGGCGGCGATGCCCCCGCTGGCCAGCACCCGCTCCCACATCCGCTCGATCACCAGCTCGAACGCCCCGTCGCCACGGACCCCCGGGTCGATCGCGAAGAAGCCGATGTACCAGATCCGCTGCTCGGCGTAGAGCTCCGGCCAGCGGCGCGCGAAGTAGTCCGGTGAGATCAGCGGTACGGCGTCCAGGTTGTTGGTGAACGTGGCCAACGCCAGTACGTCGTCCGGCCGATCCGGGTCGAGCCCGAGGTACTTCGTCACCCGGGGGTCGGCGAGCACCGCGTCGAACTCGTCACGGAACATCACGTGCCGCTGTACGGCGGCGGCCCGCAACTCCTCGAACGCGTTGTTGTAGAGCTGCCAGGTCGCCTCGGCAAGATTTTCGGGTACCACCTGGTCCGCCGTGATGAGCATGTCGTCGCCCCCGCCGTCACCTCATGATCGCGCCTGATCCGCGGGTCAGCGTACCGAGTCCTGACCAGCCCGTCGAACGCTCCCGCACCGTCCCGGCGTGCACCGGGCCCGGCCGCCCGCCGACGGGTCGGCCCGGGTCCGGCGTACGCGGAGAGCTAGTCCGTGCCCGGCGCGCCGCCGCGGGTGCTGGCGGCCTTGAGAAAGTCGCGGTTCAGCCGCCCGATGGTGGACAGCGGGATCACCTTCGGACAGACGGCGGTGCACTCGCCCATGTTGGTGCACCCGCCGAAGCCTTCCGCGTCCTGCTGGGCGACCATGTCGAGCACCCGGCCGGCCCGCTCCGGCTGCCCCTGCGGCAGCATGCTCAGGTGGGTCACCTTCGCAGCGGTGAACAGCATCGACGAACCGTTCGGGCAGGCCGCGACGCAGGCACCGCAGCCGATGCAGGCGGCCGACTCGAACGCCGCGTCCGCGTCCACCTTCGGCACCGGTTGGGCGTGCGCGTCCGGCGCGCTGCCCGTCGGCACCGAGATGTAACCACCGGCGGCGATGATCCGGTCGAACGCGCTCCGGTTCACCATCAGGTCCTTCATCACCGGGAAGGCCCGCGCCCGCCACGGTTCGATGTCGATCGTCTGCCCGTCGGAGAAGTGCCGCATGTGGAGCTGGCAGATGGTGGTCGCCCGCTCCGGCCCGTGCGGTACGCCGTTGACCACCATGCCGCAGGCGCCGCAGATCCCCTCCCGGCAGTCGTGGTCGAAGGCCACCGGGTCGTCCCCGTCGAGGATCAGCCGCTCGTTGAGCACGTCGAGCATCTCCAGGAACGACATGTCGGGGGAGACGTCGGCGACCTGGTAGGAGACCATCCGGCCACGGTCGGCCGGGCCGGACTGCCGCCAGATGCGCAGGGTCAGGTTCACTTGTAACTCCGCTGGCTGGGGTGGACGTACTCGAAGTTCAGGTCTTCCTTGTGCAGGACCGGCGGGCGGTCGGCGCCGGTGAACTCCCACGCGGCGACATAGCTGAAGTGGTCGTCGTCGCGCTGCGCCTCACCCTCCGGGGTCTGGCTCTCGGCCCGGAAGTGCCCGCCGCAGGACTCGGTACGGTGCAGCGCGTCGATGCACATCAGCTCGGCCAACTCGAAGAAGTCGGCGACCCGGCCGGCCTTCTCCAGCGACTGGTTGATGCCGTCGGCGTCACCGGACACCTTGACCCGGCGCCAGTACTGCTCACGCAGGGCCCGGATCTGCTCGATCGCCTTGCGCAGCCCCGCGTCACTGCGTTCCATCCCGCAGTGCTCCCACATGATCTGACCCAGCTCGCGGTGGAACGAGTCGACCGTACGGTCCCCGTTGACCGCCAGCAGCCGGGCCAGCCGGTCCTCGACGTCGGCGCGGGCGGCGACCACCTCGGGGTGGTTGTCGTCGATCGGGCCGAACGGACCGGCGGACAGGTAGTTGGCGATCGTGTTCGGCAGCACGAAGTAGCCGTCGGCCAGGCCCTGCATCAGCGCCGAGGCGCCGAGCCGGTTGGCGCCGTGGTCGGAGAAGTTCGCCTCACCGATGACGAACAGGCCGGGGATGGTGGCCTGGAGGTCGTAGTCGACCCAGAGCCCGCCCATCGTGTAGTGCACCGCCGGGTAGATCCGCATCGGCACCCGGTACGGGTCCTCGCCGGTGATCCGCTCGTACATCTCGAAGAGGTTGCCGTACCGCTCCTCGACGGTGTGCCGGCCGAGCCGGTTGATCGCGTCGGCGAAGTCGAGGTAGACCCCGAGCCCGGTCGGGCCGACGCCGTGCCCCGAGTCGCAGACGTTCTTCGCCGCGCGGGAGGCGATGTCACGGGGGACCAGGTTGCCGAAGGCCGGGTACATCCGCTCCAGGAAGTAGTCCCGCTCGTCGTCCGGGATGTCGGCCGGGTTCCGGTCGTCACCGGACTGCTTCGGCACCCAGACCCGGCCGTCGTTGCGCAGCGACTCGCTCATCAGGGTCAGCTTCGACTGGTGGTCGCCGGAGACCGGGATGCAGGTCGGGTGGATCTGGGTGTAGCAGGGATTGCCGAAGTACGCGCCCTTGCGGTGCGCCCGCCAGGTGGCCGTGACGTTGCAGCCCTTGGCGTTGGTGGACAGGTAGAAGACGTTGCCGTACCCGCCGGAGGCGAGGACCACGGCGTCGGCGTACTCGGTGGTTATCTCGCCGGTGACCAGGTCGCGGACCACTATGCCCCGGGCCCGGTCGTCGACCACGATCAGCTCCAGCATCTCGTGCCGGGTGTGCATCTCGACCCGGCCGAGCGCGATCTGCCGCTCCAACGCCTGGTACGCCCCGAGCAGGAGCTGCTGACCCGTCTGGCCCCGGGCGTAGAAGGTCCGTTGCACCTGCGCGCCGCCGAACGAGCGGGTGTCGAGCAGTCCGCCGTACTCGCGGGCGAACGGCACCCCCTGGGCGACCGCCTGGTCGATGATGTTCACCGAGACCTCGGCGAGCCGGTGCACGTTCGACTCCCGGGCACGGAAGTCGCCGCCCTTGACCGTGTCGTAGAACAACCGGTGTACGGAGTCCCCGTCGTTGCGGTAGTTCTTCGCCGCGTTGATACCGCCCTGGGCGGCGATCGAGTGCGCCCGGCGCGGGCTGTCCTGGTAGCAGTAGGACTTCACCCGGTAGCCCTGCTCGGCCAGCGTGGCGGCGGCCGAACCGCCGGCCAGCCCGGTCCCGACGACCAGCACGGTGAGCTTGCGGCGGTTGGCCGGGTTGACCAGCTTGGCGTCGAACCGGCGCCGCTCCCACCGGGTCTCGATCGGCCCTTCCGGTGCCTTCTGGTCGGCGATCGGCTCGCCGAGGCTGAACATCTCCATGGTCATGACACCCATCCGGCTAGTACGGCGAAGGGGACCAGCAGGTAGCCGCCGCAGAGCCCGACGGCGAAGACGAGGGCGATGGCACGGGCCCGGCGCTCGCCCCGGGGCGACTGCTGACCGAGGCTGCGGAACGCGCTGAACATGCCGTGCCGCAGGTGGAAGCCGAGCGCGACGATGGCCAGGGTGTAGAACAGCGTCACGTACCAGCGTTCCGGGGCGAAGTCGGCCACCACGTTCGCGTACGGCCGGCGCGGGTCGCCGATCGGGTTGACCGTGCCGGTGGTCAGGTCGAGCAGGTGGTAGATCACGAACAGCAGGATCAGCACCCCGCCCCAGCGCATGGTCCGGGCCGCGTAACTGGCCTGTACGGGCTTGCGGTGGGCGTACCGGACCGGGCGGGCCTTGCGGGCCGCGATGGCGAGCGAGGTCGCCGCCCAGATGTGCAGCACCAGGGCGATCGTCAGGGCGCCGCGCTGGAGCCAGAGGTACCAGACCTCGGGCAGCAGGGGCGTACCGATCGTCCGCAACCAGTGCGCGTAGTGATCGAACGAGGACGCGCCGAAGAAGATCTTGAGGTTGCCGAGCATGTGCGCGATGAGGAAGAGCACCAGGAGGATGCCCGTCACCGCCATCACTGCCTTCTTGCCGACCGACGAACGGACCGGCGAACGCGTCTCTACTGCCACCTGAACGACGCTAGGAGGAGCTGTGATTAGTCGTCCAATGCATCAAGGGCGCAGTGTCGATAGCGATAGGCTATGCAGGTGCAGCTACACCAGTTACGGTCCTTCGTAGCGGTCGCCGAAACCCGGCATTTCACCCATGCGGCCGACAATGTCGGCATCACCCAACCCTCGTTGAGTAAGCAAATTCACGCCCTCGAAGTTGACCTGGGAGCCCCGCTCTTCGACCGGATTAGGGGAAACATCACCCTCACCGCCGCCGGCGAGGTCCTACTGCCCCTGGCGAAGCGGATCCTGGCCGACGTCGAGACCGCCGGCCGCGAGGTGCAGGAGCTGGTCGGCGTACGCCGGGGTCGGGTCCGGCTCGGCGCGACGCCGAGCCTGGTCACCTCGCTGGCACCGCAGATCCTGCGCCGGTTCCGCGACAACCACCCGGGCGTCGACCTGTCGGTCCAGGAGGGCGGCTCCCAGGACCTGGTACGCGACCTGCTGCGCGGCGAACTCGACCTGGCGCTGATCATCCAGCCGGCACCCGGACCCGACCCCGCCCTGCGGGTCGAACCGATCCTGCGGGAGAGCCTGGTCGTCGCCTCCCTCGACCCACTGCCGGCGGCCACCCCGATGGGCACCCTGCGCCTACAGGACCTGCGCGACCAGCCGTTGGTCATGTTCCGCGAGGGCTACGACCTGCGCGATGTCACCCTCCAGGCGTGCCGGGACGCCGGTTTCGAACCGACCCTGGCCGTGGACGGGGGCGAGATGGACGCCGTGCTCAGCTTCGTCGAGGCGGGACTCGGGGTGGCACTGGTGCCGGGGATCGTGGTCGCCCGACGGCCCCGGATCCGGGTCACCCAGCTCGCCCCGCCCGGCGTACGCCGGACCATCGCGCTGGCCCGGCGGCGGGAGGCCGTACCGACGCATGCCGCGCGGGCGCTGCGCGGAATCCTGCTCAACTACGTGCGTACGGCCGCCGAACAGGGCGCACTGCCACCGGGCGTCGAACCGCTGTAGGAGTAGGTGAAGCCGGGGGACAGTCGAGAGACGGTGTGGGTGACGACGTACTCGACCGGTGTGCCGTCTGTGTTCCGGCTCAGTCGCCTCATCACGAGCAGGGGTTCGTCGGCGCCGATGTCGAGCAGCGTCCGTTGCGCCTCGGTGGGTTGGCGGGCGGTGATGTGTTCGGTGATGGTGGCCGCCGTGTGGCCGAGTTGCGCGAGTACGGCGATGGCGCCGCCTCGGATCTTCCGGTTCTCGGCGAGTGGGGTGCCGCTGGCCAGCCAGAACGGGTAGTAGGAGTCGGCCAGTTCCACGGGTTGGTCGTCCTCCAGGATGAGCCGGCGCCGCACCACAGCTTGACCCTCCTCGCCCAGGGCCAGGGCGGTGCGGATGGGCGTCTCGGGGGTCAGTGTCTCGACGCCCAGGAGTTGCTGGGTGCCGGTACGGCCACGAGCGGCAGCCTCGTTCGCCCACGCGTCGCCGGCGCCGGGCGTGACGTAAGGGTCGGATGTGCTGGTCCAGCGCGGGGTGGTCATCGCTTCCACCTTCGGATGTGCGAGTAGCTGCTGGTTACCGGCCTGCTCGTTCGACCTCTTGGAGCACGAGGCCGAGGGTCTGTGAGCGTCGATCCGCTGGCAGCGCTGCCCAGGCTCGCCGGGCATGCGTGACGCCGCCGGCCTTGTCGCCGGCCTTGGCCATCATCAGACCTCTGTGCAGCTCGATATGCGTCGCGAAGCGGGTCAGAGCGGCTGGCCTCAGTCGATCGGCTTCGTCCTGTGCTTCGGCGCCCGGACCGACGATCCCGAGCCGGGCGTAGAGCATCGAACGGAACGTGGCCATTCGCCAGGCCGGTACCGCGAAGTCGGACACCAGTTCGTCGGACGCGACTCGGTCGAACACCCTCTGTGCGTCCTCGTCCGAGGAAACCGCCCCGGTCAGGTCGCCTCGCCCGGCCGCGACGTGTGCCCGTGCCATCAGTGCGTTGAGACGCCCGAGCGAGGGCGCGTCAGACAGTCCGATCGCCTCGTCGGAGTAGCGCTTTGCGACGGGCAGTACGGCACCTTCGTACGCGAGGGCGATTGCGGCTCGGCCCCGGACCCATACCCGGACGCCGAGATCTTCGGAGCGGTCGGCGGCTGTCGCGGCGAGGTCGTACCACCTGATCGCCTCGCGGGGATCCTTCGTGGTCTTGCCGTAGACGGCGAGCGCTCGCGCCGCGTTCGCCCACATCACGGGAGTGTCGAGGTGCTGCTGCATGACCACTAGGTCGCCAGCGAGCCGGTGTTGCAGGGCGTCCGCGCCGATCTCCATGTAGTCGCGGCCGTACTGGGCGACTCGCTCCCGCCAGTCTTCCTCGGCGCCTCGTCCGACGAGCGCGGCGCTGAAGCCGGTTCGGATCAGCTCACTGGCCGCGACGGGGCCGACCAAGCCTGCCGCGAGCACCTGCCTTCGGTTCACGTCCGCGTCTCCCAACGCCCGCGCGTAGGCGAGCACGACATCGTCCGTCGCGGTCCGGCGTCCTGCCTCGACGTTGCTCAGGTGCGTTGCCGAGTAGCAGGAGCGGGTCGCGATGTAGGCCAACGTGACGCTGGCCTCTGTCCGAGCTTGCCGTAGCTGGGCGCCGAGATCGCTCACCGGGTGCCCCTTCTTGAAAGGTCCTGAAAGCATCGATTGCCTTCCGAGCGTAGTGCTCTGCTCACAAAACTGAGCGTAGCCCGACCGTTCTGGACCGTCCGTCATGGACCCGGACGAGCGAGCCGGACGTGAGAGGGCAGACATCAATTTTCCCCGATATCGGCCTGCCGCCCGACGCTGAGGAGGTGCCCTGATGCGTTTTACCCGCCGCTGGTGGCGATATTTTCGATCATGGTCGGATGGGGACTCTCTGTCGCAGCCGCGAACCATTCGCAGAGGTTCGTTCACTTCTTTGAAGTGGTCCCGAGCCGCTACCTCAAGTGGTGCCGTTGATCGGGTGGGGCCGGCGACGCAGTACGGGGGTCGGTCCGGTGGTTATCTGAGGGCGGCCGTGCCGGATGGTGCCGAGGCGAGGCCCGTACGCGGTGAGGAGCCGGTTGCCGTCCAGCGGGCCGGGACCCGGGCGAGGTGGCCGGAGAACCGTGGGTCGCACTGGCGGTCGGTATGAGCGAGTCGAACCCGATCCGTCTCACCTACAGCCGGTCGCTTTGGCCTGCGTTGATGCAGCAGGCCCGCAATGTTGTCGCCGCGCACGAGGGTGGCAGGTTGTGTGACTACTGCATCGAACCCGGCGACTGTGGGCGGCTCCGGGGAGCGCACAGCCGCCTGGCCGATCCGGAGATGATGGCCGCCGAGCAGGAGGATCGGTCGTGACCGGGCTTTACGGCGTACGCCGGAATCACGCCGAGTCGGACGTGGCGCTGCTTCGGCCGCGGCATCGCTCCGACGGGCCTCGTCCCGCGCAACCGACGCGCACCCGCCCGACCGGGGGGTTCCGCCGCTGGTGGTGTCGCCTGTGGCCGTGGGCGGCGCGGCGGAGTGTGCCGGTGCCGGCCGCGTCCGGGCGCAGCGCGGTGCCGCCTCCGGGGTGGGCGGCGGCGCCGACCGTGCACGCCGGGCCGTTGCTCACCTACGGGCAGCAGCTCGGTTATCGGGTACGCCGACCAGGCGGCGACCGCCGATGACCGAACTCGGGACGGTCGAAGGATGAGGGGGAGTGGGGCAAAGCCGTCCGCCGCATTGCACCTGCCGCTGCGCCCGCTGTGGATCTGCCGAATCGACGCCTATCCGTGGCCGTGCGCCGACGCCCGACTCGACCTGACCAACGGGTACCGCGACAAGACGATCAACCTGACCCTGTTCCTCGCTTCACAGTTCGTCGAAGCGCTCGATGACCTCTACACGATCGACCCGGCCATCGGACAGCCACCCGACCCACGCGTTCTCTACGAGCGCTTCATCGGCTGGGTTCCGGCACGGCGTACGCGATGAGCGGACTTACCAAGGTCACCGTCAACCTGACTCCGGCGGCCGAAGCCGCGCTGACCAAACTCGCCGCGATACACACCAACCGCACCGATGCGATCAACTTCGCGCTGCGGCTGGCCGCGCTGATGACCGACCTGGCACCCGAGGGGCGCTTCACGATCGTCCAGCCGGACGGCTCCCACGACCGCGTACACCCGATCTAGCCGGAGCCGCCGCGATGAGTCGGAACCTGGAGCCGATCAACCCCGAAGTCATCCGTACGTCTGCCGACCTGACCTGGCAGCAACACCAACCCGGCGGCAACACCTGGCGGCCCGGCACCTGCCGCCAGTGCACCCCAACAGGCTGCCCGCAACTGTCGTGGGCGATCGCGGTTCGAGCCAGGGAGTCGGTTCCCCCGTAGCGTCAGGCGGCTCGGAACCCGGCGCTCTGGCCGTTGCTCGCGAGAAAGGCCAGGGCGGCGGACACGGCGCTGTCAGGCCGTAGCGTCAGGTGCTCCGGCGGCACCTCCGTCGGTACGCCTGCCACGTCGAAGGAGATTGGGCGGGGAGGTGGGCTGACCTGGGGGTCGGCGAGGTAGCCGCCGTCTTCGGTGATGTGCACGGCGAAGGCGTGCTCGGCGTGCCCGAGGCCGATCTGTAGGCCGGGCGGTAGGTCGTCCGGGTCGACCGGCGCGTCCGCATAGATGGTGACGACGACGGGCTCCCGTTGCTCCTGAATGTCGTGGAGGACCTTCTCCAACTCGCGGGGGTCGGTCACGGCGGTCTCGTGGCTGTCGCGGTAGTCGCCTCGGTCGTAGGCCCACGTGAGGTTCATGCGATTGCCTTTCCGTTGCCGACGTAGGTCCGCCAGTGCCGTACCTGTCCGTCATCATTGCGCACATACACGGTCATTCGAGTGCCGGCGGGCAGGAGCCGGGGAAGTATCTGTTCGCAGCCGTACGGCGTGTACTCGCAGGGCGGGTTGTTGACCAGCAGGGTCGCCTCGGTGGCATGTTCGCGGCGCATTCGGGCGGCTAGTTTCGCCTCGACGTGGTCGGTGGTCGTAGCGATGAGCCGGTACGCCGGTTTCAAGTCGGCGGCGGCCTCGGCCTCTCGGCCGGATCGGATCATCGGGATCTGCCTGCCGTCGATGACCGCGACACCGTGGGTAGGGTCCTTTGGCTGCCGCGCCGGCAGGGTGCGGGCGGCGTCCGCCAGCCAGGATGGCGGAGGCGAGGGTGTTGCGGGCATTGCGGGAGAGGGTTCGGCTATGTGAGGGGGCGCTCCAGTGGGGGGCGTGGTGGATGGTGTCGCCCTGCTGGCCGAGGTTAGGTCAATACCGATGATCTGCCCGTACTCGCTGATTGCGACGGCACGACGGCGAGTTGCTGGTCGGCGTTGTGGACCCGCTCGATGGCAGTGCTCGCCGCAGTGAGCGCTCGATGGACCAGGGCGTGGTTGGCTCCCGTGCTGATGGCTAGTAAGCGCTGGTACTCCTCACGGACCGAGGATCGCGCTGCGGCCAGGACGGCGCGCTGGCGTTTGATCTGCTCGAGCACGGCCCTGAGCCCGGCGGCGATCTCGGCAAGGCTCACGGACGCCACCTGAGGCTCACAAATAGATAGCCTACTGTCGATACGGACTTATCGGAATGAGCATGACGAACTGCGGCCTACGGGAACTTGTGCTTTGGGACTGTCGGCTGAGCAAGCTGGAGTTCGACACGTGTGACCTAAGGGGTGCGGATCTGCGAGCCAATGACCTTGGCAAGGTCATCGGTGCGACGCCCAACCTAGCGCGGCGTCACCCTCGGTCCCGATCGGCTCGGCGATTTCCCCGCCCTGGCCGTATGGAACCTTGGCGTCACTGTGCTTCCTTGAGTGTCTCCATGATCGTCAGATGCTTAGCTGTCTTTTTCGCGGCGTGTCACAAGGCTGAGCATCTGACGATCAAGGAGCCGAGGGCGCTCGGCGGGTCGAGTGTCCCGCTGACGGTGGGGCTTCGTGCTGACCCTCGGCACGGATAGCGTGTGTACGTGGCCGGACATGATCGCGAGGTGTACCGCTACCGGTTGGACTTCGGCGGCGGTGAGCGAGAGGTCGTGTCGTTGCTGGAGGCCGACTGGGTGTCTCGGCACGGCCTGCATCCTGAGGCGGTGATGGCTGTCGTCCGCGAGGGAGCGGACCCGTACGACCTGGAGCCTGTCGATGTCCGGGAGAGCGGTCCCTTTCTCCGGCTGCTGTCGAGGGTCATCTTCGAGAACGTCAACCGCTGCGCCGACATTCGGCGTCGGGCCGATCTCCAAAGCGCCGGCTACTTCTACCTGCTGGACGAACGTACGCAGGATCCGGGCGGGCGAGTGCCGCCGGAGGACATCATCGGCTCGATCGAGGTCCGTGACGGCCAACCCGTTGCCGGCTCCTATCAGCACAACCCGCGACACCGACTGCTCGCGGCGGCCGGTTGGTTCCGTCTTCCCAGCGAACTCGAAACCGCGATTCAGCACCGGTTGCGATCCGGGGCAGCGGACGACGGTGTCCGGTAGCCCGCCGGCCTGCGGTGGTTGAAGCTCCGGTGAAGGATCGAGGTGTGGTGTCAGGAGACCAGGAGCAGGACGACGTTGCGCCGACGCTTCCGGAAGGGTCGTGGGTGGTCTGGCGCCAGGACGACAACGGGAACCGCTTCGAGGTTGCGCGACGGGAGTCCCGTACGGATGCCGACTGGGCCTGCCCCGTTTTGACGGACATCCGAGATCAGGGGACCTGGGGTCTCCGGGAGGATGTCCAGCATCATGGAGAGCATGGGAAAGAAGCGGCCGCGGCCTCGGCGTTCGTTCACGCCGGAGTTCAAGGCCGAGATCGTCGAGTTGTGTCAGCGTGGTGACCGCACGCTCCGGCAGGTCAGCCAGGACTTCGACCTGACCGAGACGGCAGTGCGTGAGTGGGTCAAGCAGGCCGAACTCGACACCGGCGTCCGCGCCGATGGGCTGACCACCGACGAACGGGCCGAACTCGCACAGCTGCGCAAAGAGAACCGCAGGCTGCGCGAAGACGTCGATGTGCTCAAACGGGCAACGGCTTTCTTCGCGAAGGAGACCCGGTGAACGTCTTCCCGTTCATCGCCGCGGAGCAGGCCGGCAAGCACAACGTTAAACGTGCCTGCGAACTGCTCGAGGTCTCCCGATCCGCCTACTACCAGCAGAAAACCGGCACCCAGTCGCAGCGCGAGCGGGTCGATGCCCGGCTCACCGACAAGATCACCGTGCTGCACGAACGGTCCAAGGGCACCTACGGGGCGCCGCGGATCCACGCTGACCTCACCGAACAGGGGCTACGGCACGGCCGCAAACGCGTCGCCCGGCTGATGCGCATCGCCGGACTCGCCGGCAAGAGCCCACGCCGCTGGCGCACGACCACAATCCCGGATCCGGCCGCCGGGCTCCGACCTGACCTGGTCGGCCGCGATTTCCGTGTTGATCCTGGCGTAATCGATACCCGCTGGTGCGGCGACATCACCTACATCAACACGTGGCAGGGCTGGCTCTACCTGGCCACTGTCATCGATCTCGCATCACGCCGGGTCGTCGGCTGGGCCGTGGCCGACAACCTCAAGACCGACCTGGTCGACGCCGCCCTCGCCGACGCTGTCGCACGCCGCCGACCCGAGCCCGGGCTGGTGTTTCATTCCGACCGTGGCACGCAATACGTCAGCGCCCAGCACACCCGCCTGGCACACCGTCACGACATCCGCCTGTCCGTCGGCCGGCGCGGACAGTGCTGGGACAACGCAGTCGCCGAGTCGTTCTTCGCCACCATCAAAACCGAACTCCTGCACCGCCAGGCCTGGCCCACCCACCAAGCCGCCCGCCAGGCCATATTCGAATACATCGAGGGCTGGTACAACACCCGCCGCCGACACTCAACCCTCGGCTACCTCAGCCCTGCGGCCTTCGAGACCACCAGCTCACAACCGCTACCGATCGACCGAGCCGCCTAACTAAGATCAACACAACGACCCTGTCCGTCGAAACGGGTCAAGCCCAGACGCGCTGGCCGAGCTGATGGAGCGGCGTGGCCACAAGCAGACGTACTGGGTCGCACTTGCGCAGTGATCCGTCGCGGCGCCGCCAGCAAATACGTTGGCGGGGGCGCGGGGAAGCGGGCAAGATCCGTCGGGGGGTGACTCACATGCGGAATCGGCTGCGGGAGATACGGGTCGGCGCGCGGACCTTCGTGTGGCGGGCGAACATTCATCACGTGCGGGGCGCAGGTGACTGCCACCGGTGCATCCGCGTCCGGGTCTGGGGTGCAGGCAAGACCAGCCGGGCACTCGACGCGGATCTGCTGTCGGACGCCTGGCCGTCACCGTGGAGCATGTGTGCGACGGACGGCTCCTACCCCACATCCGCCGACCTACGGACGATCATCAGCTACGGGCTGGAACACGGCTGGCAGCCGGAGCTGCGGGGCGGGACGTTCCTGCTGTCCGAGCGCGAGCATGCCGCCGGTTTTACCTTGCCCGGATTCCTGCTGACCGACCGTCTGCGTACGCCGGAAAGTGCCGACCCCACGGCCAGGGTCATCGCCGCCTACGAGGCTCGTCAACGAGCCTGAGGGGCATCGTCGGTCTCTCAGGCCAGTGTTTCGAACCACTGCTCCGCTAGCTCGCGCGCTCTCCGGCGGATCCGGTTGATTCCCGCCGGGCTGTTGAACGCGGCGAAGGGCGGCCACAGGAAGACGAGGATCGCGAGTTCCTCGGCCAGCAGTGCACGCCGGAGTGCGTGGCGATCGTACGGCCGATGTTCCAGGTAGGTGTCGATCAGGGCCTGCGGAACGGTCACCCCGGCAGGTGTGGCACGGACGTTGAGGAAGGCCAGGTCGGATACGGCCCGTCCGATGCCGGCCGCCTGCCAGTCACAGAACACCAGCGACCCGGCGGAGTGCACGATGTTGTCGGTGTGGCAGTCGCCGTGGACGAAGACCGGCGGCAGTGCTCCGAGGTCCTCTTCGAGTTCGACGCGTCGGGCGACGAGGTCGGCAAGCTGCGGAAGCACGCCGGCCCAGAAGTCGTGGATCCCGTCCAGGTCCGGGTTGACCAGTGCCTCGTGGAGTGCATCGGGGCGGTTCCAGCCCGCACCCTCCGGTAGCGGCATGCTGTGCAGGGCAGCAAGCTCCCGACCAAGATCTGCCCACATGCCGTCAGTCCATGACGCAACCGCCCGGGTCTCGCCGGCCGCCTCAAGGAGCACAGCCACGCCGACCTCGATATCTATCGAATCGAGAAGCCTCGGCGTACGCAACGGCGCGACCGGTGCCACGTACCGGTAGAAGGCGAGTTCCCGCCGAGCCGCTGCCAGTGCCTGCCGCCCCAGGGCAGCGGGAGTGACCTTGAGGTAGGCGTCCTGCCCGTCGGGCGTGCGTACGGCACCGACCCCTGCGGCGGACCGGGACTCGATCCGCGCCACCGACGCCTGGCCGATGACACCGAACCTGTCGAGCACCGTCGTCGTGAAATCACCCGACATCGCGCGGTCCCGGGGCCCTGACGCGACGGGCGATCAGCAGGATCACGACGAGGGCGGACACCTCCGCCGCCGCCGTGGCGGCGGCCGCGCCGAGCGGTCCGAACCTGGGTACGCCGAGCGCGACGGCGACGGTCAACAGCACCGCGAGTACGCCCATGGCCCTCGTCGCCCGGCCGTAGTCGCCGTCCCCGATCCAGTCGAACATCAGGGCCCGACTGACCGCCATGAACGGCAGCGCCAGCATGAACAGCGCCAGCCAGCCGGCAGCTTCCGAATGCGGCAGGGAGAGCACCGTGCCGGTGAGCCAGGGCGCGAGCACCGCGACGCCCGCCGCCATCGGGATCGCGCAGACTAGTGCGACCACGACCGAGAAGTGCGCCGGATGCGTCGAGTCGTCGAGACCCAGGCGGCTGCGGGTCCGCGCCACCATCGGCACCTGCAACGCCGACTGTACGACGCCACCGATGGCCTGATAGGCGGTGACGAGCGCCCCGTAGCTGCCCATCAGCGCAGGCGTCGCTACCAGTGACAGTACGAGCGTGGCGAGCCGTGTCACGTACAGGTCACCGAGGGAGAAGCCGAAGAGATGCCGGCTGGAGCGGTATCCCGCGAAGGCACGCCGCAGTGAGATTTCCCGGAACCGCGCGCGCCGCAGCGAACCGTCCTGCCCGAGGATCAGCTCCCCGACAACGAGCTGCGCCAGCCCGGCGGTGGCGAGCGCGATGGTGAGCGGTACTCCGAACAGCACCATGACCAGCGATGCCGCCTTGCTGGCCGACATCAGCACCGCGGTGGTCAGGAACCGCATCCGTCGGCTGAAGTCGGCGATCTGGAGCTGGGCGAGGCCGTTGCCGAGCGTCACCACACCCGCCGCCGCCAGCGCGGTCGCACTGTAGCCCCGGCGGGCGTAGAACTCGGCGATCACCACCGCGCCGAGCAGCATGCCGGGTACGACCACCAGCGTCCACTGGCTGCGTACGAGGGTGCGTTGCTCCTCGGTGCCGTTGAGGTAGAGCAGGGCCGATCCGCCGCTGGCGACGATGAGTACAAACGACAGGGCCGACGTCATCACCGTGTACGCGGCAATCTCGTCCGTCTGCCCGAACGCCGCACACAGCGCCAGGATCGCTGCGCTCAGCAGTCCATTGGCGATGACGGCCCCGGCCGCGATCGCCGAGTTCCGGGCCAGTGCCCGGTAGCCGCGCTCCGGTTCCGTGGGGCGAATGGTGGTGGCTTCGGCGTCCTGTATCGGCACGCCGGCCGTGGTCTGCACGATCCGTACTCTACGCAGCGCCGATCCAGCCGGTGACGTGAATACGGGTGGCCACACCACCGTAGGCGCGGCGATCACGGTTCGGCGATGGAGGATGCGCGCAGATCACGACATGTGTGTGCACCTGATTTGGTTGTGGCGGTGGGCTGGGCCAGGTGCCCTTTGCCGGGTTGGCTCGGGTGCGCGCGGATGATGGGCGGATGGAGGGACGAGCGTACCTGGAGAAGTACGTTGCCGATCGACTGGCGGCCGGTCATGGTCAGCCGCCGGAAGGGCGTCGCCTGACGTTGGACCGTTCGGAGGTCCGCGGAGTGGCGATCGGGTTGGTGGCGGCCGGCGCCCTGGCTCAGGAGGAGATGGAACGCATCCTCGCCGGTCTGGATCAGGAACTGGAGCGACGTGGCCGGTTGGCCCGCGTAGAGACGCGCGCGTCGGCCGAGGGCCGGGTATCGCCCGCTCATTGGGCGCCTCTGCCGGTCGAGGCCCGGCAACAGTTGGTGTTGCAGCACGGTCGTGAACGCGCGCAGTGGCAGGAGCCGGTTGTCGACCCTGCTCAGTTGCGGGAGGTGATCTCGCTGGCCGGTCGCACGCCAATGCCTGATGCGGTGCCCGCCACTCTGATCAGCCTGGAACGCTGGTCGACGATGTTCGTGGTAAGGCTGGCGTATGCCGGCACCGACACCCGCGATCCGGGTTCGCTGGACAGGATGCAGGTCCGATTGAAACGGTGGCGCGGGTGGGACGATGCGGGAACGCAGTATCGGTCCCGCAGCGGCAGCGTAGAACGGCGCGGAGGGCTGTGGATGGAAACCGTGGTCTTCGAACCCGGCGCTCCGGACGAGGCGCGCACGCTGACGCTGGCGTTCGACGATGACGGTGGGTCGGAACGTTTGACAGTTGCCCTCGGCGGCGGGACGACACCAGCCTGAACGGGATCACGGTCGGCTCCGGATCGCGGCACCCACCTGCGCATCGCCGAGGAATGGCCGAGGCTGGGCGACGATCTTGCAGTTGTGGTGGGGCACAAATCCGGATGAGTGCCCTGATCCGGGCGCCACAACTGCAAGATCGTCGAGGGAATCGGTGGTGCGGGCATCGGCGGAGGTTCGGAGATACTCGGATTAGGCCGAGGGCGGCACCCGGTCGTGCTGCGTTTCCGACGCGGTGTCGGCGAAGGTTTCGCGGAGCGCCGGGTCCAGTGGGCGGCCGGTCGTCGGTTCGATGAACAGCTCAGTGGTCAGCAAATCACCGAAGTAGCTGGGGTTGATGCCCGATTCCTTGCCGCCGAGGGCCTGCATCCTGCCACCGAATCGCAGGAACGCCCGTACGGCTCCGGCGGGCAGGCGACCGACCCGGCGGGGTCGACCGACCGCCTCCGCGATCCGCGTGATCATGTCGTTCCAGGTGAGGTTCTCGTCGGCGACCGGAATGTCCGCACCGCTGGCCTTTTCCAGGGCGTCGACCGCGATCTCGGCCACGCTGCGCGCCGCCGCCGCCGCACTCCCGCCGACGGGAGCGACCAGCGGCGAACGGGACTTTGCCCAACGGTCCAGCGGACCGGCCCAGTTCGGCAGCCGGTCGCCGGCCCGACCGAAGATGAAGGGCAATTCGAGTACGGCAACCGGTAGTTCCGGACCAGCGGCGGCCCGTCCCTCCAGGGCCTGCTCCAGCCGGCATCGGACGTACGTGTGGCGGTCCGCGAGGCGCCACTGTGGGTGCAGTCGATCGAAGTAGGTGTAGTACGAGCCCATGATCACGCCACGGCTGAGACCTTCGAGGCGGGCCGCGGTGAACAGGCGTACCACGGGCTCGACGATGTCCCGGCGGAACGCCGGAAGGATCGGCTTGGGCAGCGGCCGCTGCTCGTCCGAGCGGGTGGCGTACACGACACCGTCGTGTCCGGCGAGCAGTGGTCGCAGGTCGTCGATCGAGGCGGACTCAAGATCGAGCAGGTGGTCAACACCCGGACGGGCGGTACGCGCCACCGTTGTCACAGCGTGGCCCCGCTCGCGCAGCACGTCCACGACATGGGCACCGATCAGGCCACTTCCACCCACCACAAGAATTCTCACGCTTGATCGTCCACTCCGGACCCGGCTGCTTGTCAAGCCTCGGTCAGGGCGAAGCGAACGACAATTATCACTCCCGCATGAGTGGGCGGCGCCCGGCAAGGCTGCTAACCGTGGACCCTTCCATGATCATCAAATGCTCGGCAGCCCTCATTTCTCGGGTGTGGGGCGACGGGGAGAGGGTCGATAGCTCGCGGCGCGTCGGGGGCGTTTTCCCTGTTCGGCCAGGGTATGAACAAGGTACGCTTCGAGTATGACTCAGCGTGTGACCGTGAGCCTCCCGGACGATGTCGCGGCGCGCCTCGAAGCAGAGCAGAACGCCTCCGCCTTCGTGGCCGAGGCTGTCCGGGAGCGGATGGATCGTGAGCAGACGACCAGCCTGCTGGCGACACACGGCTTCCACCTCACCGAGGAGGGCCGCCGTGAGGCCCGGGAGCGGCTCGAGAGTGCCCGAGGCAGGATGACCGCCGCTGGATGGGACAAGGTACGCAAGGTAGGCCGGACAACGTCGTGACCGGGGCAATCCGACTGGTGTTGGACACCTCGGCCATCCTCGCCTACGCCCGTACCTCGATCGCGGTCGGCGAAACGATCGCCGAGGTGGTCGACGAAGGCGGACGGTTCGCCATCCCCGCCGTGTGCCTGGCCGAGGCCAGCCGCCTCGCCGATGACGACCAGACACCGCGACTGCTGCTGCTCAGCCAACATGTCTGTGCGGTTGTCACCACCACCCCTGACGACGAGTGGCGCGTCCTCGTCGAATGGACCCGCATCCTCGGACGCGTCGACCTGGCCGCCGCCATGGCACACACCACCTACGTCCTCACGGCGGAACCGAAGGCGTACGGGGACGACGTCGATCAGCTCCCCGTCATCCCCATCTGATCACCGTCAGCGGTGGTGACGCCGGATCTCGACGGGTTGCCCCGTTCCGATCCGGCGTCACGACCGGAGTGCGTCAGGTGACGGTGATGACGACCTGCGCCGACGTGGTGGCGCCGCTGCTGTCGGTCACGGTGAACCGGGCGGTGTAGCTGCCCTTGCGGGTGAAGGTGTGACTGGCGTTGGCGGTGTGGACCACCGCGGCGTTGTTGCCGAAGTCCCAGGCGTAGTCGGTGATGGTCCGACCCGGGGCGACAACGGCGTTACCGGTGAACGCGACCGTCCGAGGCGCCGTCCCCGAGGTGGGGGTGGCGGCGACGCTCACCGTCGTACCGCTCTCCTGTTTGACGCCGGCCCCGTTGAACCGCAACCAGTCCACGGACATCAGGTCCGGCGTGCCGCCGACCTGGGCCGGGTTGACGAAGACGGCGTAGAGGTTGATGGTCCCGCCGGGGTTGGTCAGGTTGACGGTGGGGGAGATGACGTTGTCCCAGCCACCGGTGCTGGGGATGGTGGCCGTGCCGAGCAGTTGCCCGGTCGGCGAACCGGACCGGAACTCGATGTTTCCGCCGGTGCTGCCGGAGCTGGCCCCGACGGTCACCGAGCTGATCCCCTGGAGGTTCACCGGATCGTAGCTGACCCACTCGTTGTGGTCGATGTCGCCGAGGCGCTTGCCGGCCCTTGCGGTCGCCCGGTCGAGCACCTGGATGCCGGCGTGGGAGCCGTCGAAGTGCTCGGCCTCCTTGGGCTTCACCTGCAACTCGACCAGGGTCGAGCCGACCAGCGCCGGCACCCCGCCGGTCGCGCCGCCGTCGGTGTACTGGGCGGTGAGCAGGGTGAACAGGTTCTGGCCCGGACCGTGCCCGTCACCGGCGCTGCTGTCGGTGACCGCCACCCCGGAGCAACCGGTGTAGTTGTCCAGCGGGTGGGCGTGTGAGTCGTGCCCGAGCTGGGTCTGCACGATCACCCTCGAGCAGTCGATCGTGCCCTCCTCCGGGTCGGTGACCGTCACGGTGTACGGCACCCGGTCCCCGAACTCGAAGAACCCGCCGTTCGGCACGCTCAGAGTGACCACCGGCCGGGTGTTGCCGACCGTGACCTCGGTGGTGGCCACCGCGGTCGTACCGGCTGTGCCGGTGACCGTCAGCCTGGCCGTGAACTTGCCCCGGTTGGTGTACGTGTACGTCGGGTTGGCGGCGGTGGAGTCGGTGCTGCCGTTGCCGTCGAAGTCCCAGGCGTAGCTGATCGGGTTTCCGTCGCCCGACGCCGAACCCGCGCTGGAGAAGTTGACGGTCAGCGGGGCCGGCCCGCTGTCCCGGTTGACGCTCGCCTTCGCCACCGGCGGTCGGCCGCTGGCCACGTAGTCGATCCGGTAGATGCCCGCGCCCTCGTTGGTGCCGCCCCGGCCGCTGCCGGTGCCGGCCCCGAAGTCGATCACGTAGAGCGAACCGTCGGGGCCGAACTCGGCGTCGAAGGGCTGGATCCAGGAGAAGTCACCGAGTACGCCGTTGATCGACTGGAGGTCGCCGACGGCGGTCGGACCGAACCGGGAGTTGCTGAAGGTCTGTGCGGTGGTGTGCGTGGAGAGCGTCTTGAACCACTTGCGGGTCAGCTCGTAGACGATCCACTTGCCCTCGTAGTACTGCGGGAACTTGGTGGTGCGGGTGTTGGCCGGGTCGAAGTCGTACGACGGGCCGCCCATCGGTCCACCGCCACCGGTGCCGACCTCCGGGAACTGCGCCGACGCCGAGTACGCGTACCAGACCAGCGCGGAGCGGGCGGCCGGCAGGTTGGTCAGGCCGGTGTTGTTCGGCGAGTTGTTCACCAGCGCGGAGCAGTTGAACTTCGCCCCCGAGGTCGAGGTGGCGAAGTTGTAGTCGTTGAACGGGATGTTGTTGCCGACGCAGTACGGCCAGCCGTAGTTGCCGGCGGAGGTGATCCGGTTGAACTCGACCGTGCCCTCCGGCCCCCGGTTCGGGTTCGCGGCGGTCGCGTCCGGACCGTAGTCGGCGACCAGCACCGCGTTCGTGATCGGGTCGACGGTGATCCGGAACGGGTTGCGCATGCCCATCGCGTAGATCTCGGATCGGGTACGGGCGGTGCCGGGCGCGAACAGGTTGCCGGTCGGCACCGTGTACGTACCGTCGGCCTGCGGCTTGATCCGCAGGATCTTGCCCCGCAGGTCGTTGGTGTTGCCGGCGGTGGCCTGCGCGTCCCAGGCCCGGCGCCCGCTGCGCTCGTCGATCGGGGTGAAGCCGCTGGAGTCGAACGGGTCGGTGTTGTCGCCGGTGGCCGCGTACAGGTTGCCCTGGCGGTCCATGGTCAGCGAGCCTCCCATGTGCGAGTTCGCCCGCCCCTCACCCCGGTAGGTGGGGATGACGAGCAGCCGTTTCTCGCTGGTCAGGGCGATCGAGTTGCCGGTGACCGTGAACCGGGACAGGTTCAGCTGGTTGAGCGTCTTGTCCGACCAGAGCAGGTAGATCCAGTTGTTGGTGGCGAAGTTGTTGTCCAGGGTCATCCCGATCAACCCGTCGGACTGGCTGGTCTGGGCCGGGGTGTAGGCGAAGTCGACCAGGGTGGTGACGCCGAGCGTGCTCTGGTTGATCACCTTCACCGCGCCGGTGCGCTGGATGTAGAACACCCGCCGGTCCGCCGCCACGGCCAGTTCGAACGGGTCGGCCAGATCGGCGCTGACCAGGGGCACCCGCTGGAAGTTGCTGGCCTTGGTGGCGCCGCAGTCGCCGGGCACCGCGCCGGCCGCCCATTCGATGCCGCCGCGCAGGTGATTGAGGAAGTTCGGCTCGCTGAACGACGACGAGGCGTGCCCGCCGGCGGTGTACCAGGATCGACCGCCGTCATAGTTCTGGCACCAGGAATAGGCGTGGTCGACGCCTTCGTCCAACCCGTTGATCCCGTCGCGGACCTTGATCTGGGCGAGGGTGTGCACCTTGCCGGTCGGGTTGGTTCGCCAGTTGTACCATTCCTCGCTGCGTTCCCAGAGTTCCGGTAGGGACGAGGTGGAGGGGTGCGCCTTGTCCAGCACCTTGATCCGACCGGGGAAGACGCCACCGGTGGAGCCGAAGTCCGGGTGGTAGTCGAAGATGGTGCCGACCAGGCCCTCGTACCAGGTCCAGTCGCGCTCGCTCGCGGTCGCCGCGTGCAGCCCGACCCAGCCGCCGCCCTGCCGGACGAAGTTCTGGAAGGCGGTCCGCTGGGCGGCGTTGAGCAGGTTACCGGCCTCCGGGGTGGAGTTGGTGTTGTTGAACACCAGGGCGTCGAACCGGGCCAGGTTGGCGTCGGTGAACGCGGCCGCGTCGGTGGTCGCCTCGACCTCGAAGTCGTGGGTGAGACCGAGTTGCTGGATCGCGGCGACACCGGCCGGGATCGAGTCGTGGTAGAAGTTCGTGGTCTTCGAGAAGACCAGTACCCGGAACCGGGCCGCTGCCGATGCGGGAGCCGGGGCAATGGTCAGGACGAGGGCCGTGATCGCGAGCAGGGCGATCGGGATGGATCGTAAGCGTCTCATGCAGGCGCTCCCGGTAATAGGGACGGATAAATGGAAAGCGCTTTCCTGCCGCCGACGGATCAAGCGTACGTAACCAATCCGAAATGGTCAATGTGTGAAGGTCGGGCGTTGGGTCCGGACGTTTTCGCGTACCGGCAAAGAAACGGGAAAGCCCTTTCTGGCATTGCGGTAATCGATCATGGCCTTCGGGGTCGGCCGGCACCCACGTGCACGGCGGTGGCCAGGGCCGCGATCGCCAACCCGGTGACCGCCGCGATCGTCAGCCCGGCGGCGGTCAGCCCGGTCGCGACCAGGCCCGCCGGCAGCCAGGTCCAGACCGGCACCGTCCTCGGCGGACGCCCCCGTCGGCGCCGCCACGCCTCGGTGGCCATCGGCACGATCAGCGGCGGCAGGGTCGCGGCGAGCACCGCCAGCCAGGGCAGCAGCAGCCGGTCGAACCGGGCGGCGGCGAGCGCCGCGCCGGGCACCGCGACGATGAGCATCCCGGCCGTCGACGACAGCGCCGGCCAACCGCCACGCAACGCCAGGGCACCGGAGTACGTCGTGGTCAGAGCCGGTGCGAAGACGGCGGCGGTGACAAAAAGATTGCCGTACGCGGCGACGCCGGAGGTGCCGGCCAGCACCGCCACCACGTCGGTCGAGCCGGTGCGCAGCCACACCCCCGCCCCGGCCACCCCGACCGCCACCGCCGGTGCCACCAGCAGCAGCACGCACCAGCCCAGGTCACGCCGGCTGGCGAGCCCCCGGCTGAAGTCCGGGGCACGCAGCGCGAACACGGAGACGTACCCGGTCATGGCGGCGACGTCGGCGGCGGTGGACCAGCCGCCGGCTGCCAGGGTGACCGGCGCGGACGCCGGGCGCAGTTGGGCCACGCAGACCGCGACCAGGCCGAGGGCGGCCAGCGTGGTGGCCACCGCGATCCGGTTGCCCAGCCGGGGCGAGGCGTACGACACCGCCATCACCGCCCCCGCCAGCAGCAGCGCGCCGACCGGTCCGGGCAGCCGGAGCACCGTGGACAGCGACGCCCCGCCCAACCCGACGTTGAAGCCGAACCAGCCGATCATGGCGACCCCGAGCACCACGCTCAGTACGGTCCGCCCGGCCGGCGGCAGGTAACGCGGCGCCACCTCGGTCAGCGTCCCGCCCTCCCCGTAGGGCGGCCGGACCCCGAGGGCGCCCTGCCCGAACAGCAGCAACGCCATCAGCGCCGCCCCACCCACGAACGCCAGTACGGGCACCGCCCCGTGATGCCGGTCGGCCATGCCCGCGCCCAGGATGAGGGCGGCCGGGGCGGCACCCAGCCCCAGCCAGGCCCCGGCGGCGGCGGTCCACCGCCGGGGCGGGTCGAGTTGGGCGGACTGCCCGCCCAGCGGCGCGATCAGTGGTTGGCTCCCGCCCCCAGCAGTTCCCGGATCTCGGTCGACAGCCGGTCGAACCGAGGGTCGGACATCACCGCCGCGTAGTTGCGTTCCACCGGCAGGTCGACCGGGAGCGTACGGACGATCCGGCCGGGTCTGGGACTCATCACCTCGACCCGGGTGCCGAGGAAGACCGCCTCGGCGATGGAGTGGGTGACCAGCAGGATCGTGGTGCCGGTCTCCCGCCAGATCCGGTTCAGCTCGGTGTTGAGCTGCTCGCGGGTCAGAGCGTCGAGCGCACCGAACGGCTCGTCCATCAACAGCACCCTGGGCTGGTGCAGCAACGCCCGGCAGAGCGCCACCCGTTGCTGCATGCCGCCGGAGAGTTCGTGCGGCAGGGCGTCCTCGAACCCGGTGAGCCCGGTCAGCTCGATCAGCTCGTCGGCCCGGCGGGCGGCCTGCCTGCGGTCCAGCCCGCGCATCTCCGCCTGGAGGAGGATGTTGCGGCGGGCGCCGCGCCACTCCAGCAGGGCCGCGCGCTGGAACACGAACCCGATGTCCCGCTGCGGCTTGGTGACCGGCCGCCCGAGCAGCGAGACCGACCCGCTGGTCGGCCGGACCAACCCGGCCACGATCTTGAGCAGGGTCGACTTGCCGCAGCCGGAGGGGCCGACGATGGTGACGAACTCACCGGGCTCCGCCCGCAGGGTCACGTCCTCGACCGCCGTGGTCTGCGACCGCTTGGACCGGAACCGTACGGTCAGCCCGGTCAGCTCGACTGCGGTGCCGGTGGCGGTGGTGCTCGGGGCGCTGGTCATCCTCGGCTCATCCCTGGCTGGTGTAGCTGCTGTCCCAGTACTTCTCCGGCCCACCGGCGTCCTTGAGCTCGGCGTACCGGGTCATCAGGTCGATCGTCTCGGTCCACTTCGCCGGCGGGTTCACCCCGGGCGCACCCCCGGTCAGCTCCAGCAGTGGTACGGCCAGCGTGAGCTGCTTGACCAGTACGTCCTTGGCCGGCTCGTTCTCCGCCAGCTCCACCATCGCGTCGGTGGCCGCCGGGATGTCCTTCGCCGACTCGGCCCAGGACTTCTGGGTGGCCCGGACGAACGCCCTGACCAGCTCCGGGTCCTTGCTCAGGGTGGCCTCGTTGACCACCACACCGGTGCCGAGCATGTTCATGCCCCAGTCGGCATAGAGCAGGTAGTCGACCTTCTTGCCGGTCTTCGCCTCGATCGTCGGGGCCTGGTCGTGGAAGAAGCCCTGGATCGCGTCGACCCGACCCTCGGCCAGCGCCGCGACCTTGCCGGCGGCGTCCAGGTTGACCACCTTGACGTCGTTCTCGGCCAGCCCGTTCGCCTTGAGCCAGGCTGGGAAGGTGGCGTAGATGGCGTCGCCGGGCGTGCCGCCGACGGTCTTGCCCTTGAGGTCGGCCGGCTTGCTGATCCCCTTGTCGGCGAGGAACTCGATCGAGGTCGGTCCCTTCTGGAGGAACACCCCGACGCTCTTCACCTTCATGCCGGTGGCGATCGCCTTGAGCATCGGCGGGGTGTCGGCCCAGCCGAAGTCGGTCTGCTGCTGGGCCACCGCCTGGATGGTCTTGCCCGACCCGCCGCCGGGCTTGATTTCCAGCTCGATCCCCTCGGCCTCGTAGAAGCCGTTCTTCAGCCCGTAGTAGAACGGCGCGTGCTCGCCGTACGGGACCCAGTTCAGGGTGAGCGTGACCTGCTTTCGGCCGTCGGCGGTGGTGGGCTGGTCGTCGTCGGCACCGCCGCAGGCGGCTACCGATCCGAGCAGCAGGAACGCGGCGGCGGTGAACGCGAGACGTCTCATGGTGGTGCGCCTCCTGTGGGTCGCGGGACGGTGCGGTGATGGGTGGTGTCCGTGGGCCGGGATCAGGACGTGGTGAGCGGTACGGCGGAGCGGCGGCTGGCGTGCCAGGGGATGAGCAGTGCCTCGGCCACCTCGACGACGAGGAAGAGCACGATGCCGATCAGCGACATCAGGAACAGGTCGGCGAAGAGCAGGGCCGAGTCGAGGTTCCCGTTGGCCAGCAGCAGCACGTACCCGAGGCCCTCGTCGGCGCCGACGAACTCACCGACCACGGCGCCGACCACGGCCAGCGTCACCGCCACCTTGAGACCGGACATCAGGTGCGGCAGGGCGTTCGGGAACCGGATCCGGCGGAACGTCTTCCACGGTCCGGCGCCCATGGTGGCGGCGAGGTCGATCAGCTCCGGGTCGGTCGACCGCAGACCGGCCACGCCGGAGATCACCACCGGGAAGAACGCGATCAGTACGGCCAGCACGATCTTCGGGGTGAAGCCGACCCCGAACCAGACCACCAGCAGCGGGGCGATCGCGATCTTGGGGATGACCTGGGCGAAGAGCACGATCGGGTAGAGCGCCTTCTCCATGGTGGGGGAGTAGGCGATCAGGATCGCGGTGCCGAGCCCGAGCAGGGCGGCCAGGACGAACCCGATGACCGTCTCGTAGAGCGTGACGTAGGTGTTGCGGAGCAGGAACGACCACTGGTCGACCATCGTGGTCCAGACCTGACCCGGCGTCGGGACCAGGTAGTTCGCCACGTACTCGCGGGCGGCGACGAACCACCAGACGGCGAACAGGGCGGCCAGCAGCAGGGCCGGGCGCCAGAGCGCGTCGGCCAGCCGACCGACCCGGCTGCCGAC
Source organism: Micromonospora sp. NBC_01796 (assembly GCF_035917455.1). NCBI lineage: Bacteria > Bacillati > Actinomycetota > Actinomycetes > Micromonosporales > Micromonosporaceae > Micromonospora > Micromonospora sp. NBC_01796. The sequence continues at coordinate 345,617 of NZ_CP109078.1, read as the reverse complement.
GCTGCGGCGGGCGCGGGGACGGTGTTCCGGCGGTGACAACGCGCCGGTACGGGCGGCGGATCCGGCCGGTCGGTCGGCCGCCGGGGCCGGATCGGTGCCGGCCTCGGCGGTGTCGCCGGTCGGTCGGACCGGGGCGGCCACATCGATGCCGTCGTCCACGGTGCGGTCGGACACGGGCACTCCTCCTCGGTGGTCGGGTGTCCCGTCGGGCTGCTGCGAGGGCGGTGTGGGGGTGTACGGGCGGTGCTGGCGCTCGGGGCGGGCAAGCGCTTTCTCGGGACAGTAGAAGGCTTGTCCTGGTTTGGGCAAGGCCTTTCCCATAACGATCATCGATGCGATTGTTATCGATGGTGACGGGTGTGTCGGCTCCGGCACCGGGAGTGGCGGACGGGACACGGGCTTCGGGGAATGCCGCCGCCGGGGCCGGGGTTGGCCCAAGACATGACAACTGTTGGACTTATCGGCAGCGGACTGATCGGCGGCACGGTCGCCCGGCTGGCGATCGACGCCGGCTACGACGTGGTGCTGAGCAACTCGCGCGGGCCGGAGACGCTCCGGGAACTCGTCGACGAACTCGGGCCGGCGGCCCGTGCCGCGACGCCGGCCGAGGCGGCCGAGGCCGGGGACCTGGTGGTCGTCACCATCCCGCTGAAGGCGTACCGCAACGTGCCGGTCGAACCGCTGGCGGGCAAGGTAGTGATCGACACGAACAACTACTACGCGGACCGCGACGGGAAGTTCCCGGAGCTCGACAACGGCTCGACCACCAGCAGCGAGCTGCTGCAACAGCACCTGCCGGCGGCCAAGGTGGTGAAGGGGTTCAACAACATCTACTACACCCACCTGCGGGAGCTGGCCCGTCCGGTGGGCGCCGCCGACCGCAGCGCGCTGGCCATCGCCGGTGACGACCCGGCGGCGAAGGCGACCGTGACCGCGTTCTTCGACGCGATCGGTTATGACACCGTCGACGCCGGCCCGCTCGCCGAGGGCCGCCGCTTCGAGCCCGGCAGCAAGGCGTACGGCGGAACGTACGCCGGCGGGAGCACCGACTTCTGGCAGGTGTCGGGCGTACCCCTCGACGCCGACGCGCTCCGCGCCCTGCTCGCCTGATTCCGTTGTGGGCGACGCACCTCGGGTGCGTCGCCCGCCCCCGTCCCGATGTTGATATGGGCATCGGGAGGTGACAGTGGATGACGAGTCCGTCGACTGTGGACGTTACCCACACCTGCGGCGAGAGTGACGACCTGACCGCCGTACACCGGAACGACGAGCGGTGGCGCTGCGTGGACTGCCGCAGGGAATGGCCCTGCCCGGTCATCCGACGGCGCCTACTGGTGCTCTACCGGCGGGAGCCGGTGAAACTGCGCATCTACCTGCGCCACTTCCAGGACCGGGCGGCGGTGCAACTGCCCGAGCTGTCGACGAGGCAGCTGGATACCCGCTTCTTCGGCTGGATTCCCGACCCGCCCTCCGGTCGTCGGCGACGATCCGCCTGAGACGTGTGTTCCCACCCCGCTCCCCGGCAAGAGCGGGGTGGGAACCACACCCCGACTCAGTGCACCGGGTACGTGTTCAACAGCCCGCACATGCCCTGGCGCCCCTGCTCGCGCGGCTCGGCGAACGCGTACACGGCGGCCTCCGCCAGGTGCGGCGCCTCACCCCGGACGAGCGAGTCCAACTGCCGACCGGTCTGCTCGGCCGCCCGCAACGCACCGTCGCGCCAGCGCCCCCGCCAGGCGTCGAGCTGCGGCTGGACCAGCCGGATCGCGGCGGCGTGGAACTCCCGCAGGGGCGCGAGGTCGCCGCCGGTCGCGCTGTCGCGGAGCGCCTCGAAGCCGCGCACCGCCAGGTCACGGCGGCGGTACGCGGCAGCCGGGTCACCACCGGGCGCACCGCCTCCGGGCAGGGCCACGGCGGCGGCGTACCGGGCCGGGTCGGCGAGCACCTCCGGGGGCAGGGTCAGTACGGCGTCCCCGGCCTCCGGCAGCCCGCTGTTCTGCATCAGCACGACGATCTCCAGCCCGCCGTGGTTGACCAGGCGGTGGATCGTCCCCGGGGCGAACCAGACCACCGCACCCGGACGCAGCGGCGTCTCGGCGTACCCGTCCAGGGTCAGGGTCTGCACGAGTCCCGTACCTGCCGCCACCACGTACGCCTCGGCGCAGCACAGGTGCAGGTGTGGCGTACCGCCGACCGCGCCGTCCGGTGCGACGGTGTCGTACACGCACAGCCGGGAGACACCGACTCCACCGGGCAGGGGCAGGGGATACGTGGCGGGCTGGCCGGTCATGGGGACCACCGTTCATGGGAAAGGGTTTTCCTGCGGCCCGTCTGACGCTAGTCTCCGGCGTTGACGAGCGTCAACGCGTACGCGTGCCGGGGCTGGTCCGGACGGAGGCCGCCGATGACCACACTCGCCGACGTGGCCCGGCTCGCCGGGGTGTCTCCGGCGACCGTGTCCCGGATCGTCAGCCGCAGTTCCCGCAGGGTCGCCCCCGAACTGCGCGACCGGGTGCTGGCCGCGGTCGAGGAACTCCAGTACGTCCCGAACGCGCACGCCCAACTACTCGCCCGCAACCACCGCTCCGCCGTCGGCGTCATCGTCCACGACGTCTCCGACCCCTACTTCGCCGAAATCACCCGCGGACTCCAACGCGTCGCCACCGAACACGGCCGACTCGTCATCATCTGCAACACCTACCGCGACCCCGACAAAGAACTCGAATACGTCGAACTCCTCCGCGCCCACCAAGCCGCCGCCATCATCCTCGCCGGCAGCGGCCACCACAACGAAACCTTCACCAACACCCTCGACGCCAAACTCCGCGTCTACCAAGCCACCGGCGGACACATCGCCGTCATCGGCCGCCACGAACACACCGGCCACGCCGTCATCCCCGCCAACGAAACCGGCGGCTACCTCATCGGCACCGAACTCTACGCACTCGGCCACACCCACCTCGGCGTCATCGCCGGCCCCAAACACCTCACCACCACCACCGACCGCCTCACCGGCCTCCGCCACGCCGCCCGCGACCACGGCCACAAACTCCCCACCCGCAACATCGCCTACGCCGACTTCGACCGCACCGGCGGCGCCACCGCCACCGCCCACCTCCTCGACACCCAACCCCACCTCACCGCCATCGCCGCCCTCAACGACACCATGGCCATCGGCGCCCTCGCCCTCCTACGCACCCGAGGCATCAAAGTCCCCCACGACATCAGCATCACCGGCTTCGACGACATGCCCATCGCCCGCGACGTCACCCCCACCCTCACCACCGTCCGCCTCCCCCTCGCCGACATGGGCGCCCGCGCCATGACCCTCGCCCTGCAACCCCCGGAGCCGAACCACGCCGAACAGGTACCGGCCGAACTGATCCGCCGGGAGAGCACCGCGCCGCCGCCCGAAGCCGCTCTTTTCGGCATAAGGAAAGGCAAGCCTTATTAATAGGGGTGCCCGGAATAGGTCGAGCGTTTGATTCGCCGAACCGGCTGCCTCGCGCAGTGGGCGGCTCTAACGTGTGGGGAAATAGGGAGAGGAAAAACCATGACCCAGATGTTGGAAATGCCGCGCGTACAGGACTGTTCGGTCAGCGACTGCGGCTACAACCACGACGGATGCCACGCCTTCGCGATCACGATCGGCCTCGGCAACTCCCAGTGCGACACGTTCATCGACAGCACGGACAAGGGCGGCACCGACGAGGCGAGCGCGCAGGTCGGCGCGTGCAAGCGGACCGAGTGCCAACACAACCAGGGCCTCGAGTGTCACGCCTCGGCGATCACGGTCGCACCGGGACTCGACGCCGCCGACTGCCAGACCTTCACGATGGCCTGAGCCACGGCCCGACGAAAGCGCCGTCAGCGCCCCTCGGCCAGGTCCATCGCCCGGTAGATCCGCTGCTCCGAAACCGGGTACGGGGTGCCGAGAGCCTGGGCGAACACGTTCACCCGCAACTCCTCGATCAGCCACCGGATCTGCCGTACGGCGTCGTCGTTCCGGCGGGCCGGGGGCAGGTTCGCCAGCATCTGGTCGTACTCCTGCTGGACCTGGGTGATCCGGGCGAGCTGGTTGCGGTCGCGTACCGGGTCCTGTGGCAGCCGGTCGAGTCGCCGCTCGATCGCGGTGAGGTAGCGGGGCAGGTCGGCCAGGCGGGCGTACCCGGTCTCGGTGACGAAACCCCGGTGCACCAGGGCGGAGAGCTGTGCCCGGATGTCGGCCAGTGCCGCCACCAGGGTCAGGCTCGTGGTCCGACCCAGGCGCTGCTCCACCGCGTACGCCGCACTCAACACCCGCTGGACCCGGCCGACCACCTCGACCACGGTGTCGACCAGGTCGGCGCGGACCTTGTCGCGCAGCGCGGCGAAGCCCTCGGCGTCCCACGCCGGCCCGCCCGCGTCCGCGATCAGCTTGTCGATCGCCGCGCCGGACGCGTCGTCGAGCAGGTCCAGTACGTTGCGGTGCGGGTTGCGGCTCAGCGCCAGCTTCGCCTCGTTGCTCAGCCGCCCCTGGAGGAACTTCACCGGGGACGCGACGGTGAGCCGTAACAGCCGACGGGTGCCCGCCCACATCGCCTGCTGCGCCTCGGTCGCGGAGTCGAAGACCCGTACGCCGACGGTTTCGCCCTCGTCCACCAGCGCCGGATGGGCGGTCACCCGGTAACCGGCCCGGACCTGCTCGATCGTGCGGGGCAGGGTGCCGATGCTCCACTCCCGCAGACCGTGCCGTTCGAGTTCCGGCGCGGCTGCGGCGACGGTCTGGCGTACCTCGGTCTTGAGCTGCCGTTGCAGCGCGGTCAGGTCCCGGCCCTGCGCGACCGCCTTGTTCTCGTCGTCCAACACCCGGAAGTTGAGGCGCAGGTGCGCGGGCAGCTTCTCCAGGTCCCACGACTCCCGGGGGACGGTCACCCCGGTCATCCGGCGAAGCTCGCGGGTGAGCGCGTCGACCAGGGGCTCCGCTCCGGGTTTGATCGCGGCGAGCACGGCCCGCGCATAGTCGGGCACCGGGACGAAGTTACGGCGTACGGCCTTCGGCAGCGACCGGATCAGCGCGATCACCACCTCCTCCCGCAGCCCCGGCACCTGCCAGTCGAAGCTCTCCGCCGGCACCTGGTTCAGCATCGGCAGCGGAATGTCGACGGTGACCCCGTCGGCGTTCGTCCCCGGTTCGAACCGGTACGTCAGCGGCAGCGCCAGCCCGCCGGAGTGCCACTCGTCCGGGTAGTCCGCCTCCTCGACCCCGCCGCGACCGCTGTTGATCAGCATGTTCCGGTCGAAGGTGAGCAGCTCGGGCTGCTCCCGCCGGGTCCGCTTCCACCAGGTGTCGAAGTGCCGGCCGGAGACCACCTCGGCCGGGATGCGCTGCTGGTAGAAGTCGAACAGGGTCTCGTCGTCGACCAGGATGTCCCGTCGCCGGACCCGGTTCTCCAACTCCTCGACCTCGTCGAGCAACTCCCGGTTGGCCTGGAAGAATCGGTGCGGGGTCTGCCAGTCGCCCTCCACCAGGGCGTGCCGGATGAACAGTTCGCGGGACAGCTCCGGGTCGATCCGACCGAAGTTCACCTTCCGGTTGGTGACCAGCGGGACGCCGTACAGGGTGACCTTCTCCTGGGCCACCACCGAGGCCTGCTTCTTCTCCCAGTGCGGCTCGCTGTAGGTGCGTTTCACCAGGTGCTGGGCCAGCGCCTCGACCCACTCCGGTTCCACCTTGGCCGCGACCCGACCCCAGAGCCGGGACGTCTCCACGAGCTCCGCCGCCATCACCCAGAGCGGGGGACGGCGGGCCAGCGCGGAGCCGGGGAAGATGGCGAACTTCGCGCCCCGGGCGCCGAGATACTCGCTGCCGCGCCCGCCGCCGCCGGACCCGGCCGGCGCACCCTTCGCCGAACCCTGGAGGTCCTTGACCCCGACGTGGGAGAGGAGACCGGCCAGCAGCGACTGGTGGATCCGCCGGGGGTCGACGGTGACCTCGGTGCCGTCCCCGTCCGGCGCCGGCTCGACCTGGCCTCGTGTCGTCGCGGCCGGTTCGGCGTCGCCCCGACCCCGGCGGTCGCGGCCCGGTCGCTGGCCGCGCGGGTTGCCGCCGTCGAGCGTACGGGTGACCTGGCGGAGCTGGCTGAAGATGTCCTGCCACTCGCGTACCCGGAGGTAGTTGAGGAACTCGGCCCGGCACATCCGGCGGAACGCGCTGGAGGACAGCTCCTGCTGCTGTTCGCGCAGGTACCGCCAGAGGTTGAGCAGGGTGATGAAGTCCGACTCCGGGTCGGCGAAGCGGGCGTGCGACTGGTCGGCCTGGGCCTGCTTCTCGACCGGCCGTTCCCGAGGGTCCTGGATGGAGAGCGCGGCGGCGATCACCATCACGTCCTCGGCGCAGCCGTTGGTCTCGCCCTCCAGCACCATCCTGGCCAACCGTGGGTCGACCGGGAGCTGGGCCAGCTTGCGGCCGAGCGGGGTGAGCCGGCGGTTCAGGTCGGTCTGGGCGGGGTCCAGGGCGCCCAACTCGTGCAGCAGGTTCACCCCGTCGGCGATGTTGCGCCGGTCCGGCGGGTCGATGAACGGGAACGCGGCGATGTCACCGAGCCCGATCGCGGTCATCTGGAGGATGACCGAGGCGAGGTTCGTCCGCAGGATCTCCGGCTCGGTGAACTCGGGCCGGCTGAGGAAGTCCGACTCGTCGTAGAGCCGGATACAGATCCCGTCGGAGGTACGCCCACAGCGACCCTTGCGCTGGTTCGCCGACGCCTGCGACACCGCCTCGATCGGCAACCGCTGCACCTTGAGTCGGTGGCTGTAGCGGGAGATCCTGGCCGTACCGGGGTCGATCACGTACTTGATGCCGGGGACCGTCAGCGAGGTCTCGGCGACGTTGGTCGCGAGCACCACCCGGCGGTTCGAATGCGACTGGAAGACCCGGTGCTGCTCGGCGGTGGACAGCCGGGCGTAGAGCGGCAGGATCTCGGTGCCGCGCAGCCGGGGCTTGCCCTGGACCAGCCGGCTCAACGCGTCGGCGGTGTCCCGGATCTCCCGCTCACCGCTGAGGAAGACCAGGATGTCGCCCGGCCCCTCGGCGGCCAGCTCCTCGACCGCGTCCCCGATCGCCTGGACCTGGTCGCGTACGTTGTCGCCGTCCTCGGTCTCCTCGGTGACCTCGACCAGCGGCCGGTAACGGACCTCGACCGGGTACGTCCGACCGGACACCTCCACCACCGGCGGCCCGCCGCTGCCGTCGCCGTCCCCGCTGCTGTGCCCGTCCCCGCTACCGTCCCCGCTCCCGGTGCCGGCGGCGCCCGTCAGGCCGCCGAAGTGCCGGGCGAAGCGGTGCGGGTCGATGGTGGCAGAGGTGATGATCACCTTCAGGTCGGGTCGGCGGGGGAGGAGCTGCCGGAGGTAACCGAGGATGAAGTCGATGTTGAGGCTGCGCTCGTGCGCCTCGTCGATGATCAGCGTGTCGTACTGGTGCAGCATCCGGTCCTGCTGCAACTCGGCCAGCAGGATGCCGTCGGTCATCAGCTTGATCAGGCTCCGGTCGCTCACCTGGTCGGTGAAACGCACCTTGTAACCGACCGTGCCGCCCAGCTCGGTGCCGAGTTCCTCGGCGATCCGGTCGGCCACCGTACGGGCCGCCAGCCGGCGCGGCTGGGTGTGCCCGATCAACCCCTGTACGCCGCGCCCCAGCTCCAGGCAGATCTTCGGGATCTGGGTGGTCTTGCCGGAGCCGGTCTCGCCCGCGACGATCACCACCTGGTGGTCCCGGATCGCCGCCGCGATGTCCTCGCGCTTCTCGCTCACCGGCAGCCCGGCCGGGTACGTGATGACCGGTACGGCGGCCCGCCGTCGGGCCAGCCGCTCCTGCGCCCCGGCCAGCTCCGCGACGAGTTCCTCGCCGGCCAGCTCCCGCTTGAGCGGGTCCCGGATCCGGCGTACGCCGTCCAGCCGGCGCTGGAGCCGGCGTTGGTCGCGGAAGATCAGTTCGGGCAGGCTGGCCTGCACCTCGCGGATCGGGTCGGGCAGCGCGCGGGCGGATGGTGTCTGCATGTCGCTGCCAAGGATAGGCAGCGTCGCCGACGAGTGCTCCTGGTTATCCCCCGTCGTCCGCCCGCTGTCCCGCCCAACCCGACGGCAGCGCGTACGCCCAGCCTTCCGGGCGGTGCTCCGGCGCCGCCACCGGGTCCGTCAACGGCCGCCCGTTGATCAGGTGTTCCAGGGCCCACCGGTTCGTCGGATGAGCCACCACCAGCACCCGGCGGCCGTCCCAGGCGCCGGCCAGGTCGCACAGGAAGCCGTACGCCTGGTCGACCACCTGCCGGAAGCCCTGCCCGTTGGGGAACGGCTGGTCGAGGTGCTCGGCCTGCCGGGACAGCACCTCGGTCAGCGGCGCCCCGTTGAGGTCGCCGAAATCACACTCGCGCAGCCGGGTGTCCCGGTGCACCGGGATCCGGACGCCGAGGAACGCCAGCTCGACGGTGGCCACCGCCCGATCGAGGTCGGAACAGAAGATCACATTGAGCCCGTCGCCCCGGCGGCGTTCGCCGAGCTGCCTGGCCCACCGCCGCCCGTCCGCGGACAGCTCACCGGGCAGCCAGCCGGTTGCCCGTCCGGCCTCGTCGTCGGTGGTCATCGCGTGCGTCTCGAAGATGATGTCGACCCCCATGCCGCCAGCCTGCCGGACCGACCGCACCGGCATCCGGTAAGTCGGGCATCGGCGCCCGGAAGTCGGCACCGTCAACGGTCGGCGTCGGGTCAGGTCGGCGACGGACCGGGCTCGAGCAGCGAGGCCGGCAACGGCACGTTGGCGAACCGGACGTTGCCCGGCGGCGTACCCCAGATCAGCACCTCGACCGAGAGCTGACCGGCGCGTACGGCCGGGTCGTTGTCGTAGAGCCGCCCGGCCAGCTCCGGCTCGCCCACGAACACGCACAGCTCACCGGCGTCCGTGCCGTCGGGCCCCACCAGCGGCCCGGCGGCGATCACGTGCCCCTGCCCGACCAGCCCCTCCTGGTGGGCCCGGTGGGCGTCCCACAGCCGGAGCAGCGCCGCCGCGGGCAGCTCCGGCGGAGCCGTCGGGCGACGTACCAGGACCACCGTGTGGTGCTCGAAGTGCATGCCTCCAGGCTAGGGCGCGCGGGGCGGCTGACGGTGAGATCGGTCATCTCTCACTAGGCCGGGGACCGGCAAGATCCTAAGGTAAGCCGATCCTAAGCAGGGGAGGTGAGAGCGGGTGCATGACGTCGCGGAACGACCGCGGGTGGCGGTGACGCCGACCCGTCGGTCCGGGCGCAGCCGGATCACGGTCGTCCTCGGAGCGCTGATCCTGCTCGGCCTGCTGGTCCTGGCGAGCCTGGCGCTGGGCAGCAAGCCGCTCGCGCCGGCCGAGGTCTGGCACGCGCTGGTCGCCCCGGACGGGGGAGAGGCCAGCAGCATCGTGCACGACCTGCGCATCCCCCGTACGGTGCTCGGGCTGGCCGTCGGCGCGGCCCTCGCCGTCGCCGGGGTGCTGCTCCAGGCCCTCACCCGCAACCCGCTCGCCGAGCCGCGCATCCTCGGCATCAGCGCGGGCGCGTCGCTCGGCGTGGTCACCGCCATCTCCGTGTTCGGCGTCGGCACCCTCAACGGGTACGTCTGGTTCGGCATCGTCGGGGCGCTCCTCGCCGGGCTGCTCGTCTTCGGCGTCGCCAGCCGTACCCGCGACGGTGCGAACCCGGTCACGCTCGCCCTGGTCGGCGCCGCCCTCGACGCCAGCCTCGGGGCGGTCACCATCGGCCTGCTCACCATCGACGCCCGCACCTTCGAGGAGTACCGGTTCTGGGTCGTCGGCGGGCTCGGCGGTCGCGGGGTCGACGTTGCCGCCCAGGTCGCCCCGTTTGTCATCGCCGGCCTGCTGCTCGCCGCGATGGTCACCCGAGGGCTCGACGCACTCGCCCTCGGCGACGACGTCGCCCGTGGCCTGGGCAACCGGGTTGGACTGATCCGGATCGGCGGCGGAGCCGCGGCCGTGCTGCTCACCGGCGCCGGAGTCGCCGCCGCCGGGCCGATCGCCTTCGTCGGCCTCGCGGTGCCGCACCTTGCCCGCGCGCTGGTCGGCGTCGACCAGCGCTGGACCCTCGCCGTCTCGGTGCTGCTCGGCCCGGCACTGCTGCTCGCCGCCGACATCATCGGCCGGCTGATCGCCCCGCCCGGTGAGGTGCCCGCCGGCATCGTCACCGCCCTGATCGGCGCTCCGCTGCTGGCCCTGCTGGTCCGCCGGGCCCGGGTGGTGACCGCGTGAGCGCCTCCACCGAACTGCTGCCCGGCCGTTCCCTGCTGCGCCTCGGGCGGGTCAACGTGCTCGTCCGGCGCCGGTCGATCCTGGTCGCGGTGGTGCTCGTACTCCTGCTCGCCGGGGCCATGGTGCTGAGCCTGTCGCTCGGCACCCCGTACGTCGCACCGGTCGACGTACTGCACTCGCTGGGCAACCTCGGCGACCCGAACGGCACCGGCACCCCGTACGACGTGGTCGTGAACCGGCTCAGGCTGCCCCGGGTGGTGCTCGCGGTGGCCGTCGGCGCGGCCTTCGGCATCGCCGGCACCCTGATCCAGAGCGTCGCCCGCAACCCGCTCGCCAGCCCCGACATCATCGGCATCACCCAGGGCGCCGGCCTGGTCGCCACCGTCGCGCTGACCACCGGCGCCTCCGCCGCGATCCTCGCCCCGAGCGCGCTCGCCGGTGGCCTGATCGCAGCCGCGGCGGTGTTCGCCCTCGGCGCCCGGCACGGCCTGGCCGCCCAGCGTTTTGTCCTCGCCGGTGTCGCGGTCGCGATGGCGCTGCGCGCCGTCACCGAGGTCGTCATGATCTCCGCCGACCCGATCGACGGGCAACGGGCCCAGATCTGGCTCGTCGGCACCCTTGCCGGCAAGGGCTGGACCGAGGCGACCTGGATCGCGGTCACCCTCGTTCTGCTGCTGCCGGTGCTGTTCTGGGCCGGTTGGGCGCTGCACACCAGCGCACTCGACGACGACACCGCACGGGGACTCGGGCTGCGCCCGACCGCCCGGCGGATCGGCCTGGCCGGCGTCGGCGTACTCGTCGCCGCGATGGTCACCGCGCAGGTCGGCGCGGTCGACTTCGTCGCCCTCGTCGCACCCCAGGTGGCCCGGCGGCTGGCCCGCACCGAACGGCCCCCACTGGTCTGCGCCGCGCTGGTCGGGGCCCTGCTGGTGGTGCTCGCCGACCTCGCCGGGCGGCGCCTGTTCGCGCCGACGCAACTGCCCGCCGGGGTACTCACCGCGGCCATCGGCGGGCCGTACCTGCTGTTCCTGCTCGTGCGCGGACGCCGGAGGAATTCGTGATGCTGTCCACCCGTGAACTCGTTGCCGGATACGACGAGCGGACCGTGCTCGACCGGCTCGACCTCGACCTGCCGGCCGGCGCCTTCACCGTCATCGTCGGCCCCAACGCCTGCGGCAAGTCCACCCTGTTGCGCACCATGGCCCGGCTGCTCACCCCGCGCGCCGGCACCGTCCTGCTGGACGGCACGGCCATCCGGGAACTGCCCACCCGCGAGGTGGCCCGGCGGCTCGGCGTACTGCCGCAGAGCCCGCTGGTCCCCGAGGGGGTGACCGTCGCCGACCTGGTCGGACGGGGCAGGCAACCGCACCAGAGCTGGTGGCGGCAGTGGTCACCGCAGGACGCCGAGGCCGTACGCGAGGCGATGACGCTCGCCGCCGTCGACACGCTGGCCGACCGCGCGGTGGACACCCTCTCCGGTGGTCAGCGGCAGCGGGTCTGGATCGCGATGACCCTGGCCCAGCAGACCGACGCGCTCCTGCTCGACGAGCCGACCACCTTCCTCGACCTGGCGCACCAGGTGGAGATCCTGGACCTGCTGCACCGCCTGCGGGCCGAGCGCGGCCGGACCGTGGTCGCCGTCCTGCACGACCTCAACCAGGCGGCCAGGTACGCCGACCACCTGGTCGCCATGCGCGCGGGTGAGGTGGTCGCCGCCGGACCGCCCCGGGACATCCTCACCGCCGACCTGGTCCGGGACGTCTTCGGGCTCGAATGTGTCGTCGTGCCCTGCCCGGTGAGCGGCGCGCCGCTGGTCGTACCCGCGCTCACCACCCCGTCACCGGCGAGTACGGCAACCGCCGTGTCCGCCTGACCCGCCCGAACGGGTACGGCCGAACGCCGTACCCGGTCACGAGAGGGTGCGGCGACCCGCCGTACCCGTCGAAGTTGAACCGAAAGGAACACCCATGCGCCGTCCCGCCGCCACCCTTGCCGCGGTCGTCGCCCTCGGTGTCGGCCTGACCGGATGCGCCAAGAGCGACCCGGTGGCCGGCGCGACCGAGGCGCAGACGCACCAGGTTGTGCACGCGATGGGCACCACCGAGGTCCCGGTCCACCCCCAGCGGGTCGTGGTGCTCGACAGCGACAAGATCGACAGTGCGCTGTCGCTCGGCATCGTCCCGGTCGGCACCGCCATCGCCAGTGAGTCTGACGGGCTCCCCACCTACCTCGGTGACAAGGTCGCCTCGATCAAGCTCGTCGGCCTGACCACCGAGCCCGACCTCGAAGCGATCACCGCGCTCAAGCCCGACCTGATCATGGGCAGCAAGTTCCGCCAGGAGAAGTTCTACGACGAACTCAGCGCGATCGCACCGACCGTCTTCACCGACAAGGTCGGCATCACCTGGAAGGAGAACTTCCTCCTCGACGGTCAGGCACTCGGCAAGGAGCAGGAAGCCAAGGACCTGATGGCCGGCTACGAGAAGCGGGCCAAGGAGGTCGGCACCAAGATCGGCGACCCGGCCGCGAAGAAGATCTCCATCGTCCGGTTCCGGGCCACCGAGATCCGGGTGTACGGACCCGACTCCTTCTCCGGCATCGTCCTGCGTGACGTCGGCCTCGGCCGTACCGAGCGGCAGTTGCTGGCGAACAAGGAGGACAAGCGGTTCGACTCGGTCAGCCCGGAGCGGATCAGCGAGGTCGACGGCGACGTCATCTTCGTCTGCGCGTTCGGCGAGAAGGCCGTCGTGCGGCAGACCGAGGTGACCGGCGGCAACCTGTGGCGCAACCTCTCCGCGGTGAAGGCGGGCAAGGCGTACACCGTCTCCGACGAGACCTGGATGACCGGCATCGGCGTCACCGCCGCCGGCAAGATCCTCGACGACCTGGAAAAGTACCTCATCACCGCCTGACCCAGCCCTCCTCTTCGAGGTCTGCCTTTGTTGAGAACGAGTGGTTGTCCCACCCCGGACAGCCACTCGTTCTCCGCATGGGGGCGCTGCGGGTGGGGTCGGTCCACAGGGCATCATGTCCACTCCAGCCCGATCAGGAGGAGTCGACCGATGACGGAAACCGGGAGCCTGGTGGAAGACGACAACCCATCCCTGGCGCGGAGCGGGAACCTGGACAGCTGGTTGGCGAACACCCGGACCTCCTACGACACGGTCGCCGAGAGCTATGCCGACTTCGTGCGCGAGGCCCTGGACAAGGAGGCCTATCTACGTGCGGCGCTGGCGTTGTTCGCCGACCTGGTCCACGCCGCAGGCGGCGGCCCGGTCGCGGACGTGGGCTGCGGACCGGGACAGATCACCGCCCACCTGCAAAAGCTGGGGGTCGACGCCTTCGGGATCGATCTGTCACCCGCGATGATCGACATTGCTCGGCGAGACCACCCTGACCTGCGGTTCGAGGTAGGCTCGATGACCGACCTCGACCTCGCTGACGCCTCGACCGCCGCCCTGCTCGCCTTCTGGTCGCTGATCCACGTCCCCGACGACGCGATCCCCACGGTTCTCGGCCACTTTCACCGGGTGTTGCGTCCGGGCGGACCGCTGCTGCTCGGCTTCCACGTCGGCGACGAGTCGGTGCTCAGGACTGAGGGCTATGGCGGCCACCCGATGAACGTCTACTTTCACCGCCGCCAGCCCGACCGGGTGGCAGCCTGGCTGCACGAGGCCGGGTTCACGGTCCAGGCCAAGTTGCTGATCGGACTCGACCAGGGCGTTCCGGGCGCGGTCCTCTTCGCGCACCGCCAGCCCTAGCTTCGCCGGCACGGAAAAAGTGGCTATCCGGGGCGGGGATAGCCACTTTTTCCGTGCGAGTCAAGATCTTGATGATGCGGGGTGAGGGTCAGGCGGCGGTGGACCAGATGGCGCTGAAGGCGGCGGCCTCGCCGGCGAGCCAGCTTTCGACCTGTTCGGCGCGGACGGAGGGGCTGCGGCGGTGGGTGACGCCCCGGCGGACGTCGACCAGCACCGGCTCGGCGTGCGGGAGCACCTGGTCCATGTGTCGGGCCATCAGGTGCAGGCTCGCCAGCACCAGTTCGTCGCTCGGCGGCGCCTCGTCGAAGTGCAACCGCACCGCCTCGGCGTGGCCATCCGCGAACCGCAGCCCGAGGTGTGGGTTGATCTTGACGGGTAGCCCGCCGAGCAGGCCGAGCGCGTCGTGGGTCTGGGCCAGTTCGACCGACCGTGGGTCGCCGAGAGAGTTGAGGTACGCCAGCGTGCCCGGGACCAGCGCCTGGTAGAGCGGGCGCCAGCGCGGCTTGACCAGGTCGGGGACCTGGTTGATGTGGGTGCCGCCGGTGTGGAACGCCAGGTCGGACTTGAGGGCCTTGACGAACTGGCCGTGGGGGTTGAAGCCGGAGCGGCTGGCCCGCTGCTTGCGTAGCCCACCGACGAAGTTCGCCTTCGCCGGGCCGGTGCGGTCGACGTAGCGGGAGAAGGCGAGCAGGGTCGCGTAGGGAAGAACGGGGGCGGCGGGCTGGGTGGCGGCGGCGGGCGCGGTGGTTGCGGTTGGTGCACTGGAGGCGGGCGCAGTCACGGCAGTCCTCCCAGGTCAGATGCCGGATTAGTACACCCATTCTAATTGATCGGAGCCGTTCCGCCCAGCCGAAAACGGCCGTACCGGACAGCGAATATTGCTGTCCGCTGTCCCGTCCGCGCGAACCTTGCGGCGCCGTCAGCTCAGCGCCCTGGCCCGTCCGCGCCCGGCCGAGAACCCTCGACAGCCGCCTGTCCGTCGAGAGTGCGCCTGACCGACCATAAGCCAGGAAATGGTGACAACTCGATTGCGCGATGCCGACGCGTCAGGAACCATCGCCGGGCAACACGAGGGAAGGCGATCATGACACGGGTATTCCTACAACCTGACGATTTGCGCGACTTGGTGATGGACCAGTTCGGCACAGACCGCAGACTCGCCGCCCTGGAGCGGCTGACCGGTGGCAGCAAAAAGGGCGTCTACCGGCTCAGGCTGGACGACCAGGCGACAGTGATTCTCTATGTTTGGGCGGCCGGCGAGAACTACTGGCCCCCGGCGCGGGCTGTCCCCGACGATCCATTCACCGACGCGTCGGGCGCCGAATTGTTCGCCGCCAACTACGCAGCCCTCACGGCCGCGGACGTGCGGACGCCACGGCTGCTGATGCTCGACCGCGACGGCCGCTACCACCCGGCCGACCTTGCACTGGTGGAGGATGTCGGTGGGGTGACGCTCGAGGCTCTCATGGCACAAGATCCAGCCGCAGCCGCGACGCCACTGTCCACGCTTGGTGACGCCCTGCGCCGCATGCACACCACACGCGGCTCCCAATACGGCAAACTCGCCGCCATTGCTCGCGGGGAGGCACTCCAGGCCCGCAGCACCGAGGACATCATCCAGGACCGAGCGCTCGGTCACCTCGACGCGGCGGCAGCCCGCGACGTCCGGCTCGCCGACGCCCGCGAACGAATCACCGACCATGTCCGGCACCTGCGCGGCGCTGTCACCGCCCGCGAGGAATACGGGCTGATACACGGCGAACTCGGACCCGACCACGTGCTCGTCACGCCCTCCGGTGAACCCGCCATGGTCGACATCGAGGGGCTGACGTTCTTCGACGTGGAGTGGGAGCACGCCTGGCTGCGTATGCGCTTCGGTGACGCGTACTCCGCGCTGCACCCAGTCGAACTCGACCCCAACCGGCTGGAGTTCTACCGATATGCCCAGGTCCTGTCTCTGATCGATGGCCCCCTTCGGATCGCCGACACCGACTTCCCGGACCGCCGGTGGATGCTGGACTTGGCCGAGTGGAACATCGCCAAGGCCCTGGCCGCGATCTGACGTATCAAGATCAGGATCTCGGCAAGGTAAGTCCGAACGAATCGCGCCCAAGCCGTGCGGACCTACCTTGCGAGTCGCTGGTCAGCGCCTTGATCCTCGCCCGCCTGATTGGGGTCGCGAGAGCGGGGATCTGGCCCAGGAGGTGTGATTGATCCCGGTGTCCACGTGCCGTCCACGCTGCCGCCGATGTACCCGGTGCCTGCACGCCGGCACCACCGTTCGCTCACAACCGGCTTGTACGTTCACCACCGTGACCATCGACGCCGCCTTGCCCCGACATCGACAGCAGCTCACCTGGATACCGCTTCCGATCGCGGTTCTCACCGCCGGCCTGCTGCTCAACGCCGGGGTGACCGTCTGGGACCTGCTGCATTTCAAAGCGCTGTTCAACTACGGCAGCAGCCAGAACGGGGCGATCGCCTACCTGCTGGAGGGAGCCTTCGCCTACCTACGGCTGAGCGTGACGACGTTGCTGGTGCCTATTCTGTGGATCGCGGCGCGGCGGGCACGCGTCGCCGGATCGCGGTCGCCCGGGGTCATCGGGCCGATCTGCGGGGTGCTCGCCGTCTGCGGCGGCGGCTGGGTGGTGGCCGCGCCGAACGACGGCAGCGATCCGAAACGCCTGGGCATCGTGCACGACGCCGGGGTACCGAACTGGATCAGCGTGGCTGACGTCGTGGCGCCGTACGCGGTCCTCATCGGTGCCGTGGGCGCGGTGCTGCTGACGCTGTCGGCGTTCATGACTTGGGCGAGGAGGCTGCCCCTTTCCAACACGAACGGCGGCCAAGACAACAACGCAGCAAGAATCACCGGAGGCCCGTCCCCGCGGAGACCGCAGGATAGGTCCGGTCACTGAGGAAGGTCCGTCGGGCTTGCTCAGGCGGCCCGCCGGTCGGTCAGAGCTGGCCGACCTCGGTCACCCGGACCACCGCCGCGCCGGCCTCGTCGGACGCGGCCAGGTCGACCTCCGCGCTGATACCCCAGTCGTGGTCGCCGTTCGGGTCGTCGAAGATCTGCCGGACCGTCCACTTGTCCCGCTGCTGGTCGAGCAGGAGCAACGCCGGACCGCGCGCGGCCGGACCGGTGCCGATCTCGTCGTACGCCTCGAAGTAGGGCTCCAGCGCGTCGGCCCAGTCGTCCCCGGTCCAACCCGCCTCGTTGTCCAACTCGCCCAGCTCGTCGTAGCGGCGCAGGGCGGCCAGTTCGACCCGGCGGAACATCGCGTTGCGCACCAGCACCCGGAACGCGCGCAGGTTGCCGGTGACGGCCGGCGGGCGCAGGTCGACCACCGCCTCCACGCCCTCCTCGGTCGGGTTGCGCAGCCGCTCCCACTCGTCGATCAGGCTGGAGTCGACCTGGCGGACCAGCTCACCCAGCCACTCGATGAGGTCGATCAGCTCCTCGGTCTTGGCGTCCTCGGGCACGGTCTGCTTGACCGCCTTGTACGCGTCGGCCAGGTAGCGCAGCACCAGTCCCTCGGAGCGGGACAGCCCGTAGAAGGCGACGTACTCGACGAAGGTCATCGCGCGCTCGTACATGTCCCGGACCACGGACTTCGGGGCCAGCTCGTAGTCCGCGACCCACGGGTGGCCCTGCCGGTACATCTCGTACGCGGCGTCGAGCAGCTCGGCCAGCGGCTTCGGATGGGTGACGTCGTTGAGCAGCTCCATCCGGGCCTCGTACTCGATCCCGTCGGCCTTCATCTGCTGGACCGCCTCGCCGCGCGCCTTGAACTGCTGCGCGGAGAGGATCTGGCGCGGGTCGTCCAGGGTCGCCTCGATGACCGACAGGGCGTCGAGCGGGTACGTCGGCGACTCGGTGTCCAGCAGCTCGATCGCGGCCAGCGCGAACGGCGAGAGCGGCTGGTTGAGCGCGAAGTCGAACTGGAGGTCGACGGTGAGGCGTACCCGGCGACCGGACGCGTCCGGCTCGTCGAGCTGCTCGACCACCCCACCGGCGAGCAGCGCCCGGTAGATCGCGATCGCCCGGTGGATGTGCTTGCGCTGGGCGGCCTTGTCCTCGTGGTTGTCGGTGAGCAGGTGCCGCATCGCGGCGAACGCGTCGCCCGGCCGGCTGATCACGTTGAGCAGCATCGAGTGGCTGACGTGGAAGCTGGAGGTGAGGGTCTCCGGCTCGGCGTCGATCAGCCGCTCGTACGTCGGCTGGCCCCACCCGATCGAGCCCTCCGGCGGCTTCTTCCGTACCACCTTGCGCCGCTTCTTCGGATCGTCGCCCGCCTTGGCGAGCGCCTTCTCGTTCTCGATCACGTGCTCGGGGGCCTGCACCACCACCCGGCCCATGGTGTCGAAACCGGCCCGTCCGGCCCGCCCGGCGATCTGGTGGAACTCGCGCGCCTTGAGCAGCCGGGTGCGTACGCCGTCGTACTTCGACAGGGCGGTGAACAGCACGGTCCGGATCGGCACGTTGATGCCGACGCCGAGGGTGTCCGTACCGCAGATGACCTTGAGGAGGCCGGCCTGGGCCAGGGTCTCCACCAGCCGGCGGTACTTCGGCAGCATGCCCGCGTGGTGTACGCCGATCCCGTGCCGGACCAGCCGGGACAGCGTACGGCCGAAGCCGGCGGTGAACCGGAAGTTGCCGATCGCCTCGGCGATGGCGTCCTTCTCGGCCCGGGTGGAGATGTTGATGCTCATCAGCGCCTGGGCCCGTTCCAGGGCCGCCGCCTGGGTGAAGTGCACGACGTAGACCGGCGCCTGGTGGGTGGTGAGCAGCTCTTCGAGCGTCTCGTGCATCGGCGTGGTGACGTACGAGAACAGCAGTGGCACCGGCCGCTCGGCGTTCTTGACCACGGCGGTGTCCCGCCCGGTACGCCGGCTCAGGTCGTCGGTGAACCGGCTGACA
Source organism: Micromonospora sp. NBC_01796 (assembly GCF_035917455.1). NCBI lineage: Bacteria > Bacillati > Actinomycetota > Actinomycetes > Micromonosporales > Micromonosporaceae > Micromonospora > Micromonospora sp. NBC_01796. The sequence goes on along the minus strand of NZ_CP109078.1, from coordinate 326,662 downwards.
TCGCCCAGCGTGGCCGACATCAGCACGAACTGCGCCTGGGGCAGCTCGATCAGCGGCACCTGCCAGGCCCAGCCCCGGTCCGGCTCGGCGTAGAAGTGGAACTCGTCCATGATCACCAAGCCGACGTCGGCCTGGTCGCCGTCGCGCAGGGCGATGTTGGCCAGGATCTCCGCGGTGCAGCAGATGATCGGGGCGTCCTCGTTCACGCTGGCGTCGCCGGTGAGCATGCCGACGTTCTCCGCGCCGAAAACGTCGCAGAGCGCGAAGAACTTCTCCGACACCAGCGCCTTGATCGGAGCGGTGTAGAAGCTGACCCGGTCGCCGGCGAGCGCGGCGAAGTGGGCACCGGTCGCCACCAGGCTCTTACCGGAGCCGGTCGGGGTGCTCAGGATGACGTTGGCGCCCGAGACGATCTCGATCAGCGCCTCTTCCTGGTGGGGGTAGAGGGTGAGCCCCTGATCCTTGGCCCAGTTGGCGAAGGCGTCGAAGAGCAGGTCTGGGTCGGGGCTGCCCGGCAGCTGATCGGTGAGCGTCATGGCCGGTCAATCGTGCCTGGATCACCCCGCCAACGCCAATCCGCCTCCTGTCCACCCTCTGGATGCTCAACGGCGGGATCGGCGGCGGGCTCAGCGGCGGTGGAAGATCAGGTCCGAGATGGGGCGGCCGGCGGCCAGGGCGCGCCGCTCGAACTTGGTCACCGGTCGGTGCTCCGGCCGGGGCGCGTACCCGGCGTACGCGTTGACCAGGGCGGGGTCGTCGGTGAGCGTCTGGCGCATCTGCTGGGCGTACTCGGGCCAGTCGGTGGCGCAGTGCAGGGTCCCGCCGGGCACCAGCCGGGAGCCCAGCAGCTCGACGTGGGCGGGCTGGATCAGCCGGCGCTTGTGATGCCGGGCCTTGGGCCACGGGTCGGGGAAGAAGACGTGGATCGCGTCCAGGCTCGCCTCGGGCAGGCAGTGCAGCAGCTCGATCGCGTCGCCCCGGGCGACCCGTACGTTGGTCAGCGCGCGGCGTTCGGTGACCGCCATCAGGTTGGCAATTCCCGGCGTGTGCACCTCGACCGCGAGATAGTCTCGGCCAGAGTCGGCGGCGGCCATCGCCACGGTGGCGTCGCCCATTCCGGAGCCGATCTCCAGCACCACCGGGGCCCGGCGACCGAAGAGGGTGGACAGATCCACCTGCACCTCGGGTGGGTCCGGGACCATCAGGCCGTAACTGGGCCAGAGCCGGTCCAGTGCGTCGAGGTGCCGCCCGCTGAGGCGACCCCGGCGGGGATGGAAGGTGCGGATCCCGGCGCCATGCCGTGCGGGCACGGTATCGCTCCGGGAGTGGTCGGTGGAGGTCACAGGAACGTGAGCCTACGCGATCAGCGAGATCGAACGCGTGTGCTCGTGGTCACCGAATGAGAGAATTTCTTCCGTACGGCAGGCCAGGTGTCGCCCGCCCGGTGCTGCCCGACGGTGCCGGGAGGTGTCATGGCGACTCCACATCGACGCGCTGGCGCGCTGCTCGCCGCCACCCTCGCGCTCGCAGGCGTCCTGCTCGTCCCGTCCCCGGCGCAGGCCGGTGACATCTACGTCCAGCTCAGCCCGAGCACCGTCGAGGCCGGCTACCTGGTCGGCATCCGGGCCAGTTGCAGCGAGAACACCGTGCCGGCCACGGTCGAGTCGGCGGCCTTTGGCACCGTCACCGCCCAGCCGCAGGACGGCCTGCTGACCGCGGCGGCGCTGGTGCCGGAGGGCACCGACGCGGGCACGTTCCGGGTCAAGCTCAACTGCCCGGACGGCCGCAACGCCTCGACCATGCTGAACGTGGTGGCGGCGGACCGGCCCAAGCGCGGTCCGGCGACCGGTTTCGGCGGCTCGGCCGGCCCGGACGCCGGTGACCTGCTGCTCGTCGGCGGGATCACGGTCACCCTGCTCGGTGCCGTACTCGGCCTGGTCGCGCTGCGCCGCCGTGGCGCAACGGTGCCGGCCCGCGGCCGGCACGCTCCCTGACCGGTACGCCGATGCCCCGCCAGTCCTCAGCCGGCCCGCCGGCCAACGCGCCCCGACCGGGAAACCCGTCCCGGTCGTCGGTGCAGTGGTCGCTGCTGACAACGGATCACACCCGCTCGAAGCTCGGGCGCCCCCGTGCGACCGTCGGCCCGTCCCGACCGCCGCAGGAGCAGGAGCCCCCCGCCCCGAACCGGACGAACTTCTGGGGTGGGTCGGCGCGCGGCAGGTACCAGCCGGCCCCCCGCCCCCGCGCCGGTCGCTCGGAGCGCCCCGGTCGCCGCCGCTGGATCGGCCCGCTCGCGGTGGTGCTCGTGCTGCTCGGGGTCTTCGCCACCGGAGCCGGGCTCGGGCAGTCCGGCGGCAGCCTCTGGGCCACGCTGATGAGCCGCTCGGACAAGCCACCGCCGCTGGACTTCCCGGTGCTGGAGCCGAGCCCGCCGATCAAGCTGGAGATCGACTCGATCGACGTACGGGCACCGGTGCACCGGGTCGGGCTCGCCGACGACGGTTCGATCGCCGTACCGGCGCTGGAGAAGCACAACGAGACCGGCTGGTACGAGCGCGGCCCCACACCGGGACAGTTCGGCCCGGCCATCATCGTCGGTCACGCGGACACCAAGCAGGGCCCGTCGGTCTTCCACGACCTGGTCAAACTCCGCCCGGGAGCGAAGATCAAGGTGACCCGGGAGGACCGGTCGGTGGCCATCTTCGAGGTCAACTCGGTCGAGCACTTCGACAAGGCCAAGCTTCCGGAGGAGCGGCTCTACGGCTCGTACGAGCGGCCGGTGTTGCGCCTGATCACCTGCGGCGGCGAGTGGGTCGGCGGTGGGATCGGCTACGCGGACAACATCGTCGCCTTCGCCTCCCTGGTCGACTCCCGCGACCCCTGACCCCGCGACCCCTGACCCCGCGACCCCTGACCCCGCGACCGCCGTTCACCCGACCGGTGGATCCGGACGGTGATGCGAACCGGATTCGCCTGGTGGGTGAGGAGGATCAGGGGCGGGATCATCCGCTGAGAGACGGGGCAGACATGTGGAAGCTGGCCACCCTGGTAGGCGCCACGGGATCCGTCCTGGTGCTGGCGCTGGGCGCCAGCACCTCGCCGCCGGCCCGCTCGCTCGGCGAGTTGACCGGTGGTAGCGCGGTGCCCGGTACGGCTCCGGACGACGTCACCGCGAGCGTGCCGACCCGGACGACCGACCCGGAGCGGCCGCATCCCCCTCAGCTGCCGGCGGATTTTCGGGGAGCCGGCCGATACCTCGTACCCGACCTCGGTATCGACGTTCCCTTCACCTGGCAGGGCAAGGGCGGCGACAGTCAGATGATCGCCGGTGGACCGGAGCACCCGATCTGGTTCACCAACCTGATCTACCGGAACACGCTCTACACGCTCACGTACAAGTGGCCGAACATTCCACTGGACCCACCCCGCCCGTGCGACAAGATTCCGGGGATCTTCAACCGCGAGATTCTCAACGCGACACTGCGGACCGCCCGCTTCGTGGGACCGGAGGTCCTGCAGGGAGCCAAGGACCGGTACGTCGATCATTGGCGGGTCGGTGTCGTCGGGGGTTCGACCAAGCCGGGGGAGTTCTTCCGGTTTCCGATTGCGCTCGGTGACGTCTACGTCGACCAGGGGAATCCGAGCCAATGGTGGCAGGTGCTGCAGTTCGGCTTCCAGAACCTCTTCGACCCGCAGTTGGACGAGTGGTTCACGATGACGACGTTCAGCCACCTGCCGGGCCAGGTGACGCTGCCGGCAAGATGTCCGCCGCCGACGCCGCCGGATAACACCTGGCAGGACGGACAGCCACTGCCGGCACCCTGAGGTCCCTCTCGGCGAACTTCGGGCGAACGCATAACGCGTCGAGCTCGTACATCGTCTTTGATGTATTTACGCCAAAGACGATGTACGACCGGCGGCGTTGGTTTCGCTGGCGGCAGGCGCACCCGGGGCAACCTACGCGGCCGGCGGTCCGGCGAGCTGTACGACCTCGAACTCCAGCAGGTTGGCGCCGGTGGAGACCGGCTTGGGGCGCTCCCCGGCGGGGGTGCCGCCCTGGCCGTGCGCTGCCTGGGACGGGCCGGCGGCCCACGCCTGGTACGCCTCTTCGCTCTCCCACTTCGTGTAGACGAAGTAGCGGGTCTCCCCGCCGACCGGGCGGAGCAGCTCGAAGCCGAGGAAACCGGGCTGGTTGTCCACCGCGCCCTTGCGGGCGGCGAAGCGCCGCTCCAGTTCCTCGCCCGCACCCGGAGGGACCTCGATAGCGTTGATCTTCACGACTGCCATGGCACCAGCCTAGGGGCTGCGCAGCCGGCCGTCTCCCGCCAGGCTGCTCGACCGGCCGCGTGTCACTCCCGGCGAACTGACCGACCGGGTGCCGGTCGGAGCACGGCGAGCTGCCCGACCGGGCGTCGGTCAGAGCACGGCGAGCTGCGCGACCGGGCGTCGGTCAGAGCACGGCGAGCTGCCCGACCGGGCGTCGGTCACGGGACGGCGACCGGAGGCCCGGAACCGACCGACGGCTCGGTGTCGACCACGATCGGGGCGTGGTCGGAGGGGCCGGTGCCCTTGCGGGCCTCCCGATCCACGTACGCCGAGGAGACGGCGTCGGCGAACGTCTCGGTCGCGTACACCAGGTCGATCCGCATGCCCTTGTTCTGGTGGAACATCCCGGCCCGGTAGTCCCAGTACGTGTACGGGTGCGGCCCCTTCATCGGGGTCGGGACCACGTCATGCAGCCCGAGTTCGCGTAGGTCGGCGAGGGCCTGCCGTTCGGCCGGGGTGACGTGGGTCGACCCGACGAAGAGCGCCGGGTCCCACACGTCGGCGTCGGTCGGGGCGACGTTGTAGTCCCCGCACACGGTCAGCGGCCGGTCCGGGCGCAGCTCGGTGGCCAGTGCCTCGCGCAGCGCGGCCAGCCAGGCCAGCTTGTACGTGTAGTGCGGCGAGTCCGGGGTGCGCCCGTTCGGTACGTAGATCGACCAGACCCGTACGCCACCGCAGGTGGCCGCGAGGGCGCGGGCCTCCGGTTCGGGGAAGCCGGGCTCGCCGGGGAAGCCCACCACCACGTCGTCGAGTCCGACGCGGGAGAGGATCGCCACCCCGTTCCACCGGCCGTCACTGTGGCTCGCGGTCGAGTAGCCGAGTTCGCCGACCTCGGCGACCGGGAAGGCGCCGTCCGGGCATTTTGTCTCCTGAAGGCAGACGACGTCCGGCTCGGTGTCGGCCAGCCAGGTCAGCAACCGGGGGAGCCGGGCCTTGACCGAGTTGACGTTCCAGGTAGCCAGGCGCATGTGCACAGCCTGCCGTACGCCGGGCCCGGTTGCAGACCTTGCCGCGCCGCTGCCGGCACCCGAGCCGCGCGCCGCGCCGTCGCCGGCAGCGGAACTGCTTCCGGTCGGGGGCGAGGTTCGCCACCGGCCGGAGTCGACGGTCCGCTCGGCGCCGATCGGCCCGGCAGGGGCCGACCGGCGTCGGGTTCGTCAGGTGCCGGGGGTGTCGCCCGGACGGGGACCCTGCTGTTCGGCGAGGAACCGTTCCAGCTCCGCGCCGAGTTCGTCGGCGGTCGGCAGGGGTCCGGTCTGTGCGGAGAGCAGGTTGGCGCCGCCGCGACCACGGGTGAACGCGTCGTACTGCTCCTCAAGGGCGTGCACCAGTGCGCCGGCCTCGTCGGTCTGGGCCACCTGCCGGTCGATGTCGGTCCGGACCAACTCGGCGGCGGTACGGAGACTCTCGGTGGGCAGGAGCAGCCCGGTCGACCGGGAGATCGAACTGAGCAGCAGCTCGGCGGCGGCCGGGTACTCGGTCTGTGCCACGTAGTGCGGCACGTGCACCGCGAAGCCGATCGCGTCGCGACCCTGCTGGCCGAGCCGGTATTCGAGCAGGTGCCCGGCGCTGCCCGGCACCTGGACCCGCTGCAACCACGGCTCGTGCCCGCTGATCAGCTCCGGCCGGGTGGCGTGCGCGGTGACTCCGGTCGGCCGGGTGTGCGGGACCGCCATCGGGATCGAGTTCAGCCCGACGGTCAGGCGTACGCCGAGCCGGTTGGCCACCGCGATCACGGCGGCGGTGAACCGTTCCCACTGCATGTCCGGTTCCGGGCCGGTGAGCAGGAGCAGTGGCGTCCCGGCGTCGTCGTGCAGCAGGTGGAGTTCGAGCTTGGGATCCTCGTACGACTCCCAGTGGTCCTCGACGAAGATCATCGTGGGTCGCCGGGAGCGGTAGTCGAGCAGCTGGTCGATGTCGAAGGTGGCGATCGGCCGACCTTCCAGCGTCGACAGGAGCTGTTCCCGGGCGAGCCGGGTCGCGTTTCCGGCGTCGGTGAAGCCGGTCAGCGCCTGGATCAACACCGGCTGACCCAGCTCGGGCAGGTCATCGGTGAGCTGGTAGAGCTCGTGCGGATCGAGCACCGGTAAGGACCTCCTCAACGGGATGCGCCTACGACAGACGACACCTCGGTGTACGCAACGCTTCCGCCATCTTGGTCCATTCCGTTCGGCGACTCCGTCACCCCCCTTGAGCATGACTCGCGAGCGAGCGTCTGGGCAGGGGTCGTGGCGTCGGGTTGTCGCCGCCCGGCTGGAAAAACGGGCCGTACGCTCCCCGGTCTACACCGGGAACAGGGCCTCCTGCCAGCGCGGTTGTCCGAACGGCCGATACCGGGAACGCCTGTCGTTCCGGTGAATGTCCACCGAACGGTCGAGGGCGGCGGGCGGGTCTGCGGCGCGGGGTGGTTCGAAGGTAAATGCCGGGATGATCCGGCGGTCGCGCTATCGGAGGTATGACCGCCTCGCCGGAGATGGCGGTTCGGCTCCTGCCCCGTCACCCGCTGCCCGGTTGCCCGACCGGTAAGTGTGGCGAGAGCCACTCGATCACCCTGTGTAGTTGGGGTTTTCCGTGCCTAGCCTCGTCGGATGCGTGACGACGACAGACTTGAACCCAAGGAAGACGCCGTAGGCACCACTGACCGTTCGGCCGATGCGGCCTCCGACGAGCCGGCCACCAGCTCGTCCGGCCGGGAGGGCAACATCCGCGGCCGGCTCGACCGACTGACGACCGGAGTCCGGAGCGTCACCGCGACCGGGACCGAGGGACTGGCGACGGCAGTCGCGGGACTCCGGCGGGAGTCACTGAACGTGATCACCAAAGCCTCGCAACTGCGGGCATCGGACCTGCGGGCCCTGGTCCGGCGAGGGCGCTCGCTCAAGCAGATCCGCCCCGTGCCCCGTACGGTGGCCGTCGGTCTGCTCTGCGCCCTCGGCCTGCTCGCCTTCACCCAGGGCCGGATCGTGACCGGGAACACACCCGCCGAGAGCGAGCCGAGCGCCGCGCGGTCCGCACTGGTCCAGCGGGCACAGGCGGAACAGGCCGCGTCCCGGTCGGAGAAGCGTACGGCGGCCGCCCCGGCGGCGACGGCCGACCCGGACGTACCGGCGGCGCAACCGACACCGGCACCGGCCGCCCCCGCGCCCGCCCCGCCGGTCGACCCGGGCCCGGTCGCCGGCCTGACCGGGGTGCAGATGGACAACGCCAAGGCCATCGTGCGGACCGGGCATGACATGGGCATGCCCCGGCGCGCTCTGGTGATCGGGGTGGCGACCGCGATGCAGGAGAGCAACCTGCTCAACCTGGCCAACAACGCCCTGCCCGAGTCGCTGAACCACTCACACCAGGGCACCGGCTGGGACCACGACTCGGTCGGCCTGTTCCAGCAGCGGACCAGCAGCGGTTGGGGACCGGTCGACAAGCTGATGGACCCGGCGTACGCGACGGCGCAGTTCTTCAACGCGCTCCGGCGGATCCCCGGCTGGCAGCAGATGGCGTTGACCGACGCGGCGCAGGCCGTACAGGTGTCGGCGTTCCCGGGCTACTACGCCCAGCACGAGGGTGCGGCGACCGAGGTGGTCGACGCGATCATCCCGCCGAACCGGTGACCACGATCCGGTCCAGGTCGGCGGTCCGGCTGCGCCGGTTGCCGAGTTCGACCGAGTTGTCACCGGCCCGCAGGGACAGCGTGATCGACACCTCGCCGATCGGGGCACTGTCCGAACCGGTGTCCGCGAACGACACCTCGCGCTGCTGGCCGTTCACGGTGACCGTGCCGGACCGTCGCTGGCTGCTGACGTAGTACAGGGTGAGGGTGTAGCGGCCGGCGGCGGGCACCGTGAGCCGGGAGAACCGGACCGTGTTGCCGGACCCGTCGCCGATGCCGGTGACCACCGCGCCGCCGGACGCGCCGCTGCGTGACCGGGTGTCGGTCCGGCCCCGGCGTTCCGCCGACGAGCCCTCGGCCTCGACCGACACGGTGAACACCGCCGGTGGCGGTGGCGGCGCCAACTGGTCCGGCTTGTTCGGCGCAGGCGGGGGCGGTGCCGCCGGGGGTGGTACCGCCGGGGGTGGTACCGCCGCACCACCGAGGGGCGCCGGCGGGACCGCGGGGGTGCCGGTCGGTGCGACGATCGCCGTACGGGTCGCGCTCCGGCTCGCCGCGGGCGTACGGCTGCCACCGCTGGGCGAACCGGGAACCGGGGTGGTGGCCAGGGGACTCTCCGGGTCGGCCCCTCGGGTCAGGGCGAGTGGGGGCGGCTGCACCTGCCGGTCCGGTCCGGACTCGTCAGCACCACGGGAGAGCAGGACGGGTACGCCGACCGCCGCCGCCACCGTGGCGACCGCGACGAGCGCGGTGACCCGCCAACGCCCGCCCCGGGCCGTACCGCGTCGGGCACCCCGCCTCCGGCCGGGGTCCCCGGTCGCCGGGGCCGGATCCGAGGGGTCGGGACCCGTCACGGTCACCACCGGGAGCAGTGCCGTCGCCGCGGCGTCCTCCGGCCGCACCGGTCGCCGACCGCTGGGTGGAAGCCACCCACCGATCCGTAGTGGTACCGGACGCTCGTCGCCTGTCCCGGCCAAGTTGTCCTCCGTACGTCCCGGACCGTCCAACGCCCGACGACGCTACCCCAGCCGGACCGCCCGTACGGTGGCCCCTCCGATCGATGCCCGTACGAGGCGCCCGGCGCCCACTTTGGACGGGTTGTCGGGCTGATCCGGTGTGGCGCTCGACCGGGGTGGGTACAACTGAGGGACAACGAGAGGGGTACGAGATGTCATCACTGGTACAACGAGTCAAGATCTTTCTCCAGTCTCCCCGAGGTCGGCAGTTGGTCGACCGGGGCCGGCGGGAGATGGCCAAGCCGAGCAACCAGCAGCGGTTGCGCCAGCTCATGGCCCGGTTCAACGGTCGTCGCCGCTGACCGGGCAGGCCGCGTTCCGTACCCCCTTCCCGTCTGATGTCCGTGCAGCGAACCCCGGAGTGTTCCGTGACCGACTCTGACCCCACCGTCGCCCCGGCCACCCGCATCGACCCGTCCCCGGATCTTCCCGGTGGCGACCCGGCGGACGCCGGGGAACCGACCGCCGCCCCACCGGCCGGGCTGTGGGAACGGATGCGCGACGACCCGCAGTACGCCCCGGAGCACCTCGCCCTGGAGGCGGTACGCCGGCTCGGCCCGGAGGCGAAGGCCTGGGTCGAGTCCACCCGTGCCGCCCAACCCGGACTCGACCGGGACGGGTTGGCGCAGCTCGCGACGAAACGGTTCGTAGCCCGCGCCCGCCTCTCCGGCGCGGTCTCCGGAGCCGCCGGGCTGCCCGGAGCGGTGCTCGACATCGGGGTCCTGGCCTGGACCCAGGCCCGGATGGTCCTGCACATCGCCGCCGCGTACGGCGTGGACCCGGAGCACCCGGACCGGGCCACCGACCTGTTGGTGCTGCAGAAGGTGCACAAGGCCGCCGAGACCGCGCGGCTGGCGCTGGGCGTGGCGGCCGGTCGGGAACGTGCCGGGGCGCTGTTCGGCAGTGGCAACACCCCACTGCGCCAGGCGGTGCTACGGCTGACCGTACGGCTGGCCAGGATGGCCGGGATCCGGGCGGCGAAGCGGGTCTTCGCCAAGGTGATACCGGGCGCGGCGATCATCCTCGGCACCTGGGCCAACTCGTCGGCCACCACCGACCTGGCCAAGCGGACGGTCGACCTCTACGGCCGGCGCGCGATCAGCGCACCGGCCCAGCGCGGGTCCTGACCGGGCGGGCACCCGGGGCGGGTTCAGCCACTGAAGCCGGACGCGCCCCAGGTGACCTCGGCGAGCTTGTTCTGACCGTCCACGTCCGGGTGGAAGTAGTCCAACCGGTTCAGCATGTCCACGCTGAACCGCACCCGGTGCACCGCACCACCGTCACTGCGGCAGCGTGACCCGTACGCCTTGCAGGCGGCGACGAGTTGCTTGTTGTAGGCGTCGATCCGAGCCCGGAACAGCGACCGGCGGCTCGTGTCGGCGTCGGCGGTCGAGGTCGGGTTCGCCAGCAGCGCCGGGCAGATCCCCCGGTCCCAGACCCGGACCACCTGGGCCTCCGGGTGGCCGATCTCCCAGAGCCGGTACAGGTCGGGGATGCTCACCACCAGCACCCGGGCCTTCGGCCGCCCCTGCTTGAGTACGGCCAGGGCCCGGTCGACCTCGGACCGGAAGTCGGTCACCTCGGTCATGTCCTCGATCCGGCCCCGACAGGCGTCGTTGGCGCCGATCAGCACGGTGACGTAGTCCGCCTTGGCGTTCACCGCCGCCGTCGCCTGCTCCGGCAGTTGACGCGCCCGTGCTCCGGCCGCCGCCTGGTTGTGCCCGTTGCCGCGGATCGCCGGGTTGGCCTCCAGCAGTCGCCGGTAGTGGCTGTCGACCCGCAGACCGTCGCCGCTGGACCAGGAGTTGCGCTGGCAGTTGCTCAGCACCAGGCAGGTGCCGAAGCCGGTGGTGATCGAGTCGCCGAGCGCGGCCATCGACACCGGTAGGTCGGGTCGGGCGGACGGAGAGGCCGGTGGTGGGGCACTGGGCTGTCCGATCCCGCCGCCGCTGCCGCCCTCACAGGCCAGGGCGGCGAGGGCGAGCAGGGTGACGGCGGCCGTGGTGGTCCAGCGACGAGACACTCTTTCCCCCGGTCCTTCAGCGGAAAGCACAGGCCCGGTAACTCTACGCTGACACCCCGATGGTCGGAACACCCTGCGGTGTCAGCTCTGCGCTTGCACCCCGGTGTCAGCTCTGTGGTTGCACCGCGCCGCCGGTGACCGCCACGAACCGGGTCGGCCGGATCGTGACCACCACCCGGTTCGGAATGTCGCTGATCTCGCCCTCCGCGCCGTACCGCCGCTGGAGGGACTGGTAGAACGACGCCTGCTCGTCGTCCGGGTCGATCGACTCCACCACCCCGCGTAGCTCCAGGGACCGGTAACCGTCCTCCGGGTCGGCGATGGAGAGGGCGACGCGCGGATCGTGCGCCAGGTTACGGAACTTCTGCCGCCCCCTGGTGTGGGTCATCCGGATCCGCTCGCCGTCCCAGACGAACCACATCAGGCTGCTCTGCGGGGCGCCGTCGGGGCGGACCGTGGCCAGGTGCGTGAAGAGCGGGCGTTCGAGCAGATCCGCGTGACTCGAGGGGACCGTGGGCTCAGTTGTCATGATCTCGTTCTACCCGGCTCGGGCGGGGGCGACAACCGGAACCGCTTCGCCCGGAACACCCGAACAGGTTAACCGGCGACCCGGCCGGGTAGTTCGACCAGATGGCGGGAAAATCGCAGCCCACCGGGGCAAGGGGGACGGTCGGGCATCCGTACAGCGCGCTCAACCTGCGGCTGGTGCTGGCCTCGTTCGGGCTGGTGGTCTCCGCGGGGCTGGGGGTGCTGGTGGTGCTCACCGGTCACTGGGTGCCCGCGGTGATCCTCTTCGTGCTCGCCGCCGTGGCCGTCGTCGACCTCGTGATCATCATGCGGCGGCGGGCCCAGCGACGCCGGGAGGAACCGCCGGGCACGAGCCACTCGCTCTTCGAGTAACAAGGGGTACGACATGTCGATCGCCACCATCAACCCGGCCAACGGACAGCTGCTCAAGACGTACGACCCGATGTCGCCGGAGCAGGTCGACGCGGCGATCGGACGGGCCGCCGACGCGTTCCGTACGCTGCACTCCACCACCTTCGCCGAACGCGGCCGGTGGATGAACGCGGCGGCCGACCTGCTGCTCCGGGAGTGCGACGAGCTGGCCCAGCTGATGACCGTCGAGATGGGCAAGACCTTCGTCTCGGCCCGCGCCGAGGTGGCCAAGTGCGCCTCGGCCTGCCGGTTCTACGCGTCGAACGCCGAGCGGCTCCTCGCCGACGAGCCCGGTGACGCCAAGGCGGTCGGCGCGACCCGGGCCTTCACCCGCTACCAGCCGCTCGGCCCGGTGCTGGCGGTGATGCCGTGGAACTTCCCGCTGTGGCAGGTGATGCGGTTCGCCGCACCGGCCCTGATGGCGGGCAACGTCGGCCTGCTCAAGCACGCGTCGAACGTGCCGCAGACCGCGCTCTACCTGGACGAACTCTTCCGCCGGGCCGGGTTCCCGGTGGGCGCGTTCCAGGCCCTGATCGTCGGCTACGAGGCGGTCGAGCAGGTGCTGGTCGACCCGAGGGTGCGTGCCGCGACGCTCACCGGGAGCGAACGGGCCGGCCGGTCGGTCGCCCGGATCGCCGGCCAGGAGATCAAGAAGACGGTGCTGGAACTCGGCGGCAGTGACCCGTTCGTGGTGATGCCCTCGGCCGACGTCGAGCGGGCCGCCGAGGTGGCCACCACCGCCCGGTGCCAGAACAACGGCCAGTCTTGCATCGCCGCCAAACGCTTCATCGTGCATACCGACGTCTTCGACGCGTTCGCCGAGGCGTTCGCCCTCCGGATGGACGCGTTGCAGGTCGGCGACCCGATGGACCCGAGCACCGACGTCGGACCGCTCGCCACCGAACAGGGGCGCATCGACGTGGAGGAGCAGGTGGACGACGCGGTCCGGTTGGGGGCGCGGCTGCTCTGCGGCGGGCAGCGGCCCGAGGGGGACGGGTGGTTCTACCCACCGACCGTGGTCACCGACCTGACCCCGTCGATGCGCATGTGGACCGAGGAGGTGTTCGGCCCGGTGGCGGGACTGTTCCGGGTCGACTCGTACGAGGAGGCGATCGAGCTGGCCAACGGGACCAACTTCGGGCTCGGCTCGAACGCCTGGACCCGGGACCCGGACGAGCAGGAACGCTTCGCGCGGGATCTCGACGCGGGCAGCGTCTTCATCAACGGCATGACCACCTCCTTCCCGGAGCTGCCCTTCGGCGGGGTGAAGAACTCCGGTTACGGCCGCGAGTTGTCCGCCCACGGCATCCGGGAGTTCTGCAACACCAAGACGGTCTGGGTGGGGGAGGGCACGGCCACCGGCGGCGCTGGTTCGCACAGCGAGTAGCCCCCTTAGGCTGTGCCGCATGGAGGCACTCTTCGAGGTCGTTCTGTTCCTGGCGATCGCGACCCTGGGCGCCGCCCTGGCCCGCCGATTCGGTCTGCTCGCGCCGATCGTGCTGCTCGTGGCCGGGGTGGCGCTCTCGTTCGTGCCCGGCTTCCCCCTGGTACGCCTCGACCCCGAACTGGTCCTGGTCGGCATCCTGCCACCGCTGCTGTACGTCGCCGCGATCCAGACCTCGGTGCCCGCGTTCCGGCATAACCTGCGGCCGATCCTGCTGCTCGCCATCGGGCTGGTGCTGTTCACCGCGTTCGTGGTCGGCTTCGTGGTGCACGCGGTGCTGCCGGACGTACCGCTGGCGATCTGCCTGGCCTTCGGCGCGGTCGTCGCGCCGCCCGACGCGGTCGCCGCCACCGCGGTCGCGCGTCGGATCGGTCTGCCCCGACGGGTGGTGACCATCCTGGAGGGCGAGAGCCTGGTCAACGACGCCACCGCGCTGGTCCTGCTCCGGGTGGCCACCCTGGCGGCGATCGGCAGCGGGCTCGACGCCTGGGGAGTCGCCGGGCAGGTGCTCCTCACCGCCGGCGGCGGGCTGCTGGTCGGACTGGTCGGGGTCGTGGTCATCGGCTACCTGCACAAGCGGATCAAGGATCCGATCCTGGACAACACCCTGTCGCTGCTCACCCCGTTCATCGTGGTGTTCGTCGCCGAGGAGATCCACGCCTCCGGTGTGGTCGCGGTGGTGGTGGTCGGGCTGGCCCTGGGACACAAGCTGCCGGTCCTGCTCTCCGCCGCCTCCCGGCTCCAGACGATGGCCTTCTGGCGGCTGGTCACCTTCCTGCTCGAGGGCCTGGTCTTCCTGCTCGTCGGGCTGCAACTGCGGGACCTGCTGAGCCGGCTCGACACCGAGATCGGGATGATGGTGCTGGTCACCGTCGCGGTGCTGGGTACGGTTTTCCTCACCCGGTTCCTCTGGATCTTCCCGGCCAGCCTGCTGGTCCGGCTGGTGCCGCAGGTGCGCCGCAACGGGACCGCGCTGCCGGCCCGGATATCGGCCGTCCTGTCCTGGGCCGGGATGCGCGGGGTGGTCACCCTCGGTGCGGCGCTCGCCCTGCCGCTGCCCAGCGACGAACTGGCCTACCCGAGGGACCTGTTCGTCTGGCTCGCGTTCGCGGTGATCGTGGTGACCCTCGGGGTCCAGGGGGCCACCCTGCCGATGGTCGCCCGCCGGCTGCGGCTCCCGGCCGACGACCCGGCCAAGGACGCCCTCGCCGAGGCCGCGGTCCAGCAGCAGGCAGGCACGGCGGCGAAGGCGCGACTGGAGGCGGCGGCCGAGGGCTCGCCACCGGCGGTCGTCGAGCGCCTCCGGGCGATGGTCGAGTATCGCAGCAACAGCGCCTGGGAGCGGCTGGGGGGCGACGGACGGGAAACGCCCTCGCAGGCGTACGGTCGGCTGCGGCAGGAGATGATCGACGCGGAGCGCGAGGTGTTCCGGACCGCCCGTGACCAGGGGCGGATCACGGAAGAGGTGCTCGTGCGCGCGTACCGCGATCTGGATCTGGAAGAGTCGCTGCTGCGACGGAAGGGTGAGCGATGAGCTGCGCACATCTGGCCGAGGCGGCCAAACCGGAACCGCAGAGCACCGACGGCTGCCAGGACTGCCTGGAGAACGGCTGGTCCGACTGGGTGCATCTGCGCCTCTGCCTGACCTGCGGCCGGGTGAGCTGCTGCGACTCGTCGCCGCGCCGGCACGCCACCGCCCACTTCCACGCCACGGACCACCCGGTGATCCAGTCGTTCCAGCCCGGCGAGTCGTGGCGCTGGTGCTACGCCGACGAACAGGTCGGCTGACCGGGCGGCCGTTCGCCTGAGCCGGCGCCGTGCGCTCAGCTCGGCGGTTGTTCGCCGCCGAGCGGGCGCAGCCGCAGCGTGTTGTCGTCGACCGCGACCAGGTGGAAGACCGTACTGCCCCGGCCGGCGGGACCGGTCAGGCGCAGCCGGTCGGCGGCGTCCGTACGCCACTGTCCGGGTGCGCGGGTCGGTGCGTCGGTCGGCCCCGGCAGGTAGTCGATGAACGTGCCGTCCGGGCGGAACTCGATCCCGTCCCGGCCCCGCGCGGGCGGGAGCGGGCGGTCGGCGGGACGGTAGACGCGTACGTCCGCGTCGTCCTCCTCGCGGACGTGCACCCAGCGGCGGAACAGTGCCTCCGGCGGTTGCTCGGTCATCCTGTCAGTGTGGCACCGGCGGCCAGCGTGGCGCGGGGTCCGGCCAGGGTCGCGGCCATCCGGGCGACCTGCCCGGCGGTGAACATGACCATCGCACCATCGTCGGTGTAGTCCATGAAGTTCATGAACATGTCCCCGTCCGGCCCGTTGTCGCAGGTCACCCTGGGGAAACTCGGCCGGCCGTAGTTCGGCCCGGCCTGGTTGGGCGTGTCCGGAACGAAGTCGTCGCCCCCGCACCCGTCCCCGTCGTCACCCCAGATGTGCCGCAGGTTGAGCCAGTGTCCGACCTCGTGGGTGCAGGTCCTGCCGCCGTTGAACGGCGCCACGACGGTGCCGGTGGTGCCGGTGGCGGAGTGCAGCAGCACCACCCCGTCGGTCTCCGCCGGGCCGCCGGGAAACTGGGCGTAACCGAGCACCCCGCCGACCAGTTGGCAGATCCACAGGTTCAGGTAGCGGTCGGCCGGCCAGGCGTTGACACCGCCGGTGGTCACCGACTTCACCGCGTCGTCCTCCGGCGCGAACCCGGTCACGTCGGTCCGGGTACGGGTGATGCCGGTGGTCGGCGCGCCGGTCGGATCGGTCTCGGCGAGGAAGAACTCCACCCGGGCGTCCGCCACCGCCGACCGCCACACCTCGGGTACGCCGGTCCAGTCCTCGTTGCGCTGCCGGAAGTCCGCGTTGAGTACGTCGAGCTGGCTGCGTACCTGCTCGTCGCTGACGTTCTGCGCCTCGTCGTGCCACACCACGTGTGCCACCACCGGGATCCGTACCACCTGGTCGAGGCGGGAGCGTCCGCGCCGGCACTCGTGGAAGGTGAAGTTCTCGATCTCGGCGGCGGCGGTCGCGTACCCCTCGCGGGTGTCCAGCAGCCGCCGGTGCACCGGCATCGTCGCGCACCGACTCCGCACCACCGCCCCGCCCGTCACCTCCGTCATCCCCCGATTGTGGACCCGTTCGGCGCCCTGACTCCAAGATCCCCGCACTTTCCCCCGAACGATCACGTCGCCCGCTCGGCGCGGCGCGAGCCAGGGCGACCGACGTCCATGTCCCTCCGTCTGGGACGTATGACTCGGCGAACTCGTACATCATCTTCGATGTACTCACATCAAAGACGATGTACGTCCTCAACGAGAGTGTCCGCCCAGGCGACGCAACCGCGTTCCCTCGGCATGTCACCGCACCCGAGCCGCCGACTGGCAGCCGTGATCTGGCCGATTGGGTCGGGCCGGCACGGGGGGCCGACCGCCATCTTGCCGGGGATGGCGGTCGGCCACGAGCGGGGCGTGGACTAGGTGCAGGCCACGCCGTTGAGGGTGAACAGGCCGGGTGACGGGTTCGGACCACCCGTCGGGGTGGTGGCGTTCAGGCCGAAGGTGGCCGTACCACCGGGGGCGATGCGGGCGTTGTAGGTCTCGTTCCGTGCGGTGACGGTGGCGCCGGACTGGGTCGCCCGGGTCATCCACGCCTCGCGCAGCCGCTGGTCACCGGTGAAGGCGAAGCTCGCCGTCCAGCCGTTGACCGGGGTGGTGCCGGTGTTGGTGATGGTCACCTGGGCGGTGAAGCCGCCACCGCCCTGCCAGGCGCCGTAGTTGACGTAGCCGACCCGGCAGTTCGCCGCCGGTGGCGCGGCGGCGGCGCCCTGGTCGGCGAGGAACGAGGCGATCCAGGCCAGGGCCGAGTTCCAGTTGACCGCCACCTCGTTGGTCGCGTACGAGGCGATGTCGTCCA
The DNA here is from genome assembly GCF_035917455.1 of Micromonospora sp. NBC_01796. Taxonomy (NCBI): domain Bacteria; kingdom Bacillati; phylum Actinomycetota; class Actinomycetes; order Micromonosporales; family Micromonosporaceae; genus Micromonospora; species Micromonospora sp. NBC_01796. The sequence goes on along the minus strand of NZ_CP109078.1, from coordinate 309,417 downwards.
CGTAGCAGAACATCGGGGCGCAGCCGGCCAGGAGGTTCTCCGCGAACGGGTCGTCCAGGCTGGCGTTCGCACCACCGGCGATCGAACCGGCGGGCGGGTTCGGCAGGGACGGGTCGTACTGGTTGCCGAAGATCCGGCTGTGCTGGTTGCGGGACGCCTGCTCGCCCCAGCCGGTCACGTACGACTGGTTCAGCGCGTTGCGGCCGAAGATGTAGTCCATCCCCTGCACCGCGCCGTCGCGGTAGCGCACGTCCCGGCTCAGGTCGTACGCCGTGGCGAGCACCACCGCGTTGTTGATGATGTTGCTGTTCGCGCCCCAGAAGTAGCTGCCCGGCCCACCCGGCATCGGCAGCCCGTACGCCTGGCCGGCGAGGGTGGTGAGGTAGCCGTCGGCGGCGGTGAGCACCGAGGCCCGGATCCGGTCGCGTTCCTGCGGTGCCAGCCCGCTCGGCACGGTGGCCAGGTCGAGCCGGCCGAGTGCAGCCGTGCTGCCCCAGCCGAAACCGTTGGCGTCGAAGACGTTGCCGGTGTGGTGCGGCGACGCGGTGAGGTCGGCCAGGTAGTTCGCCGCGCCGGTGCTCAGGTACAGCTCGGCGGCGGCCCAGTAGAACTCGTCGCTGACGTCGTTGTCGCTGTAGGTGCCGCCGCCGTTGCCGTCGGTCGGGCTGGCGTACACGGCGGGGTTGGCCTTGGCCGCCGCGTAGGCGGTCTGGGCGGCGGTGGCGCACCTGGCCGCGAACGCCGCGTCGTAGGTCGCGTAGAGCCGGGCGCACTGGGCTGCGGTCGCGGCCAGGTTGAGCGTCGCGGCGGTCGACGGCGGGTGCAGTTCGCGCAACTGCGGGTCGGCCTCGGGGGCCAGCGGCAGCCCGGTCCAGTTCTGGTCGTGCAGCTTGTGGTGGGCCATGCCCGCCTTCGGCTTGCCGGCCGGGACCTGCATCCGGAGCAGGAACTCCAGCTCCCAGCGCGCCTCGTCGAGGATGTCCGGCACCCCGTTGTCGCGCTCGGGCACCCGCAGCGTGCTGTCGCCGAGCCCGGCACCGGCGCCGCCGGTGGGTGCGGTCTTGGTCCGCTCGAACGCGTTCAGGAGCTGGTAGGTGGCGATGCCGCCGTTGACCACGTACTTGCCGTGGTCGCCGGCGTCGTACCAGCCGCCCCGGCCGTCGAGGCGGTAGTCGCAGACGCCGGGCTGGCAGGGCACGTCGGTGTCACCCCGGTTCGGGGCCACGCCGAGGTGACCGGCGGGGCGGGCGTACTCGTCGCCGACCAGGTCGCCGTCGATCGCGGTTCCGCTGCGCTGGATGTAGAAGAACTGGAGCGAGTCGGAGCGGAGCTGCCGGTAGAGGTCGCCGGTGATGTCGAACGGGTGGCTGGTCTCGCCGTCGGCGGTGAGCGTGTAACCGGTGCCGGCGGTCCGGTGGGCGGAGAAGTCGATCGTCTGCACCTCCTGGCCGGAGGCGGCGTCCAACCCGCGCGGGGTGGCCAGCCCCTGGGCGACCACCGCTCCGGCGGCGGACTTGAGCTGCCAGGGCAGGGGTTCGGTGGCCGTACTGACCACGGTGGCGTTCTTCGGGCCGCCGGGCAGGTAACCGACCTGGTTCACGCGTACCCGTGGGCCGGTCTCCGGCACGTACGGCGGCTCCTCCTCACCGCCGCGCAGTGAGACGTTGTCCAGGCAGAGGGTGTAGCCGGCGGCGTTGCCGCCGACCTGGAACGCGACCTGGCCCAGCTCGGTGTCCATGGTGGCGGTGAAGGTCCGCGTGATCCGCTGCGGGGTCGCGGTCAGCGGCAGGTCCGCGGCGAAGAACGAGGTGTACGGTTCCGCGCCGAGCTGCACCGCCGCGCGCACCGTGGCGCCGGGCGTCGCCGAGGCGTCGAAGGCGAGGGTGTACTCCGCCCCGGCGACCAGCGTCACGTCGTTCTGCCCGACCCCGCCGTCCCAGGGGTTGGCCAGCCCACCGGGCACCGCCGAGCAGAGCTTCCCGTCCTGCACCCCGGTGCTGGTGGTCCCGTACGAGTACCAGCCGTCGCTGCCGTTGGCGAAGTCGCCGTTGGTGAGCTGCTCCGGCCCGGCCGGGTCGTCCGGCGGATCGGTGCCCGCCTCGCTGCTCAGCGACACGTCGTCGAGGCAGAACGTGTACGGCTGGGCGCTGCCGCCGAGTTGGAAGGTGAGGGTGCCGTTGGTGGAGTCGAGGGTGCCGGTGAAGTCGTACCCGAAGGTCTGTCCGGCCGGGGTGAGCGTCAGATCCCGGGCCAGCACCGTCGTGTACGGCGCCTCGTTGAGCTGCACGTTCGCCTTGACCGTGGTCGGGGCGCTGGCGGTGGCGTGCAGCGACAGCGCGTACGCGGCCCCGTCGACCAGCGGAATGCTGTTGTGCCCGAGGCTGGCGTCCCACGGGTTGGCCAGGCCGCCCGGCACCTGTGCGCAGAGCCGGCCGTCGACCACGGCGAGAGTGAGGTTGTCGGTCGCCCACCACGGGGCGGTGCCGCTGTCGAAGGTGCCGTTGACGATGTGCTCGGTGGGGGCGGCGTGGGCTGCGCCGCCGGTCAGGCCGGTGCCGGTGACGGCGAGGGCGGTCGCGGCGAGGAGCGCGACGGCCCGCCGCAGGCGTCGGGGTCGGGTCACGGAGCTTCCTTCCGGTGGGGTGCGTGCCCGCGGTGACGCCGACCCGGTCGATCCCGCTGACTCGGCCGGTCCCGCGGCGAACGTATCGAAAGCTATGACTGGGAGCGCTCCCAGACAACAGCGATGTTGCCAGGCCGTTTCTGGACTGTCAATTGGTGATCCTGGATGGACCGGCTTTCGGTCCGGCCCGTACCGACGGCTCGACCTTGTCGAACACGATCGGTTAGCCGACAGTGGGCGCGCGACGCCACGACTGTCGGGAACGTAGCGGATAGGCCAAAATGGATGGTTCGGGCCGGGGCGATCGGGGGAGCAGGGTGACCCAGGAGGACAAGGGTTCCCGTCGTGGGTCGGTGACCCGTGGCGTACGGCTGGTGGCGGTGCTCCTGAGTCTTGTGGTGGCGGTCGCGGCCGTCATCACCACCGTGCTGCTCACCGGCCCGCCGGCCGAACAGGACCTGCTCCGCGAGGCCGGGGTGATCGGCAAACGTGAGCTGCTGATCGGGGTCAAGGACGACCAGCCGGGCATCGCCCAGGTCGACCCGAAGACCGGCGCCTACTCCGGCTTCGACATCGACATCGCCTGGATGATCGCGGCCGACCTCGGGTTCCGGCCCAGTGCCGTACGGTTCCTCGCCATCGAGAGCGAGGACCGGGCCAAGATGCAGGCACGTACGGACGACGGCCAGTTTGTCATCGTCGACCTGGTGATCGCCTCGTACAGCATCACCGAGGAACGGGAACGGCTCAACGGGGTCACGTTCTCCGCGCCGTACCTGGCCACCGAGCAGTCCGTGATCACCCGGTTGGACTACGCGGGTCCCGTCGACACCCTGATCGACCTACGCGGCAAGAAGGTGTGCAGCCTCTCCACCGCCACCTCGGAGTCGTCGGCCGCGAAGGCCGGGGTCGAGCTGATCAGCAAGAAGCGGGTCAGCGAGTGTGTCGACGCGCTGCTCGCCAAACAGGTGGAGGCCGTCACCACCGACGCCGCGATCCTGGCCGGCTTCGTCGCCAGGTACCCGGAACAGTTGCGCCACCACGACATCGGACTCGACCCGTCGGAGATGTACGGCGTCAACACCGGTGCCAACGAGGCGCTGCGGGACCTGGTGAACCTCTCGCTCCACGACTCGTTGACCGATCCGCGGGACCGCCGGTGGGAGGACGCGTTCGACCGGCACCTGCGCCCCGAGCAGCCGGTGAACCTGCCCCAACCGGTCGCGGTCGCACAGCAGCCGGACGTGGAAGAGGTGGAGGTACGGCGGTGGCCCTGGGAGACGGCGGCGATCCGACCGAGGGCGGTGCCGGCGACCGTACGGTAAGCGCCCGGCAGGCCCAGCACTGGGTGCTCACCGTGGTCCCGGCGTTCCCGCTGCTCCTGCTCGTGCTGCGGCTCTGGCACCTGAGCCGGCAGGACCTGTCGACCATGCTGGTCCTGGTCCAGTACGTCAGCCCGCTCGGCCTGGTCAGCGCGCTGCTGATCACCCTGATCTGGGTGCTGCCGCTGGTGGTGCTGGTGGTGGCCGCGCTGGGCACCCTGCTCTGGGTCAGCGCCCCGGACCGGTTCGACCCCGAGCGTTCCCTGCTGGCCCGCGCCACCGCCCGGCTGCCCGGTTGGGTGATCATGGCGGCGGTGCTGCTGGCCCTGCTCACCTGGCAGTTCCGGTTCCTGCCCAGCCTGCTGATGCTGGCCCTGGCCATCCTCGGCCTGCGCACCCGGCAACGGCATCGCGAGGACCGCCTCCGCCGGTACCTGTTCTGCCTGGTACTGCCACTGGTCGCGGCGGTGCTCGCCGGGGCATGGGTGGCACCGGCGGTGATCGCGGCCGTACGGGCGCAGGAGTGGGTGACGGTGGCCCTGCTGACCCTGCCGCCACTGCTGACCGTGTTCCTGACCGGTCCGATCCCGCGGCCGGTCGCGCCCGTGCTCATCCGGTGGGTGCTGGTCGCGGCGGCCCTCATCGCGCCGTTCCTGCTGGGGGCGATCTTCCTGCGGGCGCCGATCCTGCCGACGGTGGCGGTCGAGATCATCTCGACACCCGTGTCGGCGGTACCCGAACCGCCGGCCGCCGGGTCGTCAACCGAGCCGGTGGAGGTGCTGATCGGCCGGGTGATCGCCGTGGACGACCGGACGACCACCCTGCTCGACGAACTGGGCTCGGTGCGTTTCGTCCGCAACGACAGGGTACGGTCGCAGACGCTCTGTCCCGAACTCGAACAGGTCCCCTACAGCACCGTACGGGTGCACGGCTGGCACGCGGAGGAGACGGCACTGGAGTGGGCGATCCCGCGCCGCCCACCCGCCGACCCCGACCCGCGCTGCTCCGGTCGACCGTTCGACGACGCCCCTGATACGGCGATTCCCGTGACGCGATGACTACCTAAAGTTAAATCACCGCTTTTGTGGGCCGGCTCCGGTGATCTACTAGAGACATTGTGGCCCCTCTCCTGGCAGGCTGCCTGCCATGACCCTCAAGCTGCGCGCCGCCGCAGTGACCGATCGTGGCCTGATCCGTAGCGGCAACCAGGATTCCGTGCACACCGGCGACTGGCTCATCGCCGTCGCCGACGGGATGGGCGGCATGGCCGCCGGTGACCTGGCCAGCCGGATCGCCATCGAGGCGATCGCACCGGTGGACCGGCCGACCCCGGACGAGGACCTGGTGGCGGTGCTACAGGGTGTGCTCGGCGAGGCCAGCGTCCGGATCCGTGCCGCCGTGGACGAGGAGCCGACCCGGCACGGCATGGGCACCACCCTCACCGCCCTGCTCTTCTCCGTGACCGGCACCTCCCTCGCGCTGGCCCACATCGGCGACTCGCGGGCGTACCTGCTGCGCGACGACGTGTTCACCCAGGTCACCAGGGACGACACCTTCGTGCAGTTGCTGGTCGACGAGGGCGTGATCGACGCCGAGCAGGCGCGCAGCCACCCGCGTCGGGCGGTGGTCACCCAGGCGTTGCAGGGTGAGCCGGCCAATCCGGCGTACTCCACCCAGCCGCCGCGCGAGGGCGATCGGTGGCTGCTCTGCTCCGACGGGCTGTCCAACGTGGTCCGCTCCGACTCGCTCGCCGAGGTCCTGCGGTCGTTTCCGGACCGGGACGCCTGCGCGCGTCGGCTGATCGACCTGGCCCTGCGGGCCGGTGGGCCGGACAACATCACCGTGGTGATCGCCGACATCGTCGACGACCCGGGCGCGTGACCCGGCCCGCTCCGGGCGCCGCTGTCACTGCCGAGGAGGCTTGACCCGCCCACTCGGCTTTGCCCTGCTCGGGTCGTCCGGCCACGGGTGGCGGGGATAGCGCCCGCGCAGCTCGCTGCGTACGCGTGGATAGCCGGTCTCCCAGAACGAGGCCAGGTCGCTGGTGACGGCGACCGGACGACCGGCCGGGGAGAGCATGCTCAGCCGTACCGGCACCCGTCCGTCGGCGAGCCGGGGCACGTCCGCCCAGCCGAAGGTCTCCTGCAACTTGACCGCCAGCACCGGCGCGGTCGGGTCGGTGTAGTCCACCCTGATCCGCGAACCGCTCGGCACGGTCAGCCGTTCCGGGGCCAGTTCGTCCAGTCGGGCGGCCTGCGCCCAGGGGACGAGCCGGCGCAACGCCGAGGAGACGTTGATCCGGTGCAGGTCGGCCCGCCGCCGCGCACCGGCCAGCTCCGGGGCGAGCCACTGCGGCATCGCGGCCAGCAGCGACTCGTCGTCCACCGCCGGCCACGAATCGCCGAACGCCTCCCGGCAGAAGGCCAGCCGCAGCCGGGTCGACTCCGCCTCGGGTGTCCAGTTCAGCAGGGCGAGCCCGACCTTGCGTACGCCGTCGAGCAGGGCGTTGGTCAGTTCCGCCTGGTCCGGCTTGAGCGGTTGCTCGGCCAGCACCAGCGCCCCGAGCCGGCGTACGTCCCGGGCCTGCACGTCGTTGCCGGCCCAGACCACCTCCCGCTCCTGCACGAGCAGCGGGCCACCGGCCTCCCGGGCGGTCGCCTCGTCGATCACGGCGGCCAGCCGGATCTGCGCGCCCCGCCGGCCCGGCGCGCGGTCCGCGACCGCGATCGCCAGCCACGCCGACCCGGTCAGCGCCGACCCCGCCGCCAGGTCCGCGGCGGTTCCGCCGGCCATCAGGTACGTCATCCCGCCCGACTTGCGGACCCTGGCCAGCCGTTCGGGGTACGCGAGCCCGACCAGCAGCCCGGCGGCCAGGTCATCGGGCAGCCGCTTCCCACCAGCGGTGCCGCTCCCGGCTCCGGCGGCATTTCCGCTCCGGTTGCCGGTCCCGTTCTCGGGCCCGGAACCGTCGTCGGCGGACTGGGAGTCTGCGGAACCGCGCAGCCTGGTGACCTCGGCCCGCCAGCGGGCGGTGGCGGCCTGGTCGGTGTTGCCGCGCAACCGCCGCCACACCACGGCCAGATCGTCGTCGCGACCGGCCACCGAGTCCTCGGAGAGCAGCGCCACCACCTCCGCGGCCCGCTGCGCGCCGAGGGTCTCGGTGCCGTCCAGCAGCGCGCGGGCCAGACGCGGATGCGCGCCGACCGCCGCGATGGCCCGGCCCCGCGTGGTCACCCGCCCGTCGCCCTCCACCGCGCCCAGTGCGACGAGTGTGGTCCGGGCGACCTGCATGGCCGCGGCCGGCGGCGGGTCGGGCAGGGCCAGGTCGGTGCCGTCGGGCTGGCCCCAGCACGACAGTTGCAGCGCGAACGCGGTCAGGTCGGCGGTGGCGATCTCCGGTTCCGGCTGGGCCGGGAGCCGGTCGTGGCTCGCCTCCGACCAGCACCGGTAGACCCAACCCGGTGCCTCACGGCCGGCCCGGCCCGCCCGCTGGGTGGCCGCCGACCGGGACACCGCCACCGTGACCAGGGCACCCAGCCCGCGAGCCAGGTCCGTACGGGCCACCCGGCTCAGCCCGGCGTCGACGACCACCCGTACGCCGGGCACGGTCAGGCTGGTCTCGGCCACGTTGGTGGCGAGCACCACCCGGCGACGGGTGCCGGGGCGCAACGCGGCGTCCTGGTCCCGCCCCGACTGCCGGCCGTGCAGCGGCACCACGTCGACCTCGCCCCGTACGCCGGACAGGCGGTTGCTGACCCCGCCGATCTCGCCCGCGCCGGGCAGGAAGACCAGCAGGTCGCCGTCGGCCTCGTGCAGGGCCCGGCGCACCGTGGCCGCCACGTGGTCCAGCATCCGTGGATCCACCCGCAGCCCGTGCGGCGGATCCACCGGGCGCAGCGGCGGCGCCCACACCACCTCGACCGGGTGCAGCGCCGCCGGGGTCTCGACCACCGGCACCGGCCCCTCCCCGGTGCTGCCGAGCACGCCGGCCAGCCGTTCCGCCTCGGCGGTCGCCGACATCGCCAGCAGTCGCAGTTCGGGGCGGAGGGTGGCGCGTACCTCGACCGCGAAGGCGAGCGCGAGATCGGAGTCGAGGTGCCGTTCGTGTGCCTCGTCGAGCAGCACCGCGCCGACGCCGGCCAGTTCCGGGTCGTGCTGGAGGCGCTGCACCAGCAGACCGGTGGTGACCACCTCGATCCGGGTACGCGCACCGACGCGCCGCTCACCGCGTACGGCGTAGCCGACCGTGCCGCCGACCTGCTCGCCGAGGAGCGATGACATCCGGCGGGCAGCAGCCCGGGCGGCGATCCGGCGGGGTTGGGCGACCACGATCCGGCCCTCGACCTCGTCGATCAGCGCCAGCGGCACCAGCGTGGTCTTGCCGGTGCCGGGCGGCGCGACCAGCACCGCCGCGCCCTCGCCCCGGAGCGCGGCGAGCAGCTCCGGCAGGACGTGGCGGACGGGCAGGTCCTCGGTGATCGTCTCGGGTAGCACCGGGCCAGTGTCGCACCGGGGCCGGTACGGGCGTCGGCGCGCCGGGTCAGTCGGTGTCGGGCATCGCGCGGGTGCCGTTGACGAAGGCCGTCCACCCCTCGCGGCCGAACAGCAGTACGGGCCCCGGCCGGTCCTTGCTGTCCCGTACCGCCACCGTGGCGTCGAGGAGAGCCACCTCCACGCAGTTGCCGTTGCCACTGCTGCGGCGGCTCGTACGCCAGTCGGCCCGGGCCAGGTCGATCCCCGTCATTGGTACCTCTTGTCTTCCGCCCGATGAGCCACCGGAATGATCACGGATAGTTAAGAGAAGCCTCCCGAATCAGGGTCATCGACTCCGCCGGAGTCAGCGCCATCCGGCACAGCTTCTCGTGCAGCAGGGTATACCCGAGCACATGATCGGCTTCCTCCAGAGCCAGCCCCATCGTGAGGTTTTCCAGGTAAACCACGGACCCGTCGGCGGCCTCGGCGAAGCCCAGGATGACGTACGGCGTGGTCATCGCCGGGTGTCCGCCGGCTGCGAAGGGAAGTACCTGGATTGTAACGTTGGGTAACTCCGCAACCTTGATCATGTGGTCCAGTTGGCGGGCCATCACGTGCGCCCCGCCGACCGCCCGGAGGAGGACCGCCTCGTTGAGGACGACCGACAACTGCACCGACGGATCGCGGTGCAGCACCGCCTGGCGTTGCAACCGGGCGGCGACCTTCCGCTCCACACCGCTGTCGCCCGCGGTGAGTAGGTAGATCGCGCGGGCGTACTCCTCCGTCTGCAACAACCCCGGCACCGATTCGGCCTCGTACGTCCGCAGGTTGGCGGCCTCCGCCTCCAGACCGACATAAAACTCGAACCAGTCGGGCAGTACGTCGCTGTAGCTCTGCCACCAGCCGCGCTCCTGGGCGCCCCGGGCGACCTCGATCAGGGCTTCGGCCTCCTCCCCGGTCACCTGGTAGAGCGCGAGCGCGGCGCGTACGTCGCGAGGCTTGATGCCGATCTGCGCGTTCTCGATCCGGGACAGGTTGCTCTTGGACATGTCCAGTTGGCGGGCGGCCTGGTCGAGTGTCATCCCGCCCCGCTCGCGTAGCTGACGGAGCTCACGGGCGATGCGGCGGCGGCGGACGGTTGGGCTGGCGGTCACGGCGCCGAGTTTCCCACGACCGGACCCTTGGGCCCGGCGCCCGGTCTTGAAACCGATTGAATCCGGGAGTTGCATTGCATCCGTCCCCCGGTGCATCCTTTTCTCCGGCGTCGATCAACAGCACTTCCTTCCCGTGTGGACAGTCCACACGCGCCGGACGAAGGGGAGAGTCTTGCTTCTCGCGGACGAGTTCTTCCTGATCGCCCATGACGACGCCAAGGGCAAACCCCGGCTGCACCCGTCCGCCACCGGGCTCGGGCTCGCGGCCGGGCTGCTCGGCGAACTCCTGCTGGCCCGGCGCATCGTCATCTCCGCGGGCACGGTCACCGTCGTCGACCGTCGACCACCGGACGACGCCCTGGCGCACACCGTGCTCGACCAGTTGGTGGGGGAGCCGGAGCACCGGTCGGTGCGTACCTGGTTGGGGTTTCTGGGCAACAGCGCGACCGAGTCGGTCGGCGAGCGGCTCGCCCGCGCCGGCACGGTACGGCGGGTGGAGACCCGCCGCCTGCTGCGTACCACGGTCGTCTACCAGCCCGCCGACATGAACGCCGCCGCCTGGCCGGTCACCCGGCTGCGGGCGTCGCTCAGTCGCGGCGAACCACTGCCGGTGGCGGACGTGCTGCTGCTCGCCCTGCTGGCCGCGACAAACCTGCTGCGCGAGGTGCTGTGGGGCACCGAACCCGGTGCGCAGTACCGGCTCAACCAGTTGATAGACGGGCTGCCGCCACCCCTCGGCGACCTGGCCCGGCACACCGAGGCGGCTGTGGGGGCCGCTGTGCTGTCCGGTCGCCTCTGACCGGTCGAAGCTGACCGGCCGCTCCGACCGGCGGGACCGATCGGCCGGAGCCGACGGTCGACCCTGACCGCCCGGGTAATCCCGGTCCGGCCACTCTCCCCTCCTCACCCCCGGAGCAGATTCGATGGCCCCTCCGTTAGCGACCTCCCGACCGAGCAACGTCTCCTCCGCGCTGGCCAGTGGCCGGCTCGGCATCCCGTCCGTGGTCTTCTTCGTGCTGTCGGCGGCCGCACCGCTGACCGTGGTGGCCGGTGTGGTCACCACCGGGTTCGCGGTGACCGGTGTGACCGGCATTCCGCTGGCCTTCCTGCTGATCGGCGCGGTGCTCGCCCTCTTCTCGGTCGGCTACGTCGCGATGGCCCGGCACACCGCCAACGCCGGGGCGTTCTACGCGTACGTCTCCCGTGGGCTCGGCCGGCCGGCCGGGGTGGGCGCGGCCTGGGTGGCGCTGATCGCGTACAACGCGTTGCAGGTGGGGCTCTACGGCGCGGTCGGTGCGGCGGCGGCGCCCGTACTCGACCAGATGTTCGGCATCGGTGAGCCGAGGTGGTGGGTGATCGCCCTGATCGCCTGGGCGGTGGTGGCCGGGCTCGGCGTACTGCGGGTCGACATCAACGGCATGGTGCTGGCCGTGCTGCTGCTCACCGAGATCGCCATCATCGTCGCCTTCGACCTGGCCGACCTGCTCAGCCCGGCCGGGGGCAGCGTCAGCCTGGAGACGCTCGCCCCGTCGAACCTGTTCGTGCCCGGCGTCGGGGCGATCCTGGTGCTGGCGGCGACCGGCTTCACCGGCTTCGAGTCAGCGGTCGTGTTCAGCGAGGAGAGCAAGGATCCGAAGCGGACCGTCCCGGTCGCCACGTACCTCTCCGTCGCCATCATCGCCGGCCTGTACGCGCTCAGCGCCTGGGCGATGACGGTCGCGACCGGCCCGGACAAGATCGTCGAGTCGTCACAGGCGGAGGGGGTCGGACTCATCTTCGTACTCGCCGACGGCAACCTCGGCGGCACCTTCGTCAGCATCGGGCAGGTGCTCTTCCTGACCTCGGTCCTGGCTGCGATGATCTCGTTCCACAACACCACCGCCCGGTACACCTTCGCGCTCGGCCGGGAGCGGGTCCTGCCCGCGCTCTTCGGTCGCACCGCACCCCGTACGGGCGCACCACGGGCGGCGTCGATCGCGCAGAGCGTACTCGGGCTGGTGGTCATCGCCGTGTACGCGATCGCCGGCTGGGACCCGCTGGTCCAGCTCTTCTACTGGGGCGGCACCGGCGGCGGTTTCGGCGTACTGCTGCTGATCACCGCCACCTCGATCGCGGTCATCGCCTTCTTCGCCCGCAACCCGTCGGGTGAGAGCGGCTGGCACCGGATGATCGCCCCCGGTCTGGCCACCGTGGCCCTGGCGGCCATCGTGTTCATCGCGCTGGACAACTTCGCCATCCTGCTCGGCGTGGCGCCCGACTCGGTGCTGCGCTGGGCGTTGCCGGCGGTCTACCCGGTCGCCGCGGTGCTCGGCGTGATCTGGGCGCTCGTCCTGCGGGCCCGCCGTCCGGAGGTGTACGCCACCATCGGCCTCGGCCCGGAGAGCGCCACCGGCGGGCCGGTCCTGCCGCCGGCCGCCGAGCGGCAGCCGGTCGAGGCGCGGCCGTGACCGCCCCGGTGATCGAGCGGGCCGAACCGGCCGAGGCCCGCGCGTTGGCCGAACTGATCGCCGAGGCGTTCCACCCGCTGGCCGCCACCGCCTGGCTGGTGCCGGACCCGGCGGTCCGGCCGAAGATCCTGACCGACGACTTCCACATCCTGGTCGAGTACGCGATCGAGTGGGGTCTGGTGGAGACCACCGAGGATCGTCGGGCGGTCGCGGTCTGGTTGCCGGCGGTCGGTGATCCGCTGCCCCCACCGGCCGACTACGACAATCGTCTGGCCGCCGCCTGCGGCGAGCTGACCGACCGGTTCCGGCTGCTCGACGACCTGTTCGAGGCGAACCACCCGCACGACCCGCACCACCACCTGGCCTTCCTCGCCGTCGCACCGGACCGGCAGAGGCAGGGGATCGGGTCGGCTTTGCTCCGGCACCGGCACGCCTGGCTGGACGAGCAGGGGCTGCCGGCGTACCTCGACGCGAGCAGCACCGACAGCCGGGATCTCTACGCCCGGCACGGTTACAAGGTCGCCGAGCCGTTCCGGTTGCCCGACGGCACCCCGTTCTGGCCCATGTGGCGGCCGGCGGGAGGGTGAACGCCCAATCGGTCAACTCGGCGGGATGACCGATCGGTGACGCGGCAGGGGCCGGGCCAGTACTGGCCCGGCCCCTGCCGTCCGGCGCAACGCCGGTACCTCCCCCAAAGAATCAGTAGGTCTCGCTGAGCTGTCCGCGCAGCTTGGTCAGTGCGCGGGTGAGCAGGCGGGAGACGTGCATCTGGGAGACGCCGATCTGGTCGGCGATCTGGGATTGGGTGAGGTTGCCGTAGAAGCGGAGGGTGAGGATCTTCTGCTCGCGCTCGTCGAGGGTGGCGAGTGCGGGGCCGAGGGCGATGCGGAGTTCGGCTTGTTCGAAGTCGGGGTCTTCGCCGCCGAGCATGTCGCCGAGTTCGGTGGCGCGTTCGCCGTCGCCGGTGGGGGTCGAGAGGGAGACGGCGTTGTAGGCGCGGGCGCCTTCGAGGCCTTCGAGGACTTCTTCCTCGGTGACTTTGAGGTGGGTGGCGATGTCGGCGACTGTCGGGGAGCGGCCGAGGGTTTGCAGGAGGGTGCTGTTGGCTTCGCTGATGCTGAGGCGGAGTTCCTGGAGGCGGCGGGGGACGCGGATGTCCCAGGTGCGGTCGCGGAAGTGGCGCTTCAGTTCGCCGATGATGGTGGGGATGGCGTAGCCGGCGAAGTCGACGCCGCGGGTGGGGTCGAATTTGTCGATGGCTTTGATGAGGCCGATGGCGGCGGTTTGGGTGAGGTCGTCGGTGGGTTCGCCGCGTCCGCCGTAGCGGTGGGCGAGGTGGTTGGCCAGGGGGAGCCAGGCTTCGATGGCCCGGTCGCGCAGGGCGGCGCGGGAGGGGTGCTTCGCCGGTAGGGCGGTCATCGCGAGGAGCAGGTCGGTGGCCGAGTCGGTGAGCGCGTTCGGGTCGAGCTTCGGCGCTGCTTTGGCGGCTACCGCTGTGGTGGTGTCCTGCTCGGTGGTGGTTGACGCGGTCATGGTGGTCCTCCCTGCACCTCGTCCGCGGACAAGACAAGTGCTGCACAAAAGTTCGTTGTAGGTCGTTCGGTGTTGCTGTGAGCTGACCGGTTGTTCGCTTAGGGCCGATCAGTGCAGCCACCATAACCTGTTTAGTCAGCGGGATGCTAGCCGAAAGTACGATGTATATAGTTCTCATATTGCACTCAAGGGTAAAAATCAGGCCCAATTTCGGACTCCGACTACGCTCCGAGGCGTGGGATGTGAGCCGACACACGCTCCGGAGCCGGTTGCCGCGCTGATCCTCGCCGCCGGAGGCGGCCGGCGTTTCGGGCGTCCCAAGGCCCTGATCGAGGTTGACGGCCGGCTGCTGGTCGAGCGCGCGGTGGCGACCGCCCGCGCCGGCGGCTGCGCGCCGGTGGTGACCGTGCTCGGTGCCGAGGCCGACACCGTACGGACCGAGGCAGACCTTGACGGCGCCGTACCGGTCGACAACCCCGACTGGGCAACCGGGCTGGGGTCGTCGCTGCGCGCCGGCCTCGCCGCCCTGGGCGACAGTGCCGCGGTGGCCGCCGTCGTACTCCTGGTCGACATGCCCGGCATCACCCCGGCAGCGGTCCGCCGGCTGGTCGCGCTGGCCGGTCCGGACACCCTCGCCACCGCCGGGTACGGCAACCGGCGCGGCCACCCCGTCCTGCTCGGCCGGGAACACTGGGCCGGGGTGTCCGCCCTCGCGATCGGGGACGCGGGTGCGCGCGGCTACCTGCGCGAGCACGAGTCGAGCCTGCTGGTGGTGCCCTGCGCCGACGTCGCCGACAGCACCGATGTCGACACCCCGGCCGACCTCGACCGGGTGGTGCGCGGGTCGATCGTGGCAGTGGTCGATGGCTGAGCGGCCACACTGGTTCCATGCGTGAGGTACTGGACGATCTGATGCGCTGGTGGCACGCGGACGCGCCGGTCGGGATGGCCACCGTCGTCGCCACCTGGCGCAGCGCGCCCCGGCAGCCCGGCGCCACCATGCTGGTCGGACCGGACGGCAGCGCGGTCGGCAGCGTCTCCGGTGGCTGCGTCGAGGCAGCCGTCTACGACCTCTGCCGGGAGGTGGTGGCCGCCGGGGTGCCGCAGTCGCAGCGGTACGGCGTACACGACGACGACGCGTACGCGGTGGGACTGACCTGCGGTGGCAGCATCGAGGTGTTTGTCGAACGGGTGGACCGGGGCACCTTCCCCGACCTCGCCGACGTGGCCGCGTCGATCGCCGCACGGACCCCGGTGGCCGTACTCACCTGCGTGGCGGGGCCGGCCGAGCGGCTCGGCCGGCGGATGGTGCTCTGGCCCGACCGTCGGCGCGGGTCACTCGGCTCGGATCGGCTCGACGACGCGGCGACCGATGACGGGCGCGGGCTGCTCGCCGCCGGACGCACGGGACTGCTGCACTACGGCACCGACGGGCAACGCCGGGGGACCGGGCTGACCCTGCTGCTCAACGCGTACGCCCCGCCGGCCCGGATGATCGTCTTCGGTGCGATCGACTTCGCCGCGGCGGTCGCCCGGGTGGGCACCTTCCTCGGCTACCGGGTGACGGTCTGCGACGCCCGCCCGGTCTTCGCCACCGCCCGCCGGTTCCCGGACGCCGACGAGGTGGTGGTCGACTGGCCGCACCGCTACCTGGCCGAGCAGGCAAAGGCAGGGCAGCTCGACGAGCGGACCGTGGTCTGCGTGTTGACCCACGACCCGAAGTTCGACGTACCGGTGCTCCGGGTCGCGCTCGACCTGCCGCTGGCGTACGTCGGCGCGATGGGTTCCCGGCGTACCCACCACGACCGGCTGGCCCGGCTGCGCGAGGCGGGGGTGCCGGAGGCGGCGCTGGCCCGGCTCGCCTCCCCGATCGGGCTGGACCTCGGCGCCCGTACGCCGGAGGAGACCGCGGTCAGCATCGCCGCCGAGATCGTGGCCAACCGGTGGGGCGGCGACGGATCCCGCCTGTCCCACACCGAGGGCCGGATCCACGCCCGCAACCACCAGCCCCGCCCGCACCGTACGTTCGGACAGGCGCGGGCCGGGTCAGCGGGGGAGACGGAGGGCGAGGAAGAAGTCGACCCGGTCCTCGAACCGGGACAGGTCCCGGCCGGTGAGCTGCTCGATCCGGCCGATCCGGTAGCGCAACGTGTTGACGTGCAGGTGCAGCAGGGTCGCGCAACGGGTCCATGACCCACCGGCGGCAAGGAACGAGTCGAGGGTCCGGAGCAGGTTCGCGTTGTGCGTCCGGTCGTACGCGAGCAGCGGGGCGAGCAGCCGACGCTGGAACGCCCGCCGGGTGTCGGCCGGTACACCGGCGAGCAGGAGCAGGTGCGAGGCGAGTTCGTCGGCGCTGACCAGGCTCACCTGCTCGTCGCGGGCGACCGCCGTACGCAACGCGTGCCGGGCCTCCTCGACCGCCCCGCCCAGCGCCCCCGGTCCGGCCGCCAACCCGCTCACCCCGACCGCCAACCGACCGTTGCCGAGCCCCGGCCCGTACGCGGCGACCCCGGCCCGGATCGTCTCCAGCGCCGCCGGTGCCTGCTCCGGCGACACGGCCAGCACGGCGAGCACGGTGTCGGGTGAGCCCGCGTCGGTCACCGCGACCCGGTCCGCGGCCGGCCCGACGAGTTCGGCGCAGACGGTGACGGCCAGCTCCGGCGGCGTACGCAGGCCGGTCAGGCTGGCGTTCAGGACCAGGAACGTCGACTCCGGCGGCAGCCCGCAGGAGAGCAGCCGGCCGCGCAGGTCGACCTGTTCGCTTCCGGTGAGCGCGGCACCGAGCTGGTCCGACAGGCGCCGCTCGATCCGCAGCGCCTCGTCGACCTGGGCCCGTTCCAGCGCGACCAGGCTGGTCAGCTCGGCCGCCGCGTCGGCCAGCCCGCTCGCCTCGGCCGCGTCCGCCTGATCACCGCCCGTCGGGGTGTGCCCGCCGGGCGACCTGGTGTGCCCGGCGGTCGCCAGCGGGGGCCGCGGGGCGACCGCGCAGGCGAGCAGCCAGGAGGCGAGCCGGTGTTCGGGACGGCCGGGGACACCGAACACCGCGACCCGGCGACCGTCCACGGTGACCTGTGCCGGCAGCCGACCGGCGGCGAGGAAGGCACGCGCCATCGCAGCCCGGTCCGTCGGGGCCAGACCGGTGGTGCCGGCGATCGGGCGACCGGTCGGCGCCAGCACCCAGCAGTCCACGCCGAGTTCGGCGGCGGCCGGCGGCAGGAGGTCGACCAGGCGGGCGCCGGCCGCCATCGCCGCGACCAGACCCCGGTGCCGGCCCAGGACGGTGGCCAGACCACTGGCCCGCTGCGCCCACAGGGAGGGGTTCACCTCGTCGACGATGTCCCGGAAGGACACCTCGATCGGCACCTCGAACAGCGGCATCCGGTGCCGGCGGCAGGCGTCGACCAGGTCGTCGGGGACCGTACCGAAAACCGCGTCACCGGCGCCGATCGCGGTCACCGACGCCTCCGCGCAGGCGGCGACGAACGCCTCCGAGTCACCGGCGTCGCGCCACCAGACCAGCCCGGTCAGCACGATCTCGCCGCCGGACAGGTAACGCCGGGGGTCGGGCAGGTCGGTCACGTAGACCCGGCTCACCGGTCGTTCCAGCTCGTCGGCGCCGGTCAGCAGGGTTAGTCGCAACCGTGGCCGGTGCAGCGCCTCGCGTAGCAGCATGAGCGGTTCCTTCCGGTCGGGCCACGGGGAGTTGACTCGGGTTTGGAGGAAGCTACGGAAACCCTACGGGTCCACTGTTGCGAATTGGGTGTTGCTGCCGGTTCATCTGTCGCTGACGGACTGTTGTACTTCTCGCAACCGCTGGGGAGGTGGAAGGCATCGACGCATCCGGCCACACCCTCGAGAGCTTCAACACCGGACCGGCCGACGAGGTCGAGCGCGACCTGCTCGCCTGCTGTGCCGTACCGGCGTGGGCGGGGGCGGTGGTCGCCGGGCGGCCGTACCCGGATCCGGGGGTGCTGGTCGCGACCGCCGACGCCGCGCTGGCGGCACTGACCTGGGCGGAGGTCGCGCAGGCCCTCGCCGCGCACCCGCGCATCGGCGAGCGCCCCACCGGGACCGACCGGGAGTCGGCCTGGTCGCGCCGGGAACAGGCCGGCGTCACCGACGCCGACACCGACGTCCGGGCCGCGTTGGCGCAGGCCAACCGGGAGTACGAACGCCGCTTCGGCCACCTCTTCCTGATCTTCGCCAGTGGCCGGACGCAGGACGAGATGCTCGCCGCCGCTCGGCAGCGGTTGGGCCACGACGACGAGACCGAGCGCCGGGTGGTCCACGGGGAACTGCGCCGGATCGCCCGGCTGCGCCTGGAGCGGCTGCTCGGCACCGAGGCCGCCACCACGACCGAAGCGTCGGGACCGGCGTCATGACCGAGACCTACGCCCGGATCTCCACCCACGTCCTCGACACCGGACGCGGAACACCCGCCGCCGGGGTGCACGTCCGGTTCGAACGGCACGACTCCGGTGGTTGGACCCTGGTGGCGCAGGGGCGTACCGACGCCGACGGGCGGCTGCGGGACTGGGTGCCGCTGCACGCCTGCCAGGCCGGCGGGTACCGGCTGGTGTTCTACGTCGAGACGTACTTCGACGGGGACACGTTCTTCCCGGAGATCACCGTCGCCTTCCAGCTCCGCGATCCGGACCAGGCGTACCACGTGCCGCTGCTGCTCGGCCGGTACGGCTACACCACCTACCGAGGGAGCTGAGCGATGTCGATCGTGCTCGGAGCCAACCAGTACGGCAAGGCCGAGGTGCGCCTGGTCCGGGTGGTCCGTACCGGTGGGCGGCACGACCTGCGCGACCTCAACGTGAGCGTGACGCTCGCCGGTGACCTGGCCGCCACCCACCTGACCGGCGACAACACCGTGGTCCTGCCGACCGACTCGCAGAAGAACACGGTGTACGCCTTCGCCCGCGCCCACGGGGTCAACGGGATCGAGGAGTTCGGGCTGCGGCTGGCCCGGCACTTCGTCACCTCCCAGCCGACGATCGACACCGCCACCGTCCACATCGAGGAGTACGGCTGGCACCGGCTCGGTCCGCACTCGTTCCAGCGGGCCGGCGGTGAGGTCCGTACCGCCACGGTGACCCGCACCGACGAGCGCACCGAGGTCGAGGCCGGGCTGACCGGGCTGGTGCTGCTCAACTCCACCGACTCGGAGTTCCACGGTTACGTCAAGGACCCGTACACGACGTTGCCGGAGACGAACGACCGGATCCTCGCCACCGCCGTCGACGCGCGGTGGCGCTACCGGGGTGAGGCCCTCGACTGGGAAGGCTCGTACGCGGGCGCCCGTGCGGCGCTGGTCGACGCGTTCGTCGGGACCTACAGCCTCTCCCTGCAACAGACCCTGTACGCGATGGGCCACCGGGTGCTGACCGACCGGCCCGAGATCACCGAGGTACGGCTGTCGCTGCCGAACAAACACCACCTCCTGGTCGACCTGACCCCGTTCGGGCTGGACAACCCGAACGAGGTGTTCGTCGCGACCGACCGCCCGTACGGGCTGATCGAGGGCACCGTCCGCCGGGCCGACGACGGGACCG
Organism: Micromonospora sp. NBC_01796; assembly: GCF_035917455.1. NCBI lineage: Bacteria > Bacillati > Actinomycetota > Actinomycetes > Micromonosporales > Micromonosporaceae > Micromonospora > Micromonospora sp. NBC_01796. The sequence goes on along the minus strand of NZ_CP109078.1, from coordinate 290,304 downwards.
TCGACCCGGCGGACGGCGGGGGACGGTGATGGAGTTCCTGGCCCCGGCGAGCTTCACCGACGCGCTTGCGGCGAAGGCCGCGTACCCGGAGGCGGTGCCGATCTGCGGCGGCACCGACGTGATGGTGGAGCTGAACTTCGACCGGCGCCGACCGGGGGTGCTGCTCGACCTGAGTCGGGTCGGCGCCCTGACCGAGTGGTCGTCCGACGGTGAACTGCTCCGGGTCGGTGCCGGGGTCACGTACCGGCGGATCATCGACGAACTCGGCCGGGCCCTGCCGGGGCTGGCGCTGGCCGCGCGTACGGTCGGCTCGCCGCAGATCCGCAATCGGGGAACGGTCGGTGGCAACCTCGGTTCCGCGTCGCCGGCCGGGGATGCGCACCCGCCGCTGCTCGCCGCCGGTGCCCTGGTCGAGCTGGCCTCGGTCCGCGGCACCCGCCGGGTCCCGGTGGCCGAGTTCTTCACCGGACCCAAACGCACCGTACGGGCACCCGACGAGCTGATCGCGGCGTTCCTGGTGCCCCCGGCGCGCGGACCGCAGCAGTTCGCGAAGGTCGGCACCCGCAACGCGATGGTGATCGCGGTCTGCTCGTTCGGGCTGGCCCTGGACCCGGTGAAGCGCCGGGTCGGCACCGGGATCGGTTCGGCCGGGCCGACCCCGTTGCGGGCCGGGGCGGCCGAGGACCTGCTCGCCGCCGACCTGCCCTGGGACGACGTCGGGGCGTTGCCGGATTCGCTCGCCCGACGGTTCGGTGACCTGGTCGCGGCGGCGGCCAGCCCGATCGACGACGTACGCGGCACCGCCGCCTACCGCCGGCACGCGCTCGCCGTACTGGCCCGCCGGACCCTGCACTGGGCCTGGCGCGACCTTCGGGAGGGGGGACGGGGATGAGGGTCAACTGTGTGGTGAACGGGGAGGTGCGTACCGCCGACGACGTCTGGCCGGGGGAGAGCCTGCTCTACCTGCTCCGTGAACGACTCGGCCTGCCCGGCGCCAAGAACGCCTGTGAGCAGGGAGAATGTGGTTCGTGCACGGTCTACCTGGACGGTACGCCGGTCTGCGCCTGCCTGGTGGCGGCCGGACAGGCGCAGGATCGCGAGGTGCGTACGGTCGAGGGGCTGACCGGCCCGGACGGCACCCTGGACCGGGTGCAGCGGGCGTTCGTCACGGCCGGGGCGGTGCAGTGCGGGTTCTGCACGCCGGGGCTGATGGTGGCGGTGCACGACCTGCTGGCCCGCGACCCGTCCCCGGCCGACCAGGACATCCGGGAGGCGTTGGCCGGGAACCTGTGCCGGTGCACCGGGTACGAGCACATCATGGCGGCCGTACGACTGGCCGCCGCCACCCCCGCGTCCACGGACGGTCACGATGATCATCATTGAGAACTGTGCGGTGGCGACCGTCGACGCCGACGGGACCGAGTACCTCGACGGCCACGTGGTGATCGACGAGGGCCGGATCGTCGCCGTCGGCCCCGGCCACGCCGGCCGCTACCACCGCTCCGTACGCCGGGTCGACGGCACCGGCTGTCTGGTCACCCCCGGCCTGGTCAACACCCACCACCACCTCTACCAGTGGGCGACCCGGGGCATGGCCCAGCAGGAGAACCTCTTCGGGTGGCTCGGCGAGCTCTACCCGGTCTGGGCGGGGCTGGACGCCGAGGTGGTCGCCGCCACCACCTCCGCCGGCCTCGGCTGGCTCGCCCTGTCCGGCTGCACCACCAGCACCGACCACCACTACGTCTACCCGCGCGACGGCGGCGACCTGATGGCCGCGCAGGTCGAGGCGGCGACCGAGATCGGGCTGCGGTTCCATCCCGCCCGGGGCTCGATGGACCTGGGCCAATCCAACGGCGGTCTGCCGCCGGACCACATCGTGGAGGACACCGACACCGCGCTCGCCGCCACCGAGGAGGCGATCGACCGGTTCCACGACCCGGCCGACGACGCCATGGTCCGGGTCGCCGTCGCGCCCTGCTCGCCGTTCTCGGTCACCCCGAAGCTGATGACCGAGGCCGCCGCGCTGGCCCGCCGCCGGGGCGTACGGCTGCACACCCACCTCGCCGAGACGATCGAGGAGGAGGGCTACTGCCGCGAGACGCACGGCTGCACCCCGGTCGAGTACGCCGAACGCCTCGGCTGGCTCGGCCCGGACGTCTGGCTGGCGCACGCGGTCCACCTCGACGACCACGCCGTCGGCCGGCTCGCCGCCACCGGCACCTCGGTCGCCCACTGTCCCAGTTCCAACGCCCGCCTCGGTGCCGGCATCGCCCGGACCCGGGACCTGCTCGACGCCGGTGTCCCGGTCGGGCTCGGTGTCGACGGACCCGCCTCGCAGGAGGCGAACCAGCTCGGCGCCGAACTCCGCCAGGCGCTCTACGCCGCCCGGCTGCGCGGCGGCCCGACCGCGCTCACCGCCCGGCAGGCCCTCGCGCTCGGCACCACCGGCGGTGCCCGCTGCCTGGGCAGGGAGGACCAGATCGGCTCGATCGAGCCCGGCAAGCTCGCCGACCTGGCCGTGTGGCGGATCGACGGGCTCGGGCACATCGGCATCGACGACCCCGTCGCCGCGCTCGTGTTCGGCCCGCCCGCCCCGGTCGAACTGCTGCTCGTCGGAGGTCGACCGGTGGTCGAGCGCGGCGAGTTGCGTACGGCCGACGAGCGGGACCTGGTGCGGCGGATCCGCCGGGCGCACCGGACCCTGAACCGGAGGTCCCGCGGATGAGCACACCGGTCAGCACCACCGCCCCCGCCACCACCGTGGAGGGTGGTGTCGGGCAGAGCGCGCGACGGCCGGACGGGCGGCTGAAGGTCACCGGGGAGTTCGCCTTCTCCTCCGACCTCTGGGCCGACGACATGCTCTGGGGGGCGACCCTGCGCAGCCCGTACCCCCGGGCCCGGCTGCTCCGCATCGACCTGACCGCGGCGCTCGCCCTGCCGGGGGTGTACGCGGTCCTCACCGCCGACGACGTGCCCGGCACGAAGTGCTACGGCCTGGAGACCGCCGACCAGCCGGTGCTGGCCTGGCCGGAGATCCACTACCAGGGTGAGGCAATCGCGATCGTCGCCGCCGACCACCCGGAGACCGCCCGCCGGGCGGTGGCCCGGATCGAGGTCGACTACGAGGTCCTCGATCCGGTGACCGACGCCGAGGCGGCACTGGCCGGTGGACACCTGGTCCGGCACGTCCCGGTCCGGTACGGCGACCCCGACGCGACCGCCGAGGTGGTGGTCACCGGGGAGTACCGGGTAGGCATGCAGGACCAGGCGTTCCTCGGACCGGAGTCCGGGCTCGCCGTGCCGGCCGAGGACGGGGGCGTCGACCTGTTCATCGCCACCCAGTGGCTGCACGTCGACCAGGCGCAGGTGGCCGCCTGCCTCGGCCTGCCCCCGGAACTGGTCCGGCTCACCCTGGCCGGGGTCGGGGGCGCGTTCGGTGCCCGGGAGGACCTCTCCATGCAGGTCCACGCCAGCCTGCTGGCACTGCACACCCGGCGACCGGTGAAGATGGTCTACTCCCGCGAGGAGTCGTTCTTCGGGCACGTCCACCGGCACCCGGCGACGTTGCGCTACGAACACGGTGCCACCCGCGACGGCAGACTCGTCTACGTCAGGGCCCGGATCCTGCTCGACGGTGGTGCCTACACCTCCAGCACCCCGGCGGTGGTGGCCAACGCCGCCACCCTCGGCATCGGCCCGTACCAGGTGCCGAACGTGACCATGGACGCCTACGGGGTGCGGACCAACAACCCGCCGTGCGGTGCGATGCGCGGCTTCGGCGCGGTCCAGGCCTGCTTCGCGTACGAGTCGCAGATGGACAAGCTCGCCGACGCGCTCGGACTGGATCCGGTCGACCTGCGCACTCGTAATGCGTCGGTCGAGGGTGCGGTGATGCCGACCGGGCAGGTGGTCGACGGGCCGGCGCCGGTGGCCGAACTGCTGGCCCTGGTCCGGAACCGACCGGCGGCCCCACCGGCAGCCGACGACCCACGGGAACGACCCGGCGGGGTGGCCAACACCACCCGAGGCGAGGGGGTCGTGCGCGGGGTCGGCTACGCCATCGGGATCAAGAACGTCTGCTTCTCCGAGGGGTTCGACGACTACTCCACCGCCCGGGTACGGCTGGAACTGATCAACGGTGAGCCGGCGGTGCTCGTACACACCGCCGCCGCCGAGGTCGGCCAGGGCCTGGTCACCGTGCAGGCGCAGATCGCCCGTACCGAACTCGGCGTCGCCCGGGTCACCGTGGCGACCGCCGACACCGGGGTGGGCAGCGCCGGGTCGTCGTCGGCGTCCCGGCAGACGTACATGACCGGGGGCGCGGTCCGGGCGGCCTGCCAGGCGGTACGGACGAAGCTGCTGGCCCGCCTCGCCACCGCCGACCCGGCAGCGCGGTTGGTCGACGGGCGGGTGGTCGACGGGGCGGGTGAGACCGTCGCCGACCTGGTCGAACTGCTCGGCGACGAGCCGCTGGAGGAGACCGTCCAGTGGCGGCACCGGCCGACGGAGTCGCTGCACCCGCTCACCGGCCAGGGCAACGCCCACGTCCAGTACGCCTTCGCCGCCCACCGGGCGACAGTGGACGTGGACACCGAACTCGGCCTGGTCCGGGTGGTCGAAATCGCCACCGCACAGGACGTCGGCAAGGCGGTCAACCCGCAGGCGGTGCTGGGGCAGATCCACGGCGGCACCATCCAGGGGCTCGGGCTGGCGGTGATGGAGGAGATCCGGGTCGTCGACGGGCTGATCCGCAACCCGTCCTTCACCGACTACCTGATCCCGACCATCCTCGACTCGCCGCCGATGCTGGTGGACGTGCTGGAGATGGCCGACCCGCACGCCCCGTACGGGCTGCGCGGGGTGGGGGAGCCGCCGACCATCTCGTCCACCCCGGCCGTGGTCGCCGCGATCCGTGCCGCCACCGGTCGGGCCCTCACCACCGTCCCCGTACGCCCCGAGCACCTCGTCGACTAGGTTCCGTCCCACGGATCCCGCGCGCCGTCGTTGTCCCTCCGAAAGGCGTCGATCCGCTGGTACTTGACGGCGGTGCTGTGGCCGTCCCACTCGACCTGGTGGGCCGGCAGGTGCCAGCAGAGCTGTCCGATGCCGGGTAGCTCGATGTAGACGACGACCGGGTGCACCGGATCGGCAGGATCGACACCGACACCGGCCGGCACACCGGCCTCGTGTGCCAGGACCAGCGCGGACCAGACCAGCCGGTTGCGCCGCGTGTACCGGGCGATGACCTCCGAGGTCTCCGGGCCGGTGTGTTCGTACCGGGACGGATCGATGGCGGCGATCTCACCCAGCACCTCGGCCAGCGTACGGAGGTCGAGGTGGTCGAGTTCGCGAGCCTGGCGGGTCACCGCGTCGGCGTCGTGGTCCATCGCAGCGGCGTACGCCGAGCTGTCGGTGTCCATCTGCGCCCCTTCGAAGTACTCATCGGGTGGACGGTACGACGCACGGGTGGCGTTCGTCCGCCATCGGATCAGTTTCGACGGTATCGACGGACCGGGCAGATCTCGCGTGGGCGGTCGCCATCGGGCGGGTCGGCGCGGTTAGGGTGAGGAAAATCGGCCCGGCGAACTTTTTTCGAGGATTTCCGGTCGAGGATGTCGAGACGGCGGCGCCTGCTTCTACCTGACCGTGAGAGCGCCGCACACGGGCGCGCAGGCTTGAGGAGCACAACGTGAAGTACATGTTGCTGATGCAGTTCAGCTTGGCGAACGCCGACTTCCCCTCGATCGACACCTGGACCCCCGAGGAGATCCGGGCGCACATCGGGTTCATGGGCGACTCGAACGGCAAGCTGACCGCCGCCGGGGAGCTGGTCGACGGGCAGGGCCTGGCCGGGGCGGACCAGGCGAAGATCGTACGGGGTGGGAACGGCGGGGCGGCCGTGGTGACCGAGGGGCCGTTCGCCGAGACGAAGGAGTTCCTGGCCGGCTACTGGATCGTGGACACCGACACCCCCGAGCGGGCGGTCGAGATCGCCGCGGAACTGTCTGCCGCTCCCGGCCCCGGCGGTCGCCCGCTGAACATGCCGATCGAGGTACGCCCGGTCATGTCCGCGCCGCCGCAGGAGATCTGAGCGCTGAACGGGAACCCACACGTCGAGGACCTGCTGCGCGAGCTGGCGCCGCAGGTCGTCGGCGTGCTCACCCGCCGGTTCGGTGACTTCACCACCGCCGAGGACGCGGTGCAGGAGGCGCTGTTGGCCGCCGCGACCCATTGGCCGCAGGAGGGGGTGCCGGACAACCCTCGGGGCTGGCTGATCCAGGTCGGGTACCGCAGGATGATCGAGGTCGTACGCAGCGAGCAGGCCCGGCGCAACCGGGAGGATCTCGCGGCCCGGCGTGAGCCGTACGACCTGCTCGCCGCACCGGCGGCCGACCTGGAGGCGACCGCGGACCGGGACGACACGCTGGTCCTGCTCCTGATGTGCTGCCACCCGGCGCTGTCCCCGGCGTCGGCGATCTCGCTCACCCTGCGGGCGGTCGGCGGCCTGTCCACGGCGGAGATCGCCCGCGCGTTCATGGTGCCCGAGGCGACCATGGCGCAGCGGATCAGCCGGGCCAAGCAGCGGATCAAGGCCTCCGGTGTGCCGTTCTCGATGCCGGACCGCGAGGACCGGGCCCGTCGACTGGACGCGGTGCTGCACGTGCTCTACCTGATCTTCAACGAGGGCCACACCAGCAGCGCCGGCCCGGACCTGCGCCGGGTCGAGCTGTCCAGCGAGGCGATCCGGCTGGCCCGAGCCGTGCACGCCCTGCTGCCGACGAACAGCGAGGTCGCCGGACTGCTGGCGTTGATGCTGCTCACCGAGGCCCGCAGCCCGGCTCGCACCGGACCCGGCGGCGCGTTGATCTCCCTGGCCGACCAGGACCGCGGTCGGTGGGACGCCGCCGCCATCGCCGAGGGCGTCGCGCTGATCACCGCCGCGCTGCCCCGTGGTCCGGTCGGTCCGTACCAGCTCCAGGCGGCCATCGCCGCGCTGCACGACGAGGCGCCGAGCGCGGAGAAGACCGACTGGCCACAGATCCTCGCCCTGTACCGGGTGCTGGAACGGCACTCCGCCAATCCCGTGGTGTCGCTGAACCGGGCCGTGGCGACCGCGATGGTGCACGGTCCGGCCGTCGGCCTCGACGCCCTCGCCGCCCTGGACACCGACCCGAGGATGGCCGGACACCACCGCCTGTACGCCGCCAGGGCGCACCTGTACGAGATGCTCGACGACCGGCCGGCCGCGGTGGAGAACTACCGGGCGGCGGCCAGCCGGACGACCAGCCTGCCCGAACAGCACTACCTGACGTTGCGGGCGGCCCGGCTCGCGAAGGGGAACTAGCGCGGGCCCTCGCGGCGACGGGCCGGACCGGTGCTCGGACGGCGGGCGCCGACGCGTGGCGTACGGACCGTGGCGGACTTCTGGGACGCCCGGTCGAAGTCCCGTGCCGCGGCGGCAACCGACTCGTCCGGGTCGTCCTCGAGGGCGCGCCGGATGTGCGCCGGTACGAGGGGAGACGTCGCCATCGACAGCCGGACCTGCGCCGCACGGTCGTCGACCAGGCGGTGCAGATCCTCCTCGTCGAGTTCGAGGGAGCGTACGAGCGTGGCCCGGACGTCGACCACGGAGTCCCGGGCCAGCGTGCCGCGCTGCTCGGCGGAGGTCCGGGTGTTGCGGGCCAACCCCTTGCGTACGCGTGCGGTCCGGTCGGCCAGCAGGGCGGTGATCACGTCGGGGTCGTGGGTGTGGATGGCGAGTCGTTCGCGTACCTCGGGTGAGACGTCGTCGATCAGGATCGCGGCCAGCTCCGGTTCGAGTTCCCGGGTCTCGGCGAGCAGGCCACGGAGTTCCTTGTCCTGCGCCTGTGCCATCGCCCGGCGAACCGACTCGTCGCATCCCGGGTTGCCGGCGACCGCCCACCGGACCCACCGGTCGGCGTCGCGGACGAGCCGCAGCAGGTTCCCCGCCGAGGTCGACGGGTTCCGGGCCACCGCCTCGCGTACGTCGCGATCATGGTCGCGGGTCAGTGGTCGCAGGGCCTGCGCGGGCGCGTCCGTACGGGTCGCCACCGCCTTGCGGACCACGGGCGATGCGTCCGAGGCCAACTCGTAGAGCGTCGTCTGCGACGTGGTGGGGTCCTGTGCGAGGGCAAGCCGAGCGTCGACGCTCCCGCCGAGGTCGCGGTGAGCGGTGTCCGACCCGCCGTGCCGGTCGGAACCGTCGACGTCCTGCTGATTTGCCATGGGTGAATCCTCTCACGGGCCGACTCGGGCACCGTGGGCCCGACCTGCGTGCGCCGGGCCGGCGGCGTTTGCCGTCGGCGGTGGTGGGGTGGCAGCGTGGCTCGGCATGGGTGATCGGCACGAGGTGTTGTTGTCGCAGGCGGTACGGCTGCGGGAGGAGGGCAACGCGCAGGCGCGCGAGCGCCTGGTGGACCTCGCGGACCGGCATCCGCAGGACGCGGGGATCGCGTACCAGGCGGCGTGGGCGCACGACACCGCCGGTCTGGAGGCGGAGGCGGTCCCGTTCTACGAGCGGGCGCTACGGGGTACGGGCCTGTCCCCGGAGGATCGGCACGGGGCGTACCTGGGACTCGGCAGCACGTACCGGGTGCTGGGGCGGTACGAGGAGTCGCTGGCGACGCTGCGTCGGGCCCTGGACGAGTTCCCGGACGATCCGGCCCTGCGTACGTTCCTGGCGATGGCGCTCTACAACGTCGGCGAGGCCCGGGAGGCCGTCCGGAGCCTGCTCAAGGTGATCGTCTCCACCAGCGAGGACGCGGGGGTACGGCGGTACCGCCGGGCGATCGGGTACTACGCCGACAACCTGGACGAGACGCAGTAGCGGCGGGGACCGCGCGGGGCTGACGCGTCAGGCCGGCGGCGGTGCGGTGCTGTCCCGGACGACCAGTTCGGTGGGGAGCAGGACGTGTTCGGCGGTGACCGTACGCCCGGCCCGGGTGTCCGCGATCGCCCTGGTGAGCGCGGCGGCGGCGACCCGGCCCTTGGCCTCGACGTCCTGGCGGACGGTGGTCAGAGCCGGCCGGAGCTGGCTGGCCAGCGGGCTGTCGTCGAAGCCGACCACCGAGAGTTCCGCCGGCACCCGGATCCCGAGTTCCTCGGCGGCCTGGAGGGCGCCGTACGCGACCGCGTCGGAGAAGCAGAGGATCGCGGTCGGGCGGTCGGGGCGGTCCAGCAGCAGCCGAGCACCGGCCTTCGCCTGCTCCGGAACGGAACCGTCCTGGCGGGCCACCAACGGCGTGATCCCGGCGGCGTCGAGGGCGTCGCGCCAGCCGAGCAGCCGCTGCCTGGACGCGTGCCCGTCGACCTCGATATCCGCTGGATCGATCAGCCCGTGTACGCCGTGCATGCCGGACATCAGCAGTCCGATCCTCCGGTGTCCCAGGTCGATGAGGTGCGCGGCGGCGGCACGGGCCCCGGACCGGTCGTCCACGTTGGCGGCGGGGATGCCCTCGACCGGGTCCTGGTCGACGTAGACCAGGGGAAGCCGGCGACGCGTGAGGTACTGGACCGCGGTTGACGTCGGATCGCAGGAGTAGACCAGTGCACCGTCCATCGCCACGTCCCGGGCCGGAATGACGTCGCCGTCGTCGGACGAGGTCAGCAGGGTCAGGGCCAGACCGGTCGGGCCGAGCTGTTCCGCGATCGCGCCGAGGAAGCTGGTGGCGACCAGGTCGGTGAAGGCGAAGCGCAGGGAGGAGGTCAGCACGATGCCGACGGCTCCGGTGGTGCCTTTCGCCAGGGCCCGGCCCGCCGGATCGGGCCCGGCGTAGCCGACCTCCCGAGCGGCGTCCAGGATCCGTTCGCGTAGCGCGGCGGAGAGCTGGTCGGGTTTGGAGAACGCGTTCGACACGGTCATCCGGCTCACGCCGACGCGGTCGGCGATCGTCTGCAACGTCACCCGTGGCGCCACGTCACCGCCAGTTGCTGGTCTGCGTCCGTCGCCGGGGCCGGGGGAGTGGCCGCCGGGGCGGATGGTCCGGTTCGGCGCCGACAGGCTCGTCACGGGCACCGGTTTGCCCATCGAGGTTAGCAGGGTGCCGGTCGGGTCGGCTCGATCACGCGGGCGGCGCGGACGAGGGCCTCGGCGACCTTCGTACGGACCAGCCGGGTGCGTCGCGCCCGTTCGACGTACGGGACGACGGGGGCGTCGGGGCGGGCGCTGTTGAACTCGAACTCGACGTCGTTGAGGGCGATGACAAAGGCGGCGGGCATTTCCATGATGACCTCCAGTTTTCTTCTGTACCGATACAGTAAGCCCGTTGGCTGTACCGGTCAAGGGATTTCCTTGACCGGTACAGAAAGTCTTCCGGTGCCAGCGCGACCGTGACAAAAACGGGTCGCCCGGTCCTGCCCGGGACCGCTACGGTTCGATCGCCGCGTTCCCTACCGAGGAGGCGATCACGATGAGCCGTGACTACGACGCCGAGGCGTCCTTTTGAGCCGACCAGCAAGCGCCGCAGGGGGTTCCCTCTAGCGAGTCGCAGGTGAAACGGGGGCACCGGGTCGTCGGTGTCGACACCGAGCTGGTCGAGAAGCTCGGCGGCAGGGACCCCTGTCCATGTGGTTCCGGGCGGCGGTTTCCGCCGCTGCTGCCGTACCGGTGGGCGGTTTGACGACACCAACGCCCACTACTACTGGCGAGACTGATGTTCCCGAGGGGTGCCGGGTGACCCGGCACCCCTCGGTTGTCGTTGCTCCGGGGCCCCTCGGGCGTTCCAGGGAAGCCCAGTTCAGGGCCATGACGGCGGTCTAGAGTCGGATGTGAGCCGGCTCGACCGGTGTGCGACCTGCGCCGAGTGCCCGCCTGCCTTGCGGACGTAGAGGAAGGGCGACGATGAGCACGATCACCACCAAGGACGGCACCGAGATCTACTACAAGGACTGGGGCGAGGGTCCGGTCGTCACGTTCTCGCACGGGTGGCCGTTGAGCGCGGACGCCTGGGACGGGCAGATGCTCTTCCTCGTACAGAACGGCTTCCGGGTGGTCGCGCACGACCGTCGCGGTCATGGCCGATCGAGCCAGACCTCCGCCGGCAACAACATGGACGGGTACGCGGACGACCTCGCCGCCGTCATCGAGGCGCTCGACCTGACCGGTGCCAGCCTCGTCGGCCACTCCACCGGTGGTGGCGAGGTGGCCCGCTACATCGGTCGGCACGGCACCGGACGGGTCGCCAAGGCGGTGCTCATCTCGGCGGTGCCCCCGCTGATGCTGCAGACGAAGGCCAACCCCGAAGGGCTGCCGAAGAGCGTCTTCGACGAGCTGCGTGCCGGGCTCTTCAAGGACCGGTCGCAGTTCTACAAGGACCTCGCCCTGATGTTCTACGGCGCGAACCGGTCGGGTGCGAAGGTCTCGCAGGGCATCCTGGACCAGTTCTGGCTCTGGAGCATGCAGTCGGGCGTGAAGAACGCCTACGACAGCATCGAGGCCTTCTCCGAGACGGACTTCACCGAGGACCTGAAGAAGTTCGACATCCCGACCCTGGTGATGCACGGCGAGGACGACCAGATCGTCCCGGTCAAGGACTCGGGGCCGAAGTCGGCCCAGCTCATTCCGGGATCACAGGAGATCTACTACCCCGGCGCGCCGCACGGGATGACCGCGACCCTCCAGGACAAGGTCAACGAGGACCTGCTCGCCTTCCTCAAGAGCTGACGCCCGGCGTCACCCCGGTCCGGCTACCCCGACACCGACACCTCGGCGAAGAACCGGCGCAGGGTGTCGGCGACCAGGGTGGGTGCGGTCATCGTGACGAAGTGCGACTGTCCCGGCCAGACGATCTGCCGTGCATCGGGAATGGTGCTCGCCAGGGCGTCCATCGTGGTCGGCATCGGCTCCCAGGTGTCGGCGCCCTGCATCACCAGGGTCGGTACGGCGATCCGGGACCACCGGTCGATGTCGGTGCCGTCCCCGGCGAGCGCTTCGAGATCGTGCAGCCAGCCGACCGCCGAGCGCCGTGCCTCGACCGGGTCCGGCGTTCTGTCCCCGGCCGCGGCCGCGAACGCCGCCACGATCTCGGCCGGAACCCGCGTCACCTCGTTCAGAGTTGCGGCCATCGCCGGGGCGTCGTCGCGTTCGAAGGCGGAACGGTACCGGTCGAGCAACGGCCCGATTTCCGGCCCGGCGGCGAAGAGCGGGGCCTCGAAGACGGCCAGGGAGCGAAGTCCGCGCGGATCCGCCGCGGCGGTGTGCAGCGACAGGGTCGCTCCGTACGAGGCTCCGACGAGATGTACGGGCCGGCCCGAGAACCCGCGTACCGCCTCGATAACCGCGATCAGGTCGGCGGTCTCGTGCTCGAACGACTTGGGTGTGGCCGGGACGTCGCTGGGGGCGTACCCGCGCCGGGCCGGCAGCCACACCTGGTAGCCGTCGGCGAGTTGCTCGGCGACCGTGGCCCAGGAGTGCAGACCGCCGCCCGAGCCGTGCACGAGGACGACCGGGTCGCCCGAACCCAGGCGCCGGACCACCAGGCGGGTGCCGTCGGCCGAGCTGACGTACCGGTCGTGGGTGTCGTGGGTGTTCATCGCCGTTCCTTCGTTATGGTCGGCCAGTTGCTCAGGGTGGTGTGGACCGCGTCGAGGATGCCGCTCCACGACGCGTCGAGGTCGCGGGGATGTCCGAATCCGTCCACGGTTTCGAGGCTCGCGAACCCGTGGAAGGTGCTGCGTACGAAACGCATGGCGTCGGTCAGCGCGGGTTCGTCGAGCCCGTATCCGCGCAGCATCGCGTAGCTCAGCTCGATGAGGCGCAGGTGTCCTGCCGAGGTGGTGCCGACCTCGGGCGGCAGCGGGAGCTGGGTCGCCGCGTACTGCCCGGGGTGCGCCACCGCGAACGCGCGGTACGCGTCGGCGTATCCGACGAGGGCCTGCTCACCGGCACGACCGGCCACGGCGAGCGCGAGCCGGTCGCTGAACGTGGCCGCCGCCCGGACCGCGACCTGCTCGATCAGCGTGTCGCGGCTGCGGACGTGCACGTAGAGGGCGGCGTCCGAGACCCCGAAGCGTCGGGCGACCGCCGCCACGGTCAACCGCGACAACCCGACCTCGTCCGCCAACTCGGCAGCGGCGGCCGAGACCCGCTCCGTGGTCAAACCCTGCCGTGGCATACCGAACCTTTCTTAGGCTAAGAGGAAACTTAGGGGTCCTAAGATAGCACCCGGTCGACCGGGGCTCGATAGGCTGGTCGGGTGCGTCTCGTGATCATGGCGGACACCCACCTGCCGAAGCGGGCCCGTGACCTGCCGGCCGCGCTGTGGACCGCGGTCGACACCGCCGACGTGGTCGTACACGCCGGTGACTGGGTCAACGAGGCACTGCTCGACGCCCTGACCGCACGCAGCGCCCGGCTGATCGGGGTGTACGGCAACAACGACGGGCCCGAGCTGCGGGCACGGTTGCCCGAGGTAGCCCGGACGGACCTGGACGGGCTCCGGATCGCGGTCGTCCACGAGACCGGTCCGGCCGGCGGGCGGGAACACCGGGCCGCTGCCCGGTTCCCGGACACCGATGTGCTGATCTTCGGCCACTCGCACATCCCCTGGGACAGCGAGGCACCCGGCGGGCTGCGGCTGCTGAACCCAGGCTCCCCCACCGACCGGCGCCGGCAGCCGTACGCCAGCTACCTCACCGCCGAGGTCACCGGCGGGCGACTGGACGCCGTCACCCTGCACCCGCTCTGACCGGGTCGTCCGATGCCCGCCCGCTCGCCACCCGGGCCCCGGGTGCTGCCGCGACCGGGCCATCCACCGTGGAGCGACGTTTCGGGCGCCCGTCCGGCATCTGCCAAGATGGTGCCTCGTGACTCTCGTTGATCTCGCTCACCAGGTGAACACCGTCGCCCGCCTGTCCGGCCGGTTCGTGCTCCGTTCCGGCCGTGTCGCCGACGAGTACTTCGACAAGTACCGCTTCGAGGCCGATCCGGTGCTGCTCGACGCCCTCGCCGCCGAGATGGCCGCGCTCGTACCGCCGGAGACCGAGGTCCTCGCCGGGCTGGAACTCGGCGGCATCCCGGTGGTGACCGCGCTGGGCCGGCACACCGGGCTGCCGTGCGCGTTCGTCCGCAAGGTCGCCAAGTCGTACGGCACCGCCAGGCTGGCCGAGGGCGCCGACGTCGGTGGCGCGCGGGTCCTGATCGTCGAGGACGTGGTCACCTCCGGCGGCCAGATCGCCATCTCCACCGGCCAGCTCCGCGAGCTGGGGGCGAAGATCGAACACGCGCTCTGCGTGATCGACCGCCAGGAGGGCGGCGCCGAGGCGCTGGCCGCCGACGGGATCGCCCTCCGGTCGCTGCTCACCCGCGCCGACCTCGACCGGGCCGCGACCGCCTGACCGGCCGGGCCGCACGGGCTCTAGATCGCGGCGTACGGAGTGTGCTCCACCGGGACCGTCTCGCCGGCCGAGACCGGTCCCGGCGGGGCCCCGTTGCCGAACGGGCGCCCGCCCAGCGACTCCCGCCCGTGCGGGTCCAGCCAGCCGGAAAGGTCCGGACCGATCGGCACGATTCCGGTCGGGTTGATGTCCCGGTGCACCACGTAGTAGTGCTCCTTGATCTGCTCGAAGTCGACCGTGTCCCCGAATCCGGGGGTCTGGAACAGGTCACGGGCGTACGCCCACAGCACCGGCATCTCGGTGAGCTTCTGCCGGTTGCACTTGAAGTGCCCGTGGTAGACCGGATCGAAGCGGACCAGGGTGGTGAACAGCCGGACGTCGGCCTCGGTGATCGAGTCACCGACCAGGTAACGCTGCCCCTCGAGCCGGGCGGAGAGCCAGTCGAGCCGGTCGAACAGCCGCTTGTACGCCCGTGCGTACGCCTCCTGGGAGCCGGCGAAGCCGCACCGGTACACGCCGTTGTTCACGTCGGTGAACACCACCCGGTTCACCTCGTCGATCTCCTCCCGCAGCTCCTCCGGGTAGAGCCTCGGCGCGTCCGGCCGGTGGTAGGCGGTCCACTCGGTGGAGAGGTCGAGCGACATCCGCGCGTAGTCGTTGGTCACCACCTGCCCGGTCGGTACGTCGACGATCGCCGGGACGGTGATGCCGCGCTCGTAACCGGGGAAGCGGGCGAAGTATGCCTCCTGGAGGCGTTCGATGCCGAGCACCGGGTCACGCCCGCCCGGATCGAGGTCGAACGTCCAGCTCCGCTTGTCGTGCGTCGGCCCGGCCAGTCCCAGCGACAGGACGTCCTCCAGTCCCAGCAGCCGACGGATGATCACCATCCGGCTCGCCCACGGGCAGGCCCGGCTGGCCACCAGCCGGTACCGGCCGGGTTCCACCGGATACCCGTCCCGCCCGTCGGCGGTGATCCGGGTGGCGATGTAACGCTGGTCGCGGGTGAATTCGCCGCCGGGATTCACGTAGGTGCCGCCGGCATCGTTCGTCTTCGACATTCCGCTATCGTCGCGCATCCGGCCCGTTCCGGACGCCCGTTTACCGCCTCGAACGGATCGGAACGCACCGACCGCCGCCCGGCGTACGGGCGGCGGCCGGCGGGGTTCGCGTGGATCAGAGGGTGAGCGTCCAGGTGTTGATGTAGCCGGTGTCGATCGGGCCGACGTCCTGCACCCGCAGCCGCCAGGTGCCGTTCGCCGCCTCGCTGGACAGGTTCGCCGTGTACGTGGTGTTCACGTTGTCGGCGCTGTCGCTGGAGCTGTTCTTCAGCCGGTACGCGCTGTTGTCCGGCGCGACCAGGTCGATGACCAGGTCACCACGGTAGGTGTGGACGATGTTGACCGCGATCGTCGAGCCGGTCCCGGCGTTGCGGTTGCAGCCGGCGATGGTGATGCTGCTGGTCACCGCCGCACCGTTGTCCGGGATGGCGACGTCGGTGCCGTTCGTGCCGGAGCAACCGCCACCCCCGCCACCGGTCACGGTCAGCGCGTACGACGTCGAGTGCGACACGCTCCCGGTCCCCGTGACCGTCACGGTGTACGTCCCGGCCGGGGTCGACGTCGAGGTGGTCAGCCGAAGGGTGGACGACCCGCCGGCGGTCACCGACGTCGGGGTGAACGCGGCGGTCGTACCCGAGGGCAGGCCGGTGGCGGAGAGCGCGACCGTCTGCGCGGACCCGGCGGTCACCGCGGTGCTGATCGTGGTCGTCGCGACCGCACCCGGCGCGACGCTGCCGGCGGTCGGCGACGCCGAGATGGAGAAGTCGTTCGACGCGGTGCCGCAGGTCGGCTCGCTCGACTGGGCCGGGACGCTGATCGCGTTCCAGGCCGCCTTGACCGTGTTGAACTCGGTGCAGCTACCCGGGTAGAGGTTCTTCGCCGCGTTCAGGGTGGCGACCCGGATGTTGGCGTAACGCCAGCTCGACGTCTTGGCCAGCAACGCGTTGTAGTAGATCTCGCCGGCCTTGCGGATGCTGATGCCGGTGACCGTGGAGCTGTTGCAGGTCGGGCTCGCCGGCTTGCCGCTGCCCGGGTTGGAACCCTCGGCGGTCAGGTAGAACCAGTGGTTCAGCGGACCCGCGGCGGCGTGCACCTCGGTGTTCGGGATCGAGGTGGACCAGCAGTTCGGGTCGCCGGCCAGGGACGGGTTGTACATGTAGCGGATCGGGCCGTCACCGACCAGGTCCACCTCCTCGCCGACCTGGTAGTCCGGCGGGTCGTTGGCGTTGTTGGCGAACGCCTCGGTCAGCGCGCCGAAGATGTCGCCGGTCGACTCGTTGATGCCGCCGTTCTCGTTGCCGCTGCCCGCGCCGCCAGGGGTGTACTGGAAGACCGCGTGACCCAGCTCGTGCGCGACCACGTCGATCGGGGTGGCCTGGCGGGTGTTGGCCTGGTTGTGGCCGAAGTTGACGTAGCTGCCGTTCCAGTAGGCGTTCACGTCGTTGAGGCCGACCCGGATCGGCGGGCTGCCACCGCTGCCGGTGATGCCGTTGCGGCCGAACCAGGAGCCGAGCAGGTCCCACTCCCGCTGCGCGGCGTACAGGGCATCGACGCAGGCGGTCTCCAGGTTGGTCCCCGAGCCGTTGCCCCAGGTGTCGTCCGTGCCGGTGTACGCGGTGCCGGTCTGCCCGCCGCAGCGCAGCCCGGACCGGGTCGTGTCGGTCATCGAGTACGACGATCCCGAGCCCGAGGTGTTGATGCTGACCGTGCCGTTGTAGTAGCTGTTACCGGTGCCGGCGCGGACCTCGTCGTACGAGTCGGCGACCGCGCCGGTGACGGCGTCGACGAAGACGTGCAGCTTGCTCGGCGTGTTGCCGATCGAGCCGGTGACAACCGTTTCCCAGGTGAGTCGGGGTGCGCCCCAGGCGAGCACCACCAGGCGAGGGGTGGTGGTCTCGGTGGCCTTGGTGAGCTGCGCGGTGGCGGTGGCGGCAGCCCGGTCGGTGCTGACCGCCGGTGCGGTGTCGACCGCGATGGCCGACTCCTGCGCGACGGCGGTGCCGCGTACCGCACCGGTCGAGTCGGTGGTGACGACAACGTCGCCGCCGACCACCGGCAGACCCCGGTAGCTGCGCTCGTACGTGACGTAGTGCAGCCCGCTGTTGCCGACCTGCACCCCCGTACGACGCAGGGTGTCACCGGCGGAGCGGTGCAGCGCGGGGGCGGCGCTGTCGACGAGCTGGTCGGCTGCGGTGGCGGCCAGCTGGGCGGGGGCGGCGCTCGGGGCGGCCGGCACGGGTGCGGGTGCCGCGACACCGGGTGTCGCGGTCAGCGTCAGTGCCGTGCCGGTGGCGAGCGCCACCAGGCTGTGGCTGAGAACCTTGCGTCTCACCTGGGTACTCCTTCTTCCGCCCGATGGGGCGGGTCAGCCGGGGTTGGCCGGCCGCACCGGTGGGTGACGGCGGACCGGGTCGACAGTGGGTCGACAGTGGAGCGAACGATGACGTGCGATGACACGCTAGGCATCGACGCCTGTCACCGAATCAGGGAAATCCCTTGCCGGCGCCCGGCCCGGCCTCGACGGCGTTTGCCGGGTCAGCGCTCAGCGTTCGTTGAGTCGCGAGCTGAGCTGGGTGCGGGACCGGACACCGAGCTTGCGGTAGACCCTGGTCAGGGTCGCCTCGACGGTCTTCACGCTGATGAACAGCCGGGTGGCGATCTCCCGGTTGCTCGCCCCCTGCCGGACCAGCCCGGCGATGTGCGCCTCGGTCGAGGTGAGCCCCTCGGTGGAGCCGGGCCTGTCGTTCACCTGCCCGTCCCCGTTGCCGGGCCCGGTCGCACCGGCCACCGGACGAGGCCGGTCGGTCGTACGGGCGATCCCGTCGGGTGCGTACGGGCCGGTCGAGACGCCCTCGGCCCGGGCCAGGGTCCGGGTGGTCTGCTCCACCCACGGCTTCGCCTCCACCTGGAGGAAGATGGTCAGCGCGGCGCCGACCGCGACCCGGGCGGCGGCGTACCGGCGGCGACGGCGTTCGGCACCGCCCTGGACGAGCAGCGCGTGCCCGCGTTCGATCGGCTGGTGCAGGGTGGCGAAGCACTCCGCGGCGGCGGCGGACAGGTCGACCGCCGAACCCGGATCGCCCCGCTCGGCCAGGACCAGGGCCGCCGCCCGGTCGAGCTGGGCCAGCACACCGGTGCAGTGGCCGAGCCGCAACGCCGCCCGTCGCCCCTGCGCGATGGTCTCGGTCGCCTCGTCGTACGCACCCAGCGCGGCCAGGCCGGCGGCCAGGTCACCGTGCCAGCGCAGCATCGACGGGTCGGCGACGCCCTGTGCGGCCTCCAGGTCCCGCAACCGGCGCAGCGCCTCCACCCCGGCCCGGTGCTGCCCCGCGCGCAGCCGCGCCTGGCCGAGCACGTGCAGGTTGCGGCAGAGGAAGATGTTGTCCCGTTCCTGCTCGGAGGCGCGCACCCCGCGTTCGGCGTACGCGAGGGCGCGGGCCACGCTGCCGCCGGCCAGTTCCGCCACGGCGAGGGTGTACCAGCAGGGGCCGGGGCTGAGTCGGGTCTGCTCGCAGACGCGCATCGCCCGCTGCGCGTGCTGCAACGCCTCCCGGCACCGGCCGGCGCGGGCCGAGACCTCGGCCAGGCTGCGCAGCACCCCGATCAGCTCCTCACCCCCGCCCCGCTCGGCGGTGGCGAGCATGGTGAGCAGTTCGGCGCGGGCGGCGTCGAGCCGGTCGTCGGCGAGGGCGAACCGGGCGGACAGGTAACGCGGGGTCAGGTGCAGCCAGCCGGTCTGCTCCGGCACCGGCAGCGCGAGCGCCCGGGCCAGGGTGTCGACGTAGTCCGGGTGGCCGCGTACCCGCTGCACCTGGGCCCGTACGCCGAGGGCCATCGCCTCGGTGGTCCGGTCGCCCGCGGCCCGCGCGGCGGCGATCGCCCCGTCGATCTCGGCCACCGCCCGGTCCGGTGTGCCGGCGACCAGCGCCCGCCAGGCCAGCCGCAGCCGCAGCGGCGCGAGCAGGGCGACCTCGCTCTCGGCGTCGGCGAGCGCCGCGGCGAACGCCTGGTCCATCTCGCCGAGCGCCTGACCGGCCAGGTCGATCAGCGCCATCCGGGCCCGGACCCGGTGCGCCGCCGTCGCGTCCCCGGCGAGCACCGCCTCGGCGGCCCGGCCGGCGAGGTCGGGTTGCCCGGCCGCTGCCGCCGCCTCCGCGGCGCTGACCAGCCACTCCTGCCGGGGCCAGCCGGGTGGGGTGCGGTCGGCGGCGAGCAGGTACAGCTCGGCGACCAGCCCCCGCGCACCCCGGCGCAGCGCGGCCTCGGCCGCCGCGACCAGGGACCGGGTCACCTCGGCTGCCGGCCCCGCGCCGGCCAGCGCCCGGTGCCGGGCGTCCTCGGCCCGGTCGGTCGCCACCCCGGCCAGCGCGGCGTGGATGGCCGCCCGGCGCGGTGACTCCGCCTCGTCGACCAGCACGGTCGCCACCCCGGTCGGGGTGAAGCGCACCACCGGGCCGTCGAGCCGGACCAGCCCCGCCGAGCCGGCGAGCCGGATCTCCCGTTCGGCGTCCGGGCGCCCGGCCAGGCAGAGCTGCGCCACCGTCGGGCGGGTGGCGAGCGCGGCCACCAAAAGCGTGTCGGCCACCCCGGCCGGCAGCGCGTCGATCCGCTGGCGCAGCCGGGCCCGTACGGGTTCGGGCAGCGGCACCGGGCGCCAGGCCGGTTCGGGGTCGGGTCCGAAGGCGCCGCCGAGCGCCAGCGCCAGGTACGGATTGCCACCGCTGTCCGCGTGCAGCCGGCTCGCCGCCCGACACGGCAGCCCGTGCGCCTCCAACAGCGCGGCCAGGTCGTCGGCGGCCAGCGGCGGTACGGTCAGCTCCAGCACCGGCGGTGGGCAGAGCCGGCTGGCCCAGTGGTCCGAGCCGGGCTCGACCAGCCGCCGGGCGGCCACCGTACGGATCGGCTGGTCGCCGATGCGGCGTACGACGTAACCGAGCATGCCGGCCGAGGCGGCGTCGAGCCACTGGGTGTCGTCGAGCACCAGCAGGACCGGCTGCCGGGCGGCCACCGTTTCCAGCACCCGGCGCAGCGCCCGCCGGCAGGCCAGCTCGAACGCGGGATCGCCGTTGTACGACCAGTCCGGGCCACCGGTGCCGATGGTGCCGGACAGGACCGCCTCGACCGCGGCCCGGTACGGCGACGGCAGCGGGTCCACCGCACTCGGCGGCAGTTGGGTGAACAGGTCGACCAGGCCGGAGTAGAGCAGCGACCGTTCGGGTTCGGCCGGGCTGAGTCGCAGTACGAGTTCCCCGCGCCCGGCCGCCGTGGCGGCGACCGCGTCCAGCAGCGCGGACTTGCCGATGCCGTCGGGGCCGGCGAGCACCACCCCGCCGCCCGCGGCGAGCCGCCGTTCGATGCCGGCCAGCAGCTCTGTCCGGCCGAGGAGGCCGGGTCGTCCTTCGGCAGGGAGGTCTCCGCCCAGCGCCATCCCCCTACGTCGCCGAGCCGGGTGGCTCCGACCCGTGGTCGGGGTCCCGGCGGCCTTCGTGCAGTCGATGCCGCACGTCAGCCTAGGAGCTGCACCTCGATACATCAATAGGTGTGCATGGGTGATGGTCTTGAGTGCTGACTGTCGGGGCCGGAGCGGCTACGGTGCTAGCAGGATCCACTGCAAAGGGTGACTCCGGGACGGGGGACATCGACCATGGCCGACCACACTCCACAGTGGAACAAACTTGACCCGTCCGTCTACGCCGAACTCGACGCCCTGCTCGGCCCGGTCGACGCCGACCTGCTCCGTACCTATCCCGGACCGGCCCAGGGGCGGCAACCGGTGCACACCGTCTACCTGCCCGCCGACCGGATGCATCCCGGCGTGGTGTCGGAGTGGGGGTCGGCGGCGCTCGCCGTACTGGCCGGGTTTCCACCGCCGCCGTACGCCACGGAGCTGCACGAGCGGGTGGTCGGCAAGCTCGACCGGGAACCGATCGAGGACCTGCGGATCGACTTCGAGGACGGGTACGGCGTACCCGCCGACGGGGTCGAGGACGCGGCGGCCCGAAACGCCGCCAAGGCCCTGCGGGCGGCCGGACCACTGCCGTTCAGCGGGCTGCGGATCAAGAGCCTGGAGGGGCCGAGCCGGCACCGGGCCGTACGCACCCTGGACATCTTCCTGGAGGCGCTGGACGGGCCACCACCGGACGGGTTCGTGGTGACCCTGCCGAAGGTCAGCGCACCCGCACAGGTCGAGGCGATGGTCGTGCTCTGCGAGCGGCTGGAGGCGGCACACGGGCTGCCCGTACGGACGTTGCGGTTCGAGGTGCAGGTGGAGACGCCGCCGGCCGTACTCGGCTCGGACGGCACCGCCACCGTCGCCCGGATGATCGGTGCGGCGAGGGGCCGGTGCACCGCCCTGCACTACGGCACCTACGACTACAGCGCGGCACTCGGCGTCGCCGCGGCGCAACAGAGCATGGCGCACCCGGTCGCCGACTTCGCCAAGGCGGTGATGCAGGTGGTCGCCGCCGGCACCGGCGTACGCCTCTCCGACGGCTCGACCAACGTGCTCCCGGTCGGCTCCGAAGCCGACGTACGGGCCGCCTGGCACCTGCACGCCGGGCTGGTCCGACGCTCCCTCGAACAGGGGCTCTACCAGGGCTGGGACATGCACCCGGCGCAGTTGCCGACCCGGTTCGCCGCCACGTACGCCTTCTTCCGCGACGGGCGGGTGGCGGCGCAGCGGCGGCTGCGGGCGTACCTCGAGCGGCAGGCGAGCGGGGTGCTCGACGAGCCGGCGACGGCGCGGGCGCTGGCCGGGTTCCTGCTGCGCGGCCTGGACTGTGGCGCGTACGACCCCGACGAGGCCGGATTCGACCGGGCCGAGCTGGCGGCGCTGTGACCCGCCACCGGAACCCGGACCGATCGGCGACATCCAGCAAAGGGCGGTGGGCATGAGCGGCGAGGAGAACAACGGCGACTACGACCTGGTGTTGCGTTCGCGTCGGGTGGTGACACCGCAGGGGGAGCGCCCGGCGGCGGTCTGCCTGCGCGACGGGCGGATCGCCGCGATCGAGGACTACCACGCGGTGGCCGGCGAGGACCTCGGCGAACTGGCGTTGCTGCCCGGTCTGGTGGACACCCACGTGCACGTCAACGAGCCGGGGCGGACCGAGTGGGAGGGCTTCCCGACCGCCACCCGGGCGGCCCTGGCCGGCGGGGTGACCACCATCGTGGACATGCCGCTGAACTCGCTGCCGCCGACGGTGACCGCCGACGCGCTACGGATCAAGCGGCGGGCCGCCGCCGGCCGGTGCCACGTCGACGTCGGGTTCTGGGGCGGGGCGGTACCGGGCAACCTCGCCGACCTGCCCGCCCTGCACGCCGCCGGGGTGCTCGGCTTCAAGGCGTTCCTGGTCGACTCCGGGGTGCCGGAGTTCCCGCCGCTCGACCCGGCCGGGCTGTGGCGGGCCCTGGAGGCGGTGGACGCCCTGTTCGTCCTGCACGCCGAGGACCCGGCCGAGATCCTGCCCACCCCGGAGACCGGCCGGTACGCCGACTTCGTCGCCACCCGCCCACCGCTGGCCGAGTCGAAGGCGGTCGCCACCGTGCTCGCCGCGGCACGGGCCACCGGTGCGCGGGTGCACATCCTGCACCTCAGCGCCGCCGAGGCGCTGCCACTGATCTCCGAGGCCCGCCGCGACGGCGTACGGGTGACCGCCGAGACCTGCCCGCACTACCTGGCGTTGACCGCGGAGGAGGTGCCCGACGGGGCGACCGAGTTCAAGTGCTGCCCGCCGATCCGGTCGGCCGACAACCGCGACGCGCTCTGGGCGGGGCTGGCCGCCGGGTTGATCGACTGCGTCGTCTCCGACCACTCGCCCTGCCCACCGGCGCTGAAGAACTTCGACCGGGGCGACTTCGCCTCCGCCTGGGGCGGCATCGCGTCGCTGCAGCTCGGCCTGCCGGTGATCTGGACCCAGGCCCGTCAGCGCGGACACAGCCTCGCCGACGTGGTCCGTTGGATGGCGCGTCGCCCGGCCGAGATCGCCGGGCTGCCCGCCAAGGGGCGGATCGAACCCGGTGCCGACGCCGACCTGGTCGCGTTCGCCCCCGACGGGCGGTTCACGGTCGAACCGGCCCTGCTCCGGCACCGCCACCCGATCACCCCGTACGCCGGTCGGAAGTTGTTCGGCGAGGTCCGGGCGACCTGGCTGCGCGGCGACCAGGTCCGGCCGGACGAGCCGCCGCGCGGCCGGTTCCTGCGCCGGGGGGCCTGATGGCCGACTTCACCGAGCTGCCCGACCTCGCCTCCCGGTTGCTCGGCGGTTCGGTGGTCGACGCCAACGACGAGTTCTTCGCCGCCCGGGACAACCTGGTCAACACCGGTGCGCCGACGTTCACCCCGCAGACCTTCGGGGCAAAGGGCCAGGTGTACGACGGTTGGGAGACCCGCCGCCGCCGGGAACCCGGCCACGACCACGCGACCGTCCGGCTCGGCGCGCCCGGTGTGATCTCCGGGGTGGTGGTCGACACCGCCTTCTTCACCGGTAACTTCCCGCCGTTCGTCTCGGTGCAGGCGTGCGGCCTGGAGGGTTATCCGAGCCCGGCCGAGTTGGCCGCCGCCGACTGGTTGACGATCGTGCCCCGCTCGGCGGTGCAGGGCGACACCGCGAACGCCTTCGCGGTGACGGACCCGCACCGGTTCACCCACGTGCGGCTGAACATCTTCCCGGACGGCGGGGTGGCCCGGCTGCGGGTGCACGGGACGGTCGTACCGGATCCCCGGCTCTTCCCGGACGGTCAGGTCGACCTCGCGGCCCTGGAGTACGGCGGTCGGGTCACCGACTGCAGCAACCGCTTCTACGGTTCGCCGGACCAGCTCGTCGCGCCCGGCCTGGCCCGGGTGATGGGGGAGGGCTGGGAGACCGCGCGGCGCCGCGACGACGGCAACGACTGGGTACGCGTCCGGCTCGTCGCCCCCGGCCGGATCCGGATGGCGGAGCTGGACACCAGCCACTTCAAGGGCAACGCCCCGGGCGCCGCGTCGTTGCGCGGGATCGACACCAGGTACGCCGACCCGGCCGACGACCGGTCCTGGTTCGACCTGCTGCCCCGAGTACGCCTGCAACCCGACACCCGGCACCGGTTCCCGCTGCCCGACGCCCGTACGGCAACCGACGTCCGGCTGGACGTGTACCCCGACGGCGGGATGGCGAGACTGCGCCTGCCCGGCCGGATCGCCCCCGACGACCTGGCGAACCTACGCCAACGCTGGTGGGACTCCCTACCCCCCACCCACCAACACCAGCTCGACCGCTCCGCCGCCCCGACCGCCGACACCCCCTGGCGCCGCTCCTTCCCACCGCCCCCTTCGACACACCGATAGCCCTCCTGTAGAGAAAGAGGCGCTATCCGGCGGACGATTGCCCCTCTTTCTCTACAAGAGGGCTGATCTCGAAGGGGGGTCAGGGGAGGGGGGATTCGCCGCCGGGGTAGGCGAAGGAGGAACGCGGGGAGTAGAAGCCCCAGGTGATTTCCAGGGGGTTCGCGGGGCGTAGGGCCCAGGTGGAATGGTCGGGTTCCAGGAATTCCAGGGACTCGATCTCGAACGGGTCGACCGGCTCGGCGATGAACGGGTAGATGCCGCTCGTCCGCCGGCCGTCGACGTCGGTGAGGTACCGCAACTGTCCACGGTTGATCGCCTCGCCGGTCCGGCCGACCCGGGCCGTGGTCCTGATGACCGGCACGCCGTCCGCCTCGGTGGTGGCGACCAGCCGCCGGCCCCTGACCTCGATCGTGGTCCGGCCCACGCTCGCCGGTGCGCCACGGGCGGCGGCGTACTCCCGGACCACGGGGCTGGAGTTGAGGTAGTGGGTCCACCAGCGGCCGGGGGTCACCCCGTCGGGGGCGTCCAGCCCGTCCAGGTCCGGCCCGAGGTAGGTGAGCGAGTAGGCGCCGAAACCCGAGGTCTGGCCCTCGTCGTCGACCACGTACTGGTTCATGAAGACCTGGCGGTTGGCCATCGGTTCGAGCCCCTTGGGCACCAGCGCCGCGACCGCGTCGGGGTCCGCCGGCAGCCAGCCGAAGTAGATCATCCGGCTGTTGACGACGAGCTGTGGTGCGACGATTGCGGGCGCGACGTGATCGGTCACCGGGAGCCTCCGTACTGTGAACCGGCTCGGCCGCGACGCATCGTGTACGGCCGCGGCAAACCATGGGTAGTCGCGACGCTACGGCTTGTCCACAATGGAGGGCAACGACGGATAGGCGACAGTGGGACTACCCGGCCAGTCGCGCCGCCTCGTCCAGATAATGCGGTACGTCGGCCCGGTGGAACACCCGTTCGCTCGGCTCGATCCGGTTGACGAAGTCCGCGTACACCGCCGCGTTGCGCAGGGCGGCCAGCGGACGCAGCAGCCGTACCGCGGATTCCGGATCGGAGCCCGGCCGGCTCGACCGCCACCGCTCCGCCCAGGAGCGGACCAGGGCCGTCGACTCGTCCGGCGTCAGGCCCTCGCTCAGGCGCAGGATGTCGAAGGCGGGATGGCCTACGAAGGCGTCCCCCCAGTCGATCAGGACCCGCCGGCCGTCGTCGTACCGGACGTTGCCGGGGTGCAGGTCACCGTGGACGAGGGTGTCCGGCAGGCCGCACCCGGCGATTGCCGCGAGCCGGTGGTCGAGGTCGTCCAGGAGCCGTCGTACGCCGCTCAGGTCCACCCCGCTCGCCACCAGCGTGTCGACCACCGTCCGGGTCAGTAGGGCTCCCCGCCGGTCGGGTACACCCCGGTCGACCAGCGATTGCGCGTACGGGACCGAGGCGAGTTGGATCCGGTGCTGGTCGGCCGCGATCGTGTCGCGTCCGGTGACGTCCACCCCGTACCAGTCGTCACCCGGCACGTGGTCGAGCAACATCCTCCCGTTGTGGTCGTCGGCGGCGAGCAGTGCCGGGGCGAGGTCGGGCGCCTCCCGGCCGAGCCAGCGCAGCACCGTCGCCTCGTGCCGGAAGAACGGTGGCACCTGCTTGAGCCAGACCGGCGTACCGCTCCCTGCCGGCTCTTCCGGGTCCAGGCGCCAGATGGTGGAGAGGTTCCAGGCCCGCTGCTGGCTGCCGGTGAAGCCGCCCCGACCGAGCCGGGTCAGTTCGTCGGCCGCCCACCGGAGGCTTCGCGCCGGGCCACCCGGTTGCGCCCACGCGGCCCGCAACGGCTCCGGCGTCCGGATCGACGTCAGTACGGCCGGGTCGAGGGCGCTCAGCTCGGCCAGTTTCGGTGCACTCGGGGCGAGTTGGGCCAGGTAACCGACCGCCCCGCCGTGCGGCACCGGCCGCTCGGTGTGCAACAACCGGAGCACGGTGACCTCCACCCCGTGGGTGGACCGGGCACCGGCCACGACGTCCGCGACCTCCTGCCACCAGGGCGCCGGTACGTCGTACGCCGGCAACACCCCCAGGGGTACGCCGTCTGCGTCGACCAGGACAAGGGTGACCGTACGGGACACGAGCCGGCACGCTACCCGCTCGGGTCGCCCGGCACCATCGGGTTACATCCGACCGGACAGTACGGCGACAACCGGGACGGACCGGATTCGCCCTGCACACCTCGACGGTCCCGTCCGGAGAACCGCGAAATTGCTGCCCCGGACCGGTTTCCGTGCCCTCGGATTGGCTAATCGGATGCCAGGTTGGCACGTTCGGCGCGTCGCGGAGGGCCCCCTTCCCAGCGACGGGCGTGACCAACGCGTTCACCAGGACGTGGCGGGGCCCGGTACGTCGGCGTGCCCACACCGTCCGTTTCGAGCAGGGACAGGGGAGGGACAGCACATGGCCAGCGAGGTTGTAGACAGCACACCGGAGCAGCCCGATCAGGCGGTCGAAGGCGAACGGGGCGCCCTGGTCGCGGTGTTGGTGATGGTGGTGCTCGGTGTGGTGGGGATCTTCGCGGTCTCCGCCTGATCGCGAATCGCTGGTGTCCTCCGCCGCGACGGAGGACACCAGCGGCGTTGTCAGGAACCGGTGAGGACGACGAGTTGCCGGGTCGCGCGGGTCATCGCCACGTAGCGGTCCACCGCGCCCTCGATCCCCGTGCCGAACCCCTCCGGGTCGACGAGGACAACCAGGTCGAACTCCAGCCCCTTGGACAGTTCCGGGGTCAGCGACCGTACCCGGGGCGTCGCCCGGAACGTGGGATCGCCGATCACGCACGCGGTCCCTTCGCCGTGCTCGGCGAGCCACCCGTCGAGGATCGAACCCAGATCGGAAACCGCTCCGTGTACGACGGGGATGTTGTTGCCGCGGATCGACGTCGGCACGTTGGCGTCCGGCAGTACGGCACGGATGACCGGCTCGGCCTCCGCCATCACCTCTTTCGGCGTCCGGTAGTTGATGCTCAGGGAGGCGAGGCTGATCCGGTCGATCCCCACCCGTTCGAGGCGTTCCTGCCACGACTCCGGGAACCCGTGCCTGGCCTGGGCGCGGTCCCCGACGATGGTGAAGCTTCGGGACGGGCACCGCAGCAGCAGCATCTGCCACTGCGCGTCGGTCAGCTCCTGGGCCTCGTCCACGACGATGTGCGCGAACGGCCCGGCGAGCAGGTCCGGGTCGGTGTCGGCGAGTGCGGGCTCCTCGACCAGGGCGTCCTGCAGGTCCCGCCCGTGCAGCATGATCATTGCGCCCTCGTTGTCGTCCTCGGCCTCCAGTAGCTCCTCGACGACCCGTTCCACCTGCTCGCGTTTGGCGGCGAGAGCGGCGGTGTGTCGACGCTGACGCCGTGACGCCTCCGGGTCGCCGAGGCGCTGGCGTGCCGCGTCCAGCAGTGGCAGGTCGGACACCGTCCACGCCTGAGCCTCCGCGCGCCGGAGCTTCCGGATGTCGTCGGCGCCGAGCCAGGGCGCACATTTGCGCAGGTACGCGGGTACCGACCACAGGTCCCCGACCAGGTCGGCCGCCTCGAGCAGCGGCCACGCGCGGTTAAAGGTGGCGAGCAGGTCCCGGTTGCTCCGCAGCGACCGGACGAGCAGGGCCTCCGGTTCGTCGCCGTCGTACCTGTCGACCAGGATCTCCAGCAGCTTCTCCCAGATCTGGTCCCGCGCCTCGTTGTGCGGCGTACCGGGATCGGGGGTTTCGAACGCCTCGGCCCAGTCGTCGGCGTCCAACCGGAGGTCGGACCACTCGGTCGTGACCGTGATCGGTTTCGTCGGCGGCTCCTCGTAGAACCTCACCGCCGCCTCGATCGCCCGTACCAGGTTCGCGGACGACTTCAGCCGGGCCACGTCCGGGTCGGCCTCGATCACCGCCGTGGCCCCCTCGGCGACGAAGTCCCGCAGGGTGCAGGTCTGCACGTCGTCCTCGCCGAGGCTGGGCAGTACGTCGGCGACGTAGGCCAGGTACGGCTGGTGCGGACCGACGAACAGCACGCCACCGCGCCGGTGACCGAGCCGGGGGTCGGAGTAGAGCAGGTACGCGGTCCGGTGCAGCGCGACGACCGTCTTGCCCGTACCCGGACCGCCGTCGACCACCAGGGCGCCCCGCGATCCCGCCCGGATGATGGCGTCCTGGTCGGCCTGGATCGTGCCGAGCACGTCCCGCATCCTGGCTGACCGGTTGCTGCCCAGGCTGGCGATGAACGCGGACTGGTCGTCGAGCGCGGCGTGCCCCTCCCACCCGTCGGGGGTGAACACCTCGTCCCAGTAGTCGGTGATCCGGCCCCGGGTCCAGCGGTACCGGCGGCGACTCGTCAAACCCATCGGGTTGGCGTGGGTCGCGCCGAAGAACGGCTCGGCGGCCGGGGAGCGCCAGTCCAGGAGCAGTCGCCGACCCGCGCTGTCGGTGAGGGCGAGTCGTCCGACGTACACGGGCTCGGGATCGTCCGCGTCGACCATGTGTCCGAGGCACAGGTCCGAGCCGTAGCGGCGCAGGGTACGCAGCCGGGCCGTCAGCCGGTGGATCTCCTGGTCCCGGTCCATCGCGGCCTGCCCGACACCGCCGGGCGCCCTGCGTTCGGCGTCGAGGCGTTCGGTCAGGTCGGTGATCGTCCGGTCGAGGCTCTCCGTGATGGCCGCGAAGTGCCGCTCGTCGCGGGCGATCAGCGTCGGGTCCGCCTTGGCGGACAGCCGGTCCGGAAGGTCGAAGACGCTCTCGGTCACCAGGTTCACGGCATCCCCATTTCCGCAGGTACTGACTCAGCCAGCGATTCTGCGGCAGACCCGGGGTCTTGCCGCAAGACCCGGGGTGCGGTATAGGTTAGGAGTGGAAGGAGTGGGTATGCCTCTTTCCTTCACCCGCCCCTGACGGGGCTGACTCCCACCACGGTCAGGTCGAGCAGCCGGCCCGCCTCGGTGGCCGGGTCGGGGTGGTTCTCCGTGGCCAGGGCGATGCCGGTGATGAGCGCGAGCAGGTCGGTGATGGTCACGCCGGGTGCCACCGCCCCATCCTCGACGGCGCGGCGCACCAGTGGTCTCCCCGCCTCGGTGAGCTGCGCCGTGGCGCAGTGCTCGTGCTCCACCCCGGCTTCGGCCACCCGGTCGCGGGTCAGTGCCACGGCCAGCCCCCGGATGGTGGCCGCGTACGCGGTGACGGCGCCCAGCCACTCCAGCAGCGCGGCTCGGGCGTCGGCCGCGCCGGCCAGGTCGCGGGCCTGGGTGCACAGGAGCTCGATCCGTTCGCGGAAGACCGCCTCGAGCAGTGCGTGCCGAGTGGGGAAGTGCCGGCGGACGGTGGCCGAGCCGACTCCCGCCAGGCGGGCGATCTGCTCCAGGGACGCGTCCGCGCCGTACGCGGCGATCTCCTCCTCGGCCACCGCGAGCAGGCGCGCGTAGTTGCGCCGGGCGTCCGCGCGCTGGACGGGCATGGCTTCACCTCGGGGTTGCTAAGTGGCGGGGTCCTCCGTATCGTAGCCAAGCGTAAACGGCGGACCCCGCCGTTTCGTGAACGCGCACTTCAGGAGGAGCCTCATGGCTACCGAATCCGCCCCCGTCCTGGTCGCCGGCGCCACCGGACAACAGGGTGGCGCCACCACCCGTGCCCTGCTCGCGGCGGGCGTACCCGTCCGGGCCCTGGTCCGCGACCCGGCAACGGAGCGAGCGAGGGCCGTCGAAGCTCTCGGCGTCGAACTGGCCACCGGCGACCTCGACGACCGTGACTCCCTGGTCCGGGCCGCACAGGGAGCCCGAGCCGTCTTCTCCGTGCAGATGCCCCGGATGACGGAGGACGGTCTCGACTTCGACGGCGAGCTGACCCAGGCCGCCAACCTGATCGGGGCCGCGCTTGCCGCCGGTGTGCCGCAGTTCGTGCACACGTCCGTCTCCGGCGCCGGGCAGCACACCGAGACCGCCGGCTGGGACGAGGGCCGATGGGCGTCCCTGGCGTCCTACTACGCCACCAAGGCCGGCATCCAGGACCGGGTACGCGACGCGGGCTTTGCACACTGGACGCTCATCAAGCCGGGCTGGTTCATGGAGAACTTCCTGCCGTCGGTCGCGTACCTGTTCCCCCGTGGTGTCGAGGGCGGCCTGGCTACCGTCCTCAAGCCCCAGACCCGGCTCTCCCTCGTCGCGGTCCGGGACATCGGCAGGGCAGCCGCCGCGGCCATCGCCGAACCCGAACGGTTCAACGAGGTCGAACTGGAGCTGGCGAGCGACTACCTGACCATGACGGAGATCGCGAAGGTCCTCTCCGGTGCCCTGGGCACCGAGGTGGCCGTGCCCGACATGACCGAGGAGGAGGCGCTCGCCGCAGGAATGCCGGCGTGGGCCAGCGTCTCGCACGGGCGCATCAACGTGACCGGACAACCCGCCCGCCCCGAGTACGCACGGGCCCTCGGCATCCCACTCACCACGTTCGAGGAGTGGGCGAACGACCACCTGCGGCCCTGACGCTGCCCGAGGCCAGGGCCTCACGGGGCAGTGACAGCGCGTAGTCCCGCCGAAAGTGACCGTGCTGTTTCCCTCTACATACCCAGCCGGGTACGTACATCGTCTTTGATGTACGACATTTTCGCGTTGCCGCTCCGGGCGGGGGTCCCGAAGCGGTCCCAGCAGCCCGGACGCCCCCGTACCGGTGCGGTACGGGGGCGTCGGGCACCGGGGGTTACGGGCGCGGGGTACGGCCGTCGGTGTGCGGGACCCGTGCGGCGGGGATGACACCCAGGCGTCCGGCCTGGTAGTCCTCGAACGCCTTGACCAGTTCGTCGCGGGTGTTCATCACGAACGGGCCGTACTGCGCGACCGGTTCCCGGATCGGGAGGCCGCCCATGATGTAGAGGTCGAGCACCGGGGTGTTCGAGTCCTGCTGCTCGTCGGCGGCGAACCGCAGCGCCTCACCCGGCCCGTGGACCGCGAGCTGACCGGTGTGCACCGGCCTGCGCTCGGTGCCGACGGTGCCCCGGCCGCCCAGCACGTACACCAGGGCGTTGAAGTCCGAACGCCAGGGCAGGTCGACCGAGGCGCCGGGCTGGACGGTCACGTGGGTGATGGTGATCGGGGTGAAGGTCGACCCCGGTCCCTGGTGGCCGTCGATCTCACCGGCGATGACCCGCAGCAGCGCGCCGCCGTCCGGGGTGGTCAGCAGGGCCGACTCCTTGCCCCGGATGTCCTGGTAGCGCGGCGGGTTCATCTTGGCCGCCCGGGGCAGGTTGACCCAGAGCTGGAGGCCGTGGAAGAGGCCGCCGCTCATCACCAGGTGCTCCGGCGGTGCCTCGATGTGCAGCAGCCCGCTCCCGGCCGTCATCCACTGGGTGTCCCCGTCGGTGATGGTGCCGCCGCCACCGTTGGAGTCCTGGTGGTCGAAGATCCCGTCGATGATGTACGTGACCGTCTCGAACCCCCGGTGCGGGTGCCACGGGGTGCCCTTCGGCTCACCCGGCGCGTAGTCGACCTCGCCCATCTGGTCCAGGTGGATGAACGGGTCGAGTTCGGGCATCGGCACACCGGCGAACGCGCGCCGGACCGGGAAGCCCTCGCCCTCGAAGCCGCTCGGTGCGGTGATCACCCGGCGCACCTTCCGGTATTCGGTGGTCTGTTCGTCGAGTCGCGGCAGCCGCGGCAGGACCAGCACGTTTTCCACGGTGATCGCGGGCATCGTCGTCTCCTAGCTGGTGGTGAGGTCGGAGCTGGTGGGGGAGTCGGTGGAGGAGGGACGGGTGGGGGCCAGGCGCTCGCCGAGCCGCTCGAACACCCGGGTCAGGACGGTCAGCTCGTCCTCGCTCAGGTCGTCCATCAGGTGCTGGCGTACCGATGCCGCGTGCTGCGGGGCGGCCTGCTGGAGGGTGAGCAGGCCGGCGGCCGTCAGGACCGCCTCGCTGCCGCGCCGGTCGGCGGGACACGGCTGCCGGGTGACCAGGCCGCGCTTTTCCATGTTCGAGACCTGGTACGTCAGCCGGCTGGGCGAGAAGACCAGTTGCCCGGCCAGCTCACCCATCCGCAGGCGCTGGCCGGGCGTCTCGGAGAGCAGGACCAGCACCTGGTAGTCGGCGAGGCTCAGCTCGCTCGTCGCGCGCAACTCGTCCTCGAGCTGGTTGAACAACCGCTGGCTCGACTCGATGTACGCGCGCCAGCAGGCGAGCTGAGCGCTGTTCAAACTCTGTGTCACGTACGGAACCGTAGCACTCTTTCAAATTAGAAACAAACCTGCTGCTCGGGTGACGATCGGCACGTTCAGCTCGGGAAGACATGTCCTACGGGTTTGAAGGGAACGCCTCCGTCGGCGCGTTCGGGAGGGAAATCGGGGGCGCCGCCCGGCCCGGGATGCGAGACTGCACGACCGTGGAACCTGTGCAGATATCCGTACCCGGTCTGTTGCTGCGCCCCTGGGAGTCGGAGGACGCGCCCGAGGTCCTGGCGGCCATGCGCGAGCCGGCGATCGCCCAGTGGAACGCCGCGCCGAGCGCGGCGGCGGGCCTCGAGGGCGCCCGGGAGTGGGTCCGGCGCCGGGCCGACTGGTCCAGCGGGGACCACGCCTCGTTCGCGGTGGCGGATCCGGCGTCCGGGGCGCTGGTCGGCTCGGTCTCGCTGCACCGGATCCACGACGGGGACGGCTCGATCGGCTACTGGACGCTCGCCCCGGTCCGGGGACGGGGTCTGGCGGCCCTGGCGGTCGGCACGGTGACCGGTTGGGCGTTCCAGCAACTCGGGCTGCACCGGATCGAGCTGTGCCACGCGGTGGCGAACACCGCTTCCTGCCGGGTGGCCGAGAAGGCCGGCTACCCGCTGGAGGGGACCCTGCGCGAGTCGTACCGGTACGGCGACCGGCAACGTTACGACGAACACATCCACGGCCGGTTGGCCACGGACGGCTGACCACGGCGCCGATGGCGGGCTACCGTGGGCCGGGTGGACGAACTTGATCTCAGCGACTGGCGCGAGCGGGTGGCCCGGCTCTACCTCTCCGACCTGGACCTGGCCGGCTTCCGTGCCGCTCGCGACGAACTGTTCGCCCGGCACCCGCAGTCGCCCGTTCCGGCCGACGAGCGGCCGGCGTTCACCGGCGTGCGGTACTTCCCGGAGAATCCCGAGGCCGTGGTCGAGGTCGCGGTCCGGCCGGCGGAGGGCACCCTGCGGATCGACACCGGCGGGCCCGACGGGGTCGTGCAGTACCGCCGGGTCGGGGTCGCGCAGACGCCGTGGGGTCCGCTGACCCTCTGGTGGATCGAGGCGTACGGCGGCGGCCTGTTCCTGC
This sequence comes from Micromonospora sp. NBC_01796, assembly GCF_035917455.1. Taxonomy (NCBI): domain Bacteria; kingdom Bacillati; phylum Actinomycetota; class Actinomycetes; order Micromonosporales; family Micromonosporaceae; genus Micromonospora; species Micromonospora sp. NBC_01796. The sequence goes on along the minus strand of NZ_CP109078.1, from coordinate 256,284 downwards.
CCTTCCGCGACGGCACCTGCGGCCCGGAGTCGTACGGCGGTGGCCGCTACCTGACCGACACGGTCAAGGGCACCTTCGGCCGTGGAGTCACCGTGCTGGCCGAGGACCGGGTCCGTCTCGACTTCAACTACGCGTACAACCCGAGCTGTGCCTACGACGACCGCTGGGCCTGCCCGCTGGCCCCGATCGAGAACCGGGTGACCGCCCCGATCAACGCGGGCGAGCTGAAGTACCGGTAACGCCGAAGGACCCCCGGCCACCGCTTCCGGAGGTGGCGAGGGGCCCTCGGTCCGACGTATCAGCCGGGAGCGGGTTGCCAGTTCATCCGGCTCAGCACCTGACGGGCCTGGTCGGCGAGGTCCGCGTCGACGGTGACCGCGTACTCGCGGGCCCGGAGGGTGGCCGCCGAGGTGAAGTCGCGGCGTCCACCGGTGCTCGCGTGCGCGATGGCGCCGAAGATCGCTCCCCAGGCGGCACCGATCAGCAGGCCGGCGACGATCACGGCCCACCAGTTGCCGACGGTGAAGATGCCGAACAACAGCCCGATGAAGAGCCCGAACCACGCACCGGTGGCCAGACCGGCCAGGGCGGCCCGTGCGGTGGTCAACCGCCCCAGCACCGTTTCCACCAACGCGAGGTTGGTGCCGATGATGGCGGTACGTTCCACCGGGAACCGGTTGTCGGCCAGAAAGTCGACCGCCTGTTGCGCCCCGGAGTAGTCGGGATACGACGCCATGGTCACGCTCGGGCGGAGGTTGTCGGCACCGCCGGCGCCCGGCATCCCCACTCCGCCGGCCGGACCGGGTGGCAGGTTGGAGCCACCACCGAGCAGGCCCGGTATCGCTGCCCGCCCACTAGAGGACATGGGTGTGGTCATCAGCTGCCTCCTTCGTCAACGCCACGGTTTCCCGCCCCGGTACGGCGCTAACGCGTAGCGGCCGGCCGATGGGGCGGCCCCGACGGTCGTCCCGTTCCTGGCGTCCCGTCACCACACGTGGGAGCCCTGCGCCCGATTACGCGGCGCAGGGCTCCGTTCCAGCTGGGTGGGGGTCAGCTGGTGCAGGCGGTGCCGTTGAGGTTGAAGGCGGTCGGTGCGGGCAGGGTGCCGGTGTAGGTGCCCTGGAAGCCGACGCTGGCGGTGCCACCGGCCGGCAGGCTGCCGTTCCAGGCCGCGTTGCGGACGGTGAGTTGGCTGCCCGACTGGCTCCAGGTGCCGTTCCACCCGTTGCTGAGTCGGACGGTGGAGCCGACGGTGAAGGTGAGTGTCCAGCCGTTGACCGCGGTGCTGCCGTTGGTCAGCCGGACGTCGGCGGTGAACCCGCCGCTCCACACGTTGGGCACGTAGGCGACCTGGCAGCCGCCGGCCGGCGGGGTGGTGGGTGGCGGGGTGGTCGCCGGGGGAGTGGTGGCCGGCGGCGTGGTCGCGGGCGGGGTGGTGGGCGGTGGGGTGGTTGCCGGTGGGGTGGTCGGCGGGCGGGTGGTGGGCGGGGTGGTCGGAACCGGCCCGGCCGCGATCGCCAGGTCGTACGCCCGCTGCGGGACGAACTGTCCGGCGCCGGCGATGCAGCCGTCCGCCTCGCCCGGCAGTTTGATCCACAGTAGGGCGTCGACCGCCGCGTCACCGGTGCTGTTGGTGCTGGCGGTGCCGATCGCCCGTCCGGGCGGGTCGCACCACTCACCGCCGGCCGGTCCGTTGCCGTTGCGGCTGGTGTCCACCACGATCTTCAACCGGGAGATCCCGGTGGCCGCGATGACGTTCTTGCCGTACGCGACGGATTCGGCGGTGGTGCGGTAGTTGGAGACGTTGATCGAGATGCCGTCGGCGCTGTTGGCGATGTCCGCGCCGACCAGCCGGTTGGCCATCTCGGCGGGGGCGAGCCAGGCCGAGTGGGCCGCGTCGAAGTAGACCTTCGCCTGGGCCGAGGCCGCCTTGAGCTGCTTGCCGGCGTACGCCATGGAGGCCCTGGTCTCGGCCTGCTGGGCGGCGTTCTGGCAGCTGCTCATCTGGGCGAGCACGTCCGGCTCCAGGATGATGCTGGCCGGGCGCCCGGCCAGACCGAGCGCGACCTGGTCCACCCACTGCCGGTAGGCGGTGTGGTTGGGGGCTCCGCCGCTGCTGGCTCCACTGCAGTCCCGGTTCGGGATGTTGTAGACGACCAGGATCGGGATCTTGCCGGCGGCAGCGGCGGCACCGACGAACGAGTCCACCTGTCCGCGTACGGTGGTCGGGTTGTAGGTGGCGAACCAGCGACCCTGCGGCACGCTGGCGATCCGGTCGCGGATGACGGCGGCGCGCGAGTCGCCGGGGTTGGCGGCGGTCCAGACGGCGGCGCTGGTGGCCGGGTCGACATAGAAGACGGAGTCGGCCGCGGCGGCGGTGCCGGGGTGCATCAGGTCGAGGCCGACCACGGTGGCGACGGCGAGCGTCAGCGCGGCGGTGGTGCTGGCCCCGGCCGCGGTGAGCGCTGATCGTCTGCGCATGCGGGTTCCTTTCCGGTAGCGAATGAAATCGAGAGCCGTGGATGGAAGCGCTCCCACGGATATCGACCACCGTACCGGCGGTGTAACACCCATGTGAAGACCCCGTGTCCGAACACAACGACATTGGTGGATGTTCTGCCCGTCTTCCCCGCGTCCGGATCGCCCCTGGTTGTTCGACTTCTGTCGATGGCGCGCCAACTTTTGGTTACAGGGCGGAAACTTCTGGGCTATCGCAGTGAAAGACGCTAATGTCTGCTCACCGCGGTGTCTCCTCCGGTCGGCGGGAGCGGCACCGAGATCGTCCTGACGTACGTGGAGGTCTCGTGCTACGCATTCCTCGCCGGCCACTGGTCGGCGCCATCGCTCTGTCCACAGTGCTCGGTCTGGGCGGTTGGGCTGCTCCGGCCGGCGCGACGCCGGTCGCGGCATCCGCGCCACAGGCGGCGATCCAACCGGCGGTGAACGCTGTCGCGCAGGCGGCCCCGGTGGTCGCCGCCGCACCGCCGCCGACCACCGGGTTCGAGAAGGTCAAGCTCGACGGTGGCCTGTCCATGGGTGAGCCGATCGAACTGTCCGTGCTCCCCGACGGCAAGGTGCTCTACATCAACCGGGGCACCACCGCCGGCGGCGGCCAGGTACGCCTCTACAACCCCACCACCCGGGTCACCACCGTCGCGCTCACCGTGCAACTCGACGCCCGGTTCGAGGACGGCCTGATCGGGATCACCCTGCACCCGAGCTTCGCCACCAACCGGTGGGTCTACCTGTTCTACTCGCCGAAGGTGACCCCGCTGGTCAACCGGATCTCCCGGTTCACCTTCAACACCACCACCAACGTTCTCGACCCGGCCAGCGAGGACATGCTCATCGAGTGGCCGACCGAGCGGGAACTCTGCTGCCACTCCGCCGGATCGATGAGCTGGGACAGCAACGGGAACCTGTACTTCGCCGTCGGTGACAACACCAACTCCGGCGGCGACAGCGCCGGGATGGCCCCGATCGACGAACGCACCTCCCGCAACGCCCAGTACGACGCCCAGCGCACCTCCGGCAACGCCAACGACCTGCGCGGGAAGATCAACCGGATCCACCCGGAGAACAACGGCACCTACACCGTCCCGAGCGGGAACCTCTTCCCCGCCGGGACCGCCGGGACCCGCCCCGAGGTGTACATCATGGGCACCCGGAACCCGTACCGGATCTGGGTCGACAAGCGCGCCGGCAACACCCTCTACTGGGGCGAGGTCGGCCCGGACGCCGGTGCCACCCTCGCCAACCGGGGACCGGCCGCGTACGACGAGTTCAACCGGGCCACCGGGCCGGGCAACTACGGCTGGCCGTACTGCGGTGGGCCGAACGTCGCGTACAACGACTGGGACTTCGCGGCCAACGCACCACGCGGCTGGTTCCCCTGCGGCGGCACCACCGGACCGGTGAACAACTCGCCGCGCAACACCGGCATCCAGCAGTTGCCGCCGACCAAGCCGGCGCTGGTCTGGGAACAGCACGGCGGTAGCCGGGAATGGCCCGCGCTGGACAACCCGGGCGGCTGCGGCTCGCCCAACCACACCGAGGTCTACCACTACGACCCGAACCTGGTCTCGGACGTGAAGTGGCCGCAGTACTACGACAACAAGCTCCTCATCTCCGAGTACTGCCGCAACTGGATCAAGGAGGTCCAGTTCAACAACGGGAACCCGTCGACCGGCACCCCGACGATCATCGAGCCGGTACTCGCCGGGATGAACCTGGTGCACCCCATCGACATGGAGTTCGGCCCCGACGGCTCGCTCTACCTGCTCGAATACGGCAGCGGCTACTTCTCCGGCGCCGCCGACGCCGGCCTGGTCAAAATCAACTACGTCCAGGGCGGCCGGTCACCGATCGCCCAGGCGAGCGCGAACCGGGACAACGGCCCGGCGCCGCTGGCGGTCACCTTCTCGAGCGCCGGCAGCTCCGACCCGGACGGCGACCCGATCACGTACGCCTGGGACTTCGACAACAACGGCACCACGGACTCGACCGCGGCGAACCCGTCGTACACGTACACCACCAACGGGGACAAGCGGGCCCGGCTCACGGTCAGCGACGGCACCGGCCGGTCCGCCACCACCCTGGTCCCGATTGTCGTCGGCAACAGCCGGCCGAGCGTGACCATCAACGCGATCCCGGCCGGTGGCATGTTCGACTGGGGACAGAACTTCACCGTCACCGCCTCGGCCACCGACCCGCAGGAGGGGGCGATCGACTGTTCCCGGGTCATCATCCGGGTCGCCCTCGGCCACCAGGACCACGCCCACGAGGAGGGTGAGGGGACCGGTTGCAGTGCCACCTTCAACACCGGCCCGGTGCACGCCGGCCCCGACTCGGTGCTCTTCTTCGTGGTCCGGGCCACCTACACCGACCAGGGTGCGACGGGTTCGGTGCCGCTGACCGGGGAACAGACGATCACGCTCTGGCCCAAGCAGTGGCAGGCCGAGCACTTCGTACAGCTGGGCGGTCCGCAGATCATCGACCAGGCCGCCGCCGAGGGCGGCAAGCGGCTCGGTGACATCCAGAACGGCGAGTGGGTCAAGCACCACGCGGTCAGCCTCAAGGGCATCAACTCGGTCAAGGCGCGGGTCAGCAACGGCAGCGGCGCGACCGGCACGATCTCCTTCCGGTACGACTCCACCACCGGCACCGAGGTGGCTCGGGTGACGGTGCCGAACACCGGCGGGTGGGACAACTACACCGAGGTCACCGCCCCGGTGACCCGCCCCGACGACGGGACCCACGACCTGTTCCTGGTCTTCACCGGGGGCGGTGGGGCGATCCTGGACATCGACAGCTACACCTTCGTCGGACCGGGCATCGGCACCGGCGGACCCACCGGTCCCCGGACCGGTGCGATCAGGGCGCTGAACAAGTGCATCGACATCAACGCCAGCGGCACCGCCGACGGGACCCGGGTCCAGACCTGGGACTGCAACGGGGCGACCAACCAGACCTGGACGGTCGGCACCGACGGCACCATCCGGGGACTCGGCAAGTGCCTGGACGTACAGGCCAGCGGTCTGGTCAACGGGACGAAGATCCACCTCTGGACCTGCAACAGCAGCGGCGCCCAGCAGTGGACCGTCCAGGCCGACGGCAGCCTCCGTAACCCGCAGTCCGGCCGCTGCCTGGACATCCCCGGCTCCAGCCTCACCAACGGGGTCCAGTTGCAGATCTACGACTGCAACGGCACCGGCGCCCAGCGCTGGACGCTGCCGTGACCGGCTGAGCAACCACCACCCGAGCAAGCCGGGCTGGTGTCCGTCAACCACGGACACGGACACCAGCCCGGCGCCCGCGACCGGGGCGGTCGGCACCGTCAGGACAGCAGGATCACCGGCTCGTGGCGTACCGGGAAGTTGACGGAGTTGGCGATGAAACACTGCCGGTTGGCCTCCCGGTGCAACTCCCGCGCCCGGTCGACCTGGTCGGCGGCGGCCACCGTGACCCGGGGCCGGAGCACCACCTCGGTAAAGTGCCCACCCCCACCCGAGGTACGGGTGAGGACCCCCTCCGGCTGGTCCACGTAACCGGTGACCACCACCCCCGCCACCGCACAGACGTGCAGGTACGCCAGCAGGTGGCACTGGGACAGCGCGGCGACCAGCAACTGTTCGGGATTCCACCGGTCGGCCTCGCCACGGAAGGTCGGATCGGCCGAACCGAGCAGCGGCGGCAGACCCGGCCCGGTCACCTCGTGGGACCGGCCGTACGCGCGGTAGTCGGCGGTGCCGCTGCCCCGGTCCCCGGTCCAGGTGAGCGTCAGCGGGTAGCGGTGCGATGTTCTGGGCACGATCACTCCTTCGGCCGAGAGACGGCTATCCGATCTCCGCGTGCGGAAGCCGAACGGCCGCGCGTAGGGTGCCAACCGGAGGTGCGGACAACGGGGGTGCGCGTGGGCCGGTGGTACGACAGATGACCATTGTGCCGCGCGCCGTGTCCCGATCCGGTGCCCTGCGCCACGAAGCCCTCTTCTACCGCGACGACGACGACTACGTCACCGGCGTACGGACGTTCGTCGAGGCCGGGCTGGCCTCGGCCGAGCCGGTCCTGGTCGTCGTTCCGGAACCCCGACACGAGGCGCTGCGCCGGGCGGTCGAGGCGATCGCTGTCCCGCGCCACGCGGTCGAGGTGCCGCGCGAGGCGGGCGACGGCGACAAGCCCGAGGTGCGGTACGTCGACATGGCCACCGCCGGGCGCAATCCGGGCTGGATCATCCCCGGCATCCTGCACGCCTTCCTCGCCGAGCACCCGACCACCCGGGTACGGATCGTCGTCGAGCCGATCTGGCCGGGCCGGGCAGCGGTCGCGTACCCCCGCTGTGTGCAGCACGAGGCGCTGGTGAACCTGGCCCTGGGCGACGAGCCGGCCAGCATCCTGTGCCCGTACGACGCGGTCGCGCTGAACGCCGACGTGATCGCGGACGCGGCCAGCACCCATCCGGTGCTGATCCGGGCCGGTGTACCCCAGGGCAGCGCCGGTTACGGCAGCCCCGAGGCGGTGGTCGACGCGTTCAACCGGCCGTTGTCCGAGCCGCCGCTGACCCCGTCGACCCTGCTGTTCGACCGGGCCGGGATGGCCGGGATGCGGGCCCTGGTCGCCGCGCTCGCCGGTGAGGCCGGTCTCGCCCCGGACCGGGTCGCCGACCTGCGGCTCGCCACGAACGAGATCGCCACCAACGCGGTCGTGCACGGCGGTGAACCGGCGGTCCTGCGGGTCTGGGCCGAGCCGACCGGCATGGTCTGCGAGGTCATCGGCACCAGCGTGCTGACCAACCGGCTCGCCGGTCTCCTGCCCGCGGCGCCCACCAGCGAACAGGGGCGGGGCCTGCTGCTGGTCAACCACCTCTGCGACCTGGTCCACGTGCACACCACCGACGAGTCGACCACCGTACGCCTGCACATGAACTGGTGACCGGGCGTCGGTGTCCCACCGACGTCCTAGCCGAGGGCGGCGACCGGCGAGTCGGACAGGCCCGCCAGCAGGGCCGCCGGGTCGTCGAAGATGGCCGCCGCGCCGGCCCCGGCGAGTTCGCTGCGCCCGGTCCCGCCGCAGGTCAACGCGATGCACGGGATGTCGAGGTCACCGGCGGCGGCGACGTCCCAGACCGAGTCGCCGACGAAGACCACCCGGCTGCGGTCCAGCCCGGCCCGATCCAGGGCCGCCGCCAACAGATCGGGACCCGACCCCCGCACGTCGGGGTCGGTGACCGAGGTGATGCCGTCGATCACGTCGTCGGCGAGCAGGGCGGCGCGGAGCGCGGCCAGCTCACGTTCGGTCGCCGAGGTGGCCAGCACCACCCGTAGCCCACGCGCGGAACAGGCCCGGAGGAGCTCCGCCGCACCGGGCAGGGGACGCAGCCGGTCCCAGAACTCGGCGAAGAGGCTGTCGTGGCCGTACCGGATCCGCTCGTCGGCGTCCCGGTCGCGTTCCGGGCCGAGCAGGTGTTGCAGCAACCGCTCGGAGCCCATACCGAGGGCGCGGTGGATGGCCGCCATCGGGATCTCCTGGTCGGCCTGGCGCAGTGCCTCCCACCAGCTCACGGTGTGCAGATAGGCGGTGTCGACGAGCGTGCCGTCAACGTCGAACAACACCCCTGCGGGTTTGTCGATCTCCATGCCACCTACCTGTGTACGTCGGGATCACCCTCCGCTGTCAGTATCTCGAACCAGACGGTCGAACCGCGTACGGTCGGGTCGGTCCCCCACGCGTCGCTGAGCTGCTCGATCAGCCCGAGTCCCCGCCCCCGACTGCTCAGGGTGTCGGTACGGGCCCGGGTCACGGTCCCCCGGGTGCCCTGGTCGGCCACGGACACCAGCAGCCGCTCCGGGCTCAGATCGATCTCCACCCGCGCCGCCGTCCCGGCGTGCAGCAGCGCGTTGGTGGTCAGCTCGCTGGTGCAGAGGACCGCCGCACCGATCACCGACTCGGCCACCTGCCAGGTGGTGAGCTGGGTGGTCAGCCACTGCCGGACCCGCCCCGGTGCGGTCGGCTCGGCCGGCACCTCGAACGCCGCCGAGCGGCTCGGGGTCAGCGCGTGCTCGACCGCCAGCACCGCGGCGTCGTCCTCGCTCGACCCCGGCACCGCCCCACTGGCAACCGCGCAGAGCGTACGGGGGTCGCTGACGGCGGCCGAGGCGACGGCGGTGGCGAGGGCGGTGAACCCGTCGGTCAGGCTCTGCTGCCGCCGCTCCACCACCCCGTCGCTGAACAGCAGCAGCGTGTCACCGGGCAGGAAGGGCAGGGTGCTGGTCGGGCGATGACCGCCCAGTCCCAGCGGCACCCCCGGATGCACCTCGAGATACTCGGCGGTGACCGGCCCGCCGGCCGGGGCGCGGCGCAGCAGCGGGGCCGGGTGACCGGCACTGGCCAGGGTCATCAGCCCGGTGGCGGGTTCGATCACCCCGTACACCACGGTGACGAACAGCTCGTCCCGCCGGGCGTCGGTGCCCAGGCTCTCCACCAGCCGGTCCAGGCCGGACAGGACTGCCGCCGGGTCCGGGTCGCTGAGCGCCAGGGCGCGCAGCGCGGCCCGTACCTGGCCCATCATCGCGGCGGCGTGCACGTCGTGCCCGGCCACGTCGCCGAGGACCACCGCCAACCTGCCCCCGCTGAGCCGGAAGGCGTCGTAGAAGTCGCCACCGGCGGCGTTGCCGTCGACCCCGGTGTCGTACCGGGCGGCCAGCCGCAGCCTCGGCAGGTCGGGCAGGTTCTCCGGCAGCATGCTGCGTTGCAGCAGTTGGGCGGTGCCGTGCTGGTTCTCGAACCGGCGGGCCCGCTCGGCGGCCTGGGCCACCAGTTCCGCCGCGGCGGTCAGCAGTGCCCGCTCCGCCGGTGACCACGGATGGGGGCTGCGGTAGCCGACCGTCAGCGCCCCGCGCAGCGACACGGTACGCAGCGGCAGCGCGGCCAGCGCCTGGATCTTCTCGTCGTGCCGGTCGGTGGCGGTCGGCAGCAGCGGCTGACCGTTGTTCCAGTAGCGCGGGGTCCCGGCGATGGCGGTGCCGATCAGCGGGGCGGGGGACTCCGGCGGGTACGTACGCCACAGCGGGGGGAGGCGTTCGTCGGCCTCGTCGAGCAGTTCGCCCCGGACCCGCCGTACGCCGCGCCAGTCGACCCCGTCGTCCACACCGAACGCGACCTGGTCGGCGTCGAACGACTCCAGGGCGTACCGCAGGGCTGCCCGGGCCACATCGTCCAGGGTGAGGGTGCCCGACAGCGCGCTGGCCAGCTCGCTGAGGCTCTGTAGCCGCCGGGTGACCTGGGTGCTCTCGACGGCGATGACCAGGGTGCCGATGATCCGTCCCTCGCCGTCCCGGACCGGCGAGTAACCCCGGGTGAAGACCACCTGGTCGGCGTGGTCCGGCTCGCCGGGCTCCGCCGGTAGCTGGCCTTCCTTCTCCAGGTAGCTCGTGCCGGTGCGGTAGACCCGTTCGATCTCGTCACCCACGCCGGGCAGGTGCCATATCTCGCGGAAGACCTCGGCGGCGGGACGGCCGAACGCGCCCGGGTGCTTGCCACCGATGAGTTGCGCGTAGCCGTCGTTGTAGATCAGCGTGAGGTCGTCGCCGTACGCGAGGGTCATCGGCACGGACGCGGAGAGCACCAGGTCGACCACCGCACGCAGGGCCGGGTCCCACCGGTCGGCTGGCCCCAGGGGCGTGTCCGCCCATCGGATCCCCGCGTCGGGCTCCCGGGATGATTCGGGCGTCGGGGACAGACCGGTCCGCCGGGAGGGGGGAGCGGGAACCCGCCCGACCGAGCCTGGCATGACAGCAGCCTAACCGGCCGGCACGAACCCGCCGTCGATCAACGGGCCGCGGGACGGTTCCGGCGTTTCCACCGGATCGGGGACACCGCGGTACGCGAGCCGCCGTACGCCGCCGCCGGGTCCGGAATGAACCAGGGCCAGCCGGGTACGCGGGCGGCGGTGGTCCAGTGACGGGAGGGACGCCAATGCCGGGAATCCTCGCGGTACGGCAGGTCGAAGTCGCCACCGAGCTGACCGAGATCTGGAATTCGGTGCTGCTGTTCGTGCCCCGACTGATCGGGTGCGCGGGCATCCTGATGCTCGGCTGGCTGCTGGCCCGGTTCGTCCTGCGGATGGCGATCAGGCTGCTCGACCGGTTCGGCTTCGACCAGGTCGTCCAGCGTGGCGGGCTGGGGCGGCTGGTGGCCCGTACCCGGTACCGGCCGGCCACCGTCCTCGCCCGGGTGGCGTACTACCTGTTGCTGCTGTTCACCCTGCGGCTGGCGTTCGCGATCTGGGGTCCCAACCCGGCACACGACCTGGTCGAAGCCGTGGTCGGCTGGCTGCCGCAGGCCTTCGTCGCGCTCGTGGTGGTGGCGGTCTCCGTGGTCATCGCCAACGCGGTGCACGACCTGATCACCGACGCGCTGGGCCGGGTCTCCTACGGCCGGCTCCTGGCCGACGTGGTGTCGCTCCTGGTCATCGCACTAGGGGTGATCGCCGCGTTCGTGCAGACCGGGGTGGCCCGGGTGGTCACCGTGCCGGTCCTCGTCACCCTGCTCGCCACCGTGGCCGGCATCCTGATCGTCGGTGTCGGCGGGGGTCTGGTCGGCCCGATGCGGGTGCGCTGGGAGGAGTGGCTGCGGCGGGTGGCCGACGAGGCCCGGCAGCGTCGGGCACGTGCCGAGGCGTACCCGCGCGGCACGGACCCCGGTTCGCCGTACGCCGAGCCGGCGGTCACCGCCCGTGCGTCGGTCCCGCCACTGACCGGAGCCACCTCGGCCGTCCCCACCCTGGCCGATCCCACCCTGGCCGACGTGCCGACCTCGCCGGCCCCGGACGGCCTGCTGGGCTCGTACGAGCCGGCCTCGTCCGGTCCGACCGGCGGGTACGACCCCGCGACGGACGGGCTGAACGCCTACGAGCCGCTGTCGGACGGGATCTCGACCCCGTACGAGCCGCTTCCGGACACGCTCACGGCCGGCTACGAGCCGTTGCCGGACGGGATTTCGACCGCGTACGAGCCGTTGCCGGACGGGATCTCGACCGCGTACGAGCCGTTGCCGGACGTGCTGGCGGCCGGGTACGAGGTGGCGCCGGAGGGGCTGGCCTCGGTGGCACCGTCAACGGACGGCGTGCCCGCCTACCAGCCGAACCCGCTCACGGAAGGTGCCGCCAGCCACCCGTCCGACCTGCTGACGCCGGCCCCCGAGCGGCCCACCGGCGGCGCCGACGAGGCGTCCCGGTAGGTCCGGGTCCCGCGTCCGGCCGAGGGTTCCGGTGTGGGGTCGGGCCGGACTACTCGGCCGGTGTGGCCTCCGCCGGCCGGCGGCGCATCGCGTCGTCGGCGAGGATCGTTGTCGCCACCATCAGCGCCACCACGATGCTGAACAGCCAGGAGGCGTCGGGCAGGACCTGGGCGGCAACGGGGGCCTGGAGCGCGGTCAGCAGGAAGCCGACCCAGGCCAGGCGGCGTTGACGCGCGGAGAGCAGACCGGAGCGTTCATGCATCTCAAGAATTCTGCCGGGTGTTTTCCCGTTCGCCCGTCGTCCGATCGGCCGATTCTGGGGGAGCTGTCCGGATTAGATGGCTCCGGGGCCCGCCGTACCGGAAGCGGCAATACTCCGGTTGCTGAATATTCCGGGTAGCGGCGGCGGCCGGGGATCCGGAAAGATCGCGAGACGTGCCAAACCGCCCCCGCCCCGCCCTGCTCATCCTGGCCTACCTGGCCTTCGTCAGCCTCGGCCTGCCCGACGGCCTGCTCGGCGTCGGCTGGCCGTCGATCCGCGCCGCCTTCGGGGTGCCGACCGAAGCCGTCGGGCTCCTGCTCACCGCCGGCACGATCGGTTACCTGACGTCGAGCGTCGCGGCCGGTTTCACCCTCGCCCGGGTCGGGGTCGGGTGGCTACTGGCCGGCAGCACCGCGCTGGCCAGCATCGCCCTGACCGGGTACGCGCTGGCGCCCGTACTGACCGTCATGATCGTCAGCGCGCTGGTGCTGGGGCTCGGCTCCGGTGCGGTCGACTCCGGGCTCAACGCGTACGCGGCGAGCGCCTTCGGGCCCCGACACATGAACTGGCTGCACGCGTTCTTCGGCCTCGGGGTGGCCCTCGGCCCGTTGATCATGACGAGTGCGATCAGTGCCGGACTCTCCTGGCGCTGGGGGTACGGCATCGTCGCCAGCGCTCAGGTCCTGCTCGCCCTCGCGTTCGTGCTCACCGTACGGGCCTGGGACCGCCGCACGGTGACGCCGGACGGGACGTCGGAGCACGCAGCCGGACCGACCCGGCTACCGATCGCCGCCACCCTCGCCCTGCCGGCGGTCTGGACCGGGGCCCTGGCGTTCGCCGTCTACGTCGGCGTCGAGGTGGGCGCCGGACTCTGGGCCTTCCTGTTGCTCACCGAGGGACGTCACGTCAGCGCGACGGTCGCCGGCATCTGCGTCTCGATCTACTGGGGCAGCCTGTTCGTCGGGCGAGTCGTGCAGGGGCTGGTCGCCGAACGGTTGGGCAGCGTCGCGGTGCTCCGGGGCAGCCTGATCGGGATGGCCGTGGGTGCGGCGCTGGTCGCCGTACCGGGGCCGGGCGCACTGGCGGTGACCGGGCTCGCCATCATCGGCTTCGCCGCGGCCCCGGTTTTCCCGCTGCTCACCCTGACCACGGCCGACCGGGTCGGCGTCGCGCACGCGGACCGGACGATCGGCCTGCAGATCGGCGCCGCCGGTCTCGGCGGCGCCCTGCTCCCGGCCGGAATCGGGGTCCTGCTCAGCCGGCTCGGCGTCGAGACGCTCGGGCCGTCCCTACTGGTGCTCTCGCTGATCCTGCTCGGTCTCTACCTCGCCTCCACCCGCCGGGCACGCACCCGGACCGTCCCGGCCTGACCAACGCCTGCGCAGTCCGCCTGACCAGAGCCCAGGTCAGGACGGGCCGTTGCGACCGGTGGTCGACGGCCGGTAGGCGCGCTCCGGGTCGGTCATCTCCTCCCGGGCGGCCTCGTCGCTCGGCAGTACGTCGTCCGCCTCGGCTCCGTTGCCGAACGTCGCCTCCGCGCCCGCCTCGTTGCCGGTCATGTCGTCCACCTGGCCGTCACCCGTCGACGCGCCCATCGCGCGCTCCAGGTCCCGCAGGGGTAGGCGTTCGTCGTCGCGCCAGACGGAGCTGTCGTTGTCGGTCATGCTCTGGCCGTACCCGGCGACCGGACCGGCAAACCGGTGGTGCCCGCCGGGAGATCCCGACGGGCACCGGTCGATTTCGAGGGTTCCTACGGCTGCGGCCGGTCCACCTGGCCACGCCAGGCGCCGGTCTCGACACCGCCGCGAGCCTCGATGAAGTTCTTGAACCGCTGCATGTCGCCCTTGATCCGGCGGTCCACCATGCCGAGCTTGTCGCCGGCCTTCTCGGTCATGCCCTGCGGCTCGAAGTCGAGCTGGAGGGTGACCCGGGTGTGCCCGTCGTCGAGCCGGTGGAAGGTCACCACGCCGGCCTGGTTGGTGCCGTTCGTGGAGGTCCATGCCACCCGCTCGTCGGGTAGCTGCTCGGTGATCCGGGCGTCGAACTCACGTTCCACCCCGACGATCCCGACCTTCCAGTGGGTCATCGTGTCGGAGACCTGGCGGACCTCCTCGACTCCCTCCATGAAACGGGGGAAGTCCTCGAACTGGGTCCACTGGTCGTACGCGGTCCGTACGGGGACGGCCACGTCCACGGATTCGGTTACCGCACTCATCTGACTGACTTCCTTCCTCGTCTGCCGGAAACCCACCGCATCCCGCGTGTACGCGGGGACGGGTCACCAGCGCTGTGTCTCGTTCGGATGCCCGAGCACCGCCCAGACCTCGGAGACCGTACGGAACTCGGTGTCCGGGGGCAGTTGGTCCAACTGGGCGAGTATCTCGTCCGGCGCCTCGTTGTTCTCCGCGCTGCGGCGCAACGCGTCCCGGTCACCGGGCAGCGCGGACAGGCTGATGAAACGGCCCAGCCGGCTGCGCTCCTCGACCTCGACCGAGGTCATGCCCGCGGGCGCCCCGGAGCGGGTGTCGGCACTCGGCGCCCTGGTCGAGCCCGGCTGGTCCTCGCCAGCGGGCTCCGGCTCACGCCACTCCTCGGCTCGGGAGCCGGCGGTGTTGTTCACCGTGCTGGCGACCTCCCGGCTCATCTCGTCGTCGAGCCGCGGTCCGTGTTTGCTGTTGCCCCGGTCCATGTCCTATGCGCTACCCCGAGGCCCACCCGGTAAACCGAATCGCCGGTCGGTCGCCCCTGAACTGGGCGAACGCGTTTGGGGGCGGTGGTGCCGGGAAGAGTGAGGGTTGGCCGACGACAGTCAGGGCCGGTACGGACCGGTCCGGGACTCCAGGAGGATGACATGCCGGGACGTGAGGTGCTTCCGAGTACGTTGCAACGCTCGCCGGACAAGGCCCAGGACACGTGGGTGAAAACCCACGATTCGGCGGTGGAGACGTACGGCGAGGGCGAACGGGCACACCGGACCGCGTACGCGGCGGTGAAGCACTCGTTCGAGAAGGTCGGCGACCACTGGGAGCAGAAGGAGAACGGGCACCGGGGCCCGAGCGACGAGCAGGCCGCCGGTGGTGGACCGGCCCGTCGGGCACCCACCGCGGGTGGTGTCGACGCGAACGCCACGAAGGACCACCTGCTGGAGGTGGCGAAGAAACTCGACGTGCGGGGCCGGGCCCGGATGAACAAGTCCGAGCTGGTGGGCGCGATCCAGAAGGCGAACAACCGGGAGACCGCACGGGCCCGGAAAAAGTAGCGGGTGGGCGTGCGGGCGGCGGTCCGGTCGGGTCACCAGCGCCCGGCGGGTCCGCCCGGCGCGGCGATGTGCACCACCTTCGTCACGGTCAGCTCGTCGAGCAGCTCAGGGCCGTACCCGAAGCCCTGGCCGCTGCCCCGGCGGGGGTGGGCGGCGCCGCCGGGTGCCCCACCGAACACATTGTTGATCTTCACGGTGCCGACCGGAAGCTCCCGCCAGGCCTGCTGCGCGTGGGTCATCGACCCGGTCAGCACGCTCGCCGACAACCCGTACGGCGAGTGCGCGGCTCGCGACAGGGCCTCGTCGAACGAGTTCACCACCAGTACCGGGGCGACCGGGCCGAAGGTCTCCTCCCGCATAACCGCCATCTCGTCGGTGCAGTCGACCAGCACGGTGGGCGGGTAGAACGCCCCCGGCCCGTCCGGCACACTTCCGCCGGTGCGTACCCGGGCCCCGTCCGCGACCGCCGCCCGCACCTGGGCGTCGACCGTGGCCCGCTGCCGGCGGTCGACCAGCGGACCGACCTCCGTACCCGGATCGCGTCCAGGTCCGACCCGCAGCGCCTCCGCCCGCGCCACCAGCGCGTCGACGAACGCGTCCGCGACCCCCCGCAGTACGTAGATCCGCTCGACCGCGACGCAGAGCTGACCCGAGTTGGTGAACGCGCCCAGGGCGGCCTGCTCGGCGGCCCAGCGCGGGTCGACGTTGTCGTCCACGATGAGCGGGTCGCTCCCGCCGTTCTCCAGCAGCGCCTTCGCCCCGGTGCCGGCACAGGTCGCGGCGATCGACCGCCCGGTGGCGGTGGAACCGACGTGGGCGACCACGTCGACCTCCTGGGCGGCCAGCGAGGCACCGACCCGGGCACCCCCGGTGAGCAGGGACAGGACGCCCGCGGGCAGGTGTGCGGCGAAGAGTCGGGCCAGTAACCAGCCGCTCACCGGGCTGCGTTCACTCGGCTTGAAGACCACCGTGTTGCCGGTGACCAGGGCGGCCCCGAGCAGGCCGCAGGAGACCGCCACCGGGTCGTTCCACGGCGTCAGCGCCGCCACCACGCCCCGGGGCTGCACCGCCATCAGGTCGATCGCCTCGGGGTTGCCGGCGAGCGCCTGACCACGGTGGATCGGGCCGAGTTCGGCGTACTGGCGCAGGGTGCCGACACCGGCCTCCACCCCGCCCCGGGACAGCCCGATCGGACGTCCCATTTCGGCGGTCTGTGCCTCCGCGAGTTGATCGGCGGAGGACTCCAGCAGATCCGCCACCCGGTGCAGGGCGGCACCCCGTGCCGCCGCCGGAGTGGCGGCCCAACCGGCGGCGGCGACCCGACTCGCCTTCACCGCCGCCGCCACGTGCGCCTCGGTGGCCTCCGGAACCCGGGTCACCTCGGTGTTGTCGGCCGGATCGATGACCAGCAGGTCACCGGTCTCGCCGGCCGCGCTCCACACCCCGTCGATGAGCTGCTGCACCTCGTACATGGCGCGCTGGATGCCCCGGTCTGGCGCTGACAAACGCCGTTTCGCCGGGTTGCCCGGCCACTACGAGGTGATGTTGCGATGCCGCGTACGCAGCTTGAACGGCATCAGCGCACTCTCGATCTTCGTCGCGGTGGTCATCTTCGAGGCACCCTCCCGGCGCTCCTCGAACCTGATCGGCACCTCGAGGATGGTGTGCCCGAGCTTCGTCGCCAGGTAGTGCATCTCGACCTGGAAGCTGTAGCCGTTGGACTGCACCCGGTCCAGCCCGATCGCGCGCAGCGAGTCCGCCCGCCAGATCTTGAAGCCGGCGGTCAGGTCGCGGATCCGTACCTGGAGCAGGGTGTGCACGTAGAGGTTGGCCCAGCCGCTCAGGGCGCGACGGTAGAGCGGCCATGCCTCGTCGAGCTGCCCGCCGGGCACGTAGCGTGAACCGATCACCACGCCGGCCTGGGTGGACAGCAGTGCGCCGAGCATGCCCGGCAGCGCCTCCGGCGGGTGGGACAGGTCCGCGTCCATCTGGGCCACGAAGTCCGCGCCGCCGTCGAGCGCCCGACTGATCCCGTCGACGTACGCCCGCCCCAGCCCCTCCTTGCCGGGCCGGTGCACGACCCGTACCCGGTCGGGGTGCTCGGCGGCGAGTTTGTCCGCCACCTCGCCGGTTCCGTCCGGGGAGTTGTCGTCGGCGATCAGGACGCTCAGCCCTGTCAGGGGCAGAGCCAGCAGTCGGTCGACCAACAAGGGCAGATTGCCCGCCTCGTTGTAGGTGGGGACGACGACGGTGAGCCGCTCATCCCGCCACGGGGATGGCAACTGCACGGGTTCGATCATTACGGACATCCTCGTTCTGCCGACAGCGGTCAGGGGAGAGGGTAGTTGCGTGGGTAACCCGGCGCGACCACCGGGCCATCCGCGTACATCCTGTTTACCACCATTGCGCGGGGCGGCCATATGCCGTACCACGTGCGGGAGGGCGTTCCTACGGGCCGTTCGAGCGGGTTGTCGGGAGTGTCGCACCGTTATCGCAACGCTACAAACGGCGCTGCGTCCGGTCACGCACGGCGTTGTCGAACACTACCCAACGCAAGCGCGGGTCACCGCGACCCGGCAGGAACGCTACGGCGGTCGGTCCGGGCATTCCGGTTAGCCGGGCGCCGACGCGGGTACCGGTGCGGAGCGCGTAGTGGGCGAGAAGCAGGGCGCACAGTGGCCGCAGCAGCCGCCGGGGGCGGGCTGGGCGGCCCGGCGAGCGGGCGGAACCCAGGTTTACTCCTCCTACCCGAGGGAACCCGCCCCCCGTGCGAAACGATCAGGTCGACCCGCATCAGCGCAGGTCAGGCGGCACGATCGCCGGCCCCGCGCAGGGCCGACCTGAACCGGGACGGAACCGCGACGAGCCGGAGCGGGAGGGGCTGATCCGCCCCCCGCTGTTCGACGCGGTGCTCTTCGACCGGGACGGCACCCTGGTGCACGACGTGCCGTACAACGGGGACCCGATGCTGGTCGAGCCGGTGCCGGGTGCCCGGGAGGCACTCGACCGGCTGCGCGCGGCCGGTTTGCGCCTCGGCGTGGTCACCAACCAGTCCGGCCTCGCCAGGGGCCGGTTCAGCCATCGTGACCTGGAGCGGGTCAACGCACGGGTGGAGGAACTGCTCGGTCCGTTCGACACCTGGCAGATCTGCCCGCACGGCGAACCGGGCCCGGGTGTCTCCGGCTGCCGCTGCCGCAAGCCGTCACCCGGCATGGTCTCCGACGCCGCCCGCGCCCTCGGCACCACACCCGACCGTTGCGTCCTGGTCGGAGACATCGGTGCGGACATGATCGCCGCAGGGGCCGCCGGAGCGGCCGGAATCCTGGTGCCGACCCCGCAGACCCGGATGGAGGAGATCGCCGCCGCCCCGGCTGTCGCCGGTGACCTGCCGGGCGCGGTCGACCTCATCCTGCGCCGCCAACGACTCGTCTCGCCCGCCCGTGACAGCGTGTCCACCGGCGCCGACCGGCTCGCGACCGAGCCGAACCCGGTCGCCGCCGGATCCCCGCGCCGGCCGCGCTGCGTCCTGGTGGCCCGGCCGGACTCGGCCGGAGACGTGCTGGTCACCGGGCCGGCGATCCGGGCGGTGGCGGCCGGTGCCGACCGGGTGGTGATGCTCTGCGGACCCCGGGGTCGGGCCGCCGCCGAACTGCTGCCCGGCATCGACGAGCTGATCGAGTGGCCGCTGCCGTGGATCGACCCGCAACCGACCCCGGTCGACCGGTCCGAGGTGGACCGGCTGACCCGCCGGCTCGCCGAGGTCGGCGCCGACGAGGCGGTCCTGTTCACCTCCTTCCACCAGTCCGCGCTGCCGCTCGCCCTGGTGCTCCGGATGGCCGGGGTCGGCCGGATCTCGGCGATCAGCGACGACTACCCGGGCTCCCTGCTGGACGTACGGCACCGGGTGCCGTTGGGCATCCCGGAGACCGAACGCGCGCTCTCGCTCGCCGCCGCCGCCGGATTCCCGCTTCCCGAGGGGGACGATCCGGCGCTGCGGTTACGGGCCGAGTGCCTGGAGAGCGGACCGACCGACGGCGCGCTCGCCGAACCCGGTTACGTCGTGGTCCACCCCGGTTCGTCGGTGGCCGCCCGCGCCTGCCCGCCCGACCTCTGTGCCCGGATCGTGACCGCGCTCGCCGCTGCCGGACACCGGGTGGTGGTCACCGGGGGACCGGGCGAGGGGGCGCTCAGCGCCCGGGTCGCCGGCCGGTCCGGCGTCGACCTCGGCGGCCAGACCTCGCTGACCGGACTCGCCGCGATCATCGCCCGCGCCGGGTGCCTGGTCGTCGGAAACACCGGGCCCGCGCACCTCGCCGCAGCCCTGGGTACGCCGGTGATCAGCCTCTTCGCACCGACCGTCTCGTTCGGACAGTGGGGTCCGTACCGGGTGCCCACGGTCCGACTCGGCGACGCCGCCGCCGGCTGCCGGCACACCCGGGCCACCCGTTGCCCGGTGCCCGGTCACCCGTGCCTGTCCCGGGTCGCGCCGGACAGCGTCGTCGAGGCGGTCCGGCTCCTCGCCACCGACCGATTGCCGGCCGGCACCACCGACCGACCCCTCGTCGACACCACCGACCGACCCCTCGTCGGCACCGCCGACCGACTGCTCGCCGGCGCCACCGACGGGTCGCTTGCCGGCGTCACGGTCCGGGTCCCCGGCGGCACCGCATGAACATCCTGCTCTGGCACGTGCACGGCTCATGGACCACGTCCTTCGTGCACGGCAAGCACCGTTACCTGGTGCCGGTCACCCCCGACCGGGGCCCGTACGGGTTGGGCCGGGCCCGCACGTACCCCTGGCCGGACACGGCCGAGGAGGTGACCCCGGAGCAACTGGCCGACGCCGACGTGGATCTGGTGATCCTGCAACGGCCGGAGGAGTTCGAGCTGGCCGGGCAGTGGCTGCGCCGCCCGATCGGGGGCTCGTTGCCGGCGATCTTCGTCGAGCACAACACGCCCAAGGAGGGCGCGGTGCCGAACAGCCGGCACCCGATGGCCGACCGGGACGACCTGCTGATCGCCCACGTCACCCACTTCAACTCGCTGTTCTGGGACACCGGCGGCACCCGGACCACGGTCGTCGAACACGGCATCGTCGACCCGGTGGCGAGCTACACCGGCGAACTCGACCGCCTCGCCGTCGTGATCAACGAACCGGTACGCCGAGGCCGGGTCACCGGCACCGACCTGCTGCCGCGCTTCGCCGAGGTCGCTCCACTCGACGTCTTCGGGCTGGGCGTGGCCGGTCTCGGTGACCACCTCGGCCTGCCGCCCGAGCGGCTGACCACCCACGACGATCTCCCGCAGAGCCGGATGCAGGCCGAACTCGGCCGGCGCCGGGCGTACCTGCACCTGTGCCGGTGGACCTCGCTCGGGCTGAGCCTGATCGAGGCGATGGCCATCGGCATGCCGGTGGTCGTACTCGCGGCGACCGAGGCGGTGGCGGCGGTGCCACCGGAAGCGGGCGTGCTGTCCACCCGGGTCGACACCCTGCTGGCCGCCGCCGCGCACCTGATCGACCAGCCAGCGGCGGCACACCGGCTCGGCGCCCGGGCCCGGGAGACCGCCCGGACCCGGTACGGCCTGGACCGCTTCCTCACCGACTGGGACCGGTTGCTGGAGGAGGAGCTATGCGGATCGCGATGATCTCGGAGCACGCCAGTCCGCTCGCCACGCTGGGCGGGGAGGATGCCGGTGGGCAGAACACGCACGTCGCCGAGCTCTCCGCCGCGCTGGCCGCGGCCGGACACGACGTACGGGTCTACACCCGGCGGGACAGTGCCGACCTGCCCGAACTCGTACGGATGCTCGACGGGGTGGCGGTGGTGCACGTACCGGCCGGTCCACCCGAGCCGATCGTGAAGGACGCGCTGCTGCCGTACATGAAGGAGTTCAGCCGCTGGCTGGTCGCGGCGTGGCGGCGCGACGACTGGGTCCCGGACGTCGCGCACGCGCACTTCTGGATGAGCGGCCTCGCGGCGATCACCGCCGGCCGGCAGACCGGCGTGCCGGTGGTGCAGACCTACCACGCGCTGGGCACGGTCAAGCGGAGGCACCAGGGGGCGGCGGACACCAGCCCGGCCCGCCGGATCGGTTACGAACGCGCCCTGGGGCGGGCCATGGACCGGGTCATCGCGCAGAGCCAGGACGAGGTACGCGAACTCGTCCGGATGGGCGTGCCGCAGGACCGGATGGTGGTGGTGCCGTCCGGGGTCAACGTGGAGAACTTCTCCCCGGCCGGACCCGTCGCCGCCCGGGAGACCGGCCGACCCCGGGTGTTGACCGTGGGCAGGCTGGTGGAACGCAAGGGCTTCCAGGACGTGATCCGGGCGATGCGCGCGGTACCGGACGCCGAGTGTGTGATCGTCGGCGGGCCGCCGGAGGAACTGCTCGGCGAGGACCCGCAGGCGCGCCGGCTGCGGGCGCTGGCCCGCTCGTGCGGCCTCGCCGACCGGGTACGCCTGGTCGGTGCGGTACCCCGCGAGGAGATGCCCCAGTGGTACCGGTCGGCGGACGTCCTGGTCGCCGCCCCCTGGTACGAACCGTTCGGGCTGACCCCGTTGGAGGCGATGGCCTGCGGCGTACCGGTGATCGGCACCCGGGTCGGCGGGCTCATCGACACGGTGGTGGACGGCCGGACCGGTGACCTGGTGCCGCCGCGCGACCCGAGCGCGCTCGGCGCCGCCATCGCCGGCCTGCTGGCCGACCGGACCCGCCGGTTCGGTTACGCCCAGGCGGCCCTGGACCGGGCCCGGCAGCAGTACTCGTGGCGGCGCGCCGCAGCCGAACTGGGCGGGGTGTACACGGCGGTCAGCGAGGTGCGGCGGCCGAGCGGGGTGGTGGCCTGATGACGCACTCCACCGAGGTGATCGACGCGCACCTCGCCGGTCTGGCCTCGGCACTGCTGCCGTACCGGCGGGTGGCGGGCGACCTCGCCCGGTGGGGCGACGAACTGGCCGACCGGCTCGCCCGGGGCGGGCGGCTGCTGGTCGCCGGCAACGGGGGCAGCGCCGCCGAGGCCCAGCACCTCGCCGCCGAACTGGTCGGCAAGCTGCGGGCGGACCGGGCGCCGCTGTCCGCGATCGCGCTCAGCGCGGAGACCTCCTCGCTGACCGCGATCGGCAACGACTACGGCTTCGAGGAGGTCTTCGCCCGGCAGGTACGCGCACACGGCCGCCGCGACGACATCCTCCTGCTGCTGTCGACCAGCGGGCGCAGCGCCAACCTGATCCGGGCCGCCCGCGCCGGACGGGAGGCCGGGCTGCGGTGCTGGGCGTTCACCGGGCCGGTGCCGAACCCGCTGGCCGAGGTCTGCGCGGAGGTGCTCGCCGTACCGTCACCGGACCCGCAGGTGGTGCAGGAACTCCACCTCGTCTCGGCCCACCTGCTCTGCGAGTACGTCGAACTGGCCCTGCCCACCGCGCTCGGCGTACCGGCCGGGTACGCCGCACTGCCGCTCGTCGACCCGACACCGGACGGGAGCGGAGGAGCCGACGACCCCTTCGGGACCACCGAGCCGCAGGTGGTCGATCCGCCGCTGGTCGACTCCGACCTGGTGGTGCCGGGGGTGGTGGATCCGCCACTGGTGGAGCGGGAGCCGGGGGAGTGGCAGCCGGGGGAACACCGGCCGGTCCGCTCGCGGCGTACGCACAGCCGGGGGCCGAACGGCCGTGGAGCCGGGCCGTGACCGGGCAGTTGGTGGTCATCGGCGACACCCTGCTCGACCGGGACGTGGAGGGTGTGGTCAACCGGCTCTGCCCGGATTCCCCGGTGCCGGTGCTGGACGAGAGCACCCACGTCGACCGGCCCGGTGGCGCGGGTCTGGCTGCCCTGTTCGCGGTCGGGCAGGGCTTCGAGGTCGCCCTGGTCACCGCGCTCGCCGACGACGCCGGTGGGGCCCGGTTGAGCAGCCTGCTGACCGCCGCCGGGGTGCAGGTCTACGCGCTGCCGCTGCCCGGCGCCACGCCGGAGAAGATCCGGTTGCGGACCCGTGGCCGGGTGCTGCTGCGACTCGACCGGGGCGGTGCCGCCGGTCCGCCCGGCGAACCGAGCGAGGCGATCCTGGACCTGCTCGCCGGGGCGGCCGGGATCCTGGTGAGCGACTACGGGCGTGGGGTGGCGGCCCAGCCCGGGTTGCGCGCCGCCCTGGCCACCGCGACCGCACCGGTGGTCTGGGACCCGCACCCGCGCGGCCCGGCGGCGGTGCCCGGCGTCAACCTGGCCTGCCCGAACGAGGTCGAGGTACGCGAACTGGCCGGCGGTACGCCCGGCGCGTCCCGCCTGATCACCGCCTCCCGGGGAGCGAACGGGCTGCGCCAGCGGTGGCGGGTCGGCGCGGTCGCGGTGACCCTGGGCGGGGACGGTGCGCTGCTCTGCCACGCCGGCTCGACGCCGCTGGTGGTGCCGTCGCCGACCAGCGCGGACGGGGACACCTGCGGGGCCGGGGACCGGTTCGCCGCCGCCGCGACCGTGGCACTGGCCCGGGGCGCACTGGTCTCCGAGGCGGTGCAGCAGGCGGTTGCCGAGGCGTCCGCGTACGTGGCCGGCGGGGGTGTGGCGGCTGCCGTACCGGCCCCGGTGCCCGAGCCGGTCTCGGTCTCGGTCGCCGGAGGGGAACAACGGATCGGTGCCGCGGCGGCCGGTGCACTGGTCGCCGAGGTGCGCGCCGCCGGTGGGACCGTGGTCGCCACCGGTGGCTGTTTCGACCTGCTGCACGCCGGCCACGTGGCCACCCTGGAGGCGGCCCGCCGGCTCGGCGACTGCCTGATCGTCTGCCTCAACTCCGACGCGAGCGTGGCCGACCTGAAGGGCCCCGACCGCCCCCTGGTGCCGCAGTACGACCGCAGCCGGCTGTTGGCCGCGCTCGGCTGCGTCGACGCCGTGGTGATCTTCGACGAGTCCACCCCGCACGCGGCCCTGTCCTGGCTGCGCCCGGACATCTGGGTCAAGGGTGGCGACTACGGCACCGGCGGCGGCGACGAACCGGACCTGCCCGAGGCCGGGATCGTCCACCGGTGGGGTGGGCACACGGTGGTGGTGCCGTACCTGGACGGACGGTCCACCACCGGCATGATCGCGCTGGCCCGTACGGCCGCGCGACGCCTGACGGGAGGAGCGCGATGACCGCAACCATGCCGGGCGCCGGTCCGGCCGTACTGATCAGCGGGGGGTCCAGCGGGCTGGGCGCGGCGGTGGTCACCGCCGTGGCCAAGTCCGGCGGCCGGCCGTACGTGCTGGACCGGCAGGCGCCCGCCGACGGGGTGCCGTGGGTGGAGTGCGACCTGGCCGACACCCGCGCCGCCGAGCAGGCCACCCGACAGCTCGCCGAGCAGGCCGGTGGGCTCGACGGGCTGGTCACCGCCGCCGGCATGGACGTGCCCGGCCGGCTGGTCGACCTGCCCGCCGAAACCTGGGAGAAGGTGGTCACGGTCGACCTGCTGGCCACCGTGGCGGTGGTCCGGGCGGCGTTGCCGTACCTGGAACGTACGCACGGGACGGTGGTCACCGTCGCCTCGACGCTGGGCGTGAAGGCGGTCAGCGACGCGACCGCGTACTGCGCGGCCAAGTTCGGGGTGGTCGGCTTCACCCGGGCGCTCGCCGCCGAGCTGGCGGGCTCGGTCGGGGTCACCCTGCTGGTGCCGGGCGGGATGCGTACGGCCTTCTTCGACGAGCGTACGGAGCAGTACCGGCCGGGTGCCGACGCGGTGCTCAACGATCCGGCGAGTGTGGCCTCCGCCGTCCTGTTCGCGCTCAGCCAGCCGGCCGGCTGCGCGATCCGTGAACTCGTGGTCTGCGCCGAGCAAGAGACGTCGTACCCGTGATCCTGGTCCTGCGGGCGCTCGGCGTGGGTGACCTCGCGACCGCGGTCCCGGCGCTGCGCGGCCTGCGCGCCGCGTTCCCGGACCGGACCCTCGCCCTGGCCGCGCCGGCCTGGCTGGCGCCCCTGGTCGACCTGGTCGGCGGGGTCGACCGGCTGGTGCCCACCGACGGTCTGGACGGGGTCGACTGGCCGGGACCGGCGCCGCACTGGGCGGTGAACCTGCACGGGCGCGGGCCCCGGTCGCACCGGGTCCTCCAGGCCGCCGGGCCGGAGCGGCTGTGCGCGTTCCACAACCCGGAGGCGCACCACACCGACGGTCCGCCGTGGTCGGCCGACGAGCACGAGGTGGACCGCTGGTGCCGGCTGCTCGACTGGTACGACATCCCCGCCGACCCGACCGACCTGGCCCTGAGCCGGCCCAGCCCGCACCGGGTGCCGGTCGGGGTGACGGTGGTCCACCCCGGCGCGAAGATCGCGGCCAAGCGCTGGTCGCCGGGGCGGTTCGCGGCGGTGGCGGCGGAACTGACCCGGGCCGGGCATCGGGTGGTGGTGACCGGCTCGGCCGCCGAACGTGACCTGGCCGAACAGGTGGCCCACCGGGCGGGCCTGCCCGGTCCGGCGGTCCTCGCCGGCCGGCTCGACCTCTCCGGGCTGGCCGCGGTGGTCGCGCACAGCCGGCTGGTGGTCAGTGCGGACACCGGTGTGGCGCACCTGGCGACCGCGTACGGCATTCCCTCGGTGGTGCTGTTCGGCCCGGTCCGCCCCGAGCACTGGGGTCCGCCGGCCGACCGGCCCTGGCACCGTGCACTGTGGGCCGCCGCGATGGCCGACGCGGACGATCCGGGGCTGCCGGGGCTCGACCCGGAGGTGCCGGACCAGGTGCCGGTCGACGGGGACAGCGAGCGTTCCACGACCCATCCGACGCTGGCCGCGATCGGCATCGAACAGGTACTCGCCGCCGTCGACGAGGTCGACCGGGTGGGGCGGACCCGCTATGCGGTTGCGACGTAGCGACCCGGCGAAGCTCGGGTACGGTCGGCGTCGCCGCGGTCGCGGCGTGAGCTTCGTCGACCCCGGTGGCCGCCCGATCCGCGACTCCCGGGAGCTGGACCGGCTCCGGGGACTGGTGATCCCGCCCGCCTGGCGGGACGTATGGATCTCGCCCGACCCGGCCGGGCACATCCAGGCCACCGGGATCGACGCCGCCGGGCGCAAGCAGTACCTCTACCACCCCGAATGGCGGGTACGCCAGGACGAGGCGAAGTTCGACCACGTGCTGGAGGTGGCCGCCCGGCTCCCGGCGCTGCGCGCCCGTCTCGGCGCCGACCTGAGTGGTCGGGGCCTGGGTCGGGAACGGGTGCTGGCCACCGTGGCGAGCCTGCTCGACTCCGGCACCTTCCGGATCGGCAGCGACCAGTACGCGGCCGGCGACGACCCGACCTTCGGCGTCGCCACGTTGCGTCCGGAGCACACCCGTACCCGGCGCGGGTGTGTGGTGTTCGAGTTCCCGGCCAAGGGCGGCATCGCCCGGGTGCAGCGGATCGACGACGCCGGCCTCTGCGCCGTACTGCGGGACCTGCGCAGGCGGCGGCGTGACGCGGACCGGCTGTTCGGCTACTGGGACGGCCACGGCTGGCGGGACGTACGCAGCGACGAGATCAACGAGTACCTGCGGGCGGCCAGCGGTGGCGAGATGACCGCGAAGGACTTCAGAACCTGGCACGCCACGTTACGGACGTCCCTCGCGCTGGCGCGGCAGGGGCCGGAGCGGTCCGAGACCAGGCGCAAGCGGGTGGTCGCCGGGGTCATGCGCGAGGTGGCCGAGCTGCTCGGCAACACCCCGGCCGTGGCCCGGGCGTCCTACGTGGACCCGAGGCTGATCGACCGCTACCACGACGGTCACACGGCCGAGATCGATCCCGACGGCGCACCGGAGGCCATCGAGCGCGCGGTGATCGAGTTCCTCTCCGAGTGACGCGGGGCGGGGCTCCGCCATGCCGCTCCAACGGTCGGCGGTGTTCGCCGGGTGTACATGCCGGACTCCTAGGATCGACCGGTGAAGACGCCGCCGCTGCCGCCGGAAACCCTCGACCGCCTGCCGGGGCTGGCCGACCTCGGCCGGACCGCCACCCGACTGCACCCGCGTCCCGGCGAGGTCGGCGTGCGGGACAGCCACGTCGGGGGACCGTTGCGGTGGCCGGCGGACGAACCCTGGCCGACCTGCGCGGACCCGTACCAGGTGCACGAGGAGGTGCCGCTCCCGGCCGAGCTGGTCGAACGGATGCGGGCCGCCGAGGCACGCCGTACCGTCTCGCACCAGCTCGCCGACGGCGAGCGCGAGGTGCACGACGAGATCGCCGACCTGGTCGGGGCGGGCTTCACCGGCTGGGGTTCGCGTGACGGCGGCCCCACGGTCGGCCATCGGTACGTCTCCCGCCCGCACCCGACACCCCACCCGATGCTGCCGGTGGCCCAGTTGCGTGCCGGGGACATCCCGGACCTGCCCCGACCCGGAGGCGCGGACCTTCTCCAGGTGCTCTGGTGCCCGTACGAGCACCAGCAGGAGAGCCTCTGGGGACCGACGGTACGTCTGCACTGGCGCCGGGAGTCGGAGCTGACCGGGATTCTGGCCGACCCGCCGACCGGCGAGATCGGTAACGAGGTCTACCGGCCCCGGCCGTGCCGGCTGCACCCGGAACAGGTCGTGGAGTACCCGTTCCCGCAGGAGCTCCCCGACGATCTGCGCGAACGTGTGGAAGCGTCCGGCGTCAACTACGTCAGCACGTTCATGGCGCCCGGCTGGAAGGTCGGCGGGTACGCCAACTGGAGTCTCACCGACCTGGGCACGACACTCTGCCCGAACTGCGCCGGTCCGACCACGCTGGCCCTGGTCATCGACTCCAAGGAGTACGACGGCGGCACCCGGGACCGGTGGCGCCCGGTCGAGGAGCAGCACCTGGAGTGGGCCGACCCCCGGCGCTTCGATTCGCAGGAGCCCACCGGCATCCAGGTCGGCAGGTGGGGTGCGCTGCGGATCTTCGTCTGTCCGCGCTGCCCGGACACCCCGTACCTGCTCGACCTCCAGTGAGCCGGCCCGTGGGACGCGGTCAGTCCAGGGCCGCCCGGAACCACCTCACCAGGAGTTCGAGCACCTTCCGGCGACCGTCGAAGGTGGCCAGGTCGTCGCGGCGGTCGTACTGCTGGCTCCGGTTCGGATTGTCCCGGTCGAGGGCGGCGAGCATGCCGGGGGCGAGCCAGAAGTACTTGGCGGCGGCGCCGAGCAGCACCGCCCGGCGTACGGTGCCGGCGTCCACGGCCGGGGCGAGCCCGCGCTGGTAACCGGCGCTGACCTCGGTGACCACGTCGTCGAGCAGGTCCACGTCGACCAGCCCGTCGAAGAAGGTGTCCAGGATCAGGTTGGCGGCGTCCTCGCCGATCGGCCCCGGCCCGACGAAGGTCCAGTCGAGCAGCACCGGACCGCCCTGGTCGACGATCAGGTTCATCGGCCACACGTCGTGGTGGCCCAGCGTCCGGGGCAGCGCGTCGGTGGCGGCGAGTACGTCGTACCGCCGCTCCCACAGCGTCCGGAGCCCGTCGCGGAGGTCGGCCGACCAGGTCTGTACCGCCACCGGGTGGTCCCACCGTGGCGTCTGCGGCACCGGCCGGGACGTCGTGTACGCCCGCAGCCAGTCCCGCGACAGCCAGGCCGGTTCCGTCTCCCGCCCCAGCCACGAGGAGTGCGCGACGCCCAGCCGGTATCCGAACTCGCCCAATTGCTCGGGTGAGCACTCCATGCCGGCCCGGCCTCGTACGTCCTCCAGCCACAGCGCCACCGACCCGTCGGCCCGGTCCACCGCGTCCAGCAGCACCGGCGCCCGGATCCCGGCGGTCGAGTACGCCTGCGCCGCCAGCCCGGTGCGGTAGGCGAGCACCTCGCGCCGCCAGTAGTTCCAGTGCGTCGGGTCCGCGCTGGTCGCCCAGTGTGCGGGGTGGTCGTCGCGCCGGTTCGGCGTCGCGATCTTGAGAATGGCGGTGTCGGTGTCCCGTCGTACCCGCCAGATGCCGCCGGTGGCCGCGTTGAACGGGTTGTGCCCCAGCGGCTCCATCGACCACCCGGGCCGGATCAGGTCTTCGGTCGGCTCCGGCACCCGCCCAGCCTAGGTCCTGCCCAGAACCCCACCGAAACCCCCAGATTCGAACCACTCCCACACACCGCGGACCAGCCGGTCGCGACGATCTTGCACTTGTGGTGGCACACAAATCCGGATGAGTGCCGTAATTCCGGGCGCCACAAGTGCAAGATCGTCGAGGGGATCGGGGGAGCGGGACGAGAGGTGGGGCCGCCGCAGGGTGGTGTGATCTGGTTGACGGTTACCTGTGGCCGAGGGTCGCGAGGAACGGGATGAGTTTGCCGGCCAGTTCCTCCGGTGCCTCCTCGGCCATGTGGTGACCACTCTCGATCGGCCCGCCGCCCCGCAGGTCGGAGGACCAGTCACGCCAGATCGCGAGAACGTCGCCGTACAGGTGTTCCAGGTCGTCACGGGTGGACCAGAGGACGAGGGCGGGGCAGTCGACCCGGCGGCCGTTCGCCCGGTCCGCGTCGTCCGCCGCCCGGTCCACCCCGAGGCCGGCGCGGTAGTCCTCCAGCATGGCCCGGACGGTGGCGGGGTCGTGGATCGCCGCCCGGTAGTCGGCGTGGTTCTCCGCGCCCATCCGGTCCGGGTCACCGCCGTACCAGGCGTCGGGGTCGGCCAGGATCGCCCGCTCGGGCTTGTTCGGCTGGGCGAAGAAGAACCAGTGCCACCAGGCGGCGGCGAATCTGCTCCCCGCTCGGGCGAGGGCCTCGCCGATCGGCACGCAGTCCAGCACGGCCAGTCCGGTGACCGCGTCGGGCGCGTCGAGCGCCAGCCGGGTGGCCACGTAACTGCCCCGGTCGTGGCCGACCACCGCGAACCGCCGATGTCCGAGGCCGCGCATCAGCGCCAGGACGTCGCCGGCCATCGCCCTTTTCGAGTACGGCGAATGGTCGTTGGTGGTGGCGGGTTTCGAGGAGCGGCCGTACCCGCGCAGGTCGGGGCAGACCACGGTGTGTCCGGCCGCGACCAGCAGCGGCGCCACCCGATGCCAGGTGGTGTGCGTACGCGGGTGGCCGTGCAGGAGCACGACGGGTGGCCCGGCACCGCCACTGCGTACCCGCAGCTCGGCGGGACCGACGTCGATCATCTGCAGGTCGAAGCCCTCGAACATTCGATCACTGTGCCCACCCCGGACCGCCGGCAATCATCACCGGTCACCGGGGTGGCAGCGGTGCGTCCTACCTGGCTGGCAGCAGTGCGTCGACCAGGGCGCGCAGTGGCTCGACCAGGTCCTGCTCGGTGGCCGACGCCAGCGGTTGCAGCGGGGTCGACGTCGTACGCAGTACCGCCAGCCCGATGGTGGTGGCCAGCACCATCTGGGCCTGGAGGAGCAGCCGGTCGCTGTCCGGCTCGTCGGGTCGCCAACCGGCGGCGGCGGCCAGTCGTTCACCGGACTGGTGCAGTACGCCGAGCCGGATCTCGTCGGCGCGGGTGTCCCCTGACGAACGCAGGAGCAGTGTCAACTGACTGGGGACTCCCGAAGTCGGGAGGCCGGCGACCTGGTGTGCGATGGCTTCGGCAATCCGCTCGAACGGCACCTCGCCGGTGGTACGCCGCAACTCGTCACCGGCGGCCCCCAGGCAGGCCTCGAACAGTCCCTCCTTCGACGCGAAGTAGCGGCTGATCAGGGCGACGTTGACGCCCGCGGCGTCGGCGATGTCCCGTACGGTCGTCGCCGCGTAGCCGTCGCTGGCGAAGCGACGGCGGGCCGCGTCGAGCAGGAGTTGACGGGTCTCGGTCGCGTCCCTGCGCCGACGCGGGGTCGGGTCGGTGGCGGTCGGAGCCGCCTTCCGAGTCACGCGGCCGGGGGGCTGTGCGGTCACGGCACGTCCTCTCTCGCTCTTGCCGCCAGCGTAACCGCCCCGACACACGATGTAAACATTTGTTGACTTGTGGCCGTAAGTGGACCCGGTCGCCCCGTGCGGCGGGCGGCGCGCCGAGCCGGAGGTGTGACGTAAACGATTGTTGACTTTAGCTCCGAGCTGCGGATACTGGGCTAAGTCAGCAAACGTTTACATCTAGCTCCGGGGATCTCATGACCCAGACCATCGAGGAGCCGGGTCACACCGGCTCCACCGTCGGCGTGGCTCCGCGCGCCAACAGCACGCTCCTGGTGGTGTACCTGTCGTTGGGCGGCCTCGCGTTCGCGGTGCTGCAGTCGCTGGTGGCGCCCGCGATGTCGACCATCGCGCGCGACCTTGAGGTCTCCACCGGGGACATCAGCTGGGTCCTCACCGCATACCTGCTGGCCGCGTCGGTCCTGACGCCCATCCTCGGCCGGCTCGGCGACATGGTCGGCAAGCGCCGGGTCCTCATCGGCATCCTGGCCACCCTCGCCGTGGGCACCCTGCTGGCCGCCCTCGCCCCGAACCTGGCCGTGCTGATCATCGCCCGCGCGTTGCAGGGGGCGGCCGGGGCGATCCTGCCGCTGTCGATCGGCATCGTCCGGGACGAACTGCCCCGGGAACGGGTCGGCGTCACCGTCGGCCTGCTGTCGGCGATCTTCGGTGTCGGTGCCGGTGTCGGCATCGTGGCCGCGGGTCCGATCGTGGAGCACCTGTCGTGGCACTGGCTGTTCTGGCTGCCGCTGGTTCTTGTCGTCATCGCGCTGCTCGGGGCCATCTTCGGGATGCCGGAGTCGCCCGTACGCACACCGGGCCGGCTCGACATGCTCGGCGCGTTCATCCTGTCGGTGTCCCTGGTGTCGCTGCTGCTCGCGGTGAGCAAGGGACAGGGCTGGGGCTGGGGTGAGCCGAAGACCATCGGCCTGCTCCTGCTCGGTGCGGTCGCCCTGGTCGTCTTCGTCCTGGTCGAGTTGCGGGTACGGGAACCACTCATCGACATGAGCCTGATGCGGATCCGTGGGGTGTGGGCCACCGACCTGGTCGCCCTGATCCTCGGCTTCGCGATGTTCGGTACGTTCGTGCTCGTACCGACGCTGCTCCAGCTCCCCGCCGCCACCGGGTACGGGTTCGGCAAGTCGGTGTCCCAGGCGGGACTGTTCCTGCTGCCCACCGTCGTGATGATGGTGGTGTTCGGCCCGTTGGCCGGCCTGCTGGACCGCCGGTTCGGCCCCAAGGTGCCGATGTTCCTCGGCACCGTCTCGGTGGTCGTCGCGTTCGTCCTGCCCGCCCTCGCCCACGGTGCGACCTGGCAGGTGCTGCTCTCCGGGGTGCTCACCGGCGCCGGGATCGGCCTGGCGTTCGCGGCGATGTCCAACGCCATCATCGAGAGCGTCCCGGCCGCGCAGACCGGTGAGGCGAGCGGGGTCAACACCATCGCGCGGACCATCGGCAGCAGCATCGGGGCGGCCGTGGTCGCGGCCGTCATCACGTCCAAGAGCACCCCTGAGGGCCTGCCCATGGACTCGGCGTTCACCACCGGCTTCTGGGTCTGCGCGGGTGTGGCCGTACTCGCCGTGTTCGCCGCGCTCGCCCTGCCGTCGGCGCACCGCCGCCACCAGCAGGCCGTCGCGGCCGGCGTGGACGACCTCCCGCCGGAGCCCGTGGAACTGCACCTGCCGCACGCGCACCGGTAACACCACTGCCGCACGCGCCGGTAACACCGGGGGCGGAGCCCCGCGACGCCGATCGGCCCGTACCCGGGGATCCCGGGCTCTGGCCACCCACGCCGGTGACACGTCCGCGCGGACGTGTCACCGGCTGGTGTGGACGCCGGTCCTCCGAGACAATGGGCCATGGGGATCATGGGACCCGAGGACGCGGGCTGGGCGGGAACGTTGCGCGAGGTCGCCGAGCGACAGCGGGCCGAGTTGGACCTCCACCTGCCCGGTTGGCCGGTCTACGGGCTGGCCGACTCGGTGGAGTCCGGCTGGTTGGCCGGTTGGTCGCGCCAGGACGGCACGGTCGTGGCGGTGGAGATCGGCTACGGGCTGCGGGTGGACGACACCTGGCTGCTGGTGGAGACCCAGCCCCGTGCCGGAGTGCTGTTCCACTCCCTCGACTGGGTCCTCGCCCTCCGGTTCGCCGCCGACGGACGGGACTACCCGGTGCCGGGGGCGTTGCCGGCGGCGTCGGACCGGGAACTGCCGGAGGCGCCCCGGTCGCGTCCGGTCGAGCTGACTGTCGACGCGACGCCGACGTCCGCACAGGTCCAGCGGGTGGACGGGTACGTGGTGTGGCGGGTCGTCCTCGACGACGTGGTGGTGACGGTGACCGGGCGGGGGATCTCGACGCTCCCCGCCCTGGTCCGTCTCACCGACCTCGGCTCGTACGCGTCCCGGCGGAACGAGGCCCTGGCGGCGCTCGCCGCCGTTGCCCGCCCGGAGGAGAGGACGTTGACCGGCCCGGACTCGACCGAGCCGCTCTGGGCCCACCACGGCCTGCTGTCGATGACGATCGCCGACCACGCGGAGAGGGCGGCGCGGCTGTTGTTGAACCGTCCCTTCGGTCAGCTACCCGCCGACTGGGGACCGCGCTGGGAGGCGGCGATCCGCCGGCAGCGGCAGCTTCGCGACCAGGGCACCGCCGACGCCCGCGACGCGGTCACCGTGATGGTCGCCCAGATCGGTGACCTCCAGGAACGCGCGCCATGGTGGCAGCGGGCCGGGTTGCGGCAACGGGCGGTCAACGAGGTGGTCTGGGTGACCGCGACCGGCGAGCAGAACGTACGCAGTGCCGCCGCGCAGCGGGCCTGGGAGGTCCACCGCGACGGCGGTCTCGACGCCTGGCAGGAGTGGGCCGACACGCAGCCGGCTCGGTGACGTCAGTCGTTGAGCACCGAGGCGAGCCGGTCGCGGAAGCGTCGCTCGGCGTCGCTGACGGTGTCGCCGCCGAGGCCCAGGATGCCGCCGCTGGGGGCCGCCGACACCACCTGGTCGGCGATCTCGACGAGCCAGTGCTCGTACGCGCCGACCTCGCCCTCGTGCACCTTGTTCCCGAGCAGGGTCACGGCGGTCTTGGCCCGCAGCAGCACGTCGTCGATCATGGCCTGCGGATCGTCGGGCTCGATCACCGGCAGTTCCTCGCCGGTCTCCGGGTCACCGGCGCGGGCGATCACCTCGCCGGCCACCGCGGCGACCAGCGGGCTGGCCGACTCCCGTCCGGCGGAGATCGCCTCCAGGCCGGCGGCGCTCTCGTTGCGGGTGCGCCGGGAGCCGTTCGACTCGGCCGCGCTCGCCGCGGTCAGCACCGCCTGCGGCAGGCCGACGAGCAGCCCCCACTCCTCGTCGGAGAAACCGAGCTTGGTGAATACCGGCTGGTCGGTCACGGCATGCCCCTTTCGCGTACGTCGATCAACAAGCGAGGCCCGGCGGTCGGCATCGGTCGCCGCACCGGGCTGAGTCGGATCAGGTGACAGGTTAGATCAGGTTGGTGCTACGCCGTGTTACCCCCACGGGCGTTCGCCCAACCCGGTCTCTCGGGCAGGTCAGCGACCGCCCTTACCGAACATCGAGCGGATCGCCGCGATCAGCAGAAGTGCACCGAGTACGGCACCGAGCAGTCGTACGCCGGGAACGTCGTACCAGCTTGTTTCCTGCGCGGCGAGCGGAATCTGACCCATCCGAGCATTGTCGTACGGCTGCCGGAACGGCGCATCCCGCTAATAGAAAGGTTTATTGACTATTTCCTGGGCCGGTGTGACCATGGCAGCACGCGCCGCGACCGGACCGGCGCGTATTCACTGTGGATAACGGGGGGTACGGAGCCTGATGAGCACACCGACGGGCGGCCTTTCGATTCTGGCCGCGGCGGTCCTGCAACCGGGTTTCGAGGGCAGTGCCGCTCCGCCGGACTGGGTGCGCCGCTGGCTCGGTGAGGGGCTCGGTGGGGTCGCCCTCTTCGCCCGCAACGTACGCGACGCCGAGCAGGTTTCCGCGCTCACCGCCGCCCTGCGGGCCGAGCGGTCGGACGTGCTGGTGGCGATCGACGAGGAGGCCGGTGACGTCACCCGGTTCGAGTCGCAGCTCGGCAGTTCCCGGCCCGGCAACCTCGCCCTCGGTGCGATCGACGACCCGGACCTGACCGAGCGGGTGGCCCGTGACCTCGGCGTCGACCTGGCCGCCGCCGGAATCACCCTGAACTACGCACCGGTCGCCGACGTCAACTCCAACCCCGACAACCCGGTCATCGGCGTACGCGCCTTCGGGGCCGACTCGGCCCTGGTGGCCCGCCAGACCGCCGCCTGGGTACGCGGACTCCAGTCCGCCGGGGTCGCCGCCTGCGCCAAGCACTTCCCCGGCCACGGTGACACCAGCGTCGACTCGCACATCGACGTACCCCGGATCGGGGCGACCCGCGAGCAGCTCGACGCGGCCGAGCTGCCGCCGTTCCGGGCCGCGATCGACGCCGGGGTGCAGGCCATCATGACCGGGCACCTGCTGGTCCCGGCGATCGACGGACAGTGGCCGGCGACCCTGAGCCGCCGGGTGCTCAACGGCCTGCTCCGGGAGGAACTCGGCTTCCAGGGTGTGGTCATCACCGACGGGATCGAGATGCGGGCCGTCGCCGACCGCTACGGACTGGAGGCGGTGGCCGTACGCGCCCTGGCCAGCGGGGTCGACGCGATCTGTGTCGGTGGCGACCACGCCGACGAGGAGACCGCCCGCCGGTTGCGGGACGCGATCGTGGCCGCCGTGGTCAACGGTGAGCTGCCCGAGGAGCGACTGGTGGAGG
Source organism: Micromonospora sp. NBC_01796 (assembly GCF_035917455.1). Classification (NCBI taxonomy): domain Bacteria; kingdom Bacillati; phylum Actinomycetota; class Actinomycetes; order Micromonosporales; family Micromonosporaceae; genus Micromonospora; species Micromonospora sp. NBC_01796. Next base: position 220,436 of record NZ_CP109078.1, on the reverse strand, counting down.
CAGCCAAGCGGGTCGGCCAACTCGCCGCCTGGACCGCCGCCGCCCGCGCCGACCTGCCGGCGGGTGCCGGCTCCGGGCCGGACGGGTCGGTCATCGGGCTCGCGGCCGCCCGACGTGCGGTACGGCTGACCGCGACCGCCGACGCCGTCGCGCTGCCGCTGGCCGGTCCGGTGCACGTGGTGGAGTTCGCCCCGCCGCGCAACATCGCGATCGGCGCGGAGACGCCCTGGGGGCTGGCCGAACCGCTGGCCGCGTTGCTGTCCGGCACCACCTCGGTCCGGCTCACCGCCGAGGACCTGCCGACCGGTGACCGGCTGCCGTCGTCCCTGCTCGCCCCGGCGGTGGGCCGCCCGCTGGTCCTGGTGGTCCGGGACCTGCACCGGCACGACTGGATGGCGGCGACCGTGGCCCGGGTGTTGGCGGTACGACCCGACACCGTCGTGGTGGAACTGGGCGTGCCGGAGCTGGTCACCGGTCGGCTCCACCTGTCCACGTACGGCGCGACCCGGGCCGGTGCACGCGCCGCCGCCGAACTGCTCGCCGGTCGCTCCTGAGGGGACGGTCGGGACCTCGTCCGGGCCCGCGTTCGTTGGCGCGGGGGCCGGATCCACGGGTCGGATCCGATCGGTGTCAGTCCATACCGGAATCAATCCAATCTTTACGAAGGGTGCCCCCACCTTCACGTCGAGTCGCGGTATTGTCCGTCCGGTGACCCCTCGCTGGCAGCGGGCCGCGACGATGCCGTCCTGGATTCGCTGGCTTCCGTGCTCCTTTGTCTATCTGACCGTCGTCCCCGGCCCGGTGCCGTTCCGTCGCTCGGCCTGGCACGGTCTCGTGCCCTGGGACGACGCGCTCTGGTGCGATCCCGGTGACGTGGAGGAGTGGGTGACCCGATCGCGGCACCGCCATCCGCGCCGGGAGGCCGTCCACGCGGAGTTGCACGCGCGCCAGCACTACGACTGGCTGGTCGAGGTACGCGGCGCGCGGATCGAACTGTTCGGCGAGATGTGCCGGCGCCGGGACCTGCCGATCCCGCACACCGTCGGTGAGCTGCTGCCCTGTCTGGCCGGGTTCGGCCTGTTCGAGATCGTCCACGACGGCGCCACGGACGACCCGTGGGTACGACCCCGCCTCGACCAGGATCCGCTCGACGTGCTGCCGCTCTCGGTCGAGGAGCGGGAACTCGAGATCCGCGCCCAGCGCGACGACCGGGCGGTGCTGGTCGCCATCGCGGTCCGCCGGCTGGCCCAGCGCACCCGGCGGCGGTGGCGGCGGCGGATGGTCAGCACCGACCTCGCCGGCCTGGCCGAGGTAGCCGGTCTGCCGGTGGAGCAGACCCGGCAGGGCCTGACCGACCTCGGCGGCATCGCGGACCTGGAAGTGGACTGGCGCGGCGGCGACGGCCGGGTACGCCTGACCGTGCCCTGGCCCGACTTCCGGTCGCGGTTCCCGTTCAACGAGCTGCCCGCACCGGAGCACGCGGTCTGACGCGGCCCGCGCACACCCGTCAGCCGCGCGGGCTCAACCGGTCCAGCTCGGTGAGCAGCCGGTCCACCTCGTCGGCGGTGTTGTAGTGGTAGACGCTGGCCCGTACCGCACCGCCGGTGTCGCGCAAACCCATGGTCTGGAAGTACTCGTAGGCGTAGTAGTCACCGGCGGAGACGCAGATCCCGAGCGCACCGAGGGCCGCCGCGGTCTCGGCCGGTGCCTGCCCGGCGACCCGGAACGAGACCGTGGGCCAGCGGTGCCGGGCCGAGCCGTAGACGGTCACCGCCGGCAGTCCGGCCAGCCCGGTCAGCAGCCGCTCGAAGATCGACTCCTCGTACGTCCGTACCGCGGTCAGGCTGGCCCGCAGCCGCGCCGGACGGTCGGCGGGCGTGGCCGGGTCGGCGACGCCGGCCAGTTCGGCCAGCCCGGCGAGGTGGTCGACGGCCGCCCGTACCCCGGCGAGTAGGGGGAAGCTCGGGGTGCCGAACTCGAACCGGTCCGGAGCCGCGTCCGGCGACGGGATCAGCTTCGCCGGCCGCAGCGGCTCCCACACCCCGGGCGCGGCGACAACGGCGGCGAGGTGCGGGCCGGACCACTTGTAGGCGCTGGTGACGAAGAAGTCCGCGCCCAGGTCGGCCAGGTCCGTCGGGGCGTGCGGGGCGGCGTGTACGCCGTCGACGTAGACCAGGGCGCCGGCCGCGTGCGCGAGCTTGGCGATCGCCGGTACGTCCGGCACGGTGCCGATCGCGTTGCTGCCCCCGGTGACCGCCACCAGGCGGGTCCGTTCGGTGATCAGATCGGCGTACTGGTCGACCGGCAGCTCGCCGCTGTCCCGGTCGAACTCCGCCCAGCGTACGGTCGCACCGGCGGCCTCGGCTGCCTGTGCCCAGGGGCGGACGTTGGAGTCGTGGTCGAGCCGGGAGAGCACCACCTCGTCGCCCGGCCGCCAGTTCCGCCCCACCGTCCGGGCCACGGTGTACGTCAGCGCGGTCGAACTCGGCCCGAACACCACCCCTTCGGGCACCCCGCCGACCAGGTCGGCGATCGCCGCTCGGGCCTGCGCGACGTACCCGTACGCCCGCTGTCCGGGTACGAACGCGGTGCTCCGGTTCGCCACCGCCGTACGCATCGTCTCCGCCACCGCGTCGGCGACCCCGGCGGCCACCTGGCTGCCCCCGGCCCCGTCGAAGTGCAGGTAGCCCTCGGCGAGAGCGGGGTAGGCGGCCCGTACCCGGGCGATGTCGTACGGCATGTCAGGCACGATATCCGGTCGAAGATCGTCGCGGCGAACGCGCTCGGTCGCATCACTCTCGTACCCTTGTGAGGGTGAATAGCCCCCGCAGGTATCCCAGAATGACGTATGTCCGTCGAATCACCGGTCTTGCCGCTGGTCTCGCTCTCGGTGCCGCCCTGCTCGCCGGCTGTAGCTCCGAGGGTGCCTCCACCGACTGTGGCATCGACCAGTGCACGGTCACCTTCGAGCGCGGCGTCGAGGCGAACGCCTCGATCCTCGGAGTCAACGCCAAGCTGGTCAAGGCCGAGGGCGACCAGGTCACCCTCGAGGTTGGCGGCGAGCAGCTCACCCTGACCACGGGTCAGCAGGCCACCGAGATCGGCGGCATGGCGGTGACCCTGGAGAGCGTCACCGACCAGCAGGTCCAGGTACGGATCGGCAAGCTCTGATCTCGTAGCGTCCGCTCCGGTGGCGTGCGGTGGCGGTTGGGGTGACCCCGGCCGCCACCCGGCCTCTTGGGCGGTGTGTGGTGGGCGACGTTTGGAAATCGCGCCTTCCGGTCAATGACAGGTCCATGTCGATGACCCGTGGCGCCGAAGCCACCGCCTCCCGTGCCGCCTCCCGCGCCGCGAACAGCCCCGCCCTGGCCGCACTGGCTCGGGCCGGGTTCGTCGGCTACGGGATCGTCCACCTCCTCTTCGCCTGGCTGGCCCTGCAGATCGCCTTCGGCAAGGCGGCCGACGACGGGGACCAGTCCGGCGCCCTGCGTACCCTGGCCGAACAGCCGCTGGGCCGCTTCCTGGTGATCGCGATCGCCGTCGGCCTGCTGGCCATGGCGATCTGGCAGGCCTTCGAGGCCGCCATCGGACACACCGAGGACCGGGGCCGTGAGCGGGTGCTGGAGCGTGTCGCCTCCGCCGGCCGTACGATCGTCTACCTCTACTTCGCCTGGACCGCGTACCAGGTGTTCAACCACGCGAACTCGTCCAGCGCGGACAAGCAGCAGGCGCTGACCGAGGAACTGATGGCCTCCTCCGGGGGGCGCTGGCTGGTCGGTGTGGCCGGGCTCGCCCTCGCCGCGCTCGGCATCGGGCTGGTGATCTACGGGGTGAAGAAGCGGTTCGAGAAGCACCTGATGACCGGCCAGATGAGCCCGCAGACCCGGACGCTGAGCCGCCGGCTGGGCGTCGCCGGTTACAGCGCCAAGGGCATCGCGTACGGCATCGCCGGGATCCTCGTGGTGACCGCCGCGGTCACGTACGACCCGGACCGGGCCCGTGGTCTGGACGCCGCGCTGCACACCCTGCGCGAGCAGTCGTACGGCACGCTCCTGCTGTCGCTGGTCGCGCTCGGCATCGCGGCGTTCGGGGCGTTCTGCTTCGTGCAGGCGCGGTATCGCAAGGTTTAGCCCGAATAGAACTGGCTAGGTTGGGCAAACTACTGCAATTGCTCAGAGGTCGAGCCACCCGTACCGCCTGACCGGTGTTCCCCCGCAGGCCGGCGCCAGCCGCCAGCCCCGCGCGGGACACCGGTCAGCTCTGCGTGTTGCCGGCCGGGTCCCAGGGGAGAAAAGTCGTGCCGGACGTGCCCGAATACGCCGAAACCCTCGCCGCCGCGCTGGGTGCCGCGGCGATCGCCCTGCTGGTGGCCGAGGTGCTCTACCGCCTGCTGCACTGGCTCGGTCGACGCTCGCTGTTACTGGTCGAGCTCTCCGAACACGGGCACCGGCCGTTCCAGCTCGCCGGTACGGTCTTCGCCGTACAGGTCGCGATCCGGGGCAACACCGACTACGCGGTGGGCGACACCTGGCGCGAGGTCCTGCTGCACCTGCTGGTCCTGGGCATCATCGCCGGCGCCGCGTGGCTGGTGGGTGCCGTACTGCTGGCCGCCGAGGACACCGCCCTGGCCCGGTTCCGCGTCGACGTACCGGACAACCGGCAGGCCCGTCGGATCAAGACCCAGGTGGTGATGCTGCGCCGGGTCACCATCGCGGTGATCGTCGTGCTCTCCGTGGGCGCCGCCATGATGACCTTCCCCAGCGTCCGGGGTGTCGGCGCCAGCGTGCTCGCCTCCGCAGGTGTGATCGGCGTGGTCGCCGCGCTGGCCGCGCAGACCGTGCTCGGCAACGTCTTCGCCGGTATCCAGCTCGCCTTCAGCGACGCGGTACGCCTCGACGACGTGGTGGTGGTCGAGGGGGAGTGGGGACGGGTGGAGGAGCTGACCCTCAGCTACGTGGTGGTCCAGATCTGGGACGACCGGCGACTGATCCTGCCCACCTCCTACTTCACCAGCAAGCCGTTCCAGAACTGGACCCGTACCCGGGCCGCGGTCCTCGGTACCGCCGAGTTCGATGTGGACTGGTCGGTCCCGGTCCAGCAGATGCGCGAGGAACTGCGTCGGCTGGTCGAGGGCACCGAGCTGTGGGACGGGCGGGTCTGCGTCCTGCAGGTCACCGAGGCCACCGGTGGCCTGGTCCGGGTACGGGCCCTGGTCAGCGCCGCGGACGCGCCGAGCCTGTGGGACCTGCGCTGCCTGGTCCGGGAACACCTGGTCGGCTGGATCCGGGACCAGCGCCCGATCGCCCTGCCCCGTACCCGGGCCGAGGTCGGCGACGCCAACGGTGGTTTCGACTGGCAGGGTGTCCAGCCCCCGGTCCGGGTCGGCCCGACGCCGGCCGCCGAGGCTCCCGACGACGCCCGGGTCTTCGGCGGCAGCGACGACGGCGACGCGCGCAGCAGCACCTTCGTCGGACCGGACGAACCGGTCGATGCCAACTCACCGAGGAGCTAGGCGGACGTACCCGGCGGTCGGCAGGCACCCCTTCCTGTGCCGAATCGGCAACGAGGGACCCTTCCTTCCCTCAGGGTGGGAGGGGACGAACTTTCGCCGAACAGGATTGCCCGGGTGGGATTCGGGGCATTCAGGTCGGCAAGCGGATAGGGGGACACCATGGCCGACCTGCGTGACGGCAAGGTCACCCGGCCGGTGGCCGAACAGTCGGTCGCCGAGCTGGTGCAGCACGGGACCGAGCAGGTGTCGAAGCTGGTCCGCGACGAACTGGCCCTGGCCCGTGCCGAACTCGCCCAGAAGGGCAAGCACGCCGGGATCGGCGTCGGGCTCTTCGGCGGCGGTGGTGCGCTCGCCCTCTACGGACTCGGCGCGCTGGTCGCCACGGCCATCCTGGCGCTGGATCTGGTGCTGCCGGCCTGGGCCGCGGCTCTGATCATCGCCGGGGTGCTGTTCATCGGCGCCGGCCTGCTCGCGCTGATCGGCAAGAGTCAGGTGACCCGGGCCGTGCCGCCGGTGCCGAGCGCCGCGGTGAAAAGCGTGCGCGCCGACGTCGACACGGTCACCGCTGCGGTCAAGGACAGGGGACAGCCATGACATTGAGTAATGGCCACGGCGACCACGAAGCGTTGCGGGATGAAATCCGGCAGACGCGTGCAGAACTGGCGGAAACGGTCCAGGCGCTGGCCAACAAGGCGGATGTCAAGGCGCGCATCAAGGGCTCCGCCGCCCAGGTCACCGGCCGCCTGCGCGGGCAGGCCGGGCAGGTTCGGGCGCAGGCCGGGGAGCGGGCCGACGAGGTCCGCTCGTCGGTGTCCGAGGCGAACCGGGCGATCCGTCGCCGGCCGGTGCCGTGGGGTGCCGGCGTACTGGCCGCCGCGACCCTGGCGGCGGCGATCGCGTACCTGGTGGTGCGGCGGTCGCGGCGATGAGCGGGGGCATCGGACGGGCCGCGTACAAGCCGGTCGGGCTGCTGCTCGGGATGGGTGCCGGTGTGTTGGCGGGTGCCCTGTTCCGGCAGGTCTGGAAGGTGACCGCGGGCGACGGCGAGGCACCCGACGCCATCGACGAGGACCGGGGCTGGGTCGAGATCCTGGCCGCCGCGGCGTTGCAGGGGGCGATCTTCGCGGTGGTCCGGGCCGCGGTCGACCGGGGCGGTGCGATCGGCGTACGACGGTTGACCGGTAGCTGGCCGCAGTAAGTCCCCGATCGGTGCCGTCCTTTGGTACGGCTTGCCCCACTCGCGACGCTATGCGAACCGTTGTCAATGGTGCCGAAGTAGTCCTATGCCCCGCCACCGGATCGCTCTCGGTATCCGGCAGGTGCTCCTATCGCCACCGCCGGTAACGACAAGCGGGTACGACGATGCGTGAAGGGATCCGGTCGGCTCGTTCGGCCGAGCATCATGGACTCCCGGCGTGTACGCAGCGTGTTGCCGTACAACGCTCTGACCGGGCGATCGTCGCTCCGACAACGCGCTCGCGATCGATCGCCGGACGAAGAAGTCACGGGCGTTCAGGTCACATGTCGGAGAATATCGTCGGGTAGGCTGTGCGAAGTTTTTGCGTACGTGGTTTGCTGTTCCCCGCTGTTAGAGACAGCGGGGTTGAGAAGTCTCCCTCTGTGGGGGCCGCTCAGGCGCCGCTGCTCGAAAACGGCCAACCGGCCGCACGGCGTGCTCGGCCGCCAGTTTAGAAGGAGATACACATGGCGCAGGGAACCGTGAAGTGGTTCAACGCAGACAAGGGCTTCGGCTTCATCACCGTCGACGGCGGGGGTGCTGACGTGTTCGTCCACTTCTCGGCGATCCAGTCCAGCGGCTACCGCACGCTGGAGGAGAACCAGCGGGTGGAGTTCGAGATCGCTCAGGGCCAGAAGGGCCCGCAGGCTGAGCAGGTCCGCCCCATCTGATTCATGACGGCCGGCCGCCGCCGGCCCTGTATTTGATCCCTCACCGGATCGACGTCGAGCCCCGTGACCAGCAGTGGTCACGGGGCTCGACGCATTCCACGGGCTACCAGCGGTTGTGCACCTGCGGGCGGATCAGCTCGTCGTAGACGGCGTTGACGCCGGCCAGCGTCTCCGCAGGCAGGGGTGCCAGGTCGGCCGCGGCGACGTTGCCCCGGGCCTGTCCGGGATTGCGAGCACCCGGGATGACCACGGTGACACCCGGCTGGTCGATGACCCACCGGAGCGCGAACTGGGCCATCGTCGCCCCGGACGGGACCAGTGGCCGCAGGCGCGCGACGGCGTCCAGGCCGACGGTGAAGTCGACTCCGGAGAAGGTCTCGCCGACGTCGAACGCCTGGCCCTGCCGGTTGTAGTTGCGGTGGTCGTCGGCGCCGAAGCTGGTGTGCTCGTCGTACCGGCCGGAGAGCAGGCCACTGGCCAGCGGTACCCGGGCGATGATGCCGACCCCGGCCTGCGCCGCGGCGGGCAGGACCCGCTCCAGGGGCTTGAGCCGGAACGCGTTGAGGATGATCTGGACGCTGGCGGTTCCGGGCCGGGAGATCGCCGCCAGGGCCTCTTCGACGGTCTCCACGCTCACCCCGTACGCGGCGATGCGCTTCTCCTCGACCAGGGTGTCGAGGGCGTCGTAGACCCGGTCGTCCCGGAAGACCGGCGTCGGCGGGCAGTGCAACTGCACCAGGTCGAGCCGGTCGACGCCGAGGTTGGTCCGGGACCGGTCGGTCCAGGCCCGGAAGTTGTCCAGGGTGTATGCCTCGGGGACCTGCGGCACCCGCCGGCCCATCTTGGTCGCCACGGTCAGCCCGGAGTTCGGGCGCTCCCGCAGGAACCGGCCGATGAGCTGCTCGCTGCGGCCGTCGCCGTACACGTCGGCGGTGTCCAGGAAGGTGACCCCGGCCTCGACGGCCGTGGCAAGGATCTCGAGGGCCTCGTCCTCGCCGACCGTGCCCCAGTCCGCGCCGAGTTGCCAGGCGCCGAGCCCGACCACACCGACCTCACGCCCCAATCGGGGGAAGCTGCGCTTTTCCACGAACGGGAGCCTAGACCCCCGGGGCTGACGGGACGGCGTCCTGCCCCTATTCTTCAACAAGACGTACGTACGGTTTGGAGGCCGATGATGTGGGACCCGAACACCTACCTGCGGTACGGCGACGAACGCTCCCGCCCGTTCCACGACCTGGTCGCCCGGGTGCCCGCGGACCGGCCGAGGACCGTGGTCGACCTCGGCTGCGGCCCCGGCAACCTCACCGTGACCCTGCGGGAGCGCTGGCCACAGGCCCGGATCAGCGGGTTCGACTCCTCGCCCGAGATGATCGACAAGGCGCTCGGGCTGGGCTCCGGCGCCGACTTCGCGGTCGCCGACGTACGCGACTGGGTCCCGGACCCGACGGTCGACGTGGTGGTCTCCAACGCCGTACTGCAGTGGGTGCCGGGGCACGAGGCACTGCTGCGCCGCTGGGCCGGGGAGTTGCCGGCCGGATCGTGGCTCGCCGTCCAGGTGCCGGGCAACTTCGACGCGGCCTCGCACCGGGCCCTGCGGGCCGTCGCCGCAGACCCGCGCTGGAGCGAGCAGATGCGCGACCTGCTCCGGTCGGCACCGGTGCTCGACGCGGTCGGGTACGCCACCCTGCTGACCGGCGCGGGGTGCGCGGTGGACGCCTGGGAAACTACCTACGTGCACCTCCTGCCCGCCCGTGACGTGGTCGACCATCCGGTGTTGAGCTGGATGGAGGGGACCGCGCTGCGACCGGTCCGGGCCAGCCTCGGCGGCGACACCACCGCGTGGGCCGACTTCCGAGCCGCGCTCAACCGGCGACTCGCCGAGGCGTACCCGGTCCGGGACGGTCTGGTGTACTTCCCGTTCCATCGCCACTTCTTCGTCGCCCGGACCGGCGCCCACGCCGTGACCGGCGCACCACCCGCAGTTAGGAAGAACCCGTGACCGACCTGTCGGCCTTCATCGCCGGACTACCCAAGGTGGAACTGCACGTACACCACGTCGGTTCCGCATCACCGCGGATCGTGGCCGAACTGGCGGCCCGGCACGAGGGGCGTACCCCGGTGCCCGCCGACCCGGCCGCGCTCGCCGACTACTTCGCCTTCCGCGACTTCGGCCACTTCATCGAGGTCTACCTGAGCGTGGTCGACCTGATCCGGGACCCCGACGACGTACGGATCCTGACCTTCGAGGTGGCCCGTGAGCTGGCCCGCCAGGAGGTCCGGTACGCCGAGCTGACCATCACCCCGTACTCGCACGTGAAGCGGGGGATCCCGGCACCGGCGTTCTGTGAGGCGATCGAGGACGCCCGCAAGGCCGCCGCCGCCGAACTCGGGATCGAGCTGCGCTGGTGCTTCGACATCCCCGGCGAGGCCGGACTGCCGGCCGCCGAGGAGACCCTCCGGATCGCCCTGGACGAGCGCCCGGACGGGCTGGTCAGCTTCGGCCTCGGCGGGCCGGAGGTCGGGGTGCCCCGGCCGCAGTTCAAGCCGTACTTCGACCAGGCGCGGGCGGCCGGACTCCGCTCGGTCCCGCACGCCGGCGAGACCACCGGCCCGGAGACGATCTGGGACGCCCTGCGGGAGCTGGGCGCCGAGCGGATCGGGCACGGCATCTCCGCCGCCCGGGACCCGCAACTGCTGGAGTACCTGGCGCAGCGGCAGATCGCGCTGGAGGTCTGCCCGACGTCGAACGTACGTACCCGCGCTGTCCGGGTCATCGAGGAGCACCCGCTGCCCGCGCTGGTCGCGGCCGGGGTGCTGGTCACCGTCAACTCCGACGACCCGCCGATGTTCGGCACCACCCTGGAGCAGGAGTACGCCGTCGCGGCCAACCTGCTCGACCTCGGCCCGGACGGGGTGGCCGCGCTGGCCCGCAACGCGGTCACCGCGTCCTTCCTGCCGGCGCCGGAGCAGCAGCGCATCATCACCGAGATCGACGGTTACCTCGCCACCAGCGGCGCCTGACCCGACCGTACCCGCCCCGCTCCGGGAATGTCGGACGAGGAAAAGGGGCTGGCCCGGCGCGGGGTGCTGCGGGCGGCCGCACCGGGCCAGCGTTCGTGGGCGGAGGCCACGGCGCCGGGCCCGACCGAGGGGTGGTCGGGCGGCGCCGTGGCGTCGCCGAGCTGGCGCGCGCGACGGGACGGGTGTGGGGGACCGAGTCCCGCCGCGCGCACGATTTCCCGCCGGACCGCGTGGGGAAAGTGATGGTCCGGCGGAACTGGATGGGATCGGTGCCAATCCTGCCAGCGCCCGCCACCGTGTACTGCGCGGTTAATCCAGACCTAAGCTGAACTTGAAGATTTCTTACTGATTTCCGGTAAGGCACCGGACACCAGCCCTCCACAGTGGAGGGTCGGCATCCGGAAACCGGTGGACAGTGGACGGCGGGGTGAAGGTGACTCGGCGGCGCCCGGTACGGGCAACCGGCGGCCTCAGTTCTCCGTACCGCCGGATTTTGCCTGGCGGCGGCCCTTGCCGTCGCGTTCCCGGGCCAACCGGCCGACCAGCCCGAACCGGCTGACCTGACGTGGCGTCGCCTCGGGATCGGTGAGCAGCATCACGACGCTGGCCCCACCGAGCCGGGCCCGGTCGATGCTGACCGAGCCGTTCGCCTGCAACGCCACCCGCCGGGCGATGTCCAGCCCCAGGCCGGTGGAACCCCGGTCGCTGGCGCCCCGGCGCAGGGCCCGGTCGGGGTTGGCGATGCCCGGCCCGGCGTCGTCGACCCGGACCGCTATGTAACCGTCCCGTCGGGACACCGCGACCTCGAAGGCCGTGCCCTGCGGGGTGTAACGGAACACGTTGCCGAGCACCGCGTCCAACGCCGCGGCCAGCTCGGCCCGCGGCACCGGCACGGGAATGCGCAGCTGGGCGCCGCTGATCCGGTGCGGCCGGTTCTGGTCACCGGCGAGCGCGGCCCAGAACACCATCCGGTCCCGGACCACCTCGCTGACGTCGCACATGCCCGGTTCGGTCTCCTGCACGACCGTCTTGCGGGTCGTGTTGATCAGCACGTCGATCTCACCCTCCAGGGTGACGATCGCCTGCCGGATCCGTCGGATCGTCCGGCGCCGGTCGAGTTCCGCCTCGCTGAACGACCCCACGCTCGTGTCGTCGGAGTCGAGCGCGTCGGCGTCGAGCCGCAGCACGGTCAGCGGCGTACGCAACCGGTGCGACAGGTCGGCGACCAACTCGCGCTCGTCGGTCCGGGAGGTGACCAGACGGTCCGCCATCCGGTTGAAGGCGTACCCGGCCTCGGCCAGCTCGCGCGGGCCGCTCGGTTCGATCCGCAGGTCGAGGTCGCCGTCGCCGACCGCGAGCGCGGCCTGCACCAGTCCCCGGGCGGACGCGACCGCCCGGCCGGCGAGCCGGTCCACCACGATCACCGAGACCACCACCAGCCCGATCGCGATGGCGATCAGCGTGAGCCACCGACCACCGGCCCCCGGCTCCAGGGCGGAGGAGGGGATGAAGACCTCGACCACCGCGACCCGGTCGCCGAGCGACACCGGTTCCAGCCGGACCACCCCGCCGTCCACGTCGGCGATGACCAGCTCACCGCTGGCGCGGGCCCGGTCGACGTCGTCCTCACTGGCCCGTGGGGTGCCACCGGTCTCCAGACCGTGCACCACCGGCCGGTCGGCCGGACCGTCGGCGAACTGCCCGATCACCTGGGTGAGCAGCGTCGGATCGGCCCCTGCGGCCAGCGCCCCGACGACCACCGCGGCGTGCCGCCCGGCGTCGGCGAGCGCGTGCTCCCGCGCCTCCTGCTGCAACGACAGGCCGAGCGGGATGAGGAAGGCGAGAGCGACGATCGAGGTCATGCCGGCCCCGAGGTAGGCCAGCGCCAACCTCAGTCCGGTGCCACCAACCGGAACCCGACCCCCCGCACGGTGCGCAGGTAGCGGGGTTTCGCTGCGGACTCGCCCAGTTTGCGACGAAGCCAGTACAGATGTACGTCGATTGTCTGATCCTCGCCGACCGATGGCTGCCGCCATACCTCCTCCAACAGTTCCCGGCGGGACACTACCCGGCCCGGTCGTGCCGCGAGATAGGCCAGCACGTCAAATTCCTTCCGGGTCAGCGCGAGTGGCACGCCGTCCAGCAGTGCACTGCGTTCACCCACGTCGACCCGCAGGCCACCGACCTCGTGGACCGCGGGCGCCACCGTACGGCTCGCCCGGCCGGCCCGGCGCAGCACGGTGGTTATCCGGGCGTCCAGGTGCGCGCCGGTGAACGGCTTGACCATGTAGTCGTCCGCCCCGGCCCGGAGCAGCCGGACGACCGACTGCTCGTCGTCGCGGGCGGTCGCGATGATGATCGGCACGTCGGTGATGCCGCGCAGCATCCGTAACGCGTCCGCCCCGTCCAGGTCGGGTAGTCCGAGATCCAGCACCACCAGGTCGGGGGTTTCGGCGGCCACCCGACGCAGGGCGTCGAGAGCCGTACCGACCGCGTGCACCGCGTGCCCACGATCGGCCAGGGAGCGCAGCATCGCGCCGCGCACGACGTGGTCATCCTCGACCAGGAGCACCGTGGCCACGTGAGCACCGTACTGCCCCTGGCAAGTGCGGCGGATTGCGCCCACGTGCCTTTTGCCGGCATGCTCCCCGTACCATGTCCTTCGTACTTGTCGATGACGCGCGACTTGCCCTGGCTAGGGACAGTCTGGCCGGTCTGTCGGTGGGCGACGCCCTCGGCGCGCAGTTCTTCGTTCCCGGCTCCGGCGTGTCGCCCTGGCGCGACACCCCGCCGGAGAGTCCGTGGGTGTGGAGCGACGACACGGAGATGGCCTGCTCGGTTCTTGCCGTCCTGGCCCGGCGCGGAACGATCGACCGGGACGAACTCGCCGAGTCCTTCGCGGCCCGGTACGACCCCGGTCGGCGCTACGGTGCCGGCGCGGTCGAACTGCTCGAACTCATCCGTGCCGGTACGCCGTGGCCGGTCGCCGCCGTGTCCGCCTTCGACGGCCAGGGCTCGTACGGCAACGGGGCGGCGATGCGGGTCGCCCCGTGCGGTGCGTACTTCGGTGACTCGACCGGTCGGGCGGTGGCGCAGGCGACGGCCTCGGCCGAGGTGACCCACGCGCACCCGGAGGGGATCGCCGGTGCGGTGGCGGTGGCGGTGGCCGCCGCGCAGGCCGCCCGTGCCCGGCTCACCGGGTACCGGCCGGAGCCGGACCGGTTCCTCGCCGCGGTGGCTGGTCCGCTCGACCCCGCCGGTCGAGTGTGGCGCGGCATCCAGCGGGCGATCACGGTCGGTGACCGTCCGGTGGTGGAGGTCGCCGACGAACTGGGCAACGGGAGCCGGATCAGCGCCGCGGACACCGTCCCGTTCTCCGTCTGGGTGGCGGCCAGGTACCTCGACGACTACCCGACGGCGATCCGTGCCTGCGTGGACGCCGGTGGCGACGTGGACACCACGGCGGCGATAGTCGGCGGCATCGTCGCCACGTACACCGGGGTGGGCGTGCCGGGCGGCGTGCCGGCCGACTGGCTCGCCGCCCGCGAACCGCTGCCCGCCTGGCTACCCTGACCGCCGCCGTCCGGTGGCGTACCACTCGGGGAAGGCGGCGAGAGAGCGGTCAGGGCAGGCGGAGGACCCAGCGGTAGGCCTGGACCATGCCGGTGTCGAAGCCGGCGGCCGATCCCCACAGGAAGAGCCGGAACCGGCGGTAGAGCGGCTCACCCCAGTTGTTCACGATCTCGTCCCGGGCGTCGTCCAGCCGGCTGGCCCACTCCCGGCAGGTCAGGTAGTAGTTGTGCCGGTCGTCGGTCACGCTCAGTAGCTCGAACGGCGACCGGGCGACGTGCCGCAGGTACTGGTGCAGCAGCAGCGGGGCCGACGCGCCGGGGTAGATGTAGCGCTTGAGGAAGGTCGACGCGGCGTGCTTGCGCCGCATCGCCAGCGCGTCCAGGTAGACCCGCCCGCCCGGCTTGAGCAGCTCGGCGTACTTGCGCAGGGTGGTGCGGTAGTCGGGCAGGTGCTCGGTGACGCCCATGTTGACGATCGCGTCGAAGCGCTGGTGGGGGGAGTAGTTGAAGATGTGCTCGCGGACGACCCGTACCGGCAGTTGCTCGCGGTTGAACAGGTCGACCAGGTACCGCTCCGACTCCTTGGCCAGCGTGGTGGTGGTGACGTTGATCCCGCGCCGGGCGGCGTGTTCGGAGAACGCGCCCCAGCCGCCGCCGACCTCCAGGACGTGGTCGCCGGGGCCGACCCCGATCGCCTCGATCGCGAGGTCCATCTTCCGGGTCATCGCGTCCTCGAGCGGCTCGTCGTCCGAGGCGAAGACACCCTCGGTGTAACACCGGTGCCGGGTGTCGAGGAAGGTGAGGAAAAACGCGGAATCCTCGTCGTAGTGGTGGGAGATCGAGCGCCGGTCGTCCTCCCGTCGGCCCCGGACGAGGGCCGGCAGGAACCGGCCCATCCAGGCGATCGGGTGGAAGTCGGTGAAGAATCCGCGCATCCGCAGCGCCGCGGCGAGGTCACCCTCGACGTCGAGCCAGCCCTGGAGGTACGCGACCGCGACGCCGAACTGGTCGAGCCCGGCCAGTGCCTTCGCGCCACGGGGGTCGCTGATGGTGATGGTGAACTTCGGGTCACCGGTGCCGAATAGGTGTGCCGGCGCGCCGGCGTCCGCCACCGCAAACGGCATTGCCGGTTGGGCGGCGAAAAAGGTCTCGTACCTGCGCTGGAGCGCGCTGACTAAGTCCGCGGGTGCCACCGCGCCAATCTAACGCCGCAGTCGCGTCGCTGGGAGGCGTAAAAGCAGGACCGATAGCATCGGATAGCCGATCCACGGGCGATGCCCGTTATGTCTTAATTGAAGGAGTACACCGTGTCCGCATCCCGTACCCCTGTCGTGGCTGACCCGGTCGTCGTCGCGGCCGGGACCACGGCGGCCGACGCGGTGGCCGCGGCAGGTCTGCCGGCGGCCGGCCCGAAGGCGATCGTGGTCGTCCGGGAGGTGACCGACGACGGCACCGGCCAACTGCGTGACCTCGACTGGGCACCCGAGGTCGACACCGCCGTCGAGCCGATCAGCCTGGACTCCCCGGACGGGCTGAAGGTGCTGCGCCACTCCACCGCGCACGTCCTGGCCCAGGCCGTACAGGACATCTTCCCGGAGGCGAAGCTCGGCATCGGCCCGCCGATCGAGAACGGGTTCTACTACGACTTCGACGTGGCGAAGCCGTTCCAGCCCGAGGACCTCGAGAAGCTCGAGAAGCGGATGCAGGAGATCGTCAAGTCCGGGCAGCGGTTCCGCCGCCGTCGCTTCGACACCCTGGACGCCGCCCGTACGGAGCTGGCCGACGAGCCGTACAAGCTGGAGTTGATCGAGGTCAAGGGTGCCGGCGACTCGGCCGGTGGGGCCGGACTGGACGCGGGCGAGGTGATGGAGGTCGGTGCCGGTGAACTCACCATCTACGACAACGTCGACGCCAGCACCGACAAGGTCTGCTGGTCCGACCTGTGCCGTGGACCGCACCTGCCCACCACCCGGCTGATCGGCGCGTTCAAGCTGATGCGCTCCGCCGCCGCGTACTGGCGCGGGTCGGAGAAGAACCCGCAGCTCCAGCGGGTGTACGGCACCGCCTGGCCGACCCGGGACGCGCTCAAGGCGTACCTGAAGCTGTTGGAGGAGGCCGCCCGGCGCGACCACCGCAAGCTCGGCTCGGACCTCGACCTGTTCAGCTTCCCCGACGAGATCGGCTCGGGCCTGGCGGTCTTCCACCCCAAGGGCGGGATCATCCGGCGGGAGATGGAGAACTACTCCCGGCAGCGGCACGAGCGGGCCGGGTACGAGTTCGTCAACACCCCGCACATCACCAAGGGCCACCTGTTCGAGACCTCCGGCCACCTCCAGTGGTACGCCGACGGCATGTACCCGCCCATGTCGGTCGAGGGCGCGGACTACTACCTCAAGCCGATGAACTGCCCGTTCCACAACCTGATCTACCGGGCCCGGGGTCGCTCCTACCGCGAACTGCCGCTGCGGCTGTTCGAGTTCGGCTCGGTCTACCGGTTCGAGAAGTCCGGCGTGGTGCACGGCCTCACCCGGGTACGCGGCATGACCCAGGACGACGCGCACATCTACTGCACGAGCGAGCAGATGGCAGGCGAGCTGAAGTCGCTGCTGAGCTTCGTGCTCGACCTGCTGCGCGACTACGGCCTGGACGACTTCTACCTGGAGCTGTCCACCCGTAACCCGGAGAAGTCGGTCGGCACCGACGAGAACTGGGAGAGGGCCACCGAGGCGCTGCGGTCGGCGGCCGAGGAGTCCGGGCTGGACCTGGTGCCCGACCCGGGCGGCGCGGCGTTCTACGGCCCGAAGATCTCGGTGCAGGTGAAGGACGCGATCGGCCGTACCTGGCAGATGTCCACCATCCAGGTCGACTTCAACCTGCCGGAGCGCTTCGGTCTGGAGTTCCAGGCCTCCGACGGCAGCCGGCAGCGCCCGGTCATGATCCACCGTGCCCTCTTCGGCTCGATCGAGCGGTTCTTCGGGGTGCTGACCGAGCACTACGCCGGGGCGTTCCCGGCCTGGTTGGCGCCGGTGCAGGTGGTCGGCATCCCGATCCGGGAGGAGCACTCCGGCTACCTGGCCGACTTCGTCGAGGCACTGCGTGACCAGGGCATCCGGGCCGAGGTGGACAGCTCCGACGACCGGATGCAGAAGAAGATCCGTACCGCCCAACAGCAGAAGATCCCGTTCATGGCGATCGCCGGCGACTCCGACGTCGAGGCGGGTTCAATCTCCTTCCGCTACCGCGACGGCTCCCAGCGCAACGGCATCCCCCTGGCCGAAGCCGTCGCCCACGTGGTCGACGTGGTCCGCTCCCGCACCAACACCGGCCCCTCCGCCGACCCCACCCCCACTGCCTAACCCCCACCCCCACCCCACCCCACCCCGCCCCGTCGCGTTGATCATGAAGTTAGCGACACTGGAGAAGATCGAAAACGCGCTAACTTCATGATCAACGCCCTGGGTGAGCGGGGGTGGGGCATTGACGGGGGTTGTTGGGGTTCGTAGTCTGCCCTGGGGAGGAAAGCCCTTTCCTAGACCGGGGTGGTGTGCGCGTATGCGACGTAGGACTCTGCTTGCGGCTGGGCTCGCCACCGGGGTGGGCGTTGCCGGGCCGCTCACGCTCGGGCGGGAGGCGTGGGGGTGGCCGGGGCCGTACCTGACGGTTGCCGCCGACGGGAGTGGTGACGTGACGAGCATCCAGGCCGCCGTCGACCTGGTGCCGGCCGGAAACCCGTCGACCTTCACCATCAAGATCAAACCTGGCCGGTACGTCGGCCAGGTGATCATCCCCGCCGACAAGCCGTACCTGGTCTTTCGTGGTCAGGGCGCCGACCCGGGCCAGGTGGTGATCGTCGACAACCGGGCCAACGGCACGCCCCGCCCCGACGGCGGCACCTGGGGCACCTCGGGCAGCGCCTCGGTCACCATCTCCGGAGCCGACTTCAGTGCCCGCAACCTCACCTTCGCCAACGACTTCGACGAGGCGGCGAATCCCGGCACCAGCGGCGAGCAGGCGGTGGCCGTACTGACCCGGGCGGATCGGCTGGTCTTCGACAACTGCCGGTTCCTCGGCAACCAGGACACCCTCTACGTGAACAGCCCCGACGTGGCCACCTTCAGCCGCGCCTACTTCCGCAAGTGCTACGTCGAGGGAGACGTCGACTTCATCTTCGGCCGGGGGACCGCCGTCTTCGACCGGTGCGAGATCCGCTCACTCGACCGCGCATCGACCACCAACAACGGGTACGTCACCGCGGCCAGCACCGACACCGCCAACCCGTACGGCTTCCTCTTCGTCGACAGCAAGTTCACCGGCACCGTGGCGCCCGGCACCGTCTACCTCGGCCGCCCCTGGCACCCGAGCAACGATCCGCTCGCCATGGCCCAGACGGTGATTCGGGACAGCACCCTCGGCGCCCACGTCAACCCGGCCCCGTGGACCGACTTCGGCACCTGGTCCTGGCGCGACGCCCGCTACGCCGAGTACCGCAACCGTGGCCCCGGTGCGGCCTCCGGAACCGACCGGCCGCAGCTCACCGCCGCGCAGGCCGCCGCGCTGACCCCGAGCGCCTACCTGGCAGGTACGGACGGGTGGGATCCGCGACGCTGAACGTAGGATCACCGGTGTGACAGGGGCGGCGCGGCACACGGACACCGGATTGTCGGACGGGTTGGATCGGCTCTGGACCCCGCACCGGATGACGTACATCTCCGGGCAGGACCAGCCGGCCGAGGGGTACGAGAAACCGTCCGGGTGCCCGTTCTGCCTGGCACCGGGCAGGGAGGGCGACGACAGCCTGGTGGTCGCCCGGGGCGAGCGGGTCTTCGTGGTGCTGAACCTGTACCCGTACAACCCGGGGCACCTGCTGGTCTGCCCGTACCGGCACGTGGCCGACTACACCGAGCTGGACGCCGAGGAGACCGCCGAACTGGCCGACCACACGCAGACCGCGATGCGGGTGATCCGCAAGGTCAGCAGCGCGCACGGTTTCAACATCGGGATGAACCAGGGCGGGGTGGCCGGTGCCGGCATCGCCGCCCACCTGCACCAGCACGTGGTGCCCCGGTGGGGCGGCGACGCCAACTTCATGCCCGTGATCGGCCGGACCAAGGTCCTGCCCCAGCTGCTGACCGACACCCGCAACCTCCTCACCACCGCCTGGCCGTAACGGACCCCGGTGGCGTCAGCGGCAGCGACCGGCGGGTGCTCCCGAACGGGTGCCACCGCGCGAGATGGTGCGGGCGGTCCGGTCAGACCATTTCCCCCCGCTCGACCCGTAGCGGGACCTCCCTGGCGGAGATGGTGTCGCCGGCCTCGGGGTCGCCGGAGGTGGTGATCGCGCAGATGTCCCCGGCGACGCAGGCGGACACCTCGCGCAGCGTCGTGCCGAGCGGGGTGTGGAGGCGTTCGATCTCGATGTCGGGGTGGTCGCGTCCGGCCGTCCCGGGTGCGGACACGTGCACCCCCTGATCGGGGCGGAGCGTGCCGGAGAAGACCCGGACCAGGGACATCCGCTCGGCGTACCCGTCGGCGGTTGTGGTGACCACCTCGGCGACCAGCGGGCCGTCCGGGTCGCAGGGCAGCGGCGGCCGGGGCGAGCCGTCCACGCCGGTGACCACGGGCGGGTCGTGCTCCAGCGGCGAGGGGAGGGCGGAGGTCAGCACCTCGATCAGGGCGTCGAGCCCAACGCCGGTCTCGGCGCAGACCGGCACCACCGGGTGGAGGTGTCCGCGCGCGACCGCGGTCTCCAGGTCGTCGATGAGTACGTCGACGGCGATCTCCTCGCCATCGAGGTAGCGGTCCAGCAGGGTTTCGTTCTCGCTCTCGGCGAGGATTCCCTCGATCAGCTCGTCGCGGGACTCGCCGATGGCGGGTACGTGCTGCGGGTCGGGGTCGCGTACGTCCGCCGGAAGGCCCTCGGAGTAGTCGAAGACCCGGCGGGTGATGAGACCGAGCAGACCGGCCACCGACACGCCGTCGTCGCCGAGCATCGGCAGGTACAGCGGAGCGACGTTGTCGCCGAAGAGCCGCTGGCACAGTGCCACCGCCTCGTCGAAGTCGGCCTTGGGGTGGTCCAGCCGGGAGACGGCGACGGCGCGGGGCAGGCCGACCTCCGCGCACTCCTCCCAGAGGTCGACCGTGGTCGCGTCCATTCCGCCGGCCGCGGAGACGACGAACAGGGCCGCGTCGGCCGCGCGCAGACCGGCCCGCACCTCGCCGAGGAGGTCGGCGTCACCGGGGGTGTCCAGCAGGTTGACCTTGATCCCGTCGTGCCGGAACGTCGTGCAGGCGAGGGCGGCGGAGCGCTGCTGGCGTACGGTCGCGGGGTCGTGGTCGGTGTTGCCGTCGGTGTCCGTACCGGCCCGGGTGATCGTGCCGGTGGCCGCGAGCAGCGCCTCGACCAGGGTGGTCTTGCCGGCCCCGGAGTGGCCGACGAGGACCACGTTGCGGATGTTGGCGGGTTCGTCCGCCATCGGCGCGAGGCCGGTGCCGCCCTTGTCCTGACTCTTCTGCGCCATCGGGCGCACCTCCCTCTGCCGGTGGCTGGTCGCTGACGACACGCCGCTGGCCTGCGACGACATGCCGGTGGTTGGTGGTGGGCGCCGCGATGGCGACCGGGTGGAACCGCAGCGGGGCGGGTCCCGGCGGGAAGCGGCCCGGGTGCCTCGCGGCGATTTCCTGGGGTAGCCTGCCGGATGCCGGGAACATGACGTTTCGTTACGTTACCCAGCTCACGTTCCCATACGCGGTCCACGCCCGCGGCGGACGGTACACAACCCCACGCCGGCAAGTGACACCACCGGGCTTACCACGATCGGCGCGGCGACCGTTATCGTGAGACCGCCATGGCGAAGATCTTCCAAGTATCTGCCCGCGCGGGCCTGACCCGCGTCATCGAACCGGTCGCCCGCGCGCTGCTGCGCCGCGGCGTGACCCCCAATGCGGTAACGGTGACGGGTACCGTCGGGGTGCTGATCGGAGCCCTCGGCTTCGGCGCCCGCGGCTACCTCGTCACCGGTGCCATCATCGTCACCTTCTTCGCGCTCACCGACCTGCTCGACGGGACGATGGCGCGGATGTCCGGTGGCTCCACCAAGTTCGGCGCCTTCCTCGATTCGAGCATGGACCGGGTGGCCGACGGTGCCGTCTTCGGGGCGGTGGCCTTCTGGCTCGCCAGCGAGGGTGACCAGTGGGGAGTGGCCGGCGCGCTGGTCTGCCTGGTCGCCGGTGGTGTCGTCTCCTACGTGAAGGCGCGGGCCGAGGGGCTCGGGATGACCGCGAACGTGGGCATCGCCGAGCGCACCGAGCGCCTGATCATCGTGGGTATCGGCGGCATCCTCGATGGTGCCGGGGTCCCGCACGCGCTGACCGTCGCGCTCTGGCTGCTGGCCGCGGTGTCGGTCTTCACCGTCGGACAGCGGATGACCCACGTCTACCGCCAGGCGGCCCAGCAGGCACAGCCGGCCCAGCCGACCGAGTCGAGCGTGGACCGGTGAGGCGGATGATCGGACCGAGTGCCGGGATCGTGGTCGGGTGAATCTGGTCGAGCTGGGCTATCTGGCCGGCTGGCGGATCACCCGTACGGTGCCCAGGCCGCTGGCCGCCGCCGTGTTCCGGCTCGGCGCCGACCGGGCGTACCGGCAGGGTGGCCCCGGGGTGAAGCGGCTGGCGAACAACCTGCGCCAGGTCGTCGGCCCGGACCTGCCGCAGGCCGAGTTCGACCAGCTCGTACGGCGTGGGCTGCGCTCGTACGCGCGTTACTGGCTGGAGCTGTTCCGGCTGCCGTCGCTGTCGCACGCCCAGCGGCTGGCCACGTTCGAGCTGGTCGGGACCGAGATGCTGGCCGCCGACGTGGCCGCCGGGCGGGGCGCGGTGATCGCGTTGCCGCACGGGGGCAACTGGGACGCGGCCGGTGCCTGGGTCGCGGCGATGGGTTGGCCGATCACCACGGTCGCCGAGCGGCTCAAGCCGGAGGCGATCTACACCCGGTTCCTGGAGTTCCGTCAGGGGCTCGGCATGGAGATCATCCCGCTCACCGGGGGGCAGCAGCCGCCGTTCGACGTCCTCGCCGAGCGGGTGCGTCAGGGGCACGTGGTGCCGCTGCTCGCCGACCGGGACCTGACCCGTCGGGGGATCGAGGTCCGGTTCTTCGGTGCCCGTACCCGGATGCCGGCCGGTCCGGCCCTGCTCGCCCTCAGTACGGGGGCCCCGCTCTACGTCGCCTCGATGTGGTACGAACCGGACAAGGCGCTCGCCGAGCTGATCGGCCCGCTGAAGTTGCCGGACCCGGACAGCGGCACCCTCACCGAGCGGGTACGGGCGCTGACCCAGGACATTGCCGACCATCTCGCGGCCGGTATCGCCCAGCATCCGGAAGACTGGCACATGTTGCAGCGGATGTGGTTGGCCGACGGGGATCGGGCACCCTCGGACCCGGTGACACCAGCCGCCCCCGGGCCGGCCTGAGGGGGAGGGCGCAAGTGCGGATCGGCATCGTGTGCCCGTACTCCTTCGACGTGCCGGGCGGGGTGCAGAACCACATCATGGATCTGGCCGAGGCCCTGATCGGTCTCGGACACGAGGTGAGCGTGCTCGCCCCGGCGGACGAGGACTCCCCGCTACCGGCGTACGTGGTGACGGCGGGCCGGTCGGTGCCGTTTCCGTACAACGGGTCGGTGGCCCGGATCACCTTCGGCCCGGTTTCGACCGCCCGGGTACGCAGGTGGATCGCCCGGGGCGATTTCGACGTACTGCACGTGCACGAGCCGCTGGCGTTGAGCCTGTCGCTGCTGGCCGTGATGTCGGCGCGGGGTCCGGTGGTGGCGACCTTCCACACCGCGATGACCCGGTCCCGGGCGCTCGCCGCGGCGCAGGGCATGCTCCAGATCGTGCTGGAGCGGATCACCGCCCGGATCGCGGTCAGCGCACTGGCCCGCAAGGTGCAGGTGGAGCACCTCGACGGCGGCGCGGTGGAGATCCCCAACGGGGTGGCGGTGGCGAAGTTCGCCGACGCCGAGCCGTTGCCGGGGTGGCCGGGGGAGTGCGCGCCCGGCACCGGCGGCACGATCGGTTTCCTCGGCCGGTTCACCGAGCCGCGCAAGGGGTTCGCCCTGCTCCGGGAGGCGTTCGTGGCGCTCGCCGCGGAACGCCCCGGCCTGCGTCTGCTGGTGGCCGGGCCGGGCGAGCCGACCGAGCTGATGGAGGACGTCCCGGCGGAGCTGCGCGATCGGATCACCTTCCTCGGCCTGGTCTCCGAGGCGGACAAAGCACGCATGCTGCGCAGTGTGCACGTTTACGTCGCACCGAACACCGGTGGTGAGTCGTTCGGCATGATCCTCACCGAGGCGATGGCCGCCGGAGCCGCCATCGTCGCCAGTGACCTGGACGCGTTCCGCCGGGTGCTGGACGGGGGCCGGGCCGGGCAGCTCTTCCCCACCGGTGACGCCCAGGCGCTGCGTCGTACGCTCGTCGAACTGCTCGACGACCGGGAGCGCCGGGCGGCCCTGTCGGCCTGCGCGCGGGAGGTCGTGGCGATGTTCGACTGGCCGATGGTTGCCCGCCGGGTTCTGGAGGTATACGCAGCTGCGATCGAGGCCACCGACGGACGGGTGATCGACCAGGAGTGGGTGGGGCCACGCTGAGCCGGGACGGCGGTCGGCTCGCATGCAGGTGCCGGCGGCGTACACGCGCCTCCGGCCGGACGGGATGAGGGAGCCGCACGACGATGCCGCACATGTGGTGGTTGGTGGGTGCTGTCGCCGTGATCGGCCTGATCGCGGTGTACCTGTCCTGGACGGCCGGTCGGGTCGACCGGCTCCACATCCGGGTCGCCTCGGCCGCCCGGTCCCTCGACGCGCACCTGCTGCGCCGGGCCGCCGCCGCGGCGGTGCTGGCCGAGGAGCACCTCTCGGTGGAGCTCTACGCGGCGGCCCGGATCGCGCTCGACGCCGGACCGCAGGAGCGTGAGGCGGCCGAGAACGACCTCACCCGCCAGCTCCGCTTCACCCCGATCGCGGCGGACGACCCGGCCGCCGAGTCGGTGATCGCGGCCAGCCGCCGGCTCGGCCTGGCCCGCCAGGTCCACACCGATCTCGTACGCGACGCGCTGACCGCCCGCCGTCGCCCCGTCGTACGCCTGCTCCGGATGGCTCGCAAGCACGAGCGCCCCACCTACTTCGACGTCGACGACCCCACCCTCCACCCCCTCCCCGCCGCCCTCTCACCACCCTCACCACCATCACCACCACCCCCGCTGCCCCAACCCACCCCAACCCCCGACAACCGCCCCGCCCCCGCCTGACCCACCCCACCCCACCCCACCCCACCCACCCCGCCCCGTCCCCACCCGCCCCGCCCACCCAGAGCCCCGTCGATCTTGCAGTTGTGGTGCCAGGGGATGTGGTGAAAGTGGTGATTCGTCCACGACCACAAGTGCAAGATCGACGGGGTTTTGGGTGGGGTGAGGTTGGGCACAGGGGAGGCCACGGGGGGGTTGATTGGCTGTGGGGCGGGGCGTCGGGCGCGCGTAACATCGGTTGCGGAATGTGAATCCCGCCCCTGAGGAGTGACTGAGCGTGTCCGATTCCGCCGTGCAGCCAGAGTCCGCCAGCCCCGTCGTCGGCAGTGCCCGAGTCAAGCGCGGGATGGCCGAGATGCTCAAGGGCGGCGTGATCATGGACGTGGTCACCGCCGAGCAGGCGAAGATCGCCGAGGACGCCGGTGCGGTCGCGGTGATGGCGCTGGAGCGGGTGCCGGCCGACATCCGGGCCCAGGGCGGCGTCTCCCGGATGAGCGACCCGGACATGATCGACAGCATCATCAACGCGGTCTCCATCCCGGTGATGGCCAAGGCCCGGATCGGCCACTTCGTCGAGGCACAGGTGCTCCAGGCGCTCGGTGTCGACTACGTCGACGAGTCCGAGGTGCTGACCCCGGCCGACTACGCCAACCACATCGACAAGTGGGCGTTCACGGTGCCGTTCGTCTGCGGGGCGACGAACCTGGGCGAGGCGCTGCGCCGGATCACCGAGGGTGCGGCGATGATCCGCTCCAAGGGCGAGGCCGGCACCGGTGACGTCTCCAACGCGACCACCCACATGCGCAAGATCCTGGGCGAGATCCGCCGCCTCGGCTCGCTCGCCCCGGACGAGCTCTACGTCGCGGCGAAGGAGCTCCAGGCGCCGTACGAGCTGGTCCGTGAGGTGGCCGAGACGGGCAAGCTGCCGGTCGTACTCTTCACCGCCGGAGGCATCGCGACCCCGGCGGACGCCGCGATGATGATGCAGCTCGGCGCGCAGGGGGTCTTCGTCGGTTCGGGGATCTTCAAGTCCGGCAACCCGGAGCAGCGGGCCGCCGCGATCGTCAAGGCGACCACCTTCCACGACGACCCGGACGTGCTGGCGAAGGTCTCGCGGGGCCTGGGCGAGGCGATGGTCGGCATCAACGTCGACGAGATCCCGCAGCCGCACCGCCTCGCCGAGCGTGGCTGGTGAACCCGGTAGCAAACGGGAGCGGCAGATGACCACCATCGGCGTGCTCGCGTTGCAGGGTGACGTACGCGAGCACCTGCTGGCCCTGGCCAGCACCGACGACGCGATCGCCCGGCCGATCCGCCGGCCCTCGGAGCTGGACGACGTCGACGCCCTGGTCATCCCGGGCGGCGAGTCCACCACGATGAGCAAGCTGGTCGCCGAGTTCGAGCTGCTCGAACCGATCCGCAAGCGGATCACCGACGGCATGCCGGTCTACGGCTCCTGCGCCGGCATGATCATGCTGGCGACCGAGGTCCTCGACGGGCGACCCGACCAGCGCGGCTTCGACGGCATCGAGATGACCGTCCGGCGCAACGCGTTCGGCCGGCAGGTCGACTCGTTCGAAGCCCCGGTGGAGATCACCGGTGTGCCCGGTCCCCGGTTCGACGCCGTTTTCATCCGGGCTCCCTGGGTGGAGCGGGTGGGTGACGGGGTCCAGGTGCTGGGCCGGGTGACCGAGGGTCCGGCGGCGAACCGGATCGTCGCGGTACGGCAGGGAAACCTGCTCGCCACCTCGTTCCACCCGGAGCTGACCGGGGATCTGCGGGTGCACCAGTACTTCGTGGACCTGGTCCGGGAAGCCACCGCCTGAACCGCTGCGCCGACAAGGTCGGCGGGTGGGAGCACCGCCGTCGGGCCGCGTGCAACGCCACCGCCTGACGGGGTGTGACGGCCGGGCGGGTCGCGCCGGTAGGATTGCCGGGTTCGGCCGGGCAGTCTGCTCCAATCGCCTTCCGCCCAGAGCCGACAGCGGATCTTCACCCGGCCTGATTGTCGCGAAATCGGCGATATCGCCGGGAAGATGAGCGGGCAGTCGACTGTTGACGCGTGGGTTAGCGACGGAGGTAACAGATGTCCGGCCACTCAAAGTGGGCGACGACCAAGCACAAGAAGGCGGTCATCGACGCCAAGCGCGGCAAGATGTTCGCCAAGTTGATCAAGAACGTCGAGGTGGCGGCGCGTACCGGCGGTGGTGACCCGACCGGCAACCCGACCCTCTACGACGCCATCCAGAAGGCGAAGAAGAGCTCGGTTCCGAACGACAACATCGACCGCGCGGTCAAGCGCGGCTCCGGCCTGGAGGCCGGCGGCGCCGACTGGCAGACGGTCATGTACGAGGGCTACGGCCCCAACGGCGTCGCGCTCCTGATCGAGTGCCTCACCGACAACCGGAACCGGGCCGCGACCGAGGTGCGGACCGCGCTCACCCGTAACGGCGGCTCGCTCGCCGACGCCGGCTCGGTGTCGTACATGTTCACCCGCAAGGGTGTGGTGATCGTGCCGAAGGCGGGGCTGTCCGAGGACGACGTCCTGCTCGCGGTCCTCGACGCCGGTGCCGAGGAGGTCAACGACCTGGGCGAGGCGTTCGAGGTCATCTCCGAGCCGACCGACCTGGTCGCGGTCCGTACCGCGCTCCAGGAAGCCGGCATGGAGTACGAGTCGGCCGAGTCGTCCCTGGTCCCGAGCGTCACCATCCCGCTCGAGGAGGACGGCGCGCGGAAGATCTTCAAGCTGATCGACGCGCTGGAGGACTCCGACGACGTGCAGAACGTCTACGGCAACTTCGACATCTCCGACGAGGTCATGGCCGCCGTCGACTGAGCCCCGTCGAGCGGAGTCCGCGTCGACTGATCGATCAAGCAGCCAGGTTGAGCTCACGGCTCGACCTGGCTGCTTCGTTCTGACTCGGACGCGAGGCGTGCTCGTTACCGTCGGCGGGCAATGGGAGCTGTAGGCATTTCGTACTATTAGTACGAGAGGGGGTATTTTGTCTAGCTGCGACTGTGGCGGCCGGTGACCGTCGACCGGGCGGTGGGGTTGAACCGCCAGGCAGACGGGCCCCAGCGGGCCACCCTGCTGGAGCTGTTCCTCGATCTCGTCTTCGTCGCCGCCCTCGCCCTGACCTCGCAGAAGCTCTCCGCCGATCTGAGCTGGACCGGAGCCTTCCAGAGCCTGGTGCTGCTGATGGCGCTCTGGTGGGTCTGGTCCGTCACCGCCCTCACCACCGACCTCTACCTGACCCAGCACCCACCGATCTACCCGATGACCATCTCGGTCATGTTCGGCACCATGCTGATGGCCGCCGCACTGCCGGCCGCCTTCGGCCAGAGCGCCGCCGTCTTCGCGGGCGCGTACGTGGCGATCCACCTCGGCCGCAGCCTCTTCCTCACCCCGGCACTCCAGGGCCGGGAGGTACGCCGGCACGCCGGCCGCTTCTTCTTCTGGTTCCTCGTCTCGGCCGTACCGTGGCTGGTCGGAGCCGTCGTGGCGGGCACCGCGCGCGGGCTGCTGTGGGCACTCGCGCTCGCCGTCGACTACCTGGCGGCGCTGCTGCGTTATCCCACCCCGTGGCTCGGCCGCGTGCCCCGGCCGCAGTACCGGTTGGCGGCCGAACACCTGGCCGAGCGCTACCAGCAGTTCTTCACCCTCGCACTGGGCGATCTCATCCTGGTCACCAGCCTGACGTACGCCGGGACCGGTTTCGCCCCGGACCGGACCGCCGCGTTCGTGGTCGGGTTCGCCAACGCCGTGCTGCTCTGGCAGATCTACGTCCAGCGGGCCGGAGCGCTGTTGCAGGCGGCCATCGAGTCGTCCCGCGACCCCGGCCGCCTCATGCGGTCCGCGCCCTACACCCACCTGTTCATGGTGGCCGGTGTGGTCGTCGCCGCGGCCGGGGCGGAAGCCGTCATCCACCACCCCACCGGGGACACCACTGCGGGCATGGTCGGTGTCGTCCTCGGCGGGCCGGTGCTGTTCCTGCTCGGCCGGGCCAGATTCGAGTACGAGGTGTTCAGCCGGGTGTCCCCCTCCCGGTGGATCGCACTGGTCGTACTGGTGATCGCCGCGCCGATCATGATTCTCGTCCCGCCGCTCGGGATCGCAATCGTGGCCACCCTGGTCCTGACCGGGGTCGCCGTCGCCGACGTCCTCCGGGCACGCGGCCGTCCCCCCGAGTCCCCGTCACCCGCCATCTAGGGGTGGACGGCGGATCGCCCCGCCGTCCACCCGAAGACGCCGCCGTCAGGCGGTGGCGTTCATGAAACGGGCCACCGGCAGGGCGTGGTCGACGATGCGTACGTCACCGAGCCAGCCGTAGAAGCCCTGCTCGATCAGCCGGTCGTAGTGGTACGCGCCGAAGAACCACGGCTCACCCGAGGTCGCCAGGCCGATCGCCGGGGTGCTCGGGTTGCGCAGCAGCGGGGCGCCGTCGACGTACAGGACGGTGTGCTGGCCGTCGTTGACCACCGCGACGTGGAACCACTCGCCGGTGCGCATCTCGTGGCCCCAGTTGGTGGAGATGTCGTTCTGGTTGGTGGGGAAGAACGCCCACTGCAACGCCATCCCGTCCGACAGCGACAGCGTCGCCAGCGGTTCGGCCGGGTCGCCACCGGTCTTGCCGGCGTCGGCACCCGCACCGAACCGGCTGACCACGCTCATCCAGGCGTGGTTGGTCGATTTGGCGTCGGCGGGGAGCTTGACGAACGCCTCGATCGTGTAGCCGCCGGTGAAGGTCATCGTGTTCATCGGCGCGGCGTCGGCCGTACGCAGGTAGGCGCCCCGGGCCGGCTTCTTGCCGCCGGCGAACCGGAGACTCGACCGGGTCGGCTGGGCCGGGTGGTGCTCGGTCGACCAGCGCAGCGCGGTGGCGTCACTGCCGGCGAGGGTGACCCGGGTCAGGTCGTTCCCGTTGCCGGAGAGGTCGTTGACCCGGTATCCATCCGGGACGGTGGCGCCGTCGGTCGCCGACTGGTCGAACCGCCAGTAGCCGACGGTCCCCTTGACCAGCATCTCCTTCACCGGGCGGACCGGCGGCACCGGCACCGGGGCGAAGCCGGCGAACCGGGCCGGGAAGTCGATCGCGAGGCTGAACCGGTCGGCGAGGCCGGTCAGCTCGATCTCACCCTGCTCCAGCGGGTTGCGCCGCTCGGCGGGCTTGCCGAGGATCCACGGCGACAGCGTCTCCACATCGATCGTGTTCCGGGCCAGGTCGAAGTGGTAGAGCCGGATCATCGCGCTGCCGCCGTAGTAGCGGTCCTGGTAGTCGGTGACGTGCACGTGCACGTCGTGCCCGGCGGCGTTGGTGAGCACGGTCCGCCCCGACGGCCAGTAGTGACCGTTGAGGGTCAGGAAAATCTGGTCGCTGTCCTTGACGAGGTTGTCCCAGAGCGACTGGCCGTAGGCCGACAACGTGGCCTTGCCGGCCGCGTCGGCCGACGCGACCTCGTGGGTGGTGAGGATCGCCGGCGTACGCGGGTGCGCGGCAAGAACCTGCTTCGCCCAGGCGATGGTGCCGGCGGAAGCCCGCCAGTCCAGCGCGAAGACGAGCCACTCCCGGCCGGCGGCGCGTACGAGATGGTAGGTGTTGTAGCCGTCGGGGGTGGACCCACCGAACGTGGAGAGCGGGGCGAACCGCGACGGGGGGAAAACGTCGAGGTAGGCGCTCGGCCCGCGCTGGTCGTCCGTACGCGAGTCGATGTCGTGGTTGCCGGCGAGCACGCTGTACGGCATCTTGCGCTTGTCGAAGATCTCGAAGACCTTGCCCGCGGCGGTCAGCTCGGACGCGGCGGCGTTCTCGACCACGTCCCCGAGGTGCGCGGCGAAGACGATGTTGTGCTCCTCGCGCTGGTCCAGGATGTACCGCAGGCTCGCGGTCAGCGGGGCAGGGTCACCCCGGTCGCCGTCGAAGAGATACTGCGTGTCCGGGATGACGGCGATGGTGAATCGGGGGTTCTCCGGGTCGACCTTGCCGTTGCCGGTGGCGGTGGTGCCGGCGGCCTGGTCGGCGGCGAGGGCGGGCTGGGCGGCGACGCCGAGCACACCGGCCGCCGCCGCGCCCGCACCGACCAGACCGGCACCCCGGAGGAACGTACGGCGGCTGGCGGCGCCCGGAACGGGCGAAAGGGAATTATCAATAGGCTCTTGCATGTCAGGGCTCCCAGATGTGACGAAGGCTCGGGCACATTAGGGGCGACAGCTCCGAACGATGATCACCAGTACGGGCAACGCCAGCCGAACGCCGAGTGAAGTATCCGCAGCTACAGCGGCTGCACCCGCCCCATGATCTCGAAGAGTCCGGCCGGCTCCGGCGAGCCGAACCCTCCCGGATCATGGGCTACGGGATGGCGCGCGGATGGCGCCACATGGGCCAGAGGGAGGGGCCTCGGTCGGGCAGGGTGATCCGGCCCTCGCTGACGTAGCCATGCCGTTGGCAGAAGTCGCGGCCAGCCTCGCTCCCCGCGACCAGGTGGGCGGGGACCCGTGCCGCGTCGAGGATCCGGTGCTGGTACCGGAGCAGCGCACTGCCGACACCCCGCGACCGCCGCACCTGGTGCACCCCGAGCCAGCTCAGATGGTGGTGCGGACCGCCCGGATGGTGCCCGCCCAGCGTGGTCTCCAGCAGGTGGAACCGTTGCGCGTACGGGCCGGCGGCGGCGCGCAGGCGGGCGGGGAGGTCGGCAAGGTCGGGCGGTCGGTGGTGCGGGGTGATCCGGGGCAGCCAGAGGGCGGCGGCGGAGAGTTCGGTGGTGACGTGCACCGTGCCGGCCCCGAGGGTGTGCGTGACCAGCTCACCGAAGAGGTCGTAGAGCACGGGATAACGCTGGACCGGGTCCGGCACCAGCCACTGCGCGACCGGCTCCTGCCGGAACACCTCGGCCATGATGTGGCTGATGCCGGAGATGTCGGCGAAGCCGGCCGTACGCAACTCCGGGTCCGATGTGGTGGTGGCCAACACGGTTCCTTCCGGCTCGATACAATGGATGCTTTTTCGTGTACGCACTATTCGCGCGTCCATTTCATGAACCGCTCGAAAAGCTGGATCGGCGTCACGTCCGGCAGGTCCCGAGCGGCACCGGTCATCCAGCCGGCCGCGAACATGGCAAGGCTGATCCGATCAGTGGTGAGGAGAAGGAGAGTGCGGGCCCGCTCGCACGGCCATTCGGCGGCTCCACAGGTGCAGGACCAGGCGGGTCGTACCGCCATATGATCTTCGCTCATCACAGCCCTTCGCTTTCCAGTCGATCGCGCAGGGCGCTTGTCCGTACCCGGAGAAGTCGCTCGCCGAGGCGGTCGCCGTTGCCGGCGATGTGGATGCCGTGCAGGTCACACCAGTCGGGATCGGCGGTCGGGGTCGGCTCGCGGCTGACCCGGACGACCAGTGGTCGGTCGCCGCCCTGATAGTCGTCGCGCTCAAGGCGGATCAGTCGCCGGTGCAGTTCGGGAAACATCGTCCTCGTCTCTCCGCGCAGGGGCACGGGTGGGGAAATGTGGCGTTGGTGAATTCACCCGTGCCCCTGCCGGTGCTCGCCGGGTGGGGGATCGGCGAGTTGCAAAAGATATTTCAGGGAGCCCTTGGCTTGGCGCAATCCCGTGCACCACAATCGACACCGGGGAATGAGGCGCCTAACGCAGCGGCAGAGGGGGACATAACGTGGACGTTGACGAGAGCACCGTCCCGCGTAGGCAACTCGGTAGGTATCTGAGGGAGCTTCGCGACGACGCGCACATCACCGCGACCGCCGCGGCCAAGGCCCTGGAGTGGTCGGTGCCCCGGATCTGGCGGTACGAGACCGGCCAGGTGCCGATGCACCCGAACGACGTCGAGGCGATGTGCCGGCTCTACGGCGCCACGCCGGAGCGGACCGAAACGCTGCGCGGCCTGGCCCGGGAAACCAAGTCACGCGGCTGGTGGCACAGCTACGGCGAAGCGGTGGACGACTGGTTCAAGCTCTACATCGGCTTGGAAGCAGCCGCCGTCAAGCTACGCAAGTACGAAGCCAACGTGATCCCCGGACTCCTCCAAACCGTGGAGTACGTCCGGGAAATCATGGCGACCGACCATCCGACAATGGCTGATCCGGATCGGCAGGCCAAGACGGATGTCCGAATCCGGCGACAGGGGCTGCTGGCCCGAGCCGTGCCGCCCGCGCCGAACCTCGACGTGATGCTGAGCGAGGCGGTGTTGCGCCGGCCGTTGCGCAGTCCGGCGGCGATGGGTCGCCAGCTCGACTACCTGGTGGCGGCTGGGCAGCGGCACAACGTGAACATCAGAGTCGTGCCGTTGGCCAGCGGTATCCAGCGGTGGGCAACCACCGGCAGTTTCACGATCATGGACTTCGCGACCGAGAACGTCCGTGAGCCGGAGCCTTCCACCGTCTACATGGATGGCCCCTGCGGGGCGGTCTACCTCGAAAAGCCCTACGAAATCGCAACCTATGAGGAAGCCTGGCGCTCGCTCACCGAGTTGGCGCTGGATCCGGGAGAATCACAAGAGTTGATCATTGCGACAGCGAAGGAGTTCCACAGTGCGTACTGATGGAGTGTGGCGCAAGTCGACCCGCTCGGGCGGCAATGGTGACTGCGTCGAGGTGGCTGGGCTGCCTGGGGTGATTTCGGTGCGTGACAGCAAGGACCAGGCCGGGCCGGTGCTCGCGTTCCCCGACCACGCGTGGCGTGCGTTCCTCGCCGACCTGCCCCACCAAGCAGACCTGCCCTACG
This sequence comes from Micromonospora sp. NBC_01796, assembly GCF_035917455.1. NCBI lineage: Bacteria > Bacillati > Actinomycetota > Actinomycetes > Micromonosporales > Micromonosporaceae > Micromonospora > Micromonospora sp. NBC_01796. The sequence continues at coordinate 187,395 of NZ_CP109078.1, read as the reverse complement.
GAAGCTGACCCACCCGTGACGGTGTGCCTCGTGGTACCCGCGTGGGTGGGCGACGCACACCAGTCGATGATCCACGCGCGCTGAGCTGTCGGTGAGGCGGGTCTTTCGACAGCTCAGCGCGCGTGGATCATGGCGGCTGTGGCGATTTGCTGCCCCTCTGGGGGCAGTTAGTCGTCACAGCCCGAGGTGCTGGGTCGTTGATGCCATCGGCGGGTGGGTGGGCGTGGGCGACTAACAGGGCGCTTCAGTTACTTCGCCGCTGGCGCAACCGTTTCTCGACGGCACGGTCTTGGGTAGTCAGGGGTTATGTCGAAGCGCGAGCGCCTTTCGATCAACCGGTTCAACACGTATCCCGCGGCCAGCGGCGGACAACGACTCACAGCGACCGTCGTGGCGTTGGCGGGAGGGACCCTGGCCGGGCTTCTCTGCGCCTGGCTGGCCGTTTCGCTGCTGAGCGGCGTCCACTGGTTGGTGCAGACCCTGGCTTTCGCCATCATCGGTCTCGTCGTCGGCGGTGGGCTGCTCGTACTGCTCGGGCGGCTTCATGTCGCCCGAGAGCGCTGACGCTCCCGGCAGAGACAGTGTCGGGATGTCGACGCCGCTGACTCACGTACGGTCTCGATCGTGGGTGTCCGATCGGATATCTTTCCCGCCACAGGAGCTGATCTGTCCACTCAGGTCCGCGGGGGGACCCGTCCGGCCCGGGTTGGTTGCCGTCTGTCGGGGCGCGGTTTTCCGAGGAGTGCGAGGACTTTGGCGGAAGCGGCGTACCGGAGGTCGACAGGCTGGGACACGTTCCTGCTGACGGCGGCGCTGTTCGTGTTGTTCGTCCTGCTGGCGTTCAGCGAGGAGTGGCTGGAGCCGCTGTACGAATCCAGGGAGATGATCGGTCCGCCGCGTGAGGTACTGCTCCCGGTGGACGTGGGTCTGCTGGCCCTGCTTTTCGGGCTGGGGCTCTGGGCGAGCCGGAGAGGATCCTCGGGAAGGCTTCGCTGGGACTGGTTCGCCGTCGGCTCCGCGTTCCATCTCGGACTCGACTATCTCGTACTGGCGCGGCCGATCGAGGAGCGCGACGGGTCCGCCTTCGTCGTGACCAACTCGGCGCTCTACGCGGTGTCACTGATGGTGATCGGCGCGGCGGTCCTCGGGTGGCAGGGGCTGCCACGGTTCCGGCCGTCCGGAGGTGGCCGCGACGGTGGGCCCGTTGTCGACTTCAGCCTGATGGTGCCGCTCGTGCTGGGTACGTTCGCCGCCTATCTCGGCGCGGAGTACTGGGACGTCCTGTACACGCAGTACTGGAACGAGTTGCACAACTACTCACCGGGGGAGGCGGGTTCGCCGCCGCCACAGTCGCCCGTCGACCACGAGTACTTCGCCCAGGTCAGCCAGGTGATCCCGCTTTTGCTCATCGCCATCGGATTCGAGGCGCGGCACTTCCACCGGCACGGGCGGTCGCCCGTCGGTCGGGCGGCAACCATCGTGACGGTCCTGATGCTCTGTGTCGCCGAGGCCATGGTGCTGACCGTGCTGCCCAACGCGGACCCGACCAAGACCGTGGCCGCAGGCTGGCACGAGTACGCCGCCTTCATGATCAGCATCGAGGCGTGCCTCATCGGCCTGGCAATGCTGCTGTGGGCCCTGATCCCGAAACGGGAGCCCATCGCCCAACCCGCCCCGCCCACCACTTCAACGCCTCCCGCGCCGACGCCTCCCACCAGCAGCGTGCCGCCGCCCAGTGCCGGCATTCCGGGGCCGTCGGCCGGCCCGTCGCCGGCATCGCCGGTCAGCACGACCCCCGCCGTCGACCACAAGCCCGGTCCGACCGAGCGCCCAGCGGCCTCCCCAGCACCCGACCACCGAACCCCGCAGCGTGCCGTCCCGCTCATCTCGACCCGTAACGCAATAGCCGTAGCCCTCCCCTCGGCCGCCCTCGCCCTCTCCACCGCCCTGGCCCTCGCCGCCCTCCTCCGCCGCCGCCGGCACCGCCCCTCCACGCGTCGATCATGAAGTTAGCGCGCCGCCGAGGCCCTGATCGCGTACCTAACTTCATGATCAACGGCGTGATCCGGGAGGGTCAGTGGCGGCGGAGGGCTACTACGGCTATGTCGTCGGTTATTTCTGGGGGGGCGAGGTTGGTGAGGAGGCGGCCGCAGAAGTGGTCGAGGTTGGCGTCGACCGGGGCGGCGGTGGCGGCGAGGGCCAGCATCCGGAGGTCGATGTCGATGTCGCGGCGTTCGATCAGGCCGTCGGTGTAGAGGACCAGGGTCGCGCCGGGTGGGAGGACGAGTTCCAGGTCGTCGGGGCGGTTCGCGCGTACGCCGAGCAGGGTCGCCGTGTGCTCGACGAAGGTGGTGGCGCCGCCTTCGGTGACCAGCAGAGCCGGCAGGTGGCCGGCGCTGGCGAGCCGGATTCTGCCCGTGTCGGGTTCGAGGGTCAGCACGCAGAGCGTGGCGAACTCGCCCGGCAGGAGCGTACGCACGAGTTTGTCGACCCGCGCGACGATGGCGCCCGGCGGATGCCCCTCCACCGCGTACGCCCGGATGGCGTGCCGGAGTTCGGCCATCACGGTCGCCGCGTGCAGTGAGTGGCCCGCCACGTCGCCGATCGCCACCAGGAGCCTGCCGTCGATCATCGCGAGTTCGTAGAAGTCGCCACCGACCTCGGTCTGCGCGCTCGCCGGCTCGTAGCGGACCGCGAGATCCAGGCCCTCGATCCGGGGCAGCGTACGGGGCAGCAGGCTGCGTTGCAGCGTCACCGCGATCCGGTGCTCCTGGTCGTACGAGCGCTGCGCCTCGACCGCCGCGGCGAGCGCCTGCACGAGCTGACTGAGCACGATGGACTCGGCGGCCAGGGCCGAGTCCGGTACGGCGATCTGCACTCCCGGCCGGTCGTCGCGCAGTCGCGCGGTGGCCACCGCGATCCGCTCCTCCGCCCCGGTGAGCAACGGCCACGCGGTGGGCGGTTCGGTGCGCAGGGCGACGCCGACCGGAACCGGACTCGGGTCGACCGGCCACGACTGGATCGTCACCGGGGTGCCGGGCTCGGTGGTGGTGGCGATCAGCCGTTCGCCGTCGGTGTTCTGCGCGGCGACAACCGCGCCCGTACCGAAGATCTGCGCGGCCCCGGCCACGGCTGCGGTGAGGAGCTGGACCAGGGTGGGGGCGGAGTTGACCGCGAGCGTGGTCTCGGCGAGCCGGGCGAGGCGGGCGGCGAGCAGCTCGGCCCGGCGCCGGGCCCGGTAGTACCGCAGCGCGGCGTGGGTGGTGGCGATCAGCTCGTCCGGCTCGATCGGCTCCACCAGGTACGCGTCCGCGCCCCGGGTGAGGCCCTGGATCCGGTCCCCGACGTCGACCGCGTGCGCGGACACGTGGATCACCGGCCGGGACGCCCAACGCGGATCGGCCTTGATCCGTTCACTGACCTCGAACCCGGTCATGTCGCCGAGCCGCACGTCGAGCACGATCAGGTCGACGTCCTCGTGCTCCATCCGGGCCAGCGCCGCCGCGCCGCTGTCGGCCTGGATCACCGTGAACCCGGCCCGGGTCAGCCAGCTCACCAGCAGGTAACGCTTCGCGGCCCGGTCGTCGACGACCAGGATCGTGGCGTCGGATGCCCTCTGGTCCGGCGCGGTCATGGCATCGGTCGTACGGGTAGACGGACGGTGAAGGCGCTGCCCGCGCCGGGGGTCCTCTCGACGTCGAGGGTGCCGCCGAGCAGGGTGGCCAGCCGGCGGGCGTAGGGGAGCCCGAGCCCGGTGCCGCCCGGCGACCGGCCCGGCACCTGGTAGAACTCCTCGAAGATCCGTTCCTGAAGTTCGGGTGCGATGCCGATGCCGGTGTCGCTGACCCGCAGCGCCCAGGTCTGCCCGTCGTTCTCGGCGGTCATCCGCACCTCCCCCCGTTCGGTGAACTTGAGCCCGTTGTGCAGCAGGTTACGCAGCACATGGGTCAGCAGGACCTCGTCCGAGCGGATCACGGCCGACGGGTCGGGCTCGACCACCACCAACTCGACCTCGGGCCGGGTGGCGAGCGCGCGTGCCGTACCGCGCAACTGGCCGAAAACGGCCCGGAGTTCGATGTCGGACCAGGTCGGCTCGATCGTGCCGGACTCCGCCTTGGCCAGGTCGAGCAGGTCGTTGACCAGCGCCAACAGGTCGACCGCCGAACCACGGATCAGCTCTATCTGTTGCTGCTGCTCGCCGGTGAGCGGATCCGAGGACGGGTCGACCAGCAGCCGGGACAGCCCGATCACCGCGGTCACCGGCGCCCGCAACTCGTGACTGGCGTTGGCCAGGAACCGGGTTTTTGCCTCGCTCGCCGCCCGCAACCGCACCGAGCGGTCCTCCAACTCGGCGTGCAGGGCGACCACGCCCCGGTTCGTCTCGTCGAGTTCCTCGGAGAGCTGGGTGTAGAGCGCCAACACCCCCTGGTTGGTCTCGCTGAGCTCGTCGTTGAGCCGGGCGAGTTCGTCGCGCTGGGCCCGCGCCTGCTCCAGGGCCGCGAGCAACTGCTCGTTCTGCTCGGCCATCTCGTCCAGCGGCGTACGGGCGACCGAGGTGCCGAGCTTGTCGCGTACCACCGCCAGTCGGGCGGGAGTGAGCGGACCGGCCGACGCGGGGATGCGCCGGGACATCCGGATGACCGCCGTCGTCCCGTCCTGCCGTACCGCGAACGTGTCGACGAGCCGGGCCACGGCCAGCGCCTGCGACAGTTCCCGCTGGGACGTACCGGCCGTCACGCCGGTGGTGACCTCGATGACCAGTACCGCCTCCGCGTCGACCTCGACCGAGAACACCACCTCGCTGCGGGTCGGCGTACGGACGGCGCCCAGCAGATAGCGGCCGATCTCGCTCAGCGCGGTGGCCAGCCGTACCTGGTCCTGGTGCTCGAAACCGACGGCGGCGGCCACCTCCCGGCCGCGTTGACGCACCACGAACACGTCCGACTCGGTACGCAGCGCCATCCGCAGCAGCGGTGTGCCGGTGTCGGTCATGGTCGGGTCCGGGCGACGAGTACGCAGGCATCGTCCCGGCGTACGCCCGCGTCCCGCAGCAGTGTCGCGGCGATCACCTGCGGGGAGCGGCGTTGCAGCCCCGGATAGTCCGTCAGCCGCCACCGGTCGGTCACCCCGTCGCTGTGCATGACCAGGTTCGCGTCGTCCGGCAACGGATACTCGAAGTCGCGTAACGTCCGGCGCTGGTGGCCGACGATTCCGGGCAGGGACACCAGTCCGCGTCGCTCATCGCCGTCCGCCACGAACCCGGCGATGTTGCCGAGCCCGGCGTACCGGACCAGGTTGGCGTCCGGGACGAGTTCGGCGACCGCGGCGGCGGCACCACGGGTGTGGGAGATCGACCGGTGCAGGTACTCCAGGACCGCCGACGGTGGCCCCACCGGGGCGGAGTGGAAGGCGTGTACGGCGGCCTGCGCCGCCATCGCCGCCAGCGGCCCGTGGCCGAGCCCGTCGCAGACCAGCACCTGCCGCCGACCGTCGACGACCCGTACGGCGTACCCGTCGCCGCACGACTGCTCGCCGGTCATCGGGCGGCTGATCCCGGCGGTCCAGATCGGTTCGGGCTGTTCCGCCGGCCAGACCCGGGCGACCGTCACCGTGCCCCGGCCGGGCGTCGAGAACACGTCGACCCAGGTCGACTGCCGCAGGATCGCGCCCAGTCCGATGCCGAGCGAACCGGCGGTCGAGTGCCCGTCCCGCGACGACTTCGCCACGTCGGCCATGCCGGGGCCGGAGTCGACCGCGACGAGTTCCACCCCGGCGATCTTCTCGGCCCGTGCCGGGCGGATCAGGAGCAGCCCGTCGTCGGCGTGCTTGACCAGGTTGGTGGCCAGTTCGGTCACCACGATCGCGAGCGCGTCGACCCGGCCCTTGTCCAGGCCGACCCGCACGCCGAGTTGTTCGGTGGCCCGCCGGACCGTACCGATCGTGCCCGGCTCCTCGACCCGGAACCAGACCCCGTCGTCGGTCAGCCGGTCGTCGCCGTTCACGTCGACCGGGCCCACTTGGTGATGGTCACCCTGGTGCCGCGACCGGCCCCGGTGTCGATCTCGAACTCGTCGACCAGGCGCCGGGCTCCGCTGAGCCCCAACCCGAGCCCACCGCCCGAGGTGTAACCGTCGGTGAGAGCGAGGTCCAGGTCGGCGATGCCGGGGCCGTCGTCGGAGAACACGACCCGTACGCCCCTGCGTCGACCGCTGTCGACGAAGCTGACCTCGGCGGCCCCGCCGCCGCCGTACACGAGGGTGTTCCGGCCGAGTTCGCTCGCGGCGGTTACCAGTTTCGTCTGGTCGACCAGGGACAGCTTGACCGTGACGGCGGCGGTGCGGACGAGTTGACGTACCCGGACCACGTCCCCGTCCGAGCTGATCGTCACGACCTGGGCGGTGCCCGGATCGGAGCCGCCGGTCACGGGGCGGTCGGTGTCGGTGTGTCGAGGTCCGGGCCTCCCGGTAGCGCCCAGACGTCCGCCGGGTACGGGTCGACCTCGTACGCCGCCTCGTCGGCCCGGGAACGGGCCAGCAGTTCCATGCCCCGCTCCACGTTCAGCGCGGTACGGATGCCGTCCAGCGACAGTCCCAGCTCGACCAGGGTGATCGCCACCGCGGGTCGCATGCCGACCACCACGGTCTCCGCGTCGAGCACCCGGGCGATGCCCGCGATGGTGGAGAGCATCCGGCCGACGAACGAGTCGACGATGTCCATCGCGGTGATGTCGATGATGACCCCGTGGCAGCCGGTCGCAACGATCCGGTCGGCCAGGTCCTCCTGGAGGGCGAGGGCCGTCTGGTCCTCCATGTCGACCTGGATCGAGACCAGGAGCAGGTCACCGATCTTGAGGACCGGTACCCGGTCCATCAGGCGCTCCGGTGGCCGGTGGCCACCGCGCCGGTCGCCCGCCGGGACGCGTCGATCATCCGGAGCGCGTGCCGCAGCGCGTCGGCGAGCGTCGACTTGGTGGCGATGTCGCCGAACTCGATGCCGAGCGCCACGATGGTCTGCGCGATCTGCGGGCGGATGCCGGAGATGATGCACTCCGCGCCCATCAGCCGGGCGGCGACCACGGTCTTGAGGATGTGCTGCGCGACCTGGGTGTCGACCGCCGGCACCCCGGTGATGTCGATGATCGCGTACGGGGAACCGGTGTCGACCAGGGTCTGCAGGAGCCGTTCCATGACAACCTGCGCCCGTGCCGAGTCCAGCGTCCCGACCAGCGGAATCGCGACCACGCCGTCCCAGAGCTTGACCACCGGGGTGGACAGCTCCAGCAGTTGCTCGGTCTGGTCGGCGATCAGCCGTTCCCGCGACTTCGTGTACTGCTCGAAGGTGAACAGGCCGAGTTGGTCCACCACGGTCGACGCCGCGACGAACGCCGTCAACGTCTCCCGGTCACCGGCGCGTACGTCCAGCACGTCGAGCAGCGCGTCCTTCAGCGCGAACACGCTGACCGCGGTCTCGGTGGCGGTGAAACCCTGCCGGGCCCGGGTGCGGGACAGATCCGCGAGCGTGGCCCGCAGTCCGGCTGCACTCTCAACGGTCAGGTCGAACTGGCCGTAACCCAGGGTGGTGGTCAGGGTGCGGTGCAGTTCCTGCACCTCCTGGCGCAGCTCGGCCTCGGTCATCCGGCCGCGCAGCGATGCGGCGGCGATCTCCGTCCACCGGGTCACCAGATGCTCTGCGTGCTTACTCAGCAACGCTGCGAGACGACTGCTCTCGTCCGCCGTGATTCCCATGTTTCCTCCCCAGTTACCGGCCGGCTCGGCCCCTCGCCGGTCAGGCCGGTGGACTGTATCACCGGCGACGGACACGCCGGGTGGGTCGACGACAGGGCGGTGGCCTGCGGAAGTTGACCTTTCCGAATGGCCCGGTTCGCGACCGGAACGGCAGCGGTCCGGGTGACGCGTGCCCCACCGCCGCGAGGGCACCGAAGCGGGGTCCGCAAAGCCCATAGGGTACGAGGATGGCCCACTCGTACGAGGATCCCGGGAAGCCGGACGTACGCGGTCCCGGGCGGTACCTGTGGTGGCTGGTGACCAGCCAGTGGCGGCGGGTGATCGCGGGTGCGTCGCTGGGCACGGTGTGGATGGTCTGCCTGGCGCTGCCGCCGTACCTGCTCAGCCGGGCGATCGACGACGGACTGCGGCCCCGGGACACCGGTGCGTTGGTCGGGTGGGTGGCGGCACTGTTCGGCGTCGGGGTGCTGAACGGCTTCGTCGGCATGCTACGGCACCGGACGATGACCGGGATCCGGATGGACGCGGCCTTCCGTACCGTGCGGGTGGTGGTCGGTCAGGCGACCCGGCTCGGTGCCGCGCTGCCCCGGCTGGTCACGGCCGGCGAGGTGGTCACCATCGGCATCGGTGACGTCTGGGTGATCAGCCGGGTGCTGACCCTCACCGGTCCCGGCGTCGGGGCGGTGATGACGTACGTCGTGGTCGCCGCGCTGCTGCTCTCCGTCTCGCCGCTGCTCGCGGTGGTGGTGCTGCTCGGTGTTCCGCTGCTCGCCGTGCTGGTCGGCCCGCTGCTGGGACGGTTGCAGCGGGTCGGAATGGTGTACCGGGAACGGGAGGGCGCGCTGGCCGCCCGGCTGGTCGACATCGTCGGCGGCCTGCGGGTTCTCGGTGGCCTCGGCGGCAAGCGGTTGTACGCCGAGCGCTACCGGCAGGGCTCGCGGACGTTGCAGGCCGACGGCTACCGGGTCGGTGCGGTGACGAGCTGGATCGAGGCTCTCGGGGTCGGCCTGCCGGCGATCTTCCTCGCCGGGGTGACCTGGCTGGCCGCCCGGACGGCCGCCGCGGGCGACATCACCGTCGGCGAACTGGTCGCCGTCTACGGATACGTCGCGGTCCTCGCCGTGCCGGTGTACTTCTTCATCGAGGGCGGGCTCGACCTCAGCCGTGGCCTGGTCGCCGCCCGACGGGTGATCCGCTTCCTGTCCATGGAGCCCGGCTCCACGGTTCCTGCCGCAACCGTGGGCCCGCCCGAGGCACCCGCGGTGCTGCGCGACCCCGTGTCCGGTGTGGAGGTGGCGCCGGGGCGGCTGACCGTACTGGCCGGAGCCCGCCCGGCGGAGACCGGGACCGTCGTCGACCGCCTCGGCGGTTTTGTCGCCTCGGACGTGACCTGGGGAGGGATCCGCCTCGACCGCCTCGACCCGGCCCGCGTACGGGACCGGATCCTGGTCGCCGAGAACGAGGCCGACCTCTTCTCCGGCACCCTGCGCGACATGATCGCCGGCCGGTGGGACCGGAACGACGACACCATCATGCAGGCCGTGTACGCCGCCGTGGCACAGGACATCGTCCTCGGCGCCCCGGACGGGCTCGACTCGACCATCGACGCGCAGGGGCGCAACCTCTCCGGCGGTCAGCGGCAGCGGGTCCGCCTGGCGCGGGCGCTGCTGGCCGACCCGGAGGTGCTGCTGGCGGTCGAACCGACCTCGGCGGTCGACGCGCACACCGAGGCCGCCGTCGCCACCCGGCTGCGGGCCGCCCGTGCCGGTCGCGCCACCCTGGTCACCAGCACGTCACCGCTCCTGGCCGACCAGGCGGACATCGTGTACCACCTGGTCGACGGGCGGGTCGCCGACGCCGGCACACACCGGGAACTCCTGGCCGGCTCCGCCGCGTACCGCCGGTTGGTCTCCCGCGACGCACCCGACGAACCGTTCGCGGCCGGTCCGGTGGATCCGCCCGACGAACCGCTCGCGGCCGGTCCGGGGGATCGGTCCGACGAGCCGGGGTTGCCGAGCCAGCGGGTGATCCGGTGACCGCCCCGGCGGAACCAGCGGGCGGCGGGCTGCCGGTCGCCGAACCGGTACGGGTACGCCGGGCGGCGCTGCGGCTGATCCGGCGCGACGGACGTGTCTTCGCCGCCGTCATCGTGCTGAACGCGCTCGCCGCAGCCGCCGGACTGGTCGGCCCGTGGCTGCTCGGGCGCATCGTCAACACGGTCGAGAGCGGCGGCGGGGTGGCCGCGGTGGACCGGATCGCCGTTGCCATCCTGGCCTTCGCCCTGGTCCAGGCGGTGCTGACCCGGTACGCCCGCTACCTCGGCCACCGCTTCGGCGAGCGGACCTCGGCCCGGATCCGGGAGCAGTTCGTCGACCGGGTCCTGACGCTGCCGACCTCGGTGGTGGAGCGGGTGGGCGCCGGTGACCTGACCGCCCGGGGCACCACCGACGTCGCCATCGTCGGCACCACCCTGCGCGACGCCGGGCCGGACGTGTTCATCGCCGGCATCCAGGTTGTTTTCATCCTCGGCGCGCTTCTTGTCCTCTCCCCGCCACTCGGTGCCTGCGGCCTGATCGGGCTGCTCGGCATCTGGCTCGTCAGCCGCTGGTACCTGCGCCGCGCACATCCCGCGTACCTGGTCGAGGGGGAGGCGAACTCGGGCCTCGCGGAGGTGCTCGCCGCCACCGCCTCCGGTGCCCGTACGGTCGAGGCGCTGGGACTGCAACAACGCCGGATCACCGCCTGCCTGGAGGCGATCGAGCGGTGCCGGCGTACCCGGATGCGGACCCTGTTCCTGCGCAGCGTGCTCTTCCCCGGTACGGACATCTCACAGACCCTGCCGGTGGTCGGGGTGCTCCTGCTCGGCGGTGTGCTGTACGGCCGGGGGGAGGTGAGCCTCGGCACGGTCGTCACGGCAGCGCTCTACCTGCGGCAGATGACCAGTCCGCTGGACACGATCCTGGTCTGGGTCGAGCAGTTGCAGAGCAGCGGTGCCTCGTTCGCCCGGGTCGAGGGTCTGGACCGGATCGCCCGACCGGCGCCTCCGACGTACGCCGAACCGGCCGACGACCGGATCGAGGTGACCGGTGTGCACTACGCCTACGACGGCGTACGCGACGTGCTGCACGGCGTCGACCTGACCGTACGGCCGGGCGAGCGGCTGGCCCTGGTCGGGCCCTCCGGTGCGGGCAAGTCGACCCTGGGCCGGTTGCTCGCGGGTGTGGACCGGCCGCGTACCGGCGGTGTGACCGTCGGCGGGGTGCCGATCGTCGACCTGCCACCGGAACGCCTTCGCCGCCAGGTTGTCCTGGTCACCCAGGAGCACCACGTGTTCCTCGACTCGTTGCGGGACAACCTGCTGGTCGCGTCGGCCGGGGCGGGTGACGGGGAGTTGCGCGCCGCCCTCGCCGCGGTCGGCGCCGACTGGGTCGACGACCTGCCCGACGGGCTGGACACCGAGTTGGGCGAGGCCGGTCACCGGCTCGACGGGGCACAGGCCCAGCAACTCGCGCTGGCCCGGGTGGTGCTGGCCGACCCGCACACGCTGATCCTGGACGAGGCGACCGCGCTGCTCGACCCGACCACCGCACGCAACACCGAGCGGGCGCTGGCCGCGGTCCTCGCCGGGCGTACGGTGATCGCGATCGCCCACCGCCTGCACACCGCGCACGACGCGGACCGGGTGGCGGTGCTGGAGGACGGTCGGATCTCCGAACTCGGCACCCATCACGACCTGGTGGCCGCCGACGGTGCGTACGCCGCACTCTGGAACTCCTGGCACGCCGAACGAACCCCGTCCTCCTGAGTGGACACCCGGCCTTCCGGTGGTGGTGGACCCTTGACACCCTGTCGGATCGTTGTGGTGAATCTTGGATGGGTGCCGACGGACGGGCGGGTGTCAGGTGGGCCGGAAAAAGCGGGTGACGGGTAAGCCGCCGCCTTCGACAGACCCGCGGGGCTGGTGGTGACCCGGCTCGGCAGCCGGGAGGCCGCCCGGCGACGTGCGGGAACCAACAGCGGTGGCCCGTCGTCAGGAGTCGACCACTGATGGGCCGGAAGTCGACGAGGCCCGCCCGCGCCGGGTCGGCGGACCGGCGGTCCAGGATCCAGATCGGTGGCGTGTCGGCAGTCGTGTTGCTGTTGGGGTTGGGGCTGGCCATCACGACGGGGTCGTACAAGTGGCACCTCGCCCAGAAGTCGGAGCGGCTCCGGGCCGAGGGGATACCGGTTGCCGCCACGTTGTCGGACCGTCGGGACACGATGGGACGCGGCGGCGGCACCGACACCGTGAAGGTCACGTACCTGTACCAGGGCGAGCTGTACACGAAGCGGATCCTGTGTGCCGGGCAGACCGGCTGTCACCGCGATCCCGTACGGGAGAGCACCGTGTGGGTCGACCCGGATCGACCGGAGGAGTTCGTCGCGGCCAACGGGAACACCGACGACTCGGTCTTCTTCTTCAACTCCTGGGGCGGGATCCCGTTCGGCCTGCTGCTCGCCGTGCTCGGCGGTATCGGCCTGGTCGTCGTCCTGTGGGGGGACCAGCTCCTGGCTCGATCGGCACGGAAGCGGCGCAAGGGCGGCGGCGAGCGACACGACCCGGCCTGACGGAATCCACACTGGCAACCGCGTGACGCAGGCGACCTGGAGGAGTCGGTGGTGAAGGGGAGCTGACCGGGCGGGGCTAGGTCGGGCGGTACTCGACCTCGGGGCGGCCGGGGGTGCCGTACCGGGAACTGCGGCTCACCCGGCCGGTCCCGACCAGGTGTTCGAGGTAGCGGCGGGCGGTCACCCGGGAGGTGCCGGTCCGGGTCGACACCTCGGTCGCCGACAGTCCCGGCTCGGCCCGCAGCACCGCCAGGACCGCGTCCAGGGTCTCCGTGCCGAGCCCCTTGGGCAGGGTGTCGGCGTCCGCGCCGCGCAACGTGGCGAACATCCGGTCGACCTCGTGCTGGGCCACCACCGTGCCGTCGGCGAGAGCCTGGCGGCGGTATTCGGCGTACCGCTCCAGCTTGTCGCGGAACGCGGCGAAGGTGAACGGCTTGAGCAGGTAGTGGGTGACCCCGAGGGCGACCGCGGCCCGGACCATGGTGAGGTCCCGGGCCGAGGTCACGGCGAGCACGTCGGTGCTGCTGCCGGCCGCCCGCAGGGCCCGGCAGACGTCCAGGCCGTGCAGGTCGGGCAGCCGGAAATCCAGCAGTACGAGGTCCACGCCGTCGCCACCACCCGCGCGCAGGGCGGCCATCGCGTCCCGGGCGGTGTGCACGACCCCGACCACGGCGAAGCCGGGCACCCGTTCGGTGTAGGCGCGGTGGGCGTCGGCGAGCAGGGGCTCGTCCTCCACGACCAGCACCCGGATGGTGGTCACGTCGGGGACTCCCGGGGGATCGGTAGCCGGGCCGGGATCGGCAGCCGGACGCTGAACAGCGTGCCACCTGCGGCGGGACGGCTCACGTCGACCTTGCCGTCATAGCGGGACACCACCTGTCCGACCAGCGCCAAACCGAGTCCCCGGCCGGCGCTCTTGGTCGACCAGCCCCGCCGGAACGCGTCCGTGACCTGCGCCGGGTCCAGTCCGGGGCCGCTGTCGGCGACCCGTACGGTCACCTCCCGGTCGGTGGCGCCGACGAAGACCCGGACCTGTCGGGGCGGTTCGGTGCCACCGACGGCTTCGAGGGCGTTGTCGACCAGGTTGCCGACGACGGTGAGCAGGTCGCCGATGGGCAGCGGGTTGCCGTCGAGGCGGGAGTCGGGGTCGACGACCAGGTCCACGCCCCGTTCACCGGCCTGGGCGGACTTGCCGAGCAGGAGGGCGGCCAGCGCCGGTTCGGTGACCGCGCCGACGACCCGGTCGGTGAGTTGCTGGGCGAGGGTCAGCTCGGCGGTGGCGAGCTGCACCGCCTCGTCCGTACGCCCCAGCTCCACCAGCGTCAGTACGGTGTGCAGCCGGTTCGCCGACTCGTGCGCCTGTGCCTGGAGTGCTTCGCTGAGTCCGCGTACGGAGTCGAGTTCGCTGGCCAGGGTGCGCAGCTCGGTGTGGTCGCGCAGGGTCAGTACGGTCCCGACCGCCCGGCCGCCGAAGGTGGTGGGCCGCTGGTTGGCGACCAGGACCCGGTCACCGGCGAGCATCGGCTCGTCGTGTGCGGGTCGGCCGGAGATGATCAGGTCGGCGACGGACGGGGGGAAGCCGAGCTCGGCGACCGGGCGGTCCTGCACCGGTTGCGCCCCGGTGAGCCCGAGCAGGCGCCGCGCCTCGTCGTTCATCAGGGCCACCCGCCGGTCCGGGGTGAGTACGACCAGCCCCTCCCGTACCGAGTGCAGGACGGCGTCGTAGTACTCGTACATCCGGGTGATCTGGGCCGGGCCGAGGCCATGGGTCTGTCGGCGCAGGCGGCGGCTGAGCAGCCAGGATCCGGCGGCGGCGAGGGCGAGTGCGGCGGCGGTGGCGAGGGCGAGGGCGGGTGCCTGGGCGAGCAGCTTGCGGTTGATCGCCTCGGTGGTGATGCCGACCGAGACCAGGCCGATGACCGTGCCGCCCTCGGCGCGTACCGGCACCACCGCCCGGACGGACTCGCCCAGGGTGCCGATGTTGATCGTGGTGAACGCCCGGCCGGCGAGCGCGGGTTCGATCTCGCCGACGAAGGGGTGACCGATCTGTGCCGGGTTGGGGTGCGAGTAGCGGGTGCGGTCGGGTGCCATCACCACGATGAAGTCGGTCCCGGTGGCCCGGCGGGTCGATTCCGCGTACGGCTGGAGGGTGGCGGCGGGGTCGGGGGAGCGCAGTGCGGTTGCCACGTCGGGGGACCGGGCGACAGCCTCGGCCACCGCGAGCACCTCCTCCTTGGCGGCGTCGCGTACGTCGGCACGGGCGAGCAGCACCGCCCCGGCCATGCCGGCCACCACCAGGAGGGTGACGACCAGGACCTGCAGGGCGAAGAGCTGGCCCGCGATGCTCCATCGTCGTCTGGACATGCGCACCAGTGTTCCCTGTGTGACGGGTCCGGCGCTTGACGACGCCGGGGAACATCTCGTTGTTTCGGGTTGGGGTCGGCGCGGTGAACACAATGAACGCAAGGATGTGTGCTCGTGAGATCCAGGCCACAGTCTCGGTCATGGACACCCCCACCGCCCGGCCACGACGGGACCGCACCCACTATCTGTACCTTGCCGTCATCGTCGCCGTCGTCGCCGGCATCGTCCTCGGCTTCGCCGCGCCGGAGGCGGCCAAGGAGCTGAAGCCGATCGGTACCGGCTTCGTCGCGCTGATCAAGATGATGATCAGCCCGATCATCTTCTGCACCATCGTGCTCGGCGTCGGCTCGGTCCGGCAGGCCGCCAAGGTCGGCAAGGTCGGCGGCCTGGCGCTCGGCTACTTCCTGATCATGTCGACGGTGGCGCTCGCCATCGGGCTCGTGGTCGGCAACATCGTCCACCCCGGCTCGGGCCTGCACCTCGGTGCGGCTCAGGCCGCCGCCGGCCAGGCCCAGGTCAGCGGGGAGAGCGAGGGTACGGTCGACTTCCTGCTCGGCATCATCCCGACCTCGCTGCTGTCGGCGTTGACCGAGGGTGAGGTGTTGCAGACCCTGCTGGTCGCGCTCCTCGTCGGCTTCGCCGTACAGGCGATGGGACGCCGGGGTGAGCCGGTCCTGCGGGCCGTCGGTGTGATCCAGCGGCTGGTCTTCAAGATCCTGACGATGGTCATGTGGCTGGCGCCGATCGGTGCGTTCGGTGCGATCGCCGCCGTGGTCGGCGCGACCGGGATGGACGCGCTCAAGAGCCTGGCCCAGATCATGATCGGCTTCTACGCCACCTGTCTGATCTTCGTCGTCGTCATCCTGGGGCTGCTGCTCCGCCTCATCGCCGGCATCTCGATCTTCTCCCTGCTGCGTTACCTGGGCCGGGAGTTCCTGCTGATCCTCTCCACCTCCTCCTCGGAGTCGGCGCTGCCCCGGCTGATCGCCAAGATGGAGCACTTCGGGGTGAGCAAGCCGGTGGTCGGCATCACCGTCCCGACCGGCTACTCGTTCAACCTCGACGGCACCGCGATCTACCTGACCATGGCCTCGCTCTTCGTGGCCGAGGCGCTGGGCAAGCCACTCGCCATCAGTGAGCAGATCTCCCTGCTGGTCTTCATGGTCATCGCGTCCAAGGGGGCGGCCGGCATCACCGGTGCCGGGCTCGCCACCCTGGCCGGCGGGTTGCAGAGCCACCGGCCGGACCTGGTCGACGGGGTGGGCCTGATCGTGGGCATCGACCGCTTCATGTCCGAGGCCCGCGCGCTGACCAACTTCGCCGGCAACGCGGTGGCGACCGTACTGATCGGCACCTGGACCCGCGAGTTCGACAAGGAACAGGCGCTCGCGGTGCTCTCCGGTGAGCGGCCGTTCGACGAGTCGACCATGGTCGACGAGCACGGGCCGGCGGACGACGAGACGCCGGACGACGACTCCGGCGACCGGACCGCGTCCGAGGGTGCCGAGCCGGCGTCGGCGGGCGCGAGAAACTGACCGTCACCGACCCGGTTTTCGGGCCATCCACCCCGCGCGACGGGTGGATGGCCCGAAAAGTATGTAAAGCGAAATTTGCGAGGTTTCGTCGGTAAAGTCAGGCCGTGACCAGAGGGCAGAAAATCCTCGCCGGGTCCGTGCTGACCCTGCTGATCGCGCTCACCGCCTGCACCGAGCAGACGCCGCGGCCGTCCGGACGGGCCTCGGTCCCTCCCGGCCAGCAGGCCGAGCCGCAGGCCACGCCGGCCCTGGAGCTGATCGCCGGCATGCCGCCCTACACCTCCACAACGAACGTGTACGCAGCCGCCGGCGCCGATCAGTTCATCGAGGCGGTACGCGGTGACAAACCCCTGGTGTACGTCCCGAACACCGGCAGCGACGACGTGTGGGTGATCGACCCGGAGACGTACGAGGTGGTGGACAAGTTCCCCGGCGGCCCGGAACCGCAGCACGTGGTCCCGTCCTACGACCTGCGCACGCTCTACGTCGCCTCCAGTCAGGTCCCGTCCGGCGGGCTGGTGCCGATCGACCCGCGTACCGGCACGCCGGGCAAGATGATCGACGTGCAGGACGTCTACAACCTGTACTTCACCCCCGACGGCAAGCAGGGGATCGTGGTCGCCGAGTTCTACCAGCGACTCGACTTCTACGACGCCGCCACCTGGGAACGGACCAGCTCGGTGACGTTTCCGGAGTGCGCCGGGATCAACCACATGGACTACTCGGTCGACGGCCGGACCATGCTGGTGAGCTGCGAGTTCGACAACCGGATGCTGGTGGTCGACGCGGTCACGCGGACCAAGGTGCGCCAGTTCGACCTGGACGTGGTGGCCGACGGGATGCCGCAGGACACCCGGCTCACCCCGGACGGGCGGCACTTCCTGGTCGCGGACATGATGGCGGCCGGTGTGTACGTCTTCGACGGGGCGGCCACCCGCCGGACCGGGTTCATCCCCACCGGCAAGGGCGCGCACGGCATCTACTTCAGCCGGGACGGCACCCTCGCGTACGTGACCAACCGGGACGAGGGCACCGTGAGCCTGATCGACCTGGCCACGCTCACCACGGCCGGACTCTGGCGGATCCCCGACGGGGGCAGCCCGGACATGGGCGGGCTCTCGGCCGACGGGCGGGTGCTCTGGCTCTCCGGCCGCTACCACGACGAGGTGTACGCGATGAGCACCGCCGACGGGCGGCTGCTGGCCCGGATCCCGGTCGGCTCCGGCCCGCACGGCCTGACCATCTGGCCCCAACCGGGCCGCTACTCCCTGGGCCACACCGCCAACATCCGCTGACCGGGGTCCTACCCGGGCACAGGCCCACCGTGACCGTCCCGAACGGGCGGTGACGCAGGCCACACCGGCCGGTCCGGGCCGCGGCCTACCCTGCGGCCATGGATCTCGTACGCGCACAGCAGCTGTGGAACCCCGAGCCGGGCTGGCTCAACACCGCAAGCTACGGGCTGCCGCCCCGACCGGGCTGGGAGGCGTTGCAGCGGGCACTGGGCGAGTGGCAGGTCGGGGCCACCTCGTGGGAGGGGTGGGGTGCGGCGGCCGACCGGTCCCGGACCGCGTTCGCCGGGTTGGTCGGGGTGCCGGTCGCCGACGTGTGCGTGGGCGCCGGGGTCTCCCAGTTGCTCGCCCCGATCGCCGCCGCACTGCCGGCCGGCACCACCGTACTGGCGCCGGAGGAGGAGTTCACCTCGAACCTCTTCCCCTGGCTGGTGCACACCGACCGGGGCGTACGGGTACGGACCGTACCGGCGGCGCGGCTGGTCGAGTCGATCGACGCGTCCACCGACCTGGTCGCGTTCAGCCTGGTTCAGTCCGCCACCGGGGCGGTCGCCGAGTACGAGTCGGTGGTGGTGGCGGCCCGTACGCACGGCGCCCTGGTGGTGGTCGACGCGACCCAGAGCTGCGGCTGGCTGCCGTTCGACGCGGGACTGGCCGACGCGGTGGTGGTGGGCGCGTACAAGTGGTTGATGGCACCCAGGGGTGCCGCGTTCGGTTACCTCGCCCCGGCGCTGCGGGACCGGCTCACCCCGCTCGCCGCCGGCTGGTACGCGGGCGAGGACCCGCACGGCTCCTACTACGGGCCGCCGCTGCGCCTGGCCACCGACGCCCGCCGGTTCGACCTCTCCCCGGCCTGGTTCAGCTACGTCGGGGCGGCGCCCGCCCTGGAACTCGTCGCCGAGATCGGCCTGCCGGCGATCCGGGACCACAACGTGGCCCTGGCCAACCGGTTCCTCACCGGCCTGGGGCAGCCGCCCGGCAACAGCGCGATCGTGACGGTGGACGTACCCGGCGCGGAGGAGCGGCTGGCCGCCGCCGGCATCCGGGCCGCCGTCCGGGCGGGCCGCGTCCGCGCCTCCTTCCACCTCTACTCCACCCCGTCGGACGTGGACCGGGCCCTGTCCGCCCTTACCTGAGCGGGTCGACCCGGAGGCGGAGTGAGGGCGATCACAATTCGAAACGATACGGTTCCGTATCGGTTAGGAGAGGGCTAGGTTCTTTACGTTACGAGTCTGTTCCGTATCGTTTTGAGGATACGGAGTATCGGGGTAGGGGCGTTTGATGCAAAACCCACAACCGTTCGAGAACACCGGGCACCCACGGCGGTGGGCGATCCTCGGCGTGCTGGTGATCAGCCTGCTGGTGGTGGTCCTGGACAACACGATCCTCAACGTCGCCCTGCGTACGTTGTCCGACCCGGTACACGGGCTCGGGGCCAGCCAGGGCGAGCTGGAATGGGCGATCAACTCCTACACGCTGGTCTTCGCCGGCCTGCTGTTCACCTTCGGGGTGCTCGGCGACCGGCTCGGGCGCAAGCGGTTCCTGCTGCTCGGTCTGGCCATGTTCGGGGCCTCGTCGCTGCTCTCCGCGTACGCCCAGAGCCCCGGCCAACTGATCGGGGCACGGGCCCTGATGGGCCTCGGCGGTGCGGCGATCATGCCGGCCACCCTGTCGGTCATCTCCAACGTGTTCGACCCCCGCGAGCGGGCCCGCGCGATCGGCATCTGGGCCGGCGCGGTCGGCCTCGCCGTGGCGATCGGCCCGATCCTGGGTGGCCTGCTGCTGGAGCACTTCTGGTGGGGCTCGGTCTTCCTGATCAACGTACCGGTGGTGCTGGTCGGCCTGGTGGCCGCGTTCATCCTGGTACCCGAGTCGCGGGACCCGCGACCGAACCGGGTCGACGTGATCGGCGTACTGCTCTCGGTGATCGGTCTGGTCGGCCTGACCTACGGCATCATCGACGGCGGTGAGCACGGGTTCGACCGCCCGC
Source organism: Micromonospora sp. NBC_01796 (assembly GCF_035917455.1). Lineage (NCBI taxonomy): Bacteria > Bacillati > Actinomycetota > Actinomycetes > Micromonosporales > Micromonosporaceae > Micromonospora > Micromonospora sp. NBC_01796. The sequence continues at coordinate 167,861 of NZ_CP109078.1, read as the reverse complement.
TGGTCTGGACCGCGATCATCGGCGGCCTCGCCGTACTGGCCGCGTTCGTCTTCTACGAGCGGCGGATCGAGTTCCCCGCGCTGGACGTACGGCTGTTCAAGCTGCCCCGGTTCGCCGCGCCGGTCGCGGTGGTCGGGCTGACCTTCTTCGCCGCCATGGGCGTGATGTTCTTCAGCTCGTTCTACCTGCAACTGGTCCGGGGCTACGCGCCGCTGCACACCGGCCTGCTGTTCCTGCCCTTCGCCGCCGCGCAACTGATCTTCGCCCCGCGCAGCGCGGGCATGGTCAAGCGGTACGGCGCCAAGGCGGTCTCCGCGTTCGGGCTGACCCTGACCGCCCTCGCCCTCGCCGTGTTCATCTTCGTCGGGGCGGAGACGCCGATCTGGGTCCTGCTGGTCTCGTTCTTCTTCCAGGGCATGGGGATGGCGCACATCGTCGCCCCGGCCACCGAGTCGGTCATGTCCGCGCTGCCCCGGGAGAAGGCCGGCGTCGGTTCGGCGGTCAGCAACACCGTCCGGCAGGTCGGTGCCGCACTCGGCGTCGCGGTGCTCGGGTCGGTGCTCTCCGCGGTCTACCGGGACCAGATCGCCGGGTCCACGGCCGCGCTGCCCGGTCCGGCCCGGGACGCGGTCAACGAGTCCATCTCCGGTGCGTACGGCGCCGCCGCCCAGATGGGTCCGGCCGGCCAGGGTGTGATCGGCGCGGCCAACGACGCGTTCGTCTCGGCCATGCACTGGGCCTCCGGGCTGTCGGCCATCGTCGTGGTCGTCGGCATCCTGGTGGTACTGCGCTGGATGCCGGGACGTGCCGCGACCGACGCGCACGTCCAGCCGGAGACGGCGCCCGCGCCGGAACTGGCACCCGCGTCATAAGTCGGAAACAATGACCGACATGACCACCACCGCTGATGCTCCGCGGTCGCCCGGGCGACCGCGGAGCACCCGCGTCGACGAGGCGATCGTCGAAGCCACTCTGGACCTGCTCGCCGAGGGCAGCACCATCGAGGCGCTCTCCATCGAGGCGATCGCCGCCCGTGCGGGCGTCGGCAAGGCGACCATCTACCGTCGCTGGTCCGGCAAGGACGCTCTGATCATCGACACCCTCCGGACCCTCAAGGGTCCGCCGACGATGCCGAACGGGGCGACCGCCCGCGAGGACCTGGTGACGCTGCTCAGCCAGGTGGGCCACAACCCGGACTCCCGAGCGGCGTCCATCTTCCCGTGCATGATGCCGACCATCCAGCGCGACTCCGACATGCACCGGCTCTACCAGGAGCTGCTCGAACCCCGCCGGCAGGTGATGCGGGACGTGCTCCAGCGGGGGATCGATCGCGGGGAACTCCGCCCCGACTTCGACATCGAGCTGACCCTGGCCATGCTCACCGCACCGGTGCTGCTCCAGCGGCTGCTGCGCTGGCACCCGAAGCTCGGCATCGCCGACGACGACCTGCCCGAGCGGGTGGTTGACGCCCTGCTCACCGGCATCGGCGCCGCCTGACACACCCGGAGGCCCGGCGTACGGGCGTCAGGGGGTGGGCGTACGGAGGCGGTGCAGCCGGAGCGCGAGCTGGACCTCCAGCGCCCGCTCCGGCTTCTGCCAGTCCGGGCCGAGCAGTTGCCCGACCCGCTCCAGCCGCTGGGTCACCGTGTTCACGTGTACGTGCAACTGCTCGGCCGCCCGGGCCAGGCTGCCACCCACCCCGAAGTACGCCTCCAGCGTCTTCACCAGCGCCGTGCCGCGCCGGGCGTCGTAGTCGACCACCGGACCCACCGTGTCGGCCAGGAACCGGGCCACGTCCCGGTCGCCGTCCTCGGTGACCGCGCCGAGGAGCAGCCCGACGAAGCCGAGTTCGGCGGTGCTCGCCCCCTCGCCGGCCCGGCCGAGCGCCCAGAGCGCGGTCAGGCAGCGGTCCGCCTCACGGAACGCGGTGCCCAGCGACGCCGGCCCGGTGGACGGGCCGCTGGAGCCGGCGGTCACCGGCCGACCGGTCACCCGGGACAGGTCCCGGACCACCGCCCGCGCCGCCCCACCGGCGTCCTGACCGGGCAGCATCAGCACCACCCGGCCGTCGCGGGCCGCGGCCAACCCACCCCGGGTCGAGGCGTACGTGGTCGCCCACGACACCACCCGCTGCCGGGCCGAACCGGTTGCCGCGATCACGTCGTCCCCGACCGCCACCAGTACGTGCGGGGCGTCCAGTTCCACCCCGAGTCGCCGGGCCCGGCTGCGCAGCGCCTCCGCGTCGCGTACCGGGCGGGCGATCAGGTCGTCGAGCAGTTCACCGCGGACCCGTCCCTCGGCCTCGGCCACCGTCCGGCGGAACAGCAGCAGCAGCGCGGTGACCAGGGCCGCCCGCTCCAGGATCCGCTGGTCGGCGTTGACGAGTTCGTCGTCGGGGTGCAGGACCAACGCGCCGAGGTTTTCCGTACCGGCGACCACGGCGGCGTACCAGAGGGGTCCCCGGCGGACGCTGCGGCCCTCGGTCCGGGACGCGACCACGGCCTCGACCAGGGCCGACCGTTCCGGCTCGTCGATGGTGCCGACCCGGGCCAGGAGCCGGCCCTCGGCGTCGAGCGCGAGCAGCGCGCCCCCGAGCACCTCGGTCACCGCCGCCGCCACGTCCTCCACCCCGCCGCCGCGCAACACCAGCGCGGTCATCCGGTCGTGGGCGGCGGCGGCCCGCTCGACCGACGCGCTGTGGGTCTGGATGGTGCCGTTGGCGAAGGAGAGTTCGGCGAGCGCGGCCTGGGTCTCGGCGAGCAGCCGGGCGGTGTCGATCGCGACCGCCGCGTGCGCGGCCAGCGAGACCAGCAGGGCCACCTCCTCGCGGGCGAACGGTCGGGCGGACCGGTTCGCCGCGTAGAGCACCCCGATCACGCTCGCACCGAGCCGCAGCGGTACGCCGAGGATCGCGACCAGCCCCTCCTCGCCGACCCCGGCGTCGATCTCCCCGGTGTGGTGGAAGCGGGCGTCCTCGGGATAGTTCGCGGTCGCGTACGGGGTGCCGCTCTGCGCGACCAGACCGCCGAGTCCCGCCCCCATCGGCAGCCGCAGCCGCTGGAACCGGGCCGAGACGGAACCGTCGGTCACCCGCATGTACGTGTCGCCGTGCGCCTCGTCGTTGAGCGTCATGTACGCCACGTCGGTGCCGAGCAGGTGCCGGGCCCGGTGCACGATCGCGTGCAGCACCGCGTCCAGGTCACGCAGGCCGGCGAGATCGCTGGCGGTGTCGTACAGGCCGGAGAGTTCGACCTCGCGTTGGCGTCGTCGCTCCAGCAGCGCTCGCACCCGCAGCGCGACCACCTTGGCCTGTTCCAGCTCGGCCAGCCGCTCAGCCGGCAGGCCGGCGGCGCGGGCGGCGACCAGCGGCCCCTCGAACTCCACCGCCGCGGCCTCGCGGGCCAGCAACTCCAGGAACTCGATCGGCGACGACATGGGACCCATTGTGCGGGTGGGGATCTTCAGTTTGCTGTCCAGCCCCCGTCGACCGCGATCGCGGCGCCGGTGATGAACGACGCCGCGGGCGAGCACAGGTACGCCATCAGCTCGGCGACCTCCTCCGGCTCGATCAGGCGTTTGATCGCGGCCCGAGCCAGCATGATCTTCTCGACCACCTCGCTCTCCGGGATGCCGTGGGTGGCCGCCTGGGCGGCGATCTGCCCCTCGACCAGCGGGGTACGCACGTACGCCGGGTTGATGCAGTTGGCGGTCACCCCGTGCGGGGCGCCCTCCAGCGCTACCACCTTGGAGAGCCCCTCCAGGGCGTGCTTCGCCGACACGTAGGCCGACTTGTACGGCGACGCGCGCAGCCCGTGCACGGAGGAGATGTTGATCACTCGCCCCCAGCCGCGCTCGTACATCCGGGGCAGCGCCCGCTGGATGATCAGGAACGGGGCCTCCACCATCACCCGGTGGATGTACGCGAACCGCTCGGCCGGAAAGTCCTCGATCGGGGCGACGTGTTGCAGGCCGGCGTTGTTCACCACGATGTCCACGGCCGCGTCCAGCGCCGAGGTCGCCGCCGGGTCGGACAGGTCGGCGGCCACCGCGTGCCCACCGATCTCCGCCGCCACCGCCTTGGCCGACTCGGCGTTGCGGTCGACCACGGTGACCTCGGCCCCGGCCGCCGCCAGCCGGACCGCGCAGGCCCGACCGATGCCGCTCCCACCACCGGTGACCAGCGCGCTGCGCCCCGACAGGTCGAGCCGTACGACGTGGGGATCCGCCACGCTTTCTGCCGTCATGGCGCAAGAAGCTACGACCCTGACGGGCAGGCGCACATGGGCAACGAACACATACTCGCCGGGGAGCCTATGTGGCTCCGACGGAGCGGGCGTGTCGCCGTGTCCCCGTTTCGACGCCGCCAGTAGGGTGTCGAACACGTGTACTGCCGGTGCGTAGGGGAGGGGGCGGCGTGCGGGTGCTCGGCGTCGACCCGGGGCTGACCCGGTGCGGAGTCGGTGTGGTCGAGGGGGTCCCCGGCCGACCGTGCACGCTGATCGCGTACACCGTGGTCCGTACCGATCCGGCCGCCGACCTGTCGCTGCGACTGCTGCACCTGGACCGGGCGCTGACCGAACTGGTCGCCGAGCACCAGCCGGAGAGCGTCGCGGTCGAGCGGGTGTTCAGCCAGTCCAACACCCGGACCGTGATGGGCACCGCCCAGGCGAGCGCGATCGCCGTACTGGCCGGCGCGCGGGCCGGGCTGCCGGTGCAGACGTACACGCCGAGCGAGGTGAAGGCGGCGGTGACCGGGTCCGGTCGCGCCGACAAGGACCAGATCACCGCGATGGTCACCCGGCTGCTCCGGCTGGACGCGCCGCCGAAGCCGGCGGACGCGGCGGACGCGCTGGCACTGGCCATCTGTCATGTGTGGCGGGGTGGGACCCGAGCCCGGCTGGCCGCAGCGGCGGACGCCGTCGCCCGGCGGACCGCGGCGGTCACCGCACCGCGACGTCCGGGGGCGGGCGCCGCCCGACGTGGAGGAACGCAATGATCGCGAGTGTGCGGGGCGTGGTGGCCGGGATCGGGGGCGACACCGCGGTGATCGAGGTCGGTGGGGTGGGGCTGGCCGTGCACTGCGCGCCGGGCACCCTGGCCGGGCTCCGGATCGGGGTCGAGGCCCGGTTGGCCACCACCCTGGTGGTCCGGGAGGACTCGCTGACCCTCTACGGCTTCGCCGACGACGACGAGAAGCACCTCTTCGAGCTGCTCCAGACGGCCAGCGGGGTCGGTCCCCGGTTGGCCCAGGCGGTGCTGGCGGTGCACTCGCCGGACGTGGTCCGCAAGGCGATCGCCAACTCCGACACCGCCACCCTGGTCCGGGTGCCGGGGATCGGCAAGAAGGGCGCCGAGCGCCTGGTGCTCGAGCTGCGGGACAAGATCGGGCCGGTGGCGATCGGCCCGGACGGCGCGGGCGGTGTGGTCGGCGGGGCGTGGCCGGACCAGATCCGGCAGGCGCTGGTCGGGCTCGGCTGGAGTGTCGCCCAGGCCGACCAGGCGGTGGCCACCGTGGCGGAGACCATCGACGGCCCGACACCGCCGGTGCCGGTGCTGCTCAAGCAGGCGATCCGGCTGCTCGGTAAGACCCGATGACCGACTCCGAGGACCTGGTCTCGGCGTACGCGGACGACGCCGAACGGGACGCCGAGGTCAGCGTCCGACCGAAGCGGCTGTCCGACTTCATCGCCCAGCACCGCGTACGCGACCAGCTCGACCTGCTGTTGAAGGGCGCCATGGGCCGGGGCGCCCCGCCCGACCACATCCTGCTCTCCGGCCCGCCGGGCCTGGGCAAGACCACCCTGGCGAACATCGTCGCGGCCGAGCTCGGCACCGGCATCCGGGTCACCAGCGGCCCGGCGATCGAGCGCTCGGGCGACCTGGCGGCGATCCTGACCAGTCTCGCCGAGGGTGACGTCTTCTTCATCGACGAGATCCACCGGATCGCCAAGCCGGCCGAGGAACTGCTCTACAGCGCGATGGAGGACTTCCGGGTCGACGTGATCGTCGGCAAGGGCCCGGGTGCGACCGCCATCCCGATCGACGTGGAGCCATTCACCCTGGTCGGTGCGACCACCCGGTCCGGGCTTCTGACCGGGCCGATGCGCGACCGGTTCGGTTTCGTGGCGCACCTCGACTTCTACAGCGCGGCCGACCTGGAGGCGCTGCTGCACCGTTCGGCGCGCATTCTCGGCGTACCGATCACCGAGGAGGGCGCGGTCGAGATCGCCGGCCGGTCGCGGGGCACGCCCCGGATCGCCAACCGGCTGCTGCGCCGGGTGCGGGACTTCGCCGAGGTCCGGGCCGAGGGCGTGGTCACCCTGGAGACCGCCCGCGCCGCCCTCAAGGTGTACGACGTCGACGCGCTCGGGCTGGACCGGCTCGACCGGGCGGTGCTCACCGCCTTGATCGACTCGTTCCGGGGCGGGCCGGTCGGCCTCTCCACGCTGGCCGTGGCGGTGGGGGAACAGCCGGACACGGTGGAGGAGGTGTGCGAGCCGTTCCTGGTCCGGGCGGGGCTGTTGGCCAGGACTCCGCGCGGGCGGGTGGCCACCGAGGCTGCCTGGCACCATCTGGGGCGTAATCCACCGAATGGTACATTTGGTGCCAGTCCGAGCGCGGCGCCCGATCTGTTCAGTGCCGAGTCGTAAGCGCCGTGATGTGTTTGTGATCCGTGCCGCATTCGGCGTACACAGACTCACCGACTAGACTTCGCCGCGATCTGTCTGTAGAGACAGGAGATTTCGCTTTCGTCGTGACGTACCACGTTGCGGCGGAGCCAATGGGAAGGTCATATCGTGGTTTTGGAAGCGGCAGCAAGCGGCGGTGGAGCCGGCAGCTTCACGCCGATCCTGATGATTGTCCTGCTCTTCGGCGTCATGTATTTCATGATGATCCGGCCGCAGCAGAAGCGCCGTCGCGAGGCTGAGAACATGCAGTCCTCGATCGGCCCCGGCGATGAGGTGGTCACCATTGGTGGTCTCCACGGCACCGTCGCCTCGGTCGAGGACGAGACAGTCACCCTCGAGGTGGCCCCCGGTGTACACAACAAGTACGCGCGGCCCGCAGTGGCCCGGGTGATCAACTCGGCTCCTAAGCTTGAGACGATCTCGGACGAGGTCGAAGCAAAGGAGTGACCCACCCCCCGGTGTACGGGGCGGGTCACTGATCGAAGATAGTTAATAGCTGTGCCGGCGTGACCCCACGCCGGAGAGGTACGCATGTCGCCGGGCATGCCGGCGCGCCCATCGCCGCCCACCACCAGCGGCCGAACCGTGCAGGGAGACAGGACAGCCGTGGCACCACCTCAGGGACAGATGCACCCCGGGCGGCAGCTAGCCGTACTCGGGGGCATCTTTGTCGTCCTCTACCTCTTAGTCTTCTTCGCCGGCGGTGCTAGCGGGAGCTTCCGCGACCGGTTGGAGCCGAAGCTGGGTCTCGACCTCGTCGGTGGCACCCGGATGACGCTCGAGGCGACCAGCCTCAACAACCAGCCCCCCACGGCCGAGAACCTGGAGGAGGCCCGGCAGATCATCGAGAACCGGGTCAACGCCCAGGGTGTCTCCGAGGCCGAGGTGGTGACCGAGGGCAACCGCAACATCGTCATCTCGCTGCCCGGCCAGAGCCGGGACCTCAGCGAGGTCGGCAACGCGGCCGAGCTGCGGTTCCGCAAGGTGATCAAGGCGACCGACGGTGGGGAGCCCGCTGCGGCCCAGCCGACGCCGCCGGCCGGCGCGACCCCGACCCCGTCCGGTGCGGCGGCGAACCCGTCCGCCGGTGCGACCCCGAGCGCCCCCGCCGCGGGTGCGCCGAGCACCACCCCGTCCGCGGGTGGTCAGGGCGGGATGGCTCCGGCCCCGACGCCGAGCGCCGGTGCCACCAGCGCACCCCCGGCGACGCCGACCCCGAGTGCCTCGGCCTCTGCGGCCCCGGTGCCGCAGAGCGTGGAGCAGGCGCGGGCCGCGGTCCAGCAGAAGGTGGGCCCGGCGGCCTGGCAGGCGGCGAGCGCGCTGCAGGCGCCGGCCGACCTGACCACCGATCCGACCCTGCTCGACACCCTCAAGCCGTTCGGCGAGCTGACCGGTCGTGAGGTCGCCGCGCTGCCGGCGGCGATGCAGTTCAACGTACCGACGATCACGTGTGACCTGCTCGGGCAGCGCCCGCCGGCCTCGATCAGCGCCCCGGACCAGCAGGTCGTGGCCTGTGAGGGCCCGGTGAAGAACCTGCTCGACGTGGCCAAGGTGTTGGGCACCGACGTCGACGACGCGAGCGGCCAGCTGGACCAGAACAGCCAGTGGGTGGTCAGCCTCAACTTCACCGGCGACGGACAGAAGAAGTGGACCGACCTGACCCGCGAGGCGTTCGGCAACAAGGGCGGTACGTGCGACCAGAGCGCGCTCGGCCAGGACGGCAACTGCCGGGTCGCCGTGGTGCTCGACAACACGATCGTCTCCTCGCCCGAGATCCAGGGCGTCCTCACCGGCGACTCGCAGATCACCGGCAACTTCACCAGCAAGGACGCGAACACCCTCGCCGGCCAGCTCCGCTTCGGTGCGCTGCCGGTGACGTTCGAGCCGCAGGAGCAGGAGAGCGTCTCCGCGACGCTCGGCTCCAGCCACCTCAAGGCCGGTCTGCTGGCCGCCGGTGTCGGCCTCCTGCTGGTCGCGATCTACTCGTTCTTCTACTACCGCCTGCTCGGTACGGTCATCATCCTCAGCCTCGGGCTCTCCGCCCTGCTGGTGTTCGGTGCGCTGATCGTGCTCGGCCGGCAGATCGGCTTCACGCTGACCCTCGCCGGCATCGCCGGATTCATCGTCTCCCTGGGTGTCGCCGCCGACTCGTTCGTGATCTATTTCGAACGACTCAAGGACGAGATCCGGGAGGGACGCAGCCCGCGTAGCGCGGTTCCCCGCGCCTGGGCCCGGGCCCGGCGGACGATCATCTCGGCCAACGCCATCTCGATCCTGGCCGCGGTCGTGCTCTACGTGGTCTCGGTCGGCACGGTGAAGGGCTTCGCCTTCGCGCTCGGCCTGGCCACGATCCTCGACCTGGTCGTCGTCTTCCTCTTCCGGCACCCGATCATGACGATGTTCGCCAACACCAAGGCGTTCCTGTCGCCCCGGGTCAGCGGACTCGGACGGGTCCTGCACAAGGCCGAGGCCGAGCCGACCGAGCCGCGCAACCCGCGCGCCAAGGAGGCCTAGCATGAGCGAGCCAGTCATCCAGGGCAGCGCCCCGGCCCACCCGGCCGTCGCAGAGCAAAGCGAGGTAGCGGCATGAGCCGCCGTAGCGGTCTGGCCACCCGGCTCTACCAGGGCGAGGCCGGTCTCAACATCATCGGACGCCGCCGGGTCTGGTTCGGCATCGCCGCCGGGCTGGTGCTGATCGCGATCCTGGGCATCTCGATCCCCGGGTTCAAGCTCGGCATCGAGTTCTCCGGTGGCAACTCCTTCCAGGTCCCGGCCAGCGTCGGCTCCATCACGCACGCCGAGGACCAGGTCGACGCGGCACTGGGCAGCCTCGACGGTGCCGAGGCGGCGCACGTCGTCTCCACCCAGACGGTCAACGGCGTCGGTGGTTCGTTCTACGAGCTGCGTACCACCGAGCTGAACACCCAGCAGTCCAACGAGGTGCAGGCCGACCTGGCCCAGAAGTTCGGCATCGCCGAGGACCAGATCAGCATCAACCAGGTGAGCGCGGCCTGGGGTGACCAGGTCACCGAACGGGCCCTGCTCGGTCTGGTGGTCTTCGTCGTACTGGTCATGATCTACCTGATCCTGCGGTTCGAGTGGCGGATGGCGGTCGCCGCCGTCTCCTCGCTCTTCCTCAACCTGGTGCTGACCGCCGGCATTTACGCCCTGGTCGGCTTCGAGGTCACCCCGTCGACCATCGTCGGCTTCCTCACCATCCTCGGCTTCGCGCTCTACGACGTCGTGGTGGTGTTCGACAAGGTCCAGGAGAACACCCGCGGGATCACCGCGAGCGGCACCCAGACCTACGGCGAGGCGGCCAACCTGGCCATCAACCAGACGCTGATGCGGTCGATCAACACCGGTCTGGTGGCGCTGCTGCCGGTCGGTGGCCTGCTCTTCATCGGTGCCGGCCTGCTCGGCGCGGGCACCCTGGAGGACCTCGGCCTGGTGCTGTTCCTCGGTATGGGCATCGCGGTCTACTCCTCGATCTTCTTCGCGACCCCGGTGCTGAGCCTGCTCAAGGACTACGAGCCGCGGATCCAGACGCACACGAAGCGGGTCCTGGCCCGGCGCTCCTCCGGCGGCGGACGACCCGCCTCCGGTGCCCGCCGGCCGGCCGCCCGTACCGGCGAGGAAACGGTCGACGACGACACCGCACCGTCCGGCCCGACCGACGAGGAGGCGGCGGCGCTTGCCGGCGCGGCCCCGAAGGTCGGTGCCCGTCCGGCCGGCAAGCGGTCCACCGGTGGTGCCCGGGGTGGTCGACCGGGTGGCGGCGGCGGTAGCCGGCCCAGTGGGGCCAAGCGCCGCTGACCCTGGCGGAACAGGCGACGGAGGCGTCCGGCATGCTGGCTTCGGCGGCGTGCCGGGCGCCTTTCGCATCGCGTATCGGCACGGATGTCCGGTAACGCGGACGTCCGGTGAGAGGAGCAGCGTGACGGAGACCCAGACCGGGGTACGGGGCGACAGCGGCCCCGCCACGGCGGAACTGGTGGCCAGCCGGGTGCTGGACGTACCGGACTTTCCCCAGCCCGGAGTGATGTTCAAGGACCTGATGCCGCTCTTCGCCGACGGTGCGGTGTTCCGCCAGGTGATCGACGAGATCATCGAGTACCACGGGCGGGACTCGTTCGACGTGGTCGCCGGCATCGAGGCGCGTGGCTTCGTGCTCGCCGCCGCCATCGCGTACGCCACCGGGCTGGGTGTGGTTCCGGTACGCAAGGCCGGCAAGCTGCCCCGGGCCGCGTACGCCGCCTCCTACGCCCTGGAGTACGGCGAGGCCACGCTCGAGGTGCACCAGGACGCCTTCACGGCCGGTCACCGGGTACTGGTGGTCGACGACGTGCTCGCCACCGGCGGTACGGCGGACGCGACGCTGAGCCTGGTCGAGCGGGCCGGGGGGACCGTGGCGGGGCTCTCCGTACTGCTGGAACTCTCGTTCCTCGGTGGCCGGGAGCGGCTTGCTCCCCGTCCCGTACATGCACTTCTGACGGTTTAGCAGCTCTTGTCACCGGGGACCGATCCGGTGCGTGCGGGGGAGCGGCATCCGGCCGTCGAGACGGGTAGCATTGCCTTTCGCTGACCAGGTGGAGGCCGTTCTACCAGGCTGGTGCAGGACCAGGTCGACCGGTTACGGTCGGCTCGTCCCAAGCGAGGTGTGAGGAGGCCGGTGTCCCACGATGTCGCCCCTCCGGCGGAGGGCACGGTGCAATCGACCAGCGAGGCCGACGGTGTCGGGTATCCCGTGGCCGGGTCCCCCAGCGGGCCGGTTCCGGCCGCGCCCGGTTCTCCCGTCCCCACCGATGGGGGCGGTGAGGCCGAGCCGGTCGACGCCGCCACGGCGGCCGATCCGACCACCCGCGACGATTCCGGCAACGGAACCGGCGCCGGTGCTCCGACCGCATCCGGCACTGACGGCACGGGCACGCCCGCTGCCGGCAACGCCAGCACCCCGCCGGCCGACGGTGAAGGCCGTCCCGTCGCCGGCCCCGGCAGTTCGTCCGACGGCCCCCGCAGCCCGTCCGACGGCTCCGGAGCCGCATCGGCACAGGGTCCCGACGGCGCCGCTCCGACCGCCGCAGCACCGGTCGCCCCGAGCACGCAGGCACCGGTTGCCCCGACCGCCGCAGCACCCGTCGGCCCGAGCGCTACAACACCCGTCGGCCCGAGCGCGGCAGCACCCGTTGCCGCTGTCGGCTCGATCAGGGAAAAGCCGATCGCCCCGATCGCGGTGGTGGCCGGTGACGATCCCGCCGCCGTGGTCCCGATCGCCGTCGCCCCGTCGGGCGCCGCGGTCAACGGTCTCGGCGCGCCCGCCACGCCCGTACCCCTCGGGGGTGTTGTGGTGCCGGTCGGCGCGGCCGGTCGGGTCATCACGACCGACGAGCCCGGCGCGGCCACGTCCAGCTTCGGTCTGGCCAGCGCGCCGACCGGGCGACGGGTTCGGGCCCGGCTGGCCCGGTTCAACGCTCCCTGGCAGACGCCGCAGGTGAGCGAGGTGCTCGAACCGCTGATCGCCACCCACCGGGCCGCCCATCCCAAGATGGACCCCCGGATGTTGCAGCGCGCCTTCGACATGGCCGCCCGCTGGCACTCGGGGCAGTACCGCAAGTCCGGTGACCCGTACATCACCCACCCGCTCGCGGTGGCCACCATCCTGGCCAACCTCGGCATGGACACCACCACGCTGGTGGCGGCGCTGCTGCACGACACCATCGAGGACACCAACTACGGCCTCGACCAGATGCGGATCGACTTCGGGGCCGAGGTCGCCCTGCTGGTCGACGGGGTCACCAAGCTCGACAAGGTCAAACTGGGTGACGCGGCCAAGGCCGAGACGATCCGCAAGATGGTCGTCGCGATGGCCAAGGACCCCCGGGTCCTGGTGATCAAGCTCGCGGACCGGCTGCACAACATGCGTACGCTGACCTTCCTGCCCCGCGCCAAGCAGGAGCAGAAGGCCAAGGAGACGCTGGAGATCCTGGCTCCGCTGGCGCACCGCCTGGGTATGAACACGATCAAGTGGGAGCTGGAGGATCTCGCCTTCGGCACCCTGTTCCCCAAGCGGTTCGAGGAGATCAACCGGCTGATCGGCGAGCACCAGCCGCAGCGGGAGGCGCTGCTGCGCCAGGTGACGCAGAAGGTCCAGGTCGACCTCAAGGCCGCCAAGATCAAGGCGGAGACGACCGGGCGGCCCAAGCACCTCTACTCGATCTACCAGAAGATGATCGTCCGGGGCCGGGACTTCAACGACATCTACGACCTGGTCGGGGTGCGGATCCTGGTCGAGACGGTGCGCGACTGCTACGCGGCACTCGGTGTGATCCACGCGAACTGGCAGCCCGTACCGGGCCGGTTCAAGGACTACATCGCGATGCCGAAGTTCAACATGTACCAGTCCCTGCACACCACCGTGATCGGCCCGAGCGGCAAGCCGGTGGAGATGCAGATCCGGACGTACGCGATGCACCGCACCGCCGAGTTCGGCATCGCCGCGCACTGGAAGTACAAGGAGCAGAAGGGCGCCACCGTCGTCGGCCCGCCGGCCAACATCGACGAGATGACCTGGCTGCGGCAACTCCTGGACTGGCAGCGGGAGGCGAGCGACCCGAGCGAGTTCCTGGACGCGCTCCGCTTCGACCTGTCCAGCCAGGAGGTGTACGTCTTCACGCCGAAGGGCGACGTGATCCCGCTGCCGACCGGGTCGACCCCGGTCGACTTCGCGTACGCGGTGCACACCGAGGTCGGCCACAAGTGCATCGGCGCCCGGGTCAACGGCAAGCTGGTGCCGCTGGAGTCGACGCTCTCCAACGGCGACGTGATCGAGATCTTCACCTCGAAGTCCGACACCGCCGGCCCTACGCAGGACTGGCTGGGCTTCGTCAAGAGCCCTCGGGCGCGGACGAAGATCCGTCAGTACTTCAACAAGGAGCGCCGCGAGGAGGCGATCGAGGCCGGCAAGGACGCGATCGTCAAGCAGATGCGCAAGCAGGGCATGCCGTTGCAGCGGATGCTCAGCTCGGACAACCTGATGGCGATCGCCCGGGACCTGCACCTGGCCGACGTCGCGTCGCTCTACGCGGCGGTCGGCGACAGCCAGGTCTCCGCCCAGTCGGTGGTGCAGCGGCTGATGGCCGGCTACGGCGGCGAGGAGGGCGCGGCGGAGGACATCGCCGAGACCGCCGTCGCCACCCGGCCGCCGCGCAGCCGTACGTCCAGCCACGACCCCGGTGTGGTGGTCCGTGGGGTCAGCGACGTGTGGATCAAGCTTGCCCGTTGCTGCACCCCGGTGCCGCCGGACTCGGTGTTCGGCTTCGTGACCCGCTCCGGCGGGGTGAGCGTGCACCGCGACGACTGCGCCAACGCCGAGGACCTGCGGGTCCAGGGGGAGCGGATCGTCGAGGTGAGCTGGAAGCTGACCTCGGCGTCGACCTTCCTGGTGGCGATCCAGGTCGAGGCGTTGGACCGGCACAAGCTGCTCGCCGACGTGACCCGGGTGCTCTCCGACGAGCGGGTGAACATCCTGTCCGCGACCGTCACCACCACCCGGGACAGGGTGGCGGTGAGCCGGTTCAGCTTCGAGATGGCCGACCCGAAGCACCTGGGGCACCTGCTGGCGGCCGTACGGAAGGTCGACGGTGTCTTCGACGCGTACCGGGTCACCTCCGGCGCCTGACGGCACCACCTCCGGCAACCAGGCACGGAACAGCGGTAGAGACGAGTAAAGGGGCGGCCCGCCGTAGCGGGCCGCCCCTTTCGTTCGGTGGCGCTGGTGGCGGCTGGCTCAGCCGGCCACGGCGCTCATCGTCAGCGACTTGATCAGAACTTCCTTCTTCGGGTGGCCGCCGCCGGCCTGCTGGGCGAAGGCGCCGTCGTCGCCGGCCGCGCCGACCTCCTTGACCAGGTCCATCCCGCTGGTGACCGTACCCAGCACGGTGTAGGTCGCGTCGAGCTGCGAGTCACCGTAGACGATGAAGAACTGGCTGCCGCTGCTGCCGGGCTGGCCGGAGTTCGCCATCGCGATCACACCCGCCGGGTACGGCGGACGCTGCTCGGTCGGCAGGTTCTCCTCGGCCATCCGGTAGCTCGGGCCACCGGTGCCGTCGCTGTCCCGCCAGCCGGCGCCGGTGGCGCTCGGGTCGCCGCACTGGAGCACCTGGAGGCCCTCGGTGACCAACCGGTGGCACTTGGTGTTGTCGAAGAACTTCTTCTCCGCCAGGTGGGTGAAGCTGGCCGCGGTGCACGGGACCTTGGTCAGGTCGAGCTTGGCGGTGATCGGTCCGAGCCCGGTGTCGATGGTCATCGTCTGCGACCCGGTGTTCGGCGCCGCGACCGGCGGCAGCCCGACGTCCTTGGTCGTCGGCGTCCGCTGGTCGGCCGGGATGTCGGTCCAGGTGCACTGGGTCGAGCCGGCGCCGACCGGGGCCGCGTCGGTGGTCTTGTCGTCGCCGCCGAGGCTGGCGACCAGCCACACGGTGCCGGCGATGACCACTAGCAGACCCGCCCCGGCCGCGATGATCGTCTGCAGCTGACGGCGCTTGCGGGCAGCGCCGGCCCGCTGGGCCATCTCCCGTTCGAGCCGGGCCCGCGCCGCGGCGCGCTGCCGCTCTCTCGTGGACGTCACGGTGACTCCTCCTGGACTATCTGCGCTGCGGTGCTGCGTCCGCGGCTGGTGTCTGGGGCTTGGCTCAGGACTGCCCGGCCGCCGTCGGGCTGGCGGTCGGCGTCGCCGGTGGGGCGGCGGGCGGCGCGTCGGTGGCGACCTCGCCGACGGTCAGGCTCTGGATCACCACGTCGGTCTTCGGCTTGACCTTCTCGCCACTGCCATTGTCCACCAGTTCGGTGGTACCGATCTTCTGGATCACGTCGAGTCCGGCGCTGACCTTCCCGACGATCGGGTAGGTCGGGTCGGCCGGGTTGAAGTCCTTGAAGAAGACGAGGAACTGGCTGCCGTTGGCGCCCGGCGCGCTGCCGATCAGGGCGACCGTGCCGGCCGGGTAGAGCGGCGGCTCACCCGGTGCCGGGCTGGCCGACGGGCTCGGAGCCGGTACGGACGGGACGTTCTCGCTGGTGAACGAGTAGGTCGGGCCGCCCTGCCCGGTGCCGCTCGGGTCGCCGCAGCGCAGGGCGCCCTCGGCGGTGATCTCGTGGCACGTGGTGTTGTCGTAGAACGACTGGCCGGCCAGGTGGGCGAAGCTCGCCCCGGCGCACGGCGCGTTGGCCAGGTCCAGGTCGACCGTCACCGGGCTGCCCTGGTTGGTCGTGATGGTCATCGGGCGGGTGCCGGCGGTCGGCAGCCCCGTGGTCGCCGGCTTGCCGACGTCCTTGAGGCTGCTGTTGCCCGCCGCGTCCTGCGGCGTCCAGGCGCAGATCTCGGGGGCCGCGGCCGGAGCCGGCTCGCGGTCGAACCCGCCGAGCGCCCAGACCGAGCCGAGTACGATCAGCGCCAGCGCGAGAGCCGCGCCGACCCCGGCCTGGATCTGTCGCCGACGACGGGCGGA
The DNA here is from genome assembly GCF_035917455.1 of Micromonospora sp. NBC_01796. Taxonomy (NCBI): domain Bacteria; kingdom Bacillati; phylum Actinomycetota; class Actinomycetes; order Micromonosporales; family Micromonosporaceae; genus Micromonospora; species Micromonospora sp. NBC_01796. Next base: position 151,669 of record NZ_CP109078.1, on the reverse strand, counting down.
GGCGGCTCGCCGAGCCATCTGCCGGTCGAGCTTGGCACGCGCCAACTTGCGCTGCCGGTCCCTGCTGGAAGCCACCCGCGCTCCTTTTCCCTCTACCCTGGTCGTGGCGGACGGCCACGTTCTCGCCGTCGGGCGTCAAGTGCGCCACGCCACACGCCCGCCAGAGTGTACGGCTATCGGCTGAGAATGTGGTGTACGAGGTGGCCGCTACGTGAATCTGTGCCTCCGGACCGTCCACCGCCGCCGTTCCGGACCGTTCTATCGGATATATCCCCCACGTCGGCCGACTCGACCGGCCTTGTCTGTGCCGTACGGCGCCCGGTGTCCGGGTCCGGTGCCGCCCCGATCGCCCACCCGTCACCCTCGCCGCCCGTGTGTGCGGCGCGGCACGCGACCGGACGGGCGGATAGGCTGCGGGGGACGCCAACGTCTACGGGAGGGGAGCGGACGTGTTCGTCGCCGGGTTTCCCGCGGATGCCTTCGGCACCAACTGCTACGTGGTCGCGACCGCGCCGGGAGAGCAGTGTGTCGTGGTCGACCCGGGAATCGGAGTGGTCGACCGCCTCGACGAGCTACTCGCCGAGCACCGGTTGCAGCCGGCCGCCGTCCTGCTCACCCACGGCCATCTCGACCACGTCTTCTCCGTCGCACCCGTCTGCGGCGCCCGCGGGATCACCGCGTACGTGCACCCGGCCGACCTGGAACTGCTCGCCGACCCGAGCAAGGGGATCTCGATCGACCTGGAACAGCTCCTCGGCGGTCGGCTGCCCTACACCGAGCCGGACGACGTGGCCGAGCTGACCGACGGGGCGACCATGACCCTCGCCGGGCTGGAGATCACCGTCGACCATGCACCCGGCCATACCGGCGGGTCGGTGATGTTCCGGTTGCCGGGGGCCGGCTCGCAGTGGGACGCGGATCAGATCTGCCTCTCCGGAGACGTCCTGTTCGCCGGTTCGATCGGTCGCACCGACCTGCCGGGCGGCAGCATGCCAGCCATGCTGACCAGCCTGCGGGACAAGGTCCTCCCGCTCGCCGACGACACCGTCGTCCTGCCCGGCCACGGACCCCGGACCACCATCGGCCGTGAGCGCGGGAGCAACCCGCACCTGCGTCAGGTCGCCTCGCCCGACGAAGCGCGACCGGCCGGTTCCCGCCGAGGCCGGTAAGCCCGCGCCCCGCGTCACCCAGATCCCGCCCGCGTGCCCCGCGGGAGTTCAAGGAGCGTCATGAGCAAGCCCACGCCCATCTCCGGTTTTCCCGAGTGGGCCCCGCCGCAGCGGATGATCGAGCAGTACGTGATCGGCCGGATTCAGCGCACCTTCGAGCTGTACGGCTTCGCGCCGCTGGAGACCCGGTCGGTCGAGCCACTGGACCAGCTCCTGCGCAAGGGGGAGACCTCCAAGGAGGTCTACCTGCTGCGCCGGTTGCAGGAGGATCCGGGCGGACCGAACGGTGACGACGCCCTGGGCCTGCACTTCGACCTGACAGTGCCGTTCGCCCGGTACGTGCTGGAGAACGCCGGCAAGTTGCAGTTCCCGTTCCGGCGCTACCAGATCCAGAAGGTGTGGCGGGGCGAGCGCCCGCAGGAGGGGCGTTACCGCGAGTTCCTCCAGGCCGACATCGACATCGTCGACCGGGACACCCTGCCGACGCACTACGAGGCCGAGTTGCCGCTGGTCATCGGCGACGCCCTCGGCGGCCTGCCGATCCCACCGATCGTGATCCAGGTCAACAACCGCAAGGTCAACGAGGGCTTCTACCGGGGCCTCGGGCTGACCGATCCGGAAGCCGCACTGCGCGCGGTGGACCGGCTCGACCGGCTCGGACCGGAGAAGGTCGCGGCGCTGCTGGTCGAGACCGCCGGTGCGACCGAGGCGCAGGCCAAGGGATGCCTGGCCCTGTCGACGATCCGCAGCCCGGACGCCTCGTTCGCGGACGCGGTTCGCGCCCTCGGGGTGGAGCACCCACTGCTCGACGAGGGGCTCGCCGAGCTGGCGACGGTGGTGGAGACGGCGGCCGCGCACTCGCCCGGCCTCTGCGTCGCCGACCTGCGCATCGCGCGCGGCCTGGACTACTACACCGGTACGGTCTACGAGACCCAGATGCGGGGCTACGAGCGGTTCGGCTCGATCTGCTCCGGTGGCCGTTACGACAACCTGGCCACCGCCGGTTCGACCACCTTCCCCGGTGTGGGCATCTCGATCGGAGTGACCCGGCTGCTCGGCCTGCTCTTCGGCGCCGGTGAGCTGAACGTCTCCCGTTCGGTACCGACCTGCGTCCTGGTGGCACTGGGGGCGGAGGAGGACCGGTCGGCCGGTGACCGGATCGCGTCGGCGCTGCGCAGGCGCGGCATCGCCACCGAGGTCTCACCGTCCGCCGCGAAGTACGGCAAGCAGATCCGGTACGCCGAGCGGCGCGGGATCCCGTACGTGTGGTTCCCGGGTGCCGAAGGGGCGGTGGACGAGGTGAAGGACATCCGCTCGGGCGAGCAGGTGCCGGCGACCCCGGACGACTGGACGCCGCCGGTCGAGGACCTGCGTCCCCTGGTCAGCTGACCGTCGGGCGGCCCGAGGGCGGCTCGGGCGATCCGGCTGGGCGAGCGATCCGGCTGGGCGGGCGGACTGGCGCTGCGGTCCGGCTTGACCTACGGTAGCGTAACTTACGCCACCGTAGGGAGAGCCTGTGACTGCCGCCATCACCCGTCCGCTCAGCCAGACCGCGCTGTTGACCGAGCTGGACTCCGTCGTCGCCCAGAACCTCGACCGGCACCTCGCGGTCGCCAAGGAGTGGTTCCCGCACGAGTACGTGCCGTGGAGCGACGGGCGTACGTTCGACGGGCTGCTCGGTGGTGAGGCCTGGTCCCCGGAGGACTTCGAGCTTCCCGAGGTGGCCCGGACCGCGCTGGTGGTCAACCTGCTCACCGAGGACAACCTGCCCTCGTACCACCACGAGATCGCGACGCTGTTCGGTCGCGACGGCGCCTGGGGGACCTGGGTGCACCGGTGGACCGCCGAGGAGGGTCGCCACGGTGTGGCGATCCGCGACTACCTGACCGTCACCCGGGCGGTCGACCCGGTGGCGCTGGAGCGGGCCCGGATGGTCCACATGTCCACTGGGTACACCAACGCCCACTCCAACGAGGTCCTGCACTCGCTGGCGTACGTGTCGTTCCAGGAACTCGCCACCCGGATCTCGCACCGCAACACCGGCCGGGTCACCGGCGACCCGCTCTGCGAGCAGTTGCTCGCCCGGGTCGCGGCCGACGAGAACCTGCACATGATCTTCTACCGCAACCTACTCAACGCCGCGTTCGAGCTGTCACCGAGCCAGGCGATGCGGGCGGTGGCGGACGTGGCGGCCGACTTCGCGATGCCGGGCGCAGGCATCGACGGCTTCGCCCGCAAGTCGGTGGCGATCGCCCTGGCCGGCATCTACGACCTGCGTCAGCACCGCGACGAGGTGCTGGTGCCGGTGCTGCGCCAGTGGGACGTCTGGAACCGCACCGGCCTGGACGCCGACGGCGAGGCAGCCCGCGAGCAGCTCGGCGCGCAACTGGAGGAGCTGGACAAGGCGGCGTCCCGGTTCGAGGAGAAGCGCGACGCCCGGGCCGCCCGCCTCGCCGCCCGCTGACCTACTGACCGCGAAGGGCCCCGCTCCGGCGCGGAGAGGGGCCCTTCGCGGCTGTCACTACTCGGTACGCAGCCCGTCCGGGCGCATCAGCCGCCAGAGCGCCGGCAGGCTGAGTACGGTCACCAGGAGCACCACCCCGGCGGCCACGCCGGAGAGCTGGGCCAGGTTCACCCAGTTGACCCGTACGGGGCCCTGCACCACCCGTTGCAGGGCCGCACCCAGGGCGGTGCCGAGCAGGGCGGCCAGGGCCAGTCCGAGGGTCACCGGCACGGCGGTCTGGAAGAGCACCGACCAGGTCATCGTGCTGCGCCGGGTGCCGAACGCGACCAGCACGGCGAGCAGCCGGCGCCGTTCCCGCAACTGCTCCAACGTGGTGACCAGCAGGCTCGCACCGAGCAGCAGCATAACTGCCACCACCCCGATGAACAGCCCCCGGCGGATGTCGCGGAACGTGGTGTCCTCCGTCGAGGATCGCAGCGGCCAGATGTCGATCAGCGGACTGATGCCCGCCGCGGTGTTGCGTACGCGCTCGACCGTGTCCGGCGCCGCCGGGTCCAGCCCCACGTAGACGAGCATGCTCTGGTTCGGGACGGCGGCCATGTCCACCGCCCCGGGGGTGGCCAGCACCCCGGCGTGCAGTGCGCCGTCCGGCGAGGGCCGGGGCGACACCACACGCAGGGCGGGTACGGTCCACGGTCGGCCGGGGGTGCTGCCCTCGTACGGCGAACCGACCTCGACCCGTTGACCGGGCGTGGGCAGCGGGCCGGAGAGCTGGTCGGGGATGTCGACGGCGAACGTGTCCCCGTCGGCGCAGGTGCCCACGGTGGCCAGTTCGGCCAGGGCGGCGCAGTCGCCGACGAACAGCGGCCATCGCTGGCGCTCCCCGTCCGGACCGGCCGGTCCCTCGGTCAGCGCGATGCCGGTCCGCTCGACGTGGAACACGGACCGGACGCCGGTGGTGGTGTGCAGCCGTTCGGCGATCGTCGCGGGGTTGGCGCCGTTGGTGCTGTCCAGCGGGATGGTGGCGGTCATGGTGGCGCGGTCGGGATCCGCGCCGGTCCGGAGCTGGTAGTCGGGCGAGATGCCGGAGAAGAGCATCTGCAACGCGATCCCACCGGCGACCGCGACCGCCACCCCGTTGACCATCCGGGCGGAGGCGGCGCTGTCGAGCTGCAACCGCCGGGTGGCGAGCTGCCAGGAGACGCCGCCACCGCGCAGCCGGCCCACGACCGCCTCCACCAGCCAGGGCAGAACCGTGGTGACCCCGCCGAGCAGGAGCACCACGCCGACGGTGATCTGTGCCTGGTTGGCCGGCTCCCCGGTCTGGCTGACCCGGCCGAAGAGGGGGAGGAGCAGCGCGGCGCCGACGACGGGCATGATCAGCCGCCACCAGAGCCGCCGTCGGGTGCCGGCGGCCCGGCGGACCACGCCGAGCGGCTCGATCACCACCCGGCGCAGGGCGAGCAGCGCCACCGCCACCGCCGTGACCGGCACACCGAGCAGGATCAGTACGGCCAGCGCCGGGTCCGGTCGGACGTCGGACGGGAAGACGCTGATCTCGCGCAGCGAGACGAAAGTGACGAGCTGCCGCCCGGCGAGGAAGAACAGCGCCCCGGCGGCCAGCCCGAGCAGGGCGCTGACCAGCGATTCCCCGGCCGCGATCCGGGTTGCCATCCGCCGGTCGGCGCCGACCAGCCGCAGTGCCGCCAGCCGGCGGTCCCGGTGTTCGCCGCCGAACCGCACCGTGGTCCCGATGAACACGGCGATCGGCAGCAGTAGCACCACCAGGATGATCGCCACCAACAGCAGCAGTACCGGGTCGAGGCCGTCGTTGGTGCTCGGCTCACCGAAGTGGTCGATCCGCGCGACCGGGGACTGGTCCGGTGCGAGCTGGTCGCTGCCGAGGTAGAAGGCGTACTCGCGGGGGCCGGTCAGGCCCGGGTCGCCGATGGTGCCGACGACCGGGTGGTCGAGCCGGGGCCGGAGCAGGGCACCCTCAGGTGAGGCGAGCAGGTCGGCCAGGGCGGGTGAGACGACGATCTCGCCCGGACGGGGCAGCCGGTGAAGGCCCGGCGGCACCGGGGCGTCCGGCCCCTCCGGTTGCAGCACCCGGCCACGGATGGAGTGCGCACCGTAGGTGGTGTCGAACCGGGCGACCAGCATCGTGTCGGCGGCGGCGGTGGTCAGCTCCTCTCCGTACGACTGGTCCTCGCGGGCTTCGCCGCGCGCGGACCGGTCGTCGAGCATGTTCGGGATGGAGACAGCGACCAGCAGCAGCGACACACCCAGACCGACGCCGACCGCGGCCAGCACGGTCCGGAGCAGTCCCTCCCGGCCCCCCACGAACACCATCCGGGCGCCGAGCAGCAGGTCGTCGCGCCAGCGGACGGGGCCGGAGCGGCGGCTCACGGCGCCACCAGTTCGAGGTCGCGGGCGCGGCCGTCGCGGACCACCACCTCACGATCGGAGTACGCGGCCACCCGTGGCTCGTGGGTGACCAGCACCACCGCCGCCCCGCTCTGCTTGGCGGCCTCGGTGAGCAGCCGCATCACCCGTTCGCCGTTGAGCGAGTCCAGCGCCCCGGTCGGCTCGTCGGCGAAGACCACCCGGGGTGCGGTGACCAGTGCCCGGCCCACCGCCACCCGCTGGCCCTGCCCGCCGGAGACCTCACCCGGCCGCTTGCCGGCCACGTCGTTCACCTCGAGCCGTTCCAGCCACTCCGCCGCCCGCCGTTCGGCCTCCCGGCGCCGGACCCCGTCCAGCCGCAGCGGCAGGGCCACGTTCTCCAGGCAGGTCAGCTCGGGTACGAGCTGGCCGAACTGGAAGACGAAGCCGAACTCGCCCCGGCGCAGCGCACTGCGCTCGCCGTCGGACATCGCGGACAGCTCCCGGTCCCGGTAGCGGACCTGGCCGGAGTCGGGCGTGACGATGCCCGCCAGGCAGTGCAGCAGTGTCGACTTGCCGGAGCCCGACGCACCCATCACGGCCACCACCTCGCCGGCCCGTACGGTGATCGACGCCCCGTCCAGGGCGGGGGTCGGCCCGTACCGTTTGTGCAGGTCGAGCCCGAGCAGCAGGGGTTCGCCGGGGCCGGGCTTCGGGGTGTCGGTGGTCATGTCCTTCTCCTGTCCCGGGTCGGGCGTCACTTGCGCACCGTCGCGGCGAGCTGGTCGAGCCGGGCGGTGGTCAGCTCCAGCCAGCGCAGGTCGGCTTCCAGGTGGAACAGGGCGTGGTCGCAGATGAGCTGGTCGGCCAGGTCGCCGTTGAGTTTGCGTACGGTCAGCTCGCGCATCAGGCGCAGGTGTTCGGCCCGCTGTACGTCCAGGATCTCGGCCGCGTTCCGCTCGGTGAGCAGGGCGAGCAGGACCTTCGTGTAGAGGGTGCTCTGGAGGTACAGGTCGGGCTTCTCCGGGCTGGCCAGCCAGCTCTGTACGTCGGTCACCCCGGCTGTGGTGACCGCGTACCGCTTGCGTTCGGGGCCTTCGCCCGGTTCGACGCCGTCGACCTCGACCAGGCCGCTCTTCAGCAGCCGGGCCAGGGTCGAGTAGACCTGCCCGTAGTGCAGGGGTCGGCCGTGTCCGAAGCGTTCGTCGTAGGCCCGCTTGAGGTCGTAACCGTGGCGGGGGCGGGACTCCAGGAGTCCGAGGAAGGTCTGCCCGATTGACATGCGGAGCACTCTACATGATGGTGTATACCCGTGATGTATAGCCCCTGACCAGGGCCGTGGCGAGCCCTCACCTGCTGCTCCGGGCGGCTGTGAGGGGCCGTTAACATTTACGACATCGATGTACTCAGATACTTGAAATCCCTCGTCCCTACGGTGGCGGGCACTCTGACATCGACTCGAGGGAGCCCCGGATGGCACGAGGTTTGCGCAACCGGCTAGCCGTTCTCTGTATATTGTCGACATTTTTGCTGACCACGGGCTGCGTCGAGGATCCCGGCAGCTCGGCCGGGGGATCGGACACCATCAAGGTCGGCATCCTGCACTCGCTGAGCGGCACGATGGCGATCAGCGAGGTCACCGTCCGGGACGCCGAGCTGCTCGCCATCGAGGAGATCAACGCCGCCGGTGGCGTACTCGGCAAGAAGATCGAGCCGGTGGTCGAGGACGGCGCGTCGGACTGGCCCACCTTCGCCGAGAAGGCACAGAAGCTGATCTCGCAGGACAAGGTCGCAACCGTCTTCGGTGGCTGGACCTCGGCCAGCCGCAAGGCGATGCTCCCGGTCTTCGAGCGCAACAAGGCGCTGCTCTGGTACCCGGTCCAGTACGAGGGCCTCGAAAGCTCGCCGTACATCTTCTACACCGGGGCCACCACCAACCAGCAGATCGTGCCCGGCCTGGACTACCTCGCCGAACAGGGCAAGAAGAAGATCTTCCTGGTCGGCAGCGACTACGTCTTCCCGCGTACCGCCAACAAGATCATCAAGGCGTACGCGGCCGCGAACGGGATGCAGGTCCTCGGCGAGGAGTACACCCCGCTGGGCCACACCGAGTACAGCACCGTGGTCAACAAGCTCCAGCAGGCCAAGCCGGACGCCGTCTTCAACACCCTCAACGGGGACAGCAACGTCGCCTTCTTCAAGCAGCTGCGCAGCGCCGGCATCACCGCCCAGACCATGCCCACGGTCTCGGTCAGCGTCGCCGAGGAGGAGGTCGTCGGCATCGGCGCGGACAACGTCGCCGGACACCTGGTCGCCTGGAACTACTACCAGACCACGGCCGGCGCCCGTAACGACACCTTCGTCAAGGCGTTCAAGGCCAAGTACGGCGCCAACAAGGTCACCTCCGACCCGATGGAGGCCGGCTACAACGCCGTCCACCTCTGGGCCGAGGCGGTCAAGAAGGCCGGCAGCGTCGACGTCGCGGCGGTCAAGCAGGCGGCCGGCGGGATCACCCTCGACGCCCCCGAGGGCACCGTCACCATCGACGGCGAGAACCAGCACGTCTTCAAGACCGCCAGGATCGGCCTGGTCCAGCCCGACGGGCAGATCAAGGAGGTCTGGAACTCCGGCAAGCCGATCAAGCCCGATCCGTACCTCAAGGGCTATCCCTGGGCGAGCGGGCTGTCCTGACCGGCGGCGACGGGAGGAGGAGTCACCGGTGGCGACACTCAACCAACTGGTCATCGGCGCGAGCATCGGCGCGGTCCTGCTGCTGATCGCGCTCGGCCTGACCTTCACGTTCGGCCAGATGGGCGTCATCAACATGGCGCACGGCGAGTTCATCATGGCCGGGGCGTACACCGCGTACCTGCTGCAACCGGTGTTCGGGGCGCAGGCGGTCCCGGCCGCCATCCCGGTCGCGTTCCTGGTCGGCGGCGTGCTCGGGCTGATCCTGGAACGGCTGGCGATCCGGCACTTCTACGGCCGCCCGCTGGACACCCTGCTGCTCACCTGGGGTGTCAGCCTGGTCCTGCAACAGGTGGCCCGGGACATCTTCGGCGCCCCCAACGTCCAGGTACGCGCACCCGGCTGGCTCACCGGCGGCCTGGACCTCGGCGGCGTACGGCTGCCGTACAACCGGATCTTCATCATGCTGCTCGCCGCCGCCTGCGTGTTCGGCATCTGGGCCTACCTGACCAAGCTGCGACACGGCCGGCGGATGCGCGCGGTGATGCAGAACCGGCAGCTCGCCGCCGTCAGCGGCGTCGCCACCGGCCGGGTCGACCAGCTCACCTTCTTCATCGGGTCGGGCCTGGCCGGGGTCGCCGGGGTGGCGCTCACCCTGATCGGCCCGGTCGGACCGACCCTCGGCACGAACTACATCGTCGACGCGTTCCTGGTCGTGGTGGCCGGCGGACTCGGGCAACTGCGCGGGGCGGTGATCGCCGCGTTCGCCCTCGGCATCCTGAACAGCTTCGTCGAGTTCTGGGTCGACAACGGCGCCAGCTTCGCCAAGGTGGTGCTGTTCGCCGTGATCATCGCCTTCCTCCAGGTCCGGCCGCAGGGCATGTTCGTGGTCCGGACCAGGGGGCTGGCATGACCGCCCCGCAGGTCGCCGCCGCCGGCAGGTGGCGGGGCCGGGTCGCCGGGCCGGTGCTCTTCCTCGTGGTGGCCCTGCTGTTCCTGGCCGCGCCGAACCTGCTCTCGCCGTTCCGGCTGGACCTGCTCGGCAAGTACCTCTGCTTCGCCATCGTCGCCGTCGGGATCGCCCTGGCCTGGGGGCGGGGCGGCATGCTCACCCTCGGCCAGGGCGTCTTCTTCGGCCTCGGCGGCTACGCCATGGGTATGCACCTCAAACTGCGCGAGGCCGGACCGGGCGGGCTGCCCGACTTCATGGTCTGGAGCGGGGTGGAGAGCCTGCCGGCGATCTGGCGACCGTTCGCCAACCCGGTCTTCGCCCTCGCCATGGCGGTCCTGCTGCCGGTGACCGTGGCGGTCCTGCTCGGCCTGCTGGTCTTCCGCCAGCGGGTCCGGGGCGCCTACTTCGCCGTACTGTCCCAGGCGCTCGCGGCGGCGTTCGTCATCCTGCTGGTCGGCCAGCAGGGCCTGACCGGTGGCACCAACGGGTTGACCAACTTCCAGTTCTTCTTCGGCCTCGACCTCTACGACCCGGCCGACAAACGCCTGCTCTACCTGGTCGTGGTGCTGGTGCTCGGGGTGACGTTCCTGATCGCCTGGCAGCTCAGCCACAGCCGGTTCGGCAAACTCCTGGTCGCGATCCGCGACGGCGAGGACCGGGTACGTTTCCTCGGCTACGACCCGGCCGTGGTCAAGACCATCACGTTCGCCATCTCGGCCGGCATGGCCGGGCTCGCCGGTGCCCTGTTCGTGCCCATGGTCGGCCTGCTCAGCCCGGCCAACCTCGGCATCGTCGCCTCCCTCGAACTCCTCGTCGGGGTGGCCATCGGCGGTCGCTACTCCCTCGCGGGGGCGGTCGGCGGGGCGCTGCTGGTCAACTACGCCAAGACGGTCTTCAGCGAGGAGTCCGCCGACAACTGGATCTACCTACAGGGCGCCATGTTCATCGCGGTGATGATCTGGGCACCGCGCGGACTCGCCGGACTCCTCGCCGACGGGCGGGCAGTGGTGCGCCGCCGCAGGCGTACCCGATCGACGGTCACGCCCGACCAGCCGGCGGGGGCCACGGACCCGCCGGCGGCGACCACGCCGGCCGCCGCGGCGCCCGAGCCGAGCGAGGTGGCGAGATGACCGAACTGCTCCGGGTACGCGGGCTGAACGTCACCTTCTCCGGGTTCCGGGCCATCACCGATCTCGACTTCACCGTCGCCGCCGGTGAGCTGCGTTTCCTGATCGGGCCCAACGGTGCCGGCAAGACCACCCTGATCGACGTGATCACCGGGCTGACCAAACCCGCCTCCGGTTCGGTCACCTTCGACGGCACCGAACTGGTCGGCCGGCGCGAGCACCGGATCGTCCGGCTCGGCGTCGGGCGCACCTTCCAGACCTCGGTAGTCTTCGAGGAACTGTCGGTGCTGGAGAACCTCGACCTCGCGGCCAGCTTCCGGCGCCCGCTCGGCGCCCTGCTGCGCCGTCGCCGGGGCACCTCCGACGAGGTCGCCGCGGCACTGGAGACGACCGGGCTGACCGCGCTCGCGGACCGCCCCGCCGGGGTCCTCTCGCACGGCCAGCGGCAGTGGCTGGAGATCGGGATGCTGGTCGTCCAGCGACCGAGCCTGCTGCTGCTGGACGAGCCGGTGGCCGGAATGAGCCGGCCGGAACGGGAACGCACCGGCGAACTGCTCCAGGAGGTGGCCCGGGAACACACCGTGATCGTGATCGAGCACGACATGGAGTTCCTGCGCCGGTTCGCCAGCACGGTCAGCGTCCTGCACGAGGGCCGGCTGCTCTGCGAGGGAACGGTGGCACAGGTTCAGGCCGACCCACGGGTGCAGGAGGTCTACCTCGGCCGGACCCGCAAGGAGAGCACCGAGCTGATCAAGGAGGCGGGTTAGTTGCTGCGGGTGTCGGGACTGGACGTCGCGTACGGGCGGGCGCAGGCCCTGTTCGGGGTGGACCTGTGGGCGCCCGGCGGGTCACTGGTCTGCGTGATGGGACGCAACGGGGTCGGCAAGACCACCCTGCTCAAGGCGATCATGGGTGTGCTGCCGGCGAAGAAGGGCAAAATCGAGTTCGGTGACCGGGACATCACCCGCCTCAAGACCCACGAGCGGGTACGCCTCGGCCTCGGCTACGTGCCGCAGGGGCACGAGACCTTCCCCCAGCTCACCGTCTGGGAAAACCTCCAGGTGGCGCTGGAGGCGTCACCCGGCGGCGGCGACAAGAGCGCGGTGGACGAGGCGCTGGACCTCTTCCCGGCCCTGCCACCGCTGCTGCGCCGCCGGGCCGGTTTCCTCTCCGGCGGCCAGCAACAGCAACTCGCCATCGCCCGGGCCCTGGTCACCCGGCCGAAGATGCTCCTGCTCGACGAGCCGACCGAGGGCATCCAACCGTCGATCATCCTGGAGATCGAGGCCGCGATCGAGCGGCTGCACAGCGAACTGGGACTGGCGATCCTGCTGGTCGAGCAGTACCTCGAACTGGCACTGCGGATCGCCGACCGGTTCGTCATCCTCGACGCGGGCGAGGTGGCCCGCTCAGGCGAGCGCGCCGATCTCCAGGACGAGTCGGTGCACCGCCTGCTCGCCGTCTAGCCCGTACGGGGCGGCCGTCCGCACGGTCGGCCGCCCCGGACCGGGAACCTGCTACCAGCCGAAGCCGGCGGCGTACGTGACGTTGGCCAGGACCTGCTGACCGGTGGCGTTCGGGTGGAAGTAGTCCCAGCTCGAAAGCTGGTTCAGCGCGAACGGGTAGTTGAACACCGCGTTGTTGTCGAACTTGCAGTTGGCGCCGTACGCGGCACAGGCGGCGGCGAGCTGGGCGTTGTAGTCGACCACGCGCTGACGTACCCGGTTGCGCCGGTCGACGTCGGCCTGCGCGTTCGAGGTCGGATTCGCCAGCATCGACTGGCAGATGCCGAACAGCGACCACGCCGTACGGGCACTGCCGCTGTCCCGGCCCACCGACCAGAGCCGCTGGATGTCCGGCACGCTGATCACGTACACCCGGGCGCCGGGCAGGCCGGACTTCAGCCGGTTCAGCCCGGCGTCGACGTTCGCCCGGAAGGTGCCGACCGTCGTCATGCTCGACTCCGAACCGGTGCAGGCATCGTTGGCGCCGATCAGCACGGTCACGTACTGGACCCCACGGGAGACCGCGCTGTTGGCCTGACCGAGCAGGTCCGCCGAGTCGGCCCCGGTCTGGGCGTCGTTGTGGTTGCGACCGTTGATGGCCGGGTTGACGGCCCGGATACGCAGGTAGTGGGGGTTCACCGACGAGTTGTCGCCGGTGCTGAACGAGCGCGAGGTGCAGTCGACGTACCAGCCGCAGGCGTTGAAACCGCGGGTGATCGAGTCACCCAGGCTGGACATCGAAGCGGGCGGGGGACCGGGGGCTGCGGCGGCGGGGACGGCGCCGACGACAACCGAACCGATCAGTACGGCAAGAGCGGTGAGCAGGGGCAGGGTGCGCCGGGAGAGGGACATGGGGGCCTCCGGATCACGGGTGCCTGACGGTGGTGGTGCTGGGTGCCGGGAATCATATAGACGTCCATCGCTGCACACAATGTGTCGGCGACACCCTCGGCCTGCTCGTGAAGTGGTGATCCAACCTCTGGGGCGGTGGTGATCCGGCCCTTGGGCGGCGGTGATCCGGCCCTTGGGCGGCGGTGATCCGGCCCTTGGGCGGCGGTGATCCGGCCCCTCGGGCAGCGGCGATTATGCCCCTCGGGCGGCGGTGGTCGGGCGGCGGTGGTCGGGTGGCTCAGTCTCGCGGGTGGTGCTCGGTTCGGCGGGGTCGGCTCACTCGACCGGGCTTGGTTCGGTCGCCGAGTCGGTCCCGGCGGCCGGCAGCGCGGACGGGGCCAGGCGGGCGCTGATCGCCACCACCATCGGCCAGATCGACTCGGCCCCGGCGGCGAACCGCTCGGTCAGCCCGATCCACGGGCCACGACTGAACATCTCGACGCCGAACCAGGCACAGAGCCCGATCGGGACCAGGCTCGCGATGATCGCGGCGGGTCGGCGTACCGCCCAGGGGCGGGGCGCGGTCGGGTCGGCCCAGGTCGGCCAGAACCGGTCCCGCAGTGCCACCGTGGATGCCAGCGGCCAGAGGGCGAGCGCGACGAAGGCGGTCCCGGCGACAAACGCGTGCTCGTCCGAACCGCCGTTCTCCGGTTGCGGAAACAGTGCCACCAGGCCGGTGGCGATCCCGCCGAGGGCGAGCAGGGCCCGGCCCAGCACCCCGGCCAGCACCAACCCGATCGCGGTGACCAGGTAGCAGGCCCCGGCGGCGGCCAAACCGAGCTGCATGATCCACGGGTCGGTCGCACCGGGCCCGGCGAGCACGCTGATGGTGTCGAAGACCGGGTCGTAATGGTCGGGTTGACGAGCCGCCCCGGCGGTCCAGCCGCCGATCAGGAAGAACGGGGCACCGATGGCGGAGAGTAGGGCCCACCACGGCACGGGTCGCATTCGGTCACCGTACTGCGGAGCATCGGTGCAGGTCCGGCGATTGCGGACGGTCGTTGAGCCCTAGTGGGCGGCACTGTCAGTGACGCGCGCCCAACTCCAGGGCGGCCACTCCGGCGATCACCAGCACCAGCCCACCGACCTGGATCCAGGTGAGGCTGTCACCCAGGAACGCGGCACCGATCACCGCGACCAGGGCCACCCCGATGGCCGACCAGACCCCGTACGCGACACCGACCGGCATCCCCCGCTTCAGCACCTCGGCGAGGAGTACGAAGGCGATGATGTAGCCGATCACGACGATCACCGACGGAACCAGCTTCGAGAACCCCTCGGAGATCCGCAGCGCGATGGTCGCGCTCACCTCGCTGAGAATCGCGGCACCCAACAGGATCCAGATCATGCGCGTCCTCCCGGTTTCCGGCCTCGAACGCGAACCCTATTTCCTTCCGCGATCACCGCGAAGCGGAACCCCTCCCTCCGGACCCGCCGCCTCGAGCGGATCCTCGATCGTCGGCTGCTCAGCCCTGTGACACACCCACCGGAACAGGGTTCAGCAGCCGACGATCCCGGCTGGCTCGGGGCTCGCGGTGGCCAACTCGGGGTCACCACGCATGGCGCCCCGGACCGTGGCGAGGTCTGGGCCGGTCGCGTTGACAAGTACGGCCGGTCCGCCGGCCAGTGGCAGCCGGGCGGCGTACGCTCCCAGCGGTGCCGCCTCCGGCAGCCCGCTCCCGGTCCAGGTCGGGTCGACCCGCAGGAGTGTTCCGGTGACCCGTGCACCGCCGAGCCCCGCCGGACCCGCCCAGCCCGGCGCCCTCGGCCCCACCGCCAGTTCGTTGCGCAGCAGCGTACGGCCGGCGTAGCGCACGGTCGTGCTGATCCGTACGTCACCGACCGGCTCGCCGTGCCGCCCGCAGACCAGCTCCTCGCGCCAGACCAGGGCGGCGCCCTCCGCCAGCTCCAGCACCGAGCGGGAGAGGTGATCACAGCGCGCGGCCCCGATCAGCGGCTCGGGCAGCCACCGCAGCCGACCTCCCGCCGCCACCCGTGCCACCACCTCCAGCAGGGACTGCCCACCGCCCGCCCCCGGCAGCGCCAACGACGCCGCCACGGTCCGTACGCACAGCAGCGCGCCCGCGCCCACCTCGATCTCGATCCGTAGCCGGTCCCCGCCGAGCGGTCCGGCCGCGCCCCCGACCAGGTGCACCTGCACCTCGCCGGGGTCGCCATCGGGTCCGGTACGCCGCACCAGCAGCGGAGCCTCCCCGCGCAGCTCGGTCAGCCTCGTTCCCCGCGAGCCGTCCGCCACCGCCACGATCCGGGCGACCGCCCGCATCAGTACGAGGCCGGTCGCCGCGTAACCCCGGTCCGGTCCGAGTCAGTTTGCCGCACGACGCTGCCGTGGTCCGAGTCGGTTTGCCGCGTGAGGCCACTGCTGTCCGGGGTGGTGAGTGGCGGCACCCGATTCGCGACGAGGGTGCGTACCCAGTCGGCGACGGGGGTTGCCGAGCGGTCCTGGACCAGGGAGAGGAAGACGGTCGGCAGGTCACCCCGGCGGGCCCCCGCGTCCCGGGCCATCACCGACAGGTCGGCCCCGACCAGCGGCGCCAGGTCCGTTTTGTTGATCACGAGCAGGTCGGCGCCGGTGACCCCGGGCCCGCCCTTGCGTGGCACCTTGTCACCGCCGGCCACGTCGACCACGAAGATCTGCTGGTCGATCAGCCCCTTGCTGAACGTCGCGGTCAGGTTGTCGCCGCCGCTCTCCACCAGTACCAGGTCCAGCGGCCCGAGCGTCGCCTCCAACTCCTCGACCGCGTCGAGGTTGGCGGAGATGTCGTCCCGGATCGCTGTGTGCGGGCAGCACCCGGTCTCCACCGCCCGGATCCGCTCGGCCGGCAGGACACCGTGCCGGAGCAGGAAGTCCGCGTCCTCGGTGGTGTAGATGTCGTTGGTCACCACCGCCAGCCGCAGCTCCGCCGACAGCGTCCGGCACAGCGCCGCGACCAGCGCGGTCTTGCCGGAACCGACCGGCCCGCCGATTCCGATCCGCAACGCCCGACCACCATCGGCCGATGATCCGGCCAGCGGCGGATGCGGATCTACGCCCGGATCGGGATGGGTGTGCGGCGGCTCGTCCGGGTCGTGCACGTGCGGCGTACCGGCCGGGTGAGAGGTATCAGGATGCAAAGAGACGCACCTCCTGGCTCGCGTGCAGTTCGGCGCCGATCTCCAGCAGGACAGCGGAGTCGGCAGGCAGGTCGTCGACCGGATCATCCACCCGGCCGGCAGCGTCGGCCGCCAGCCGGTCGCATTCGCCGGCCAGACCGGCAAGCAGGGCATGGACCGCGTACGGGTCAAGACCGAGCAGGCGTACGGCGGCGCTGGCCGGACCACTGACCGACCCGTACGCACCGGCCACCGCCGCCTCGGTCGGGCCCAGTCCGGCGGCAGCCGCCACCAGGCCGAGCGCCACCGGTTGGTGCAGACCGGCCGGGGAAACCCCGACCGGCAGCGCCACCGGGCCGAAGATCGCCCGTCCGGCGCGTACGAGTGCCCTGCCCTGGGCACGCGACGCCCGCCGCAGCGCGGGTGAGGGCGTACGCGCGTCCAGGCCGTCGTCCAGGTCGGCGGCCGGCACCCGGCCGGCGCAGGCGCTGGCGGCGAACGCCGCGCCGACCCGGCCCGTGGTGGCGAGCCGGCCCCGCAGGAACTCGGCCAGCCCGGCCAGGTCCCGCAACCTGCCCGAGGCGACCGCCGACTCCAGCCCACCGGAGTGGGCGTGCGAACCGGCGGGCAGCCGCCCGTCGGCGAGCACCAACAACGTGGCCAGCGAGGACATGTCGGCTAGAAGAGGAAGTAGCGCTGGGCCATCGGCAGCTCCGTCGCCGGTTCGGGCTCGATCACCGCGCCGTCGATCCGGACGGTGAACGTGTCCGGCTCGACCTCGATCCGGGGGAGCGCGTCGTTGAGCGGCATGTCCGCCTTGCCGCGCGACCGGACGTCGGCCACCGGGGCGAGCCGTCGACCCAACCCGAGCCGCTCACCGAGCTTGTCCTCGATCGCGGCCGGCGCGACGAACGCCAGGCTGGTCTGGGCCGGCGCGGTGCCGTACGCGCCGAACATGGGGCGGGGCAGGACCGGTTGCGGGGTCGGGATCGAGGCGTTGGCGTCACCCATCTGCGCCCACGCGATCATGCCGCCCTTGATGACCAGGTGCGGGCGTACGCCGAAGAACACCGGATCCCAGAGCACCAGGTCGGCGAGCTTGCCCTTCTCGACCGAGCCGACCTCGGCGTCGATACCGTGCGCGATCGCGGGGCAGATCGTGTACTTGGCCACGTACCGCCGGGCCCGCTGGTTGTCCGCGGCCCCGTCACCGGGCAGCGAGCCGCGCCTGGCCTTCATCACGTGCGCGGTCTGCCAGGTACGCAGGATGACCTCGCCGGCCCGCCCCATCGCCTGCGCGTCCGACCCGATCATCGAGATCGCCCCGAGGTCGTGCAACACGTCCTCGGCCGCCATCGTGCTCGGCCGGATCCGACTCTCCGCGAACGCCAGGTCCTCCGGCACGGTCGGGTTCAGGTGGTGGCACACCATCAGCATGTCGAGGTGCTCGTCGAGGGTGTTGCGCGTGTACGGCCGGGTCGGGTTCGTCGACGACGGCAGCACGTTCGGCTCGGCGGCGACGGTGATGATGTCCGGCGCGTGCCCGCCACCCGCCCCCTCGGTGTGATAGGCGTGGATCGATCGGCCGCCGATCGCGCGCAGCGTGTCGGCGACAAAACCGGCCTCGTTCAGGGTGTCGGTGTGGATCGCCACCTGCACCCCGGAGGCGTCCGCGACCCGCAGGCAGGCGTCGATCGCGGCCGGGGTGGTGCCCCAGTCCTCGTGCAGCTTGAAGCCGCCCGCGCCGCCGCGCAACTGCTCCCACATGGACTCTTCGCGGACCGTGTTGCCCTTGCCGAGCAGCAGTACGTTCACCGGCCACGGGTCGATCGAGGCCAGCATCCGGGCCAGGTACCAGGCGTTCGGCGTCACCGTGGTCGCCTTGGTCCCCTCGGCCGGGCCGGTGCCACCACCCATGATCGTGGTGATCCCGCTGGCCAGCGCCGTTTCCAGGATCTGTGGACAGATCAGGTGTACGTGACTGTCGATCCCACCGGCGGTCAGGATCTTCCCGTTACCGGAGATGATCTCGGTGCCCGGTCCGATGACCAGGTCGGGGTGCACACCGTCCATGGTGTCCGGGTTGCCGGCCTTGCCGAGCGCCACGATCCGACCGTCCCGGATTCCGACATCCGCCTTCACGATGCCCCAGTGATCGAGCACCACCACACCCGTGATGACCGTGTCCGGCGCACCCTCGGCCCGGGTAGCCATCGACTGCCCCATCGACTCCCGAATCACCTTCCCCCCGCCGAACACCGCCTCGTCCCCGTACCCGCAGCGGTCCTCCTCGACCTCGACCAGCAGATTCGTGTCCGCGAGCCGAATCCGGTCCCCGGCCGTAGGCCCATACAGCGCGCCATACCGCCGCCGATCCATCGTGCTCACACCACACCCCCGCTGCCGCCCGCGCCGCTGCCCGGCTCGCCCTCGCTCGCCTCGTTGATCATGAAGTTAGCGACGGTTTTCGGCCTGAAATCTGCGCTAACTTCATGATCAACGCGCTGGTCGGCGCGCTGGTCGACTGGGTCGAGGGGGCCGGCGGAGGCGGAGCGGAGGCCGGGGACTGTGCGGGTGCCGGCTAGGGGGATCAGGGGTACGTCGCGGGTGATGCCGGGTTCGAAGCGGATGGCGGTGCCGGCGGGTACGGCGAGTCGGTGGCCCCAGGCGGCGGATCGGTCGAACTCCAACGCCGGATTCGCCTCGGCGAAGTGGTAGTGCGAGCCGACCTGCACCGGCCGGTCGCCGGTGTTGCTGACCGGCAGGGTCAGCACCGGTCGACCGGCATTGATCTCTATGTCGCCCGCACCAGGAAGCACCTCGCCCGGGATCATGTGGTCCACCTTCCCAACGGAGCCGCTGCGGGCCCCTGGCCTACGAGATCGGGTCGTGTACGGTCACCAGCTTCGTACCGTCCGGGAAAGTTGCCTCGACCTGCACTTCGGGCAACATCTCGGGCACCCCTTCGAGGACGTCCTCGCGGCCGAGCACCCGCCGGCCGGCGTCCATCAGGTCGGCGACGCTGCGACCGTCGCGCGCCCCCTCCAAGAGGAACGCGGTGATCACCGCCGTCGCTTCCGGGTGGTTCAGCCGTAGCCCACGTTCTCGCCGGCGCCAAGCGACGTCGGCGGCGACGTGGATGAGCAACCGGTCCTGCTCGTGTCGGGTGAGGAACAACGCAGTACCTCCGGACAGGGGAGCGAACATTGTGGATCGTGCCAGTCGCAGGTAACGCAGGTGTTACGCGGTATGGCCGCTGCTCACGGGGCTTCGCGACCCGGTCGGTCCCGGTAGCTTCGTCGATGTACGCAGCATTGCCACGTTAACGGGGGAGAGGACACGGGGGATGGGACAGCGGTCGGTTGTGGAACCAGGGCGGCCCATACGGGGAGGCCGGCTACGGGCGGTGACCCGGTCGGCCAGCCTGATCGTACTGGTGGTGGTCGGCTCGCTGCTGACCGGATGCGGGCAGGACACTGCACCGACGCCCGATCCGACATCGGCGCCGAGTCTGACGCCGACGCCGGATCCGATGACGTCGGCCGGTCCGGCGAAGACGATCACGGTCACCAGTTCGGCCTTTGCCGAGGGTGCGCGGATACCCGAGCGGCACACCTGCAAGGGCGGCAGCGAGCGCCCGCCGCTGGCCTGGTCCGGTGACGTCGGGGACGCGGCCGCGTTCGCGGTCATCGTCGACGACCCGGACGCACCGGGCTTCACGTACGTGCACTGGATCGCCTACGACATCCCGGCCGCCACGAAGGAGATCCCGGCCGGTGACCTGTCAGCCGACCTGCTCCAGGCGTCGAACTCCAACGGTGGCGCGACCTGGACTCCGCCCTGCCCGCCCAGCGGCGTTCACCGCTACCAGTTCACCGTGTACGCCCTGGAGAAGAAGATCGGCTTGCCGGCCGGCACCGAAGCCGGCGAGGCGCGTAAGGCGATCGAGGCGGCGGCGATCGGTACCGGCACCCTGACCGGCCTCTACGGCAACCCCTGACCTCACGGGCGATGTGTGGGCGCGGCACACGGTTCCGGCGCGCCAGCGGCGAACGCGCCGAACGACTGGTCAGTCGCCGGTCAGGTCGCGGCGGATGGCGATGACCGCGCCCACCAACGCCAGGACCGCCCAGGCGGCGGCGATCAGCAGACTGTCGCGCTCACCGGCACCGCTGCCCAGGAAGGCGGAGAACGGCAGCGGTGCCTTCAACCGGCCGACCAGCCCCTCGATGAAGACGAACCAGCCCGCGCACCCCAGGAACAGCCAGGTCGGACGACGCACGATCGCCGCGGTGGCGGCACCGAAGACGGCCATGATCGGCACGACGGTCAAGGTGTACCGGTACTGGGTCACGTCACCCTTGGCGAGCACGGTGGCACCGCTCACCGCGGCGACTCCCGAGGCGACGACCACGCTCGCGATGACCTGGGCGACCAACACCAGCGCCCGCTTCGGCTGGGCCAGGTAGAGCAACACCACCGTACGGTGCTGGTAGTGCTGGGCGACGGTCATCACGGCCAGCCCGAACGCGCCGAGGCAGGTCAGCAGCACCCATGAGTCGACGTTGAACGAGCCGAACAACGCGCCGACCGTGCCGAGGATGGCTATCGAGATCCAACTGGATCGGATCGTCGCCGCTCGGTAGAGCTCACTGCGTACGGGAGCGATCATCAGGCGGCCGCCAGGTCGAGGAAGATCTGTTCGAGGTTCGGGGCGTCGACGGTCAGCTCGTAGATGGGCACCTGCGCACCGAACGCGATCTCACCTGCGTCCTCGGGGGACAGTCCGACCACTTCCAGTGCGTGTCCGTCCGTGGTCACACTGCCACCGGCATCCTCGAACGCCCGCCACAGGCGTTGCGGGTCGCGGCCGCGTACCCGAAGCTTGCGGGTTGTGGCGCCGTAGAGGCTGGCGAGCGGTGCCGTACACCTGACCTGGCCTTTGGCGATAATCACCACGTCATCGATGAGCTGCGCCAGCTCGGCCAGCAGGTGACTGGAGATGAGTACGGTCCCACCCTCGCGAGCGTGGTCGCGCAGCAGTTGACGAAGCCACGCGATGCCCTCCGGGTCGAGCCCGTTCGCCGGCTCGTCCAGGATGAGCACCGCCGGATTTCCCAACAGCGCGGTCGCCACCGCGAGACGCTGGCGCATCCCCAGCGAGTAGTCGCCGCTGCGCTGGTCGGCGGCGTACGCCAACCCGACGTACTCCAGCAGGGTGTCCGCACGGGACCGGGGTGCACCGGCCGCGATCGCCTGGGAGATCAGGTGCGCCCGACCGGTCTGACCCGGATGACTGATGCCCTGTTCGAGGACCGCGCCGACCTGTCGCAGCGGATGCGCGAGGTCACGGAACCGCTTGTTGTTGATCAGCGCGTCGCCGGACGTCGGTCGGCTCAGCCCGAGCAGCATCCGCAGCGTCGTGGTCTTGCCCGAGCCGTTGAGCCCGAGAAACCCGGTAACCCTGCCCGGTACGGCAGTGAAGCTGACACCGTCCACGGCTCGCACCCGGCGATACTGCTTGGTGAGTTCGAGGGCCTGGATCATCGCGCCCATTATCGCCAGGAGCCCGTCGGAACCGCAGCCCCGCAGTCCCGGCCAGGCCCGTCGCGGTCAGCCCGCGTCCGAGCCGTCCATCCGCCGGTTCCGCTTCTCGGTGTACGTGCGGACGTCTGCTGCCGACCAGATGCGGCCCACGGTGAGGGTGGCGATCGGAGCGGGGAAGTCAGCTCGATCGACCAGGATCGCGGCTCGCTGGCGGCTGACCCCGAGGAAGTCGGCCACCTCGGCGAGCGCCATCACCTGCATCGGCGCACCATCCGACGAATGGAGTTGGCAAGTTGCCAATAGGGGGGTTGACGAGTCGTCAACCCCTTGCGAAGCTCGTCGGTATGCCCAAGCGGAGAGCGCTTAAACCGATCCCCCTGGCACCCACCCACCGCTGCACCTGGCGCAGGTTCCGTCGCTGGTGTTCCTGTGGCCTGCGCTGGGCGTCCTGCCCCGACCGCCGCACACCGGTCCCGTACGAGCCCCAGTCGGGTCCCGCCATCCGCCCCGACCGGGACAACCGCCCGAACTGGGACGCGCTCACCGTCGCCAACCCCCGTGTCGGCCGCCCCAGCTACCCCACCCCCGCTCAGCGCTGGCGCGCGAACGGCGGTCGCTGGTGACCACCCCGCCACTACGGCAACGCCAACATCTCCCGCTGCGCCCGCTCTGGATCTGCCGGACCGGCGCCGCCCCCTGGCCTTGCGCCCCCGCCCGCCTCCACCTCTGGCATGAGTACGCCCACGACCGCGTCTCGCTCGCCATTTACCTCTCGACGGTCCTGCATGAGGCTGCCGCCGACCTCTACCGCCTGAAGCCGAACCCCGGCCCTGACCCGGCGGACCTGTTCGCCAGATTTCTCGGCTGGACCCGCCGCCACCCAACCTGATGTCACCCGGATCGGTCAGGTGCAAGGGCCTCCAGGGCAGGACTGTAAACCCGTTGCGGAAGCTTCAGAGGTTCGAATCCTCTACCCACCACGAGACGTGGAAACCGCCTCTGACTAGTAGGAACGGCTCCGGCGGAGGTCGGGGCGCGGTCATGATTTTAGCCGGCAGATCTTCAGCCCAGTGGGGCAAAATCTCGCGTACAGGTCGACTCGTTCGTCGCCCACCAGGTCACAGTCACGATCAAGGCTGTACCCTCTCGGCATCGTTGGTCATTGCTGGGCGGTGCTGGTCGGCATCTGACGGTCCAACGACGGCCCAGACGGCCCAGCGACGGTCCAAGGCCGGCCGGCAAGTGGACGTCGAAACGAGACGCCGCAGCCCCGTCGGGGGCGCGAACCTGCGTGGTCAACGCCTGTTGCTGGTCATCGGTGAGCGCATCCACGAGTCAGCCCGGGTGGGACTTGCTGTCGATTGGTCGTATCCGTGCTCTTGGCTCGAGCTGCCTCGCCCGGTCGGAAGGCCCTACAAACTTTCCTGCGTGTCTGTGTGTCTGTGTGTCTGCCTGTCTGCCTGCCTGTCCTGCCGGGCGTCCCCTCACCGCCCGATCCTTCAAGCACGAGGCGTAGTGGGATTACTACAAGGGAGTCACCGTCGGCGTGTAGTGGTGGCTACCGTGACTGAAACATTTGAGGAAGTAAGGTAATGCGGGGCACGCCCTGGAAGCTACAGACAGTAATCGATGTGCGGCAAGGAAGGTAGCCTGGTGCGGCAGCTTGCGGAGATCAAAGCAGAGTTGGGAACCCCGTACTACGAGTCGGAAGATGTACTCCTTTATCAGGGCGACTGCACTGCGCTCATGGAGCGACTGAGTCAGCCAAGCTTCGACTTGACAATGACAAGCCCGCCCTACAACATTGGTAAAGAGTACGAAAGGGTCCTCCCTCTTGCCGATTACGTTGCCTGGTGCGGCAAGTGGATGAGCAGAATCTATGACCTGACTCTTCCATCCGGATCTTTTTGGCTAAACGTCGGATACGTATCCGTAGCGGACCGAGGCAAAGCGGTGCCACTACCGTATCTGCTATGGGATCAAAGTCCGTTCTACCTGCTTCAAGAAGTGGTATGGAACTACGGTGCCGGCGTAGCTTCGCGCAAGTCGTTCTCGCCTCGGAACGAAAAGCTTCTGTGGTACGTGCGCGATCCAGAAGGCTACTACTTTGATCTGGACCCGGTCCGCGACCCTGACGTCAAGTATCCAAACCAAAAAAAGAATGGGAAGCTTAAATGCAATCCTCTCGGAAAAAATCCAAGCGACGTATGGCAGATTCCAAAGGTTACCTCAGGAACCAACCGGGCAAGCCGGGAGCGGACACCGCACCCGGCCCAGTTTCCATCAGCTCTCGTTGAGCGCGTGATTAAATCTTCCAGCCCGATCGGTGGACTTGTGCTTGATCCTTTCGTTGGTTCAGGAACCACTTGCGTTGTGGCCCGGCAGCACAAAAGAGTGAGCGTAGGCTTTGATCTCCGGTCAGACTACCTGGACCTTGCAATTACGCGCTTAGAGGCGTCAGAACAGCAGCTCTTCTGAGTCTGCGGTGTAGAGAACAAGCAGCTGATTATTGTCCACGAGTGCAGGGAGAGCCGACTGTTGTCCAGTCTCTGCCCTCTGTGCCACCCAGTCCGTGTGGTCCAGCCAGCCGAATCTAATCATCAGGATCCGAGGAATTCTGTTGCTGTCGGCGGGCCATTTCTCGAAGTTCACCGTTAGGTAGTAGCCGTCCTTGGCTTTCTTTCCTGTGCCAGGGTTGTCCACGCCGAAGCTTCGGTTACCAAAGATCTGGCTCGGATGCGAGGACGTCTTAATCTCGATCGAGTATCGTTCGTCCGGGACGTAGACGAGATCTTTGTCACGTGCGGCGAGCTCTGCTCGCCAACCCGAATGGGTTCTTGCCAGTTCCAGGGGGATTAGTGCGTGTAGCAGGAATCCCATCACCTGTGGCGTCGGCTTGATCTCTCGACCAATGTGGAATCCGCTGCCGAGCCGTGAATGGAAGATTGACTCCCAGCTTGCAAGTACCGTCCTCACCAAATCTGGTCCACTCAGTGGTTGGGCGGCAAGCAGACTGCGGGTGACGCTTGGCCAGTCGCTGAAGTCCTCGCCGAAGTAGGGTGAGCTGGGAGTCTTCGGCCGCATAGCCGGACCACCCCCGCGTGCTCCAGGACGTGCTTGCCGTACCCAGGACGGCCATGTGCTTTCAGACATGGGTTGCAGCGAACTACAAGACAGCCTGCTGATCAAGCCAGCAATCCGAGCGGTCGTCGGAACGGAGTGTCGGCTTCACGACCCTCGTTCAACGGGGGCATGTCCGCTGCATGGGCGTTGCAGCAGCTCCCACACTGCGGGTAGGCCATCCCGTGCGCCGTCGACTCGCACTCCTTTCGGAGGGGGCGCCACGACAAGCGGGCCCTGATGCCCGTACGGACGCTGGCGCCTCGGGCGGTGGTCTGCTCGGCTCCGACTGGGCCGATGGCGCACGGGATGGCTTCGCACCTCGACCACCCCCGGACCCGGCGGCGTCCATCGGCGCCGGAGCCGCTGGCATTCCGGGGCCGATGGATCCCCCGGCCCCGGTATTCAGCAGTAATCGCCAACCTCGCACGCCTCCGGCAGCTCGCCAACGGCGCGGCGTGCGTCGAGCACGCGACGCGGCTCTTGCCCGCCCGGCCTGCTCATCAGCATCTCTTACTTCAACCCTGTCGTCTCCGGCGGACCAGTGGGCTTCCGCCTTTCGTGCCAGCCGCCGCGCGTATTGCGCGGCCGGAGTCGGAGCGTCAGCGGAGTGACGGACGCGCCCAGGCGGCTGCGTGCGGCCCGTTCAGGGCCGCCTTGAAGGCGTACAGAAGGTTGCACAACCTGCCGGCAGCCGGCATGTCCTGCGGTAGATGCTTTCCAAACACCTTCGTTTCATCCGATGCTTGACGCGACTCGAACGGCTCCGTCGGCTAAGAGTGCCAGGCGGCCCCTGGCAGAAAAACCATTGCTGTGGCACGTACCTCGGAAACTCCGGCGTGCACCTAAGGGTCTACGACCACCCAGGAGCGCAACAGCGTCAGGCGTGGGTGCGTACGCGTTGTTCGCCGGCTTCTACCGGGAAGGGGAGGATGTTTTGGCGCGGCGGGAGGGGGCAGATGAAGGCGTCGGAGAAGGCGCACGGGGGCAGCTCCACCCGGTTGAAGTCCAGCGTCACCGGCCCCGGACCGGTCGGCAGCGGTACGAACAGGAAGCGCGAAGCCGCGTACGACTGCTTGCCGCTCGTGGCGTCCCGGAAGGTCAGGTGCGCCTCGCCCACGTGACCGGTGTCGAGCCCCACCATCTCCACCTCGTGACCGTCCACCGCGAACGAGAACGTACCGATCACCTGGTAGTCGACCTCACGCCCCGAGTTCGTGTGCACGATGTGCTCGGTCGTGTCCACCTCCGCCGGGCGGAACTCGGCGGTCACCACCCACGCGGGATCAGGCGCGAACGAGTCGATGCCGGCGAAGGTCCGTACCCCTTCGGAGTTCGGGTCGTAGGTCCGTACGGCGGTGTCGTTGCCCCGGCGGATGAGGACCAGCGCGACATCGCCCACGGCGAGCCACTGGCCGTCGCGGAGCACCGCCTCGGTGACCGGCTCGCCGTCGACGGTGAGCCCGGCCGCGTCGGTGACCCGGACGACTCCGTTCTCGACCGACCAGCGTCCCGGCACACCCTCGATGACCGTCTCGTCGGAGATCCAGTTGGTGCCGGTCAGGGTCAGGTCACCACCGGGGGAGGAGACCTTGGTTTCCCGCTGGTCGTGCCACTTCCGCCACTCGTCGGCGAAGTTGTCGCTGGTCACATCGGTGTCGACGCTCATGCCGTCTCCTCGGTTCGTGCAGTCGGAAGCGCCGCCTCGCCCGGAAGGGCCGCCGCGCTCGGAAGCAGATCAGCCCTACCCGGCGGGGCAACCAGGTCGGCGGGGAGTTGGGGGATCGCGGCCAGCAGCGCGCGGGTGTAGTCCTGGGTCGGTCGTTCGAGCACGGTCGCGGTCGGGCCGGACTCGACCACCCGTCCGTGCCGCATCACCAGCACCTGCTGGCAGAGTTGGCTGACGATCGCCAGGTCGTGCGACACCAGCACCAGCGTCAGCCCGAGCGTGTCGACCAGTTCCCGTAGCAGGTCGACGATCTGGAGACGTACGGAGACGTCGAGTGCGCTGACCGGTTCGTCGGCGAGCAGCAGCCGAGGTGACGGGGCAAGCGCTCGGGCGATGGCGATGCGCTGCCGCTGACCGCCGGAGAACTCGTGCGGGTACCGGCGCCCGTCGTCGGGATGCAGGCCCACGGCGGTCAGCACCTCGGCCACCCTGTCCGCCCGTTCCGCCCGGTCCTTGCCGATCTTCAGCGACCGGAGCGGCTCGGCGACGATCGCACCGACCGACATCCGGGGGTTCAGCGACGAGCGCGGGTCCTGGAAGACCACCTGCACCTG
The DNA here is from genome assembly GCF_035917455.1 of Micromonospora sp. NBC_01796. Classification (NCBI taxonomy): domain Bacteria; kingdom Bacillati; phylum Actinomycetota; class Actinomycetes; order Micromonosporales; family Micromonosporaceae; genus Micromonospora; species Micromonospora sp. NBC_01796. The sequence continues at coordinate 124,424 of NZ_CP109078.1, read as the reverse complement.
GCTGCGGAACTCCCGCCGAGGCACCTTGCCCAACGGCTGCCCACCGAAGAGAACCGAACCCGAGGTGGGCCGGTCGACCCCGAGCAACAGGCGCAGCAGCGTGCTCTTGCCCGCACCGGACTCACCGACGATGCCGAGGCTCACGCCACTGTCGATGGTGACATCCACCTGGTCCAGCGCGGGCCGGGGACGCCCGGCGTACTGACGGGTCAGCGAACGACCGGCGAGCAGTTCGGCGCTCATCGTTCAACCGTCCCAACCGTCAGGCGGGTCACCTGGGCCGCGCTGGTGACCAACTGCCGGGCGTACGCGGACCGGGGGCGGCGCAGGACGTCTTCGGTGGCGCCGGACTCCTCCACCCGACCGTCGCGCATCACGATCAGCCGTTGCGCCAGGTTGGCCACCACCGGCAGGTCGTGGCTGATGAAGAGCAGCGCCACCGAGGTCTCCTCGATCAGTTCGTCGAGCAGGGCGAGGATCTGCGCCTGCACGGTCACGTCCAGCGCGGTGGTCGGCTCGTCGGCGATCAGCACCCTGGGTCGGCAGGCCAGGGCCATCGCCAGGGCGACCCGCTGCCGTTGACCCCCGGAGATCTCGTGCGGCAGGGCCCGTACCAGGCGTTCCGGGTCGGGTAGGCCCACCCTTTCGCACCAGTGGACGGCCTGTGCCTGCGCGTCGGTCCGGTTCAGGCCCCGGTGCAGGCGCAGCGGGCCGGCGATCTGTCGGCCGATCGGCATCAGCGGGTCGAGCGCGGTCAGCGGTTCCTGGAAGACCATGCTGACGGTGTTTCCGCGTACGCGTCGCCAGTCGCGGTCCGGTGCGGCGATCAGGTCGCGGCCGTCGACGGTGATTGTGCCGCTGACCCGCATGCCTTCCGGCAGCAGACCGAGCAGGGCGAGTGCGGTCAGCGACTTCCCGGACCCCGACTCGCCGATCAGGCCGACCCGGTCGCGGGCGGCGAGTTCGACGTCCAGGTCCCTGACCAGGGTGCGGTCGTCAAGGGTGACGGTGAGGTGTTCGGCGGCGAGGATCGTGGTCATCGTTTCACCGCCCGTCGGTTGCGGCGCAGTTGCGGGTCGAGGGTTTCGCGCAGGCCGTCGCCGAGCAGGTTCACGCCGATCACCGCGATGGCGACGGCGATGCCGGGCATCAGCACGTTCCAGGGGGCGACGCTCACCGTCGGCTGGGCCTCCTGGAGCATCCGACCCCATGACGGTGCCGGCGGCGGGGTGCCGAGACCGAGGTACGACAGAGACGCCTCGGCGATCACCGCGATCCCGAACGCCAGGGTGGCCTGGACCAGCAGGGTGTGCCAGATGTTCGGCAGCACGTGCCGGATCAGGATCATGATCGGCCCGGTGCCGGAGGTCCTGGCCGCGAGGACGTAGTCCTGGGTGAAGATCCGGCTGGCCGAGATCCGGGTCAGCCGGGCCACCTCTGCGCAGACTCCCACCCCGATCGCGATGATCGCCACCAGGGTCGATGCCCCGTAGACGGTGACCAGCAGCATCGCGAGCAGCAGGGTCGGGAAGGCGATCAGGATGTCGACCACGCCGATCACGGCGTCGTCGGCTATCCGGCCACCGGAGGCGGCAAGCAGGCCGAGCGGCAGGCCGAGTGCGAACGCCACCGCGACTGCGGCCGTGCCGACCCAGACGGCGGTCCGGGCGCCGAGCATGAGCTGGGTGAACTGGTCGCGGCCGAGCCGGTCCGTGCCGGCCCAGTGGTCCGACGACGGGCCGGCGAGCCGCCCGCCGGGGGTGGCCTGGTCCAGGGCGTACGGTGTCCAGAAGAGGCTGACCAGGGCCAACGCCAGGATCAGGCCGAGCAGCACCGCCCCGGCGACCAGGGACGGTGACCAACCCCGGCGCGCGCGAGCACCGGCCACCACCGGGGCTTCCGGTGGCGCGATGGTCGGGTCCAACAACGGTACGGTCACGCCTGACCTCGCAGTCGGGGGTCGATGAGCCGCTGGATCAGGTCCACGGCGAGGCCGAGCAGCAGGACGGTGGCGGTCATCAGGAAGACCGCGCCCTGCACCACCGGCAGGTCCCGGGACTTCACACTGGTCAGCAGGAGGCTGCCGAGGCCGGGCAGGGCGAAGACGCTCTCGATCACCACCGTGCCGAGCAGCGAACCGGCGAGCAGGACCCCGAGGACGTTCACCACCGGGGCGGCGCCGTTGCGCAACCCGTGCCGCCACAACGCCCTCGGCAGGCTGTAACCGAGCGACCGGGCGGTCCGGATGTACTCCTGGTTGAGCACGTCGAGGGTGGCCGACCGGACGTACCGGACCAGCAGGGACGCCTGGGCGATGGTCAGCGTGACCACCGGCAGGACCAGCGACTGCACGGCGGCGCCGGGGTCCTGCCAGCCGTCGCGGGGGAAACCGCCCGGCGGCAGCCACCGCCACTGCACGGCGACCAGCCAGACGACCACGATGCCGACCCAGAAGATCGGCAACGCGATCCCGAGCTGGGCCAGGCCGGAGACCGCGACCCCGGCGGCGTTGCGGCGGCGCAACGCCGCGAACACCCCCACCGGTACGGCGATCAGGATCGAGGCCACGAAGGCGCTCAGCGCCAGCGGCAGGGTCACCGGCAGCCGGTCGACGATCTGTTCCAGCACCGGCGTACGGGTGAACAGGCTGTCCCCGAGGTTGCCGGTGAACAGCCCGCCGAACCAGTCGCCGTACTGGGTGAGCAGGGGGCGGTCGGTGCCGAGCTGGTGGCGGATCGCCTCGATCTGCTCCGGTGGCGAGCCGACCGCGAGCAGGGTCACGGCCGGGTCGCCGGGCAGCACCCGGAGCAGGAAGAAGACCGCCGAGCCGGCCAGGAACAGCGAGCCGACCAGCCAGCCGAGTCGGCGGAGCAGGTATCCGAGCATCGTCAGCCCCACCGCCGTCCCTGCGAACGCCTCAGCCGAAGCCGAGACCGGAGCCGGAGCCGAAGCGGCCGAGGGCCGGCCGGTGACCCGGGGGAGCGGGTACCGGCCGGCCAGGGCGCGCTGACGGGGGAATCAGCGCTGCTTGCTGATCGGGGCGACATAGAAGCTGTCCGTGGTGAGGTTCTTCTGGTAGCCGCTGACCGCGCTGGACGCGATCTTGATTGCCGGGTCGAGGTAGAGCCAGTCGCTCGCCGCGTCCTCGGAGATCTGCCGGGCGACCTTCTTCAACAGCTCGGTCTGCTCGGCCTCGGTGGCGGCCGTCTCGGACTGCTTCACCCACTCCTGGACCTGCGGGTTCTTGTACTGCCAGTAGAAGTCCGGGTTGCCGTACCAGACCAGGTCACGCTGGTTGACGTGGGTCATGATCGTGGCCTGGAAGTTGTGGTTCTTGTAGACCTTGTCGGTCCAGGTGGCGTCGTCGATCGGGTTCAGCGTGATGTTGATGCCGGCCTGGGCGAGCTGGCTCTTCAGCCCCTGCGCCACGATGTTGATCGAGTCGGACGGCACGTAGTCCACGGTGAACGACAGCCCACCGGCGAAGCCGGCCTTGGCCAGCAGCGCCTTGGCGCCCTCGACGTTGTGGTCGTCGATGCTGGTCAGGTCCTCGTACCAGGGGTCGGTCGGCGGGACCATCGAGCCGAGGATCTGGCCGCGCTCAGCCCAGACGGCGGTCAGCAGCGCCTTCCGGTCGGTCGCCTGGCGGATCGCCTTGCGTACGTCCACGTTGTTGAACGGGGCCACCGAGTCGTTGAAGTTGAACAACTCCTTGGTGGTCGAGGTGCCCTCGACGATGGTGAACTCGGGCCGGTTCTCGAACTGGGCGAGCACGTCCGGGCTGGTCACCTGGGTCACTAGGTCGAGTTGGCCGGCGAGCAGGGCGTTGTTCTCGGCGGTGGTGTCCTTGAAGAAGCGGTACACCACCTCCTTGTTCTTCGCCTTGTCGCCCCAGTACTTGTCGTTGCGGACCAGGTTGATCGAGTCGCCCTGCTTCCAGGTGCCGACCGTGTACGGCCCGGTACCCACCACGGTCGTCTCCGGGTTGCCGGCGCCGGGCTTGGTCACCGCGGCCCCGGTCGAGGCCAGGTAGAACAGGAACGACTGCGACCGCTGGCTGAGCGCGATCTTCACCGTGTTGTCGTCCGGCGCCTCGATCGTCTTCATGATCGAGAGGTCCTTCTTCCGGGCGCTGGTCGACTCGTCCGAGGTCACCCGCTTGAGCGTGGTCACCACGTCGGCCGCCTTCAGTGGGGTGCCGTCGGAGAAGGTCACCCCGGACTGGAGGTGGAACGTGTACGTGGTCCCGTCCGTCGAGACGTCCCACGACTTCGCCAGCAGCGGCTCGACCTTGCCGTCATCGGTCAGCACGGTCAGACCCTCGACCACGTTGCGCAGCAGCACCTGGGCGTGACCGGTGTTGCCGCCCTTGACGGTGTTCAGCGTGGTCGGCTCGTTCAGCGAACCGATCGTGATCGTCGCGTCCGGGTCGGCGCCACCGGCGCTGCCGGACGGGCCGTCGGACGAGTTCGAGCAGGCGCTGAGCAGCAGGGCGCCGATCGCGGCCCCCGCCGTGACCAGGCCGAGCCGGCGACGGAAGTGACGTACGGGGGAGCGTCCCCCGGATGGGCTGGACGACATGTGCTGGCTCCAGGTGTGGCGGGCCACGATGACGACGGATCGGCACCGTTTGCGAGGGTTATCGGAGGGGCCGTACGCGCCGGCCGGTGCGCGGCACTGGGCAGCCGGCGGCCGGGGAAAAGTCTGTGTGCTGACGACGAGACGGTCAGCGACAACAACAGCCGCGTACCGGCGCGACGCCGGCCATGCGCCCAGCACACTGGGACGGATACGCGACGCTCATGTCAGGGACCATACCCGCGATCTTGCATTCCCTACCAATCCGATCGGAGTAATCTTGGCCACGTTTTGCCAGGGTGGCACGGGTGGTCGGGGGAGCGGGCCGGGGCTGTCCGGGGGAGGGCACCGGGCCGGCCGAGCCGCCCTGACAGAATGCAGGAGCCACATCCTGGACCCATGAGGAGAGCCCTGCCGTGATCCGTACCCATGACGCCGGCAGCCTGCGCGCGACGCACGCCGGCAGCACGGTGAAGCTCGCCGGCTGGGTGGCCCGCCGGCGCGACCACGGCGGCGTGATCTTCGTCGACCTGCGCGACTCCTCCGGCGTGGTCCAGGTCGTCTTCCGCGAGGGCATGGAATCCGCCCACGCGCTGCGCAACGAGTTCTGCGTCCTGGTCACCGGCGAGGTCACCCGCCGCCCCGAGGGCAACGACAACTCCGAGCTGCCCACCGGCGAGATCGAGGTCACCGCGAGCGAGCTGGTCGTCCTCTCCGAGGCCGCCCCACTGCCGCTCCCGGTCGACGACCAGGTGGCGGCCGGCGACGACATCCGGCTGCGCTACCGCTACCTCGACCTGCGCCGCAGCGGCCCGGCCAACGCGCTCAAGCTCCGCTCGAAGGCCAACCAGCTCGCCCGGGGCGTGCTGCACGACCGCGACTTCCTGGAGATCGAGACGCCGACCCTGACCCGGTCGACGCCCGAGGGCGCCCGCGACTTCCTGGTGCCCGTGCGCCTCCAGCCCGGCTCCTGGTACGCCCTCCCGCAGTCCCCGCAGCTGTTCAAGCAGCTCCTGATGGTCGGCGGGATGGAGCGGTACTACCAGATCGCCCGCTGCTACCGGGACGAGGACTTCCGCGCCGACCGGCAGCCGGAGTTCACCCAGCTCGACATCGAGATGTCCTTCGTCACCGAGGACGACGTGATCGACCTCGGTGAGGCGATCGTCACCACCCTCTGGCGCGAACTGGCCGGGCACCAGATCAGCTCCCCGATCCCGCGCATCACCTGGCACGACGCGATGAGCCGGTACGGCTCCGACAAGCCCGACCTGCGCTACGGGGTCGAGCTGACCGAGCTGACCGACTACCTGCGCGGCACCGAGTTCCGGGTGTTCGCCGGGGCGATCGACGCCGGCGGCTACGTCGGTGCGGTGGTCATGCCCGGCGGTGCCGGCCAGACTCGCAAGGAACTCGACGGCTGGCAGGACTGGGCCAAGTCGCGCGGCGCTCGCGGCCTGGCGTACGTGGTGCTCGACGCGGAGACCGGCGAGGCCCGGGGACCGGTGGCGAAGAACCTCTCCGAGGCGCACCTCGGCGGGCTCGCCGACGCCGTCGGCGCCAAGCCCGGCGACGCGGTCTTCTTCGCCGCCTCTACCAACCAGCGCGAGGCACAGGAACTGCTCGGCGCGGCGCGGGTCGAGATCGCCAAGCGGTCGAACCTGATCGACGAGTCCGCCTGGGCGTTCTGCTGGGTGGTGGACGCGCCGATGTTCGAGCGCACGGACGAGGGCGGCTGGACCGCGGTGCACCACCCGTTCACCTCCCCGAACGCGGACTGGGAGGGGCGCTTCGAGGAGGCACCCGACCGGGCCCTGGCGTACGCGTACGACATCGTCTGCAACGGCAACGAGATCGGCGGCGGCTCGGTCCGTATCCACCGGGGCGACGTACAGAGCCGGGTCTTCGACCTGCTCGGTATCACGCCCGAGGAGGCGACGGACAAGTTCGGCTTCCTGCTCGAGGCGTTCAAGTACGGCCCCCCGCCGCACGCCGGCATCGCGTTCGGGTGGGACCGGGTCTGCATGCTGCTCGCCGGGGCGGAGTCGATCCGCGAGGTGATCGCCTTCCCGAAGACCCGTGGCGGGTACGACCCGCTGACCGGGGCACCCACCCCGATCACCGGCCAGCAGCGCGCCGAGGCCGGCATCGACGCCAAGCCGAAGCCGCCGACCCCGGCACACGCCGGCACCGCCGGGGTGGCCGCACCGGTCGAGCCGGTCTGAACCCGTTGACCCTGCTGATCGTCGGGGCCAGCGGTTACCTCGGCGGCGAACTCTGCCGCCGGGCGGTGACCGCTGGTCTCCGGGTCGTCGGGACGTACCACCGGGCGCCCGGTGCGGTCGACGGTGTCGACTGGCAACGGCTGGACATCAACGACCGGGCCGCCGTGCGTGCGCTGGTCACCCGGGTACGCCCGCAGGCCGTGATCGGTACCGCCGCCGTCTACGGACAGTGGGCGGTCTGCGCCGACGGGGCCGGCCATGTCGCGGCTGCCGCCGCCGAGGTGGGCGCCCGGCTGGTGCACCTGTCCAGTGACGCCCTGCACGGCGGACGCCCGGAGCCGTACGCCGACGACGAGCCGCCCACCCCGGTCTACCCGTACGGGGCGGCGAAGGCGGCCGGCGAAACCGCCGTACGGCTGGCCGCTCCGCAGGCGGCGCTGGTGCGTACGTCGCTGATCGTCGGCGACGAGCGGAGCAAGCAGATCCGGCTCTGCCTGGACGCCCTCACCGGTGCACCGGGAGTGCGCCTGTTCACCGACGAGTTCCGCTGCCCGGTGGACGTGGGGGACCTGGCGTCGGCGGTGCTGGAACTGGTCGACTCGGACTACGCCGGGGTGCTGAACGTGGCCGGTGCGGACCCGGTGAGCCGGGCCGAACTGGGTCGGCTGGTGGCCCTGCGCTACGGCCTGGACCCGGCAAAGCTCGCGGTGACCACGATCGCCGCCGCGGGTCAGCCCCGCCCCGCCGACGTACGCCTGGACAGCTCCCGCGCGGCGGCCCTGCTGAAGACCCGGCTGCGCGGCGTACGCGAACTCCTCGCTTCCTGAAACTCTCCCGTAGCTCTCCCCGAGAGGGCAGCTTGCAGAAAACTTCTGCATAGGGGTTGTGCATAGATTCTGTGCAGAAGTATTCTGCAAAACATGTCTGCATCCGAGGAAGCCGACGGGACCGTCGAAGCGGGCGGAACCGTCGAACCGGAGTCGAGTGTCCGGCTCGACGGTCGTCAGATCCGGGCCCTGGCCCACCCGGTGCGTTCCCGCCTGCTCGCCGCGCTGCGGTCGGACGGCCCGGCCACCGCGACCGGGCTGGCCAACGCGCTCGGCACCAACACCGGCAACACCAGCTACCACCTGCGCCAACTCGCCGAGGTGGGACTCGTCGCCGAGGACACGGGGCGCGGCACCGGCCGGGAGCGATGGTGGCGGTCCGTACACCGCAGCACCATCTGGTTCAGCAGCGACTTCGACGACGACCCCGACGCCCGGGCCGCCTCCGACTGGTTCGACGACCACCTGCTGCACAGCTACGTCGAACAGGCCCGCAACTGGAACGCGGCCAAGCGCAGCTATTCGGCCGCGTGGCGGTCCGTCGGCGGCTACCACGACTCGCTGCTCAGCCTGACCCCGGAACGGCTGGGCCAGCTCACCGAGGAACTGGGCGCGGTGATCAAGCGCTACATGGCCGACCCGTCACCAGCCGGCGACCAGACCGAACAGGTCCTGCTCTACCTGAACATGTTCCCCCGGGTCGACACCCCGCCCGGCGCGTCGTCCGACAGCCCGACCGCCATAGCGCCCGGCGGCCTGCCGATCGCCGAGCACGACGACGAGGAGAGGTCATGACAACGCTGACCCTGCGGCAGGCCCGAGGCCGCTACCTGGTCCTGCTCGGGCTGCGCTGGTTCCCGGTCGGCCTGTTGATCCCGGTCGGCACCCTGCTCATGCTGGAACGAGGGCTCAGCCTGCCGCAGGTCGGCCTGGTGACCGCGGCGCAGGGACTGGTCATCCTGGTGCTCGAACTGCCGACCGGCGGACTCGCCGACGCGATCGGCCGCAAACCGGTGCTGATCGCGGCCAGCCTGCTCAGTCTCGGGTCACTGACCCTGCTGACCTTCGCCGACTCGGTCGGACTGTTCCTGCTCGTCTTCGTGCTCCAGGGCATCTTCCGGGCGCTGGACAGCGGCCCGCTCGACTCCTGGTACGTCGACGCGGTCCTCGCCGTCGACCCCGACGCGGACCTGGAACGCGGGCTCGGTGGCGGCGGTGCCGTACTCGGAGTGGCGGTCGGGGCCGGGGCACTGCTCAGCGGTGGACTGGTGGCGCTCGGCCCGATCGCCGGAGTCAGCGCGCTGACCGTACCGGTGCTGGTCGCGTTCGTGTTCCAGGTGATCGCGCTGGTCGCCCTGGTCGTCCTCCTGCCGGAAGTACGTCAGGCGCGGGGCGTCGCCGCGCTGCGGGACTCGCTGCGCGGGGTGCCGACCGCGATCGGGGGCGCGTTCGGCCTGCTGCGCCGGTCCCGGATCCTGCTCGCCCTGGTCGCGGTCGAACTCTTCTGGGGCTTCGGCATGGTCACCTTCGAGACCCTGCTGCCCGTACGCCTGTCCGAGGTGATCGGTAACCCGGACGATGCGGCAGCCCTGCTCGGCCCCGCCAGCTCGGTGGCCTGGCTGGCCTCGGCCGCCGGTGCGGGTCTCGCCCCGGTGATCGCCCGCCGGATCGGGGTTGCCCCCACCGCCGCCCTGCTGCGGATCGTGCAGGGCGCGACCGTGGTCGGGATGGGACTCCTGGCCGGGCCGGTCGGCGTGATCGCCGCGTACCTCGCCTGTTACCTGGTGCACGGCGCGTCGAACCCGCTGCACCTGGGGCTGCTGCACCGGCAGGTCGACGGCCCGTACCGGACCAGCGTGATCTCGCTCAACTCGATGGTCTCGCAACCGGCCGGCGCGCTCGGCGGGGTGGTCCTGACCGCCGTGGCCGGGGCCACGTCGGTCACCATGGCCATGCTCGTCGGCGCGGTGGTCCTGGCCGTCGCCGCACCGCTCTACCTGCCGGCCTGGCGGGCCACCCGCAACGCACCCGTCGTCGTCCCGGAAGAGTCGGTGCCGGAAGAGCCGGTGCCGGGTGAGCCGGTGCCGGCGACCGTTCCTCAGGCCAGGACGGGGACCGGGGCCAACCCCACCGACGTACGCGGAATCGAGCCGGCGAACCCGAGCCGGTCGTAGAGCCGGATCGCGGGCAGGTTGTCCGTCAGTACGCCGAGGGTCACCTCCTCCGTCTCGTCCAGCAGGGTACGGGTCATCGCGGCGGTGAGCGCGGCACCGAATCCCCGACCACGGGAGTCCGTCGCGACCGCGATCCCGGCGAGGAAGCCGGTGCCGCCCCGACTCCGGTCGGCACCGGCGGCCACCAGCCGGTTGCCGTCGCGGATGCCGTACCAGTGGCGTACCCGAGGGTCGCCGGGGCGGGTGGTGCTGGTCGGGAACGCGGCGTCGACCAGGGCGTTGATCGCGTCGTGGTCGGCCCCGGTGAGGCGTACCACCCGCTCCTCCTCCGGTTGGACCGGTGGCGGGGTCACCGCCCAGCGGAAGTCCCACTCGTCGCGTTGGGTCACGGGCAGGTGTTCGGCCGGGATGTCGCCGTCCAGCCGGGGCAGGTGCAGCCAGCGCAGGTCGAGCGTGCCGGTGGCGCGGAGTTCACCGGCCAGCTCGGCTGCCCGGGTGGCGTCGCCGGTCGCCCAGCCGGTCGCCCCGTGCGGGCCGGTCCCGGCCCAGAACGTGGCGTCGTCGAGCAGGTATCCGGTCGGCTCGCCGCCGCCGTGGGTGTTGAGCCGGACGTACGGGTGGTCGCCGGCCGCGGCCAGGACGGCCGCACGCCCCCTGACCAGGGTCGCTCTGCTGATCATGGGGGAAACAATAGCGCCGACCGGGCTGGTTCCACGGTGGAGATTGACGGGAGCCGTGGCGGGGTACATCAGGGTCGACCCACCCCACCCCCTCGGAGGACCGATATGTTCGCCTACATCGCCGCCGGTGTTTTCGGCTTTGCGCTCCTGCTCGACCTGTTCGACTCCGACCTCGGCGCGCCGGACCTGTTCAACTGGAACACCCTGATCCTTATCGGTCTGCTCTGCCTCGCGCTCTACCTGGCCGGTGTCGGTCGCGCGCCCGGCGGTGGCGGCGGACGCTGGCGCGGACGGCGGCCCGGTCGGGGCTGACCGTCGACCGACGCGAACCGGCCCGGGATCGGCGCATTTCAAGCGTCCGGCACCGGGCCGGTAATGTCTTCGTGATGGAGCCCGACGGTCTGTTCTCCCTCACCGGTGCCGGTGGGGCGCGCTCCGCACCCCCGACATCGGGGGACGCCGATGGCTTCACCACGCCCGGAGCGGACGCCCCGCTGCCGGTCCGGATGCGTCCGGCGAGCCTGGACGAACTGATCGGTCAGGACCACCTGCTGGCACCGGGCGCACCGCTGCGCCAACTGGTGACCGGCACGACGCCGATGTCGGTGATCCTCTGGGGCCCGCCGGGCAGCGGCAAGACCACCATCGCCCACCTGGTCGCCGGGGCGACCGACCGGCGGTTCGTTGCCATGTCGGCGCTCTCCGCCGGAGTCAAGGACGTCCGGGCGGTGATCGAAACCGCCCGCCGGGAACGCCGGGCCGGCGGTCGACCGACCGTGCTCTTCATCGACGAGGTGCACCGGTTCAGCAAGACCCAGCAGGACTCCCTGCTCGCCGCGGTCGAGGACCGTACGGTCACGCTGCTGGCGGCGACCACGGAGAACCCGTACTTCTCGGTCATCTCGCCGTTGCTCTCGCGGTGCGTACTGCTCACCCTGCAACCGCTCGACGAGCAGGCGGTGCGCGGGTTGCTGCGCCGCGCGATGACCGACGAACGCGGGCTGGGCGGGGCGCTCACCCTCGCGCCCGACGCCGAGGACCATCTCGTACGCCTCGCCGGCGGCGACGTACGCAAGGCACTGACCGCGCTCGAAGCAGCCGCCGGCTCGGCCGCGGCCCTCGGTGGCACGGAGATCGATCTGGCCACCGCCGAGCAGGCGGTGGACGTGGCGGCGGTCCGCTACGACCGCGACGGCGACGCCCACTACGACGTCGTCAGCGCGTTCATCAAGAGCATGCGCGGCTCGGACGTCGACGCGGCCCTGCACTGGCTGGCCCGGATGCTGGTGGCCGGTGAGGACGCCCGGTTCATCGCCCGGCGGATCGTCATCTTCGCCAGCGAGGACATCGGCATGGCCGACCCGACCGCGCTGAGCGTCGCCACCGCCGCCGCCCACGCCGTCGAGTACGTCGGCCTGCCCGAGGTCCAGCTCAACCTGGCCCAGGCGGTGATCCACATGGCGACCGCGCCGAAGTCGAACGCGGTCACCACCGCGATCGGTGCCGCCACCGGTGACGTCCGGGCCGGACGCGGCGGTTCGGTGCCCCGGGCCCTGCGCGACGCCCACTACTCCGGTTCGCGGGGGCTCGGACACGGCACCGGCTACCGGTACCCGCACGACGACCAGCGGGGTGTGGTCACCCAGCAGTACGTACCCGACGACCTCGTCGGCACCGACTACTACCGGCCCACGGGACACGGTGGGGAGCGGGCGGTCGCCGCCCGGCTTCCCCTGTTGCGTGGCATCGTCCGGGGCACGCCCGCCCCGACACCGGCGTCGACCAGCACCGGCACCAGGCCGGATCGGGCGGCGGACGAAGACGGCAGCGCGCCTGCCGGGGAGGATCACCAGTGAAATCGCGCGGTTCCGACCTGCCCGAAGACGGCACCGAGGAGCAACGGGAACCTCGATCCCTGCGACGCCGCTGGGGACGGGGCAAGTCCGACACCCCCGCCGAGGAGCCGGAGGTCAGCGGAGAGGAACTCGGCTGGATCGCCGACCTCCGTACGGCCAAGCAGCAGCAGACCGAACTCGGCCCCGGTGGCGCCGAACCCGGACCGGGACGTGCTGCCCCGCCCGGTCGGGGACCGGCACCGGCCGACTTCGGTCCCGTCGGGCCGGGGCCCGGCGACCCGGAACCGGGCGCCCCCCCGGCCCCGGTACGCCGCGCCGCGGTTGTGCCCCCGGTCGGTCAACCCAGGCCCGCGCCCGAACCACCCCGGGGCGAACCGTCCCGTCCGGAGCCGCCGCGAGCCGAACACACTCTGACCGGCCCACCCGCCTCGGCCGAGCCCTGGCGTACGCAGGAGCAGGCCGATCCGGCCGGCCCGTCCCGGCACTCCCGGGGATTCGAACCCGACGGCCCCCAGGGTGCGGAGCGGCCGGGCCGCCGGGCGGCGTCCCCGGTCGAGCCCGACGGCTCCCGTGCCCCGGTGGATCGACCGGGGCGGCACGCCGGGGCAGCGGCGCCGGATCAGCGTGAGCCGCAGGCCAGGCACGGTGCGCCCGGGGTCGACCCGGTGCGGCGCCCGCCCGAGCCGCGGACCGACGAGATGCCTCCCGGACGGCGGCACGAGGACACCCCGCCCGGCCGGCGCAGTGCTGTCGCCACCCCGCCGGTGCCGGGTGGACCCGCCACGGCGCGGCCCGGATTCCCGTCCGGTGAGCCCACCGGCCGACCCGACCTGGCACCGCCGGACGGCAGGTACGGCCACCCCCGCGACGCCGACGACCCCCGCGCGCCGAGGGTTGGCGACCCGACCGATCCGCGCGGGGCGAGGCTTCCCGACCCGACCGATCCGCGCGGGGCGAGACTTCCCGAGCAGCCCGAGCCGCGGGCCCGGCGGCACGCCGATCCCACGGATCCGCGCGGTGCCCGGCTGGCCGATCCCACGGACCCGCGCGGGGCGAGGGCGGCCGATCCGGCTGACCCGCAGGTGCCCAGGACGGGTAACGCGCCCGCGCTGCCCCCGCCGGGTGGACCGGAGGAGACGACCGGTAGCCAGCGGGCGTCCCGCCCCTCGGACTGGGTCCGGCGGGCCACCCGTGGGGGCCGGTCCGCAGGCGCCGCGCCCGTTCCGGATGGCCCGGCCGGTGGTCCGGTCGCCCCGGACGGATTCGGCGCACCACCCGCCCCGTCACCGGGTCAGGGCCCCGGCCAACCGCCACCGCGCGGGCGGGGGCACGACGCCTGGGCTCCGGGTGCACGCCCGCCGGCCGAATCCGTACCGCCCGGTCGCGACGGCACGCGCGGCCCCGAACTGCGTCCCCGCCGGTCCGCCCCGGTCGACGGCCCGGCCAACCCCGACCGGGCGCAGCCCGGCCCCGGTTACCCGCCGGGCCGACCGCCGTCGGGCGCTCCGTCCGGTCAGGACCGGGCCCGGACCGACGGCACCGGCGAGAACCGCGGCGTCGGCCGTGCCATGCCCCCGGGACCGCCCGTCGGCCCCGGACCGCAGGGCGCGGTTCCGCCGCCGGGTAACCCCGGTGGTCCACGCGGCGCGGCCACGGTTCCGCCGCCCACCGAGCCGATGGACCGGCCCGGTGGCCGGGCCCCCGGCCCCCGGCAGGCACCTCCGGCCTTCCCACCGGCGACTGGCCCCGGCATGCCGCCACGGCCGTCCGGTCCCGGCCCGATGGCCCCCGGTGCCCCGATGGCTCCGGGCGGCCCCGTGCCGCCCTCGGGCCAGCCGGAGCGCGACGCCGGTGCCCCCGGAGTCGGGCGCGGCGCGGCGTCCGTACCGGTCGCCGGATCGGCGTCGGTGGCCGTCCCCGGCACCGCACCCCGACCCGGCGGACCCAACCCGATGGGTGGCCCCCACCAGGGCGGACCGAACCCGATGGGCGGACCGAACCCGATGGGCGGACCGAACCCGATGGGTGGGCCCCACCAGGGCGGGCCGAATCCGATGGGTGGGCCGAACCCGATGGGTGGGCCGCATCAGGGCGGACCGAATCCGATGGGTGGGCCAGGCCCGGTCGGTGCGGCCAAGCCGGTGGCCGTGGCCAAGGTGGCGGTTGCACCGGTCGGTGCGGCGAGTGTCCGGCCGGCGGCCGTACCCGGATCGGATCCGGCCGGTGCCGACCGCCCGTTCGACGATCCCACCGGGACCGGGGAGATCCGCGAACCCCGGTCCGAGATCCGCCGGCAGGCGCGGGAGAAGCGCCGGCTCAAGGTGGCCGCGCTGATCCTGGCCACGTTGCTGGTGCTCGGCGCGCTGCCGCTCTTCTTCGGCATCCGGGCCGCGACCCGCGATCCGGTCTTCAGCGCCCTGGACGAGTTGTCCGTACCGCAGTGGGCGGCGACCCAGGTCGAGGACGATGTCTACGGCAGCCGGTGGTGCCTGATCGAGTGCCGGTTCCGGGAGCGCACGGTGGAGTCCGCGCAGGGGGCGGAACCGACCGCGCAGGCGTACCAGCAGGCGTTGACCGAGGACGGCTGGAAGACGTGGCAGATCAAGCCCTGCCCGGAGCAGCCGGTCGAGGGGCACTACACCTGCTGGCGGCGCGACGAGCTGACCCTCGACCTGTGGGTCCGCCCACCGACCTGCGCCACCGAGCCGCTGGACGCCCGGCCGACGGTCGAGCCGACCGAGCCGGAGGGGGCACCGGCGTCACCCGGCGTCGAGCCGCCGCCGTGCGACGGAGCGGTGGTGTCGATCAAGGTACGGAACGCGATCGACGACGACCGGATCAAGCCGCAGCCGAGTACGGACCCGTCGCTCACCGGTGTGGATCCGGAACCGCTGTTCACCGACGATCCGCTCAGTGAACTGACCGCCCCACCGTCGTGAGCCGACTTTCGTCACGGACGGTAGGGTCTGCCTGTTGGTACGGAGTGCGGCGTTACGTGTCCGGTGCCGCTTTGCCCGCTGTTGGAGCGGTGCGCCCGGATGGCGTAGCCGCGCTTTCGAGACGGTTCGGTAGAGGAGAACACGGGTGAACCCTGGACAGATCGCCGCGCTCGTCGCGGCGGGGGCGTTCCTGATGCTGGTGCTCGTACTGGCCGTGCCCATTCTGCGGCTGCGGCACACGGTCGACGCCGCTACCCGGGCGATCAACGACCTGAACGACCGTACGGCGCCACTTCTGGGTAACGCGAACGCCACCATCGAGAACGTGAACGTCGCGCTCACACAGGTGCACACCTCGTTGGACGGGGTGAACATCCAGCTCGCCAAGATCGACACGATGACCGGTCACGCGCAGAACGTCACCGCCAACGTCGCCAACCTCGCCACCGTGGTCTCCGCCGCGGCGGCGAACCCCCTGGTGAAGGTGGCCGCCTTCGGCTACGGCGTACGCAAGGCGGCAGCCGCCCGCCGGCACGCCGACGAAGACCGCGAGGTACGGGCGACGATCAAGCAGCAGCGCCGGGCGGCCAAGCGCGGCGAGAACCGCTGACCTGGTGCCGGTGCCACCGGAGCGGGGAGAGAGGATAAGGCCATGAGGCGTTTGCTCTGGCTGGGCATCGGGCTCGCCGTCGGGGCGCTGGTCGTCCGCAAGGTGACCCGGACCGCCCAGTCGTACACACCGGGCGGCATCGCCACGTCGCTGTCGGCGTCCGCCGGTGGGGCGGTCGAGTCACTGCGTGGCTTCATCGACGACGTTCGGGCCGGTATGGCCGAGCGTGAGCAGGAGATCCACAACGCCTTCGCCGAGGGCGTGGCGTATGACGACCAATTCGCCGACCTGCGCGGGGACCCGCGGATCGGCGACCACGAGATTTTCCCGGAGGATGGCTCCCGATGAAAACGGCGGAGATCAAGCGGCGGTACCTGGCGCATTTCGAGGCGAATGGCCATGCCGTGGTGCCGTCCGCTCCGCTGCCCGCCATCAACGATCCGAACCTGTTGTTCGTGAACGCGGGCATGGTGCAGTTCGTGCCGTACTTCCTGGGGCAGCAGGCGGCGCCGTACCAGCGGGCGGTGTCGGTGCAGAAGTGCATCCGTACGCCGGACATCGACGAGGTCGGCAAGACCAGTCGGCACGGGACGTTCTTCCAGATGAACGGGAACTTCTCGTTCGGGGACTACTTCAAGTCGGGTGCGATCAGCCTGGCCTGGGACCTGATCACCAAGTCGCAGGCCGACGGCGGGTTCGGGCTGGATCCGGAGCGGATCTGGCCGACCGTCTACCTCGACGACGACGAGGCGTTCGAGCTGTGGCACAAGCAGGTCGGGGTGCCGGCGGAGCGGATCGTCCGGCGGGGCAAGAAGGACAACTTCTGGTCCATGGGCATTCCCGGCCCGTGCGGCCCGTGCTCGGAGATCTTCTACGACCGGGGGCCGGAGTTCGGCGCCGAGGGCGGCCCGGAGGTCGACGAGGACCGGTACATGGAGTTCTGGAACCTCGTTTTCATGCAGTTCGAGCGGGGTCCGGGCACCGGCAAGGAGGACTTCCCGATCCTGGGTGACCTGCCGGCGAAGAACATCGACACCGGCATGGGCCTGGAGCGGATGGCCTCGATCCTGCAGGGCGTGGACAACCTGTACGAGATCGACGAGGTGCGGCCGATCCTGGACAGGGCGGCGGAGCTGACCGGGAAGCGGTACGGCGCCCACTCGGGTCACGCGGCCAACCAGTCGCACCCGGACGACGTACGGCTGCGGGTGATCGCCGACCACGTGCGGACCGCGTTGATGCTGATCGGTGACGGGGTGACCCCGTCGAACGAGGGTCGCGGTTACGTGCTGCGCCGGATCATGCGCCGGGCGATCCGTTCGGTGCGGCTGCTCGGCTGGCAGGAGCGGGCCCTGCCCGAGCTGCTGCCGGTGGCCCGGGACTGCATGTCGCCGTCGTACCCCGAGCTGGCCAGCGACTTCGACCGGATCTCCCAGTACGCGTACGCGGAGGAGGACGCGTTCCTGTCCACCCTCCGGGCGGGCACCACGATCCTGGACACCGCGATCGCGGAGTCGAAGTCGGCGGGCAAGCCGGCGTTGACCGGTGAGCGGGCGTTCCAACTTCACGACACCTACGGCTTCCCGATCGACCTGACCCTGGAGATCGCCGCCGAGCAGGGGCTGACGGTCGACGAGGACGGCTTCCGGCGGCTGATGGCCGACCAGCGTTCCCGGGCCAAGGCCGACGCACAGGCGCGCAAGACCGGACACGTGGACCTGTCCGCGTACCGCGGGGTGCTGGACAACGGCGGACCGGTCACCTTCACCGGCTACTCCGAGGTCAGTCGCGAGTCCAAGGTCCGGGCCCTGCTCGCCGGGGCCGGCGTGCCGGTCGAGGTGGCGGGGGAGGGGGAGACGGTCGAGCTGGTGCTCGACACCACCCCGTTCTACGCCGAGGGCGGCGGCCAGCAGCCCGACCTGGGGTTGATCACGGTCGGCGGCGGTCAGGTCGAGGTCCTCGACGTGCAGCAGCCGGTCCCCGGCCTGATCGTGCACCGGGCCCGGGTGGTCCGGGGCGAGGTCCGTACGGGTGAGGCCGGTCTCGCCGAGATCGACGTGACCCGGCGCCGGGCGATCTCCCGGTCGCACACGGCGACCCACCTGGTGCACCAGACCATGCGGAACTTCCTCGGTGAGTCGGCGACCCAGGCGGGTTCGCTCAACGCCCCCGGCCGGCTCCGGTTCGACTTCAACACCCCGACGGGTGTCTCCCCGAGCGTGCTCGCAGACGTCGAGCAGCAGGTCAACGAGGTGCTCCTGTCCGACCTTGAGGTGCACGCCTTCATCACCTCGCAGGCCGAGGCCCGCCGGCTCGGGGCGATGGCCCTGTTCGGCGAGAAGTACGGCGAAGAGGTGCGGGTGGTCGAGGTCGGTGACTACGCCCGTGAACTCTGCGGTGGTACGCATGTGGCCCGTTCCGGTCAGCTCGGCCTGGTGAAGATCCTCAACGAGTCCTCGATCGGTGCCGGCGTACGCCGGGTCGAGGCACTGGTCGGCATCGACGCGTTCCGGTTCCTGGCCAAGGAGCACCTGCTGGTGTCCCGGCTGGCCGACCTCTACCGGGTGCCGAACGAGCAGGTAGCCGACCGGGTCGAGCAGACCGTGTCCCAGTTGCGGGACGCGGAGAAGGAGCTGGAGAAGCTCCGGGCGCAGATGGTGCTGGGCGGGGCGGCGGCGTTCGCGGCCGGTGCCCGTGACGTGCGCGGGGTCGCGTACGTCGGGGTCGAGGCGCCGGAGGGCGCGGCCGGCAACGACGTACGGACGCTGGCGCAGGAGATCCGAGGCAAGATCGACGCGGCTCGTCCCGCGGTGGTCGCGGTGGCGGCCCGTTCCGGTGGCAAGGCTTCGCTGGTGGTGGCGCTGAACGCCGCCGCCAAGGGACGCGGCCTGTCCGCGGGTGACCTGGTCAAGGCGGCCCTGTCCGGTCGGGGCGGCGGCAACGCCGACCTGGCCCAGGGCGGCGGCGTGCCGGCCGACCAGGCGCCGACCCTGCTCGGGACCGTGGAAAAGGCAATCGCCGAGGCGTGATGGATTGCTCGGAGGCAGATCGTCGTGGTCAGATCGTGAACCACGGCGGTCTGCTTTCCGTATGCAGCGAGGGGAGGGCAATCGGTATGGGGCATTTCTCGCCCGGTGTACGGCTCGGCGTCGACGTCGGAAAGGTACGGGTGGGCGTGGCGATCTGCGACCCGGACGCCATTCTGGCCACCCCGCTGGTCACCCTGGCCCGCGACCTCGCCACGGACGAGAAGGCGATTCCGACGGACATCTCGGAATTGGCGCACCTCGTCGAAGAGCATCGAACTGTCGAGGTGGTCGTCGGGCTACCGGTGAATCTCGCCGGGGTGCACGGCCCGGCGGCGATCCACACCAAGGCGTACGCCACCCGACTGGCCGAGGCGATTGCCCCCGTTCCGGTGACTCTCACGGACGAGAGGATGTCGACGGTCGTGGCTACCCGTAGGCTGTCCGAGCGAGGCGTTCGGGGAAAGCGTCAACGCGCTGTGGTCGATCAGGCGGCCGCAGTCGAGATCCTGCAGAGCTGGCTAGACGGGCAGCGGAGGCGGACCAGATGATCGACGACTTGGAGCTCGCGTTCGACGAGCGAACCGAGAAGGGACAACACCGGCGCGGTGGCGTACGCGACCGGAAGCGCAAGGGTCGTGGTGGCCGGGGCAAGACCGTGCTCGCCCTGGTGCTGCCCCTTGTCCTGCTCGCCGTACTCGGCGGTGGTGTCTGGTACGCCGGCGACCGGATCCAGGGACTGTTCGGCGCGCCCGACTACGAGGGCGCCGGCACCGGACAGGTCGTGATCGAGATCAAGGACGGCGATTTCCTCGCCGACATCGGCAACACCCTGGTCACCCAGGGCGTGGTCAAGAGCCCCAAGGCGTTTGTCGAGGCCGCGGAGAAGAACTCGGCTGCCACCGGCATCCAGCCGGGTTTCTACCAGGTACGCAAGCAGATGTCGGGTGAGTCCGCGCTGACCCTGCTGCTGGACCCGAAGACCAGGGTGACCAACAAGATCACCATTCGCGAGGGTCTGACCGCCAAGCAGGTCTACAAGCAGCTCGAGGAGACCACCAAGATCCCGGTGGCGGAGTTCGAGGCCGCGGCGAAGGACCCGCTCGCGCTCGGTGTGCCGGATTACTGGTTCACCCGCAGCGACGGCAAGAAGGTCACCCCGTCGATCGAGGGTTTCCTCTTCCCGGACACGTACGATCTGCCGCCGAACGCCACCGCCGAGGGCATCCTCAAGGAGATGGTGCAGGGATTCCTCACCGTCGTCGGGCAGATCAAGTTCACCGACGTGGTGCAGGAGAACCTCGGCGGGGTCACCCCGTACGAGGCGCTGATCGTGGCCTCGCTGGCGCAGGTCGAGGCGGGTAATCCCGACGACCTCGGCAAGGTCGCCCGGGTCGCGTACAACCGGCTGTTCAAGCCGAACTCCGAGGTGCCGTGCGAGTGCTTCGAGATGGACGTGACGGTCAACTACTGGTTCGACGTCCGGGGCCTGCCGACCAAGGCGTCGAAGGACATGACCACGAAAGAACTGGACGACCCGAAGAACCCGTACAACCGCAAGCTGAAGGGGTTCATCCCGACCCCGATCGACAACCCCGGCAAGCTGGCGTTGCAGGGGGCGATGGATCCGCCGAAGGGCGACTGGTACTTCTTCGTGGCGGTCGACAAGCAGGGGCACTCGGAGTTCGCCGAGACCAACGCCCAGCATCTGCGCAACCAGCAGAAAGCCCGAGAGAACGGCGTCCTCTGAGTGGTCGTGGCCCGACGCGCGGCGGTGCTGGGTAAGCCGATTTCGCATTCCCTCTCGCCCGTGATCCACAATGCGGGTTACCGCGCGGCCGGCCTGACCGGTTGGTCGTACAGCGCGATCGAGTGCGCCGAGGCCGAGCTACCGGATCTGGTGGCCGGCCTCGGCGCCGAGTGGGCCGGGCTGTCCCTGACCATGCCGCTGAAAGAGGTCGGGCTCGCGGTGGCCGGCGAGATCTCGCCGGTCGCCGCCGCCGTCGGTGCCGCCAACACCCTGGTACGTCGACCAGACGGCTCCTGGTACGCCGACAACACCGACGTCCGCGGCATGGTGGAGGTGCTCCGGGCGGCCGGGGTGCCGGCCGGCGCCACCGTGACCGTCCTCGGCGCGGGCGGCACCGCACGGGCGGCGCTGGCCGCGGCCGTCCAACTCCAGGCGGAGCGGGTGACCGTGGTGGCCCGGCGGTCGGCGGCGATCGATGAACTCCGGCCGGTGGCGCGCAAGCTCGGGATCTCGCTGGTCCCGGCGGACTGGACGGACGCACCCAAGCAGGCCATCGCGGACGTGGTGATCTCCACCGTGCCGAAGGGTGTCGCCGATCCACTCGCCGGACAGATCTCCTGGCTGCCGTCGACGGTGCTTTTCGACGCGCTCTACGACCCCTGGCCGACGCCGCTGGCCGCCGACGCCCGCGACGCGGGGTGCAGGATCGTCTCCGGACTCGACCTGCTGCTGGCCCAGGCGGTCGGCCAGTTCGAGCACTTCACCGGTGTGACCGCACCGGTCGCGGCGATGCGTACGGCATTGTTCTCCGCTCGCGCCTCGGCTTGACGCTCCGGCTGGTGGCCCGACGCTCCGGTTGCTGGTGACCGCTGACGTTCAGCGAGTGTCAAGGTTCCTGACCGTGAAAAGATCTTGACTCGCTGTAGGTGGCGTCTCTAGGGTTCGATGACTTTCTGAGACGTACACATTGGAGGTTCGTCTTGTCATCTGCCATGAGCTATGCCCGATCCGTCCGCGGCTTGGCACGGTCGACGTCGGTGCTGATGCTCGCCGCGGGACTGCTGGTCGCGACCGACTTCGCCGACCGGAGCCCCGCCGATGCGGCCCCGGTCGACCCCGGCGCGCCGCGGCTCGCGTTGCCCCTCCCGACGGTGTCGTCGGTCGAGTACCCGGCCGACGGTGTCGCCCACGGCGGCCCGGGAGTGTCGGGCCTGTTCACCCTCGCCTCCGGCGCCCCGAGCGCGGTGAAATACGTGTACGCCTGGGCCGGCGGCTTTCAGCCGGCGACCACGGTCAAGGTGACGGCGGGTGCCCCCCACACGGTGGCGCTGACCCCGCCCCGGTACGGCCTCAACACGCTGGAGGTGTACAGCCTGGACCGGGCGGACCGGCGCAGCCCGACCACCTCGTACGCCTTCCTGGTCGGCGCCCCGGCCGCGCCGGTGGCCCACTGGCCGCTCGACACCATCGACGGTCACTATCTGAGGAACCAGTTCGGGGGCGCGCACCTGACGCTCACGCAACCCGATGTCGGGTGGGCCCCGGATACCTGGATCGTCGGCGAGCAGACCGCGCGGTTCGACGGCGACGGCACCGGTCCCCGTGGTGTCGCCACGGCCACCGGAACCGGCCTGGACACGTCGGGTTCGTTCAGCGTCGCCGCCTGGGTCAGGCAACCCTCGGCGGGCGGTTGCCCGGAGGGCAACCGGACCGCGGTGTCGGTCGACGGGGCGCACGTCAGCGGATTCATGCTGAGCTACAACTGCGAGGCGGGAAAGTGGCGTATACGAATCCCGGCGCAGGACGGGGCCGAGCCTAAGTTCCTCACCGCCTGGGCGGCGGTGACCCCGCCCGCCGACAAGTGGACGCACCTCGTCGGGGTGTGGGACGAAGGCGAGGGCAGGGCCAGCCTGTGGGTGAACGGCGTACTCGACAGCACCTCGACGGTTACGCCCTCCGCCACCTGGTTGTCGAACCGGGGCGGGGGTTGGGCGGCCGGCGGGCCGGTGGCCATCGGTCGTGGCCGGGCCGATGATGCCGACCGGGGTTTCTACAGCGGCGAGATCCGCGGAGTCCGGCTGTGGAACCGGGTGGTGACCCACGACGACCTCTGGGGTACGCCGTCGGATCCCGGTGCGGGTACGCAGGCCACCGCAGGGATCCTCGCGCCGACCCAGGTGGCCACCTGGGACTTCAACGGCGAATTCGGGTCGGGCTGCGGTGACGCGACGAGCAACAGTTACTGGTCGCAGCGGCTGAGGCCGCACGGCTGCACCAATCCGTACTCGCCGGAGCAGACGAGCGGTTACACGGAGGCCGGGCACGACGGCAACGAGGCGTTGTGGTTCAACGAGCCGCAGCCCGAGGGGTACGGCTCCGTCGGCGACGGTCATGCCGCCACCTCCCAGGCGGTGCTGGTTGGCGACCAGTCCCTCACCGTGTCGACCTGGGCCCGAATCGCCGCGATCACCGCCCAGGAGCAGGTTCTGGTGCAACAGGGCGGCACCGACGGGTCGGTGGAGCTGTCGGCCGGGCCGGATGGCCGGTGGTCGTTCGGGATCAACTCGCCGGGCGGTTCGTGGTCGCTCGCCACCTCGGACGTACCGGCGACGACGAACGACTGGGTGCACCTGACCGGCGTGTTCGACGCCGCCACCGGTTCGGTTCGCCTCTACGTCGACGGCGTACTGCAGACGGCCAGCGGCGCCGGCGCCACCGGTACGCCCAGCTCCCCGCTCTACCTCGGTGCGGCCGGACCGACCGGGGGCTACTTCAGTGGCGCGGTCGACCAGGTGAAGCTCTACGCCGGGGCGTTGTCCGATGCCGAGGTTTTCGACCTGTACGACAACTCGTAGCCGCAGTGGGGCCCGCCTACCGGCTCGACCGGATAGGCGGGCCCACCCCGGTGTCGTTGGGTCTGTTCCCGTTGGCGGTCGTCGGCTTGTTGTAAGGCCGTACATCAAAGATGGCTCTTGTGACTGGTCCGTGGGTTATCTGGCGGGGAGATTGGGTCGGTGGCCGCCGAGGGTGAGCATGGCCAGGGCGATGACGGCGTCGGCGGAGTGGAATCCGTAGGCCCTGCGGATGATGAGTCGGATCTTGGTGTTGGTGGACTCCACGATGGCGTTGGACAGGCGGTGTTCGATCGAGGCGATGATCGCGTGACGGTGACGGACGATCCGTTGCTGGAGTTTCACGAAGCCCGGGATTCGGCATCGGCGGGCCCAGCTGATCCACCTGTCCAGGGCCTCGACGGCTTCGGCCGGGCTGCGTCTGGCGATCGCGAACACGGTCCGTAGGCCCTCTTTCAGGGCCCAGGCCCGGTGCAACACGGGGTCGGTCCTGGCGATCCAGGCCAGTTGCTCGCGTTGACGTTCGCTGAGGTTCTCGGGGTTCTTCCACAACGCCCACCGGGCGTTGTTCAGCAGCTTCGCCGTCCCGCGTGATCTCCGGTTGTGGCTGATACCCCGCGCCGCCCCACGGGCCGCGTTCCACGACTGACGCCGCTGGACGTCAAGGGCCTCGGTCGCCCACGCCACCACATGGTAGGGATCAGCACAACGCACCGCCTGCGGGCAGTAAGCGGTGATGACGTCACTCATCCAACGAGCCCCGTCGCAGGACACGTGACTGATCTCCGCGCACCGCCGTTCGCCGAGAAGGTCGAAGAACCGGCCCAGGGTGGTCTGGTTCGCCCCGTTGGCCACCCAAACCAGCCGACCCGAGTCATGATCCACCACCACGAGCAGATACTTACGGCCCTTCCGGTAGGAAATCTCATCGATCCCCACCCGACGCAACCCCGCCAGCAAATCGTTCCCGGCCTCAACATCCGCCCAGACCCTGGCCACCACGGCACCAACCGTCCGCCACGCGACCCGCATCAACTCCGTCACCGCACTCTTCGCACACACCGTGGCAAGCCACGCCACCGTCTGATCGAAACCACGGGTATGTCCGGCACCATGCCGCGCCCACGGCACCGCGGCCACCACCACCCCATGAGTGACACAACGGACCCGAGGCGCGTCAGCCTCGACGAACATCCGGACCGTTCCCCAATCCAACGCCCGCCACCGACGACGCCCCTCACCCCGGTCATAACCAGGACACCGCCGCCCGCAGACCCCACACCGACGCCGCTGACCACGCCCCGGCCGCACCGACGCCACCACCACACCCGCATCCTCATCGAACTCGACACCCTCGACCACCGTCTTCTCGACGCCGAGCAATCGAGCCCATAACCTGGCATTACGCACGCCGTTCTCCCGCCACTGAAAGTTCTGACCTTCGACAAGCCAGAACCTAGGCAGGACAACGGCGTGCCCCACAACGACGCGCCCAACCACCCACGGAAGCGTCACAAGAGCCTCAAAGATGGTGTGGGTACATCTTCTTTGATGTACGGGGTTGATGCGTTACCCGGCCCGAAACGGCGGACACGTAGCGGTCACCCGTCCGTACGCCGGGACAGGGGGTGGGGTTCAGCCGGAGCGGGTCCGGCGCGTGCCAGACTGGGCAACTGGCATCCGCAAGCTGGTCGCGGAACGCCAGGACCGTCCGGCACGGATGAAGAAGGAAAGGTTCGCTGCCTTGTTGCGCTGGTTGACCGCGGGTGAGTCGCACGGCCCCGCCCTCGTCGCGCTCCTCGAAGGGGTGCCCGCCGGGATCGAGGTGACCAGCGAGCAGATCATCGCCGAGCTGGCCCGTCGCCGGCTCGGCTACGGCCGGGGCGCGCGGATGGCGTTCGAGCGGGACGAGATCGAGATCATCGGTGGGGTACGGCACGGGGTCACCCTGGGCAGCCCGGTTGCCGTACGGATCGGGAACTCCGAGTGGCCCAAGTGGCAGACCGTCATGTCGGCCGACCCGGTCGACCCGGACGAGCTGGCCAGCCAGGCACGAAACGCCCCACTGACCCGCCCCCGCCCCGGCCACGCCGATCTTGCCGGCATGCAGAAGTACGGTCACACCGACGCCCGCCCGATCCTGGAGCGGGCCAGCGCGCGGGAGACCGCCGCCCGGGTCGCCGTCGGCACCGTCGCGAAGGCGCTGGTCCGGCAGGGGCTCGGCATCGAGATCGTCTCGCACGTGGTCGAGCTGGGCTCGGTCGCGGCCAAGCCCGGTCTCCAGCCCCGTCCCGAGGACGCCGAGCGGATCGACGCCGACCCGCTGCGCTGCCTGGACCCGGAGGCGAGCACCCGGATGGTGGCCGAGGTCGACGCCGCCAAGAAGGACGCGGACACGCTCGGCGGCATCGTGGAGGTCCTCGCCTACAACGTGCCGCCGGGGCTGGGTAGTCACGTGCAGTGGGACCGCAAGCTCGACGCCCGGCTCGCGACCGCGCTGATGTCGATCCAGGCGATCAAGGGCGTGGAGATCGGCGACGCCTGGCTCCAGGCCCGCTCGCGCGGGTCGGTCGCGCACGACGAGATCGTGCCGACCGCGACCGGGGTGCGCCGGGTCACCGACCGGGCCGGCGGCCTGGAGGGCGGCATGACCACCGGAGAACCCCTTCGGGTACGCGCCGCGATGAAGCCGATCTCGTCGCTGAACCGGGCCCTGGCCACGGTCGACGTGACCACCGGTGAACCGGCGACCGCGATCAACCAGCGTTCCGACGTCTGCGCGGTCCCCGCCGCCGCCGTGGTCGCCGAGGCGATGGTGGCGTTGGTGCTGGCCGAGGCGGCGACGGAGAAGTTCGGCGGCGACTCGATCGCCGAGATCCAACGGAACCTCGGCGGCTACCTGGACCACCTGGTGATCCGCTGATGGCCCCGATCTGCGTCCTGGTCGGCGCCCCAGGATCCGGAAAGTCCAGCACCGGTCAGGTCCTCGCCACCGCGCTCGGTGTCGGCTTCCGGGACACCGACGGCGACATCGAGGCGACCGCGGGCAAGCCGATCCCCGAGATCTTCGTCGACGAGGGCGAGGAGCATTTCCGTACGCTCGAACGAGACGCGGTGCTGGCCGCGCTGGGTGAGTTCGACGGGGTGCTCGCCCTCGGCGGCGGCGCGATCCTGGCCGAGTCGACCCGCGCGGCGCTGGCCGGGCGCACCGTGGTCTACCTGTCGGTGGAGCTGACCGACGCGATCCGGCGGGTCGGGCTCGGCGCGGGTCGACCGCTGCTCGCGATCAACCCGCGCGCCACCCTCAAGTACCTGCTCGACCAGCGGCGACCGCTCTACCAGGAGGTCGCCGCGCACACCGTGATCACCGACGGGCGTACGCCGGAGCAGGTGGCCGACGAGATCCTGCACCTACTCAAGTCGTAACTGCTACGCGGAGGCGATCGAGTCGAGCAGGTCGGCCAGGCGTTTCGGCTCGCTGAGCATCGGCCAGTGGCCGGTCGGCAACCCGTGGATGTCCGCCCCGGCCAGCTCGGCGAACATCGGCACCCCCTGGTCGATCATCGAGCGGACCACGTCCACCGGGAAGGTGCAGGCCACCAGCGTGGTCGGCACCGCCCGACCTCCCGTACGCCGGACCGGGTCGGTGGCGGTGCGCAGTGGTTGCGGGGTGGCCCGCTCCCGCAGCAGCGCCAACGCCGGCTCGTCCAGTCCGGCCAGGTTCTCCGGGTCGGCCGTCGGGTCCCAGGCCGGCGGCGGTAGCTGACCGTCCCGGACCAGGCCGCGGGTGCGTTCCTGTTCCTCGGGCGGGTTGGTGTCGAACTGGGAGACGCCGTCGGGCAGCGGGGCGCTGTCGACGTAGACCACCCGGGCGATCCGGTCCGGGATCCGGTCGGCGGCCTGGGTGACCGGCAGGCCGCCGCCGGAGTGTCCGACCAGCACCACGTCCCGCAGGTCCGCCGCCTCGATCAGCCCGACGATGTCGGCGGTGTGGGTCTCCAGGTCCACCTCGGGACCGATCAGGTGGGCGCGGTCCGCGAGCCCGGTCAGGGTCACCGGGTGGACCTCGTGCCCGTCCGCCCGCAGCGCGGCGGTCACGTCCTGCCACGCCCACGCGCCCAACCAGAATCCCGGAACCAGTACGAACGTGCTCATCCCCGTGTCTCCCATCGCTCGATGTCGTCCGCGTTGCTCGATGTCGTCCGCGTTGCTTTGTGCCGTCCGGTAGAGCGTACGATCGAATCCGGGCAGGATCGGTCCGGTATTGGAGGGTGGTCTGTGTCACATCCCGCAGCTCGGGTGTTGGGCCTGCTCGAACTGCTCCAGAGCCAGCACCGGCTCACCGGGGCGGAACTCAGCGCCCGGCTCGGGGTCGACGAGCGAACCGTCCGCCGGTACGCCCGCACCCTGGAGGAACTCGGCATCCCGGTGACCGCACAACGGGGGCGGTACGGCGGCTACCGGCTCCTGCCCGGTTACAAGCTGCCGCCGCTGATGCTCACCGACGACGAGGCCGTGGCGGTGGTACTCGGGCTGGTCGCGGCGGAACAGCTCGGCCTCGGCACCGAGGCACCGGCGACCGCCGTCGCCCTGGGCAAGATCAGTCGGGTGCTGCCGGAGGCGCTGGCCGACCGGCTCACCGCCGTACGGCAGACGCTCGGCTTCACCACCCGGCGGCGTACGGAGACGGCCGGTCCGGCGGCGAGCGTGCTGCTCACCCTCGGGGCGGCGACCCGGTCCCGCCGCCGGGTCAGCCTGACCTACCGCTCGTGGCGGGGCGAGGACTCCCGTCGCGACCTGGACCCGTACGGCCTGGTCTTCCACGCCGGCCGCTGGTACGTCACCGGCCACGACCACCGGCGTGGTGAGATCCGCACCTTCCGCCTCGACCGGATCGCCGCCGTCGAACCGTCGGCGCCGGACCCGGCCGACGGGGGAGCGGGGCAGTTCACCGTGCCGGACGGGTTCGACCCCGCCGGACACGTGGCCCGGTCGCTGGCCGGGGTGCCGTACGCCTGGTCGGTCGAGGTGCTGCTGGAAACCGACCTGACCGAGGCCCGCCGCCGGATCCCGCCCAGCGTGGCCGAGCTGATCGAGGCGCCGGACGGGGTCCTGGTACGCGCCCGAGCGGAGAACCTGGACGGGATGGCCCAACTGCTCGCCGGCCTCGGCTGGCCGTTCACCATCCGCAAGCCGGACGAGCTGCGTACCGCGCTGGCCGAACACGCCACCCGGCTCGCCGCCCTCGCGGCCCGCCATCCGGACACCTGAGCAGCCGCCCGCCATCCGGACACCTGGGCGACCGGTTGCGCGGCACCCTGACGGGGGCGCACTAGGCTCGGCCCCGATGGACGAGTTGACGAAGATCTCGATCGGCGGCGAGCAGACGTACGACGTCCTCGTCGGCCGGGACCTGCTCGACAGCCTGCCGGCGCTGCTGCCCGGCGCGGACCGGGTCGCCGTGCTCTACGCACCACCGCTCAAGGCGTTGGCCGACGCGCTCGCCGAGCAGGTACGCGCCGACGGGCGTACGCCGCTGCTGGTCGAGGTGCCGGACGCGGAGGCGGGCAAGAACATCGACATCGCCGCCCGGTGCTGGGACCGGCTCGGGGCGGCGGGCTTCACCCGTACCGATGCGGTTGTCGGGGTCGGCGGCGGTGCGGTCACCGACCTGGCCGGCTTCGTGGCCGCCTGCTGGCTGCGCGGGGTCCGCTGGGTGGCGGTGCCGACCTCGCTGCTCGGCATGGTCGACGCGGCCGTCGGCGGCAAGACCGGGATCAACACCGGGGCGGGCAAGAACCTCGTCGGTGCCTTCCACCCGCCGGTCGGAGTGCTCTGCGACCTGGCGACCCTGGACACCCTGCCCCCGGTCGACCTGGTCGCCGGGCTGGCCGAGGTGGTCAAGTGCGGTTTCATCGCCGACCCGGTCATCCTCGACCTGGTCGAGGCCGACCCGGTCGCCGCCACCCGGGCCGGAGCGCCAGTGGTACGGGAGCTGATCGAGCGGGCCATCCAGGTCAAGGCCGACGTCGTCTCCGGCGACCTGCGCGAGTCCGGGGTACGCGAGGTCCTCAACTACGGGCACACCCTGGCGCACGCGATCGAGAAGGCAGAGGGGTACCGCTGGCGGCACGGACACGCCGTGTCGGTCGGCCTGGTCTACGCCGCCAACCTGGCCCGGCTCGCCGGCCGACTCGACCCGGTCACCGCCGACCGGCACCGCAGCGTGCTCGAACTGCTCGACCTGCCCACCGGTTACCGGGCGGACGCCTGGCCGGACCTGCTGGCCACGATGCGGGTGGACAAGAAGGCGCGCGGCGCCCGGCTGCGTTTTGTCGTACTCGACGGGCTGGCCCGGCCGGCGATCCTCGAGGGGCCGGACGAGGAACTGCTGCGCGCCGCGTACGACGAGGCGGTGGCCCGGTGACGAAGGTGTACGTCCTCAACGGTCCCAACCTCGGCCGACTCGGCACCCGCCAGGTCGACGTGTACGGGCTGACCAGCTACGCCGGGCTGGTCGACCTCTGCGAGCGCACCGGTCGGGAACTCGGCCTCGACGTCGAGGTACGGCAGACCGACGCCGAACACGAACTGCTCGGGTGGCTGCACGCCGCCGCCGACGAGCAGGCCGCGGTGGTGCTCAACCCGGCCGCCTGGTCACATTATTCGTACGCGGTCCGGGACGCCTGCGCCATGCTCCGCGGGCCGCTGGTCGAGGTGCACATCTCCAACATCCACACGCGGGAGGAGTTCCGGCACCACTCGGTCGTCTCCGCGGTCGCCACCGGTGTGATCGCCGGACTCGGCGTGGACGGCTACCGGCTGGCGCTGATCCACCTCGCCGACCGGCTGGCCGCCGATCGGCAGGCACAGCAGTAGGGCCAGGCTGATCCAGACGTAGGCGTTGGCCCCGACCAACCCGTCCGGCCCGCTGGCGTCGTCCCACCAGAGCCAGACCACGCTGCTGCACAGCAGGACGTACGCCACGGCGGTGGCGGTGCCGAGCCGTCGCCTGCGCCCGCCCGGTCCGGCGCTCAGTGCCGCGTTGCCGAGGACGGCGAGCGCGGGCAGCAGCCAGACCAGGTGGTGGACCCAGGTGATCGGGCTGACCAGGCAGCCGACGATCCCGGTGAGGGCGAAGCCGGCGAGCTGGTCGTCGGCGCGGGCGGCCCGGCGTACCCGGACCGCCCAGACCACGAGCACGGCCAGGACCACGGCCAGCCAGACGCCCTTGCCCAGGTGCGGGTCGAGCCGGGTCAGCAGGCCCCGCAGCGACTGGTTCGACACGTAGCCCAGGTCGCCCACCCGGTCGGTGTCCCACAGGGCGTGGGTCCAGAACACGTAGGACGGGTGCGGGGCGATCACGGCGGCGAGGATGGTCGCACTCGCGGCGGTACCGGCGGCGACGACGGCGGCCCGCCACCGTCCCACCAGCACCAGGTAGACGATGAAGACCGCCGGGGTCAGTTTGATCGCCGAGGCGAGACCGATGCCGATCCCGGCGAACCGGTGCCGGCCGGTCCGGATCAGCATCAGGTCGGTCAGCACCAGCACCAGCAGCAGCAGGTTGACCTGTCCGAAACTGACCGTGTCCCGGACCGGTTCGTAGACCGCCACCGCACACCCGGTCAGCGCGTACGCGTACCAGCGGGGCCAGTCGTGCCGACGGGCGACCGGGTCGAGCAGCCAGTGGATCACCAGTCCGGCGGCGGCCACGTTGACCACGATGCTGGTGACGATCGCCGCCGGCCAGCCGACCAGGGCCAGCGGGCTCATCACCAGGGCGGCGAACGGTGGGTAGGTGAAGCCGTACCGGGTGCCGGGGCGCAGGTAGTCGTAGAGCTGCCCGCCGTCGCGCAGCCAGTGGGTGACCGCGCCCTGGTAGACGCCGACGTCGAAGAAGCCCCGGTGGACCGGGACGGTGGCCAGGAACACCGCGCAGCCCGCCACCAGCGTGCCGATCAGCAGGATCCGGTCGCGGGTACGGCGGGGGGCCCGAAGTCGGCTCATCGTGCTCCTCCGGAGGGGGACGGATCCGGTGCGGCCATCCGCTGCGCGGGCACGCGCGCGGGCAGGTGCGGGTGCGGCTCGGGCAGGCGGTCCGCGTCGCCTCGACCGGGCGTCGGCAGCGAACCATCCGCACGGTGGCCGCGAGGAGCCGGAGCCGCCCCCGGTGGTGCAGCGCGAGCAACAGCAGTACGGCCAGCCCGCCGCCGAGGGCCACCTGGGCCAGCTCGACCAGCCCCGGTGCGTACCCGTCCGGCAGGACGACCAGAGCCAGTACGGCACAGGCGAGCGCGGCCCACCGGCGCAGCCGCCGGTCGGCCGTGGCGGCGGCGATCGGCACCAGCCCCCAGAGCAGGTACCAGGGCCGGATGGCGGGGCCGAACAGGACCAGCGCGCCGAGGGCGAGGCCGAGGGCGTACACCGGGCCGAGTTCGTCGCGGCGCAGCCAGAGCAGCAGCCCGGCGCCGAGTGCCACGGCCAGCCCGGCCCACCGCCAGAACGAGACCGCGTGCGGGGCCACGTCCGCGCCGATCAGCTCCAGCAGGGCCCGGGTGGCCCGGCCCAGGGCACTGCTCACCGACCAGTTCGCGGCCGAGACCGGGGTGTCCAGGGCGGTGATCCAGCCGTACCCGGTGCCGGCCACGGCGGTGACCGCCACCGTGGTCCCGACCGCCACCACGGCGGTGCCGAGCAGTGCCCGGACGGTCCGCCACCGCCCGGCGAGCTGCCCGGCCCAGAGCGGTGCGACGAACACCAGCGCGACCAGGGCGGGCGCCTTCACCAGGGCGGCCAGGGTCAGCAGCGCGGTGCCGAGCGCCGGCCGGTGGGCCACCGCCGAGGCCAGCCCGGCGCAGAGCAGCCCCACCATCAGAGCGTCGTTGTGCGCACCGCCGACCAGGTGGATCAGGACCAGCGGGTTGAGCACGCCGAGCCAGAGCGCCGCCGCCGGGTCGACCCCGCAGCGTCGGGCCAGGCCGGGCAGGACCGTGGCGAGCAGGACCACCCCGAGCACGGCGATCATCCGCAGGCCGAGGACGCCGAGGACCACCTGGGTGCCGGTCACCGCCGCCACCGCCGTGGCCAGGACCAGGAAAACCGGGCCGTACGGGGTGGTGGTGTGCTGCCAGATCGCCGGCACCTCGGCGGCGAGGGGACCACCGAGGGTGGCCGGACCGTGCCCGTAGACGTCCAGCCCGGCGCCGACCATCGCCCCCTGGGCCAGGTAGCTGTAGACGTCGCGGCTGAAGATCGGCGGCGCGATCGCCAGTGGTGCCGCCCAGAGCGCCAGGGTGACGATCAGGGCCGCCGGGCGGGGCGGACGCTCGCCGTGGACGAGGCGTCCCAGCCACCACCAGGCGGCGACGAGCAGGCCCAGCCCGAACGTGGCGCAGACCAGGCCGAGGCCCGGATGCCGGCGCAGTTCGCCCAGGACGGGGAAGGGGTCGCGGATCGGCAGCGCACCGGCTCCGGCGGCGCCGAGGGCCAGCAGGACCACCCCGGCCACTCCCAGGGCGCGGCAGCGGGCGAGCACGGAGAGTCGGGTGACCGGGTTCGGCACCCGTGCACGCTGTCAGCGACGGATGTCCCGGACCCGACCGCGAGTTGTCCGGTGTGTGACCGACACGCGTCCGGTCTCGATCAACCGCTCGTACCCGTGCCAGCGCGGGAGGCGTCCCGGCAAGTAGACTCGTTAGGTCTGTCCGCCAATTGAAGATCAAGGCAGGAAATGGCCACCACCAACGACCTCAAAAACGGTCTGGTCCTCAACCTCGACGACCAACTCTGGGCTGTCGTGGAGTTCCAGCACGTCAAACCCGGCAAGGGTGGTGCGTTCGTGCGCACCACATTGAAGAACGTGCTGTCCGGCAAGGTCGTCGACAAGACGTTCAACGCGGGCACCAAGGTCGAAACGGCCACCGTCGACAAGCGGACCATGCAGTACCTCTACGCCGACGGCGAAGACTTCGTGTTCATGGACCTGGAGACCTACGACCAGATCCAGGTGCCCGGCGCCACCGTCGGCGAGGCGGCGAACTACCTGCTGCCCGAGGCCGAGGCGATCGTCGCCACCCACGAGGCGGTCCCGCTCTACATCGAGCTGCCGACCAGCGTGATCCTCGAGGTCACGTACACCGAGCCGGGTCTGCAGGGTGACCGTTCGACCGGTGGCAACAAGCCGGCGACGGTGGAGACCGGTGCGACCGTACAGGTGCCGCTGTTCATCACCACCGGTGAGAAGATCAAGGTCGACACCCGCGACGGCCGTTACCTCGGCCGCGGCTGA
Organism: Micromonospora sp. NBC_01796; assembly: GCF_035917455.1. NCBI lineage: Bacteria > Bacillati > Actinomycetota > Actinomycetes > Micromonosporales > Micromonosporaceae > Micromonospora > Micromonospora sp. NBC_01796. Next base: position 90,616 of record NZ_CP109078.1, on the reverse strand, counting down.
TGGCCGAGGGCCCCAAGCAACAAATGCCCGCGCGTCGCAAGGCGCGCAAGCGGGCACTGGATGTCCTCTACGAGGCCGACCAACGGGATCTGCCCCCGGTCGAGGTACTGGCCGGTTACCTCCGGCGGCTGACCCCGCCGCCGCCGGAGCACATGGAGTACGCGATTGGCCTGGTCGAGGGTGTGGCCGGGCAACTGGACCGGATCGACGAGCTGATCGCGAGCTACGCCGAGGGCTGGACGCTGGACCGGATGCCGGTCGTGGACCGCAACCTGGCCCGGATCGCGGTCTACGAGCTGCTCTACGTCGACGAGATCGACGACGCGGTGGCGATCAGCGAGGCGGTCGAGCTGGCCAAGCAGATGTCGACCGACGACTCGCCGCGCTTCCTGAACGGGATCCTCGGCCGGATCGCCGAGTACGCCACCCGCTGACCGGGCCCCGGCCCGGCCCGTGCACGCCGCAGGGCACCGGGTGCGATGGGACACGGGACGCGACAGGGCACGTGGACGTGAAAAGGGGGCGCCCGGCAGGGCGCCCCCTTTCATACTGCCTTCGTGCTGTCCTGCGGTGGTACTCAGGAGGCGAAGAGCGCCCGCGGGTCGGCGACGAGTACGCCGTGCTCGGTCAGGCGCTCGATCAGCCCGGAGGGCGACGAGTCGTACACGATGGCGAGCGCGCGCAGGTCGTCCGCGCGGATCGACAACACCCGGCCGTTGTAGTCGCCCCGCTGCTGCTGGATGGCGCGGGCATAACGGGCGACGTACGCGAGCTCCTCGGAGGCCTCGTCGTAGAGGCGCTCCAGGTCCAGGACGATCTTGTTCGTGGGCTCGTGCCGGACCCCGCTGCCGTCCGGCAGCAGTTCCGCGACGGGCACCCGGTAGAAGTCCGCCAGCTCGGCGAGGCGCGAGACGGTGACCGCACGGTCACCACGCTCGTACGACCCGACGACGACGGCCTTCCAACGCCCGTTCGACTTCTCCTCCACCCCCTGCAGGGACAGCCCCTGCTGCTGACGGATAGAGCGCAGGCGGGCGCCCAACGACTTGGCGTATTCAGAGGGCATTCGGACACTCCCAGTGCTGGCTCGGGGATCTCCCCAGCGGTCGCTACGGAGCGTGACGGTACGGGGATTGCGACACGTGGTCAAGTGGTCGTTACCTTCCCGTTGGCAAGATCGTGGTCACGAACCTGAAATCTGTTCGTTGACCGGACGGTCAGCGCCCCGCCCGGACCCGGCGACCGGTCGCTGGTAACGTGGTGATCAGCCCCCGGCCTGACCGCGTGCGGTCCGGGCCGGATCCGACATCCTTTAACGACCCGTCCAGTGAGGCGGGGAAGGAGGTCCGCCGTGGCCTTCCCGCAGGCCGCCCAACCCCCGGTGGCATCGCCACCGTCCGTGAAGGTCATCCTGACCAGCGCCGATCTGCAACGCGTGGTCGACCGGATCGCACACCAGATTCTCGAAAAAACCCAGGGCGCCGCCGACACCGTGCTGCTCGGGATTCCCACCCGGGGTGTGCCGCTGGCCCGTCGGCTGGCCGCCCGGATCAGCACCTTCGAGGGCATTCAGGTGCCCGTCGGTGTGCTCGATATCACCCTTTACCGCGACGATCTACGCCGGCACGCGACCCGGGCCATCGGGCCGACCGAGGTGCCGCCCGGCGGGGTCGACGGCAAGCGGGTGATCCTGGTCGACGACGTCCTCTTCTCCGGGCGCTCGGTCCGGGCCGCGCTGGACGCGCTGAGCGACCTCGGCCGCCCCAGTTCGGTGCAGTTGGCCGTGCTGGTCGACCGGGGCCACCGGGAACTGCCCATCCGGGCCGACTACGTCGGCAAGAACATCCCCACCGCGCTGGCCGAGAGCGTCAAGGTCACGCTCGCCGAGGTCGACGGTGCGGACGAGGTCAAACTGTTCGGGAGGCCCGCGCTGTGATCAGGCACCTGCTCTCCGGGGCCGACCTGGACGCGTCCACGGCCACCCTGATCCTGGACACCGCCGCCGAGATGGCGACCGTGGCCGGGCGCGAGGTGAAGAAGCTCCCCGCGCTGCGCGGCCGGACCGTGGTCAACCTCTTCTACGAGGACTCCACCCGGACCCGGATCTCGTTCGAGGCGGCGGCGAAGCGACTCTCCGCCGACGTGATCAACTTCTCGGCCAAGGGGTCGAGCGTCTCCAAGGGCGAGAGCCTGAAGGACACCGCGCTGACGTTGCAGGCGATGGGCGCCGACGCGGTGGTCATCCGCCACCCCGCCTCGGGCGCCCCGCACCGGCTCGCCAACTGGGTGGACGGGGTCGTGGTCAACGCCGGTGACGGCACCCACGAGCACCCCACCCAGGCGCTGCTGGACGCGTACACGATGCGGTCGCGGCTGGGCCGGCTCGCCGGACTGCAGGTGGCCGTGGTCGGCGACGTACTGCACAGCCGGGTGGCCCGCTCCAACGTGCTGCTGCTGTCCACGCTGGGGGCGAAGGTGACCCTGGTCGGGCCGCCGACCCTGATCCCGGTGGACATCGCCGCCGCCCTCGCCCCCGGCACCGACGTCTCGTACGACCTGGACGCGGTGCTGCCCAGCGCGGACGTGGTGATGATGCTGCGGGTGCAGCGCGAACGGATGGCCGACTCCTACTTCCCCTCCGCCCGCGAGTACGCCCGCCGCTACGGCCTGGACGGGCCCCGGTTCCGCCGGCTGCCGGACCACGCGATCGTCATGCATCCCGGCCCGATGAACCGGGGCATGGAGATCGCCCCGGAGGTGGCCGACTCACCCCGCTCCACCATCGTCGAACAGGTCACCAACGGAGTCTCCGTACGGATGGCCGTCCTGTATCTGCTCCTGGGGGGAAAGAACCAGTGAACCGTCCGCTCCTGGGGGGAACAACGTTATGAGTGCGTACCTGATCAAGGGCGCCCGGGTGGTCGGCGCCGAGCCGACCGACCTGCTGCTCCGCGACGGCCTGGTGGTCTCCGCCGGCCGCAACCTCGACGCCCGCGATGCCACGGTGGTCGACGCGGACGGCCTGGTGGCCCTGCCCGGCCTGGTCGACCTGCACACCCACCTGCGCGAACCGGGACGGGAGGACGCCGAGACGGTCGAGTCCGGCTCCCGTGCCGCCGCGCTCGGCGGTTACACCGCGGTCTGCGCGATGGCGAACACCTCGCCGGTCGCGGACACCGCCGGGGTGGTCGAACAGGTCTGGCGGCTCGGCCGGGAGGCCGGGCTGGTCGACGTGCAGCCGATCGGGGCCGTCACCGTCGGCCTCGGCGGGGAGCGGCTGGCCGAACTCGGCGCGATGGCCGACTCGGCCGCCCGGGTACGGATCTTCTCCGACGACGGGCACTGCGTGGCCGACCCGAGGCTGATGCGCCGGGCCCTGGAATACGTCAAGGCGTTCGACGGGGTGATCGCGCAGCACGCCGAGGAGCCCCGGCTGACCGAGGGCGCCCAGTTGCACGAGGGCGAGGTCTCCACCCGGCTCGGACTGACCGGGTGGCCGGCCGTGGCCGAGGAGGCGATCATCGCCCGCGACGTCCTGCTCGCCGAGCACGTCGGCAGCCGGCTGCACGTCTGCCACGTCTCCACCGCCGGCAGCGTCGAGGTGCTGCGCCAGGCCAAGGCGCGCGGGGTCCGGGTGACCGCCGAGGTCACCCCGCACCACCTGCTGCTCACCGACGAACTGGCGGCCAGCTACGACCCGGTCTTCAAGGTCAACCCACCGCTGCGTACGGCCACCGACGTGGCCGCCCTGCGGGCCGCCCTGGTCGAGGGGATCATCGACATCGTCGCCACCGACCACGCCCCGCACGCGCTGGAGGACAAGGAGTGCGAGTGGGCGTACGCCCGTCCGGGCATGCTCGGGCTGGAGACCGCCCTGCCGGTGCTGCTCTCGGTGCTCGGTGAGCGCTGGGACCTGATCGCCGACCGGATGTCCCGGGTGCCGGCCCGGATCGCCGGCCTGACCGAGCACGGGCACGACCCCGCACCGGGGGCGGTGGCCAACCTCACCCTGGTCGACCCGGCCGCACGCCGTACCGTCGACCCCGCTGAGCTGGCCAGCCGCAGCCGCAACACCCCGTACGCCGGCACCGTGCTGCCCGGCCGGATCGTGGCCACGTTCCTGCGCGGCGAGCCGACGGTGCTTGATGGAAAGGCAGTCAAATAATGCGACGCAGGCCCGCGATCCTCGTACTGGAGGATGGCCGGACGTTCCACGGTGAGGCGTACGGCAGTGTGGGGGAGACCTTCGGTGAGGCGGTCTTCAACACCGGGATGACCGGTTACCAGGAGACCCTGACCGACCCGTCCTACCACCGCCAGGTCGTGGTGCAGACCGCGCCGCACATCGGCAACACCGGGGTCAACGGCGAGGACGACGAGTCTGGCCGGATCTGGGTGGCCGGTTACGTGGTCCGCGACCCGGCCCGGATCGGCTCCAACTGGCGGGCGTCCGGCGGTCTGGAGGACCGGCTCGCCGCCGAGGGTGTCGTCGGCATCTCCGGGATCGACACCCGCGCGCTGACCCGTCATCTGCGGGACAAGGGTGCCATGCGGGTCGGCATCTCCAGCCTCGACGACGACCCGCAGGCCCTGCTGGCCCGGGTCCGGGCCACCCCGGAGATGGTCGGCGCGGACCTGTCGGCGGAGGTGACCACGCCCAGGCCGTACACGGTCGACGCGCAGGGCACGCACCGGTTCACGGTCGCCGCGCTGGACCTGGGGATCAAGCGCAACGTCCCGCGCCGGCTCGCCGCCCGTGGGGTGACCACCCACGTCCTGCCGGCCTCGTCGAGCATCGAGGACCTGCTCGCCACCGGCGCGGACGCGGTCTTCTTCTCGCCCGGGCCGGGCGACCCGGCGACCGCCGACCACCCGGTCGGGCTGGCCCGTGAGGTGCTCAGCCGGCGGATCCCGCTGTTCGGCATCTGCTTCGGCAGCCAGATCCTCGGCCGGGCGCTCGGCTTCGGCACCTACAAGCTGGGCTACGGGCACCGGGGCATCAACCAGCCGGTCCTGGACCGGGTCACCGGGCGGGTCGAGGTCACCTCGCACAACCACGGCTTCGCGGTCGACTGGCCGGGGCGCGAACCCGGCCAGGAGGTGCCGGCGGGCCAGTTCATCGAGACCGACTTCGGCGCGGTCGAGGTCAGTCACGTCTGCCTCAACGACAATGTGGTCGAGGGCCTGCGGGCGAAGGACGTACCCGCTTTCACCGTGCAGTACCACCCCGAGGCAGCCGCCGGCCCGCACGACGCGGACTACCTCTTCGATCGCTTCGCGGAGCTGATCGAGGGCGAGCGGCAGCCGGGGCGTGGCCAGGGCAACAAGAACGAGGGCGGGAACCATGCCTAAGCGGACCGATTTGCGCCACGTACTCGTGATCGGTTCCGGTCCGATCGTGATCGGACAGGCCTGCGAGTTCGACTACTCCGGCACCCAGGCCTGCCGGGTGCTGCGCAGCGAGGGCCTGCGGGTCAGCCTGGTCAACTCGAACCCGGCGACGATCATGACCGACCCGGAGTACGCCGACGCCACCTACGTCGAGCCGATCACCCCGGACTTCGTCGAGCTGGTCATCGCCAGGGAGCGGCCGGACGCACTGCTGCCCACCCTGGGCGGCCAGACCGCGCTGAACACGGCGGTGGCGCTGCACGAGTCGGGTGTGCTGGAGAAATACGGCGTGGAGCTGATCGGCGCCGACATCGACGCGATCCGCCGGGGCGAGGACCGGCAGCTCTTCAAGGAGGTCGTCGCCAAGGCGGGGGCCCGGATCGGCATCGCCGACCCGACCTCGCTGGTGCCGCGCTCGCGGGTCTGCCACTCGATGGACGAGGTTCGCCAGACCGTCGGCGAGCTGGGGCTCCCGGTGGTGATCCGGCCGTCGTTCACCATGGGCGGGCTCGGTTCCGGCATGGCGCACACCGACGAGGACCTGACCCGGATCGCCGGGGCGGGGCTGACCGCAAGCCCCGTGCACGAGGTCCTGATCGAGGAGAGCGTGCTCGGCTGGAAGGAGTACGAGCTCGAGCTGATGCGCGACCGCAACGACAACGTGGTGGTGGTCTGCTCGATCGAGAACATCGACCCGATGGGTGTGCACACCGGCGACAGCGTCACCGTGGCGCCGGCCATGACGCTCACCGACCGGGAGTACCAGCAACTGCGTGACCTGGGCATCGCGGTCCTGCGCGAGGTCGGGGTGGACACCGGCGGGTGCAACATCCAGTTCGCGGTCAACCCGACCGACGGCCGGATCGTCGTGATCGAGATGAACCCCCGGGTCTCCCGTTCGTCCGCGTTGGCCTCGAAGGCGACCGGCTTCCCGATCGCCAAGATCGCGGCGAAGCTCGCCATCGGCTACACCCTGGACGAGATCCCGAACGACATCACCCTCCAGACCCCGGCCGCGTTCGAGCCGACGCTGGACTACGTGGTGGTCAAGATTCCTCGGTTCGCGTTCGAGAAGTTCCCCGGCGCCGACCCGGAGCTGACCACCACGATGAAGTCGGTGGGCGAGGCGATGAGCCTGGGCCGCAACTTCACCGAGGCGCTGAACAAGGCGATGCGCTCGATGGAGACGAAGGCGGCCGGATTCTGGACCGTACCGGACCCGGCCGGGTCGACGGTCGAGTCCACCCTCACCGCCCTGGCTACCCCACACGACGGCCGACTGTACACAGTGGAGCGAGCGCTCCGGTTGGGTGCCTCGGTCGCCGAGGTCTCCGCCGCCTCCGGCGGCATCGACCCCTGGTTCCTGGACCAGATCGCCTCCCTGGTCGACCTGCGGGAGGAGATCGTCGGGGCGCCCGTACTCGACGCGGCGATGCTGCGTCGGGCCAAGCGGGCCGGGTTGTCCGACCGGCAGATCGCCGCGCTCCGTCCGGAACTCGCGGCCGAGGACGGGGTACGCGTACTGCGGCACCGGCTCGGGCTGCGCCCGGTCTACAAGACCGTGGACACCTGCGCGGCCGAGTTCGCCGCCACCACCCCGTACCACTACTCGTCCTACGACGAGGAGACCGAGGTCGCCGGCTCGGACCGGCCCAAGGTGCTGATCCTGGGCTCGGGGCCGAACCGGATCGGGCAGGGGATCGAGTTCGACTACTCGTGCGTGCACGCCGTACTGGCGTTGCAGGGCGCGCCGCTGCCGGGCGCGGTCGGCACCGGGTACGAGACCGTGATGGTCAACTGCAACCCGGAGACCGTCTCCACCGACTACGACACCGCCGACCGGCTCTACTTCGAACCGCTCACCTTCGAGGACGTGCTCGAGGTCTGGCACGCCGAGGACAGCTCCGGCAAGGCGGCCGGGGGTCCCGGTGTGGTCGGGGTGATCGTCCAACTCGGTGGGCAGACCCCGCTCGGCCTGGCCCAGCGGCTCAAGGACGCCGGGGTGCCGATCGTCGGCACCTCCCCGGAATCGATCAACCTGGCCGAGGACCGGGGCGCGTTCGGCGCGGTGCTGGCCCGAGCCGGCCTGCGGGCCCCCGAGCACGGCACCGCCACCTCGTACGACGAGGCCAAGGCGATCGCCGACGAGATCGGGTACCCGGTGCTGGTCCGGCCGTCGTACGTGCTCGGCGGTCGGGGGATGGAGATCGTCTACGACGACCCGACCCTGCGCGACTACATCGGCCGGGCGACCGACATCTCGCCGGACCACCCGGTGCTGGTCGACCGGTTCCTCGACGACGCGATCGAGATCGACGTGGACGCGCTCTGCGACGCCGACGGCGAGGTCTACATCGGTGGCGTGATGGAGCACATCGAGGAGGCCGGCATCCACTCCGGCGACTCGTCCTGCGCCCTGCCGCCGATCACCCTCGCGAGTTCGCACCTGGCGGCCGTACGCCGCTACACCGAGGCGATCGCCCGTGGTGTCGGCGTACGCGGCCTGCTCAACGTGCAGTACGCGCTCAAGGACGACGCCCTGTACGTGCTGGAGGCCAACCCGCGCGCCTCCCGTACGGTCCCGTTCGTCTCCAAGGCGACCGCGGTGCCGCTGGCCAAGGCGGCGGCCCGGATCATGCTCGGCGCCCGGATCGCCGACCTGCGCGCGGAGCGCCTGCTCCCGCCGACCGGTGACGGCGGCACGATGCCGGTCGACGCCCCGATCGCGGTCAAGGAGGCGGTGCTGCCGTTCAAGCGGTTCCGTACCCGCGCCGGTCAGGGGGTCGACTCGCTGCTGGGTCCGGAGATGAAGTCCACCGGCGAGGTGATGGGCATCGACGTGGCGTTCGGGCACGCGTTCGCCAAGTCCCAGGCCGCCGCGTACGGCTCGCTGCCGACCGCCGGCAAGGTCTTCGTCTCGGTGGCCAACCGGGACAAGCGCGCCATGATCTTCCCGGTGAAGCGGCTGGCCGACCTCGGGTTCGAGATCGTCGCCACCGTCGGCACCGGCGAGGTGCTGCGCCGGCACGGCATCTCCTGCGAGCTGATCCGCAAGCACTACGAGGAGGCCGGTGCCGGTCCGGACGCGGTCTCGCTGATCGCGGCCGGTGAGGTGGCCCTGGTCATCAACACCCCGCAGGGCTCCGGGGCCAGCGCCCGGTCCGACGGGTACGAGATCCGCAGCGCGGCGGTGACCGCGGACATCCCGTGCATCACCACCGTGCCGGGTGCGGCGGCGGCGGTGATGGGCATCGAGGCGCTGATCCGCGGCGACATGGCCGTGCGCCCGTTGCAGGAGCTGCACGCCGCCCTGCGGGCCGGCGAGTGATCTTCGAGCGGGTGGTCCGCCCCGCGCTGTTCCGGCTCGGCGGTGGTGATGCCGAGACGGCACACGAGTGGACCCTGCACCGGCTGGCCGCCCTCTCCGGGCGGCCGGCCGCGCTGGCCGCGCTCCGGTCCGCGTACGCGGTGGCGGCGCCGCGCCGGGTCTTCGGGTTGGACTTCCCCAACCCGGTCGGGCTGGCCGCCGGGATGGACAAGAACGGGGTGGCACTGCCGGCCTGGCCGGCGCTGGGCTTCGGTTTCGTCGAGGTCGGCACGGTCACCGCACACGCCCAGCCGGGCAATCCCCGGCCCCGGCTGTTCCGGCTGCCGGAGAGCACCGCGGTGATCAACCGGATGGGGTTCAACAACGAGGGGGCGCAGGCGTTGGCGCGGCGGCTGGCGGCCGGGCCGGGGCTGCGCGTACCGCTGGGCATCTCGCTGGGCAAGTCGAAGGTGACCCCGCTGGACGACGCGGTGGGCGACTACGTCGCCTCCTACCGGGCGCTGCGGGAGCACGGCGACTACTTCGCGGTCAACGTCTCCTCGCCGAACACCCCGGGCCTGCGCGCGTTGCAGGACCGGGAGCACCTCGACGCGCTGCTCGACGCCCTGGTGGGAGAGAAGCCGGTGCTGGTAAAGATCGCACCGGACCTCACCGAGCCGGCCATCGCCGAACTGCTGCGGGTCTGTCTCGACCGGGGGGCGGCGGGTGTCATCGCCACCAACACCACACTCGGCCGCGGCGGCCTCGCCGCCGCCGACGAACCCCGGGGTACGGAGACCGGTGGCCTGTCCGGTCGGCCGCTGACCGCACGGGCCCGGGAGGTGGTCTCCTTCGTCCACCGGGAGACCGGCGGGGCGCTGCCGGTGATCGGGGTCGGCGGGATCATGGATCCGGACGACGCGAACCGCCTCTTCGACGCCGGGGCGAGCCTGGTGCAGCTCTACACCGGCTTCATCTATCGCGGGCCGGGTCTGGCCCGCGCGATCGCGCGGTCGGCCCGGCCGTGACCCCTGCCGAGTTGCTCGCCGCCGACGCCGCGCACGTCTGGCACCCGTACGCGCCGATGCCCGCGACCACGCAGCCGTACCTCGTCACCGAGGCCGAGGGCGTACGCCTGCGGCTGGCCGACGGGCGTGAGCTGGTCGACGGGATGTCGTCGTGGTGGGCCGCGATCCACGGTTACCGGCATCCGGTCCTGGACGCCGCCGTCACCGGGCAACTCGGCCGGATGAGCCACGTGATGTTCGGTGGGCTGACCCACGGGCCGGCGATCGAGCTGGCCCGCAACCTGGTCGACCTCACCCCGCCCGGACTGGAGCACGTGTTCCTCTGCGACTCCGGCTCGGTCAGTGTCGAGGTGGCGGTCAAGATGGCCCTGCAGTACCAGCTCGGCCGGGGTCGCCCGGAGCGGCACCGGTTGGCCACCTGGCGCGGTGGTTACCACGGGGACACGTTCCAGCCGATGAGCGTCTGCGATCCCGAGGGCGGGATGCACCACCTCTGGCGGGACGTGTTGCCCCGGCAGGTGTTCGCGCCCGTACCGCCGGCCGGCTTCGACGCACCGGTGGACGAGGACTACGCGGCGGTGCTGGCCGACCAGGTCGCCCGGCACGCGCACGAGTTGGCGGCGGTCATCGTCGAGCCGGTGGTGCAGGGCGCCGGGGGCATGCGGTTCCACAATCCGCACTACCTACGGGTGTTGCGCGAGGTCACCGCCGCGCACGGGGTGTTACTCATTTTCGACGAGATCGCTACGGGTTTCGGTCGCACCGGTACGTTCTTCGCCGCCGAGCACGCGGGGGCCACCCCGGACGTGATCTGCGTCGGGAAGGCGCTCACCGGTGGCTACCTGAGCCTCGCGGCGGCGCTCTGCACACCGGAGGTGGCCCGGGGAATCGGGGCCGGTGGTGTGTTGGCGCACGGGCCGACGTTCATGGGGAACCCGCTCGCGTGTGCCGTCGCGAACGCCTCCATCGGGCTGCTGCGGGCCGGAAACTGGGCGGCGGAGGTGGCGAGGGTGCAGGCGGGTCTCCGGGCGGGTCTGGAGCCGTTGCGCGGCACGCCCGGCGTGGCCGACGTACGGGTGCTCGGCGCGATCGGTGTGGTGCAGCTCGACCACGAGGTCGACCTGCCGGCCGCGACCGCCGCAGCGGTGGACCGGGGGGTGTGGCTGCGCCCGTTCCGCGACCTGGTCTACACGATGCCGCCGTATGTGACCGACGACGAGGACCTGGCCCGGATCGGCGCGGGGGTGGCCGCCGCCGTCGCCGCGGGCTGATCCGCCGTCGCCACCCCGCCGGCCACCACCACCGGTGGCCACCGACATCCGGTCCCCGTACCGGGAGGGCCGGCTGCCGGACCGCGGAAGGCTGCGTGCCGCACCCGCGACGCCGGGTGCGTACCGGGAGGGCTGGAGCCGTGGCGCGCCCCGCGTCGTGGCGAGGAGAGGAGAGCGCGATGGAGAGCTTCGGGACGCGGCTGCACCGGGCGATGGCGGAGCGGGGGCCGCTCTGTGTGGGTATCGACCCGCACGGCGCGCTGCTGGACCGCTGGGGACTGCCCGACGACGTGACCGGGTTGGCGCGGTTCAGCGAGACGGTGGCCGAGGCACTGGGCGACCGGGTCGCAGTGGTGAAGCCGCAGTCGGCGTTCTACGAGCGCTTCGGGTCCCGAGGACTCGAGGTACTTGAGTCAACTATCCGACAGTTGAGAGATGCCGGAGCTCTTGTGCTTCTGGACGTCAAGCGTGGTGACATCGGCTCCACGGTGAGCGCGTACGCCGCCGCGTATCTCGATCCATCCAGTCCGCTGTATGTCGATGCGATCACCGCGAGTCCGTATCTGGGCGTCGGCTCGCTCGCGCCGATGTTCGACACGGCGGCGGCGCACGGCGGCGGCGTCTTCGTGCTCGCGCTCACCTCCAATCCGGAGGGTCCGGCCGTGCAACACGCCCGCGGCGCCGACGGCCGGACCGTCGCGCAAACCGTGATCGACGAGATTTCCCAGCTCAACGTGGGTGCCGAGCCGCTCGGAAGTTTCGGGCTGGTGGTCGGCGCGACGATCGGCGAGACCGGTCACGACCTGTCCCGCGTGCACGGCCCGATGCTCGCGCCCGGTCTCGGCGCCCAGGGCGGGAGCGCTGCCGACCTGCGTACGGTCTTCGGTCGGGACCTGACCGCGGTGCTGCCGTCGTACTCCCGCGAGGTGCTCGGGCACGGGCCGGACCGGTCCGCGCTGCGGGCCGCCGCGGACCGCGCGCTGGCCGATTGTCGGGCCGTACTCGACCGCGCCGGTGAGTGATAGCTCGGTCACGGTCGCATGATCATGGCGCGTCCACGTTGCCGAAAACTCTGCTGACCGCTAGTTTTCCCGGCGCTGGGAACCACATACCCCTTTGGTTTCCAGCCACCCCACGTTTCACAGATGCGGCGGTGCGTTCCGCCCGTCGCGATAGGGACCTGAGGAGAACTGGTGCCGCTCCCCCAACTGAGCCCCGAACAGCGTGCAGCCGCGCTGGAGAAGGCTGCGGAGATCCGCAAAGCCCGTGCTGAGCTGAAGGAGCAGCTCAAGCAGGGCAAGACCACCCTCGCCGCCGTCCTCGACCGGGCGGAGGGCGACGACGTCGTCGGCAAGCTGAAGGTTTCGGCCGTCCTCCAGGCGATGCCGGGGATCGGCAAGATCCGGGCGACCCAGATCATGGAGAAGCTCAAGATCGCCGACAGCCGGCGTCTGCGCGGCCTGGGTGACCAGCAGCGCAAGGCACTGCTTGGTGAGTTCGCCGCCAACTAGTTAGTGGCAGCGTGTAGAAACAAGCAGTGAGTACGGTGGACGACGCGCGCCCGGCGGCTCGTCTCACGCTCCTTGCCGGTCCTGCCGGGGCCGGCAAGGAGAGCGTGATCGAGCTGATCCGGGCGCGTTCGCCCGTGTTGTGGGTATCGGTCCCGATGACCACCAGATCCCGTTGCCCGTACGAGGCCGACGGGACGCGTCTGTTCGTGGACCGGGACGAGTTCGAGGCGCTGATCGCCGCCGACGAACTGATCGAGTGGGACCGCTACGCCGGCCACCTGCACGGCACGCCGCGCCAGCCGGTCCAGACCCGGTTGCGGGCCGCCCAGCCGGTGCTGCTCAGTCTCGACCTGCCCGGCGCCCGGCGCGTACGGGCCGCGATGCCCGGGTCCCGTCTGGTGTACCTCGTCCCGCCGGGAGTGGTTCCGCCGGCCGCCCAACCGCACGACGGGGCGGAAATCGACCGGGTGGTGGTCAACGACTTCGTCGAGCGGGCAGCGGAGGAACTGGTAGGCTTGCTCGGTTCATCCTTTCTGACTCCGGCTCAGCCGCGTACCAGCGGTTGAGAGACACAGAGGTTTATCTCGTGGGTTCCATCGCCAATCCCGAAGGCATCACCAACCCTCCGATCGACGAGCTGCTGGAAAAGACCACCTCCAAGTACGCGCTGGTGATCTTCGCGGCCAAGCGGGCCCGCCAGGTCAACGCCTACTACAGCCAGCTCGGTGAGGGTCTGCTGGAGTACGTCGGACCCCTGGTCGAGACCACCCCGCAGGAGAAGCCGCTGTCGATCGCGATGCGCGAGATCAACGCGGGCCTGCTCACCGCCGAGCCGACCGACCAGCCGTAGCAGGACCGAAAGATCGCTCATGCCCGCTCAGGTCGTTCTTGGCGTAGGCGGGGGCATTGCCGCGTACAAGGCCTGTGAACTGCTCCGGCTCTTCACCGAGTCGGGGCATGACGTCCGGGTCGTACCGACGGCCTCGGCCCTGCGTTTTGTCGGCGCCCCGACCTGGGCGGCGCTCTCCGGCAAGCCGGTCGCGGACGATGTCTGGGCCGAGGTGCACGAGGTCCCGCACGTCCGCATCGGTAAGCAGGCGGATCTCGTCGTGGTCGCACCGACCACCGCCGACCTGCTGGCCAAGGTCGCGCACGGGCTGGCCGACGACCTGCTCACCAACACGCTGCTGACCGCCCGTTGCCCGGTGGTCCTGGCGCCGGCGATGCACACCGAGATGTGGGAGCACCCGGCGACGGTGGCCAACGTGGCGACGCTGCGCGCTCGCGGCGTACTTGTCATCGAGCCCGCCAGCGGGCGGCTGACCGGCGCGGACACCGGCAAGGGTCGACTGCCCGACCCGGCGGAGATCTTCGCGATCGCCCGGCGGACGCTGAGCCGGGGGGCGGTGGCGCCGCGTGACCTGACCGGGCGTCGGGTGGTGATCACCGCCGGTGGCACCAGGGAACCGCTCGACCCGGTGCGATTCCTGGGCAACCGATCCTCGGGTAAACAGGGTTACGCCTTTGCCCGCACTGCTACTGTGCGTGGCGCTATGGTTACAGTGATTGCCGCCAACGTCTCGCTTCCCGACCCGGCCGGGGTGGAGGTGGTTCGCGTGTCCACCACGGAGGAACTGCGCAAGGCCACCCTCTCGGCGGCGGCGGACGCGGACGTGGTGGTGATGGCGGCGGCACCGGCGGACTTCCGCCCGGCGACGTACGCCGACCAGAAGATCAAAAAAACGGATGACGGTACGGCGCCCACCATCGAACTGGTCACCAACCCCGACATCGCCGCCGAACTCGGCGACCGGCGCCACGCCCACCAGGTACTGGTCGCCTTCGCCGCCGAGACCCGTGAGGCCGAGCCCAACGCACGGGCGAAGCTGGCGCGGAAGAAGGCGGATCTGATCGTGGTCAACGAGGTGGGGCGGGACAAGGTGTTCGGCGCCGACTTCAATACTGCGGTCGTGCTGGGCGCGGATGGATCCAGGACGGTTTTCCCGGAACAATCCAAGGAAGACCTCGCCGACGGCGTCTGGGACCTGGTAACAACGCGCTTAACCGTTTCGTCTTAACCACTGAGCACACTGTCACCGAGGAAATGACCCATGTCCGCGGCGCTAGACTGCCGCCGACACTCTTCGAGATCCTTTAGGAGCACCGTGGCACGCCGCCTGTTCACTTCCGAGTCGGTCACGGAAGGCCACCCGGACAAGATCGCTGACCAGATCAGCGACGGCATCCTTGACGCGCTGCTGACCCAGGACCCGCGCAGCCGGGTGGCGGTCGAGACCCTCATCACCACCGGTCAGGTGCACGTGGCGGGTGAGGTGACCACCAAGGCGTACGCCGACATCCCGACGATCGTCCGGGAGACGATTCTCGGGATCGGGTACGACTCGTCGAAGAAGGGTTTCGACGGGGCCTCCTGTGGTGTGAGCGTCTCCATCGGTTCCCAGTCGCCCGACATCGCGCAGGGCGTGGACAGCGCCCTCGAGCTGCGGTCGGGTTCCTCGGAGAGTGCGCTGGACGCGCAGGGTGCCGGTGACCAGGGCATGATGTTCGGCTTCGCCTGCTCCGAGACGCCCGAGCTGATGCCGCTGCCGATCGCGTTGGCGCACCGGCTGGCCCGCCGGCTCGCCTCGGCCCGCAAGGACGGGACGATCCCGTACCTGCGCCCGGACGGCAAGACCCAGGTCACCATCGAGTACGACGGGTTGCGCCCGGTCCGGCTGAACACGGTGGTCGTCTCCAGCCAGCACGCGGCGGACATCTCGCTGGAGTCGCTGCTGACCCCGGACGTACGCGAGCACGTCATAGCCCCGGAACTCGAGGAACTGGGCCTGGAGACCGAGGGTTACCGGCTGCTGGTGAACCCGACCGGGCGGTTCGAGATCGGCGGCCCGATGGGCGACGCGGGTCTGACCGGCCGGAAGATCATTGTGGACACCTACGGCGGTTACGCCCGGCACGGCGGCGGCGCGTTCTCCGGCAAGGACCCGTCGAAGGTCGACCGGTCGGCGGCGTACGCGACCCGGTGGGTGGCGAAGAACGTGGTGGCCGCAGGTCTGGCCGAGCGGTGCGAGGTGCAGGTCGCGTACGCGATCGGCAAGGCGCACCCGGTGAGCCTGTTCGTGGAGACCTTCGGCACGGAGAACGTCCCGGTGGAGCGGATCGAGAAGGCGATCGGTGAGGTCTTCGACCTGCGTCCGGCCGCGATCATCCGTGACCTCGACCTGCTCCGTCCGATCTACCAGAAGACCGCCGCGTACGGCCACTTCGGTCGTGAGCTGCCGGATCTGACCTGGGAGGGCACCGACCGTGCCGCCGACCTCAAGTCGGCCGCAGGAGCCTGACCACCGCTAGGCGTACCGACCGGCAGCCCGCGAGCGGGCTGCCGGTCGCTCGCGTAGTGGTGGACGTGCCGCTGGCCCACCTGGACCGCCCGTTCGACTACCTGGTGCCCAGCGAACTCGCCGAGACGGCCCGGCCCGGGACGCGGGTCCGGGTCCGGTTCGCCGGCCAACTGGTCGACGGCTGGTTGCTGGAGCGGGTCGAGTCCTCCACGCACGACGGCCGGCTGACCTACCTCGAACGCCTCGTCTCGGCGGAACGGGTGCTCTCCCCGGAGATCGCCCGGCTGGCCCGGGCGGTCGCGGACCGGTACGCCGGTGGTCTGGTCGACGTGCTCCGGCTCGCCGTGCCACCCCGCCACGCCCGGGTCGAGTCGCAGCCCGCCCCCGCCCGGGTGACCACCGACCCGTCGCCGACCGACGTCGTGGTGGCCGCCGGAGTGGCGCCCGCGGGCGTGGCGCCATCCGAGGTGGTGGCGGATGCGGCGGCGTCACCCGACGTGGTGCCGGCGGACGCGACGAGCCCTGACGTGGCGCCGGCAGACGTGGCGCGGCCCGACGTGGTCGCGGGCGACCGACCCGGGCGGGGATGGCGGGACTATCCGGCCGGACCGGGGTTCCTGCGGGCACTCACCGACGGGCGACGCCCGCGTGCGGTCTGGTCGGCGCTGCCCGGGGAGGAGTGGGCGGCACGGTTCGCCGAGGCGGCCGCGGCCACCGTACGCGGTGGGCGGGGAGTGGTCGCGGTGGTCGCCGACGCCCGCGACCTCGACCGCCTCGACGCGGCGCTCACCGCCGAACTCGGCACCGGACGGCACGTCGCGCTCTCCGCGGCGCTCGGCCCGGCCAAGCGTTACCGGGCCTTCCTCGCCGCCGCGCGGGGACAGGTGCCGGTGGTGATCGGCACCCGGGCGGCGATGTTCGCCCCGGTCGACCGGCTCGGGCTGGTGGCGATCTGGGACGACGGCGACGACCTGCACTCCGAACCGCGCGCCCCGTACCCGCATGCCCGCGAGGTGCTGCTCACCCGTGCCCAACTCGGTGACGCGGCGGTCCTGGTGGCGGGGCACGCCCGGACCGCCGAGGCGCAACTGCTGGTCGAGACCGGTTGGGCGAAGGAGATCGTGGCCGACCGGGCGACGGTGCGGGCGCGTACGCCGCAGGTGACACCGACCGGTGACGACCCGCAACTGGCCCGGGATCCGGGGGCGGCGACCGCGCGGCTGCCGAGCCTGGCCTGGGAGGCGGCCCGGGCGGCGCTGCGGGCGGATCTGCCGGTGCTGGTCCAGGTGCCGCGTCGGGGGTACCTGCCCTCGGTCTCCTGCGCCAACTGCCGCGCTCCGGCCCGGTGCCCGCACTGCGCGGGGCCGCTCGCGCTGCGTTCGGCGAACGCCGTACCGAGCTGCCACTGGTGTGGGCGGGTCGCGGCGGCGTACACCTGCCCGGAGTGCGGGGGGCGGCGGCTGCGCGCGGCGGTGGTCGGCGCCCGGCGTACGGCGGAGGAACTGGGGCGGGCGTTCGCCGGCGTGCCCGTGCGGACCTCGGGTCGGGAGGAGGTGCTCGGCGAGGTGCCGGCGGAGGCCGGGCTGGTGGTGGCGACGCCCGGCGCCGAGCCGCTCGCGGCCGGCGGTGGGTACGGTGCGGTGCTGTTGCTGGACTCCTGGGCGCTGCTGACCCGGGCCGACCTGCGGGCCGCCGAGGAGGCGCTGCGGCGCTGGCTGACCGCTGCGGCGCTGGCCCGACCGGCGGCGGCCGGTGGCCGGGTGGTGCTGGTGGCCGACGGCGCGCTGGCGCCGGTGCAGGCGCTGCTGCGCTGGGATCCGGCCTGGTTCGCCGCCCGTGAGCTGGCCGAGCGGCGGGAGCTGGGCTTCCCGCCGGCGGCCCGGATGGCGAGCCTGACCGGGGTGCCCGACGCGGTCGCCGACCTGCTCGCGGTCACCCGGTTGCCGGCCGGGGCGGAGGTCCTCGGTCCGGTGCCGGCGGGGGAGGGGCAGGAGCGGATGCTGGTCCGGGTGCCCCGTGGCCGGGCCGGTGCGTTGGCGGTCGCGCTGCACGAGGCGGCCGGGGTACGCACCGCCCGCAAGGCCGGTCAGGCGGTACGGATCCAGGTCGATCCGCTGGATCTGTTCTGACCTGTGGTCCGCCGGGAGCCTGGTGTACGCGTGGTAACATCGCCCCTCATGTCGCCGCCCATTGGTGTGACGATGCCGTGATCACACCGGTTCGGTGTGTAATCGAGTGATCCTAATCAGTCTGCGATCAGGGGTGTGTGCGTCGTGACCGATCGTCAATCGATCGTTCTCAATGGAGATCTCGGCAGCGGTAAGAGCACCGTGTCGATCGAACTCGCCAAGCGACTCGGCCTGCGCCGAATCAGCGTCGGTGACCTGTACCGCGAGATGGCGCAGCGGCGTCAGATGACCACCCTGCAGCTCAACCTGCACGCCGAGCTCGACCAGGCGGTCGACGGGTACGTCGACCAGCTCCAGCAGGACATCGCCGACTCCGGCGAGCAGTTGATCGTCGACAGCCGCCTGGCCTGGCACTTCTTCCGGGACGCGCTCAAGATTCACATGATCACCGAGTCGACCGAGGCCGCCCGCCGGGTGCTGGCCCGCCCCTCCGGCCCGGCCGAGAGCTACACCTCGATCGAGGAGGCCCGGACCAAGCTCCGGGAACGCAGCGAGAGCGAGCGCAGCCGGTTCATCCTCCGGTACGGCGTGGACAAGGCCAAACTGCGCAACTACGACCTGATCTGCGACACCACCCGAGCCTCCGCCATGGAGGTCGTCGAGCACGTCATCGCCGCCTTCGAGGGCACCCTCGGCAAGCAGGTGCTCCAGGAGGCGCCGCCGCTGCTCCTGCTCGACCCCGGCCGGATCTACCCCAGCCAGGAGATCCAGGGCCTGCGCGGACTCTGGGAGTCGGACTTCGTCAACGACGTGGCGCAGGCCGGGGAGGCGGCCCTGGAACCGCTCAGCATCGGCTACACCGGCACCGACTTCTTTGTCGTCGACGGCCACCGGCGACTCAGCGCCGCCCTGCGCAACGGGTTCAAGCTGGTCCCCGGCCGACTGGTCGCCGAGGTCGACGAGCCCGTGGTCGGCGGCCGGTCCGCGGTCGAGTTCTTCCAGGCCGAGGTCGGCCTGGGCACGATCTACGACTGGGACGCGGCGCACGGCGTACGGCTGCCCCTGCCCGAACACGTGCTCGCCCAGGCCGACACCGCCCCGGCCGACCCGATCCTCGCCAGCGAGGCCGGCATCTCCTCGTAACGGGCCATCCGGCACCACCGGGCGGCATGACGGATCCTCGGATCCGGCTCCGGAGGTACGACGGCGCGACGGCGGCGTGGTTGATCGCCGGTCACCCGACATCGCGGCGAGCCCGGCGAACGGCGTCCCGCCACGCACCGGATCGCCCGAGATACCGCGTGACCCCGGTCGCCCGGTCCCGTCGACGTGGTGGACAGCCGGGCTCAACCGGGTCGGGATGCCGGCCCACCGGGCCTGCCCACCCCGCACGGCCACGAGCGGCTGCCGGTGTCGGTGGCCTGAAATCAGCCGGTACCGCCGCCGTAGACTGGTACGGCAGCATCCTGTCTGCCCCCGTTCCGCCGGGGGCCGGTTTCTCCCGATGGTGGTCCGCCCGAGCGGGCTTCCCGCCGGGACGACCGACCCGCCGGTAACGTCGTCCCCCAGCTAAGGAGCCGTCCCGCGTGACCGTCCAGCCCATCCGTCTGTTCGGGGATCCGGTGCTGCGCACGCCGGCCGAGCCGGTGGTCGACTTCGACGCCGAGCTGCGCAAGCTGGTCGCCGACCTCACCGACACGATGCGTGACCGCAACGGTGCCGGGCTGGCCGCCCCACAGCTCGGGGTCGGCCTGCGGGTGTTCACCTTCGACGTGGACGACGTGGTCGGTCACCTGATCAACCCGGTGCTCTCCTTCCCGGACGAGGAGGAGCAGGACGGCCCGGAGGGCTGCCTGTCCATCCCCGGGCTCTACTTCGACACCGTGCGCCGGCAGAACGTCGTGGCCAAGGGCTCCAACTCGTACGGCGACCCGCTGCAGATCGTCGGCACCGGGCTGATGGCCCGGTGCGTACAGCACGAGACCGACCACCTCGACGGGGTGCTCTTCCTCGACCGGCTCTCGGTCGAGGGGCGCAAGGAGGCGATGAAGGCGATCCGCGCGGCGGACTGGTACGACGCCGGCGCCCCGCCGGTGATCAAGACCAGCCCGCACGGCGCGGGCAGTCCCTTCGGCCTGGGGAGGTGACCCGGATGCGCCTGGTCTTCGCCGGCACACCGGCCGTCGCCCTGCCCGCCCTGGAGGCGGTGGCCGCCTCCCGCCACGAACTGCTCGCCGTGGTGACCCGCCCGGACGCCCCCGCCGGCCGCGGCCGTGGCCTGGTCCGCTCCCCGGTCGGCGCCTGGGCCGACGAGCACGGCATCGAGGTGCTCACCCCGGCCCGCCCGCGTGAGCCCGAGTTCCTGGCCCGGCTGACCGAGCTGGCCCCGGACTGCGTACCGGTGGTCGCGTACGGCGCGCTGGTGCCACCGGCGGCACTGGAGATCCCCACCCACGGCTGGGTCAACCTGCACTTCTCGCTGCTACCCGCCTGGCGCGGGGCGGCGCCCGTACAGCACGCGGTGCTGCACGGCGACGCGGTGATCGGCGCCAGCGTTTTCCAGCTCGAAGCCGGGCTGGACACCGGCCCGGTGTACGGCACCCTGACCGACGAGATCCGCCCCACCGACACCTCCGGTGACCTGCTGACCCGACTCGCCGCCTCCGGCGCAGGGCTGCTCGTGGCCGTGCTCGACGCGATCGAGGCGGGCACCGCCCGCGCCGAACCGCAGCCGGTCGACGGGGTCTCCCTGGCCCCGAAACTGACCGTCGCCGACGGCCAGGTCCGGTGGTCCGAACCGGGCTTCGCGGTGGACCGGCGGATCCGGGCGGCCACCCCGGCGCCCGGCGCCTGGACCACCTTCCGAGGCGACCGGGTCAAGCTCGGCCCGGTCCGACCGATCGCCAATTCACCCGATCTCAAACCAGGAGAGCTGCTCATCGAACGGACCCAGGTACTCGTCGGCACCGCCACCACCGCGGTCGCTCTCGGCGAGGTACGCGCTGCGGGCAAGAAGCCGATGCCGGCCACCGACTGGGCGCGCGGCGTCCGGGTCGCCCCGGGCGAGACCTTCCAGAACGCCGAGGTGACCGAGTGATCGCCTCGTCCGACAACCGCGACCAGACCCGCTCCGAGGACCGCCCGCCGGCCCGGTCGGACGACCGCCCGGCCGTGCGCTCCGACGCCCGTGGGGGACCGCGCTCCGAGGAACGGGGACGACCCCGCTTCGACGACCGTGGCCGCCCCCGGGACGCCCGTGGCGGGCGGGACCGGTCCACCGGTACGGGCGGACGCGGTCGACCGGGCGGCCCACCGGCCGACCTGCCGCGCCTGGCGGCGTACGAGGCCGTGGCTGCGGTGCACCGGGACGACGCGTACGCGAACCTGGTGCTGCCGGGACTCCTGCGCGACTGGGGACTGCACGGACGTGACGCCGCCTTCGCCACCGAGCTGACCTACGGCACGCTGCGGGTACGGGGCACCCTGGACGCGATCCTGGCCGTCGCGGCGGCACGCGAGGTCGCCCGGATCGACCCGCAGCCGCGCGACGCGCTGCGCATCGGTGCGTACCAGCTCCTCTACACCCGGGTGCCGGCCCACGCCGCCGTCTCCGCGACGGTCGAACTGGTCCGCTCGGTGGCACCCGGCGCGACCGGATTCGCCAACGCGGTGATGCGCGAGATCGCCGGCAAGGACCTCGACACCTGGGTCGCCGAGCTGGCGCCGCCGTTCGAGACCGACCCGGTCGGGCACCTCTCGCTCGTCTACAGCCACCCGCAGTGGATCATCCGGTCGTTCGCCGAAGCGCTCGGCGGTGACATGTCCGAGACCACGCGACTGCTGATCGAGGACAACGAGCGCCCGCCGGTGCACCTCTGCGCCCGGCCCGGCCGGGCCGACCCGGTCGCGCTGGCCGACGAGGTACGCGGCGCACCCGGCGCCTTCTCGCCGTACGCCGTGTACCTGTCCGGTGGGGCGCCGGGTGACCTGGCCGCGATCAACGACGGCCGGGCGCACGTGCAGGACGAGGGTTCCCAACTCGTCGCCGCCGCGGTCGCCGCCGCCCCGGTCGAGGGGGAGGACAGCCGCTGGCTCGACCTCTGCGCCGGTCCCGGCGGCAAGGCCGGTCTGCTCGGCGCTCTCGCCGCACAGCGGGGAGCCACCCTCACCGCGGTCGAGGTGGCCGAGCACCGGGCCCGGCTGGTCTCCCAGGCGGTACGCGGCCTGCCGGTCAAGGTGCTCACCATGGACGGACGGACCGTCGGCGAGGACCCCGACCTGCCCTCGGGCGGATTCGACCGGGTACTGGTCGACGCACCCTGTACCGGGCTCGGGTCGCTGCGCCGCCGCCCCGAGTCGCGTTGGCGTCGCCAACCGTCCGACCTGCCGCCGCTGACCCGGCTGCAACGGGAACTGCTCACCGCCGCCCTCCGGGCGGTCCGACCCGGTGGCGTGGTCGCGTACGTGACCTGCTCGCCGCACGTGGTGGAGACCCACGTGACGGTGACCGAGGCGGCGCGACGTTCCGGCGTACCGGTCGATTTTGTCGATGCCCGGCCGCTGCTGCCGGCCGGCATGCCCGGCCTCGGCGACGGCCCCACCGTGCAGCTCTGGCCGCAGCGGCACGGGACCGACGCGATGTTCCTGGCGGTGCTGCGCCGCGGCGAGTAGCCGCCGCTCCCGATCTCCCGTACACCGACGCCCCGGCCGGATGGCCGGGGCGTCGGTGTGGTGTCTCTCGACCGTGGTGGTGCGTCAGTTGATCGGCAGCGCGCCCGGCCCGGCACCCTTCAGGGACCGGGTCAGGGAACGACCGTCGATCCAGAGGAAGCACTGCACCCCGCGGTTGCCGGCGTCCCAGTCGGCCTCGCTGGGGTAGTAGAAGATCCAACCGGTGCGGTACTTCAGGTCGCTGTTGTTGGGCACCTTGGTGAAGGTGGCGATGACACCCATGCACCCCTTCTCGGTGCGGGCGTCGTCCTTGCGGAACGCGTCGTACGGGACGTCCGGCGCGGTCCAGATTCCGGCGAACTCGCTGTTGTGCTTGGCCGTGCAGGCGACCGGCTGCATCTGGTCGATGTCGTCCTTCACCAGCTTCGGCGTGAAGCAGCCGTACGCCAGACCGTGCTGGGTGGTCAGGGCGCCCTTGAGGCTGAGGTACCGGCTCACCACGTCGGGGTTGTCCAGACCCCCGGTCTCCACCAGATCACACCGGAACCAGCGGGCGCCGCCTTCCCACGCGTAGCTCGACGGTGGCACCACGCTCACCGAGAGCCGGCCGCCGCGCCAGTCTCCCCCGACGAACTCGTTGGCCTTGCCGTCGCACTCGCCCCGAGCCGCCCGCATGCTGGGTGACCCTTCCGCCGGGGGACTGGTCCGATCAGCGTCAGCCCCGCTGAAGGTGCCCACGTGCACCGTCTCGGCGTCGTGCAACTGTCCACAGTCGACCGGCTGGTAGGAACTCAGGTAACCGACGTCCACCGGCCGTGGGTGGCAGGTGCCGGCCGGTGGGGTGAAACTGACCGGAGCCCCGATCGTGGCCCAGTCGTCGGTCAGGTCGCCGTCGACACCTTCGGGCAGGGCACAACCGCTCAGTACGAGGGCCGCCATGCCACCGAGAGCCACCGCGGTCAACCAACGTCGCATCTGTTTTGTCCTCCCCGGGGACCCGACGGCCGGCTACCGCGCCCCTGCCGGGCGCCGAAGGCCATCGGCCGAGCAGCATACCGGTACCCTCCCCGGTAGCGGCGCGCTGGCATCCCGGCACCGGCGGTGGTGCCGGGCGACGGCCGGTCGGCTACAGGATGCAGACGTCGGTGCCGGCGGTGCTCCCGGTCGGTAGCTCGATGAGCAGCACGCGGGCACCGCGGAAGAGGTGTTCGGATATGGTGGCGCCCTTACCCAGGCGCTCGTTGAGGACCTTGTTCTCCTCGTCGGTGTAGTCGGTGGTCTCGTAGAGCCACAGCCGCGTACGTCCGGCCAATTGAGTCGCCGCGTTCACACCCGGGCAGGCACCCGCCTCGGCCGGGTAGATGATGCCGTCGGCGGTCGGGCCGTAATAGGACTGCGCGTTCGAGGACTCCCGGGTGACGAGGAAGGCCTCGCCGGGCTGTTTGTGGTCCGCCACGTACCGGAGGGCTTCCCGGTACTCGGACAGGTTCCCGCCGCTGCCCATCATGTAGGCGCTCGCCGGGTGTCGCAGACCATCGACGTCGGTGCGCAGTTGCGGTCCCATGAGCACTGCGATGCCGACCAACGCCACCGCACACCGCACCCAGCCGAGCACGGACCTCGTGGCCAACGGCGGCGACGCGGCCGAGGACGCCGAGGCGGCTGACGGTGACGAGGCGGCGAAGCCCGCCAGGATGATGAGCGTGGGCACGGCGTACACGGCGAGGCGGCCGGTCAGCGGGTAGGCGGAAACGGCACCGCCGCCGAGACCGACGGCGATGGGGAGCAACAGCATCGCCACACTCAGGCCACCGATGCGCCGCCAGCACAACACCGCGCCGAGGAGCAGGATCAGGAGGAACAGGGTCAGCGACCACATTTCCAGCGGATCCGTACCAAGGCCCGTGACCTTGTCGGTGAACCACGCCCAGGTCGCCGGAAGGTCGGTGAGCGGACGCTCCGGGTAGACGTGCGCCCGCTCCCAGAACGCGCGGAGCAGAGGGTCGGCCTGGCTCGCGCGGTACATGGGCAGTCCCATGGTCACCAGCAGAACCAGCCAGACCGGAATGGCGGCCATGAACCGGCCGAGGTTGCGCAGGCGCTCCTGCCGGGTCCGCCCCCGCTCGGCCAGCCGTTGCAGCACCAGCAACACGGCGAGCGCGCCCGCAACCGGAATCGCCAGGGCGCTCATCGTGACCCCGACCCCGGCGGCCACCCAGAAGACGATGCCCGCACGCCAGGACAACCGGTCTCGCTGCGCCAGCAGGACGGCGATGCAGACGATCAACGTCACCCAGAAGGCCTCGCTGCTGTACTGCTTGACCTGGTTCGAGTAGGCGATCAGCTGGGGTGCGACCGCGACCAGGGTGATCGTCGCCCAGGCTGCGGGCTTCGACATCAGGCGCCAACCGAAGTACGCGACGAGCGGCAGCAACGCCAGTCCGTAGAGCAGCGGCACCAGTCGCAGTGCCTGTTCGCCGGCGCCGAAGGCGAGCAGTGCGATGCGCTCGAGCCACAACCAGCCGATCGGTGCCGACTGCGAGTAGGTCAGCGGACGGAGCAGGAGTTCGAAGTTCCGGTCGTGGATGTTGTGCGCGATGAACAGTTCGTCGCCCCACATGCCCCGACCGAACATCCACTGCCGCACCCGGAGCGCCGCGCCGAGGAGAATCACCAGTCCGGCGACGGACCAGTAGAGCCGGAAGTCGGCCCGGCGGGCAGCGGTCGGCTCCGCAGAAGCCTCCGGGCGGGCCGGAGCAGATTCCTCCGCGGACGCGGCGGAAACAGTGGGGGTGTCAAGCACGTCGCATGCTAGCACCGGGGGGTGCGGCGCCGGCCCCGTCGGACCGGCGCCCCACCCCGAGGGTCAGAGGACCTTGTTGAAGCCGTTCCAGCCGGTGCCGACGAGGGTTCCGCCGCTGGGGTTGGAGAACTGGCCGGCCGTGTTGGTGCCGTAGTAGGCCTGGAGATCGCCGTTGGCCTTCACCCCGAGCAGGTCGTTCTTGTTGTCGTTGTTGATGTCGCCGGGGGCGACCAGACCGACGGTGAAGGTGTTCCAGCCGGTGCCCGCCAGCGCGGCGCCGTAGTCGCCGCAGAGCGCGAGGTAGGGCAGCCGGTTGTCGGGGTAGTCCATCCACCAGTTCGCGATCCAGCCGGTGGAGCCGTGTGACGTCACGCCGTAGACCCAGTACGGGTTGCCGCTGACGGTCTGCCCGAGACGCTGGCAGACCGGGGTGAACATGTCACCGTTGTTCAGCACGTCGATCGGGGTGGCGCAGGTGGTGGTGCTCGGGGAAGCCTCGCAGGCCGCGTTCGTGGTGCCGACGTTCACCCCGTCCACCCAGACGGTGTAGGTGGTGGCCGCCGGCCGGGCGCAGTTCGGCACGTCCGCGAGCTGGTTGTCGGCGTAGTCGACCAGGTAGGCCGAGATCCACCCGGTCTTGTTGCGCGGCGTCACGACGGAGACCCAGTACGGGTTCGCGCCCTGGTACTCGCCCTTGCGCTGGCAGATCGGGCGGAAGCGTTCGGTCGGATTGAGTTTGTCGATGATTGTCGGGCAGTTGGCGACACCCGGTGAGGCGTCACAGGCGGCGTTCGGCTGGCGTACGTTGACGCCGGTCTCCCAGGTGGCGTACGTGATCCCGGTCGGCGTACGGAAGCCGCCCTTGCCGTTGCCCCGGATCAGGAACAGTTCGCCGTTCGACTTGCGTGCGTACAGGTCGACGGCGCCGTCACCGTCCACGTCGCCCGGTCCGACGATGCTGTCGTACGCCTGCCAGATCCCCCAGCCGAGGCGTACGGCGGCGGACTCGTCGGCCCAGCCGCCGAACCCGTTGCCCCGGTGCAGCACGACCTCACCGGTGCTCTTGCGGGCGATCAGGTCGGGGGCGCCGTCACCGTCCCAGTCGCCGGGCGCGACAACCAGGTTGTACTGGTTCCACCCGCTGGTCTTGACCGGATTGCCGTCGGCGTCCCAGTCCGTGATGATCTCGACCGCCTCGCGGCTGAAGCTGCCCGCGCCGGCACCGTAGTGGTAGACGAGGTCGCCGTCGGCCTCGACCACCAGCAGGTCGCTCCAGCCGTCACCGTCCCAGTCACCCGGGCGCAGGATGTGCAGCCAGCCCTGGCGGTTGCTGTCGATCTTCGTGCAGGTTCCGGTGCGGAAGTCCCCGGCGGTGTTGCCGATGTAGAAGCAGAGGTCGCCGGAGGGAGTCCGGCCGAGCAGGTCGACCTTGCCGTCGGTGTTCAGGTCGCCGCGCTTGGACTGCGGCCCGATCGGTGGGGTGGCGAAGAAGGTGTGGTCGGTGTCGGTGGTGACCGACGGGTTCACCCCGTCGAAGGTGCGTACGTAGAGCGTTCCCGGGCCGGTCTGGGTGGGGATCAGCGTGACGGTCGCCGTACCGCCGGGGACGTTGGCGGCGACGTACTGGCTCGGGGCGTCGTTGTCGATCGCGACGTAGAAGCCGACGATGTCGGTGTTGCCCTTGGCGCTGATGGTGAACTGGCCGGGGATGCCGGCCGGCACGGTGCTGGACAGGCCGCTCGGGTCGTAGTCCGGGTACTGGGCGGAGGTGACGTCGACGTCCGCGCTCGGCATCGTCCGGTCGACCGTGAAGGCGCAGGTGCCGGACCAGCCCGAGTTGGCCCCGTCGGCGTCGCGGGTACGGACCCGCCAGTTGTAGGTGGTGCCGTCGACCAGGCCGGTCTTGAGCAGGATGGTGCTGGCCTGGAGGCCGTTGGACACGGTCACGTTGCGGACCACGGTGGCGCCACCGACCGGCCAGTAGTTGAACTCCGCGGTGACGTTGCCGCCGTCGGCGTCACTGGGCACCGCGCGCAGGGTGAGGTCGGTGTTGCCGATCTTGCCCCCGGCGCAGGCCACCCCGGGGGTGGTCACCAGGCCGGTGGGAACCGACGGATTCGAGTTGTACTCGACCGCCAGGGTCGGGTTGTTCCGGAACTTCTTCCAGCCCAGGGTGTCGGTCTCGCTGCTGGCCCGCAGACCCAGGGTGACCTCCCCGGCGTTGGCCGCGGCCGAGACCCGTACGCCACCGGTGGCGTCGAAGTCGACCCCACCGTCCGGACACGAGGAGCTGTAACCCTTGGCCACGTTCACCGTGGAGAGCTTGGTCATCCAGGAGGGCTGGCTGTTCCAGGTCGTCGACGAGCTGATCCCGCCGGTGTGCCACAGCTCGACCGCTCGGGCGTTGCAGGACCAGGAGTGCGTCTCGTACGCCTGGAAGGTCGCCCGGATGATGTTCTTGCCCTTGACCCGGCTGGTGTCCAACCGGAAGAAGGACCGGTTGACCAGGTTGTCGGTGTCGGAGTGGCCGACCCGGGCGATGTCGGAGGAGTTCCAGTACTTGGTGGTCGGGAACGACTTCCAGACCGAGGTCCAGGCGAGCCGGCCGCCGCTGACGAAGGACGGGTCCAGGTAGACCGGGTACTTCGTACCGCTGCCCCGCAGCAGGTTCTGGTCCGGTGTCAGCGAGAGCGCGCCGGGGGTCACGGTGGTGTCCATGGCCGCCTGGTGCGCCCCGACGTTGGTGTCGAACGTACGGGCCTGTGCGGAGAGTCCGGGATCGGCCTGACCGGAGGAGTCCCACATCCGCGGTGTCGGTGCGGTGAACACCATCTTGCCGTCGCTGTTGTACGCGGTGATGTTGTCGGCGTTGTCGGTGTTCAGGGTGAGCCCGGTGGTGCCGAGGTCGAATCGGAGGGTGGCCAGTTCGGGGTTGGCCGCGGCCTGCGGGGTCTTGACCACCAGGACCTCGGAGAAGCCCTCCACATCGGCCTTGACCACCAGGTCGACGTCGGGCAGCACGTTGGCGTAGGTGGCGCTGTCCCCGGACAGGGTCGGGCGCGGCAGCGGCGCCTTCCAACCCATCCGCAGTTCCCTGCCGTCGCGGTCGAGCTTGACCAGCGTCGGGTCCCCGCCGCCGGAGAAGCTCAGCCCGACCGCGGTCACCCTGGGGGCGATCCGTCCGTCCGGGCCGACGACCAGGGTGGTGTCCACCGGAGTCCAGGTGTTCCCGCGCTTGACCCGGACCGGCCGGACCCGCTGTTCGAGGGTGAACGTGCCCCCGGGGTTGGCGAAGACCTGCTGGGTTTCGGTGGTCAGCGCGTCGACCTCGATGCGCTTGCCGGAGCTGCGGGCGGCGGCGAGGGCGGCGGGTTCGGTGGCGTACCAGGCCTGGTCGCCGTCGGTGCCGGCGGTGGGACTGGCCGGCGTGGTCGGCTGGGCCGAGGCGGATGTGGATCCCACGGCCACGGCGCCGACGGTGGCGATCGTGGCGGTGACGGTGAGCAGCGAGAGGGCGCGCGACAGCGCCCGATGACGTGACATCAGGACCTCCCCGTTGCCCCGGGGCCATCGTCGTCCCGGGCGGCGATGGGCAGTCAACCAGTCACACACCGCTCCTTACAAGACTCACTTCGTCATGAACAGTCCGACAAAGTGGACTGCGCAGGGCAACCGGCGCATTGATGTCAGTGACTTATTCAACTCTTGTGCGTGATGATCAACCGACGTACGGTGTTCCTCGCGCTGTCGCGCCCAAATCGACAGTCGTGACTTCCACGGGGGAGGCTTCCAGTGACACCTGGTCGATTCATGCTGCCCACACCGGCCCGCCGGCCGTTGTTCACCGGCGCCCGGCGCCGGGTGTTCACCGCGCGGAGCCGCCTCGTCCGACGCCTCTCACCGCTGCTGGCGCTGGTCATGCTGCTCAGCGTGCTCACCCCGGTCCGGGCACAGGCGGCACCCGCCACTGTGGACCTGCCCGAGCTGCAACAGGAACCCTCGGTGCCGATGCGGGTCGTCCCCGCCCGGGCGGTGGTGCGCAAGGCCACCGCCCCGGTCAAGCCCAAACCGGTGATCTGGCCCGACGCCGCGACCGCCACCGCCGCAGTGCCGGCCGGCGGCACCGCACGGGTCGGGGACACCCCGGTCAAGGTGGGAACCCCCGCGCGGGCAACGG
Organism: Micromonospora sp. NBC_01796; assembly: GCF_035917455.1. Lineage (NCBI taxonomy): Bacteria > Bacillati > Actinomycetota > Actinomycetes > Micromonosporales > Micromonosporaceae > Micromonospora > Micromonospora sp. NBC_01796. The sequence goes on along the minus strand of NZ_CP109078.1, from coordinate 60,969 downwards.
GCCGGGCGGCGACCGCCGCCGCAGGACCAGCACGGGTACGGGTCGAGGTGCAGGACCGGCCCCGCACCGAGCGGGCTGCCGTACGCGGTCTGCTCTTCGCCCTGCGCAGCGACGACGGTCGCGCCGGACGGGTTTCCGTGGAGGTGGACTACAGCGGGTTCAAGGAGGCGTACGGCGCCGACTGGTCCTCCCGGCTGCGCCTGGTCCAACTCCCCGAATGCGCCCTGACCACACCCGAACTGGCCGAGTGTCAGCAGCGTACGGTGCTGCCGACCCGCAACGACCAGAAGCTGGCCGCCGCCTCCGCCGAGATCGACCTGACCACCTCGGCCAACGCACGCGCCGCCGCCCCCTCGGCCCTGGTCGCCCTCGCCGCCGGCTCCGCCGGCACCGGCGGCAGCTACGCCGCCACCTCGCTCGCCCCCAGCGGCTCCTGGAGCGCCGGCAGCTCCTCCGGTGACTTCTCCTGGTCGTACCCGATGGAACTGCCGCCCTCGGCCGGCGGCCCGGCGCCGCAGATCGGCCTCGGCTACTCCTCCGGCAGCATCGACGGCCGCATGGTCGCGACCAACAACCAGCCCTCCTGGATCGGCGACGGCTGGGACTACTCGCCCGGTTTCGTCGAGCGTCGCTACAAGGCGTGCGCCGAGGACATGGGCTCGGGCGCCAACAACACCGTCAAGACCGGCGACCAGTGCTGGGTGTCGGAGAACATCACCCTGTCGCTCAACGGCCGCAACAGCGAGCTGGTCCGCGACGACGCCACCGGCTCGTGGCGGATGTCCGAGGACGACGGTTCCCGGGTCGAGCGTCTGACCGGCGCGGTCAACGGCGACGACAACGGCGAGTACTGGCGGGTCACCACGACCGACGGCACCCAGTACTACTTCGGCCGCAACCGGCTGCCGAACTGGGCCACCGGCAACCCGGAGACGAGGTCGACCTGGACCGTCCCGATCTTCGGTAACCACGCCGGGGAACCGTGCCACACCAGCACCTTCGACACGTCATCGTGCCAGCAGGGTTGGCGGTGGAACCTCGACCACGTCGTCGACCCGCACGCCAACTCGATGGCGTACTACTACGTGCCGGAGGACAACTACTACGGCCGCAACATCAAGACCACCGGCGTCCAGTACGAGCGCGGCGGCTACCTCGACCGGATCGAGTACGGCCTGCGCAGCGGTACGGAGTACAGCAAGCCGGCGCTGTCCCGGGTCGTCTTCAACGTCGCCGAGCGTTGCCTGCCCGACGCCAACTTCGACTGCGCCGACAGCAAGTTCACCCAGGCGAACGCGTCCCGTTGGCCCGACGTGCCGATCGACCAGAACTGCAAGGCCGGCGAGGCGTGCACTGACCGCTTCTCGCCCACGTTCTGGACCCGCAAGCGGCTGACCGCGATCACCACCCAGGTCCGCAGCGGCGCGTCCTACCAGGACGTCAACACCTGGAGCTTCACGCACCAGTTCCCGCCCACCGGGGACGGGACCGCGCAGGCCCTGTGGCTGTCCGGGATCACGCGTACCGGCAAGGTCGGCGGCGAGCTCAGCACCCCGGCGGTGACCTTCGTCGGCACCCTGATGCAGAACCGGGTGGACCGCAACGAGGGCGTACCGGCGATCACCCGGTACCGGATCGTCGAGATCAACACCGAGACCGGCTCCACCATCGGCATCGACTACTCGTCGCGCGAGTGCAGCGGCTGGCCGACCGTCGTGGTCCCCTCGCAGACGCACAACAACACCATGCGCTGCTACCCGATCTACTGGCAGCCCGAGGGGGAGACCCAGCCGAAGCTCGACTGGTTCCACAAGTACGTGGCGACCCGGGTGGTCGAGCAGGACAGGTCCAGCAACGCACCGCAGGTGCCCAAGGAAACCCGCTACGACTACGTCGGCGACCCGGCCTGGGGCTACGACGACAGCGAGTTCACCAAGGCCGAGCACCGCACCTGGAGCCAGTGGCGCGGGTACGCGCGGGTGCGTACCCGGGTCGGCGCGGCACCGTTCCCGGTCTCGATGACCGAGACGCTGTTCTTCCGCGGCCTGCACGGCGACAAGCAGCCCACCGGCAGCCGCAGCGTCCAGGTTGTCGACTCCGAGGGCGGCTCGATCGACGACATCTCCGACTACCAGGGGATGAGCCGGGAGACGCTCTACTACTCGGGCGACGCCGGCACCCTGCAATCGGCGACCCTGAACACCCCGTGGCGCAGCGCGTCGACCGCCACCCGAGCCAGGGCCGGCACCACCCCGCTGGTCGCGTACGTGACCCAGATGGCGTCGGTACGCTCCCGCTCGCTGCTCTCCGACGGGACCTGGCGGCGTACGGAGGTGCAGCACACCTTCGACGCGTACGGCATCCCGACCCAGACCAGCGACCTGGGTGACCTGGCCCGCAACGACGACAACAGCTGCACCCGGCACGAGTACGCCCGCAACACCACCGCGTGGATCCTCACCACGGTCAAGCGGATCGAGAAGGTCGCCGTCGCCTGTGCGACCACCCCGGCCCGTCCGGCCGACCTCGTCTCCGACACCCGGATGTACTACGACGGCTCGACCACCCACGGAACCGCTCCGACCAAGGGCGACGTGACCCAGGTCGAGGAGCTGATGGAGTGGCCGGCCGGCGGCCCCCGTTACAAGGTCACCTCGAAGTCCGTCTTCGACGCCTACGGCCGGGTGACGGAGGCGTACGACGTCTACGGGAACAAGTCGACCACGGCCTACACCCCGGCCACGGACGCGCTGGTCAGCCAGGTCACCACGACCAACCCGAAGGGCCACCAGAACACGACCTACATGGAACCGGCCTGGGGGGTCAACACCGCGACGGTCGACCCGAACGGCGCGCGTACCGATCTGGCGTACGACCCGATGGGCCGGCTGGTCTCGGTCTGGTTGCCCGGCCGGGCCAAGGCAGACTTCCCGACCACCCCGAACAGCCGGTTCACCTACCGGGTCGTACGCAACGCGCCGGTGGTCGTGACCACCGAGACGCTGAAGGAGGACGGCTCCTACCGGACCGGCTACGAGATCTACGACGGCACGATGCGGCTGCGCCAGACCCAGCAGCCGGCCTCGGGCGGTGGCCGGATCCTGACCGACACCTTCTACGACACCCGTGGCCTGGCCTGGAAGAAGAACGGGGCCTACCACAACGACGCGGCGCCCTCGGCGACGCTGGCCGACTACGTGGGTGACCAGTTCATCCCCAGCCAGTCGGTCACCCAGTACGACGGCATGGGCCGGCCGACCAACGAGATCTTCAACAGCTTCGGCGTGGAGAAGTGGAAGACGGTCACCAGCTACGGCGGCGACCGGGTCTTCGTCGACCCGCCCACCGGCGGAACCCCCACGACCACCATCACCGACGCCCTCGGCCGCGCCACGGAGTTGCGGCAGCACAAGGGCACCACACCCACCGGCGCCTACGACGCGACGACCTACTCCTACGACAGGTTTGGACGGCTCAGTCAGGTCAAGGACCCGGCCGGCAACACCTGGGGCTACGGATTCGACCTGCGAGGCCGGATGGTGAGCAGTTCCGACCCGGACAGGGGAACCGCCACCACGAGGTACGACGACGGTGGACGGGTTGTGTCGACCACCAATGCGCGCAACGACACCATCGCGAGCACGTACGACGAGTTGGGCCGCCCCACCACCATGCGCTACGGCTCGGAGACCGGAACTATCGCGGCCTCCTTCACGTACGACACTCTGAAGCTCGGCTTGCCGACCTCCTCGACCCGACACGTCGGCACCAACGCCTACGTCAGCGAGGTCACCGGGTACAACTTCCGCTATCAGCCGACCGGAACCAAGATCACCGTCCCGGCGAGCGAGGGTGCGCTCGCCGGGACGTACAGCTTCGGTGCCAGCTACACCGCCACCACCGGCCTGCCCAAGACGAACACCTATCCGAGCGGCGGCGGTCTGCCGAGCGAGGTAGTGACCTACGGGTACGACGGGCTGGACATGCCGGTCAGTGTCACCGGGTTGAGCCGCTACCTCCAGTCCACGGCCTACTCGGAGTACGGCGAGCCACTGCGGCAGACGCTCGGCGCGATCAACAAGGAGGTCTTCCTCACCTACAAGTACGAGGACGGCTCCCGGCGGCTCAAGCAGGTCACCACCGACCGGATAACCGCGCCGACCAGGCTGGACGACGTCACGTACCGCTACGACGCGGCCGGCAACGTTCTCCAGATCAAGAACGTCGAGCAGAACACCACCACGGACAACCAGTGCTTCAGCTACGACTACCTGCGCCGGATGACCAACGCCTGGACGGGTACGGACGATTGTGTCGCGGCGCCATCGTCGGCCACGGTCGGTGGGCCGAACCCGTACTGGCACTCGTACACCTTCGACGCGGTCGGCAACCGGCTCTCCGAGACGCAGCACGACACGACCGGTAACCCCGCCAACAACGTCACGTCGAACTACACCTACCCGGCGGCGGGTGCGGCCCAGCCGCACACGCTGCAGTCGGTGACCACCACCGGCCCGCCGACCGGCGGTCTGCCCGGCGGGCAGCGGTTGGACGAGTACGACTACGACGCCACCGGCAACACGACCAGCCGCAAGATCGGTGGCAACGAGCAGGTCCTTGAATGGAACGCCGAGGGACGCCTGGGCAAGGTGACCGAGGGCACCAAGGTCACTGAATACCTCTACGACGCGTCCGGGAGCCGGTTGATCCGACGGGATCCGACGACGGTCACGCTCTACCTCGGATCGACCGAGATGACCCTGAACAAGGCCACATCGGCCGTGACCGGAACCCGCTACTACAGCGGCGTCGGAGCGGTCCGTACCGGAACCCAGGTCAGCTTCCTGCTGGCCGACCACCACGGCACCGCCCAGGCCAGCGTGAACGCGTCCACCCTCGCGCTGACCCGGCGCAAGTTCACCCCGTACGGGCAGGCGCGCGGCACGCAGCCGTCGGTGTGGCCGGGGCAGAAGGGTTTTGTCGGCGGGACGATCGACGCCTCGACCGGCCTCACCAGTCTGGGGGCGCGGGAGTACGACGCGGCAACGGGTCGGTTCATCTCGGTCGACCCGATCATCGACTTCAAAGAACCGCAACAGATGCACGGGTACGCCTACTCGAACAACTCGCCGGTCACGTACACGGACCCCACGGGTCTGCGGATGTGTGTGGACGAGGACTGCGAGGTCACGTACAACCCCGTAACCAAGAAGACCTCGGGTACGGACCGGAACAAGACGCCTTCGGACGGGGCGAAGGCGCCGAGCGGGCCCAGTCGGCAGGATGTTGACAAGGCGAAGAAGGTCAAGGAAAAGAAGATCCTTGACATCGTGATCGAGGCCGGCGGACAGATCCTGCTCGAGGTCCTCGGTATCAACGACATCCGCGACTGCGTGATGAAGGGCGACATCGGCGCCTGTGCGATGGCCGTGGTCGGGTCGCTGCCCTGGGGCAAGATCTTCAAGGCGAAGAAAATCGGCGAGGCCATGGTCCGGGCCGGCAAGGCGGTGATGAACTGGTTCAGCGAGATGAAGTGGGCCCAGCGCGTCCTTGCCAAGGCCGACGAGGCGGCCGCCGCTGCGGCTCGCCAGACGGACGAGGTCGCTGAGGCTGCCGCCACACAGGCCGACGAGGCCGGTGCGACCGCGGCCAGGCAGGGCGACGATGCAGCGGGAGCGGGTGATTCCTGCCCAATTGGGAACAGCTTCACACCGGGTACACAGGTGGTGATGGCAGACGGCTCGTCCAGGCCGATCGAAGACGTCGAACTCGGCGACGAGGTCCTCGCCACGGATCCCGAATCCGGGGTAACCGAGGCCCGCCCGGTCGTGGCGTTGATCGTCGGTGAGGGATACAAGGACCTGGTCGAGGTCACGGTCGACACCGATGGGAACGCGGGTGACTCCTCCGGCACGGTGATCGCCACGGATGGGCACCCGTTCTGGGTGGAGAGCGTCGATGACTGGGTCGTGGCGGCCGAGTTGCAGCCAGGGCAGTGGCTCCGGACCCCGGCGGGCACCTCGGTCCAGGTCGACTCCGTAAGTCACTTCGTTCAGCAGCGTCGCGTGCACAACCTCAGCATTGGGGCTGTTCACACGTACTACGTGGCCGTCGGTAGCACTCCGGTGCTGGTGCACAACTGTGGACCGGAGCCAGGCGAGGCGCCGGCTGGTTCGACGATCGAGGAGTACGCGGAGGCAAACCGGGGGATCAACCAGGCGAGCACGCCCGACTTCGTCACCGAATACACGTCCCCGTCCGGTCGCCGCTATTACGGTCGGACACAGGGAAATACCCAAATCGCGCCAGGGTCGGCACTTGACGACGTACTCGGCCCAACCCATCGCCGTACCTGTTCGGAAGTCTGTGCGATGAACGAGGCGCAGAAAGCTGAAGGTGACCTAGCCATCATCGGAGGTTTCTTCAGGACATTGCGGGTGCGACCGCAGGGCTCTCCGATGGCGAGCGGTGTACCCTTCAAGCCCTGCGAGGACTCCTGTCTGACGTTGATTAGGAAGACTTTTGGTACCTCAAGCCCATAGTTCGGCAAGCTGGGGTGGGTCCCCCAGCGTGCGAGATGCCTTGCGTGTCGCCGGATGGGTCGATGGTCGACGCATCGATCCATCCGGGTGGACCAGTATGCTCGAGGCGGCGGGGTTTCAGTTGAACGACCTGGCACTCAGGGTCTGGGCTGAGTTCGGAGGACTGACGATCCGCAGTTCCGAGGTTCGCGTCCCTCCGTCTTCCTTGCACATTGATCCGGTGGATGCGTGTATCGACGCGTTCGACGAGGCGGAGTTGCTGAGTCGGAGATTCGATAGGAATTACTCCCCGCTGGGGATGTGGTCCGTGCAGTTCAGGTCGTACATCGGTGGGGACGGGCGCGTGATTGCTGTAGGCCCTCAGGTGCTATGGGAACTGGGCTTGAGCTTTTCTGAAGCGCTTGACTTCGTGGTGAACGGTGAAGCGGGAGTGGATCGCGCAGAGTCGGCAGAGTGGCTGGGTTGATTCGGTAGCGGTGGGCATCCGGGGCTGGGCTTACCCCGGTTCCCGGGTGCCCGGCTCCGTCACCGGTTCGGGTGTGCGGCTCGGGCGGCGTTCGGCCAGGTTGGCGCACCTTTGGGGGGCAGTGTCTACGGGGTTGGGGGTTGACGGTCGTGGTCGACCTCCTGTGATGCCTGCAAGCCGCTTACGAGCGCACTCGACATGTCCCAACGCGGGGCGCCGGATGACCGACGACCCGCAAGCGTTCATCCTTCAGTCGCTTGGCAGACTGTGCGCCGCGCAGCGGGCGGACCGGTGGTTCCGGGTACTGGGCGACTGGTCGGTGGTCCAGCGAAGCGGGGTGCGGCTCCGGCCGCGCCCCGCTCGCCTGTGCTGGGCGCACGGAGCTCCTGGTTGCGACGGCGCGACTCCTGGAGGGCGGAAATCAAGTGATAACTCCTCGTGTTTCGGACCCGAGTGGTCGAAGGGTGGTTGCCGTCTGCCTCTCTGTTGCCGCCGTCAATCGAGTCAGTTCGGTCGTACCGATCTTTCTCGGGCGTATGGCCGGTTCGCAGAACACGGACAGGTTCGATCTCAAACAGGGCGTCGAGATGCTTTGGCGTGAGCTTGGCGGCCAGCCGGCGGCAGGCGCTCTTCGGAAGGAACTGGCGGGGCGCATCCCGCGTGTACGTCAAGGCGTCGTCGAGTCGGCGTTACCGGGTGCGGCGGTGGCGGTGGCGGCGATCGATTCAATCAATGTTCTGCTCGATGATTCCCTGGATGACCAGACGTATCTGGTTCGATCGCTTGGCTCTGCGTTGAGTGTCTCGATCGAGCTCGACAAGCTGGAGATCGATCCTCCTGACGAGTACCCGAGCTGGGTCGTGTACGAGTTGCGCGGCCAGTCAGGCCTTTTCGAGGTGCTGGCGGTCGCGAGCCCGAACGTGGATTTGGATGTCGTGTCCGAGCTGCGGATGAGGTCCGGGGAGGAAGCGATGAACTACCGCTATGCAATGAAATCCTTACTCCGTTGAGAGTGGAGAACGGAAACACGATGTGGGCCGGGTCGAGCAGCGCCGCCGTGACGGGTATCTGCTCCGAGGGGTCGCGGGTGGGGGCACGGTCCCGGTGACTGGCTGTCTCCGCCCGCGTGACCCGTACGCCCGACCTTGCGGCCGTCCGACCGTGGGACGGTGTGGTGGCCCGTGTCGTACGGCTGGCGTCCGTTCGTAGACTGGCGCCGTGACCGCACCGACGCCGATCATCGCGCCCAGCATCCTCGCCGCGGATTTCGCGCATCTCGCCGACGAGGCCAGGGTGGTCGAGTCCGCGGCCGACTGGCTGCACGTCGATGTGATGGACAACCACTTCGTACCCAACCTGACCATCGGGCTGCCGGTGGTGCAGAGCCTGCTCGCGGTCACCACGCTGCCGTTCGACGTGCACCTCATGATCGAGGACCCGAGGCGGTGGGCGCCGGCCTACGCCGATGCCGGGGCGTACAACGTGACCTTCCACGCCGAGGCGTGCGACAACCCGGTGGCGCTGGCCAAGGACCTGCGTTCGGCGGGTGCGAAGGCGGGGCTGGCCATCGACCGGGACACCCCGATCGAGCCGTACCTGGACCTCCTGCCGAGCTTCGACACCCTGCTGATCATGACGATCAAGGCGGGTTTCGGCGGGCAGCGGTTCATTCCCGAGCTGCTGGACAAGGTCCGGGCGGCCCGTCGGCACGCGGCCACCGGTCATCTCGAACTGCGGATCGAGGTCGACGGTGGGATCGCCGCCGACACCATCGAGCAGGCCGCGGCGGCCGGTGCGGACGCCTTCGTGGCCGGCACCGCCGTGTACGGCGCGGACGATCCGGCGGCGGCGATCGGCCACCTGCGCGGGCTGGCACAGCGGGCTGTGGCGCGGTCGTGAGCGTCGATCCGGTCGAGGAGCGCCAGGACGTGATCCTGGTGGTGGACGATGACGTCGACATTGCCCGTTTTGTCGAGTTCAATCTACGTCTGCACGGTTTCGACGTGCTGAAGGCCCGCGACGGCCAGGAAGCCCTCGAGATGATCGAGGAGCACCGCCCCGACCTCGCCGTGGTCGACCTGATGATGCCCCGGATCGACGGGCTCGAACTGACCCGCCGGCTGCGCGCCGACCCGATGACCTCGGCCCTGCCGGTGATCATGCTGACCGCCAAGGGCATGACCGTGGACAAGGTGCACGGCCTCACTGCCGGGGCCGACGACTACCTGGTCAAACCGTTCGACACCGCCGAGTTGATCGCCCGGGTCAGCTCCACCCTGCGCCGGAACAAGGAATTCCGGGAGGTCTCCCCGCTGACCGGCCTGCCCGGCAACAGCCGGGTCCGCCGGGAGATCACCGACCGGGTACGCAGCGGCGTCGACTACGCCGTCGGCTACGTCGACATCGACCGGTTCAAGAGCGTCAACGACCGGTACGGCTTCAGCCGGGGCGACGAGTTCATCAGCGCCCTCGCCCGGAGCCTGCACCGGGCGGTGGTCTCGGTCGGGCTGCCACCGGCGTTCCTCGGCCACATCGGCGGCGACGACTTCGTCATCGTCTGCGCCCCGGAGCAGGTACGCCCGATCACCGAGCGGGCCGTGGTCGACTTCGAGAAGACCGCCGACGAGTTGTACGACCCCTCCGACGCCCAGCGCGGCTTCGTCGAGTTGAAGGACCGGCGGGGCAACGTGAAAAAGGCGGCCCTGGTCACCCTCTCCATCGGGGTCTCCCTGTCGGTGCCCGAGCGGCGGTTCACCGACCCGCTCGAGGTGATCGCCGCCGCCTCGGAGATGAAGAGTCTGGCCAAGCACCAACCCGGCTCGTACGTGGCGGTCGATCGGCGCCGGGTCGAGGGCTGATCCGGGTACGCCGGATTATTCCCGCCTGATTGCGCGGGACGTGGTGATGATCAGCGCTGTGAACTAGGTCGCGTAGATGGCGATCGAGGCCCGAAACCGTGTAAGACTCACAACGTACCCACCACGCGCTGGCGGGACTCGGTGAAATTCCGAACCGGCGGTGATCCGCGGCCTCGGCCACGGTAAGCCCGCGACCCGATCGACCCTGTGTCGAGCGGTGGACCTGGTGAGAACCCGGGGCCGACGGTTGAGCGCGGGCTTCTCTGCCCGCACTCAGACAGTCCGGATGGGAGACAGCGCGCGGGACGGACAGGTCTCGGCCGGCACCCTCGGGCGCCCCGGTCCGGGACTCTGCCGGGGTCGGCTGTGCCGTCCCCGGGTTTCTCCGCCGCCGCCTGCGCCGGTCAAGTGCCGGAATGCCTCCCACTCGTCGCGCGTTTGACCGACGAGCGAGGAGAGTAGGGCGCAGGACATGGTGAGCGTCTCCGCCGATGCGGCGATGCGTCGGGCGATCGAGCTGGCCGCCCGCGGCTTGGGCAGCACCAGCCCCAATCCGGTGGTCGGCTGCGTACTGCTCGACGCCGACGGCGAGTTGGTCGGCGAGGGCTTCCACGCCTACGCCGGTGGGCCGCACGCCGAGATCGTCGCGCTGGCCCAGGCCGGTGAGCGCGCCCGCGGCGGCACCGCCGTCGTCACCCTCGAACCCTGCGACCACACCGGCCGTACGGGGCCGTGCACCGGCGCGCTGATCCGGGCCGGGGTGGCCCGGGTGGTGATCGGGGTGGCGGATCCGAACCTGGTCGCCTCCGGTGGCGCGGACACCCTCCGGGACGCCGGGGTCGAGGTCGAGATCGGGGTACGGTCAGCCGAGGTCGAAGCCGGCAACATCGCCTGGCTGACCGCCGTACGCCGGGGCCGTCCGTACGTCATCTGGAAGTACGCCTCGACCCTCGACGGGCGCTCCGCCGCCGCCGACGGCACCAGCATGTGGATCACCTCCGAGGCCGCCCGGATGGACGTGCACGCCCTGCGCGGCACCGTGGACGCGGTGATCGCCGGGGTCGGCACGGTCATCGCCGACGACCCGCGACTGACCGCCCGGAACCTGCGCGACGGCAGCCTGGCCATCCGGCAGCCGCTGCGGGTGGTGGTGGACAGCTCCGGTCGTACCCCGGCGGATGCCCGCGTGCGCGACGGCGCCGCCCGCACCTGGGTGGTGACCACCGCGGAGCTCGGCGCCAACAAGGACGACCGGGTCGACCTGGAGGCCCTGCTCGCCGAGCTGTACCAGCGCGGCGTCCGGGCCGCGCTACTGGAGGGCGGACCGACCCTCGCCGGCGCCTTCCTCGCCCTCGGCCTGGTCGACAAGGTCATCGGCTACGTGGCACCGAAGCTGCTCGGCGCCGGCCCGGCCGCGCTCGCGGACGCCGGCCCCCGCACCATCTCCGAGGTCATCGACCTCGATTTCGTCGACATCACGCAGGTCGGTCCCGACCTGCGGATCACCGCGCTGCCCCGGAAGAGGGAGGGCTGAGACATGTTCACCGGCATTGTCGAGGAACTGGGCGAGGTCGTGAAACTGACCGACACGGGTACGGACTCCGCGCTGATCGCGGTACGCGGCCCGGTCGTCACCTCGGACGCCAAGCACGGCGACTCGATCTCGGTTAACGGCGTCTGTCTGACCGTGGTCGACGTCGGTGGTGACGTGTTCACCGCCGACGTGATGGGGGAGACCCTGAACCGGTCCTCCCTCGGCGCGCTGCGCGCCGGCGACCCGGTCAACCTGGAACGGGCGGCGACGCTCGGCACCCGGCTCGGCGGGCACCTGGTGCAGGGCCACGTCGACGGGGTCGCCGAGATCATCGGCCGGGAACCGGCCGAGCAGTGGGAGACGGTCCGGTTCTCGTTGCCGGCCGGCATCGCGCGCTACGCGGTGGAGAAGGGCTCCATCACCGTCGACGGAGTGTCCCTGACCATCTCGGAGATCGGCGACGACACCTTCGCCGTCGGCCTGATCCCGACCACGCTCAAGCTCACCACGCTGGGGCACAAGAAGATCGGCGACCCGGTCAACCTCGAGGTGGACGTCGTCGCCAAGTACGTCGAGCGGCTACTCGGCACCGGAAAGGCCATGTCATGAGCGAGTCGAGCGTCATCGAATCGGATTTCGTGCAGACCGAGACCGAGGTCGACACCGAATCGGCACCGGACAGCGGCTCCGCCCCCGTCTTCGCCCCGATCGAGGAGGCGATCGCGCAGATCGCGGCCGGACGGCCGGTGGTCGTGGTCGACGACGCCGACCGGGAGAACGAGGGCGACCTGATCTTCGCGGCGGAGCTGGCCACACCGGAACTGCTGGCCTTCACCGTCCGGTACACCTCGGGTTACATCTGCGCCCCGATCACCGAGCAGGAGGCCGACCGGCTCGAACTGCCGCCGATGTACCACACCAACCAGGACCGTCGGGGCACCGCGTACACGGTGACGGTGGACGCCCGCGAGGGTGTCACCACCGGCATCTCGGCCGCCGACCGGGCGCACACCATCCGGCTGCTCGCCGACCCGGCGACCCAGCCGACCGACCTGGCCCGACCGGGGCACGTGGTGCCGCTGCGGGCACGGGCCGGCGGGGTGCTGCGCCGGGCCGGACACACCGAGGCCGCGATCGACCTGACCCGGCTCGCCGGGCTGCGGCCCGCCGGGGTGCTCTGCGAACTGGTCAACGACGACGGCACCATGATGCGCCTGCCCGACCTGGAGAAGTTCAGCGCCGAGCACGGGCTGACCCTGATCAGCATCGCCGACCTGATCGCGTACCGGCGGCGGACCGAGAAGCAGGTCCACCAGGATGCGCAGGCGCAGCTACCCACCCCGTACGGGCTGTTCAAGGCGTTCGGCTACACGGTCGATAATGACGCAGCCGAGCACGTCGCGCTCGTCTACGGCGACCTCGCCGACGGGCAGGACGTACTCGTCCGGGTGCACTCCGAGTGCCTCACCGGGGACGTGTTCGGCTCCCTGCGCTGCGACTGCGGGCCGCAGTTGCAGGCCGCCCTGGCCCGGGTGGCGCAGGAGGGCCGCGGGGTGGTGCTCTACGTACGCGGGCACGAGGGGCGCGGTATCGGCCTGGTGCACAAGCTCCAGGCGTACCAGTTGCAGGACCAGGGCCGGGACACCGTCGACGCGAACCTGGACCTGGGTCTGCCGGCCGACGCCCGCGACTACGGCACCGGTGCGCAGATCCTCTACGACCTGGGCGTACGTTCCATGCGGCTGCTCACCAACAACCCGGCGAAGCGGGCCGGGCTGGAGGGTTACGGGCTGACCATCACCGGGCGGGAGGGCCTGCCGGTGCGGGCCACCCCGGAGAACGTCCGCTACCTGCGGACCAAGCGGGACCGGATGGGCCACCTGCTGGGTGAGCTCGACGGGATCACGGAAGGATCGGCGTAACGATGGCTGGTTTCGGGGAACCGGGAGTGACCGCGGTGGACGCCGCGGGGCTGACCGTCGGGGTGGTGGCGGCCCGCTGGCACGCCGAACTGACCGACCACATGGTCGAACGGGCGGTGGCCGCCGCCGAGGCGTCCGGCGTCCGGGACGTACGGGTGGCCAGGGTCGCCGGCTCCGTGGAGCTGCCGATCGTGGCCCAGGCGTTGGCCCGCGACTGTGACGTGGTGGTGGCGCTCGGCGTGGTGATCCGTGGCGACACCGCCCACTTCGACTACGTCTGCCGTTCGGTCACCGACGGGCTGACCCGGGTCGCGCTCGACGCCGGCAAGCCGGTCGGGCAGGGCGTGCTCACGGTCAACAATCTCGAACAGGCGCGGGACCGGGCCGGTCTGCCCGGTTCGGCCGAGGACAAGGGCTGGGCCGCGACCGTCGCCGCCCTGGACGCCGCGCTGGCGATCCGGGGACTGGGCAAGCGTACGGTTCCGGTCGGTTTCGGCGGCTGATCCGCCCGCCCCACGTACGCCGGGTTCAGAGCCGGCCGGCCTCGATGATCCGCCGCAGGAACTGGCGGGTACGCGGCTCGGTCGGCTCGCCCAGCACCCGCGCCGGTGGCCCCTGCTCGATCACCCGGCCGCCGTCGAGGAAGCAGACCCGGTCGGCGACGTCACGGGCGAAACCCATCTCGTGGGTGGCCAGCACCATCGTCATCCCGTCCGCCTTCAGCTCCCGGATCAGGCTCAGCACCTCACCCACCAGTTCCGGGTCGAGCGCCGAGGTGACCTCGTCGAGCAGCATCAGCCGGGGCGAGTTGACCAGCGCCCGGACGATCGCCACCCGCTGCTGCTGCCCGCCGGAGAGCCGGTCCGGATAGTCCCGCGCCTTGTCGGCCAGGCCCACCCGGTCGAGCAGCTCACGGGCCTGCGCCTCCGCGTCGGCCCGCGTCCGCCGGTGCACCCGCAGCGGTGCCAGGGTGATGTTGTCCAGCACGCTCAGGTGCGGGAACAGGTTGTACGACTGGAACACGATGCCGATCCGGCGGCGTACCCGGTCGGGGTCGATCCGGGGGTCGGTGATGTGCTCGCCGTCCAGGTGGATCGTGCCGTCGTCGATCTCCTCCAGCAGGTTCAGGCAGCGCAGCAGCGTCGACTTGCCCGAGCCGGACGCCCCGATCAGGGCCACCACCTCGTGCTCGGCCACGTCCAGGTCGAGCCCGTCGAGGACGGTCCGCCCGCCGAACGACTTCCGCAGCCCCCGGCAGGACAGCAGACCGGTGGCACGGTCCTCGGACGGCTGCGGGGTCGGGGTGGTGTGGTCGGTCAGTGTCATGTCAGTGCCCCGCCTGCCGGCGCGCGGCCCGTAGCGTCACCCAGTCGGTCACCGCGATCAGCGGGATCGCGAGCAACACGAAGAGCACCCCGGCCACGATGTACGGGGTGTAGTTGAAGTGTTCGGCGGTCTGGATCTGGGCTGCCCGTACCGCGTCGATCGGACCGGCCAGGGAGACCAGCCCCACGTCCTTCTGCAGCGCCACCACGTCGTTGAGCAGGGGTGGGGCCACCCGGCGGGCGGCCTGCGGCAGCACCACGTGCCGCATGGTCTGCCGGTAGGTCAGCCCGAGGGAGCGACCGGCGGCGAACTGGCTCGGGTGCACCGACTCGATGCCGGCCCGGAACACCTCCGCCAGGTAACCGCTGTACGTGATCACCAGCGCGCACCCGCCGAGCACCAGCACCGGCGGCATGCCCTGCAGTCGCAGCCCCGGCACGCCGAGGGTGAACACGTACAGGACGATGATCAGCGGCAGCCCGCGGAAGGTGTAGGTGTAGCCGGTGGCCAGCGCCCGGACCGGGAAGAAGACCGGTCCGCGCAGGGTTCGCAGCAGTGCCACCACCAGGCCCAGGGCCAGCGCTCCGAGGGCACAGAAGAAGAGCAGCCGGACGTTGAGCCAGAGCCCGGTGAGCACGTCCGGCAGGGCCGCGCGGGCGATGTCCAGGTCGAGGAAGGACTGCCGTACGCGGGCCCAGCCGGGCGACCCGGTGACCGCGACCACCAGCAGCGTGCCCAGCACACCGGTGGACGCCGCGGCGACCAGCACCGACCGGACCGTCTGCCGGCGCCGGTGGACGGCCCGCGCGCGGGCGATCTCGGAGGGTGCGTGGTCGAGCGGTCGGTCGTCGGTCCGGATGGGTCCGCTCACGTCAGTTCGAGTGCGCCCGCCACCTGGGCGAGCCACTTCTGCTCCAGCTCGCCGAGCGTGCCCGCCTCGCGCAGCGCGGTGACCGCACCGCCGACGCAGCCGGTCAGCCGCGACCCCTTGTCCAGCACCAGCCCGAACGTCTCCGGTACGCCGACCTGCGGCACCTGGCCGACGATCGTGGCGTCGGTGAGTTCGGCACCGGTGATGTAGAACGCGGTCGGCAGGTCCACCACCAGGCCGTCGATCTGCCCGTTCTGCAGCGCCTTCTTGGCGTCGTCGTTGGTGTTGAACACCTGGGGCTGCGGACCGGGCTTGATCACGTCGGTGATCGCCTGGTAGCTGGTGGTCCCGACCTGGGCGCCGAGCTTGGCGGTCTTGAGGTCGGCCAGGGTGGTCTTACCGGCGATCTTCGACGACTTCAGCGCGATCACCGTCTGGCGTACCAGGTAGTACGGCGCGGAGAAGTCGACCGCCTGCTTGCGCTCCTCGGTGATGGAGAACTGGTTGATGTCGAAGTCGAAGTCCTTCGGCCCCGGTGCGATCGCGTTCTCGAACTTGACCCGGTTCCAGACCACGTCGGTACGGGCGTATCCGAGCCGTTCCGCGACCGCGTACGCGACCGCCGCCTCGAAGCCCTCGCCGTTGTCCGGCTTGTTGTCCCTGAACCACGGCTCGTACGCCGGGTCGTCGGTGCCGATGGTCAGCTTGCCCGGCGTCTTGGTGGTCAGCGAATCCTTCGCACAGGACGCGGCGGCGGGCTGGGAGGGAGTCGGTTCCACTTCCTGCGGGGCGCAGCCGGCGAGGGCGGCGAGAAGGGCGGTCGCGGCCCCGAGGGCGACCGGCACCGTACGGCGAGCCATGGCCGACAGCATAGGCGCAGGCGGGAACCCGTCCATAGAGTGCCCCACCACATTGGTAGGGATTACCGGTCCGCCCGGTTGCCGGCATCGGTCGGCTTCTGGCGGCACGCTGGCGTGTCCCTCCGTCCGGGCGTAAACCGGAACCAGGACCCGCGCGTCGGCCCCGGGTGACCATCCGTTGATCGACGCGCCCGGCGGGAGGAGCATGCCGTACCCGCGGGCACCGCAGTCGGGGGCGGACGAGGAGGTCACCCACCTCTTCGTTGTCCACTACCGCCCGCTGGTCCGGCTCGCCGTACTGCTCCTGCACGACCTGGGCACGGCCGAGGAGATCGTGCAGGACGCGTACGTGGCCCTGCACCGGCGCTGGCCGTGCCTGCGCGACTCCGACCGGGCGCTGACGTACCTGCGGGTGACGGTGGTCAACCGGTCCCGGTCGGCGCTGCGCCACCGCCGGGTGGTCCAGGCCCACCTGGCGACCGCCCGGCCGGGACCGGACGCACCGTCCGCCGAGGCCGGGGCACTCGCCCTGCTCCGGTACGACACGGTGCTCGCCGCCCTGCGGGCACTGCCCGCCCGGCAGCGGGAGGCGATCGTGCTGCGCTACTACGCCGACCTGTCGGAGGCGGAGACCGCCGAGCTGATGGGCCTGAGCCGGGGTGCGGTCAAGAGCCACACCGCCCGGGGCGCCGCGGCGCTGCGCCGGACGCTCGGGGCGGGTCGGCCGGCCGACCGGTCCACCTGATGGCCGCCGACCGACCCGGCGCGCCACCCGGCGTCGGGGGGCTGCGAGAATCCGATTCCGTGAAGACGTTCGAAGAGCTGTTCGCCGAGCTGCAGGCCAAGGCCGCCGCCGGCACTCCGGGCTCGGCGACGGTGGCCGCCCTGGAACGCGGCGTGCACGCGATCGGCAAGAAGGTCGTCGAGGAGGCGGCCGAGTCGTGGATGGCGGCCGAGCACGAGGGCCCCGAGCGTGCCGCCGAGGAGATCTCCCAACTGCTCTACCAGGCCCAGGTGCTGATGCTCGCCACCGGACTGGAGCTCAAGGACGTCTACCGACATCTCTGAGGTGCCACGCCCCCGATTCAACGGTCGAACCCTGATCCAGCCGATCGAAGGAGCACCTCACGATGCTGCGCATCGCCATCCCCAACAAGGGCACCCTGTCCGCTCCCGCGGCGCAGATGCTGCGCGAGGCGGGCTACCGCCAGCGCACCGACCCGAAGGACCTGGTCTGCCGGGACGAGCCGAACGACGTCGAGTTCTTCTACCTGCGTCCCCGTGACATCGCCACCTACGTCGGTTCCGGCGATCTCGATCTCGGCATCACCGGCCGGGATCTGCTGATCGACGCCGGCAGCCCGGCCGAGGAGGTGCTCGACCTCAACTTCGGCGGCGCCACCTTCCGGTTCGCCGCCTCACCGGAGACCATCACCTCGGCCGACCAGATCGGTGGCCGGCGGATCGCCACCGCGTACCCCGGGGTGGTGGAGCGTCACCTGGTCGAGCACGGCCTGAAGGCGGACGTGGTCCGGCTCGACGGCGCGGTCGAGAACGCGGTCCGGCTCGGCGTCGCCGATGTCGTCGCCGACGTGGTGGAGACCGGTGCCACCCTGCGCCAGGCCGGTCTGGTGATCATCGGGGAGCCGATCCTGCGCTCCTCGGCGGTGATGATCCGCCGGCTCGGTGCCCCGGCGCACAACCAGGCGGACCAGTTGCTGCGCCGGCTGCACGGGGTGCTGGTCGCCCGGCGGTACGTGATGCTCGCCTACGACGTCCGCGCCGACCTGCTCGACCGGGCCACCGCGCTGACCCCCGGCATCGAGTCGCCGACCATCTCGCCGCTGCACCGGGAGGGCTGGGTGGCGGTCCAGGCCATGGTGCTGCGCAGCGACGTACACCGGATCATGGACGAACTGTACGATCTCGGCGCCCGGGCGATCCTGGTCACAGACATCCACGCCTGTCGCCTGTGAGGCTCGCCGGGTGAGGATCTTCCCGCCCTGGTTGGCGCTCGGACTGGCGGTGCTCGGCGGGGTCGGTTCGGCGGTGCAGAGCGCGGCGAACGCCGAACTCGGCGCCCGGGTCGGCAACCCGGCCATGGGCGCGGTGGTCAACAACGCCGGCGGGGTCGCCCTGCTCCTGGTCGGCCTGCTGGCGCTCCCGTCGATGCGGGCCGGGTTCGGCGTACTGCGCCGGGCCCGGCTGCCCTGGTGGAGCTACCTCGGTGGGCTGGGCGGCGGCGGGTTCGTGGTGATCGCGACGTACGTGGTGCCGGCGCTCGGGGTGGCCGTGTTCACCATCGCCCAGGTGGCCGGCAACAGCGCCGGTGGCCTGGGCGTCGACCGGGTCGGGCTGGCTCCGGGTGGCAGGCGGGCGGTCACCGCGCCCCGGCTGCTCGGCGCGCTCCTGGGAATCGGCGCGGTGGCGTTGGCCCAGTTCGGCCGCCCGTTGGGTGAACTGGCCGTGGGACTGGTGGCGCTCGCCGCGGCCGGTGGTGTCCTGGTGGCCCTGTCGGCGGCGCTGAACGGCCGGATCTCGGCGGTCGGGGGTGCCGCCACCGGTACGGCGGTCAACTTCGCGGTCAGCACCCCGGCGATCGTCGCCGTGGCGGCGGTGGCCGGGGCGTTCGGTCGGCTCGGTTCGATCCACTGGCCGACCGACTGGTACCTCTACCTGGGCGGGCCGGTCGGGGTCGGCGTCGTGGTCGCCCTGCTGGTCTGCGTACGGGCGGTCGGTGTGCTCCGTAGCGGCCTGGCCATCGTCGCCGGTCAACTCGGCGGTGCGCTGTTGCTCGACGTGCTCCGGCCGGACGGGCCGGGAGCCAGCGTGGCGGTGTTCGCCGGAGCCCTGCTGACCCTGCTCGCGGTGGTGGTCTCCGGGTGGGTGGTCCGCCCCACGGCGACCACCGGTCCGACCGGGGTGGCAGGATGATGGCCGTGACCGACTCCGATCTCGTACGGCTGCGACCGCGGCGGCTCCGGGTGATGTGCTGGGTGCTGGCACCGGCCCTGGTGGTGGTCTTCACCGCGTTGGGGCTGGCCCTGCACGGGTCGACCGGCCAGGGCACCGCCACCTTCCAGCGCGGTGACTCGTTCGCCATGATCGGTCTGGGTGTGCTCGGCGCGCTGGTGATCCTGCTCTTCACCCGGGTGCAGGTGGAGGCCGACACCCGGGGCGTACGCGTGCGCAACGTGCTCGGCTCGTACAACCTGCCCTGGGAGGTGGTCCGGGCGGTGCGCTTCGATCACGGCTCGCCCTGGGCGAGCCTGGAGCTGCACGACGACGAGCTGGTCCCGATGATCGCCCTGCAGGCGGTGGACAAGGAAGCCGCCGTCGCCGGGGTACGCGCGCTGCGCGCCCTGCACGACGCCTCGCGACGGCAGCCGGCCGCTAGCTGAGCCGTTACGACCCGCCGTCCGGGGTGCCCGTTTATCGGGCTATCGGCCCGACCTGCTAACATTGGCAGGTCGACCATGCTGTCCCTCGCGGTGACAGCGGTAAAGCGGAGCGCCTGCTCCCACCCGAGTCGCCCCAGTCGGTGGCCGGGTCCGGTCAACGGCCCGGATCCTGATCCGGGTCGGACGTGTGGCTTCGTGTCGCACTGACCGGTCGAGCGGGCCCTGGCATGCGCCGGGGCCTTCTGCTTTCCGGATCGGTTCCCACCGGGGAGCCGGCCCAGGGGTCGGCACCGAAGGAGTTACCGACTCGAGGAGGCCCCATCAGCGTCGAACCACGCGTGAACGAACAGATCCGGGCACGTGAGGTCCGACTGGTCGGCCCTGAGGGTGAGCAGGTGGGCATCGTCCCGCTGGAGCGCGCTCTGCAGCTGGCCGCGGACGTCGACCTGGACCTGGTCGAGGTTGCGCCGATGGCGCGCCCGCCGGTGTGCAAGCTCATGGACTTCGGCAAGTTCAAGTACGAGAGCGCACTCAAGGCGCGCGAAGCGCGGCGTAACCAGCAGCAGACCGTCATCAAGGAGATGAAACTCCGGCCGAAGATCGACCCGCACGACTACGAGACCAAAAAGGGTCACGTGGTGCGGTTCCTCAAGGCGGGTGACAAGGTCAAGGTAACGATCATGTTCCGTGGTCGCGAGCAGAGTCGCCCGGAACTTGGCTACCGGCTCCTCCGCCGACTCGAGTCGGAGATCTCGGAGCTGGGGTACGTCGAGGCCGCGCCGAAGCAGGACGGCCGAAACATGATCATGGTTCTGGCTCCGCACCGCGCCACCAAGGCCGCCGCCACGGCAGCCAAGGCCGGCGGACCGCGCGAGCGAGACGCCGAGACGACCGAGGACGGCGAGGCGGTTGAGGCACCGTCAGTCGAGCCCGCGGTCGAACCCGCCGGCACCGCCGGCGAGTAACAGGGGAGAGACGCAACAGATGCCGAAGATGAAGAGCCACACCGGAATGGGCAAGCGGGTCAAGGTGACCGGCTCCGGCAAGATCGTCGCCCAGCAGGCTGGCCTGCGGCACAACCTGGAGAAGAAGCCCTCCAACCAGACCCGCCGGCTCACCGGCACGGTCGAGGTTGCCAAGGTTGACGCCAAGCGAATCAAGAAGCTGCTGGGCCGCTGACGCGCCCGCCACTTAACCCGAAGGAGTAGTTGAGATGGCACGCGTCAAGCGGGCTGTAAACGCCCAGAAGAAGCGTCGTACCCTGCTGGAGACCGCCAGTGGCTACCGCGGTCAGCGCTCCCGGCTGTACCGCAAGGCCAAGGAGCAGGTGCTGCACTCGATGCAGTACGCCTACCGGGACCGTCGCGACCGCAAGGGCGACTTCCGGCAGCTCTGGATCACCCGGATCAACGCGGGCGCCCGCGCCAACGGGATGACCTACAACCGCCTGATCCAGGGCCTCAAGCTGGCTGGCGTCGAGGTCGACCGCAAGATCCTGGCCGACCTGGCCGTCAACGACGCGACGGCCTTCGCCGCCATCGTCGAGGTGGCCCGTGCCGCGGTTGCGGCCGAGGGCACCGGCGGCGCGGCGGCCCAGGCCGCCTGAGTCACCGCAAAAGTTGATCGAGGCGCCCCGAATGCCGTCCGGACCGCAGGTGGGGCGCCTCGACCATGTCCGGGGCGCGGACCCGCCGCACTTCACCGCGCGTACGCCCCGGGTGGTCGCCGCCCGGCGGCTGCACCGGCGCCGGGACCGGGACACCACCCGACGGTTCCTCGCCGAGGGACCGCAGGCGGTCCGGGAAGCACTCGACCGCCCCGGAGTGGTGCGGGAACTCTTCGGCACCCCGGCCGCCCTGGACCGGTACGCCGACCTCGCCGAGGTGGCCCGACGGGCCGGTCTGCCGGTCTCGCCGCTGACCGACGACGGTCTCGCCGCGTTGACCGAGACCGTCGCGCCGCAGGGCCTCGTCGCCGTCTGCGACCAGTTCGACCAACCACTGCACCGGGCACTCGACCGGTCCCCGCGGCTGGTCACCGTACTGGCCGAGATCCGGGATCCGGGCAACGCCGGCACCGTGCTGCGTACCGCCGACGCGGCCGGGGCGAGCGCGGTCATCTTCGCCGGTGACGCCGTCGACCCGTACAACGGCAAGTGCGTGCGGGCCTCGGCCGGCAGCCTCTTCCACGTCGACGTGGTCCGGTCCGAGGACCCGGCCGCCGTCGTGACCAGCCTGCGCGACGCCGGGCTGACCGTGCTCGCCGCCTCCGGTTACGGCGAGACCGACCTGGACGACCTCGCCGACGACGGCGGACTGTCCCGGCCGACCGCCTGGCTGTTCGGCTCCGAGGCGCACGGCCTGCCGGCCGAACTGGCCGCCGCCGCCGACGCCCGGGTACGGGTGCCGCTGCACGGCCGCGCCGAGAGCCTTAACCTGGCTGCCGCCGCGGCCGTCTGCCTGTACGCTTCGGCCAGAGCGATGAGGGCCCGTGAGCGCGAGGAGTGAGCCGGGTTTGCGAGCCCCGCAGTCGCGAGCCAGGGTTGGCGCCGTGAGCGCGAGGAGTGAGCCGGGTTTGCGAGCCCCGCAGTCGCGAGCCAGGGTTGGCGCCGTGAGCGCGAGGAGTGAGCCGGGTTTGCGAGCCCCGCAGTCGCGATCAAAGGGGGATCAGGGATGAGTGCCTCGATGTGCTCGTTTAGCCAGCCCGCCGGTGTCGGCGGGCGGCAGGTCTGACCCTTTCCTGCTCCCTACTCCCACCGGCGGGCTGCGGCGTCGCCGCGCGTCCGTAAACTCTGATGGCCGCCGCCGAGGCAGGCCTTCCGCCGTGAGGGAGCACCCGTACGCCATGACTTACCGCAACGATCCGTACGACCCGAAACAGGTCGCCCTGCTCGACCAGGACAACCTCGACGAAGCCGTCGCCGCCGCCCGTGCGGCGTTCGCCGACGCCGCCGACCCCGACGCCCTGGCCGCCCTGCGTCACCAGCACCTGGGTGACCGGGCACCGGTCTCGCTGGCCCGCCGGGAGATCGGCGCGCTGCCGCCGGCGGCCAAGTCCGACGCCGGCAAGCGGGTCAACGAGGCCCGCCGGGCGATCGAGACGATCTACGACGAGTGGCGGGCCGAACTCCAGCGCGCCCAGGCCGAGCGGGTGCTGGCCGAGGAGCGGGTCGACGTCACCCTGCCGTACGACCGCCGCCCCCGTGGTGCCCGGCATCCGCTGACCCTGCTGATGGAGCGGATCGGTGATCTCTTCGTCGGGATGGGGTACGAGATCGCCGAGGGCCCCGAGGTGGAGTTGGAGTGGACCAACTTCGACGCGCTCAACATCCCGCCGGACCACCCGGCCCGTGGCCTGATGGACACCTTCCACGTGGACGTACCGGGGCTGGTGCTGCGTACGCACACCTCGCCGGTGCAGGCGCGGACGATGCTGGCGCGCAAGCCCCCGATCTACGTCATCTGCCCGGGGCGGGTCTACCGCACCGACGAGCTGGACGCCACCCACAGCCCGGTCTTCCACCAGGTCGAGGGGCTGGTCGTGGACAAGGGCATCACCATGGCCCACCTGCGCGGCACGCTCGACCACTTCGCCCGGTCGATGTTCGGGCAGGACGCCCGGACCCGCTGGCGGCCGCACTACTTCCCGTTCACCGAGCCGTCGGGCGAGTTCGACGTCTGGTTCCCGGAGCACCGCAACGGGCCGCAGTGGGTCGAGTGGGGCGGTTGCGGCATGGTCAACCCTCGGGTGCTGCGCGCCTGCGGGATCGACCCGGACGTCTACTCCGGCTTCGCGTTCGGCATGGGCGTCGACCGTACGGTGATGGTCCGCAACGGGGTGAGCGAGGTGCGTGACCTGTTCGAGGGGGACGTGCGGTTCACCGGCGCGCTCGGCGTCGAGGCGTGACGGGCATGCGGAATCGAACTTCGGAAGCGGTGGTCTGAGTCATGCGAGTTGCTATTTCCTGGCTGCGCGAGCACGTCGACCTGCCCGTCGACCTCAGCACCGAGGACCTGGAACGGGCGCTGGTGAACCTCGGGCTCGAGGTCGAGTCCATGGTGGACCTGCGTACCACGGTCACCGGTGCGCTGGTCGTCGGCGAGGTACGCGAGATCGAGGAGCTGACCGGCTTCAAGAAGCCGATCCGGTTCTGCCGGGTCGACGTGGGCACCGCCAACGGCACCGGTGAGCTGCAGGAGATCGTCTGCGGCGCCACCAACTTCGCCCCCGGTGACCGGGTGGTGGTGATCCTGCCCGGCGGTGTGCTGCCCGGCGGCTTCGCGATCGGCGCCCGCAAGACGTACGGGCACAACTCCAACGGCATGATCTGCTCGGTGAAGGAACTCGGACTCGGCGACGACCACGCCGGGATCCTGGTCCTGTCGCCGGACACCGCCGTCAAGCCCGGTGACGACGCCCGCCCCGTGGTCGGGCTCGACGACGTGGTGGTCGAACTGGAGATCACCCCCGACCGGGGCTACGGCCTGTCCGTACGCGGTATCGCCCGGGAACTGTCGCACGCGTTCGGGGTGCCGTTCCGGGACCCGGCACTGGTGCCGGCACCGGGCGGGACCGAGCGGCCGGCGTACCCGGTCGAGGTCCGCGACCCGGTCGGCTGCGACCGGTTCGCCGCCCGCCTGGTGCGGGGTGTCGACCCGACCGCGCAGAGCCCGCAGTGGATGCGGCAGCGGCTCACCGTCGCCGGCATCCGGAACATCTCGCTGCCGGTCGACATCACCAACTACGTGATGCTCGAACTCGGCCAGCCGATGCACGCGTTCGACGCCGACCGGCTGACCGGCACGCTGGTGGTTCGCCGGGCGCAACCGGGGGAGAAGCTGACCACACTGGACGGCGTGACCCGGGTGCTGGACCCCGAGGACATGGTGATCTGCGACGCCGGTCAGCCCAGTCCGGTCGCCGGGGACGGCGACGGGCTGCCGATCTCGCTCGCCGCGGTGATGGGTGGGCAGACCAGCGAGGTCCTCGCCGACACCACCGACGTGCTGTTCGAGGCGGCGCACTGGCAGCCGGCGATGGTCGGGCGTACCGCGCGACGGCACAAGCTGTTCAGCGAGGCGGCCAAGCGCTGGGAGCGCGGGGTGGACCCGGCGCTGCCGCTGGTCGCCCTGGATCGGGCGGTCACCCTGCTGACCACGTACGGCGGTGGCACGGCGGCCCCGGAGATCCTCGACTTCTCGCAGGTGAGCCCGCCGGCCCCGGTCGCGCTCGACCCGGAACTGCCGACCCGGCGGATCGGGGTGGAGTACCCGACGGCGCGGGTGGTCGCGCTGTTGGAGGAGGTCGGCTGCACCGTCGTCACCGAAGCGGACCTGCTCCGGGTGGTCCCGCCGACCTGGCGGCCCGACCTCACCGGTCCGGCCGACCTGGTCGAGGAGGTCGTCCGGCTGGACGGCTACGAGCGGGTGCCGTCGGTGCTGCCGCTCGCCCCGGCGGGGCGCGGGCTCACCCAGGCACAGCGGCGGGTCCGGGCGGTCGCCCGGATGCTGGCCGAGAACGGGTACGTCGAGACGGTGTCGTTCCCGTTCGTGTCACCGGAGCTCTTCGACGCGCTCGGGCTGCCGGCCGACGACACCCGTCGCCGGGCGGTCCGGTTGGCCAACCCGCTCTCCGACGAGGAGCCGTTGCTGCGTACGACGCTGCTCGGTCCGTTGCTCGGCGCGCTCAAGCGCAACCTCGGTCGGGGCGCGCGCGACCTGGCCCTCTACGAGCTGGGTACGGTCTTCGAGTCCCGCCCCGGTGCCGGCAGCCCGCCGCCGATGGGGGTCGACCACCGGCCCAGCGACGCCGAGTTCGCCGCCGCCGACGCGGTCCTGCCGCACCAGCCCCGACACGTGGCCGTGGTGCTCGCCGGTGAGGTCGAGCGCACCGGTTGGTGGGGCCCCGGCAAACCGGCCGGTTGGGCCGACGCGGTCGAGGCGGCCCGCAACGTGCTCGCCGCCGCCGGTCTGCCCGCCGACCGGGTCGAGGTACGGGCGGCGCAACGGGCGCCCTGGCACCCCGGCCGTTGTGCCGAGGTGCTGGTCGACGACACCGTGGTCGGGTACGCGGGCGAGCTGCACCCGGCGACCGTCGAGGCGCTGGAACTGCCTCGCCGGACCAGCGCGATGGAACTGGACCTGGATCTGCTGCCACCGGCACCGGTGCCGGTGGCACCCCGGATCTCCGGGTTCCCGCCGGCGTTGATCGACGTCGCGTTGGTGGTGCCGGAGGAGGTCGCCGCCGCGGAGGTGCAACGGGCGTTGGCCGACGGTGCGGGGGAGCTGCTGGAGTCGCTGCGGCTCTTCGACGTCTACGCCTCGGCGCAGCTCGGGGCGGGGCGCAAGTCGCTGGCGTACAAGCTCACCTTCCGGGCGCCGGACCGGACCCTGACCGTGGAGGAGGCGGTGGCCGCCCGCGACGCGGCCGTTGCCGAGGCGGCGTCGCGGCTCGGCGCCACCCTGCGCGGCGCCTGACCCGCTTGCCGTACGTCGTGGTGGCCGGGGTGTGTTGCCGGCCACCACGACGCTGTTCCGGGCCGTGCGCAGGCTGCCGTTTCCGGTCGTTCGGGTCGGGACCGGCCAAAAATCGGCAACTGAGTGATCATCCGGTGGGCCGTATAGTATTGCGTCCCGGATCCCTTCCCTGATACCTTGGCTGCATACAAATGCGGAGGTGGGCATGGGTATCCGAGTTGCGGTCGCCGGGGCCAGTGGATATGCGGGTGGTGAGCTGCTGCGCCTGATCGCCGGGCACCCCGAGTTCGATCTCGTCGCCGCCACCGCGCACAGCCAGGCGGGCACGCCCGTGTCGGCCGTGCACCCGCACCTGGTCGGGCTGGACCTGGTCCTCGGCCGGACCGACCCGGACACCCTCGCCGACGCGGACCTGGTCTTCCTGGCCCTGCCGCACGGTGAGTCGGCCGCCGTGGCCGCGGCCCTGCCGGAGACGGTCAAGGTGGTCGACCTCGGCGCCGACCACCGGCTGCGCGACGGTGCCGCCTGGCACCGCTACTACGGCGGCAGCCACGCCGGTTGGTGGACCTACGGTCTGCCCGAGCTGCCCGGCCAGCGCTCCGCGATCGCGGCCTCGAACCGGGTCGCGGCCACCGGTTGCTACGCGGTGTCGATCTCCCTCGCGCTCGCACCGCTGGTCGCCGCCGGTGCGGTCGCCGCCCGGGACGTCGTGGTGGTGGCCGCGTCCGGCACCTCCGGCGCGGGCCGGTCGGCGAAGGTCAACCTGCTCGGCAGCGAGGTGATGGGCGACCTGACGCCATACAAGGTCGGGGCACACCAGCACGTGCCGGAGATCAAGCAGGCGACCGGGGCGACCAGCCTCTCCTTCACTCCGGTGCTGGCGCCGATGCCGCGCGGGATCCTCGCCACCGTCACCGCGTTGCCGGTGGGCGCCGGTGCGACCGATCCCCGTGCGGTGCTCGCCGAGGCGTACGCGGACTCGCCGTTCGTACACGTCCTGCCCGAGGGCACCTGGCCGCACACCGCCGCCACCTACGGCTCCAACTCGTGCCACCTGCAGGCGACCGTCGACGTCGACTCCGGCCGGGTGATCGTGGTGAGCGCGATCGACAACCTGGGCAAGGGCGCGTCCGGCCAGGCCGTGCAGTGCGCCAACCTGATGCTCGGCCTGCCGGAGACCGCCGGCCTGCCGGTCTACGGGGTGGCGCCGTGACCGGATCGAAGATCGGCTGCGGCCTCGCCGCGCCGCACCCGAGTCAGGAGCGCCAGTCATGAGCGTGACCGCACCCCGGGGTTTCCGGGCGGCCGGCGTCGCCGCCGGACTCAAGAGCACCGGCCAGTCCGACGTCGCGCTGGTTGTCAACGACGGGCCCGACGCGACCGCGGCCGGTGTGTTCACCACCAACCGGGTCAAGGCCGCGCCGGTGCTCTGGACCGAGCAGATCATCCGTGGCGGGGTGGTCCGCGCGGTGGTGCTCAACTCCGGCGGCGCCAACGCCTGCACCGGGTCACCCGGTTTCCAGGACACCCACGCCACCGCCGAACAGACCGCGGCCAGCCTGACCGGGTCCAACGCCCGCCTCATCCTGGGCGCCGGTGAGGTGGCGGTCTGCTCGACCGGCCTGATCGGCGAGCGGCTGCCGATGGAGAAGTTGCTGCCCGGCGTCCGGGCCGCGGTGCGCGGACTGGCCCGTGACGGTGGCCTGGCCGCTGCCGAGGCGATCATGACCACCGACACCCGGTCGAAGACGACGATCGTGCCCGGCACCGGCTGGACCGTCGGCGGGATGGCCAAGGGCGCCGGCATGCTGGCCCCCGGGATGGCGACCATGCTCTGCGTGCTCACCACCGACGCGGTGGCCGGCTCGGAGGCGCTCGACACCGCGCTGCGGGCCGCCTGCCGGGTGACCTTCGACCGGGTCGACTCCGACGGCTGCATGTCGACCAACGACACCGTGCTGCTGCTGGCCAGCGGGGCGTCCGGGATCGAGCCGACCCAGGCGGAGCTGACCGCCGCGGTGACCTCCGCCTGCCACGACCTGGCCCAGCAGCTCATCGCCGACGCGGAGGGCGCGACCAAGCAGATCGCGATCGACGTGACCGCCGCGGCGTCCGAGGACGACGCGGTCGAGGTCGGCCGGTCGGTGGCCCGGAACAACCTGGTCAAGACCGCCCTGTTCGGCAACGACCCCAACTGGGGGCGCATCCTGGCCGCGGTGGGCACCACCGGCGCCACCTTCGAGCCGGACAGGATCGACGTCGCGGTCAATGGCGTCTGGGTGTGCCGTTCCGGGGCCGCCGCCGAGGACCGGGCCAAGGTTGACCTGGCCGCCCGCGACGTGACCATCCAGGTCCGGCTCAACGCCGGTGCCGAGGGCGCCACGATCTGGACCAACGATCTGTCGCACGCCTACGTGCACGAGAACTCGGCGTACTCGTCATGACGGTCGACACCTCCGCGGCGGGCAACGGCGGCTCGGCGACCGGCGGCGCGCTCTCCCGCGACCTGAGTCAGGCGCAGGTCAAGGCCGCCGCCCTGATCGAGGCACTGCCCTGGCTGGCCCGCTTCTCCGGCGCCACCGTCGTGATCAAGTACGGCGGCAACGCGATGGTCAACCCCGAGTTGCAGCGGGCGTTCGCCGCCGACATGGTGTTCCTGCGGTACGCCGGACTGCGCCCGGTCGTGGTGCACGGGGGTGGCCCGCAGATCTCGTCGATGCTGGGCCGGCTCGGCATCGTCAGTGAGTTCAAGGGCGGGCTGCGGGTCACCACACCCGAGGCGATGGACGTCGTCCGGATGGTGCTGGTCGGTCAGGTCGGGCGGGAACTGGTCGGGCTGATCAACGAGCACGGCCCGTTCGCGGTCGGCCTCTCCGGCGAGGACGCCCGGCTGTTCACCGCCGTCCGCCGTCCGGCCTACGTGGACGGCGAGGCGGTCGACATCGGCCAGGTCGGTGACGTCGACGCGGTCAACGTCGACGCGCTGACCGACATCCTGACCGCCGGCCGGATCCCGGTCATCTCCACCGTGGCGCCCGACATCGACGGCGTACTGCACAACCTCAACGCCGACACCGCCGCCGCCGCACTGGCGGTGGCCCTGCACGCACGCAAACTCGTCGTCCTCACCGACGTGCCCGGGCTGTACGCGAACTGGCCGGACACCTCCAGCCTGATCTCCGCACTCACCGCCGACGAGCTGGACGAACTGCTCCCCAGCCTGGAGTCCGGCATGGTGCCGAAGATGGAGGCGTGCCTGCGCGCGGTGCGCGGCGGCGTCCCGGCGGCGCACGTGGTCGACGGCCGGGTGGCGCACTCGACCCTGCTGGAAGTCTTCACCTCGGAAGGATTCGGAACCATGGTGAGCTCGTCATGACGTCACTGGTCGACCGCTGGTCGCAGTCCATGATGGACAACTACGGCACCCCGTCCCTGGCGCTCGTCCGCGGCAACGGCGCGGTGGTCGTCGACGAGGCGGGCCGCGAGTACGTCGACCTGCTCGGCGGGATCGCCGTCAACGCCCTCGGCCACGCCCACCCGGCCGTGGTCGCCGCGGTATCGAAGCAGGTCGCCACGCTCGGCCACGTCTCCAACCTCTTCGTCGCCGAACCGCCGGTGGCGCTGGCCGAGCTGCTGCTCGCCCTCGCCGGTCGGCAGGGGCGGGTCTACTTCGCCAACTCCGGCACGGAGGCGAACGAGGCCGTCTTCAAGCTGTCCCGCCGGACCGGCCGTACCCACGTGGTCTCCACGGTCGGCGGGTTCCACGGCCGGACCATGGGGGC
Source organism: Micromonospora sp. NBC_01796 (assembly GCF_035917455.1). Classification (NCBI taxonomy): domain Bacteria; kingdom Bacillati; phylum Actinomycetota; class Actinomycetes; order Micromonosporales; family Micromonosporaceae; genus Micromonospora; species Micromonospora sp. NBC_01796. The sequence goes on along the minus strand of NZ_CP109078.1, from coordinate 30,931 downwards.
GCTGGCGCTGACCGGGCAGCCGACCAAGGCCGACCCGTTCCGTCCGCTGCCAGGCGACGTCACCCACGTCCCGTACGGCGACGTGGCCGCGCTCGAGGCCGCCGTCACCGACGACACGGCCATGGTGATCCTCGAGCCGATCCAGGGCGAGAGCGGCGTGGTTGTCCCCCCGGCGGGTTACCTGACCGCGGCGCGGCGGATCACCTCGGCGCACGGGGCGCTGCTGGTCCTCGACGAGGTGCAGACCGGCATCGGCCGGACCGGACACTGGTTCGCCCACCAGGCCGAGGGCGTCGAGCCGGACGTGATCACCCTGGCCAAGGGGCTCGGCGGTGGGCTGCCGATCGGTGCCCTGATCGCCTTCGGCGCGGCCGCCGACCTGCTCGGTCCGGGCACCCACGCCAGCACCTTCGGCGGCAACCCGATCAGCTGCGCCGCCGCCCTCGCGGTTGTCTCGACCATCGCCAACGAGGGGCTGCTCGACCACGTCAAACGGACCGGTGAGCGGATCCGGCGCGGCGTCGAGGCACTCGGGCACCCGCTGGTGGCCGAGGTCCGCGGCGCCGGCCTGCTGCTCGGCCTGGTGCTGAACGCCCCGGCCGCCCCGGCGCTCGCCGGTGTGCTGCGCGACGTCGGTTTCCTCACCAACCCGGTGCAACCGAACGTCATCCGGCTCGCCCCGCCGCTGATCCTCACCGCCGAGCAGGTCGACGCGTTCCTCGCCGCCCTACCGGCCGCGCTCGACGCCGTCACCCTGCCGACCGAAGCGTTGGACGGTCCGGTGGCCGCCGACGCGTCAGTCACCCCGGCGGTGACCTCGTGATCCGTCACTTCCAGCGCGACGACGACCTCAGCCCCGCGGAGCAGGCCGAGGTGCTCGACCTGGCCGCGACACTGAAGGCCGACCGGTTCGGCGCCCGGCCACTCGCCGGACCCCGTGCCGTCGCCGTGCTGTTCGACAAGCCGAGCCTGCGTACCCGGATCTCCTTCGACGTGGGCATCGCCGAACTCGGCGGGCACCCGATCATCGTGGACACCCAGGCCACCCACTTCGGCCGGGGCGAGTCGCTCGCCGACGCCGGGCAGGTGCTGTCCCGCTACGTCAGCGCCATCGTGCTGCGTACGCACGGCGACGCACGGCTGGCCGAGCTCGCCAGCGGGGCGACCGTGCCGGTGGTCAACGCGCTCACCGACGGGTTCCACCCCTGCCAGCTCCTGGCCGACCTGCTCACCATCCGGGAGCGGTGCGGTGGCACGGCCGGCCGGATCCTGACCTACGTCGGCGACGCGGCGAACAACATGTCGCACTCGTACCTGCTCGCCGGTGCCACCGCGGGCATGCACGTACGGGTCGCCGGTCCGCCCGGATACGACCCGTCCCCGACGGTGGTGAGCCGGGCCGCCGAGATCGCCGCCTGGACCGGTGGGTCGGTGCAGGTGCTCCGCGACCCGCACGAGGCGGTCGACGGCGCGGACGTTGTCGCCACCGACACCTGGACCTCGATGGGGCAGGAGGGCGACGGTCGGGACCGGCTCACCCCGTTCTGGCCCTACCAGGTCAACAAGGCGCTGCTCGCCGCCGCCGCGCCGGAGGCGATCGTGCTGCACTGCCTGCCTGCACACCGCGGTGAGGAGATCACCGACGAGGTGCTCGACGGCGCGCAGAGCGCGGTCTTCGACCAGGCCGAGAACCGGCTGCACGCACAGAAGGCGCTGCTCTCCTGGCTGGTGAGCGCCGCGACCGGAACCGGTTCGGCGGCACCGACCGCGCCGGCCTCGGCGAGCGCCGGGAACGCGCCGACCGCGCGGGCCTCGGCGGGCGCACGGAACGCGGCGTCATGACCAGCCCGCTTACCCGGACCGCCCGGCATGCCCGGATCGTGGAGCTGATCCGCGAACAGCCGATCCGCTCCCAGACCGAGCTGGCCGAGCTGCTCGCCGGCGACGGGGTGCAGGTCACCCAGGCCACCCTCTCCCGTGATCTGGACGAGCTGGGCGCGGTGAAGGTGCGCGGCGGCGACGGCCCGGCCGTCTACCTGATTCCCGAGGACGGCAAGCGGCCGCTGCGCGACGCCGAGCAAGCCCCCGCGCGCCTGGTCCGACTGCTGCGCGAGCTGCTCACCGGCGTCGACTCCAGCGGCAACATCGCCGTCCTGCGTACCCCACCGGGCGCGGCGCAGTTCCTCGCCAGCGCGTTGGACCGGGCCGGGCTGCCCGAGGTGGTCGGCACCATCGCCGGCGACGACACCATCCTCGTGGTCGCACGCGAGGCCACCGGCGGCGCGGCGCTGGGGGAACAGCTCTCCGGGTGGGCGGCGAGCCAACCCGGACTACCGATCGTCGACCAGAACCGACCGGGACTCGGCGGCCAGCCGACGTGGGTCGTGGATTCACCAATGTTGAAAGGAGCAGCACACCATGACTGAGCGCGTTGTTTTGGCGTACTCCGGGGGACTCGACACCTCGGTTGCCATCCCTTACCTGGCCGAGCAGACCGGTGCCGAGGTGATCGCGGTGGCGATCGACGTGGGCCAGGGCGGCGAGGACATGAACGCGATCCGCCAGCGGGCCCTGGACTGCGGTGCGGCCGAGTCGGAGGTGGTCGACGGCCGCGAGGAGTTCGCCGCCGACTTCTGCCTGCCGGCGCTGCGGGCGAACGCGCTCTACATGGACCGTTACCCGCTGGTCTCGGCGCTCTCCCGGCCGCTGATCGTCCGGCACCTGGTCGAGGCGGCCAAGAAGTACGGCGGCACGATCGTCTCGCACGGCTGCACCGGCAAGGGCAACGACCAGGTCCGCTTCGAGGTCGGCATCGGTGCGCTCGCCCCCGACCTGAAGGTCCTCGCGCCGGCCCGTGACTTCGCCTGGACCCGGGACAAGGCGATCGCGTACGCCGAGGAGAAGGGGCTGCCGATCGACGTCACGCACAAGTCGCCGTACTCGATCGACCAGAACCTGTGGGGGCGCGCGGTCGAGACCGGGTTCCTCGAGGACATCTGGAACGCGCCGACCGAGGACGTCTACGCCTACACCGCCAACCCCGCCGAGCCCCGCGACCCGGACGAGGTCGTGATCACCTTCGAGGCCGGGGTCCCGGTGGCCATCGACGGCGAGACCGTGACGCCGTACCAGGCGATCCTGGAGCTGAACCGGCGGGCGGGCGCCCAGGGCGTCGGCCGCCTCGACATGGTCGAGGACCGGCTGGTCGGCATCAAGAGCCGCGAGGTGTACGAGGCACCGGGAGCCATCGCGCTGATCGTGGCCCACCAGGAGCTGGAGAACGTCACCGTCGAGCGCGACGTGGCCCGGTTCAAGAAGGGCGTCGACCAGCGTTGGGCCGAACTGGTCTACGACGGCCTCTGGTTCTCCCCGCTCAAGCGGGCACTGGACGCCTTCATCGACGACACCCAGCAGCACGTCTCCGGCGAGGTGCGGCTCACCCTGCACGGCGGCCGCGCGGTGGTCACCGGCCGGCGTTCCGACGCCAGCCTCTACGACTTCGGCATGGCCACCTACGACACCGGCGACACCTTCGACCAGTCGCTCGCCAAGGGCTTCGTGCAGCTCTGGGGCCTGCCCAGCCGCCTCGCCACCGCCCGGGACACCCGGTTGGGTGGCTCTGCACAGTGACGTTCAAAATAGCGGGCGTGGACGACAAGAGCCTGACCGAGAACAGCGCCGGCACCAACCGCACCAGCCTGTGGGGCGGCCGGTTCGCCGGTGGCCCCGCCGAGGCACTGGCGCGCCTCTCGGTCAGCGTGCAGTTCGACTGGCGCCTCGCTCCGTACGACCTGGCCGGCTCCCGTGCCCACGCTCGGGTGCTGGCCGGGGCGGGACTGCTCGACCCCGACGAACTGGGGCAGATCCTCGCCGCCCTGGACGACCTGGAGGCCGCCTGCGCCTCCGGGGCGTTCCGGCCCACCGTCGACGACGAGGACGTGCACACCGCACTGGAGCGGGGGTTGCTGGAGCGGCTCGGCAGCCTCGGCGGCAAGCTCCGGGCGGGCCGGTCCCGCAACGACCAGGTCGCCACCGACCTGCGGCTCTACCTGCGCGACCACGCCCGTGGTGTGGCCGCCCGGCTGGTCGAGCTGGCCGACGCCCTGACCGAGCAGGCCGGACGACACCTGGACACGCCGGCACCCGGCATGACCCACGTGCAGCACGCCCAGCCGGTCGCCTTCGGGCACTGGCTGCTGGCGCACGTCCAGCCGCTGCTGCGTGACCTCGAACGGCTGCGCGACTGGGACCACCGCACGGCGGTGAGCCCGCTCGGTGCCGGCGCGCTGGCCGGCTCCGGCCTGCCGCTGGACCCGGTGGCGGTGGCCAAGGAACTGGGCTTCCGGTCCTCGTTCGCCAACTCCATGGACGCGGTCGCCGACCGGGACTTCGTCGCCGAGTTCCTCTTCATCACGGCGATGATCGGCGTGCACCTGTCCCGCCTCGGCGAGGAGGTCGTGCTCTGGACCTCCCAGGAGTTCGGCTGGGTGGAACTGGACGACTCCTTCGCCACCGGTTCGTCGATCATGCCGCAGAAGAAGAACGCGGACATCGCCGAGTTGGCCCGGGGCAAGTCGGGCCGGCTGGTCGGCGGTCTGGTGGCGGTGCTGACCATGCTCAAGGGTCTGCCGCTGACCTACGACCGCGACATGCAGGAGGACAAGGAGCCGGCGTTCGACGCGGTGGACACGTTGCAGCTCCTGCTGCCCGCCCTCGCCGGCATGATCTCCACCATGACGGTCCGGGTCGACCGGCTCGCCGCCGCCGCCCCGGTCGGCTACTCCCTCGCCACCGAGGTTGCCGACTGGCTGGTCCGCAGAGGCGTGCCGTTCCGTGACGCGCACGAGGTCACCGGTCGTCTGGTCGCCCTCTGCGTGGCTCGGGACTGCGCCCTGGACGAGGTCTCCGACTCCGATCTCGCCCTGGTCAGCGAGCACCTCAACCCCGAGGTCCGCAGCGTGCTGTCGGTCCGTTCGGCGCTGGCGGCCAGGACTACGCCCGGTTCGACCGGCCCCGGTCCGGTCGCCGACCAGCTCGCCGCCGCCACCGAGCAGCTCGACGGCTGGCGCCGATGGGCGATCGAGCAGGTCGTCCCGCGCTGAGCGAACGTCGTCCCATGCTGAATGAAGGTCGTCCCATGCTGAACGGTCAGCCCCTGCCGGGCCGGCCGCAGGATGGGCAACCGGTGGCGTGGATCGACAACCACAGCGTGGTAGGCGTCACCACCCGGACCGGCCTCAGGGCCGGTCCGGGGGCAGGGCCGAGACCCGTACGAGCGCGTCCAGTTGGCCGAGCGGGGTGCCGTCACGGGCGAGCTGCTGCCCGCTGACCCAGACCCACTCGTCGTCGTAGTAGCTGGACAGGTCGTCGCGTACCGACTCGACCCGCAGGAACAGGGTGAAGCCGCCGTAGCGCCAGTCCTCCTTGGCCAACCGCAACACCGTGCCGGCCGGTACGTGTGGCGGGGCGGGCGTCGCGTCCATCAGAACCGCCGGGTCGCGGCGTTGCGCCGTACGCCCAGGGCCGAGCAGGCGGGGCAGCTCAGGCTGCTGCCGCAGGCGGCGCACCAGCGTCGGGAAGCCCGGTACGCGTACAGGCCGGCGATGAAGCCCACCGTCATGCCGCTGATCGCTGTCACGGTGACGAGCACGACAAGCCCTCCGTCCATCGACCGGAACCGGCGGCGCGGGGCACCGCCGAGGGTATTGGCGACAGAAGGTAACAATGCGGGTAACACGCCGTGAGCTGCAAGGTTTCGTCACCGGATACCGAGCGAGTGAGTCGTTCGTGCCGTGAATCATCTCCATTCGCTCACGTCACGGCCGGCGCCCCCGGCCCGGTCGGTGCCGGGCGGTGCGGTGAGCCGGGCCGATCCCGGCCGTTCGTGCCGGTGGGGGCGGTGGGACGGGCCGACCCCGGCTGTGTTGTGCTGATCGGGTGATCGACCGCGCCCGTACCGACCTGGCGACGCTGCTGGCCGGGCCGTTGGTTCCGGCGGCGCGCGGGCTGCTGAACTGCACGCTCTCCGCCGGCGGCGTCACGGTCCGGCTCACCGAGGTCGAGGCGTACGCCGGGACCGGCGGGGACGCCGCCTCGCACGCGCACCGGGGCCGTACGCCCCGCAACTCGGTGATGTTCGGTCCGGCCGGGTACGCCTACGTCTACTTCACCTACGGCATGTACTGGTGCATGAACGTGGTGACCGGTACCGAGGGGGAGGCGTCGGCCGTACTCCTGCGGGCGGGTGAGGTGGTCGACGGGCTCGACCTGGCCCGGAGCCGGCGCACCGCCGTACGCCGAGATCTTGATCTTGCTCGTGGACCGGCCCGGCTCTGCGCGGCGCTCGGAGTCGACCGCGCGGCCTACGGGTTGTTCCTGCTCGACGACGGCCCGGTACGACTCGCGCCGCCCGCCGAACCCGTCCCGGCATCGGCGATCGCGGCCGGCCCACGGGTTGGGGTGACCGGAGCCCACGACCTGCCGTGGCGGTTCTGGCTGGCCGGCGACCCGACGGTGAGCACCTACCGCCGCCACGTCCCCCGCAAACCCTGACCCGGTCCCGCTCCCGCAAACCCCGATCCGCGCCCGCGTCGGCAAGCGTCGGACCTTTCCCGCACCCCCGCACCCCCGCACCCCCGCACCCCCGCACCCCCGCACACCCGGACCCCGAACACCCGGACCCCGAACACCCGGACCCCGAACATCCGCACCCCCGCACACCCCGGACTCCTGCGATCCACCTGCCGCACCGGCCGATGGCGGTCGCCCCGGATGCGGGGGTGGCGCGGCCCGTCAAGGCTGGGGTGGCCAGCGCGATGCGGCGCGGTGGCGAGGGACGGATGGAGGATCCATGTACGACCGGAATGCGCACCACAGTGGTGGGGCGAGACGCGGCCTGGCTGTGGTGTTGGCGGCGGCGATGGTGGCGTGGACGTTCTCTCCGGTGTCCGCCTGGGCGGACTCGGGATCGGCGGAACTGGCACTGCCGGCGCCGACCGGACCGCTCCCGGTCGGGCGGACCACCCTGCACCTGGTCGACCGGGACCGAACCGACCCGTGGGTGCCGGGCGAATTTCGTGAGCTGATGGTGTCGATCTGGTACCCGGCGAGGGGCGTACGGGGACCGCGGGCGCGGTATGTCACCGAGGCGGAATCCGGGCTGATCCTGGCCGCCCGAGAGGTGACCGGCGAGCCGGCGGACGTGCTGAGCGCCACCCGTACGCATGCCCTACTCGACGTTCCGGCGCTGTCCGGGGGGCGGCTGCCGCTGGTGGTGCTCTCGCCCGGCTTCGCGCTGCCGCGTACGTCGCTGACCGGACTGGCCGAGGAACTGGCCAGTCACGGGTACGTGGTGGCCGGTATCGATCACAACTACGAGTCGGTCGCCACCACCTTCCCGAGTGGTCGGATCACCGAATGCCTGGCCGGGGAACTCGATCCGGACGGGCCGACCGTGGCCGGTGGCCGGGCCGCCGACGTGTCGTTCGTGATCGACCGGCTGATCGAGGTCGCGAAGAGCAAGAAGCTGGCCGGGACCGGACCGGCTTCGCCCTGGTGGGGTGGTTGGCTCATCGACCCGTCCCGGATCGCGGTGGTCGGGCACTCCATGGGCGGGGCCGCCGCCGTCCGGTCGATGCTGGCCGACCGGCGGATCCGGGCCGGGGTCAACCTGGACGGGGCCTTCCAACCAACCCTTGATCGGGAACTCGACCGACCGGTTCTGATCATCGGTGCGGCGGAGCGCGGTCGGCCGCCGGGGAACCCGGACTGGACCGAAAGCTGGTCCCGGCTCACCGGCTGGAAACGCTGGCTCGGCGTGGACGACATGTCGCACACCTCGTTCACCGACTTCGCCCCGCTGGAGGAACAGCTCGGTCGTCGCCTCCAGCCGCTGCCGGCGCGGCGCTGCGTCGAGATCACCCGAGCGTACGTCACCGCCTTCCTCGACCTGCACCTACGAGGGGGGTCACCGTCGATACTCGACGGACCCACACCCGGATTTTCCGAGGTGCGGCTCTGGCACCCGTGACGTGGCCGCCGGGTCGTCCCGCCGTCAGTTCCGCCTGGTCGCCGCCCGGCTGATCTTCGAGCGAAGCGCGCGGCGGGACACCGGTCCCAGCTCGTCCACCACCTCGACCAGCACCGCGAGCTGTTCCAGCGCACCGAGCGCCTGCTGCGCCCCGGCCTCGTCCACGCCACCGTAGAGTTCCAGCCCGACAAACGCGGCGCAGAGCGCACGGGCCAGTCCGGGGATGTCCGCGACCTCGGCGAACGGGGAGCCGGCCAGCAGGCGGCGCAGCACCGACTCGATCTCGTCCACCCAGAGCTGCAACGCGGCGGCGGTCGGCGCGGCCAGGCGTACGTCGTGCTGCGCACCGGCGAGCAACTGGGCCAGCACCGACACGTTGCCCAGCCGGCGTTCCTCGACCTGCAACGTACGACCGACGTCGAGCAGTTCGCGCAGTGACGCGACGGTGGCGAAGCGGTCGGCGTACTGGGCGACCCGTTCGGCGGTGGCGGCTCGGCAGGCCGCGGCGAGCAGTTCGTCGACGCTGCCGAAGTGGTAGAAGATCAGCGCCTGGTTCGCCCCGGCCGCGGCGGCGATGGTCCGGGCCGAGACACCGGCGATCCCGTGTTCACGGATGGCGGCCAGCGCCCCGTCGAGCAGCCGCTGCTTCGTGCTGGACATCGCGCTCCCTCGGTTGCGGCGTACGGCGCCTCGCCAGGTGCGGTGGCGCGATCATCGCGTCGGTCACCACCTGGGCCAGCCAGCCGATCCCGGGCAGCCGGAGCAGCCAGCCGAGATAGGCCCAGCCAAGGTTGACATGCTCCAGTCCGCGCGCCACAGCGGCCACCCCGTCGGCGCGGTACCCGTCCGCCGCCTCGTAGCGGGCCCGGTACAGCGCAGCCGGGTGCGCCCCGGCCGGTGCCAGGGTCAGCCCGACCGGCCCGCGTCGACGCAGGAAGCCGGCGGTCGCCGCGCACGGTCCGCAGTCCTCGTCCAGCCAGAGCACGGCCGGGGGACCATCCGGGTACGGCGTGAGGCGCGGCCACCAGTCGCGTACCCGCCGGTGGTAGTCCCGCCACGGCTGCCCGTACCGGCCGGACAGGTCGTGGCGCTCGTGCGGGCGGGCCACCCCGTAGTTGAACGCCACCCCGGCCAGTCCGGCCAGTGCCAGCGTGAGACTGCCCGTCACCAGCGCGGCGAGCAGCATCAACGGCACCATGCCGCACTGCATCGGGCTGCCGAGATAGGCGTACGGCCCGGTGCTGACCAGCCGCCGGGGCGGGTCCCAGGGGAACGGTGTACCGCCACCGCGCCGGACGAACTCACCCACGGCGGACAGCGCCGGCACCGCCAGCAACAGGCCCACCTGCCCGAGGACGAGCAGCACCACCGGTGGCATCCCGGTCAGCCGACCCCAGGATCCGTCACCGAGTTCGAAGGCGACGTTCGGCACCAGCCAGAGGGTCAGCCCCGTGAACACCGCCATCTGCAACGCCGTACGGGCACCGAGCCGGCGCTGCCGGGCGGTCCACCGGCCGAGCAGTTGTGCGGGCAGGGCCACGGCGAACAGCCCGACGACCTCGCCGAGCAGCCAGTGAGGTCCGAGCACCACCAGCGGGTGCAGGGCGGGCATCGCGATCGCGTCCAGCCAGAGCAGCAGGCCCAGCGCGACCGGGACCGGGAGGATCCGGTGCAGCAGTACCGGCAGTGGTCCCCACAGGACCGCCCAGCCGAGCCAGAGGTCGACCGGGAATCCCCGGTAGGCACCGTCGACGGGCGCGAAGGCGTACCAGCCGGTGTGCAGGCTGACCTCGTGCAACCCGGCCAGCCCGACCACGGCCGTGAGGAACGCGAGCGCCGCCCCGGCCGTGGCCCGGCGACCCCCGTCGGTCCGCCGGGCCAGCAGCATCAGGACGACAGGTACGACCAGGCTGGTGTAACGGACGGCGGTCAGGCTCACCGCAGCGCCAGCATGTCGAGCAGGTGCCCGCCCCCGGAGTGCATCAGCGCGTCCTGCAGCGGTCCGAAGTACCAGGACGGGTCCAGCCCCCGCCGGTAGCCGACGGTCAGCCGGATCTCGGTGTGCTGCGCGTCCACCACCCGCCAGCGCAGCTCCGCGTCCTGCCAGGTGATCCAGCGTCCGGTGATCGAGGTGTCCTCGACGAAGGTGAAGCCGAGTCGGTCCGGCCCCGACTCGTCGACCTCGGCGAGGAGGTGGCCGCCGGGTCCGTGCGCAGAGCCGTGGTACGCGAACAGCCACCGGTCGCCCGGTTCGAGTCCGTCCCCGGTGACCCGCTGCGGCAGCGGCATGCCCAACAGTCGCAGCGGTACGGACCGAGCCGGTGCCGCCACCGGTCCCCGGCTCAGCCGCTCGCGCACCTCCTCCGGCGTCAGCGCGACGGTACGGGTCACCACCGTGGTCTGGTCCGGGTTGATCCGGAGCTGTTCGCTGGTGCCCTCGACCCCGCCGAGCAGCAGCAGCGGCAACGGCAGCAGCGCGTACGTCCGGTTGGAGTATTTGACGAACTCGATCAGTGCGGCGGTGCCGTGCACGACGGCGTACACCAGGGGAGCGGCCAGGACCACGCAGATGGCGCCCTCGTGCAGCACCACCGCGCTCAACAGCAGGACGATGGTGGTGACCACGAAGGTCCGGCCGTGGGTGGAGCGGGCCGGCACCAGCGACAGCGTGGCCGCGAGCAGCACCGGCAGGGCGACGAAGAGCAGTGCGCTGTCGGCCCGTCCGTTCCGGACGGCGGAGACGAAGAAGGCCGCTCCGACACAGGTGATCAGCCCGGCCAGGATCCATCTGGCCCGGGTCGCCGTCCGGGGCGGCTTCGGTGACGGTTCCGCTTCCCACGCCGACGGCCACCGCTCGTCGGGCCCCGGTGACGACTTCCGTTCGGTCATGACGGCTTTCCTCCCCCTGTTTGAGCGGTCGCTCAAACGGCACCCTAGCCTCGTTTGAGCAATCGCTCAACTGTTGCTGGTCGGGGTGCCTCAACCCCGGTGGCGGTGGCCGGCAACGTCGGTGGAGGTGGCCGGTGGCCCGTCGAGGATCACCGGCGGGCCGTCGTCACCACCCGTTCCGCCGGTCCACAGGGGTCTTCTCGTCGTACGTCAACCGCTCGGTGCGCACGCCGTCGAAGACATTGGCGCCCGGCGCTCCGTTGCCGATCGGCAACGATTCGGTCTCCCGGTCAGCGGCCGGCCGGTCGTACCGCAGAGCGAGGGTGGGATCCGACGCGGTGCCGGGGGAGCGCTCCGGTCCGCCCCGCATCGACGCTCCCACCTGCGCATTGACGCCCCGTGTGCGGTTTGCGGCATCGGCGGTGAGTTCCGTCGATCCGGCCCGTCCCGTCACGTGGAGTTAACATTGGATGTATGGCTCGGTCAAGATAGGTCGTACGGGCATTACCCCGAGCGCACAATCCGGTGTGGAGCGCAGTAGATGGGCCTAAACGCCCCGTCCTCGGCCTTGTGCGCTTGTCGATGGACTGATAGACATCCGATGTATGACGCGGGGAAACACCATCGACACAAAGGAACCGCTGCCGTGAAGCTCTTACGGGTCGGTCCACCCGGCGGCGAGCGCCCCGCCGTGCTGGCCGAGGACGGCACGCTCCTCGACCTCTCCGGTTCGATCACCGACTTCGACGGTGACTTCCTCGCCGACGGCGGCATCAACCGCGTACGCGGCCTGCTCGAACTGCGGCAGCCGCCGCTGCGCGGACGGGGGCTGCGGCTCGGCCCGCCCCTGCGCCGCCCCGGAAAGATCGTCTGTGTCGGGCTGAACTACCACGACCACGCGCGCGAGACCGGCGCGGCCGTACCCACCGAGCCGGTCCTCTTCCTCAAGGCGCCGGACACCGTCGTCGGCGCCTGCGACGAGGTGCTGGTGCCGCACGGCGGCGAGAAGACCGACTGGGAGATCGAATTGGCCGTGGTCATCGGCAGGACCGCGCGGTACCTCCCCTCCGCCGAGGAGGCGATGGAGTGCGTGGCGGGTTATGCCATCTCGCACGACGTCTCCGAGCGCGCGTTCCAACTCGAACGCGGCGGCCAGTGGGACAAGGGCAAGTCCTGCGAGACGTTCAATCCGTTCGGCCCCTGGCTGGTCACCAAGGACGAGATCCCCGATCCCGGGCACCTCGGGCTGCGGCTCTGGGTCAACGGCACGCTGCGACAGAACGGGAACACCAAGGACATGATCTTCAACGTGCCGGAGATCATCCGCTACGTCAGCCAGTTCATGACGCTCTACCCCGGCGACATCGTCAACACCGGTACCCCGGCCGGGGTCGCGCTCGGTATGCCCGACCCGAAGCCGTACCTGCGCCCCGGCGACGTGGTCGAGTTGGAGATCGACGGACTCGGTCGGCAGCGGCAGCGACTGGGGGTCGCGTGGTGAGCAGCCGCTTCGTCGCCCTGGACACGTACGACATCCGCTTCCCCACCTCGCGCGAGCTGGACGGCTCGGACGCGATGAACCCCGACCCCGACTACTCGGCCGCGTACGTGGTGCTGCGTACCGACGCACCCGACGACCACGAGGGACACGGCTTCGCCTTCACCATCGGTCGCGGCAACGAGGTGCAGGAGGCGGCGATCGCCGCGCTGCGCCCGTACCTGGTCGGCCGGCCGGTCAAGGACGTGCTGGACGACCTCGGCGGGCTCTGGCGCGAGCTGGTGCACGACTCGCAACTGCGCTGGCTCGGCCCGGAGAAGGGCGTCATGCACATGGCGATCTCCGCCGTGGTCAACGCCCTCTGGGACCTCAAGGCCAAGCGCGCCGGCATGCCGCTGTGGCAACTGCTCGCCTCGATGACCCCCGAGGACCTGGTCGCGCTGGTCGACTTCCGCTACCTGACCGACGCGCTGACCCCGGACGAGGCGCTGGCGATCCTGCGCGCCGGTGCGCAGGGGCGCGACGAACGGGTCGCCCGGCTGCTCGCCGAGGGCTACCCCGCGTACACCACCTCGCCCGGCTGGCTCGGGTACGACGACGACAAGCTGCGCCGGCTCTGCCGGGAGGCGATCGACGCCGGGTTCACCCAGATCAAGCTCAAGGTCGGCGCCGACCTGGACGACGACATCCGGCGGATGCGGATCGCCCGGGAGACCTGCGGGCCGGACATCCGGATCGCGATCGACGCCAACCAGCGCTGGGACGTGGACGCGGCGGTCACCTGGGTGCAGGCGCTCGCCGAGTACTCGCCCTGGTGGGTGGAGGAGCCGACCAGCCCCGACGACGTACTCGGCCACGCGGCGATCGCCCGGCGGATCGCGCCGATCCCGGTCGCCACCGGCGAACACGTACAGAACCGGGTGATGTTCAAGCAGTTGCTCCAGCTCGACGCGGTCGCCTTCGTCCAGCTCGACGCGGCCCGGGTCGCCGGGGTCAACGAGAACATCGCGATCCTGTTGCTCGCCGCCAAGTTCGGCGTCCCGGTCTGCCCGCACGCGGGCGGCGTGGGCCTCTGCGAGCTGGTACAACATCTGTCGATGTTCGACTACGTCGCGGTGACGGGAACGATGGAGAACCGGATCATCGAGTACGTCGACCACCTGCACGAACACTTCGTCGACCCGGTACGCATCCGTAACGGCCGCTACCAGGCGCCCACCACCGCCGGCTTCAGCTCCACCATGCACCCCCGCAGCCTCGCCGACCACGTCTACCCCGACGGCCCGGTCTGGAAGGTGGACCCGTCATGAGCGACATCGCCCGGGTCAGCACTGAGTTCGACGGTCTGGTCGCCGTGGTCACCGGCGGCGCCTCCGGGATCGGGCTGGCCACCGCCCGGTTCCTCGCCGCCCGGGGAGCGCGGGTGGCCTGCCTCGACCTCGACCACACGGCCGTGCCCGAGCCGCTGTTCGGCGTACCCGCCGACGTCCGCGACGACAACTCGGTCCGGGCGGCGATCGACCGGGTGGTCGAGCGGCTCGGCGGGATCGACATCCTGGTCAACAACGCCGGCATCGGCGCGGTCGGCACGGTGGAGAGCAACCCGGACGACGAGTGGCACCGGGTGTACGACGTCAACGTGGTGGGCCTGGTCCGGGTGAGCCGGGCCGCCCTGCCCCGGCTGCGCGAGTCCCGCCACGCGGTCATCGTCAACACCTGCTCGATCGCCGCGCACGCCGGGCTGCCCAACCGGGCGCTCTACAGCGCGACCAAGGGCGCGGTGCAGGCGTTGACCGCGGCGATGGCGGCCGACCACGTACGCGAGGGGATCCGGGTCTGCTGCGTCAACCCCGGCACCGTGGACACCCCCTGGGTACGCCGCCTGCTCGCCACCGCCGCCGACCCGGACGCCGAACTCGCCGCCCTGCAGGCCCGTCAACCCACCGGCCGCCTGGTCAGTGCGGACGAGGTCGCCGCGGCCATCGCCTACCTGGCCAGTCCGCTGGCCGGCGCGACCACCGGAACCGTGCTCGCCGTCGACGGCGGCATGCACGGGCTCCGGTTACCGGCACCACCGAAGTAGTTCCGCACGCACCCGAAGAAGAAGTACCCCAGCGACACCTGTCACCACGGTTAGCAACCTGTCACACGGTAAGACCAGCGCATCCCCACCCAGCGTTTCCGTCCCGACAGTGAGGATCACCATGGAACTGACCAGGCGCGCCGCGGTCACCGCGGCGCTGGTCGTCACCTTTGCCCTGACCGCCACCGGCTGCGGCGACTCCGCCGACACCACCACCGGTGGTACGGACGGCAACCCGCCCCCGATCGCGGTCGACCTGCCCCGCGCGGACTCGGACTTCTGGAACTCGTACGCGAAGTACATCCCGCAGTACGCGACCGAAGAGGGCATCAACCTGATGGGCCCGACCAACTCGCAGAACGACATCGCGAAGCTGGTCGCCAACGCCCAGGCCCTGACCAGCCAGGGTGCCAAGGCGATCGTGATGGCACCGCAGGACACCGGTGCGATCGCCACCACCCTGGCCCAGCTCGAACAGAAGAAGATCCCGGTGGTCTCGGTCGACACCCGCCCCGACAAGGGCAAGGTCTTCATGGTCGTACGCGCCGACAACCGGGCGTACGGGCAGAAGGCGTGCGAGTTCCTCGGCGAGAAGCTCGGCGGCAACGGCAAGGTGATCGAGTTCCAGGGCTCGCTCTCCTCGGTCAACGGCCGGGACCGCTCCGAGGCGTTCGCCGAGTGCATGAAGACCAAGTTCCCGAACATCACCATCTTCGCCGAGCCGACCGAGTGGGAGGGCGCCAAGGCGTCCGCCGCCCTGCAGACCCGGCTCGCCCAGCACCCCGACATCAAGGGTGTCTACATGCAGGCCGGCGGCGTGTTCCTCGCCCCGACCCTGCAACTGCTCCGGTCGAAGAACCTGCTGGTGCCGCCGACCGACCCCAAGCACATCTTCATCGTCTCCAACGACGGCATCCCGCAGGAGTTCGACGCGATCCGCAAGGGTGAGATCGACGCGACCGTCTCCCAGCCGGCCGACCTGTACGCCAAGTACGCGCTCTTCTACGCCAAGGCCGCGGTCGAGGGTAAGACCTTCACCCCCGGCCCGACCGACCACGGCAGCACCATCGTCGACGTCGGCAACGGCCAGCTCGAGGACCAACTCCCGGCGCCGCTGGTCACCGCGGCCAACGTCGACGACGCCGGGTTGTGGGGCAACCAGGTCAAGAAGTGATGTCTTCACCCGACAACCCGAACAGTGTCGCCGTGCCCGGGGCCACCGCCCCGGGCACGGGCGCGGCACCCGGCGTGGCCGTCGAGGCGGTGGGCGTCAGCAAGCGGTTCGGCGCCACCACGGCGCTGGCCGACGCCGGTATCTCGATCACCACGGGCGAGACGCATGCCCTGGTCGGACGCAACGGCGCCGGCAAGTCCACCCTGGTCTCGATCCTGACCGGGCTGCAACGGCCGGACAGCGGCGAGGTCCGGTTCGGTGGCGAGGCGGCGCCGCCGCTGGCCGACCGGAACGCTTGGCGGCGCCGGGTCGCCTGCGTGTACCAGAAGTCGACCATCATCCCGACGCTCAGCGTGGCGGAGAACCTCTTCCTCAACCGGCAGACCGAACGTGGCCCGATCGCCTGGCGGCAGTTGCGTCGCCGGGCCGGTGAGCTGCTGGACGAGTTCGGCCTGGCGGTCGATCCGGGTCGGCTCGCCGGTGACCTGAACGTCGAACAGCGGCAACTGGTGGAGATCGCCCGCGCGCTCTCCACCGGTGCCCGGTTCATCATCCTGGACGAACCGACCGCGCAGCTCGACGGTGTGGCCATCGAGCGACTCTTCGACCGGCTACGCAGCCTGTCCGCCGCCGGGGTGACCCTGCTGTTCATCTCGCACCACCTCCAGGAGGTGTACGAGGTCTGCGACACGGTGACCGTGCTGCGCGACGCCCGGTGGGTGCTCACCCGCCCGGTCGCCGAGCTGGACCGGGAGGCGCTGGTCGAGGCGATGACCGGGGAGGCGGTCGGCCTGGTGTCCGGCACCGTCCGGCCACCGCTGCCGGCGGACACGCCGGTCAGCCTCCGGGTCGACGGGCTGCGTCTGGGCGACGTCTACCGGGACATCGACCTCGAGGTGCGTTCCGGCGAACTGGTCGGTGTGACCGGCTCCGGCAGCAGCGGCAAGGTTTCGCTGGCCGAGACCATCAGCGGCCTGCGCCGGGCCGACACCGGCACGGTGGTGCTCGGCGACCGGGTCGTACCGCCGGGCAGCGTCCCGGCGGCGCTGGCTGCCGGGATCGGCACGGTCCCCCAGGACCGGCACCGCGAGGGGCTGATCCCGTTGCTCAGCATCGCGGAGAACGCCACCCTGCCGATCAACGGCAGCTTCGGGCCGGCCGGGGTGATCATCCCGAAACGCCGCGACGCCGCCGCCGGTCGCATGATCGAGCGGTACGACATCAAGGCGCCCGGCCCGGACGCACCGGTGAACAGCCTCTCCGGCGGCAACGCCCAGAAGGTGGTGCTGGCCCGGGCACTCTCCACCGATCCCCGGGTGCTGGTGCTGATCAACCCGACCGCAGGGGTGGATGTGCGGTCCAAGGAATCACTGCTCGGTGCCGTACGCGACGCGGCCGCCTCCGGCACCGCGGTGCTGATGGTCTCGGACGAACTCGACGACCTGCGTACGTGTGACCGGGTCCTGGTGATGTTCCACGGCCGGGTGACGCGGGAGCTGGCACCCGGTTGGGCGGACGCCGACGTCGTGGCCGCCGTGGAGGGAGTGGCCGCGGAACAGCCGGCGGCCCCGGAAGGAGCACAACAATGACCGGTACCACCACCGCCACCGTGGCGCCCCCCGCGGTGGCCACCGGACGCGGGCTGCGCCTGGCCCGCCTGCGCGACCTCGCGCTGGTGCCCGCGATCCTGGTGCTGATCCTGGTCGGCGCGCTGGTCGACCCGGTGTTCCTGAGCACCGCGAACATCATCAACGTGTTGCAGCAGCAGACGGAGCTGTCCCTGCTGGTGCTGGCCGAGGCGATCATCCTGATCGGCGGGAAGTTCGACCTGTCGCTGGAGTCGACCGTCGGGTTGGCGCCCGCGCTCGCCGTCGCCCTGGTGATCCCGGCCGCCAGCAACGGCCTCGGTACGGACTGGCCGACCACCTTCGCCATCCCGATCTGCCTGCTCATCGGGTTGCTGGTCGGCGCGTTCAACGGGATGTTGATCCTGCGGCTCGGGTTGTCCGCGTTCATCGTGACGCTGGGCATGCTGATCGTGCTGCGGGGTCTGCAGATCGGCATCACCGGTGGTCAGAACCTGTTCGAGCTGCCGCCGTCGGTGCTCTACCTGGGCAACGCGCTGTGGCTGGGGCTGCCCGCCTCGATCTGGCTCTGCGGGGTGCTGTTCGCGGTCGGCATCGTCGTACTCGGGTTCTTCCGGTCGGGCCGGTCGATCTACGCCATCGGTGGCAACGCCGACGCGGCCCGGGCCGCCGGTATCCGTACCGACCGGGTCGTGTTCATCGTGTTCATGGTGGCCGGTGTGCTGGCCGCGCTGGCCGGGCTGTTGATGACCGGTCGGCTCGGATCGGTCGCCGCCGCCCAGGGCGAGGGCATGATCTTCACCGTGTTCGCCGCGGCGGTGATCGGCGGGGTGAGCATGGACGGTGGCAAGGGCACCCTGTTCGGCGCGCTCTGCGGTGTGATCGTGCTCGGTCTGATCAACAACATCCTGACCCTGGCCGGGGTCTCCGCACAGTGGATCCAGGCCATCTACGGCCTGATCATCCTGGTCGCGCTGCTGCTGGCCCGGTTGACCACCGGCAAGGCGCAGGACTGACGCTCCGGCGGTCGCGGGTTTCGTCACTTTCCCCCGGAACCCGCGACCGCCGGACCGACCGTGTCGAGGCCGCTTCCGCGTACGCGCGGCACCGGTCGCAGCCAGTGCCCGCCGATCAGGGAGAGGACCAGGATCGCGGTGGCCACCAGCGTGATGGCCGCGCCCGCCGCCACGTCGTACGCGCTCGAGACCAGCAGCCCGACGACCCCGCTGACCGCGCCGAACACCATCGCCAACGCGGTGATGACGCCGATCCGGTCGGACCAGGCCCGGCCCGCCGCCGCCGGTGCGACCACCAGGGCCAGGGTCAGGATGGTGCCGACCACCGGCACCACCGCCACGATCACCAGCTCGATCAGCACCAGCAGCACCAGGTCGACCAGTCCGGGGCGGTAGCCGGCCGCACGGGCGCCGACCCGGTCGAAGCCGACGAACAGCAGTTGCCGGGCACCGACGGTCAGCACCAGCGCGACCACCCCCAGCACGGCCGCGATCATCAGCAGGTCACCGGTGGACACGGTGAGGATCGAACCGACCAGGAACGACGACAGGTCCCGGCTGAACCCGTTCTGGGTGGCGACCAGGCCGATCCCGAGCGCGAAACCACCGGCGAGGATCACGCCCGTCGCGGCGGCGGCGTCCTGCCCCCTGGCCCGGCTCAACGCGGCCACCCCGATGGCGACCACCAGGCCGGCGACCGCGCCGCCGAGGTAGATGTTCAGCCCGATGATGCTGGCCGCGACCACACCGGGAAACGTCGCGTGGCTCATCGCCATGGTGAAGAAGGAGAGCCGGCGCAGCACCACCTGCACCCCGATCAGACCGGCCAGCAGGCCGACCAGCACCGCCGCCACCATCGCCCGGTGGAAGACGTCGTCCCACCAGCTCATCGGTGCACCAGCCCGGTCGGCCCGGGCACGGCGCCCGACGTACCCGGGAGGGTTGTCGCCCGTCGCCGGGCCCGGCGGGCCCGCAGCACGCCGACCGGCAGGGCCAGCAGGTACGCCGCGACCAGCGCCAGCACGACCGCGGAGGCCGAGGTGAGTCGCAGGCCGTGGTCGACCGACGCGGTCCAGCTCGCCAGCAGTCCCAGGTAACCCGCCCCGAGGGTGACCCCGACCCCGACCACCGCCATGGCGAGCAACCGGTCGGTGAGCAGCCGCGCGGTCGCGGCCGGCACCAGCAACAGGGCGACCACCAGTACGGTGCCCACGGCGCGGACAGCGGCGACCACGACCAGGGCGACGATCACGTTCAACCAGGTGTCGAGCCAACCGATCCGGTAGCCGGCCGCGGCGGCGCCGACCGGGTCGAAGGCGCGGAAGATCAGCACTCGGGCGCTGACCGCGAGCAGAACCAGCACCACGACCGCCAGCACCCCGGTCTGTACGAGCTGCTCACGGCTGACCGTGAGTACCCGCCCGAACAGGAACGAGGTCAGGTCGGCGGTGTACGACGAGCGCCGGGAGACCAGGATGACCCCGACGGAGAACATCGCGGTGAGCATGACCGCGATCGCCGCGTCCTCGGTGAGCCGACCGTGGCGGGTCAGCAGGCTCAGCGCGATCGCGGTGACCAGGCCGGCGACGAGCGCCCCGCCGAAGATGCCCTCCACCCCGCCGGCCAGGTAACCGATCACCACGCCGGGGAAGACGGTGTGGGTGAGCGCGTCCGCGACGAAGGAGAGCCGGCGGACGAAGATGAACACGCTCACCGGCCCGCACATCAGTGCCAGCAGGGCGAGTTCCGTCAGTGCGCGGGCCATGAACGGCGCGGCGAACGGGTCGACCAGCAGGCCCGGCATCACGGCTCGACCAGCATCGTCGCGCCGCCGTCCAGCTCGACCGCGTGGTTGCCGTACGTCCGGCGCAGCAACGCCGGGGAGAGGGTCTCGCCGACCGGTCCGAAGCCGTACTGGCGCCCGTTGAGCAGGCACACCGTGTCGCAGGCGTCCCGGGCGATGCCCAGGTCGTGGGTGCTGACCACCAGCGCGGTCCCGGCTGCCCGGAGCTGCGCCATCACCCGCAGGATCTCCTCCTGGCTCGGCGCGTCGAGGCCGTTGAACGGTTCGTCCAGCAGCAGCAGGCGGGGCTGCGCCGCTATCGCCCGGGCGAGCAGCACCCGTTGCCGCTGCCCGCCGGAGAGCAGCCCGAACCGGGTACGGGCCCGGTCGGCCAGCCCGACCCGGTCCAGTGCCTCGGCGGCGATCCGTCGGTCGGCCCGACCGGGTGGCCGCAGCCAACCGGTGTGCCGGTAGCGGCCCATCAGGACGACCTGGCCGGCGGAGACCGGGAAGTCGGCGTCCAGGCTGTCGATCTGGGGCACGTACGCGGCCCGACCGCGTGAGCGCGCGGATGGCTCGCCGAGGATGGTCAGTGAACCGTGGAGCACCTGGGCGAGGCCGAGGACCGCCTTGATCAGGGTGGATTTCCCGGCGCCGTTCGGGCCGACCAGGGCCAGTGCCTCGCCCGGCGATACCGCCAGGTGCACACCGGTGAGCACGGTACGGCCGGCGTAGCCGACGCTGGCCTGGGAGAACCGCAGGGCAACGTCGGCCGCCGGTACGCCGTGCGGCGACTCAGCCACCAAGGGCCTTCACGATCGTGTCGGTGTTGTGCTCCTCCGCGCCGATGTAGGTGCCCTGCGGCGTGCCCTCGGTGCCGAGGCTGTCCCCGTACAGCGCGTCCTCACCGCCGACCACCTTGACGCCGGCCTGTTGGGCGATCGCCTCGGCGCTCTTCGGCGGCAGCGAACTCTCGCTGAAGATCGCCTTGGTGCCGGTGGCCTTGATCTTGGCGACCAGGTCGGTGAGTTGGGATGCGGAGAGTTCCGCGCTGGTGTCCATGCTCGGGATCACCGAGCCGACGAATTCCAGCCGGTATCGGTCGATGTAATACCCGAACGCGTCGTGGTTGGTCACCAGCTTGCGTTGGTCGGCCGGGAGTGCGTCGAACTTCTTCGTGTTCTCGGCGTCGAGTGCGTCGAGCTTCGCCGCGTAGTCCCGGTAGTTCTTCCGGTACGTGTCCGCCCGGCCGGAATCGGCGGCGACAAACGCCTTCTCGATGTTCTCCGCCATGATTTTGGCGTTCAGCGGGTTGTGCCAGATGTGCGGGTCGCCCTCGGCCATCTCCTCGTCGTCGGGATCGCCCTTGCGCAGGGTGACCCCCTGGCTGGTGTCCACGACGGTGCCGTCGAACCCGGCCGCGTCGATTGTCTGGTCCAGCCACTTCTCCATTCCGACACCGTTCTTGACCACGACCGAAGCGGTGCCGATGGCCTGGATGTCGGCGGGGGTGGGCTCGTACTCGTGCGGGTCGACGTTCGGTTTGATGAGCTGGGTGACCTGCACCCCGTCACCGCCGACATTGCGCACGAAGTCGGCCACCTCCGGCGTGGTCGCCACGACCGACAACTTCTGCCCGTCGGCCGGGGACGCGGACGTACCGTCGTCGTTTCCGGAACCGCAGGCGGCGACGACGGATACCGTCGTGACCGCGATCACCGCCCGGATCGCCCAGGATGCTGACGCTCTCAACAATGCCTCCTCCGTTATCTCAACGACGGAGACGCTAGTGGTTTTCATTTTCATCGTCTAATGGAGTCATTAGCACCCGAGCATGCGACGGGCAGACAGAACGCCGCCGCGAGGAACAGGTCCTCGCGGCGGTGTGAGCTCCGGTCCAGCGGCGGCCGGACCTCGGATCAGGCCGGGGTCGTCGCCGACGGCCGCTGCTCGGTGGCCTCCGACTCCAGTTGCTCCGCGTCCCGGTTGGCCCGGTACTGCTTGATCGAGTACGCCAACGCCAGCGCCCAGACCAGGTAGATGACCGCGTAGAAGGTGTAACGCGTGGCGTCCGAGGCGTCGATCCAGTCGCTGCGCAGCAGCGAGCGGGCGTTGGTCAGGATGATGACGCCACCGACCGCGGAGCCGAGGATCCGCGGCGGGATGTGCCGGACCAGCCAGGCCGCGATCGGTGCGGCGATCACGCCACCGATCAGCAGCGCGGCCACCCATCCGAAGTCGATGTTCTCGCTGCCGATCCCGACCAGGAAACCGAGGCTCGCCGCGATCGCGACCAGGAACTCGCTGGTGTCGATCGACCCGATCACCTTGCGCGGTTCCATCCGGCCGCTGGCCAGGATGGCGGGAGTGCCGACCGGACCCCAGCCACCGCCACCGGTGGCGTCGACGAATCCGGCGACCACACCCAGTGGCCCGAGGAACCGCTTGCGCAGCGGCTGGCCGAGCCGGTCGCGGGGGATGCCGAAGGCGGTGAAGCGAACCAGGATGTAGATACCGAGCGCGAGCAGGATGAGTGCCATCACCGGCGCGGCGACCTCGGTGGACAGACCGGACAGGAAGGTCGCCCCGGCGAACGCCCCGATCGCGCCGGGGATACCGATCTTCGCGACGACCTTCCAGTCGACGTTGCCGAACTTCCAGTGCGAGGCGCCCGACGCGAGCGTGGTGCCGATCTCGGCCAGGTGGACGGTGGCGGAGGCGGCGGCCGGGTTGGTGCCGATCGCCAGGAGCAGGGTGGTGGAGGTGACGCCGTAGGCCATGCCCAGGCTGCCGTCCACGAGTTGGGCCCCGAGGCCCACCAGGGCGAGGAGGAGGAGTTTGCGCACGGTGGTTCCTTTCCCTGCGGTCGGTTGCCGGTGGCGGTGCGTGGGGGTCCGGCACTAGGAACAGGACACGGGCGAAGGTGTTCCCTACTTAATTGATAGGGATTGTGCGCGACGATGTTCCTCAGGTCAATAGCGGTCGATCGGATGATCGGGCTGTTCCCCGTCGCTCGCCGTGCACCGGCGACGGGCCCGCCGACGTCCGTCGGCACCCGCCGGGCCGAGGCACGTTCCTCCGACCCGGGTACGGACACACCGCACCGATCCCCGGGTACGCGCGCCACGGCGCGGCCGTACGCGTACCCGGGGATCGGGGTCGTGATGTGGGGGAGCGGACGGTTACCCGGCGGCCGGTGGTGCGGGGGTCAGATTCTGCAACCGGACCTGGCCGCGCGCGACCAGCCGGTCCCCGGCGTCGGTGATGTTGACCTGCCACAACTGCTGACTGCGCCCCTGGTGCACCGGGGTCGCGACCGCCGTCAGTTCGCCCTCGCGCACCGCCCGCAGGAAGTCCGTCTGGTTCGACACCCCGACCACCTGGCCCCGGTCGCCCCACCAGATCGCGCCGCCGATGCTGCCGGCGGTCTCGACCACCGAGCTGTACACGCCGCCGTGCTGGATCCCGTACGGCTGGTGCAGATCCGGCCGGCAGTCCCAGGTGATCACCACGCGCTCCGGCGTCGCCTCGTCCAGCCGCAGGCCGAGCAGGCCGGCGAAGCCACCGGTCAGTTCAGAAAAGTCCACGACTGCTCCTCCTCGACCGGCCCCACGGGCATCGGGGGTGATCATCCGCCGGACACCCTACCGGTCGGGATAACCGGGTGGGGCCCACCAGGCCCGATGGGGGAGAATCCCTACCGTGACCGATAGCAGCACCGTGACCGAGAGCAGCGCCTCGCCCACCGGGTCGACCGGGTCGGGACCGCTGATGGACGACCTGCAGTGGCGGGGCCTGATCCAGGACTCCACCGGCCTGGACGAACTGCGGGCGCAGTTCGGCAACGGACCGGTGAGGTTCTATGTCGGCTTCGATCCGACCGCGCCGAGCCTGCACGTCGGCAACCTGATGCAGATCACCACCGCGCGCCGCCTGCAACTGGCCGGAAACCGCCCATTGCTCCTGGTGGGGGGCGCGACCGGGCAGATCGGTGACCCCAAGGAAAGCGCGGAACGCACGCTGAACCCGCCCGAGGTGGTGGCCAGCTGGGTGGGGCGGATCCGGGACCAGCTCTCCCCGTTCGTCAGCTACACCGGCGACAACGCCGCCCAACTCGTCAACAACCTCGACTGGACCGGCGTCATGTCGGTGGTCGAGTTCCTGCGGGACGTCGGCAAGCACTTCCCGGTCAACAAGATGCTGGCCCGCGAGGTGGTACGGGCCCGGCTGGAGAGCGGGATCAGCTACACCGAGTTCAGCTACCAGCTCCTCCAGTCGCACGACTACTACGAACTGCACACCCGGTACGGCTGCCAGCTCCAGTTCGGCGGCTCGGACCAGTGGGGCAACATCACCGCCGGGGTCGACTACATCCGTCGACGCGGGGCGGGGCCGGTGCACGCCTTCGTGACCCCACTGGTCACCAAGGCAGACGGCACCAAGTTCGGCAAGAGCGAGGGCGGCGCCGTCTGGCTCGACCCGACCATGACCAGCCCGTACGCCTTCTACCAGTTCTGGATCAACGCGGCCGACCAGGACGTCGGCCGCTACCTGCGCTACTTCAGCTTCCGCTCGCACGCCGAGATCGAGGAGTTGGAGCGGGCGACGGTGGAACGGCCCCAGGCCCGGCTTGCCCAGCGGGCGCTGGCCGAGGAGCTGACCACCCTGGTGCACGGGGAGGAGGAGACCCGGCAGGCGGTCGCGGCGAGCCAGGCCCTGTTCGGTCGGGGCTCGCTGGACGAACTCGCCCCGCAGACGTTGCGGGCCGCTCTCACCGAAGCCGGACTCGTACGCCTCGCCGAGCTGCCGTCCGTTGCCGTCCTACTCAAGGAGGCCGGTCTGGTGAGCAGCCTGAACGAGGCCCGACGGGCGATCAGCGAGGGCGGTGCGTACGTCAACAACGAGCGGGTGTCGGATGTGGACGCCGAGGTGGGGCCGCAGTCCCTGCTGCACGGGCGGTACCTCGTACTGCGCCGGGGCAAGCGCACCTTCGCCGGCATCGAGCTGGCCGTTTAGTCGCGTCTGCTGATGTGACGGGGAACGCGCCCGGCGGATTTGACGATCAATCCGCCGGGCGCGTAACTTTCTGTCTGCCCGCAGGGGAACGGACAGAAACGGTGTGAACAACACCGGAAGGCCGGAACTGCGGGACAACCTCCAGGCTCTCGGGCGGGCAACCGCCGGGTACGAGGCTGGCGGGCGGGGCGGCACGGACGATCTGCAGGTCGGGTCGATTTGGCGTCGCGAGACCGACCGGGTATGGTTGCAGGTCGGCAGGGAACCGGACGACATGCGGGTGAGACCGCAGACAGGACGGCCTGCAAATCCTTCTAGAACTTCTACGGCGGGTCACCCGCCGTGACTTTCTGTGGGAACGAGTTAGACAAACCGGGAAATTCCGGTTTGACTCGGCGGAAACGACCGGGTAGCGTAGTAAAAGCGCCGGGCGGGAACGCCGGGTGTTGAAGTGGGAGTGAAAAGCCCCGGGTTGTGGGCCCCTTTGATTGGGGTTGGCGGTTCGGTGTGTGTTTGTTCTTTGAGAACTCAACAGGGTGCTTGATAAGCCAGTGCCAATTATGATTTTACCCCGGCCGGCTTGCTCATGGTTTCTTCGGGGATTGTGGGTTGGTTTGGTTGGATTCCTTTGGCAACTTTTTTGTTGCCGGGACATTTTTTCCATACAGTTTTTTGTTGGAGAGTTTGATCCTGGCTCAGGACGAACGCTGGCGGCGTGCTTAACACATGCAAGTCGAGCGGAAAGGCCCTTCGGGGTACTCGAGCGGCGAACGGGTGAGTAACACGTGAGTAACCTGCCCTAGGCTTTGGGATAACCCTCGGAAACGGGGGCTAATACCGGATATGACTTCCTGCCGCATGGTGGGGGGTGGAAAGTTTTTCGGCCTGGGATGGACTCGCGGCCTATCAGCTTGTTGGTGGGGTAATGGCCTACCAAGGCGACGACGGGTAGCCGGCCTGAGAGGGCGACCGGCCACACTGGGACTGAGACACGGCCCAGACTCCTACGGGAGGCAGCAGTGGGGAATATTGCACAATGGGCGGAAGCCTGATGCAGCGACGCCGCGTGAGGGATGACGGCCTTCGGGTTGTAAACCTCTTTCAGCAGGGACGAAGCGAGAGTGACGGTACCTGCAGAAGAAGCACCGGCCAACTACGTGCCAGCAGCCGCGGTAAGACGTAGGGTGCGAGCGTTGTCCGGATTTATTGGGCGTAAAGAGCTCGTAGGCGGCTTGTCGCGTCGACTGTGAAAACCCGCGGCTCAACCGCGGGCTTGCAGCCGATACGGGCAGGCTAGAGTTCGGTAGGGGAGACTGGAATTCCTGGTGTAGCGGTGAAATGCGCAGATATCAGGAGGAACACCGGTGGCGAAGGCGGGTCTCTGGGCCGATACTGACGCTGAGGAGCGAAAGCGTGGGGAGCGAACAGGATTAGATACCCTGGTAGTCCACGCTGTAAACGTTGGGCGCTAGGTGTGGGGGGCCTCTCCGGTTCTCTGTGCCGCAGCTAACGCATTAAGCGCCCCGCCTGGGGAGTACGGCCGCAAGGCTAAAACTCAAAGGAATTGACGGGGGCCCGCACAAGCGGCGGAGCATGCGGATTAATTCGATGCAACGCGAAGAACCTTACCTGGGTTTGACATGGGCGGAAATCCGGCAGAGATGTCGGGTCCTTCGGGGCCGTTCACAGGTGGTGCATGGCTGTCGTCAGCTCGTGTCGTGAGATGTTGGGTTAAGTCCCGCAACGAGCGCAACCCTCGTTCGATGTTGCCAGCGCGTTATGGCGGGGACTCATCGAAGACTGCCGGGGTCAACTCGGAGGAAGGTGGGGATGACGTCAAGTCATCATGCCCCTTATGTCCAGGGCTTCACGCATGCTACAATGGCCGGTACAATGGGCTGCGATACCGTGAGGTGGAGCGAATCCCAAAAAGCCGGTCTCAGTTCGGATCGGGGTCTGCAACTCGACCCCGTGAAGTCGGAGTCGCTAGTAATCGCAGATCAGCAACGCTGCGGTGAATACGTTCCCGGGCCTTGTACACACCGCCCGTCACGTCACGAAAGTCGGCAACACCCGAAGCCGGTGGCCCAACCCTTGTGGAGGGAGCCGTCGAAGGTGGGGCTGGCGATTGGGACGAAGTCGTAACAAGGTAGCCGTACCGGAAGGTGCGGCTGGATCACCTCCTTTCTAAGGAGCACCTGCCCGCGAAAGTGGGTTAGGAGCCCGCGCCACCCGTACGTGGTGGTGGGGTGCTCAGATGGCGGAGACACTGGTGAGTTCACTGTCGGCAACGGCCGTCCGATCGCTAGTACAGCTGTGACCCTGAGAGGGGTTGTGGTGGGAATGTGGTTGGTGGTGCGGCTGGTGGTGAATGATAAGCATCCTGTTGGGTCCTGAAGGAACAAACACGGTGTGTTTGTTGTTTCGGGTTGCCAGGCATGGCCTGTCATCGCAAACGGATTCCCGGAGCCAGGTTTTCTGGTGGTGGGGTTTGGTGTGGTGGTTGTGGGTTGTGGGTTGGTCGTTTGTTGAGAATTGCACAGTGGACGCGAGCATCTTTGTGGTCAAGTTGTCAAGGGCGAACGGTGGATGCCTTGGCACCAGGAGCCGATGAAGGACGTGGGAGGCCGCGATAGGCCTGGGGGAGCTGTCAACCTAGCTGTGATCCCAGGGTGTCCGAATGGGGGAACCCGGCAGCAGTCATGTGCTGTCACCTGCACCTGAACACATAGGGTGTATGGAGGGAACGCGGGGAAGTGAAACATCTCAGTACCCGTAGGAAGAGAAAACAATAGTGATTCCGTGAGTAGTGGCGAGCGAAAGCGGATTTGGGCTAAACCGGCTGCGTGTGATACCTGTCAGGGGTTGCGTGGTTGGGGTTGTGGGACTCTGCTGATTCAACTGACATTGGGTCGAGAAGTGATAAAACCAGTTGCTAGCCGAATGGTGTGGGAAAGCCAACCGTAGACGGTGAGAGTCCGGTAGGTGAAAGTGGCTGGTCTTCTGTGGATGTTCCCGAGTAGCGGCGGACCCCTGTAATCTGCCGTGAATCTGCCAGGACCACCTGGTAAGCCTAAATACTTCCTGGTGACCGATAGCGGACTAGTACCGTGAGGGAATGGTGAAAAGTACCCCGGGAGGGGAGTGAAATAGTACCTGAAACCGTTCGCCTACAATCCGTCGGAGCCTTTAGGGGTGACGGCGTGCCTTTTGAAGAATGAGCCTGCGAGTTAGTGGCATGTGGCGAGGTTAACCCGTGTGGGGTAGCCGTAGCGAAAGCGAGTCTGAATAGGGCGTTCAGTCGCGTGTCCTAGACCCGAAGCGGAGTGATCTAGCCATGGGCAGGCTGAAGCGTGGGTAAGACCGCGTGGAGGGCCGAACCCACCAACGTTGAAAAGTTGGGGGATGACCTGTGGTTAGGGGTGAAAGGCCAATCAAACTCCGTGATAGCTGGTTCTCCCCGAAATGCATTTAGGTGCAGCGTCGCGTGTTTCTTGCCGGAGGTAGAGCACTGGATGGTCTAGGGGGCCCACAAGCTTACCGAAATCAGCCAAACTCCGAATGCCGGTAAGTGAGAGCGCGGCAGTGAGACTGCGGGGGATAAGCTTCGTAGTCGAGAGGGAAACAGCCCAGATCACCAGCTAAGGCCCCTAAGCGTGTGCTAAGTGGAAAAGGATGTGGGGTCGCATAGACAACCAGGAGGTTGGCTTAGAAGCAGCCACCCTTTAAAGAGTGCGTAATAGCTCACTGGTCAAGTGGTTCCGCGCCGACAATGTAGCGGGGCTCAAGTACACCGCCGAAGCTGTGGCATTCATATTTTACTTCGCGTGTTCTTTCGAGAGCGCGTGCAGGTGTGTGGATGGGTAGGGGAGCGTCGTGCCGCGGGTGAAGCAGCGGAGTGATCCAGTTGTGGACGCGGCACGAGTGAGAATGCAGGCATGAGTAGCGAAAGAAGGGTGAGAAACCCTTCCGCCGGATGACCAAGGGTTCCAGGGCCAGGCTAATCCGCCCTGGGTGAGTCGGGACCTAAGGCGAGGCCGAGAGGCGTAGTCGATGGACAACGGGTTGATATTCCCGTACCCGCGAAAGAGCGTCCGTGGTGAACCTCATTGTGCTAACTCCTTGATCTGAGGCCGGCTTTCGGGTTGGTTTTGGTGATTTGAGGAACCTGGTGGGTAGTAGTCAAGCGATGGGGTGACGCAGGAAGGTAGCTGAGCCCGGCCGGTGGTTGTGCCGGGGTAAGCGTGTAGGCCGTGTCGTAGGCAAATCCGCGACGCATTAAGGCTGAGACGTGATGCCGAGCCGATTCAGGTGAAGTCAGTGATCCTATGCTGCCGAGAAAAGCCTCTAGCGAGTTCTTAGCGGCCCGTACCCCAAACCGACACAGGTGGTCAGGTAGAGAATACCGAGGCGATCGGGCGAACTGTGGTTAAGGAACTCGGCAAATTGCCCCCGTAACTTAGGGAGAAGGGGGGCCGGAGACGTGAAGCCCCTTGCGGGTGGAGCGTTGTATGGCCGCAGAGAGCAGGGGGAAGCGACTGTTTACTAAAAACACAGGTCCATGCGAAGAAGTAATTCGATGTATATGGACTGACGCCTGCCCGGTGCTGGAACGTTAAGGGGACCGGTTAGTCTTTCGGGGCGAAGCTGAGAACTTAAGCGCCAGTAAACGGCGGTGGTAACTATAACCATCCTAAGGTAGCGAAATTCCTTGTCGGGTAAGTTCCGACCTGCACGAATGGCGTAACGACTTCCCCACTGTCTCAACCACAGGCCCGGCGAAATTGCATTACGAGTAAAGATGCTCGTTACGCGCGGCAGGACGGAAAGACCCCGGGACCTTTACTATAGCTTGACATTGGTATCCGAATTAGCTTGTGTAGGATAGGTGGGAGCCGGTGAAGTCCATACGCCAGTATGGGTGGAGGCAATCTTGAAATACCACTCTGGTTGATTTGGGTATCTAACTTCGGACCGTGATCCGGTTCAGGGACAGTGTCTGGTGGGTAGTTTAACTGGGGCGGTTGCCTCCTAAAATGTAACGGAGGCGCCCAAAGGTTCCCTCAGCCTGGTTGGCAATCAGGTGTTGAGTGCAAGTACACAAGGGAGCTTGACTGTGAGACTGACAGGTCGAGCAGGGACGAAAGTCGGGACTAGTGATCCGGCACTTGCGAGTGGAAGCGGTGTCGCTCAACGGATAAAAGGTACCCCGGGGATAACAGGCTGATCTTCCCCAAGAGTCCATATCGACGGGATGGTTTGGCACCTCGATGTCGGCTCGTCGCATCCTGGGGCTGTAGCAGGTCCCAAGGGTTGGGCTGTTCGCCCATTAAAGCGGTACGCGAGCTGGGTTTAGAACGTCGTGAGACAGTTCGGTCCCTATCCGCCGTGCGCGTAGGATACTTGAGAAGGGCTGTCCCTAGTACGAGAGGACCGGGACGGACGAACCTCTGGTGTGCCAGTTGTCCCGCCAGGGGCACGGCTGGTTGGCTACGTTCGGAAGGGATAACCGCTGAAAGCATCTAAGCGGGAAGCCTGCTTCAAGATGAGGTATCCCACCCACTTTGTGGGGTAAGGCCCCCAGCTAGACTACTGGGTTGATAGGCCGGAGATGTAAGCTCGGTAACGGGTTGAGTTGACCGGTACTAATAGGCCGAGGACTTGATTACTAAGGTGCTACGCGTCCACTGTGTGATTCCCGACAAACGAACAAGACCCTTTGGGTTGTTTGTTAAGTCGATAGTGTTACGGCGGTTATAGCGGTGGGGAAACGCCCGGTTACATTCCGAACCCGGAAGCTAAGCCCTCCAGCGCCGATGGTACTGCACTCGGGAGGGTGTGGGAGAGTAGGACGCCG